>NZ_JBBOCB010000001.1:4800000-6727939 GCF_038000415.1 Paenibacillus sp. FSL R7-0198 | reverse complement strand
CGGTTTTCAGTACCGAGAAGATGGGATGAAGCTAGAAATGGAGTAGCGGAGCGTAGGGAAAACTACGTGAGCAACGGACATTTCGGCTGAATTCCATATTCGATGCTGATGATGCCTTTAGGCATCTTTCGTAATCAAAAGCGGACTTTTTGAACTACCTCTTCTAATGTATAATTGTAAGGATAAAAGGGGGAAAGAAAAGTGTAAACATATGATCACACTTTTCACCTTTAATAGAGGAGTCATGACCATGGATACCCTACATACACACTTTATAAGGCTCGCCGGGGCCGAACAGCTTTCATTCAAGCTCCATGAACCTGTAGCTGTAACCATTGATAGCTTGTCCGCTGCCCTGTGCTGCACCCCTCGTAATGTGAAATTCATTCTCAGAAAATTGGAAGAACTGGGCTTCATCCATTGGCAACCGGGACGTGGTCGTGGACATCATTCGAAGCTAACGATGCTGCGCAGCATGAATGAGGCGCTGGAAGCGAGTTTTACCGAACTTTTGGGTAAAGGCAAAATGAAAGACGCCATTGAACTCATCGGAAACGTTCAGATGCATGATTCACTGCGAGAACAGCTCATGCTCTCCCTCCATCAACAGATGGGATTTCACAGCCACGATGAAACTTCCTCAGGTCAGGATATCTTGCGCATCATGAGGTCACGCCAGTTAGGTGATCTGGACCCGGCCTTTGTTTATACTGCATTTGAAACCTATCTGCTGAGCCAGGTCTGTAATACATTAATCACTTATGATGCCAAGACAGAATCTTTCCTGCCAGCACTGGCTCACATGTGGGAGTGCAGCGAGGATCATCGCCTATGGACCTTCTATCTCCGAAAAGGTGTACGTTTCCACAACGGACGTGTCATGACGTCCCGGGATGTTCAAGCGACGTTACAACGATTGATTGATGTGCATAGTCCGTCCATCTGGTTGTATCGGGATATTGAACGTGCGGAAGTAGCTGGTGATTACTGCATCAAGTTTGTTCTACATCGTCCTAATCGGTTCTTCTTGCATCTGTTCAGTTGTATTCGGATGACGATCCTGCCCTACGATTACAATGTAGCCAATACCTTAATTGGTACCGGTCCTTTTCAGATCTCTGAGCTGAATGAAGATGTGCTGGAGCTTACCGCTTTTGATGCGTACTACGGAATCAGGCCACATCTGGATCAAGTCCATTTCTGGTTTGTGCCTGACCTGAGTCCGAATGATCGCTATTATGAGCTACCGGGTACAGATCGATTGAGTGTCACAACAGGCTGTGATCAGACGAACAGTATCAATTACCCGGCGCTTGGTTGTCAGTATATGCTGTTCAATTTTCACAAGGAAGGCATCCATCATCATCCCCTATTTCGACATGCTCTGCGTATCGTCTATGATTCGGTCGCGCTTGTCCGAGATCTCGGTGGGAATCGGATCACACCAGCCAGCAGCTTTCTGCCCTGGAGAAGTGCAGCCCAAGACTGGTCCGCTGCCTCTCTTGAGCATGCTCTTGAACTGCTGCATAACTGTGGGTACCAGGGTGAGACGGTAACATTATCGTATAAGCATAATAAGGATACAGATGTTGCAGAGTGGTTTCAGTGCCGTGCAGCGTCCATCGGTCTGAACATCAGCATGCAAGCCGTTGTGGATTATTTCAACTCAGAGGAAACCACGAACGCACAATTGATCCTCGCTGAAGAGATACTGGAGGAAGATTGGCAGTACGGCATGATTCATTTTTTCAAAAACCTGTCCAACCATTTTCATATGTGTATGTCTCCTGCATTCCAGTCTCTACTGGATGACAAACTGGATCATTTCGCTAAGCTTCATCGGGCAGAACGTACTGCGCTCCTGGATGAAGCTGAAGCCTTGCTACGTGATCACTGCTGGATCTTGCATGGCTGTCACATGAACAAGCAGGCTGAACTGGATCAGAGCATCTTCGGTATGCAGACAGCGGAATTCGGATATATGGACATCTCGAAATTATGGATCAAAAATCCTTAGGGATTTGTGCACAGTCGCATCTGCGGCATACAGGAGTGGACCACGTAATGGAACAGCAAAAAAGCCGGTAGCCTATTGACGATAAGCTAGCGGCTCTATTGCCGATCCATTTTTAGTGCAATCAGAGATTAATATTTAGAGATTATTTTTGATGTAATAGGTCTCCAACACTTGCATAATGGACTCAATTTTAATCGGTTTGCTGACATACGCATCCATGCCTGCCTTCAAACATTTATCCATGTCTCCTCTTAACGCATTTGCAGTTACCGCAATAATGTATGGACAACTCTCGGGGTGCAAAGAATTTTTAATCACTTTTGTCGCTTCGAAGCCATTCAGTCTTGGCATATGCACATCCATGAAGACAATATCATACGAATTGTGTTTGACCGCTTCGACTGCCTCAACACCGTCTGCCACATGATCCACAAAGTGCCCTTTTTTCTCAACGATTCTGCTAAGGACGAGCTGATTCACCTCATTGTCTTCTGCGATTAAAATTCGCAAGGCTGATGTTCTGCTCTTCTTCTGCTGTTGATCCAACCTGTTGTTTTCTTCACCGTTATTTAATTTAAATCGGGCGGTAAATATAAATATTGTACCCGGTTCATCCGATTCCTCAATCCAGATCTCGCCCTGCATAAGCTCCACCAGTTTCTTGCTAATGGCAAGGCCAAGACCGGTCCCTTGGGGTTTGCGGGTCATAAAATTGTCCAGTTGGTAGAAAGGTTCAAATAATTGTTGTTTCCTCTGAGCCGGAATGCCAATGCCCGAATCCTTTACCTGAAAATAAAGCTGCACGTTATTGCTGCACTGCTCCTTAACTCCCACTTTAACTTCCACGCCGCCTTCTAAAGTGAATTTGACCGCGTTGCCGATGATATTGGTAAGTACCTGTTTAAGTCGATAAGCATCACCATACACCGGAGTTGGAATAGCATCTTCTATGCACATACGAACATCCAGCTTTTTTTCACGAGCCAGTGGTTTTACAATTTGCACTGTCTCGGTCACGATCTCTACGAGATCAAAAGGATCTTCAACCAGATCAGTTTTGCCTGATTCGATTTTGGAAAAATCAAGAATATCATTAATGATGGCAAGCAAGGAATCTCCACTCTTCTGGATGATTTCGATATATTCCTTTTGTTCCCCGCTAAGTCCAGGGGTATCCAGGAGCAAATCGGTCATCCCAATTACACCGTTCATGGGTGTGCGGATTTCATGACTCATCATCGCCAAAAATTCACTTTTGGCCTTATTCATTCTCTCCGCCGTTTCTTTGGCTACAAGTAGTTTTTTCTGCTCCGTAATATCCTTCGCAATCAGGTAAAACCCGACATTGGATTGGTTAACAATAATTGGAGCAAGCGTAGCCAAGACTTCTGTCTCAGATCCATCCGTGTGCCGAACAGCGTTGATCTCCTTTTCAGCCATCTCATAATTACTGCCCAGAATCAGACCCAGATTACTGGCTCCGATAAATCTGCTTATACTTGTGTCGATCATTTCAGCCACGGGACAGCCCGTCATTTTCACCGCTACTGGATTTGCATTCATAATATTACCATCCATGTTAAACGAGATAATGGCGTCATGATTGTATTTCTTAAGCGAAGTGTATCGCTCCACAGATTCCTGCAATTTAAATTCGATGCGTTTTCGTTCAGTGATATCCTGTAGTGTTCCGTTTAGCTGGATTGGCTGACGATTCTCATCGAGTGTAATCAATCCGCGCAAGTGAAGATACTTCTCATTTCCATCAGAACTGATGTGTTTGTATTCAAAATCAAGCGGTTCACCCTGTTTTACCCCTGTAATATGTTTTTGTATAGAGGCTATATCTTCGGAATTCATAACATCAAAAACATCACTTATACGATATGGTTTGCAGGTGCGTTCAAGTTCAAAAATCTCAAAGATCTGATCTGAAAATGTAATATGGTCTTTGACCATATCCCATTCCCAACTACCAATTAAGGCAATCCGTTCAGCCTCAGCACTGATATCCTCTTGTTTTTTTCGCTCTGATATATCTCGTCCAATCGTAAGAATCTGTTGTTCATGCTCCGCATCACCAAAGACCTTGTATGTGGTTTCAAACCAAAGATAATGCCCATCTTTGTGGCGGACTCTAATATTCAACAGATTACCTTTAGTCAAATCCATCTGTGAGATCCGTTCCAGATCTTGTGGGTGAAAGGAAGCATTATTGTTTCGGCCGATGACTTCTTCCGGGGAATAACCCAATATTTGTTGGACTGACGGTGAGCAGAACCGACAAACGCCCTCTAAATCAGCAATATAAATGATCTCCTGAGCATGGTCCGTAATAAGTTTGAACACTTCTTCACTATGTAGAAGTTTTTGTTCAGACAGTTTACGATAGGAAATATCAACAATATGGCAAATGAAATAAAGAGGTTCATCGTTAAATTCGCTTCGAACCAAGGAAACATGTATTGAACACCATAAGATGTCACCATTTTTATTGATGTAACGTTTCTCGTATTGATTTTCTTTTGATGTACCTTCACATAGCTCGTAACTACAGATCATATCTTGTGGTGAATCATCCGGATGTGTAATATCCTGATATGTGAGATCCATTAATTCAACACTTGTATAACCTAGCATACAGCAAAAAGCAGGGTTCACTTTCATCCATTGTCCTGTTGGAGCAACGAGTGCAATTCCAATAGGGGCTTGGTTATAGATCTGCTCGAACAATTCATGATGATCGACCTTTTGAACCTGCATTATAAGCTCTCCTTTTGGCATATAAACTTCATGTAAAGATTGTCGAAATCTAACGTTTTTCCTGATATAAGATGTTCTATAAGAATTAGTCAGTTTTAAAACAACAGTACCTGCTTAATACCCAGAAATCCAACTTTTGAAACAAATCTTTTTAAGAGAATTGTGTCTATAAAGTCAAAAAAGGCCTGGGATCCACTACTCTGGAGTCCCGACCTTTGTCGTTATATATCATTATAAGTCACATGCAGTAAGGAATGGTGAGAAAAATAGTTTAGCGCTCACGACCAACAAGATAATCCAATAGATGTCTCAAAAATGGAATAGGTTTCGGCATCTCGTTCAATGCATCTGTAGCAAGACAATAATGCTCCCACATCGCTTTCTTCGCGCCTTCATCACCAAGAATGGACACAAAGGTTGAATTATTGTTCCGCTCATCCTGACCTGCAGGTTTCCCAAGAATGAGATGATTTCCCTCGAAATCCAGCAAGTCGTCCTTGATCTGGAAGGCGATCCCCGCATGATAAGCGAACTTTTTCAGCATAGCCATCTCCGATTCCTTCACTTGGGCAAGTATGGCTGGCATGACCAGTGCAGCTTCGAAGGCAATGCCTGTTTTGTAAAAACAGATCATGTTCAACTGTTCAAGTGTTAATTCCTTGCCTTTGGAGTTCAGATCCATTGCCTGCCCCATACACATATCCTCTGCTTTTTCAGCCGAATATTGAATGAGCGTGAGCACAGTTGCCGCATCAAAGCGATTCAACGAGGATTGCTCTCCTATCGCCTTCTGAATGAGAAACAGACCAGTAAGCTCTGCTGTGGCGCTATTGTGTACCTGATGCAGCGTGGAACGTCCACGCCTTGTCGAAGCATTATCCTGCGTAGGCAGATCATCAAAGATCAGGGAAGCGGTATGCATGTACTCCAGTGATCTTAGCAGCGGAACGATAGAAGTTTCAGGTAGACCATACTCGCGCACACCCATAACCCAAGTTAATATGGGGCGTAACCTCTTTCCATCTCCCTGCAAACTGTAATTGGCTGCATCGATCAATGTTTCTTTCATCTCATGTAGTCCATTTGGTTTCGCAATCTGCAACTCCACATTAATCTGTTCGCGAACCGTTCGAATGGTCTGCTTGAACTCCTCTTTCTCCTGCTTGTCATTTTTCAATTGAAGCACAACCTGATCCCGTAACAATTTATCGAGGAAATCAACGTCATCTGCTTTTCGCACCATCTGTTGAACCAGTTGGTTGAATTCGGGCTGCCCAGAGGCAAAGATTGTCATCACTTCATCATATTTCTGCTGCCCCAACCGTTCTTTACAACGCTTTAGACCGTTTATAGCACGATCCAGTATGACCTCACGGGTTTTGGCGTCGGAGTTGTATACATCATGGATTAGGTAAGAGATGACTGCCCAGTACAATTCATATGGATTAATCAGATCAGGGCGCAGATCTCGGTACTTCAAATAGTACGTATACGGAGTTACTGCCCCTTCTTCCATATCGTCAAACATATCGGCAAAATCATCGGCCAGCTGATTATAGATCCCGTAATAAAACGTCCGCAGATCGAATCCTTCATCCACTGGCGCACTGAGTACAGACCGGACGATTAATCGGGAAGAGGAAGATTTAATAATAATCGGAATGTACAGTTCTTCATTGGTATAATTCGCATTGGCTAATTTCTTGCTGCGATCAATCTCCTGCGACTGAAAAAAGACATAGGATTGCTCTAAGAACGTCCGCTGTTTCTCTGGATGCTGGTAGTTCTTGATGTACTCAAATGCTTCCCGAAGTTCGGAATGTACATATTCAATCACTTCAAGATTGCTGCCTTTCCACTCCCCCAGATCAGGTACAACCCCTGTAAGAAGTGCATCGCGTATCATCAGGGAATATTGTTCTTTTTCCTGAACAGTCAAAGCTTGAGAATCCAGCAGGTCATCCACAAATGGATACGTCAAACCATACGAATAACCAAGTCTGATCGCCGCATCAAACCTCCGCGCACGCTCTTCAGGTGGTGTCTGCTCGTTCATCTCATCGTCCACATGAAGGACCACGCCGAGAATGATCTTGATGAGCTTCCGCTGCGCCTGCTCTGCATCCAGCTCCTTCGGGATGTTGGATGATACGTTTTTTAATTTGTTCATTACCCAGATGACAGCCGTTTCAATGTGCTCTTTCTGTCCCCACCGGTACAACGCAGCCAGACTGATATAATCAGGCTGTCCTTTGCGCCCAGCGGCAGAGCCCATAAAGTATTTTTTGGTATTCTGAACAACGTGCTGAATCCGGGCCTGCGTATCTGGAGAATTGAGGGCTTGCCCCAGATCTCGCATATAAATATAGGAGATACTCCGATCCAGGTAATCATCCAGCTTACCAGTAGTATTCATCCAGTGGATATATCTATGAACATCCCGGGGATCCGGTTTTCTTTTGCTAGGTGATAAAAGAGAAAGCCAGGCAAAACGATGAATATGTTTCTTTTGCCATACATGAATATCTTGGGTAAGTGCTGTTGTATACGTATTTTCCATAAGTTGCTGCCTAAGAGAAGTAAAATACTGAGATGCTTTCTGCTCAGCTAGCCGATATCCTGCATCAGCCTGTTCTGTTAGTACGTTATTCATAGGGTGGATACCTCAACTTCTATTAATGTTAAACATGTATCCATGAAAGGAGATGAGGTGCTCCATGGACGAAAACTGAACTCATTTGATCGTGTATCCAACGCTTCAGCTCATGTTCATAACCTATATACGGCGATTCAACCGTTTGGTTACGAAATCGTCATTGTTCATTCCCATATACGTGATTTTACAGAATGGATGACCAGACTTTGACCGCTGTGATGGCGATAAGTACGATTAATGCATATCGAAGTACCCTCACATTGATCATCGAACTAACCCGTGAACCAAGGGATGCGCCTAGCAGACTTCCGATCACCGTGTATATAATGGGTTCTAGCGGAATGTCTCCACCCGTAATTTTCCCTATAACGCCGCCAATGGCGGAGATAAATACAATCGCCAGTGAAGAAGCAATCGTTGTTCGTACGGGGATGTTGAGAATTGTCAGCATGATGGGAATAAGGATAAAGGCACCACCCGCACCAACAATTCCTGATACAATGCCTACTGCAAAAGCAGTGCCTGCTGCAATCCATCGGTTAAACACCAAAGGAGCTGAGGTATCAAGCTTTCCCTTTCCGGGAATCAGCATGAGAACAATTGCTATGATCGCCAGAATGCCATAGATCAGATTAATAACTCTTCCGTCCAGATGACCGGATATGAACCCGCCGATCAGACTGCCAGCAAGAATGCTGGAGCCCATGTACAACACCAATCCGCGGTGAACGATCGCCCCACCACTTCTACCCGTTTTTACTTTTCTGCGGAATGCAATCACACCGGCAAGTGAAGCGAAAAACACTTGAAACATACTAATCGAAGATACCTGATGTGCTGAGAATGGCTCCAGTCCCATCCAGGATGGAACATATAACAGTAGCGGATAATTGATAATGGCCCCACCAATACCCAACAAACCGGAGAAGAATGAACCGACCAGACCCAGTATAAACATGATGATAAAAAGCAGAAGATCCATCGGTTATGCGCTTCCTTTCGTGCAATATAAATCTCATCTCGATACCACTCAAAAGTGCTATACAAGGTGAATATAATCCGTTATAATGAAAACCAAGTAAATTAATCCGAAATGAGTGATTAAGCATGTTTAACGTGTTGAAGACTCTTTTTGAAAATAAATGTCCACAGTGCAACGAAAAATTACAGGTTCATAACGATGCGTTGTGCTCGACCAAAACTTGTTCTCAATGTCATTACAAAGAAGAGAGTTATGGCTCTCTCGGCGTTCGAATTGTCTATGACACCACAAAATGATAAAAAGCTATAACCTTGTTAATTGTATCACGATCTCTGAAATTTCGGGATGATTCGACAAACTTATTTCCGTCTTATATGCCACAATTACTTTATAATGAAAATACAAAAACGGTGCAAAACGAATAAATCGTTCTGCACCGTTTTTTTCTGTTTTTCTTTTTTTTGAGATGAGTTCCCTTAGATTAAAAGGGTTACTTACTTTATTTTATTTGGTTTTGAAGCTGAGGAATCCATCATCTACGGCTACGGTTGTACCGTTCACTGCACTTGCTGCATCACTGAACAGGAATGTAACCACACTGGCTACTTTCTCCGGTTGAATAAGCTCTCCACGCATATGTTGAGTAGCAAGCGCATCCTTCATGGCTTTGTCATCACCCAGAATCGGTGTTTCAATAAAGCCAGGTGCTACACCAACTACACGAATTCCATGCTCAGCAAGTTCCAGTGCACCGGATTTGGACATCATGACAACAGCAGCCTTGGCTGCATTGTAGTTGAAGCTGCCTACTGCGGCAACACTTCCATAGATCGAAGCTGTATTTACAATGGTACCTTGTACATTCAATTCAACCATTTTTTTCGCGCCATAATACATGCCGTAGTATACACTGTGCTGATCTACATCAATGACTCTGTGATAGGATTCCGGGTCCATCTCCAGAAAAGGCTTCACAAGTCCAATGCCTGCGTTATTGAAAATACCGCTTAACGTACCATATTGCTCTACGGTCCAGTCGATCAGGGCTTTGATCTCGTCCCCTTTGGATACATCCACTTTGTACGCGCCCGCTGTTCCGCCTGCTGCTTCAATCTCTGCCGCAAGCTTCTTGGCTCCGTCTTCATTATAGTCAGCGACAACAATAGTCGCACCTTGATCCGAAAGTTGAAGTGCTGTCTCTTTACCAATACCACTTGCTCCACCTGTAATAATGATCACTTTTCCATTGTGCTCCGTCATGACTCAGCTCTCCTTTGGCAAAATATATTTAGGTACATTTCATAACTTATAGTAAGTAACTATATTTTATTAACTTATATACTTATCATACGCCTCTGTCCTGACCTTGTCAAACCATAGATCATCTTCACATATATAAATATGAGATAAATGTCATATACATCTCCTATTTACATGATATAGTCTAGCTCCTGTGATATTAAATATGCATCCGTTTTCGGAAAATAAAAAAGCGAGCATAACGGTAATTCAATCATTCCGATATCTCGCCCTTCTCAAGTATTCGATTACATACTGATTGTCTTAAGGTGCTAAGATCAATTCAACTTATTCACCCTGAAGTCCGCTTAGCGGATCTTTCAAATTATTGATGTTCGTGATCAGTTCAGGAATGCCTGTCTTCTCCCAATTTTCTGCCGTAAAACCTTGCTCTGCAATTGTATTCTCGAAATTGCCCACGACTTCCGTTAATTGAGTATTGTAACTAACCAGATTCTCATGAATGCTCTCTCCTATTGCAGGAGCAGTCAACTGAGAAAATTCACTTGCTTCTGCTTGGATCAGATCGATTTTCTCCTGAATCTGCGTTGTAATCTCCGGATTATTCACCGCACTCGATGCGAGCTCTTGCAGATCAGCCCCGGCGTTTGAAACCTGTTCTATATAATCAGTAGCCCCACTCACATAATTTAGACTTTGATTCGCTTGTTCCACGACAGAACAGGCTGAAATCAGCAGAATACTTGATGCAATAAGGCCTGTCATCATTAACGTGTGCTTTCTTTTTCTTATGAACATGATCATCTCCCCTTCTCCTAATCGGAATCCTTGTTCCAAGTCCATGATACCTGTTAAGACTGCTTCTTTGCAAATGGGTCTGCAGCCAACGTTATTAACATGTATAATAGTAAAATCACACGGTAAAGGGATGTCATGATTATGCTTCAAGCCTTGAACCAACGCTTGAACCGCATCATGCCACTGATTACCCCAATCAGCATTATTGTTGGCGTGTTATGCGGGAGTTTTCTTTCTTCTTATACCTTTTTATCCCCTTGGCTTTTTGCGTTCATGACGTTCGCTGGAAGTATCAGTCTTGGGATACGGGATTTTGTGAACGTGCTGAAGAAGCCGTTTCCCCTGTTTGTATGTCTGTTTATTTTGCATTTGGCGATGCCTCTGATTGCACTCGGTATGGGCCATCTGGTCTTCCCTACAGATGCGTACACCATAACAGGCCTTGTTCTGGCAGCCGTAATTCCAACAGGAATAAGCAGCTTCATCTGGGTCAGCATCTATCGGGGCAATATCGCACTTACGCTATCTATCATCCTGATTGATACCATGCTTGCGCCTTTCGTTGTGCCCGGAGTGTTATCTTTGTTAATCGGCACCAGTGTCACATTGGATACAGCAGCCATGATGAGCAGTCTGTTCTGGATGATTGTTGTGCCATCGCTGGTGGGTATGCTTCTGAATGAGTGGACCAAAGGGGCCATTGTCCCGGTATGGGGACCGAGGTTGAATCCGTTATCCAAATTGTTTATGGCATCAGTTGTTGCAATTAACGGATCTGTCGTTGCGCCCTACTTGGCTGACTTCAACTGGAAGCTCGCTGGACTTGCGGTCATCATTATTTTCCTGGCATCATTCGGTTATGCGCTAAGTTACTTCATCGCCCGATTGCTGGGCTGGAATGAGGCCGATCAGGTCGCTCTGGTGTTCAATGGAGGTATGCGTAATATCAGTGCTGGCGCAGTACTTGCTGTTTCTTATTTTCCGCCACCTGTTGCTGTACCGGTCGTGCTAGGCATGGTATTCCAGCAGATGCTCGCTTCATTAACAGGTTATCTGCTCGGTCGTCGCTCTCAGCTTCTGCAAAAGTCGGATAAGACATCTGCCGCTTAACAAAATATTGGAATGTTTAAAAACGCCGACATATTAGTCAGCGTTTTGCATTGAGTTGCTATTGTTACTATTATTGCCAAGATACTGCTACGTTTCGTAAACCTAGCAATCCGTTCCTGGCTACAAATCCACTTTCATATTGCCCAGCATCTTGGCAACTTCAGGATTATCAATCTTCATGAATAGACTTTCCTTGGTATCCAGTGTGGAAATGGTTGCAATCTCTTCCGGGCTTAGTACAAAGTCGAAAATATCGAAGTTCTCGATAAGCCGCTCTTTGCGTACTGATTTTGGAATAACAACAACATCCCGCTGCACAAGCCAGCGCAGTACAACCTGGGCGACGGATTTGTTATGTTTGTCGGCAATGGAAACCAAGACTTCGTTGCTGAACAAATTGTTGCGACCTTCGGCGAACGGGGACCATGACTGGTGCTGTATCCCCTGTTCTTTCATGAAAACAGCGCTGTCGACCTGCTGTTGAAACGGATGAGTTTCGATCTGATTGATGACAGGCACAACTTCGTTGTGGACGATGAGGTCCATCAGGCGGTCAGGTAGGAAGTTACTGACACCGATAGCCCGGATCTTGCCCTCACGGTATAGTTCTTCCATCGCACGCCATGCGCCGTAGTAATTACCAAACGGCATGTGAATGAGGTACATATCCAGATAATCGAGCTGCAGCTTACTTAACGATTTGGCAAACGCCCGCTTGGCACTTTCGTATCCTGCATCCTGAATCCAAAGCTTGGTCGTGATGAAAAGTTCTTCCCGCGCTATGCCACTGCGTTTAATTGCACGTCCAACCGCTTCTTCGTTTAGGTAACCGGCAGCGGTATCAATTAGGCGGTAACCGGCCTTCAGCGCCTCATATACCGTGTTCTCACATTCATCAGCATCGGGAACCTGGTAGACACCAAAGCCAATAATCGGCATTTTCACTCCATTGTTCAAGGTTACAGTTTGCATATTCAATTCCTCCTATGGTTCAATTGTGAATCGCAAGTGTTCACGTATTCCTGAAATTCAGCAACGAAGCGAGGATTCCACTTCCGGCCGACTTGCGTTACAATAACCCTAGCTCCTTCGTCTTACACGAAGTCAAGCGGTCTCCAATATTTTTTTTGAAGGAGGAGTACATATGTATACTGTTCAGGATGCTGCCCAGCTTACGGGACTCACAGAGCACGCTGTTCGCTTTTACACGGATAAAGGCTTGGTTCCGAGCATTCAACGCAATAAAAATAATATTCGGGTGTTTGATGAAGAATCCATCAATTGGCTACATGGCGTCAAATGCCTCAAGCAGACAGGTTTACCGATTGAAAATATTAAAACATACGTCGATCTCTGCCTCGAAGGTGATTCAACCGTTTCGCAGCGATTCGCACTTATGATGGAGTATAAGGAAGCGGCGCTGATTCAGCTTGAAGAGGCCAAGAGCCGCGTAGCCCATTTGGAAGAGAAAGCACGTCAATATCAGGCCATTTTGGAGCAGCGCATCCCGGATATGACCAACCCGGTCAATTGGGAAACCAAGCGTGACGAAGAAGGGAGTTGTCCTGCATCCCGTTTAAAAAGTCGCAGTCTTCCTGAAGCTGAGGTTTCGGCTCAGTGCCCAGCAGCTGCTATGAAGCAGCAAACTAGCATAGTATCCTAAACTTCACATGATATAGCTCACGTATGTTCTAAACATATAGGATACTTCTTACATTATGTATACCTAAATGAGCCTGAGTAAAAAACGCCGACAACATTGTCGGCGTTTTTCGCCACTACAACCCTCTGCTGGAATCTCTTTAATCTATTCCTGCCCATTTTCTGGTCCCTGTTCACAATACAAAAAAACCATCAACAAGTGATGGTTTTTCATGAAATATCCTGTTCAGAAATCTGCTGCTCATGATGCCTTTATGCTTATTTCGGCTGAATATATCCTTCAGCTTTGAGTAGTTCTGCGATCAGAACCGCACCACCTGCTGCTCCACGGAGCGTGTTGTGGGACAATCCAACGAATTTGTAGTCATAGAGTGAATCTTCGCGCAGTCGGCCTGTGGAGACACCCATTCCGCGTTCGATGTCACGATCCAGTTTTGTCTGTGGTCTGTTCTCTTCTTCAAAATACGTAATGAACTGTTTTGGTGCACTTGGCAGAGCCAGTTCCTGCGGACGACCTTTGAACTGCAACCACCGCTCCAAAATTTCGTCTTTGCTTGGTTTTTTCTCGAAGTTTACAAACACGGTCGCCAGATGTCCATCCGTTACCGGTACACGAATACATTGGGTTGTAATTAATGGAGCCGATGCTTTGACGATCTGATTATTTTCGATACTACCCCAGATCCGCAGTGGTTCCTGCTCACTCTTCTCTTCTTCGCCACCGATGTATGGAATGACATTATCGAGCATATCTGGCCAGTCCGTAAAGTTTTTACCTGCTCCCGAGATTGCTTGATATGTGGAAGCGACAACCTGAGTCGGGTTGAATTCACGCAAGGCGTGCAGTGCAGGCACATAGCTCTGAATCGAGCAGTTTGGTTTTACAGCAATGAATCCGGTTTTTGTGCCCAGACGTTTGCGTTGAGCTTCAATCACATCCAGATGTCCCGGGTTAATCTCAGGGATTACCATGGGTACATCTGCTGTCCAGCGGTGAGCGGAGTTGTTGGACACTACAGGTGTTCCTGTTTTGGCATAAGCTTCTTCGAGCGCTTGAATCTCATTCTTTTTCATATCAACCGCGCAGAAAATAAAATCAACCTGGCTGGCAAAAGCTTCGACCTGGGAAGCATCCTGAACAACGATTTTCTTCACAGCTTCCGGAATAGGAACTGCGAGTTTCCATCTGCCTTGTACGGATTCTTCATATGTTTTACCTGCAGAATTGGCGCTTGCAGAAATAGCTGTTACTTCAAACCATGGATGTTGATCGAGCAGGTCCACAAAACGCTGACCCACCATTCCCGTTCCTCCGACGATACCAACTTTCAATTTTGCTGACATTCAATCATCATTTCCTTTCGGTTTAAGTGATTCTTCTCTTTGATCAATTTCATAACTCACTAAAAACGTATTATGAAATTTGACTTCCTAATTAACACTATTCAGGCAATTCCAAAGCGTGTAGTCACAGCCCTGGAAAAACCAAAAAATCCCATCCCCAAGACAATAGTCTCAGGGACGAGATTGAACTCTCGTGGTACCACCCAGATTCGCCAATATGTCACCATATCCGCCTCTTCAAGTAAAGGTTTACAACCATGTTGCTAGCTGTAGACCGTTCATACTCTAGCTCTGTAACAGGAGCTCCTGTCACATCATCCCTTAACGCTAAGTTCCGATGTGCTGCTCTGAGTCTTTATTCAATAAAAAGTTCTTTACTCCTTTTCAGCTGCCGGAGCTCTCTTTGAAAGAATGATTTTTATCTACTCGTCTCTTCGTCGCATTTGATATTGCGATTATAATATCAAAATTACCGTGATGAAGTAAACACATTTTTTTAGATCATGGAATTTATATGTTTCCAGCGGAGCTGAACCATTCAATTATCACAAGAAAAATTTCAGCTAAATGCGGTCTGTCTTCTGTGAAAAGTACGTGATAGACGTTTTTATTATAATATACTGCAAATAGCTATTTCCTTACTGTTTTTTGGCAACCATCGCATACGTTCCTAGTGGACTCCCAGGCCCCGAGACATGATGTGTCTTAAGTAATTTCAGTTCGGAAAGAAGAAGTGTTTTCACTTTGTCCGGGATCGGAAGCATTTGCAGTTCCACAGGCGCTTCTGCCAGTGTCATTTCGGTTTCCCAGCGACCGTCCTGCAACTCAGGAGAGTGGATTGAAGTCTCGTTCTTAATCGTCCAGCCTGCCGCAGACACAAGCTCTTGGATATCCTCCGGTGTAAAAAGCGTGCGCACATTGGAGAAGCTGTTCTCCTTGTAACATTCAACCTGAGACTGAATCAGAACGGATAACCAATGTGAGAGCTGGCTCACATCTGTAACTCGTGCATCCCATTCTGCGAAACATAACTGATGTCCCCACGTCCTAACCTTGGTAAGAATCTGGGCGAGTTCGTCAAACGATTTCAGGTACCAAGAACAATGGGATAGCACAATCACATCAAACTCATTCTCGGAGAATTGGGCTTGATCACTTAAAATGTCGTAATCATAATCCATTCGAATTCGATCACCCAGCGGAGATCTCCGCAGCTTGGCTGCCGCTTCGCCTACGGTCAGCGGTGCACCATAATCCTCTGGTGCAATATCTACACCATGAACGTACCCGTGCTCCCCCACCAGATGTGCAAGTACGGCCGTTGTATCTCCCTGACCACACCCGATTTCCAGAACGCGGCTGCCTTCCTGTATCCCCCAAAAGAGGCCCAGTTTCATCCGATGCTCAGTCTGAATATACTGAATGGCGGCGTTGTCCTCTACGTCCATATACTTAATAAGGTCTCTGATGATAGATTCATTCATGATTCCTCACCCCTCAAAGAGCAACTTAAACTTCTTGCTCATTGTAGCGTTACAGGAAGCAATGTACAATGCTGGAGTCTAGACAGAACCATGGCACGGAGGAGGCACCGTCCTACAGCAGATATAAACCTCTGCTACATATCAATTTCTAGGCCCACTGGGTTGCAAGCTTCTGAAGATAGGGGGTCAGCATGGGCTGTAATTCCTTGCGCATTAGTCCGATCTCCAAGATCGCCTGAATATATCCGAATTGATCACCAATATCGTAGCGGCGCCCCTGCAGTTCAAGGGCCAACAGTTCCTCCACCTGACTCACTTCTTTCAAGGCATCCGTTAACTGATATTCCCCTCCAGCCCCTCTCTCGATCTGATCCAGAATAGGAAAGATGGAAGGTTTCAGAATGTATCGTCCCATTACGGCTGTCCGGGATGGTGCTTCTGCAAGGGATGGTTTTTCGACCAGATTGGTGACTCGGTGAACCCGGTCCTCTGCACCATTCGAATCAATGATGCCATATTTGCTCACATTTGCCGCGTCTACCTGACGGACACCAATGATCTGGTTGCCTGTCTTTTCATAGAGATGAACCATCTGTGCAAGTGCAGGCGGATCAGACACCATAATGTCATCTCCAAGCAGTACAGCGAAGGCATCATCGCCTACAAATTGCCGTGCACACCCAATGGCATGCCCCAGACCCAGCGGTTCTTTTTGACGAATAAAATGAATATTTGCCATCTCGCTGATGGCCTGCACCTCTTCCAGTAAAGACTGTTTGCCCTTGGCATACAAAGAGTGTTCAAGTTCAACCGATTTATCAAAATGGTCTTCTATGGATTTTTTGTTGCGTCCGGTCACAATGAGGATATTCTCAATGCCTGATTGTACTGCTTCTTCAACAATGTATTGGATGGCCGGTTTGTCTACAATCGGTAACATCTCTTTGGGCTGTGCTTTGGTTGCTGGCAGGAAACGGGTTCCGAGACCCGCTGCCGGTATAACTGCTTTTTTAATTCGCATATCATCATACACTCCTTTCATTTGCTGCTTATAACCAATAATGCACACTCTGGGCAGCTAAGTAGCTATACGAAACACCCAATATCTGCTGGCCATATAGTTCAGAACCATCCCCATCAAGGTCGCCAGGATCTTGCTCATCACGAGACTCCAACCCAGCATGTCGTGCAAAGTCATCAGAATGAGGGCAGATAACGCGAGAACGATGAGATTGGTGATTAGAAAACGAACAAGTCTCGCTCTATCGCCGCCCCCTCGCGCCGTATCTCGAAAAGTCCACCTGCCGTTCAGCCAATAACTGTTCGCAACGCCGCAGCTGTACGAGATTACTTGAGCCATCAGAACCGGTACACCGATCACTGCAAGCAAAGCAAATATCACCGCATCCACTGCCGTATTTGCAACACCCACAATACCGAACTTGAAAAGTGTAACTAGACGTTTAGTCATGATGAGCAACTCGGGCTGTCAATCGGGATTGCGCTTGCTGGCCCTCGGCCTGAACCACATCTCTCACAATGTATAGCGGACGCGCCTTGGTCTCATCATAGATTCGGCCAACGTACTCGCCCAGAATGCCCAGCATGATCAAGATGAATCCGTTAAACATCAGCATGATGCTCACAATGGAGGGCCATCCCTTAATCGTTGAATCCGTAAAGATGGCCGAACCAATAACGGTTAACATGTAGATGAATCCACCTACCGACAGGATCGCACCTACATAACCTGCAAGCTTGAGCGGTTTATGCGAAAATGAAGTAATGCCATCCAGGCTTAGCTTCAGCATGCGTTTCAGCGGATATTTTGTTTCGCCTGCGAGACGTTCATCACGTTCATATTCAATCGCAGTCTGACGAAATCCGACCCAACTGACCAAACCGCGCACAAACCGATTTTTCTCCGGAAGACGTTTCATCTCATCACATACTTTGCGGTCAATCAGGCGAAAATCTCCGGTATCTACCGGGATATCCGTATCCGTTGAGGCACGAAGTACACGATAGAACAGACTTGCCGACCATTTTTTGAAGCGAGTTTCCCCGCTTCTTCTGGTGCGACGTGCATATACGACTTCGTAACCCTCTTTCCATTTGGCGATCATATCCAGTATCAGTTCGGGAGGGTCCTGCAGATCCGCATCAATAATAACCACCGCATCCCCCACTGCATAATCCATACCCGCTGTTATCGCAATCTGATGTCCGAAGTTACGGGCAAAATCGATCAGCTTCACACTCTCGTCCCAACGGGCGTAATCACGGATCATCTGTGCACTTCGATCCACGCTTCCATCATTGACAAACAACAGTTCATAGCTCTCTCCCGTGCTGCCCATGACCTTCTTCAGACGCCGATAAGTCTCCTCGATCACCGCTTCCTCGTTATACATGGGAATAATAATGCTGTATCGGTACGCGTGAGCCATGTTTGTCCCCTCCCTTTTCCAATGGACTTCGTTCGAGATTTTCATTCTATACAAATTGGACTAAAGATTATTTACACTGCATACTTCGATGACAGAACAACCTTCCAATCGCTGTTATCCCCAGATTTTTTTGATTCCTTTTATAAAGGGAAAATCCGGGGATAAAGGCGAACGCTTCGCTTTTTCAGGTTTTTTCTGTCCTCTCCGTTATCGTTTAAATGATAAGTTCAATTTATATAGCTATAATTTCACTTCGTACAAGGTGGACTGTCCGCCGAATCCGAACCCGAATCCAAATTCATTCTCCGTGTCACCGTTATCCATGGATCCGCTGTCCGTACCTGTCTTCCACTCTGACGTCGGAATCTCGGTTCCGTGCTCTTTGATCCAATCGCTAATATCCGAGTTCCCTCCGCGGCCACCCATGCCACCAACCATGAAGTATTTCACTTGCCCGCTCTTGACGAGTTGCTCAAGTTTTTCTGTTGTGTATACCGGGTCTGAGCCGGAGAAACCTCCAAGTGTAATGACCGCTGCTCTTTCATCGATGATATAAGGTGCTGCCTGATTATAGTCCGTAGTGGCAAAGAGATACGTTTCGCCTGTATTGTGCTCTTTCAGATAATTCAGTGTGGCTGTATCCACTTCTTCGTTACGGTTACCCATTCCGCCACGGCCACCCATTGTAGGCATTTCTGTGTCTCCTGCACCGTTACCCATCGGCATACCCATTCCTGCTCCACCAAACATACCATTGGAACCGGTGGGCCCTGCTGCCGGGATCATGCTGTTACCACCGTAAGTAATTGGGGTGAATGCCCAGTAGATTGGACCGATCAGCATCACCATGAATCCCGCGATAATGAAGCCCTGTTTCCATTGATGTGTGCGATGAAGCATAACGATTAGGATGACCGTAACCAGAATGCCTGCGATCAATTCACTAATGGACCAGCCTGCACCAATCGTCTCGTTATACACCTGCATGATATACCAGCCAAACAGAGTCGTCAGCAGCACGGACACCGGAAGCAACCATGCCTGCCATCCATCGCGATCACGATATGACTTCCACATCGCTACAAATCCTGCACCAGTCAGCGCCGCTATTGGAGGTGCAAGCATAATCAGATAATATTGATGGAAGAAACCTGCCACACTGAAAAAAGCAGCAACAGGAAGCAGCCATGCCAGCCAGAACAAGGCCTCCTTGTGCTTGTTGGTTATATTTCTCCGTCTTAATCCTGCAAATATAGCAATGCATCCAAGCAGCACAACTGGCAGAAGCCAGCTAGCTTGACCTGACAGTTCAGTCTGGAACAGACGCAGAGGACCTTTTTCCCCTGTTCCAAACATTCCGCCCATGCCTCCGCCGAAATTTCTTCCGTTCGGCATTTCCATATCATTTGGCATCTGCCCGTTCGGGAAATTGCCATTCGGCCCATTCATGCCACCCATGGCGTTTGTGCCATTCGAACCATTCATATTATCGTTATCCTGTGCATTGACATCTTGCCCAGCGCCAGGAACACCACTGCCTGTCTGATTAGGGCCTGAAGACAAGTCTCCTCGATTGCCACGATTATTTCCCTGTCCCATACCATTTGGCATACCTGCGTTACCTGCGGTATTCTGCTGACCCGTTAGGCGAGCCAGACCATTGTATCCAAAAGCGAGTTCCATGACCGAGTTAGTTTCACTGCTGCCGATATAAGGCCGCTCGTCTTCGGGTATAGAATCCACAGTGACCGCCCAGGATAAGGAAACGACCGCCAGAACCGCTGTGCTGCCGATCAGCAGGATGATCTTCCTTCTCCATTTCGCCTGAAATGCAAGCAGATAGAACAAGTAAAAAGCCGGGAGTACCATGTAGGCTTGAAGCATTTTCATATTAAAGGCTACGCCTATTAACCCAAAAGCAACCAGAATGCGCCAAGCACTGCCTTGTTTGCTGCCTTTGAACAAAAACCATGAACCCAGCAATAGTGTAAACACCAGCATGCTGTCAATATTGTTGGTCCGGCTGACTGCCGCCACAACAGGCACAGTTGCCATCGCAAGTGCCGAGATTCGTGCTGCTGCAAGTCCATATGTAGGTTTCACCATGAAATAGATCAGGAGCACCGAACCGATTCCCGCTAATACCTGCGGCAAAATAACGCTCCATCCGTGCAATCCAAAGACATAGGCAAAGGCCGTCTGGATCCAGAAGACAACAGGTGGTTTATCTACAGTGACCGAGCCTGCCGAGTCGAGTGAAGCATAGAAAAAGTTATGGAAGTTGCTGAGCATACTCCCAACGGCAGTCGTATAATAGGAATTGGCATATTGATCGTTCCAGATACCGTACCCATTCAGAAATGCCGCCAGTAATACAATCGGCAGAAGGACAAGATCCATCCTTCTTTTGGTGTTATTCAATGTTAATCACTCCTTCAAAGTTCTTCATGTCTAGTATTGTGACATGCCAAAATAAAACTGGGATGAGTGCCCGCTGAATGTTGTCTGAGGATAATTCACAATCCTTTCAGCTAAATTTCAGTTTAGCAAGCGATAATACAACATACAGTCCCTCCGAAGCGAGGGAGAAGTCTAGATGGATCAAGCAGGGAGAGAACGTACATTATGAAGCTTAGCAGCGGAATTAAAATACTATTGGCAGATGATGAACCACATATTTTGCAATTTCTGGAACTTGGATTAAGCAATGAAGGCTTCGATGTGCGTACAGCACCGGATGGAGCGGCTGCGCTTGAGTTGGCGCTTGAATTCAAGCCACATATGGCTATTTTGGATGTCATGATGCCAGAGATGGATGGATTCGAAGTGGTCGAGCGGCTGCGTAAGACCGGTGCCGAGGTTGGCGTAATTATGCTGACAGCGAAGGATGAAGTCGAGAATCGGGTTAAGGGCCTTTGGTTAGGTGCTGACGATTACATGATCAAACCCTTTGCCTTTGACGAGCTGCTCGCCCGGATTCAGGCCAGACTGCGTAATCAATTTCCTTTATTAATAGGAGCCGTCACCCACGGTCCCTTCCGAATTGATGATCAGCGCAAAGAAATCACCTATCAGAATCAGGTCCTGGAGCTATCTCCTACCGAATACGAACTGTTAAAATTTATTGTGCTAAATCATGGGATTGTACTTAGCAAAGCGACTATTCTAAGCCGGGTGTGGGGGTATGATTTTGGCGGGGAAGAAAATATTGTGGAGGTTTACGTTCGTTCCTTGCGCGACAAACTCGGTGATAAAGAGCATAAACTCATTCGCACGCTTCGGGGTGTGGGATACAGGGTGGATCTCTGATGTACTCGCTGCGTAAGAAAAATAAACTTCGTTTAAGACGTCTGCACCAATGGATCTGGCCTCGTTCATTACGATCTCAATTGCTCTCACGTTCTCTGTTCGTGCTTGCTGGGCTGTTATTGTTAATCGGTATCCTGCAATTCTGGATCATGGAAAGCTTTCTCTACCGGAATCAGGCAAAAACCATGGAAGAACAGCTCATGTCCATGCCCCCAGTTTGGCTCGGAATCCAGTCACGTAGCGGATCTTCCAACAATCCTTTTGGTGGACAGGCAGGAAACGGTTCTGGTAATCGGGTGCTGTTTATTCCTGACCGTTCACTGGCCCTGTTTGATAACCAAGGTACGTTCGAGGATGTTTTTGGGGAAGACGGTCTGAAGGCCCCTCATCTATCAACCGTTGAATATCAGGACATTACAGATGAGTTAAAAGAACAAAAACACATTCCCTACCGGATCGTCACGGATAGCCAAGGGAATGAGCAATTGATTGTATTCGCTTCACCCGGTCCACGCAATCGCGGTTTACCGATGGTCCAGATGGGAACGGCCACGAAGCCACTTAGAGACTTGATTATTAAACAGCTTCTGATCTTCCTCATGTTATCGCTGTTGGCCATGGTCGCCGGTCTTATTCTATACACTAAGGTATTACGCCGGACGCTGGTTCCTCTATCTAACATGGTGAATAAAGTACAGCAGATCGATGCAGGCAGCCTCGCAGAACGCCTTCCCGTCGTTCAGGGACAAGAGGAAGTGGATCAGCTCGCCGTTTCATTCAATGGTATGCTTGAAAGACTGGAGAACTCGTTTGAAGCTGAACGGGAATCGAAAGAGCGGATGCAGCGTTTCTTGTCCGATGCTTCACATGAGCTTCGTACCCCGCTTACCTCCATACACGGCTTCATTGAAGTTCTACAGCGGGGTGCAGCGACCAATCAAGATCAATTGTATAAAGCACTGGACAGTATGCACGGCGAATCCGTACGCATTAACAAGCTGGTTGAAGATTTACTGCTCCTGACCAAGCTGGATCAGGCTCCGAAACAGGAGCGGGAAGTCATTCAGCTCGACAGTCTGCTGCTCGAAATGCAACCACAACTTGCCATGATGGCTCAGCAAAGATCCGTTCATCTCGACCTGACGGCTGAGGTACATGTACTTGCTGACCCTTACAAGCTGAAGCAGGTTGTACTGAATCTGTTCCATAACGCGGTGCAGCACACCGATCCAGAGCATGGAGCCATCTCCATAACGTTGTATGCCACACACCATAAGGCTGAATTGTCAGTAAAGGATAATGGTACAGGCATTGAACCTGCACATCTGCCCCATATCTTTGAGCGATTTTACCGCACAAGCAGTTCTCGTTCGCGCAAACAAGGGGGTGCAGGTCTGGGTCTAGCCATTACCCGCTCGATTGTGGAGTCGTATGGTGGGAAAATTACTGTACGAAGTCAGGTAGGCTCGGGAACTGAATTTATGATTTTGATCCCGCTGTATAAGGCAGATGTCTAAATAGAGCGTCGGCTGCAAGTAGGTATAATTTGGCTATAAGCAGCTCTACGTAAGATCTACTTGATCATTACTCATGCTCTAGTCAAACTCTCCAAACGATGCTTTTCTTCTATTTTAATTTCGGCTTTCTCATTGCATGACGAATCCCCCACTCATTTCGGTTGAGGAATGAAAGGGGGATTCTTTTTGTATCTGATTGATAGAGTGTAGAGTATAGAGTAGTAACCCAGTTGGTTTCAGCCTTTCGCGCTTTCAGGCTAACGAATCTGAGGCGTCTTATTCAAGGATTTGATGCTTATAAATGCTTTTCATAAAATACCATTGTCATTTCGTCGTTAATTGCTTTTGTTACACCCGTTTTTTTGTAGCCTATCTTTTCATACAAATAACAGTTTCCTTTTTCTTGTAAGATGGTACCCAATTTCCATAACTTTGCATCCTCATATATCTGCTCAACCATTGTAAAGACCCTTTGAGCAATTCCTTTTCCTTGATGTTCTGGCAGTATAAAAATTGGGCTAATACTATAGATCTGATTATCTTTTTTCACGACTCTAATTCCACCAACAGCAACCTCAAGATGATGAATTATGAAATAATCTGTAAAAGATTGATTGATTTGAGTAATAATTCTTTCTACGGTTTCATTGGCGGGGCTTGTTTCAAAATCCTGATATTTTTCCAACAAAGGCATAAATGCTTTGATTTTCATTTCATGAACAGTCACTGCATCTTTTAAATCTGCTTTGTATAATGAAACCTCCATTAAATATATACCTCCGATTGATACACTTGTTAGAAATACGATTTATAGTACATGCTCCGTTAACTTAGTACAAGAAAGATGTTCGTCTACGTTTGGTGTTTGTTTCATTTACAGCATATAAACAAGATAAAACTAACTTATTTTTTTATTCGACGTTGTATTCTCATATTCCTTGATATCTAAGCAACGGAACCAAGCAAAAACTTCATCTAACATTACGCTATCATCCGTCGGACAAGATTATCCAGTATGAACGGTGGATTACCAAGGGTATACGCCATTCTCATCTAGGAATTCTCCGTTATGGCGTTTGCCATCCGTCGCATAGCGCACGATAATCGCAGCGCCGGCTTCTTTGGATTTACCGCCTTCGGCATTGCCATTAAGATCTGTTGATGTAAATCCGGGTGTTACTGCAAAGACTTGAGCCCTGCTGTTTTTAACTTCATAAGCCATCGAAAGTGTCATTGCACTGTTGGCCGTTTTGGATGAATTATAGTCGAAGGCGTTTAAAGTAAATTCCGCATTTTGCATATGGTCCAGAGAAGCCATGTCGGTTGATACATTAATGATTGTGCCTTCATTATCTTTGATTAACGGGAACAATCGCTGATTCAAACGGAAGGTGCCGAAAAAGTTCACTTCAAATGCGTTCCGCAGATCTTCCTCTTTTGTATCCGTGAAGGAATGAGAGAAAGCACCAGGCATACCGGCGTTATTGATCAAAAGGTTTATCTCGGGATAAGTCTTCTGAATCGTATCGGCTGCCTGCTGGATGCTATTCAAGTCAGTCATGTCAAGCTGTAGAAATTCTACGTCTAATCCCCTGGAAGTTAACTCGGAAACAGCTGCTTCCCCCCGTTCGACACTACGTGCGCCAAGAATAACTTTCCAACCCGCTTCACCCAACTGCTTGACGATTTCATATCCAATTCCTTTATTTGCTCCGGTTACAAAAACAGTTTTTTTCATGCGAATCCTTCTTTCCATATTTTGATTTATGTTTAACAATGTTTAAGTTACTATGCTACACTTAGTGTAGGTCAAATTATTTTTATAAAAGGGGGAATTATCATGTTAACGATTGGAGAAGTAGCGAAGAAAGTTGAAATCTCTATTGGAGCGATCCGCTTTTATGAAAGAAAGGGACTGCTGAAACCTGCTGCACGAAATGAGCAGAATAACCGTCTTTATTTGGAGGATGATCTGAACTGGCTCGTTTTTATCAAATGCCTTCGCGAAACCGGGATGAGTGTGGAAGACATCAAAAAGTATTATGATCAGGTCAATGAAGGAACCTCCACGCTGAAGGAAAGAACCAAACTGATTGAGGATCAAAAGCAAAAGTTGCTGAATGATATCGAGGAGAAAAAAGCGCAGCTTGTTCATTTGGATAACAAACTGGAGCGCTATTATCGCGGAGAAAATTATTAACACAATCCTTGTCCAATAGGCCAATTTTTTGCGTTTTATGTAAGAGAACACGTACCCTAACAAGGTTTCCTCAGTAGCTTCTTAAAATAAATACAAAAAAATCAGGCAGCCAGCAATAACTGTCTAACCTGATCCGAAATTTTCATATTATAGCTATTTTCAATGAGGATAAACGTTCAATCAAATATGACCTTTGCCCTTACACAGTTGATAATGGATATAGGGTTCATTCTCGATTTCGATCAAATTTAACCGTTCAAAATTACATTTCTGTATCACCTTATTGGATGCTTGATTGTTAGTCAAAGCGATCGCATTTAACACTTCCACATTTGTATGTTCAAATAAATACTCCGTCATTCCGTTCACTGCCTGCGTTGTATAGCCACGGTTCCTGAAGTGTTTCGAAATACCGTACATAATCTCCCGATTGGGTGCTGGCAGTTCGTCCTTGATACCTGAGCAGCACCATCCGATAAACTCATCATTTTCTTTGAGTACGATAGCCATACGTAAACATAACTCTCCAATATCCCCTCCCGTCACCACAGCTTGTTTAAAACGCTGATTCTCAGGGATTTCATATTCAGTGAGCCACAGGGTCCTGCTTTCAATTGTAGCGTTCCATCCAGGTAGGAATTCATACACCTCAGGTTGCCACGTAATTTCTTGCAGTTTCTTCAAATCCTCGAGTCGATACTCACGTAAATAAATATCCTTGCAATTGATGATTAATTCATCGGTTAGTATGGGTTGGTTCATAGTTCCTCCTACTACACACTTAATTTCAGCTTATTAGCTTTACTTCAAACAAGCCCCTCTTTTTCCATAAACTCATCTTTGGTTAATCCAAAGAGGATCAGATCCTGGTATTTTCCATCCGTATAGATCACCTGGCGACGCACACCTTCCTGAACACATCCAAGTTTTCTCATCATCGCTGCGGAAGGTTCATTTCCCTCGAGTACATAATCATTAAATTTGTTGAGCCTGCGCTCGAAGAAGGCATACTTCAGCAAGATTCGAACGGCTCTGGTTCCGTATCCTTTTCCTCGATGATCCCTGTCAATTTGAATGCCAATGCTAAAGGTACCGTTCCTTTCATCAATGCTGTTCAGATTCACACCTCCGACATTTTCACGATCCATATTTACGATTGTAAACATGATCCGTCCTTTGGCTAAAGAAAAATCAGAGAAGTTTTCCGTAAAACTCTTCGCTTCAACATGGGTTGGCGGCAACTCTACTGCACACTCCAATAACCGACGGGCAGGTGTATCAAAGCGGTTATAATAATGATCCTCCCAATCTTCTTCACGCAAAGCACGTAATCTGATCTTATCATCCTGCCAGAAATACTGACTATAATCGATCTCTCTCATTCCAAGTCCCCCCGCATATTCAACCAGATTTTTACTTCGAGCTACAAACATAATAACCCATAATGTGGAATTGGAGGAGATTTGTTTTCATTAAACACAACACAACGAAAATAACCCCCGAACAGGAAAAACCTGTTGGAGGCTACGCTCTATTTTATATCAAAATCTCATTACGATTCTTCCGTATATTGAGGCTTGGATACGTTATCCGGAACCGTTTCGTCAAAAACATCCTGACCTGGATAATCCCGTACGTCTCCCTCGTGAAGCTCATGATTTTCATAATCAAAACGATGTGCAGACCGCTGGTCCACCCGCCACGGTGAACTTTTCCCAAGAGACTCGGATAACAGCGACGAACCGTAAGGACCCTCCGGGAATTCTTCGAGTGTGATATCGTTTCGCTGCGACTCCACCGTAGACACATCGGTATATTCTTGCCGTTCTTCACGCAAAAACTTATCTTTCATCGTTTATCCCTCCTGATACAGATGACCAACGTCCACTTATTGTGAGCGAGGACTAACGCATTTATACATGATTATTGGAAAACACTGCGTTCAGGTTTTGATCCATTACGATCATTATCGCTATCACAATTGGCGAATCCATATTAAAAGTACAAAAACAATGAGGCCAGCCATGCTAATCCAGGTATCGCGTTTGGACCATACCAATAACGATGAACGTCCTCCGAGCGTAGAGTTCTCTCTAACTTTACGCATTTCCATCGCAATGGTCATATCCTCTGCACGTTGGAACAGTGCCATCAACAAGGGAATCACCATCGGACCCAGGTCACGAATTCGAACGGTATTTGGTCTTAAAGCTGCCTTTCCACGTGCCCGCACGA
The DNA here is from genome assembly GCF_038000415.1 of Paenibacillus sp. FSL R7-0198. NCBI lineage: Bacteria > Bacillati > Bacillota > Bacilli > Caryophanales > Paenibacillaceae > Paenibacillus > Paenibacillus sp. FSL R7-0198. The sequence goes on along the minus strand of NZ_JBBOCB010000001.1, from coordinate 6,700,152 downwards.
TTAGTGAGAATCGCTGCCACTCACTCCAGATCATCGGGATAAACCGAAAGATTAACGATACAGCAAGTGCAAACGAAGCTACGGGCAACCTGATCTTTTTACCGATACCGAGTACCCAGTTAAGCCCTTCTACCATTCGCCCATAAGGTGTCGTCAACGAAAACCAAAGGCTTGCCAATGTGACGATAAACAAACGATACACATTCAGCAAAGTGCCCTCCGCCTGCATCAGGGAAAAGCCAAAGTGCAGACCTCCTCCCTCTGTTGAAAGAGTTGTCCCAGATAACGCCGTTGATATGATGAAAAATAATAATAATGGCTTCATTATCTTCATACATCCAGCCAAAGTCTGACGCGGGAGCACGGCAAGTGCTGTTACTACCGGCACCAGTGTTAACGTCAATCCCAGCCATCGCTGTTGAAGCATAGCTGCGGTGACCAGCAAAATATACAAAATCCATTTCAAACGCGGGTCCATAACGCCATATAATCCGCCTGAATGAGTCAATGTGTTCGGAAGAAGCTTCGGATCATCTTCCGTTTTAATGGACGACAGCATCAGTGCTTCTTTTTCATCCTTCATTGCATCGCTCTTGACTTCCATCATTACCGTCCCTGATGTTTCTATCGACTCGTTCTGAATCCCCACCTCAATTAACGTAGACTGAACAATGCTTTCAGCCATCTCTTCTGGCGTCATTGCGGTCAAAGGCAGCTCTAGACCCGCTGCTCTTAACTGCTGTGCCAGTCTCATCGATGGTGGCAGTCCGATCCCTGTCTGCTCCAGCAGTTCAGGTCTTTTGTGAAGTTCTATCGGCGTAAGATCGGCGATTAGACGGCCTTCCTGCAACAACAATACTCGATCCGCACAAGGCAAGAATGTATCCAGATCATGGGTTGCTACCACGCCCCCACCACCTGCCAGACGATGTTGCGACAATACATCCAGCAAAAGCCCGACACTTTGCGTTTCCAACCCGGCGCTTGGCTCATCCAGCAGAAGCCAGTGTGGATTGGTCACACTTCCGAGAGCAAGTCCAAGCCTGCGCTTCTCTCCCCCACTTAGAGCAAATGGCGACCTGTCCAGATGAAAACGTCGGTCCAACTCCGAGGACACTGGCGGGTCCCATTGGTTCAGTGCTTTTGTGATCCGTTCTTGTTGCTGTTTCTCTGAAAGTCGATAGGGACGCAGAGAATATGTGAATTCACGCTGAATACTTCGCGCAAACAGTTGTTGTTCCGGAAATTGAAACAATAGTCCCATTTGCAATAAAATCGACTGCGGCACTTTTCCTTCTTTCCAGAAAGGTGTGCCATCCAATGTGATACTTCCTGCATCGGGAGGTCTCAGACCAGCCAACGTCTGTAATAAAGTCGTTTTTCCTGAACCCGTGCAGCCCAACAGCAAGGTGATTTCCCCACTGTTCAACTGTACACTCACATCTTCAAGCAGTGCACGTTTGCCCGATTCGGATGCTTCTATACGTATATTGGTTAGCTTGATCTCCAACGTGCGACCTCCTTGGCCAGTTGCTCAGGTCGCAGTGGCATGGCTTCTGGCATCATACCTTTTTGCTTGAGCAATAACGCAGTTTTTACAGTAAAAGGGGGGTCCAATCCTAACCGTTCACAGGGAGATAGCTGTACATTTTCCCGAGTAGCCTTCTCATTCATCTCTGTTTCATAGTAAAAGGACTCCGGCTCCCCGTTGTACACACAACGTCCCCTCTCCATAGCAATGATTCGATCACACAGGGTTGCTTCCTCAAGATGATGTGTAATCCAGATTACTGTCGTACCCCGCTGGGTAATCTTCTGAACGATGGCCTCGATGCGGTCTCTTGCTCCTGGATCAAGCATGGCTGTTGGCTCATCCAGAATCAATATATCCGGTTTGGCCGCGAGTGCTACCGCAATGTTAAGCAGTTGTTTCTGTCCACCCGATAACTGTGAGATGGCCATATCCGGGGGATATTGAAGTCCTACGGTATGTAATGCGTCCTGCCTCTGCTCCAATTGTTCTTCTACAGTATTCATTAATGGTGACAATGCATAATGAAATTCCTCTTCAATGGTATCACCCAGTACCTGTGCATCAGGTTGCTGTAATACCCCCCGAACGGTAAGTTCATCCGAGATATCCCGTAAGCCTCCCGATAGTGGAATGAATCCAATCAGTAGTCCAGCGAGTGTGCTTTTTCCACTGCCATTCGCCCCTACTATACTAATCCATTCGCCTTGGTGCAGCGTAAGTGAAACCCCATCCAGCGCTTTCCTCACCTGACCACCTTCGGTAGCATAATGCACCCGGACATCTTCTAATGTAATTATAGGCAGGTTGCCTTGCATCGTAAATTAGTCCTTTCCCTTTCTATTGTTATGTGGTACGATCCTAATCGTTAACCACATTTATATAATTGGTTAACAATCATATTACCAAAATGGAGAGGATTGTTCAAACATGAAATTATCTTTGCGAGGCATTGTATTCAGCGCACTTATGGCCGCAATTTTAGTACTTTTTGGTTACATAAGCATTCCCATTGGCTTCTCCCCTGTACCGATAACATTACAAACTTTGGCTGTCATGCTGGCCGGAGGATTACTTGGTCCACTCTATGGTTTTCTAAGTGTCACGATCGTTGTTCTGCTCACCGCTCTTGGATTCCCCTTGCTACACGGGACCGGAGGACTTGCAGTACTGCTTGGACCTACCGGAGGATATGTGATGATGTGGCCGATCTCCGCATTATTGATTGGACTGCTGCTTGCACGAATCAACATCAAAGGTGTAACAGGATTCATTCTCGCTTTTGTTGTATTTGAACTATTTGGCTCACTGCTCTTGTATGTCTCAGGTGTCCCTTGGCTTGCCTATGCATACAAAATGTCCTTACCCGAGGCCATGATTCAAGGATTCTATCCTTACATTATTGGGGATTTGGTCAAAGCTGTATTTGCTGCCATCATCATTGCGCCCGTGCGCATGGTTTTCCCACCTCAACGTCTCACAGGTAACATGCATTCCACGGTTATAAAAGCGGATTCTTAATAGAAGCTACATAAGGTAACTAATCTGCCTATCTTTGAAAACGACGAAACCGCCAAAATCACTTTGGCGGTTTTCGTTACTTCTTTTCCTCTAAGATTGTTCTGTCATCGGAGTGATCCGTGTAAATCTTCTTTAGTTCAACTTATATATTCACCTGAATTAATTGACGCTCTGTAATCTGAAATTGTTGATCCGCTGTATTTTCAATAAACCTCTGATCATGAGATACATACAGAATTGTTCCTTCATAGGCCTTGATAAAACGCTCCAACGCTTCCAATGCATGCATATCAAGAAAATTCGTCGGCTCATCCAACAATAGAATGTTATATTGTCCAAGAAACAAGTGACATAATTGAAGACGAATCACTTCTCCTCCACTTAGTGTCCCAACATTCTTGAGCAAGTCATTCCCTGTAAACTGCATTGCGTGCAATGCACTTCTGAGCTCTGATTCCTCATATTCCGAACGATTTTTCAGGAATTGTAATACGGTCTCTTTTGTCGTGAAACGATAGCTCATTTGCTGAAAATAACCGAGCTTCGCTTTTGGAGACATTATGATCTGATCTCCGACATGGAAAACATGGTTAAGCAATGTACTTTTCCCACTGCCATTGGCTCCGGTTATCGCTATTTTTTGTTTTAATGGAACCTGAAAACTCACATCCTCCAGCAATACGTTACCTTCCACTTCAAGTGTAAGGCGATCTGCCATAATCGGAAATCGATTGTGCAGCTCCAGTGTCTTTGGCTGACGGAAGATCATAGGCCGATCCTCTTGCACTGCTTTTACCTCATGAAGTTGTTGCATCCGCTGTTCAATCGCTTTGGCTGCGCGGTGCACCGCTTTTTGACTGGTGCCTTTGGATTTTGTTTCAACCATACGGTTTGTTTTTGCCTTGGATTCTTTTTTGGACATGCTTCCGGCCTGCGTTATTTTCTCGGCTTTCTTCATCTTTTCCCTGGCGGCCAGCTCCAATCGTCTTTTCTCCTTCGAGAACTGTTCATGGGCCTGGTTTTGCTGTTCACGCTCCAGCCTCTTCTGTGCCTGATAATCACTATAGTTGCCAGAATATACGCGAACCTCGCCTTGATGGATTTCCCAGATCGTGGTCACCAGTTCATCCAGAACCGCACGATCATGACTGATCAGTACGATTGCCCCATAGTAATAACGCAATTCATCCAGCAAAAATGTAATGCCCTCTTGATCCAGGTGTGTTGTTGGTTCATCCAGTAACAGTACTTCATGATAATGAGTGAACATTTGAGCCAGTTTCAAACGGGTCTGTTCTCCTCCACTCCATGATTGATCGTGTTGCGGTATGGCTAATTTACTGAGTAAAGCCCCGTCAACTTCGATACTTTCGTTAGGCTGGGGTGGTTCGACTTGTTCCAAATAACCAAACTCTGCAAAACGTTTTACCTTTCCGGCTGTTGGCTGGATTTGCCCCGCAATGAGTTTCAACAGTGTACTTTTACCCTGACCATTACCACCCACTACACCAATGCGATCCAGTTGATGAACAGCCAGTCGCTCAATGTTCAGGATTACTTTATCCATATAGGTCATCTCAACCTGTTCTAATTCAAAACATATCTTTTCCATATTCGCTACCTCCGAAATAAGATTTATTTCGTATCGATAGCGAAGCACGCTTCTATCGATACGAGCTGATCGTGCCAGCTCGTATCAATAGAACAGTAACGTCATCATGGCGGTTACCTCCAGTAGTCTGTATTGAGCGCCTTTTACTTAATTATTTACCTGATTAAGATAATCAGAAGAAAAAACAAAGAATCACAGGCCACGGCCTGTGATTCAACGTAAACGGGAAAGCGAGTATAACACTTATTTTAAGGTCAGGATGATTGAAAATGACAGACTGATCCCGTTTACTCTGAACCAATAGTCAGAGCCTTTGAACGTATTCAATTACCGATTCAAAGGAAGGAAACGCAGTCTCATCGCATGTGTCATGTTCAATAATCCACCTTTCATTATCTTGTATAGATGTACAATTTTAATTATAATTTTCCAATTCCACCATGTCAACGGAACGATGAAAACACGGCACCATCAGATTAGTACATCAATCTACTTTTGTTCCTGGCCATTACCGCTACTTAATTTTAATAGAAGCTCTTGGCTACTAACCTGACCTGTAGCCTGTGGAATCACTTCTTCGTAGTTGGCTGAGTTGGTTACTATAATTGGCGTTACCGTGTGATAACCAGCGGCCTTAATCTGTGCAATATCGAACTCAAGCAACAGATCTCCCGCTTGGACCCGATCGCCTTCTTTGATATGGGAAACAAAATGCTGCCCATCCAATTTAACAGTATCAACTCCCACGTGAACCAATATTTCAGCACCGGTGTCTGATACTACAGCCAAGGCATGTTTTTTCTTAAATGCAACGGTAACTGTACCATCAAAAGGCGCTACGACTCTGCCCACAGCTGGCTCAATCGCAATCCCTTTACCCATTGCTCCTGATGCAAAGGCCGGATCTGGAACTTCCGACAATTCCACAATCGTTCCTTCGATTGGGCTGAATACAACTTCGTCTGAAGCATTCATTGTACGGGCAGGTTGCTGGGCGGATGACGTAGATTCAGTTATTGTTTCTTCTTCAACCGGATCTTTGAAGCCCATGATGTACGTGAGTACAGCCGAAACAACAAAGGATACTACGATACCCAGAATTAATCCAGGGAAGCCTTGTCCACCTGGTCCGTAGAAAATTGGCAAGGTCAGCAGTCCCGGTGCACCGGATGCAAATGCCAATGTGCCCGCTTGACCAATGATAGCTCCACCAACTGCACCACCGATAACTCCTGCAATGAATGGACGTTTCAGTGGTAATGTTACCCCATAGATGGCCGGTTCAGTAATACCGAACAAAGCCGTCAATGTGGATGATCCCGCTAATGTTTTCAGTTTTTTGTTCTTGGTTTTCAGCATAACCCCAAAAGCAGCACCCGTTTGAGCAAAGATTGAAGCTGTCGCAGCTGGTTTAACCCCATCCTGTCCATACACTGCAACGTTGTTGATAAATACCGGAATAAGACCCCAGTGTATTCCGAAGATAACGAGCAGCTGCCAGCTTGCACCCATAACGGCTCCTGCAAGCAATGGACTGAATCCAAATGCGGCAACGAGTCCAGCTGCAATTGCATTACCAACGTAGACACCAAATGGTCCGAATACCAACAGTGTCAGTGGTACCATAATCACTAGCAAAAACAATGGCGTAACAAAGTTTTTCACACTATCGTGAAGTGACTTATTAAAGAACTTCTCCAACTTGCTCATGACAATGACAGCTAAAATGATAGGAATAACCGTCGATGAATAGTTCATCAAAATGACAGGGATACCGAAGAAATCCGTTGGTGTTCCCTCTGATTTCAACGTGACGATGGACGGATAGATCAGTGCTCCTGCAATCGTCATCGCGACAAACATATTTCCCTGGAATTTACGTGCTGTTGTAACCGCTAACAACAGAGGCAGGAAATAGAAGAGACTATCTGCTGCTGCATACAGGATTGTATATGTTGTTTCTGTCGTTTCCAGCCATCCAATATTACTTGCAATCAACAATAACCCTTTTAGAATACCGGCTCCCGCCATAACACCCAGAAGTGGTGCAAAAATGCTGGATATGATATCGATAATACCTCCGAGCCCTTTGCCTGCTTTGCGAGGTTTTTCTTTATCTGACGAATCGTCCAGAATGTTACTGATCTGTCCAATGGCACTATAGACTTCAGGCACCTTGTTACCAACAACTACCTGGAACTGTCCTCCATTTTCTTTGACTGCGATGATGCCTTCTGTTTTCTCCAGTTTGGCTTTGTCTGCCTTGGCATCGTCCTTCAATACAAACCGTAACCGTGTTGCACAATGAACCAGCGATTCCACATTTTTCTCACCGCCGACCAGTTCTACAATCTCTTTGGCCAGTTTCTCTTGACTCATGATCTGCACCCCCACTTTTTCTCAAACAGGCCCTTTACCGATTTTTTTGCACGCAAAAAACCTAAGCCTTGAGCAAGGGGACACAATGGTCCTGACCTTCTCATGACTTAGGTTTTGCCTGCATAACCAGTAACAATCCCAGTTAAATCGTATTCAATTCCTGTTAATCACATATTATTATAATTAAACCATTTTTGTCAACATTTAAATATTATCGATTAACCACTCGTTCGATATGAACCGTCAGATACAATTTTTCTTCATTGGTCAGCTCATGGTTGTACTCTTTTTTGACAAACATCTCAATTTTCTCCGTACATGCTGCGGCATCAGGATGCTTCTCCTTAATCATGTCATAGAAATGATCATAGTTGTTGTCGTAATGCGTACCGCTGAGCACACGCTGGGAGAAGAACTTCAGATGTGTGATAAAGCGAAAATAACTGAGGGAGTCCTCATCAAATTCCATTTTGAAATGATATTTCGCTATATTAATAATCTGCTGGATAAACTTCGTAATATTCATCGTTGTGATAACTTCTTCGTTCATCTCTGCGTTGACAATATGAAGGGCAATAAAAGCGGCTTCATCGGGTGGAAGCTCAATATTCATGCGAGTATTGATCTGTTCCAGCGTCTTCAGGCCAAGTTCGAATTCGGGCTTGTACAACTGTTTGATCTCCCACATTAATGCGTTCTTGATCTCCACGCCTTCCCGATAACGTTCGATGGCGAAGTTAATATGATCTGTAAGAGATACATAGATGTTCTCATTCAGCTTTCGGCCCAGATTCTCACTTGCATACGTGATGATCTCTTCCACAATTTCAATCAGTTCCATCGGAACTTCGCGCAGCAGCATTTTGAAATTATCGGACGTCTGTTTGTTTTTCAATGCAAATACTTTCTGGATGCGGGTCTCGTCTACTATATCCCCCGGCTTTTTCTTAAAGGCAATCCCACGTCCCATCACCACAAGCTCTGCTCCATCCGCCTGATAGATGCTAATGACGTTATTGTTGATAACCTTTGCTATTTTCACTTCAATCCCCCCGTCACGTTCCACTCTCTTGGCAGTTATACATCGTCTTTTGGGCATACAAAAAAAACCTGAAGCATCACAAAATAAACAAGACATGGTGGTCTGCTTTTTTCGGTGCTTAGGTTTTGCCTACTTCGAGTAGTAACAATCCCAGAAACGATATAATTGCGTCAAGTATAGCGCGAACCTGACTATATGTCAACGCTTTCAATGTGAGGACAATCGGAAGTCCCATGGTTATATAAATTGAACTAGAGAATATTTACACTTGCTACTCCGATGACAGAACAACCTTCCCATCGCTGTTATCCCCAGATTTTTTGATTCCCTTTTTAAAGGGAAAATCCGGTGATAAAGGCGAACGCTTCGCTTCTCCAGCTTTTTTCTGTCCTCTCTGTTTTGTGTAAATGTTTAGTTCAATTTATATAGATGAAACTTCCGATGTTTTATTGCCGTACAAGACCATTTTAATTCAGAAAAAATATAAACTACTCGTCACCCAGGTTTGTTCCGTTGGATTCAATCACATTTTTGTACCACTCAAAACTCTTCTTCTTCAGCCGTGTCAGCTCACCTTGACCTTCATTATTACGATCCACGTAAATGTAGCCATAACGTTTTCTCATCTCACCTGAGGATGCACTTACAATATCAATAGGTCCCCAGCTGGTGTAACCGATGATGTTCACGCCATCCTGAATGGCCTCACCCATTTCAGCTACATGTCGTTTCAAGTAGTCAATCCGGTACCCATCATCCACTTCACCTTCCGGTGTAACCACGTCATTGGCACCAAATCCATTCTCAACAACAAACAGCGGCTTCTGATAACGATCATGTAGTTGATTGGCAGTAATACGGAATCCTTTGGGATCAATCGTCCATCCCCATTCGGACTTCGCCAGATATGGATTGGCTACCGAGCCAAATACATTACCACTGGTCATATTTTTGATAACTTCCGGATCGGTACTGGTTGTACGACTTGAATAATAGCTGAACCCGATATAATCTACGGTATGATTCTTCAAGATTTCCGCATCACCCGGCTGCATAACAATGTTCAACCCGTGATCTTTGAAGAAACGTTTGGCGTAACCCGGATATTCCCCACGTGACTGCACATCGATGAAGAAATAGGACTCTCTATCTTTTTCCATGCCCTGGAACACATCTTCCGGATTACAAGTATACGGATAGAAGCTTCCTGCGGCGAGCATGCACCCAATCATGGCACCAGGAATAATCTCATGACATGCCTTGACTGCCAATGCACTTGCAACCAGTTGATGGTGAGCAGCCTGATATTGAATTTCCTTGATGTTATCCCCTTCATTAAACGCCAGCCCCGCCCCAAGGAACGGAAGATGTAACAGCATGTTGATCTCATTAAATGTCATCCAGTATTTCACCTTGTCTTTGTACCGAGTGAATACCGTTGTAGCGTAAGTTTCGAATAGCGTCACCAGTTCACGACTTCTCCAGCTGCCATACTTCTCGATCAGGTGTACAGGCACATCGAAGTGAGCCAATGTAACCACAGGTTCAATGCCGTTTTTCAACAATTCATCAAACAGGTTATCATAAAATTGCAATCCGGCTTCATTTGGCTGTGCATCTTCTCCTGTTGGGAAAATCCGTGCCCAGGCAATGGAGACACGCAGTGCTTTGAACCCCATTTCGGCAAATAAAGCAATGTCTTCAGGGTAACGGTGATAGAAGTCAATCGCTTCGTGTGAAGGATAGAACTCGGTAGCAAGCGGCGTAAAAGCCGGAACATGACCTTTCATAACACTTCTACGGTTCTCTCCTGTTGGCAGCAAGTCAACGATACTCAGTCCTTTGCCGTCTTCCAGATACGCGCCCTCCGCCTGATTCGCAGCAATGGCTCCACCCCATAGAAAATCTTTAGGAAATTTAAAATTCGTCATCATCATTCTCCTTCCAAATATGTAATTCAGCTATCCGCTCAAATCCTGAAAAATATTAAAAAGACAAAATAGAAAAAACCCGAACCAGCCTGGGTACACGATTACGTGTAAACAAGCCAGCTCAGGTTATGCCCATATCGGTAACATTCCCAGATCATGATTATGCGGATTGGATAAAACTTTAGCAAGAATCAGAACAGTTGTCAACTTCTTGAAACCGGTTTAGCTTCGGATTGCCCGCTACGATATTTGATAGAACGCAGCACATGTGCCGCCAAGAATCATCTGTTGATCTGATATAGGTAGGGCATTAATATGACTCATAATGAGACCGTATACTTCAGAATACGTAGCTGAAACGTTGCTCACGGGCCAGTCGGACCCGAACATTAACCGTTCCGCACCAAAGGCTTCTATGGAGATATTCAGATAGGCTGTAAAGTCGCTCGGAGTCCAATTTGCCCAATCTGCTTCCGTCACCATCCCTGAAAGTTTACAGTACGCATTTGGTTGTTTGGCCAATGACTCAAGCGCTTCTTTCCATGGTGAGAGTATACCTGATTTTATGTCGGGTTTGGCTAGATGATCAAGTACAAATCGCTGTTCAGGAAACGCCTTAACCAGTTCAACGGCATAAGGCAGTTGCTCCTTGGACACCAACAGATCATAGGCCAAATCATACTCCTTAAGCAATGAAATTCCCCGCTGAAAGTCTTCTCTCAATACATACTTCAGATCAGGTTCATCCTGTATGACATGACGTACGCCCTTCAGATATGGATTGGACGCGAACAGTTCAAGCTGATTCCGAACTTCATCCGAACAAAGATCCACCCATCCGACAACACCTTTAATACATTCATGCCGATCTGCCAACTGCAGAAGCCACTCGGTTTCTGTCAGTGATTGTCTGGCTTGTACCGCAATACATCCCTCCAGTCCGGATTGGACCAATAAAGGTTCAAGTTTTTCCGGAAGAAAAGATTGACGAATGGCTTTCATCTCTTCGCCAATCCATCCGTACTCGGCGGCATTGTATTCCCAGAAATGTTGATGTGCATCCAGTTTCATATTAGATCCCTCCCAGGGTATTTAAATCTAATTATCATCAAAAAGCAACCATATGATTTTTATTTCCAATGAAATAAACGCTAACTACACAATCTATTCATTAACAAAATCACTAATTTTTACATGATTTTTATTCCAATTGTGCAGGTATTGTCCAATATTAAATCATGATATAGTAAATTACGAAAACGCTTTCAGTACATAAATCGGTGGTGATTCCAGTATTAAACAAGTGAATTTTGGTTTGCGTTGAGCTCTATTTTCACCCTGCTTAACCGCTATTCACGTTCAACCATTCTCTATTCGAAGGAGACTATATTAATGAAAAAAAACCGCAAATCAGTCCTTTCTCTTACGCTTGTGACTGCCATGATTCTATCTCTATTCTCCTCCGCTATGGCTTCAGCTGCAACTGACTACAGTCAACAGGTCAATACCTCTGCCGCTCCAAGCAAAATGCAGACCTATGTAAACGCCATGGAGCCTGGCTGGAATCTGGGTAACTCTCTGGACGCCGTTGGTGAGGATGAGACAGCCTGGGGCAATCCGCGCATTACAAAGGAACTAATTCAGTCAATCGCAGCTGAGGGCTACAACAGTATCCGTATTCCTGTGACCTGGGAAGCCCACATCGGTGACGCACCCGATTACATAATTGATTCCGCTTACATGAACCGGGTTCAAGAAGTGGTAAACTGGGCTCTTGATGCCGATCTCTACGTCATGATCAATCTTCACCATGATTCCTGGCGCTGGATCAGTTACATGGAGAAAGACCATGACAACGTGCTTGCACGTTATAACTCTGCCTGGACTCAGATTGCGAACAAATTCAAAGATGCATCCGATAAACTCATGTTCGAAAGTGTTAACGAACCACGTTTCTCTGAAGGCGGCACAACAGATGCAGCGATTGGATATCGCATGCTGGACGAGTTGAATACTTCTTTTCACAAGATCGTAAGAACTTCGGGTGGAAACAACGAGACACGTCCACTTGTGCTTCCAACGATGCATACTTCTTCCGCTCAACCTGATCTGGATGAACTGAATAAGACCATTCAAAAATTGAATGACAGCAATATTATTGCAACCGTTCACTACTACGGGTTCTGGCCATTCAGTGTGAACATCGCAGGTTACACCATGTATAACGAGGAAGTACAGAAGGACGTTACCGACACATTCGATCGGGTATACAATGCTTTTACAGCGAAAGGCATTCCGGTTATCGTTGGTGAGTATGGCTTGCTTGGTTTTGACCAGCACACAGGTGTCATTGAGCAAGGCGAAAAGCTGAAATTCTTCGAATTTGTTGGACAATATCTGCGTCAAAAACAGATGACAACGATGTTGTGGGATAACGGACAACACTTCGGACGCACAAGCTTTACTTGGTCTGATCAGGAATTATTTGATACCATGAAAGCCAGTTGGACAGGTCGCTCATCCACAGCCGAAACGGACCTCGTATATCTTAAACAAAATGAAGCTATTCAAGATAAGAAAGTAAAACTCAATCTGAATGGGAACAAATTCAATTCGTTGAAAAATGGCACTACCCCTCTTGTAAGAGGTAAAGACTATACAATCAAAAAAGATGTACTTACGTTAAAGTCCAATCTGTTAACCAAATTGACAGCCTCTGGTGATTTGGGCGTAAATGCCACACTCACGGCTGGATTCAATGAAGGTGCTGACTGGAACTTCAATATCATTAAATATGACACACCTAAGTTGAACGATGCAACAGGTACAACCAGTGCCTTTGCCATTCCGACTACGTTTAACGGCAATCAACTGGCCACGATGGAAGCAACGTATGCAAACGGAGAGAACGCCGGTCCACAGAACTGGACTTCGTTCAAAGAATTCTCCTACACATTTAGCCCAGATTACGAACGTAATGTGATTGAACTGAAACCTAACTTCTTCAATGAAACCAATGATGGTGAAGTCACGCTTAAATTCCATTTCTGGAACGGAGATGTGCTGACGTACAAAATCACGAAAAATGGAACCAGCGTTGTGGGCGTAGCTTCCAAATAAGAACTCATCTAACGTTCTGTTCAGAGCTTAAAGCTCTGGCAGAACGTTTTGTTTTTGTTTCACAATTGATCGAATAACGTACAAGTGGCCCTTCATACCTTTACACTAACTAGGATTGAGGGGGAAATGTCATGTTTAAGCGTGTAGACCGTCTTGCTATCGAACTACCCATATCCAGTAATCCTGACCCTAATGGAGCTAGTGCAGTTCAGGAGTTGCTTGGTGGAAAGTTCGGGGAAATGTCAACATTAAATAACTATATGTTTCAGTCATTCAATTTCAGAGGCAGATCCAAGCTGCGTCCTTTTTATGACATTGTTGCAAGCATTACTGCGGAGGAATTCGGCCATGTCGAACTTGTCGCCAATACGATTAATCTCATGCTTGAAGGTTCGACATCACCAGGCGCTCCAGACTCTACCCCGCTACGTGTAGGCAAAGACGCACGGATGACTTCACATTTTATTGAATCGGCTCAGACAGCGCTCCCTTATGACTCCATGGGAAGACCCTGGAATGGTTCGTATGTCGTGAGCAGTGGCAATCTGATCTTTGATCTGTTGCATAATTTCTTTCTTGAATGTGGAGCCAGGACGCACAAAATGAGAGTCTACGAAATGACGGACAATAAGACAGCCCGTGAAATGACAGGTTATCTGCTTGTACGTGGAGGTGTGCACGTTCTGGCATATGCTAAGGCACTGGAAATTGCAACGGGCGTGGATGTAACGAAGATGTTCCCTATTCCACGACTGGATAACAAAGCTTTTGAAACGACACGAAAATGGGAAGCGATGGGCGAGCACCGCAGGCTGTACACGTTTAGTGACAAGGATTATCAGGGTATTGCCCAGATCTGGAAAGGAGTACATCCAACCGATGGTGGTAAACTGGAGGCTTTTGCCGGCTTGCCAGGTTATGGAGGGCCAGTGCCTGAGCTACCTGATCTGCCGGAAGAATTTGCGCCAGGAATATCCGCGGAAGATCTAATGCAGATTGCCGAGCGACTGAAACGTCACGCTGGTCTGTAGGCCCGAGATTGACGTTGTTTATTCATTAGGCGTAGATTGGAATCACCGTAAAATGGTGCCCCTGCGTGCTGACTCTCTTGGATTGTTAGATCACCGATGATCTATTTCTTTGATTTCATACGATTGTACACAAAAAAGGGAAACGGGAGAGTTACATCTCTACCATTTCCCTTATATCGTGCCACTATTGTGGCTCAGTGAATTTCACTACAAGTACTGCTTCCCCATTAGCTTGAACATGACCTGTTGACGTTGCTGTAACGGTCGCTATGGTTTCATTTCCGCTTGGGATCAACACAGGTGTAATCACTGGCAGACCCGCGGCCTGAATGACATCCATGTCAAATTCAATCAACAATTGTCCTGCAGTTACACGCTCTCCGCTATTCACATACGCGGTAAAACCATTTCCCTTTAGTCCAACCGTATTAATTCCGATATGAACCAGCATCTGTACACCTGTTTCATGCTCCAGAATCACCGCATGTTTACTCTTGTTCATGACATGAGCGATGACACCATCAAACGGCGCATACACTTTGCCTTCTGACGGCTCGATGGCAATGCCCTCACCCATGTGTTTTTCCGAGAACGCCGGGTCAGGGACCTGCTCCAGAGCAACGACGGTACCGTTCATTGGCGAAGCGATTTCGAGAAAATCTACCTTAGGACGATTGCTTTTAACAGCATCGGTAACTGAATTAATACGCGGATTAGAATCCACTGCATTAACTTCACCTGATGTTACTCCACTGTTGTCATGGCTCATTGATTCTTCTGCAATCGGTTGATCCTTATATCCGAAGAACCAGGTAAGCGCAAATGCAATCGCCATGGCAACTACGTTGGACAAGATATATAACGGCAGTTGGCTGTTCAGATAGAGCAGTGTACCGGGAATAACCGTTACAGCCATGCCCGTACCTTGCAGATGGAACAGGGAAGCGATGAAACCACCCACACCACCACCAACCAGTCCCATAATAAATGGTTTCATATAACGCAAGTTAACTCCAAAGATGGCTGGCTCGGTAATGCCCAGAAATGCGGACAAGGAAGAAGGTAATGCGAGTGCTTTGAGTTTCATATTTTTGGTCTTCAGACCGACTGCGAGACAAGCCGCTCCTTGTGCTGCCATGGCACAGGTAATGATGGCGTTGAACGGATTGAATCCCGTTTTCTCTAGTAGTTGAATCTCCAGGAAATTAAAGATGTGATGCACACCGGTAACGACAATAATCTGATGGAAGAATCCAATGATAATACCTGCGATGCCAAACGGAAGATCTAATACGGCAGTTGTTCCATGCAGCACCCACTCTTCTAGGGAATGGAACACGGGACCAATCGCGAATAGTCCAAGCGTAATCATGACTGTTAACGTAATAAAAGGAGTCAGAATTAAGTCCAGTGCCTCTGGTACCCGTCTTCTTAATACCTTTTCAAACTTGGCTCCAATCAAACCTACAAAGAACGCGGGCAGAACCGATCCCTGATAACCCACGACAGGTATAAAACCGAACATATGCAGCGGCTGTGCTGATCCATCTGCCACCGCGTAAGCATTGGGTAATGCGGGATTAACCAGCATTAGCCCCAGTACGATACCAAGTACCGGACTTCCGCCAAATACGCGGAATGCGGACCACGCTACAAGTGCAGGCAGAAATGCAAATGCCGTATCCGTCAGGATTTGAGTGAACAACAGGAAATTGGCCGAGATATCATCCGGTGTTGCACCGAATAACGCCAGAATTTCACTCTGGGTAAGTAATCCGCGCAATCCCATGAACAGTCCTGTAGCTACCAGAACGGGAATGATGGGTACAAATACGTCACCAAACGTGCGGATAGCCCGTTGAAAAGCATTTCCTTCTTTTTTCCCCTGACTCTTCACATCATCCTTGGATGTTCCTTCGATTCCCAGCTTCTCAACCTCTTCAAAGATTCGATTCACTGTTCCCGTACCAAAGATAATCTGATATTGACCTGAGTTGAAAAAGGCGCCTTTCACCTTCTCGATGTTCTCGACCGTTTTCTGATCAATCTTTTCTTTATCTTTCACCATGATGCGAAGACGAGTTGCACAATGTGCAAATGATGCGATATTCTCTTTGCCCCCGATGGCATGAATGACTTCCTGGGCAATCCGTTGATTCTCCGACATGTTATCTCATTCCTCTCACGTAATACTTAATAATGCCAATGTGTTGCTTCAAAATCAGCTTTGCCTCCGCGTGCAAAGAAACGAATATCCACGCTGTCCGGACTTGGGAAAATCCGGCCGGTAAAGACCTCTTCCCCATCGTTCACAAAGACTTCTACCGAAGATGAATCCACGAACAATTGGAACTTAATCACATCTGCAGTAAGCGTACACCGCCGTACGGATCCATTTTGTTCTGCCAGCTCGGCACCAGACATCGTCCGATCCAGAATAACTTTCTGCTGAATCCGATCATACAGAAGAACCGTTTTCTCCGTTTCACTTGCTCGGAATTCGATGCCGACAATCTCTGCTTCTACATGGCCTATCTCACATATCAGCTCATAGACAGTCCCCTCAAAACCAGTGAAGGATCGGCTCTCATTGTCAATCGTTGCGCGAATATGAGTCCCTTCCTCTTGCTGACGTAATTGGATCATCTCTGCAACCGGTTGTTGGATTAACTTCCCGTCTCGGAGTGACAACTGCCGAGGAATGGTCAAGCAATGAGCCCAACCGTTATCGTCTGTCGGATACGCCAGATCGGGAAGTCCCATCCAACCAACCAGAATACGTCTTCCGTCCGGACCCTGCATGGTTTGCGGAGCATAGAAATCGAATCCACGATCCAACTCCTGAAATTCACCATGTGTGAACTCTCTCGTCTGGAGATTAAGCGGCTCACCGATCAGATAACCGGACTGAAAAATATTCTGATAATGATCTCCCGCAGCGTCTAAGCCTTGTGGGGAAAAGACAAGTACACCTTTCCCGTCTATCTCCATATAATCCGGGCACTCCCACATGTAACCAAAGGAGGTTAATTGCGTGCGAATTTCACCAAGAAACTCCCAGTTGTTCAGATCAATGGAGCGATACAGCACTGTACATCCCGTCTCGTCTGTTCTCTGTGCACCAATGACACAATAATACGTATCTCCTTGTTGCCACACCTTGGGATCTCTAAAGTGTTCCGTGTATCCGGCTGGCACAGACGAGATCACGGGATCATTCAGTTTGCTTACTGAACCGCTCTCATCCATGACTGCCAAGCACTGATACGGATGTCTGACCCAAGCCTCATCCCTCGTATTGCCCGTGTACAGCAAGTGCAGCTTGCCGTCTTTTTCAATCGCACTACCGGAATAAGCTCCGTGTGAGTCATACCAGCTATCCGGTTCGATTCCAATCCCGACATTTTCCCAGTTCACCAGATTCTTCGATCGGGTATGGTACCAGTATTTCATGCCATGTTCTGTTCCAAGTGGGAACCACTGATAAAACAGATGATAATAGCCTTGATAATATGCAAAGCCGTTAGGATCATTAAGCAGACCTGTTATCGGCTGAATGTGATAACTTTGTCTCCAAGGACATACGGATATCTGTGCTTCAAGCTTCGCAATCTCTCCAGGCTCTGCTTGCTCAATTCGTCTGTAGCGTTGCTCTCTAGTCATTTTCATAGTTGTTCTCCATTCTTGCTTATATAAGTTAGACCAAGAAATTTCACACTGGGACTACGATGGCAGAACAATCCTCCGATCGCTGTTATCCCCAGATTTCCTGATCCCTTTTCTAAAGGGTGAAATCCGGTGCTAGCGTATGCTTCCGAAGCAGCTTTCTTACAGAAAGCTTTAAGCGAACACTACGTTTCTTCAGATTTTTCTGCCCTCTCCGTAAATGTTTATTTCTTATTAACTTATACGAAAATCAAAATATAGGAACCGGTTCCATTGAACGCAAAAAAATAATTCCATATGGCATTCATGCCTGCCCGCGTTCGCATATCCGAATTGGATATTCAACAGTGGAACCGGTTCGATGGAATTATCATAAAGGATGTTTTTATAATTTGTCAACGCTTTCTCGAGGAATTAGTTCTACGTCCAATGTTGTTCGTTCCTCCACCGACTCGCCTTTGACCAGACGAATAATATGATTAGCCGCTACTTTGCCCGCCTGCAAATAATGATATTTCACTGTCGTCAGCGTGGGATGAATCATCTCCGTAATATCATATCCACCAAATCCGGTAACGGACAAATCTTGCGGAATGCGGATTTTATTGGAGAACGCAATCTTCATCACACCCAGTGCGATATTATCCGTGGCCCCTACAATGATTGTTGGTGTGATTTCTTTCAGTATGGCTTCAGCGGTAACAATGGCTTCCGACATCTTAAAGCTTGTCTCATAATACTTCACTTCACATCCACCACACTCGGCGATTGCTCGCTGGAACCCTTGTTTACGGTAGATCCCTACCGCCCGATCCTTCTCGCTAACTCCCATATACACGATCTTGCGGTGACCCTGTTCTACGACATATCTGCCCATCTCATAACCTGCCTGGTCATCATTGTGAACCAGACTGTGCAGCTGCTCATGCTGCTGCCCCACCAATAACACCGGAATCCGTATATCCTCAACGGCCTTCAGATGTGCTTCGGTCACTTCAGCAGCCAGCAGAATAATACCTGATACCTTCTGGCGTGCAAAATCATAGATGGCATCTATCTCGCGCTGCATGTCCTGACTCGTATTAGCGATCAGCATCTGATACTGATTACTTCGCAGTTCTTCATCAATTCCAATCAATGTCTGGGATGTTGCAAAAGAATCCAGGCGTGGCACAACCGTACCGATAATACTGGTCTTCTTAGCCTTCAGACTCTGTGCAAATGTGTTGGGAACATAATTGTATTGTTTGATAATACGCTCAATCTTCTGGCGTGTATCCTCACTAACAGATCCGCCATTCAGGTAGCGAGAGACCGTGCTTTTTGCCACACCTGCCATCTGAGCGATATCAGAAATCGTTTTATTCATAAAGACTCCTCTTGTTTCTATTAGCTAGTTTACCTTTTATTATACTTCGAATCGCAAACCCATGGCGAATTTGATTCAATTCCATTTATCGCACATCTATTGTACTTTCTCATTCCCGATGTAATAACAAAAGCCCGATATCAATGTGGCGTTCATACAGATGTATGATCCGACATTCATCAGGCTGTTAAATTTCAATATACACGTTTGCTCAGACCATCCGCACAAAAACGTTCCCTTTTCCTTACGGTCTCAGACTTCAATAATAATTGGCAAGATCATTGGTCTTCTCTTTGTTTGAGCGTAAATGTAGTGACCGATCTCGTCTTTCAGCTTCCTTTTGATTACATTCCACTGATTCACACCAGCCCCGGTTAACTCACCCATCCGGTTCAGAACCAGCTCATGAATCTCATGCATGAATTCTTCCGAATCCTTGACGAACACGAACCCTCTGGAGATAATTTCGGGTGACGTGACCATCTGTTTTTCCGTTTTGCTTAGTGTAGTCACAATCACCAACATACCATCGGAAGACAGTTGCCTGCGATCACGCAGTACAATATTGCCAACATCACCCATGATCAGACCATCTACGAGACTGTTTCCTGATGCAATCTTGGGACCTAGCGAAGCGGTGCCGTCTTTGTACTGGACCATATCCCCATTATTCACGATAAACACATGATCACGCTCTATACCTACGGACTCGGCAAGCAGTCTGTGTTGATACAACATGCGGAACTCACCGTGGATCGGAATCAGATAATCCGGCTTCATCAGAGTTAACATCAGTTTGAGTTCTTCCTGACTGCCGTGTCCGGATACATGCATTCCTGCTGCACCACTTGAACCATATATCACACGTGCTCCGAGAACATACAGGTTATCAATAACATGTGCAAGATTCCTCTCATTGCCCGGAATAGCTCCGGCAGCAATAATAACCGTGTCCCCGGCGTTAATTCTTACGTGAGGATGCTTACCGGAAGCCAAACGTGACAATGCTGCCATTGCTTCTCCCTGGCTACCGGTACATAATACAACGACTTGTTCCGGTGGAAACTGATCCGAATCGATAGCTTCAATCAACAATCCGTCAGGAACTTGCAAATACCCCAATTCACTGGCCACCGATACCACATTCACCATACTTCTGCCCAACAGTGCCAGTTTGCGCCCCGTCTCAAATGCTGCATTCACAATCTGCTGTACCCTGCTGACATTCGACGCAAAGGTGGAGATAAATACTTTTTGTTTGGCACGAATAAAGGCATCCAGAATGTGGTCTCCCACAACACGCTCGGAAGGTGTAAATCCGGGTCTTTCTGCATTCGTACTCTCGGAGAGCAAAATATGGACACCCTGTTTGCCAATCTCGGCCATGCGGTGCAGATCTGGGAAAGGTCCATGTACAGGCGACATATCAAACTTGAAATCTCCGGTATGCACAACATTGCCTGCTGGGGTCTGAAAAAAGATACCAAGACAATCCGGTATACTATGACTAGTTGCGAAAAAGGAAACCTCGATCCCTCCGAGCGTAATGATGGAATGAGCATCGATCGTATGCAAGTCGGCCTTGCGCAGCAACCCGTGCTCTTTCAGTTTAAGTTCGATCAGCCCACGAGTGAGCCTGGATGCATACACCGGGATGTTCATTTGTTTTAACAAATAGGGAATGCCACCGATGTGATCTTCATGTCCGTGGGTAACTACAAGACCCCTTACTTTATCCAGGTTCTCCAGCAGATACGTTACATCTGGAATGATCAGATCAATACCAGGCAATGTCTCATCGGGAAACTTCGAACCACAGTCAATCACGATGATGTCCTGATTGTACTGGATGAAATACATATTCTTCCCTATTTCATTCACGCCGCCAAGTGCAGCGATATACAGTTTGTTGTGGGCTAGATTCAACTCTGTTATTCCTCCTCTGCGTGGCAATCGTATACGATACGGATCTATATTCCTAGTATGGAAGCAATCGCCTCAGTTATGCATTTCAGCGTGATTATGCCAAAAAAACCACCATGGAATAGTCATTCCACAGTGGTTTATACGAAAAATAAATACGATTACACCAATGATTTATCACGCTGTAGTAATACGTCTTGTTCGTAGGTTTTAATATCGGTAATCCACTTTTCACGAACTGGAACGCCTTGCTGAGCACAATAGTAGTCCCAGATCGCGCCAAACGGATAGGATTTGAACTCTTCCGTTAAGGCAAGGCGCAACGTGTAATCCCCTTCCAATTCGGCTTGTTTCAAGGCATCCACTGGTTCGAGCATCGCTCGGAGAAGGGCTTTGATCGTGTTGCGAGTCCCCACAACCCATGCGGCTACACGGTTAATACTTGCATCAAAGAAATCCAGTCCAATATGTGTGGTCGCAAGAAGGTCATGTCGAACCAGTTCACGTGCAATCTCCAGCAACTCATCGTCCATAATTACCACATGGTCACTATCCCAACGCATCGGGCGGCTTACGTGAAGCAGAATGCCACTTGTAAACAAAGACAAGGACGACAGTTTATTGGAAATAACCTCTGTTGGATGGAAATGACCCGCATCCAGGCAGATTAACGTATCATTTTGCAAACCGTAACCCATATAAAATTCATGAGAACCCACCACATATGCTTCCGAACCCAGACCAAACAACTTACTCTCTACCGCGTCCAGGTTGTGCTCCGGGTTAAGTGGTTCGCCGAATACTTCATCCAGCGATTCTTTGAGACGTTTGCGTGGTGTCAACCGATCAACCGGATTATCCTTGAATCCGTCCGGTACCCATACATTGGTTACACAAGTCTGACCAAGCTGTTCTCCAAAGTAAGCACCAATCCGGCGGGACGCCTTACAGTGATCAATCCAGAACTTGCGAATCTCAGGGTCTGGATGACTGAGCGTGAACCCGTCACTTGATTTTTCATGGGAAAAACATGTTGGGTTGAAGTCCAGACCAAGTCCTTGTTCTTTGGCCCATTTCACCCAGTTCTCATAATGCTTTGGCTCAATCTGATCCAGTTCAACCTGCTCGTCTGTATCCGTGTAAATCGCGTGCAGATTGACCTTATGTTTGCCGGGAATCAGAGCAAAAGCTTGCTCCAGATCGTTACGAAGTTCTGCAGGTGTGGTCGCAGCCCCCGGATATTGACCTGTAACCGAAATACCACCTGTTAACTCTCCATCTTTATTCAGAAAACCTTTGACATCATCGCCTTGCCAGCAGTGTACGGATACTTTGATCTCCGCGAGTTTGTTCAGTACCTCGTCCGTATCAATTCCGTGCTGGGCATACAATGCCTTGGCTGCTTCATACGCTTGCTTGACTTGGTTATCCATCCGCAAGAACCCTCCTAATTTAACGTGTAAATGCTGCCGGTACACCGCCATCAATGGTCATCATGCAACCGGTTGTTTTTTCGGATTTCGAAGAAGCAAAGAATGCAATTCCTTCTGCAATATCTCTTGGATAGATATTCACGAGCAATGTCGTCCGTTTGCGATAATACTCTTCCAATTGATCCGGTTCAATCCCATATGCCGCTGCACGTTCGTTTCTCCAGGAACCGTTCCAGATCGCTGAACCCTGTAGAATGGCATCTGGAAGAATCGTGTTGACACGAATGCCATACTCTCCGCCTTCTGCTGCAATACAACGTGCCAGATGTGCTTCCAGCGCTTTCGCTGAGCTGTAAGCAGAAGCACTTTTACCTGCATACACCGAGTTCTTGGACCCGATAAATACCATGCTTCCCCCAATACCCTGCTGTTTCATCAGCTTGAATGCTTCGCGAGCCACGAGGAAATACCCTGTACCCAGTACATTCATGTTCAGGTTCCATTCTTTCAGGGACGTTTCGTCAAATGGGCTGGATGTGGCCAATCCTGCATTGTTTACGATGATATCCACTCCGCCATATTGCACAGCAACATCTGCATAAGCAGATTGAACGGCTTCCTCATCGGTTACGTCCATTTTCAGCGCATAAGCTCGATTCGCACCGTACTGATCATTAATTTCCTGTGCTACTTTCTGTGCGCCCTCCAGGTTGAGATCAGCAAGCACCACATGTGCGCCTTCAGATACCAATCTGCGTGCTGTTTCACTTCCGATCCCGCCTGCTCCACCTGTGATAAACGCCACTTTACGGGAGAATTCGGTTTCTGCCGGAGCCAGAGACAATTTGTACAATTCCAGCGGCCAGTACTCCACATTGTAAGATTCGTTTGCACTGAGTGATACGAATTGACCCAGGCTAGTAGCTCCACGCATAACGGCAATGGCTCTGTGATACAACGCTCCGCTTACTTGGGAAAGCGCCCAGCTCTTGCCTGTGTTGATCATGCCCACACCTGGAATGAGGATAACGCGTGGTGCCGCTTCGAACATGACATCACCTTCGTTTTTGTTGCTCTCAAAATACTGTTGATATTGCTCTTTGTAGGCAGCCACACCTTCTACCAGCTTGGCTTTTAAACCTTCAATATCTTCCGCATCCGGTGTCCAATCGATGAACAAAGGTACCACTTTGGTATGTACCAGATGATCCGGGCAAGCTGCGCCCACCTGAGACAATTCCGGGGAATCTGCTCCGCCCACAAAAGCAAGTACGTCCTCTTGATCGTCAAAGGACAAAATCATTTTTTTGCTATCCGACACCGCTCCACGAATCGTTGGCATCACACGTGATACGATCTGACGACGAACATCAGCGGCGAGTGCCGGGTGTTTCACACCACCAAACAAACTTTCTTCGTTCACCCTTGCTTCGATGAAAGCTTCTGCTTCATTGATAATCTTGATCGTTTGAGCGTAACATTCCTCGGATGTTTCTCCCCAAGTCACAAGTCCGTGTTTTTCCATCAGTACGAGTTCGGCATTGGGATTCGAGAATACGCTTTCAGCAATCATTTTAGATAACGTAAACCCAGGGCGTACGTAAGGCACCCATACAAAACGATCACCGTAGATCTCTTTCGCCAATTCCTTGCCGTTATGCGCACAACACAGGCTGATAATCGCATCCGGGTGCGTATGATCCACATGTTTATATGGAAGGAACGCATGCAGAAGAGTCTCGATGGAGGCGCGCGGGTGCTTGGCATCAATCATGCAATGTCCCAGATATTCAACCATCTCTTCATCCGACATAGATTCACGTTCAATTAATGGTCGAATGTCTTCGAGCCCAAGTCCGGTAAAATGTTTCGCTTCCATGGAACCCAGATCAGAGCCGCTTCCCTTCACATACATTACTTCTACATCACGACCACGAAAATCCTTCACTGTCGTTTTGGTAGACGTATTACCACCGTAGATGTTACATACACTGCGATCAGAACCAATGAGATTAGATCGGTAAACCAACTGCTCAAGTCCTGTTGTTTTCTCAGATGCCTGCGATGCATTCCATAAACTCTGTACCATTTGTTTCCCTCCGATAATGTTTGTTTTATTCCTAATCCGAGTTTAACATCTTTGTTTTATTTTGAAAACAAAATATTTTTAAAACCAAACGGAAATATTCAAAAGTCATTATAGATTGAGGTATATTATTAAAAAAACACCCTGACGTGAACGTCAGAGTGTTCCTGTATCATCGGCGGATTAGAAAATCCCCGCTTTTTGGGAAGTGTTTTTAATACCATAGGTATCATTAACTACGGTGTTGCCAAAGCTCGTTAAGCTTCCGTTCGGACCTGTGGCCATGTCCAGATAGTTCAGACCTGAACTGTTTCCGTACCAAGACCAGGCAAGCCAGCCTACCCCTTTTTCCTGACCATATCTCATGATGGCATACTCGTCCACATCACCGTTTGTGTGATATCCCCCGAATTCACCAATGATCAGAGCCAATCCTTTGTTCAGCACATTCTCCATATTGGCTTTGACGGTTGCAGCATCTTTGCCAGCATACTCATACATGTGAATGGAGAACACAGTATTTTTCTGAGAATCGGCTGCAAATACACTTTGTCCATAATCCACGATGGATTGAGGGAACTGTCCCCATCCGGCTGCATCCACAATTAGCGTATTTTTAATTCCCGCATTTCGGAGTTTCGGAATGGCTTTTTTGTAACCATCAGCCCACGCACTTCCATTCCACGTTCCATACCATTCATTGGCGATGTTGACGATTACCCGATCTTCTTTGCCAATCAAAGCTTCCTTAATGCTAATCCAGTAGTTCACTGCCGCATCCAACGAATTATAATCATCTTTCCCTGTGGCGTCATGCACCTCGAGTACAGCTATCATTTTATTTTGGTTAACCACATTAATTATATTTTTAACAGCGTTCAGATCATCTTTGGTGTACAGGCTACCATTCGAAAGAACAATGCGTACCGTATTGGCACCTGTTTTGGCGATTGCAGGGATAGCGGTATTCAAATCATTTTTGAACCAGGAATGTCCGTGATTAACACCTCTCATGACAAAAGCCTTGCCTGTGGAATCGTATAACTTGTTACCGCTTACATAAAAACCTGTAGCAGCAGATGCTTTGGGTGCTGCACTCCCTAATACCATAAACATGAGAGCAGCAATAACCGTGAAGATTGTACACTTTTTCAGATTAACCATTCGTTTGGAACCTCCTGTATTTGTTTTTTTTATTTCAATTAACCTTGCTCTAGGCAAGAAGTTAACTAAAATCGTTGGTAATAGAAGTTTTTTGGTTATTAAATAAATAACAATTAACTTTATCTAAGTTGCGTTATTTAGTTTAAATAAACTTTATCGTTAAAGTTATGAAGTTATAATAAATTGAAAACGCTTACCAGTCAAGATCTTTTTACCATGATTAGGAATCATTTGTTTTTACATAACACAGCAAAAAAAGGCTCTCTCCCCTCACAATCGTTCGGAGAAAGAACCCTCTGTATTATTAACGAAAGTTAACTCTTGTTTATCTGTTATTTATCTGTTGTTTAATCCCTGATTTAGTCTAAGTGTCTTCCCTAACTCCCGCCAATACCACACCAACCCGGTACTGTGGTCTCACCCGAATCTCATTAAACTTCCCGATCTCCACACCCTCAAATCGCTCCACATAAGCCTGATTCACATAACTCTCAGTCGTCCCTTTTCGAATTGGGGTTACAGACAGACGAAGCGCGTGATCAGCCAACAAATGACGGGATTGCTTCAAACCAAGCAGCCAGCTATGCCCATAGTGAATATGATCTGTTAACATCTGATGATGAATATGTGCTGCTGCAACATCTCCTTCATAATCAATCTCAACCCACACGTCATTTACTTGTTCCGGCCACGCTGTGTCCAATCTCAGTGTTGCTGCATACTCTTTGGGGTAATCAACCTCTACAGCAGGCTCGTAAGGCGAAACTTGGAATGTGTACGTAACGAATATTCCCTGCTTCGACTGGGATGACACAGCATATTTCGAAGCTGAAACATGCTCTGGAGCCGGATAAAAGGATACCTCCATCTCTGGTTGCTCCACAGATGTACATAGGAGCATCTCATTCTGTACATACAGATGACTGCTGCTAATTACAAGCCTTTCTTCTCCGCCCACACGGAAACGGTAGGCATGTAATGCCTCTTCACGGGTCAATGTAATGATTCGTATGACTATACCGTCCGATGTTGTGATTCGCAGATGATGGTCCTTGCCGGCAATCGGATGTATCACAACTTCATTCCCCTGCTCTGAAACAGTGCCTTCGGGCATATCCACATTTGTAACAGATGATGCATCCATAACATACTCAGGCGCCATACCTTCATGGGCATAAAAGACAGCCGCAAGCTCCTGATTTACCATAAATCGGGTCAGTGGCTGAACGGTAGCACTAATGATCTTCATTCCATTCAGATTCATATGGAAAGGCAGAATGGCCGCCATGCCGGATTTCAGCTGCATCTTTCCTTCTCTTGGATAGGAAGCAGTCCCTTTGCTGGTATGCAGTTCCAATTGAATATCTCGATCAGGCATCGCCACATGATCCTGATAATTATTCATGAACAGGAATCCTGAGCCATCTTGTTGGCGAACAGACCAACGCAGATCCATCGTGTTCTCCGGTGTTATCGCATGTTGACCATCCGGTACAACACAGCCCATTGGTGCAAGGAACTCACCGTATGCTTCCAGGAACATGGACAAGGTACGAATGCGGTCATACGATTCACCAACACGTCCAAATTCCCCGAGTGGCGATTGATAATCATACGTCATTTTAGGCAATGCCTGCTCGTTCATATATGAATTTTTGCCTATTGGATTGGTCCCCCCGTGATACATATAATACCCAACCAGATTGCTGCCGTTCGCAAGTTTCACAATGGTCATCGCCTCAACACTGTCTGCATCAACAACCGGACGAGCGTGATAACTGACCTGCATGCCACCAGCAAGCTCGCAATACGCAGCAGGATACTCCAGACTGTCATAATCCACTTCTTCCACAGGATTCATATGCAGATCCCGGAACAGATACTCCCGGCTTGGAGGCTGATTGGGAATCCATGGTGTGTACGCATACCCCGCTAGCATCGGTAATGTTCCTTCTTCAGGCACCGCAGCATTGCCCCAGGCCGTGGCAGTATAGAACATCGGCTTCATACCGACTTCTTCGGCAATATGGCGAAGCATCTGCAGATGTTCTCGTCCATCCCGGCCGGAGGAAATGTACTTATCACGTGTATACCCCCATGCATCCATGGGTGCGCCAGCGTGCATGTACTCATTTTCCAACTGTACCCCGATAACAGGGCCACCCTCCTGATAAAAACAGCCGTTGAGCTGACGGGCAATCTCCCGGTATAATCGCTTGGCGTAATACAGATATCCTTCATCGTTCGACCTGACTTCGAATGGATAACTGAATAGCCAATCCGGCATTCCACCATTACGCACTTCTCCATGACAGAATGGACCAATTCGCACGATCAGCGGCAGCTCATGTTTGCCACACAGATCCACAAAGTGCCGCAAATTCAGGTTTCCTGACCAATTAAATTCCTCTTCCTGCTCCTCGTGAAAATTCCAGAAAACATAGGAAGCGACAATGCTCACCCCGCCTGCCTTCATCTTCAGTAATTCTTCTTCCCACTGTAAGTAAGCGAATCTGGAGAAATGAAATTCACCTACCACAGGAATATGGGGTTTAGCATTACGAGTCATATAATAGTTGGTAAAATCATACGATTCCCCTCGTGGGCTTTTGCCGCCACTGCCAGTCATGCGACCCGCATGAATGTCCTTATCTTCCGCGTCCAAAATAAAGCGAATATGGCTTCCTGCTATACTATCGTTCATGGATTATATAACTCCTTTGATATAGATGGGATATGGTAGAATCGATTATCAATTATCGATGGATGATTGCCCCTTGATGATTCGGGTTTTTCTCCAGTACCCGCTCCAACTCAAGTTTGGCTTCACTCGTCCGACCCAGTCCCAGAAGACCCAATGCCCGCATATACCGGCAATGTTCTTCATTTCGCTGATTGAGATCGTCGTCGAATACTAGAAAATCGGGCAGAGATACCGCAAAATAATCCATTCGGATGTGATCATGCATATGTCTTTCGGCATAATCAATCAGTTTGTTAAAGCGCCTGTTTGCTTCCTTCACATTGCCAAACTTCTGCCAGGCCAGTCCCTGATAATAGATCGATTCCGGCGGCTGATCATTATAAAACATCGCGCTTGTCGGTTCGTTCAGACCGATTGAGGCTCTGTGGAAATTCTCCTCTGCAGCGTGATTATTCTTCAGTTGCTGGTAGGCACAGCCAAGATAAAAGTAAACGGGGTTATCTCCGGCTCCCTCCAATTTACCTTCACCTAAGTTCTCCGGGTAAACCAAAGCCTTCTTCAACAGCTCCAATGCTAGTTCAGGTTGTTGTTTCTCCAGATTTCGCTTTGCCAGTTCCGTCAGTGCCGTAACATATTGTCCTGTTACCTTACCTTCTCCACCCTCCCATGGATGAAACCGCCGGGTCTGAAGGGCATTCCATGCTTCTTGATGACTACCTTGCATATTCAATAAAGTCACCCACTCGATATACAGATCATCACGGTGGTGAATCAACTCCATATGTTGTTCCAGCAATTTGATTCGATGCTCGCAGGAATACCCTATCTTCTTGTGCAATTGATCCAACTCGTAGAAGATTCGGGCATCCTGTGAATCCAACCGGAAAGCTTCCTCTAATGATGCCAGTGCAAGATCAGGGCGATTCAGCTTGTTATAATAAGCCAGTCCCAGATTCCGATGTACAGTCGAATATGCAGCATTCACCTCGCGTGAAGTTTCCCAATGGGTGATTGCTTCCTCGTAGCGTTTATGATCATATAACCAATTTCCCAGGTAATAGTGAGCACGCGCATCATTCGAATCCACTGCCAATGCATCCTGAAGCACCATGAATTCAAATAACGTATTAGGAAAACAATAATCCGTTGGAGCAGCTTCCCCCTGCTTTTGACATTCCCGAGCCCGCTCCACATCCCCCAGCTGACGATACAAGTAGGCCTGAGCATAACCAACCATAGGATAAGGCTGTGAATTTTCGGATTCAACATACGAGAGTACCGTCAGTGCTTCTTCCCACAATCCACAATCCGCGTAATCTGCGGCTAGATTCAGATAATTATAAACGTCTCCTCTCATCAGACGATGGAAATGCTCACGTGTTTGCCCCGCTTGTTCTCTCTCTGAAGGTGCAGTTGCTCCGCTGTAGATCAGGACTAATTCATGTGCGGCTCCAAATTCAACCGGGTCCAGTGCCAACGTCTCACGCGCATATTGGATTGCCTGCTTATCTTGACCCAATCTACGCAGCAAAGCCACCTTCAGATGTCGAGCCTTATAATTTCTGGTGTTACGAATCAGCGAACGTTCGATGTGATCCAATGCTTCGAGGTCTCGATGTAACGCCGTATCGATCTGAGCAAGCATGCAATACCCCGTATCCTGATACTGTGCAGACCATACGGCTTTATACAGTGCTGCGTAGGCTTCTTCCTGTTTCCCCTGTAATTTCAAACTCAGACCGAGTTGGTAAAAAGCTTCACTATCATATGGATTCGTATTTTTCCACGTCAGCGATTGAACGGACTGTCTGAAATACTTCTCTGCATCTTGAAACAACCCTCTGTGCAGCAGCAATGTGCCATACGCAATGTTTAGACGAATATCCGTTGCATCACGCTTCAACCCTTCCAGATAATAAGGTTCTGGTTCATACGTGGCATGCCGATATTGCTCCAAATGAAGACCAGCCAGATATAGTTGTTCATTCGTACGAATCTCGGATGGTAGCGGGAGTGCTGTGGCCGGATCTGGAACTTCCTGAATCTCAGAACGTTCAGGCTGATAGGCCACGAGTACTCTTCCTTCCCCACTTCGAACACTTAACTTCAACTGATGCCATTCATCTTGTCCGCTCCACGAGAATGAAGATTTATATAGTTCCGTAGGTGAGATATTACATCTCTCATGGAGATATACCGTGGTTGGACCTATCACTTCAACGGTCACTTGTTCAAAAACCGACGTCGCATATACCATCACGGTTACCATTCCGGTCGTTTCATCCTTTTCCAGATTAACCGCTGCATCAATCGATGCATTTTTGATCATACCAATTCCTTTATACGGCATAAAATACTGCGAGAATGATTTTGCTTCATAGGGCTGTAACCACGTAAAATCAGGCTGATTATCGGTATAGATCCCGGTCATTAATTCAATATAAGGTCCATCCTCGTCCGTTAACTGGCGATCCCAAGCTTGCCCGAATTCCCCGTTCCCCCAGGTCCATTGCTTCTTGCCCGGAGAAATATGATGATTGGCTACATGCAACAAACCTGCCTGAACCCCGTGGTCATAACCCCCTACAAAATTATAATCCGACTTATACGCCATATAGGATGTTGGAACTGGTATGTTTTTGTATCGCGAGATATCCACACCTTCGGAATAGTCCATCTTGTAATAGGTTCCGGTTGCGATGGGGAAGCGGGATACGTCCCGTTTTCCGTGGTCCAGCACAGCTGTTACATCAGGCGGAAACACGGATTGCGTATGATCGTTGACGGCTACAGCCGGGTTGGCCCACCATAGAAAAGTTTGAGGTGCGCTGGTGCGATTGTATACCTCGGCATGGATTTCAAGATAGGCTTTGCCGGGATGTAATGTGAAGCCAGCGGTCATTTTGGTACCATACATGCGATCAATCTCACCCACCCACACGGTAGCGCTTCCATCTTCATTACTGCCAAATGTATAATCTACTGGACCAAACGTGTTGGGCCGATGATGCTGTGGCCAGTTGAATTCAATTCCTCCGGAAATCCATGGCCCTGCCAGACCCACGAGCGCAGGTTTAATCACCCGGTTATAATATACAAAATCGTAGTTGTTGGTCCGATCCAGCGCACGATAGATCCGTCCACCCAGTTCGGGCATCATCTCGATACGTACATATTCATTTTCGAGAATAATTAATCGATACGATTTCATTTGGGCCTTATCTTCAATGCTGTCGATCACAGGATACGGGTACACCTTACCCGAACTTCCCTGGTAGATTCTCTTTTCAAGAAACATCGGATTTTTGTCCGGTTTACCTGTACCATAGGTTGGGATATCTCTGGTTTCTTCCCATATGCGAACGTTTAATTTTGCTGTCACGTGATTCAATTCCCTCACTCCTCGGCCTCGTATATATTGTGATCATACGCTCCGACATGCAGGAAGAACATTGACATTAAGCGGTTCTTGATGGACGATCTTCGGATTCCCCCATAACCAAAGAGAGTACCGATCCACTGAATAATGCAGTGATAGGTACTCTCTGATCGATCTTGATTAACTTATCTGCGACGTGCAAAATCCACAAATCTGAACTTGTCCGGTCGATGCCTCGACTCCGTATACTGAAATTGACTGGCATCCTCCAGGTACACCTGGCTCCTCACCACAACCACATTATGGAACCCTTCAAGGTCAAGTAGTTCCCTGTCCTCAGCGGTTGGTTCTTCCACCAAAATCTCTTTTTTGGCAAACGAAATGGAAAGCCCCAACTCTTGTTCAATGTACTCATAGATGGAATCATTACAGATCTCTTTGCTGAGCCCAGGAACAAGCCGCTGGCTGATGTAATCTTTGTCCAGTATGACATGCTCTCCATCCACTTTGCGCACACGTCTGATTTCCCAGACCTGTTCATTCAGACCAAAGTTAATTTTTTTGTGCAACGCCTGATCAACCTGTTTCTCCTCGAAAACCTTCACATACGTTTGAGCACGATGTCCCATTTTTTTGGCCAATTCCTTGAAGCTAACCAGACCTGAGATGGGAAAATCGATCTTGCGTATGTCCAGTACAATCGAACCCTTGCCTTGAATCTTCTGAATATAACCTTCTTCATACAACATTTTCAATGCTTTGCGAATAGTCTCTCGAGACGTTTGATAACTTTCCGATAGATCCAGTTCCGATTGAAGCAGCGTCCCTGCCTCAATCTCTCCGGTCCGAATACGATCTGCAATATCTTCATATATCCGGATAAATTTATTATTCATTATTCATCACCATTGTTCATTACCCTTTTTTTATCATATTGGCAACCATTATAGCATTAAAAACCAATCAAGCGGTAATGTCGTTACTAGCGATGCTTGCATTCTCACATGTAAGAATCAATTCAATTTAGATATGACGATCGAACGCTGACGCTTTCTTCACTTGATCTGTACGGTTCTCATCCATGACTTGAATCAGCTTATTTAAGCGGAAGATCAGCGCTGCAGCTTCGGATCTGCTCAAATGCTGCATGGGACGGAAGCTGCCATCTTCATATCCGGTAATCATGTACAAACCTGCAAGTTCCTGCACTTCTTCTTTGGCCCAATATGATACATCAGTCTGGTCGGTAAACGCTCTTGGGGAAGTCAGCGGTTCCGGTCTGATTTTACGAACAACATTTGCTATAATCTTGGATGCCTGTTCACGTGTTACCAGTGCATACGGAGCGAATTTGCCGTTCCCCATCCCTTGAACCATCTCATGATGAACGGCTGCCTTAATCTCAGGAGCGAACCAATCCTCATCGTTCACATCCTGGAATCCATGCTGTTGATTGACCATTGTGTCCACACCTATCAAACGCACGATTAATGCGGTAAACTCTGCACGTGTGATCGGACGGCGTGGTTCGAAGCGAGTTTCACTTACACCTTGAATGATATTTTGTTCCGCCAGCCAGGTGATCTGGTCTTTATTAAATGTTTGGCTGATATCAATAAATTTGATATTTTTTTTCGCAGGTAACTCAGGTTGCTCATCAGAAGGTTCAGGTTGTGGACTCACCTCATCGGCTTTTACCGAAGTACCTGCTGGATTTGAAGCTGTACCACTACCGCTCCAAGCGGATGGTGGATACGGAAAAGTCATGGCTGCGGCCCGTTTGCTTTCACTTTTCTCACCTGCTGAATTCTCCGTCCATACTTCCACCTCATAATGCTGCTCGGCATTCAGCCCTGACCATACATAACTACGCTCGGTGCCACGGTAGATCTCACGATCTTTATGGGTGATCACAATCAACTCATTCATTGAATCCAGTTCCCAAGTTAGCTTAATCGTATTCGTACCTTGCGCTATGGCTGCTACTGTCAGTTCCTCGGAAGGCAACGTCTCGAATTCCGGAACCTGGAGCGCCTCACCCTCCCCTGCCTCATTAAATGGAATGATTGCAAAGTCAGTATAACGCTCTGCACTGTTCAAATCAGATACATGTATGGATGTCTCCGTTGTCGTTCCGATAAGCTCTTCATTTCGATAAACTCGATAACCCGCAGCACCAGGAATCAGCTCCCAAACGATGTCTGCACCATTCATTGAACGTCCCTCTACTACAGGTGATGAAGCAGCACTACCGGGCAAAGTCATTGCATGAAGGTAATAACCCCCATTACTACTGCCCGAGGGATTCATGGTCTTCACTGTATAGATATAGTTCACGCCCGGTTCGAGTTCCTTGTCGTCATAGAACAGTTCGTCTGCAGGAATACGAGCAACCTCTACACCATCCCGTTCAATGATAAACAACTCGGCACCTTCGACCCGGCTCTGTTCCAATATAAGACGAATGTGGTCCTTCGCCGAATGATACTCCACTTTGACAGGAGCTGCTGGCTTGGTCAGGACAGAATCCGCCAGCTTCTCCGATGCATCTCCCTGATCATTCTCTGTGTAGATTTGAATCGGGTACTGCTTGCCTGCATCTAGTTGCTCAACAATAAACTCTTTTGTTTTGCCTCTATATACTTCAGTACCATTTAGCAATACAACGAATGTTTCGTTCCCATAAGGAAAGTCCCATTCCAGTTTGGCGTGATCAGTCTCGGGGTATATCTTCATTTCCAGTGAATCAACATGAGGCAAGGTGTAAAAAGGAGTCACGGTCACTGGGCTTCCTGAACCAGCCGTATTATAAGGAATAATCTGTACCTGATCATATCGGGTTGCACTCTCCAGATGAGTTAATTTCACCTCTGTGATATCACCTTCTTCAATAGTGGTGAACATCTGATCTCCGATACGTATGATATATCCCTCCGCCCCTTGTACCTTAGGCCAAGAGATCAATCCCCCCTTTTCTCCAATCTTGCTTGCATGTAAAGGTTCATGAATGGTCGCTGGCAACGTTCGTAAGTAAACTTCGAAACCGGAATCACTCTCTCCCGTTGCATTGGATGTTTTGATGGTATACGTGTAATGCTCTCCTGGTGTCAGTCCATGATCTTCAAATGAAGTTTGATCTGCTGGAACCTTAGCGACTTCAACACCATCCCGCATAATAATGAATTGCTCTGCTCCCCGTGTGGAGCTTCCAGTCAGGTCCAGTACCGCAGTCTTATCTGTGATGTGTGTTATGCCTGCCGTCTGAGGTGATATGGGTTTCGTTAAAACCTGAATCTGAATAGACTCTGACCGATGACCATCTTCATTAATCGCAACAAGTTCGAATTCATACGCTGTGCCATCCAGCATGCTATTGAGATGTACAGACGGTTCAGACACGCTCTGTACATCTCCCGTTACCCGATTGCGAATCTCATATGCAACAGCTCCCTGAACAACCTCCCAAGCCAGATCCACCTGATGTGTTCCTGCTTTCACTGTGATATCTTCTGCAACCAATGGCAACGTTTGAGTCATTATACTGAACGTAAGCGGCGCACTCGTTCCACTCGCATTAACTGCCCGAATCACATATGTGTATTTCGTTCCTGGCGACAGATCCTTGTCTACGAATTGGGTTTCACTTGAATCCATCTGAGCGATCTCTCTTCCATCCCGTTCAATGACGTAATGATCTGCCCCTTGGACACCTGTGTTGCTGAAATCCAGACCAAGGCTGTTTTTTGCCACATCATATACTGCAACCTTAACGGGTTTCTGAGGCAAAGTCAGTAGGGATACCTCCGTCGCTTCAGAACGAGTTCCCTGTCTGTTGACCGCCCATAGTTGATAGCGATGCCTCGTTCCATCCTGGAGCCCTGTAATCGTTGCTTCATTCTCCATTCCTCTATAGATCTCCTTGCCATTCTGCTCAATCACGTATTCAGTGGCACCTTCCACGAGAGACCAGGAAACTTTTGCATGATGTACTCCTGGATCAACAAGTACTTCGGCAGGAGACACAGGTTTGGACAATCGGATGAGCTGCGCTGTCTCACCTGGACCAGAAGCATTCGTAGCCTGAACTTGCAAAGCGTACTCTGTACCTGGCAATAATCCCTCAACCTTGTAGGCCTGTTCTGATGTTCTGCCCACTTCTGTTCCATTGATTTTCACAATATAGAGATTCGCCGTATCTACAGCTTGCCATGCAAGTCCCATACTTGTCTCATCAGTCGATGTGACAATTAGCCCTTCCGGCCTGCTAGGTAGCGTAAGAATTGTACTACTGGTGGATGCACCGTACCCGGCAGCATTGCCCGCCTGTACTTCATAGGTATACTCACGACTGTTTGACAGATGGCGAACCGCGAGTTGTGTATCTGATATCTCATGGCTCTGTCCATCGATGACCACCCGATATTTCGTTGCCCCAGCTACAGGCTCCCAGCTCAAGATTGCTCCCTGTTCAGTTACTTGAACAACGTGAAGTCCCGACGGGCTCTCCGGTAGTGTTGTTCCTGATACCGAACTGCGTATCCCCTGTCCACTTCCGTTCACTGCTTGTACATCCAGTTGATAAGATGTTCCTGAACTCAGTCCCGCAAAGACCCATTCTTGGGTTCCAGCAGAAACCGTTCCCGACTTCTCTCCATTCAACCATAACTCATAACGATCGGCTCCTCGTACTGCTTCCCAATTCAGACGAAGGCTCGCTGTGGAAGCATCGGATACCTGTAAGCCGGACACTTGCCCAGGTAAAGTCTTGAGCAAAGGTAATCCTGCCAAGGGCCCTGGGCCTGTCTCGTTTCCGGCAATCAACGCATAGCTGTACTCCGTGCCACTATCCAGACCTGAATCCAGATACTCTGTCTGCTCTCCTTCATATATAGCTGTTCCATCACGCGAAAGACCATAATACGTTGCAGAAGTCACCGTATCCCACGTTAATGAAATATCATGCTCCCGAATCTGAACGGCCATAAACTCACCGGGCATTGCCGGCAGTGTGAGAAATCCGGTCCTACTGCTACCACCTGCGCCACTTTCATTCATTGCCGTTACCGAAATGTTATGAATGGTTCCTGGAACGAGGTTGCTGACATAGGGAAGGCTACCAGGATCAGATACCTTCTGATCAAATACGGTGGCACCGTCCGAAGTAGTCGCGATGATGCGGTAAGCATCCGCTCCTCGTACTGAATCAAATTGAATTTCGGCCAAATTGGGTTGCGAATCTACTTTTCGAACGCGCAACGTTCCGGGAGCTGCCGGGATAGTTAATACTTGAGCGCTTACTGCATCACTTACTCCGGTATGGTTTCTCACTCTAACTTCATATTCATAGACCTGACCACCACTTAGAGAGTGATCGATTATACTGTGGTTAGGATAATCCAGTGTCCATGACTGTCCTGTTGTTTTATTCGTTATCTCATACTGATATCCATCGGTATACCTTTCCCCAGTTGGCAAGTCCACTGTAAGTTCAGCTGATGTCTCAGCGATCTGTGTCATTCTCACATGATTCGGTTGCTGGGGCTTGCGTTGAATATGGTAAGGTGATGATGTTGTCTCATATGTATTCCCTGCTCTGTCCATGGTTTTCGCATGGATGTACCATATGCCTTCCGATTCGATGGATATTTTATGCTCGTCAGAGCGAGCTTCAAGCCAATGCTCCGGTGATTCTGCACTGTTCGTAACTTGATAGAATCGTTCCAGTTCCTGAATGCCTGAGTGGGCATCTGCATATTGAATGGTGGTGGATATGTCCATGTCCGTCCAGCCATGTCCGTTCGGTGCAAATGTAATCGTTGGAGCCATCTGATCCACATAGGCGATTCGACTGACTTCCTTGCTCACATTGCCAACGGTATCCCTTGCTCGCGCCCGAATGGTGGTAGCTCCGTTTGTACTAACTGTACCTGTATTTCCTGTCATATACGGAGCATCATTCAAGCTGTATTCATAGGATATCGCTCGTTCATCCACACTACCAGCGATATTAAATTGCACATGTTCTTTACTCCATCCAGAAGAACTTAAACTAATCACCGGCTCGGTTGGAGCTGTCGTGTCGATTCGAACCTTAGCCTGAGCGGACGTGCTTATATTGCCCACACGGTCAAGTGAGCGTGCATATACGATCGTTTCTCCCTCATCGGTAACCGTCACTTCGCCCGTGTAATCGATCCAGGGACCTTCTTTGTTAAGTCGATATTGGCTCTTGGCAAGCCCACTGCCCGTATCTTCACCACTGTTTATCGCAAAAGTTACATCCTGATTCGTCCAATCCTCTTCACTTAACGTAATCGTTGGTTGCTCAGGCCCAGTCTTATCGATTCTGGCTGTTGCCGAAGTGGAAGCACTGACATTGGAGGCCCGATCGACACTTCGTGCATAAATCTCCGTTATTCCTTCTTCACTGAGTGTAAAAGGGGTCCTGTAGTCGATCCATTCTCCCTCACTTCCCAGCTTATACTGTGTCAGACCAATGCCACTTGCTTCGTCCATACCCTCCGTTAATGTCACAATTACTGCCGCTTTTGTCCATTCGGGCGGATTCAAAGAGATAAC
The DNA here is from genome assembly GCF_038000415.1 of Paenibacillus sp. FSL R7-0198. Taxonomy (NCBI): domain Bacteria; kingdom Bacillati; phylum Bacillota; class Bacilli; order Caryophanales; family Paenibacillaceae; genus Paenibacillus; species Paenibacillus sp. FSL R7-0198. The sequence continues at coordinate 6,661,682 of NZ_JBBOCB010000001.1, read as the reverse complement.
AGGTGGTGTTGGTGCCGTCCGATCTACCCTGGCTGTCACAGCCGTTTCCTGTCCTGTATTACCAAACGTATCAATACTGCGTGCCATAACAGTTGTGTTGCCTTCACTGCTTACGGTAAACGGAGCGCTGTATTCACGCCATTCTCCTGCCTGACCAACTTTCACTTCAGTCTTCTGAGTTCCGCTCAAGGCATCCTTTCCTTCTTCGACCGTGACGAGAACATCTTCCTTAGTCCATGAGGATGGAGTGACTGTAACAGACGGAGCAGTTGGACCCGTCGTATCTTTCATCATCTCTCCAGCGGATATAAATGGGGTCTGTATCCCTTCTCCATTCAATGCCGCCACAAATACTTCATATTTTCCGTCCGCGAGTCCGGTCAGGGCAAACGCTGTACGTGTGGAAGTTGTTGTTCCCGTTCCGAGTACTTGCCCACCTGGACTGCGTATTTCCGTTTTGTAATGGGTGCCTGCAGGATTTCCATTATTATTCCAACTCGCTGTAACGGAGTTGCCTGATTGTGTCACAGCTGCAGCAGCGGGTGGATTGGCCAATGTATATTTGGTGGATGGACTAGAGTACCCCGTGAAGGAACCACTTGAATTTTTGGCCCGTACGGCAAAAGAATAACTGGTATTCGGAGTGAGCCCAGTCACCTGCCGACTGTTTGATGTACCTGTATCCACGATCTGATTCGTCGTCATATTCTTCAGCTCATACGTAACGGAGGCATCATTCGCCTTCTTATCCCAGTTCACCGTCAAGTTATTAGGGTTAACCAATGTATACGTCGGCGTTCCGGGCACAACAAAACTTCTTACCGTAAAGTTAACGGTGCCTGCTGAGGACACCCCACCTTTGTCATCCATGACCCATACTTGTAATGTGTGTGTGCCATCTGGCAGGGTGTCAGGCAAAGTGTAATTGGTGTTGAAAGACTGATTAGAACCCGTTGCGGTCATCTGGGTCAGAATGTTCTCGGACCCACCATCAATGGACCATTTTACGGTCAATAGGTCGCCTACATCCGTATCTCGCGTTGTACCAGAGATCTGAAGTTGCTCGCCTTTGTAATAGGTTTGACCTGAAGAGGGTGCTGTTAAGGTAAATGAAGGTGGAGCATTTTTGGGGCCGATCCCCACAATGGTTGAAAATTTGCGTGAAGCCTGATTTACTGTTGACTTGGCGTCCCACCAAAATTGTGCAGCTGTATCACTCGCCGTAACGGTCTGGGCTGGAGTGAATGCTGAAGGTGAAGACCCTCCTGTGAGTTGGGCACTGTCTGGACTGCTGTACTGGCCCATATATATGCGATCTGCATTCACAACATTGTACGTATTCGCATAAAAAGCCGTGACCTGAACACCACCGCTATAATTGCGCCATCCATTCTCGATGACTTCAAACGGAGATGCATCATTGCCATTCACCATCGTATCCCAATAAAATGTTCCACCCAAATTCAGTGCCGTTCCACTACGGTTGATAGCTTCCAGTTCAACCTTCATGTACCCACCTTGTGAGGTAGCATTAACGATAGATACACGCAAAATATATTCCACATTGTCCTTTTGCCGGGACATTTCAATCACATTATTGTTAATTCGGTAATAATTCAGCGGCAATGTTTTGAAGTTCACGGGAGATCCGTTATGGTCGATAATGGTGGATACATTCCCTGTATCGCCACCGTAAAATACATTTGTGTTTGGTAGTAATACAATTCTGTATTTACCGTCACTGTTCATCTCCACTTTCACCTTGGAAGACTGTACAGCCTTCATGCTGGACGTATCGGATACAATCCCGATTGTTTCAACCGTTTCAGCCATTACCGTGGCTGCACCCCATTCAAGCAACAGGGCTTGAGGTGATAATAACGCAAATGCCAGCACCACTTTGGTTAACTGTTCCGCTTGTTTCTTCACACGTTTTCCTGATTTCTTCAACGTCTACTCTCCTTTTTGGCACACAAAAAAAGGAGGCACCCCAACAAAGGAACGATGTCCTAAGTTGGGGTGCCTCCCCTAACAAGTGTTATTTTTTCTTGATTATAACGATTAAGCGCATGAATGTAAACACTTGATCATGAACGCCTTACTTCTCATTTCTCATCTCTGATCTTTAATAACGCTTCGTCCAGTGCACCAACGACCTTGTCACACCATACATCAAATTCCGGATCTTCGGTCTGTAATTCAGGATGGGCCAGAATATGCTCAATCGTGCTTCGAATGCCCTGATCGGCTCTTGTCGTTGCTACAAATTCCGGAACAAGCCGCTTCAGCTTACTGTTGTCAAACACAACGGTATTGGCTTTGTCCCCAAGCAAACCGCCGCGAAGATCCTGATCACTGCATGCTGCCAAGAACTCGGAGGGTACATGTACCGCATGAAGCTTAGCGCCCAACACGCCGGCTATAATCTCATGAATCTGATTCCAGGTGACGGATTCGTCCGAGGTGATATGTACTGATTCACCAATGGCATGGATATTACCCATAAGCCCGATAAACCCTTTGGCAAAATCAGTATTGTGCGTAATGGTCCACAGTGAGGTACCATCTCCATGGATGATAACGGGTTTGCCTTCACGTATACGCTTGAGAACCTGCCAGCTGCCTTGAGCACCATGAACACCGAGAGGTACCGATTTGTCGCCATACGTATGGCTCGGACGCACAATGGTCACCGGGAATCCGTGCTCACGATATTGTTTCATCAGATAGTCTTCACAGGCAATCTTGTTGCGAGAATACTCCCAGTATGGATTTGATAAAGGCGTACCTTCCGTGATCCGGTAATCAGCCAAGGGAGTCTGATACGCTGATGCTGAACTTATAAATATAAACTGCTTTGTTTTATCCTTGAACAAACGGTAATCTCTCTCCAGTTGAGACGGTACAAAAGCGATAAAATCTGCCACAACATCAAATTCCAGATCAGCTATCAGTTCCGCTACACGTGGCTCGTCATTAATATCCGCTTGAAGTACGTTGACTTCCTTAGGTAAGTCATGGTTATGATTGCCTCGATTAATCAGATACAGTTCACAGCCTTGCCGTGCAAGCATCTCCGTAATGGCCGTACTAATGGTGCCTGTCCCTCCAATAAATAGCGCTTTCATTTTTGCCACCTCCTGATCGATTTTACCCACTTTCCCATGATATCACGCACCAAAAAAAGGAGCAAAGCTCGGTGACCCGAAACCATGCTCCTTCTGCTTATACGACCTTAATCGTTGCGTATATCATATACATACCGCAGTGAATCTCGTATTCTCCCTTGGGCAGATCTTTGTCGACCGTATAATAATTAGGTCCCTTTTGCATGTATAGATCCATGCCAAGCTTTTGTGATCCGACTGATTTGACATGTGTCACCGAGCGGGTCAGAATAAAGTTGATTTTAGTCGGTACGCCAGCTTTCACCTCGATAACGTCTGGTCCAAAACCATCGTTACTTACGTCCACATCAATGACTTCATATCCCTTCAAATCCTCCGCTGTCTCAGCTTGTGCAGTTACAGCACTTCCTGATCCGGGGGATAAGTCTTTGCCCATAAAATAAACCAAAAATGATCCAAGCAGTACAACAACGGTCAGGCCCAGCGTTAACCAAGGCCATGTTTTTCCAAACCAGCTTTTCATATAAACACTCCTCATTCGATGTCCCATCAATAATCAATCAACAGACGGATGTATTCTTTAAGCATACCTGATTCGCATGACAATGAAAATGACCCCTCTGGGCTATTGCGGTTGAGCCGTATAAATTGAACTAGTGAATATTTACACTGGACACTCCGATGACAGAACAACCTTCCGATCGCTGTTATCCCCAGATTTTTTGATTTCCTTTTCAAAGGGTAAAATCCGGGAATAAAGGCGCACGCTTCGCTTCCTCAGGTTATTTCTATCCTCTCCGTTTCGTGTAAATGTTTAGTTCAATTTATCTAGAATATTTCATTAAAAAAAGCCTGATTTCTCAGGCTTTACTACGGTTATTCCCGTTAAGGCTTCCCAATATCCCTTTTTGTATAACTCAGGAATAGATCGGTTTACTGCGACTGCGACTTCGTCTCATGCGTAATTTATACAACTCTGGCAGGGCTACACCAATGAGCACAATGATAACTCCGAACCATTGCAATCCGCTGACATGCTCATGGAGCACGATTGAGGATAACAATACTGCAATTGGAAGCTCCACTGCACCCAAGATTCCGGCCATGTCACCACCAATATGCGGAACGCCGATAGCGAACAGTACTGGTGGAATAAAAGCCCCGAAGAATCCAAGTAACAATCCAAATACAAGCAACTGGCTCCAGATCAATCCGTTAAAGAGGAATGTCGGCGGGAACAAAATGCACAGCAGGATCAATCCGCCTGTAACCATCCACGCACTGCGGAAGGCTGGATGCGCTGAAGGAACCGCTTTGCCGCTAAACAAGACAAACAGGGAATAACTTACAGCTGCCATTAGTCCGAGAGCAATACCCAGACCGTTGAACTCACCCAATCCTTGTTCCAGGAAACCCGCTGCCAGCAAGGTTCCACCAAACAGAATGATCAACGTCAGGAACGTGACTTTGTCTGGACGTTGACGTTTGCTAATCGCCTGAATCAATACGCTAATCCATGTGAACTGGAACAACAGGATTATGGCAAGTGAAGCCGGGATATAACGTAAAGACTGATAATACACGAGACCTGTAATTACCGTTGGTGTTCCGGCAGCCATCAATAACAGACGTTGTTTCCACGTCAACCGTTTGAATACCTGTGCCACGGCTCCTGATGCTTTGCCATTTGCCTGTGACTTACGTTTTGTTCTAAATCTTGTGTATAGCGCCAGCATCCAGGATAGAAGAAAACCCGTGATCAACTGTGTTCCCACAACCTCTCCAAGTTTATATCCTTCGCCATACGCCAGAACCACAATCGTGGATAATATGCCATAGCTCATCGCTCCCGCGAGAACGGACAGATAATATTTCATTTGCGAATAAACCTCCTGATGATAAGAAAAATACGCCCGCATGTTGGTTCATGCCAAGGTCACAGACACCATCTAAATGCAAAAAATCCTAACTACTAGCAAGGAATACATTGATTCCTTGGCATCGTAGTTAGGAAGTATAGGCTTCCCGTAGAGACCCTCGCCCTGTGTACACTTTCGGCCTGCGAGGTTATACGAAATGATATATGCAATTTGATGTAATTCGTGTGTGACGACTTTTCATATATTACATGGGAGGTGAGATGGTGTCAACCCTATTCCGTATAAAAAGTTGAACTAAATTATTACACCGAGTCGCTTCAATTGCTGTACCATTCTTCACACACTATAATTACGCAAAAACGTCATGTTCGATTGGAGCCTGAAGAGTCCCACTCCAATGTTTGCTGTAAACCTGCCTTCAATCCATCCAGATCCAGCCCATCCACGGCAAAAGCCTCACGGATCAAAGGCGGCGCGACAAATTCATCATACTTGCCCAGATAAGGCGCTTCATCTTCAGCCAGTAACGCAGATGCGTCTTCAGCCGTTCGACACTCACTCATGATCTCGGCTAACAATGTTCGTTCGTCGACCTTGCCGGACACTACAAAATAATATGGCTCCATGGGCACAACCGAACGCAAGGCAAGTTTCTTGGACAGATTATGCTTCATCAGGCGCTCCAATGTACGGAATGATTTACTTCCCACCCAAGGAAGAACATACATCGAATCTCCCCCTGCCGGAATGACAACCTGCTTCAACAGTCCGCTTTCACGAGCTAGGCGGCGCGCCCGTTCAAGTCGATTGACGGCTTGTGGTGACAGGTAAGGATAGATCACTGAGTCAGACAACACTTCACGCATTTTCTGCACCACCGACGTATGAATATCTCCTCCCGCTCCAAGCCATAACGTATCTACTTTACCTTTTGCGGACTTCACATACACAGCCTTGTGCTTATGATCGACCTCTTCCACTTTCCACAGTTTGCCTGCGAGCGAAAAACAATAGCCAGGTGGGGGCACGGTTGTAATTGAACCAATCTCTTCGGAGCCGTTCAGTACTTTATGTTCCTCATCATCCTTAAACACCGCGTAGAAGCGATAATTATTCACGATTTTCTCACCTGTCAGACCGATAATCAATGTTCGATCCTCTGTCCATTGCAGGTGATCCGTCTCAATGAGGTATTTCAGGAAAACCTGATATTGATCAGGTCTTACCAACGCAAAGGGAGCCAGCGAAAGGATGGCATCTGCAAGATCTCTCGGCTCCGCCTCCCCCATACTTTTCAACATGCTCATCGTCTGATGGTAGAGCACACCTATGGGCATTTTGCGGGCTTCAAGCGGCTCGACCCACTTGGTTTTTACATATAGTTCAATAACAGCAATCGCACGCATCAAAGTCCACGGCATACGCGCTGGCAATTGCGCTTCCTCGTCCTCTTCCTCCGGACATACAAAAAGCATCTCTGATGCCATGTCCTCTCGTCTGCCTGATCGTCCCAGACGCTGTACAAAGCTGGACGCACTATACGGTGCACCGAGCTGAACCACACGTTCCAGTTCGCCCAGATCGATGCCCAGTTCAAGCGTGACCGTTGCCGCAGCAACCGCGGGCCCCGACCCGGTGCGCAGGGCAGCTTCTGTTTCCTCCCTCAGCATGGCGGAGATACTTCCATGATGCACATGGAACACATCACGTTCCTGTCTGCGAGCCGCGATCCGCCGCATCTCAAGAATGGTGACTTCTGCATCGGTACGGCTGTTGGTGAAGATCAACGCTTTTTTACGATGTGTGCTCTCATAAATGAAGTCGTAGTAGGCTTTGCGTGCGTTATGAAGCTGCTCCGCCTGCTCCTCGTCCTGCGCATCTGGAAAAGAGAAATGTTCCACCCGCAGTCGCAGCTTGCGACCGCCCGGGGACGAGACCACATCCACCCCCTGCTGCGTTCCAGCAGCAAGCCAAGATGTAGCCGTATCATAGTCACTAAGTGTAGCGGATAAGCCCACTCTTCGCGGTGTACAGCCAGCCATACGCTCGATTCTGGCAAGTTCGCTGAGTACTTGAATGCCCCGATCCGCTCCCATGAAAGCATGCACCTCATCGATGATGACATATCGCAAGTCATGAAACAGCGCCGGGATTGCATTAGGTCGATTCATGAGCAGACCTTCCAGCGATTCTGGCGTTATCTGGAGCACACCGGACGGATTTTTCATCAGTTTTGTTTTCTCCGCCTGAGGCACATCCCCGTGCCAATGCCAAACCGGAATATTCCCTTCGGATAACAGATCCTTAAGACGTTCGAATTGGTCGTTAATCAGGGCTTTCAAAGGTCCAATGTACAAAATGCCAACCGATTTTGAAGGCCGTTCATACAGCTCGGTCAATGCAGGAAAAAAAGCCGCCTCCGTTTTGCCGGAGGCTGTGCCTGCCGCAATCAGCATATGATGCGGAGTATGAAAACAGATATTGCAGGCCTCAATCTGAGCAGGCCGAAGCGATTCCCATCTTTTTTTATATATAAATTCCTGAACGAATGGTGCCAATCGATAGAACGGATTCTCACTCATAATTCAAACTCCGCCAGAAAGTCGTCCAACTCATCCGTATTTGCGGAAGCATCTGACCCTTTATCCGTTTCCTGAGGTTTGGCAACCCGCTCGCCAAGTAATTGAGTATATGTCACTTCAGGATTCTGATGGAGTGTATGCAGTACATCCATAAAGTCCCGTACCACTTCACGCGTGGTCAGCAATTCATCCGCCCCGAGTCGATTCACCGCCGTTTGCATAAAATCAATCAATTGTTCATCCGTCAGACTTGCGCTGTATCCAAAATGCAGGGCATGAATCTGCCGCAGCTTCTGGAGCAGAATCAGAATCTCTTCATGCGATAACATCGCCAGCTTCAGGATCGGTCCTGTGTAATTCGCATACGCTTTGGCTGCATAACGACCATCAATAAGCCTGGAGCGAAGCGCTTCATAGCTGTATAGTCCACGCCGTTCATCCTCGACAAATTGCGGCGTACCGCCTACAAATATGCCCAGATGCTCCGCTTTGCCCTGCATCGTATCATTAAACATCGTCAGCAATTTCTCATAGTTGCTTTGACGGGAGACACTGTTTGTAATTTTGTACAGATTCACCGCTTCATCAATGAACAACAGTAATCCTTTGTAACCAATGCGCGCTGTGAATTCAGACCACAATTTGAAGTAGTCATACCAGTTGTCATCATCAATGATAACCCCAACAGCCAGTTCTTTTTTTGCTTCCGTTTTGGTTGCAAATTCTCCTCGAAGCCAGCGAAGCGCCGCCTGTTTGCGATCATCATCAGCGAGCTTGTACCCATTCCAGTAAGAAGCCAGTACTTTGGCAAAATCAAAGCCGTGGACCAGATTCTGCATCTCTCCTGTCACCGCGTAGATCTGCTTCTCTACCTCAAGCGGCAGAGCGGGATCATCCGGGCGCAGGTTCTGACTCTGCATCGTGGATTGTTGCAGTCCTGCGATCCATTTTTGCAAAATTGGCTCCAACGCTCCCCCATCCGGGCGTGTGCGTGTAGACAGACGAGTCATCAGTTCGCGATATGTCGCAAGTCCCTGCCCTTTGGTTCCCACCAATCGTCGCTCAGGTGACAGATCCGCATCTGCCACAACGAAATCACGGTCCATCGCATAGTTACGAATCATCTGCAAAAGAAAGCTTTTACCGCTACCGTAACGGCCGGTAATGAGTTTGAACGCAGCGCCACCCTCCGCAATATTGTCCATATCCCGCAAAATGGCTTCCACTTCCGGTTTCCGGCCAACGGCAATCTGCTCCAGTCCAATTCTCGGGACAACACCCGCCGTTAATGAATTTACAAGTGCGGTGGTCAGCCGCTTTGGTATTTTAAGTTCTGTCACTGCCTATCACCTCTTCACATGTTCGAACACATCTATATAATCAGGAACAATCCGATCACCATCAATCAGAAGATCACCGATCGTTTCCATAGCTACATCATTAATTTCATCCAGTAGAAGCGTAGGCATCGTTCCATATTGCTCAGCCAGACGCATCAGCTCCGTATCTGGACTTGCGCCAAGTAGAACATGAATCGTTTGCACCTGCTGAGGGGAGAGTTCCTGGGCAAAAAGCAACCATTCTTCATCCAGATCAGCCTCAGTAGACTCGTCCCACTGCAGCCCAATTGATTCTGCTGACACTCCTGTTGTAATCTCTACCACAGATGGAGCTGGCTCCATGGAATCTTCAGTTGGAGTGATCTCATCCCTTGCTTCTAGCGCATCTACTGAAATACTTGCAACATTTGCGTTGTTAACCTCTTCATCCTTCACTTCAGAAGGGTGCTCAGCCTCAATTGTAAGCGCCAATCGCACGTACTCACTTTCCTGCTGTAACGATGCCAGTTTCTCTGAATCGATACGAATCATCGGTTGTTCCACAGACTCCGCCTGTTCGATCGCATATGTTTTGTCCAGGTAACGTTCAATCAGATTTGCAAGTTCGAGTTCAAGAGTCTGTCCTCGCAATCGGCCTCTGAATCCGAGCAGTTCACGAAGTTTATTTTCAGTACATCGATAGATTCGCGTGACCATCTGCACAAATTCAGCCTGTTCACCTATGGGCATATATCTGAACGATACCGATCTTCCATAGATCGAATCATCATAGACTGCTTTGCGAAACAGGATACGCTCCACCGTGCGTTCATCGTTAGGATCACACTCAGGCAACAGTCCAACTAGTCGCGTACGTTCCAGGTACGAATCAACCAAGGCCATGACCCGCGGGATGTACTGCTCCATCACTTCTTTGCCGCCATCTCTATAAAACTTACTGAGTGTAATATCGTAATCATAGTATCTTTGCAGCATATTCAGCGAGATATCCGATACCTTATCCTGTAAAATACGTTGCAGTTCCCTATCCAGCATCTCTGCTGGCAGGTATCCGCCCGAAAGGCCCATAACCTCGGATAAGGACCTCTCCATCTGATGGACCAGCACATAATCGACCATCCACTCTTGCATATATATATTTAATTGGGGCAACCGTTCACGGTAGTTCACCCATAGCTGCTTCAATTGATCATAACCATCCTGAGGATTCTGCCAGCCAATGCCGTTAATTAATTCGTAGATATGAACAAATAGATAGGACAGATCGGTATCCGGGTATCTCCCCTGACGTACTTCCTTCCTCCAATACAAATACCACTTGCGCTGGGCTTCGTTCATCACGCCATACGTTGGCCAGTAACTCATAAAGGGAACCCACGGGGATACATCCCCCTCCATCTCTGCCCACTGTTTTGCTTCCTCTACAAAACGTTTCTCTGAGGACAATATGCCTCCACGATGCTGCATCGGTTCATGTGCAGACTGCACAATGGTTGACCGATCAGGAACCGGAACCGCTGCTGTCTCCGCTTCTTCACTTAGATCTATCTCCATAAATTCCAGTTGTCTTGAATCGTCTTTCATAGAACGTTATCTCACCCTCCTCCAAGACAGAATACGAACAGGTGTATCCATAGGGATCATTATATCACTTGTCCTGTGTCTGCGGTGACGAAATTTAGACATTCTTGAACACAAAAAAAGAAGGCATCGCTGCCCTCTTTTATCAAGTCTATATAACTTCTTCATCCATTGATTAAATCTTGGTCAAAACGAACGTTGCACAGGCGTAATCAACCAACAATTACTCGATTCTTCCCTTCACTTTTCGCTTGAGCCAGCGCGCGACTCGCTTTTTCAATCAGGTCGGACGCATCAGTCCGTTCATCCGGTACCAGCACTGCACCTCCAACACTAACCGTAACGACTCCACTTGGGCCTGATAATTCTCGTTGAATCTGAAGTGCCAGAACATGCTGCCGGATCTCTTCCGCAAGTCCCGCGGCATATTCAGACGTTGTGCTCTTCAATTTCAGCATGAATGTTCCACCCCGAAGACGGGAAATCTGTGCTTCATGTTGTTCGCTAACGACGGTAAGCACTTCACCGATCCATTGCAGACACAAGTCGCCACCTTGAAGACCGTAAGCTGCATTATACGAACGGAAATCATCAATATCTATGATAAGCAATCCCAGCGTGCATTCATTCTGCATACAGTCATCCCAGTCATCCTGAAGCTGCGACTTGAATACCGTCTGAATCGGCATATCCGTTAACGGATCTGTCGTCAGATAGTTCTGAAGCTGGCTCGTCGTTTCAGTGTAATTGTCCTGTTCATGGTGGGACGCGCCGCTGTGCAACAGAACCATCACAGAAGGTTTACCCGCGTGCGTAACAGAAGCAAGTGTAATTTCAAGCAACAATGAGGTACCTGCTGCTGTGGTGAAATAGGACTGGCTGGTAATCAAACTTGTGTTATTGTGCTTTAATTCCTCAAAATTCTGTTGTAACGTCACTCTCGTTTGCTCTGGTACAAACGCCCTGAAGTCCTTGCCCATCAGGTTTTTGGAACTCTCGAACCCGAGCAGCTCGGCAGCCTTCGTATTACAGTAGATAATCTGACCGTCAGTCAAAGTAAAGAATGCTACGGGCGAGTAATCCATTAACTGCAAATAACGCTGTTCATTTTGTCGCAAAATACGAGCATTTTGCAGCGCCTGTTCTTCAGCCTGAACCAACTGGTTTTCTGTCTGCCGACGTACAATGGTTTTGAGTAAAGGTAACACGCTCAGCTCTTTGGATGTCCATGGATACGAAGTTGATTTTACAACCTCACGCCACTTTTCGAATGATTTACGAGGGGACAGACGCATGCCATCATCCGTCTTGAGCACCGCTTTGGCTGGGTCACCCGCCCAATCGACAACCTGGACGACCTCAGGTCGGAACCAGAGCATGTAGTTATGCTGTCCAGGCGAAATGGCAACATAAATAACCCCGGAAGCCTTATCCTGATAAGCTTTGGATGTTTCATACTCTGAACTCAGTTTCGACGTGTAATAACTATAATCCTCGGACTTTCCTGCAAGCCAACCTGCCAGTTCACGAATCTGTCCGCTGTTTGGCGTTTCACCATACAACAACAGCTTGTCCTGGTAACAGATCGCTGCTCCGGCAGCATCCATCAGGTTTAACACCGTCTCTTCTTCTCCCTGTAATTCCTCTAGAACTCGGGCAGGACTTGTATTTCCAATAAAAATGTTGGCAATTCGTGAAGCGGCTTCACGTGATTGAATCTCTGCTTGATAATCATCGAGTTGCTGACGCTGGAACAATTCATTCGAGAAGAATGCGCCCAGAAAATTGCACAGATTCCGTACGCGATGGGGTACATATCTGGCCGAATAATGATGGCATGTGATGAGTCCCCACAGTTGATTGTTATGAATGAGAGAGATCGTTACAGTCGCACCTACACCCATATTATGCAAATATTCGATATGAAGAGGAGATACGCTGCGCAGGACCGAAAGACTCAAATTTAGCGGTTTGCCTGTGAGCGGTTGTAGCATAGGCACAATCTCGACGGGTTTATAATTCACATTCACAATGGTTCGCAACCAATTGCGAAGATACAATTCCCGAGCCTGCTTGGGAATATCCGAAGCCGGATAGTGATGGCCAAGGAATGGTTCGAGTTCTTGTTCACGCGCTTCAGCAATTACTTTACCATTCCATTGCTCGTCAAACTCATAGATCATCACTCGGTCATAACCGAGCATTTCCTTCACCTGTTCAGCCGCAATCTGACTTGCTTCCACGCGACTATCTGTACTTTTAATCCGACCGAAGAATCGGGATATCCACTCAAAGTCGGTAGTCTCCACGCCCTCTTTTTCATAAAAAGGCTCAATCTCCAGAATGAGCAGCCCTTCACTTTCATGAAGAACAGAGGAGAAGACCCGGTCCTCACCGGATACCTTAATGGTCAGATCCATGTAATGCAAATCAGAGGTTACATCCGCATTGAAGCTGCTACCCAACAGTTTGCTTACTTCTTCCTTACCAATCAGATTTTCCAAAGGCATGCCCAGAACATCCTCATAGGCAATACCCAGATGGTCCTCCGTATTTTGACTACACTGAACAATGGTTGGCGTAAGACTGGTATTAATGGCCAAAAGAACACCATGAGGTTGAATAAAGCCGGGGATATGAATGGGTTCTTTATCACAGTTATTCAGATCTATCGGATCATTAGTGTATGTTCCCTGATGAAGCAATGTGCGGTTCAACAAATTTTGTTCTTTCTTGGACTTCGGTTCGGCCATGGCCAGGAAAATCCCCTCTCATGATGTTATATAAGTTGAACTAATGATTATTTACATTGCACTACGATGACAGAATAACCTTCCAATCGCTGTTATCCCCAGATTTTATCGATTCCCTTTTCTAAAGGGAAAAATCCGGTTATAAAGGCGCACGCTTCGCTTTTTCAGGTTTTTTCTGTCCTCTCCGTTAGGTGTAAATGTATAAGTTCAACTTATATAGATACCTTTTAATATATGAAAAAAGTCTGCCCTACAGGCGTTCGGGGTGGTGAACCGGCATGTTACTTGTCCTTGTCCGTATTAATCCACTGATCCAGCAGGCGGAACGTCTCCGATGCACTGTGTACCATGTTGTCATGATCTTCAGGAGTGCTGATGGATTGCTGTAGCAACCCCGTAAACTCGCTCCATCTTGTTCTTGTCTCTGAGCCGTAGGCATTGAAATATTCCAATCCACGATCCGCTTCAATGGGCAGGAACTGCGACAAACGTTTGGTCATGATCTGTCCACCGTTCGTGGACCCCTCAATTACATACAGATATCCGAACAAACGGGCAGGTGTTGAAATATCCGGCAGTTCTTTACAGAGCGGAAGTTGAGTAATCTCTTCTTCACTGGCACCCAGATTTCGTAAATCTTTTTCCAAGAGTCCAGCCTTGCCTCTAATCTCAATATCCAGTCCCGTACTTTCCCAGAAAGGCTGCTGTACAGCCTGATTCTCTAGCGGTTTCAGGAATCCATAAAATTTCTCTAAATATGTTCTATATTCTTCTATAGTCACAGTTTGATTCATAATGGCTTTTGCATAAGGGTTCTGTTCTACTTGTCTGTGGTAATGAGCTGTCTCGCTCTTCAGACGTTCCATAATAGTTGTTGCTGTCATCGTAGTTATCCCCTTTCACAATCTGTTCTGTTGTTGCATATGAGTGCTTATCCTCAATCGAATCTCAGTATATATTGAAATAGAAACCGTGTTTGTTGCAAACAGCTCCATTTAATGCAAAAAAGACTCTATGTAAGTATACTTATTCTTGTTTGAGAAAACTATATGAATCCAACATCTGTACATAGTTAACACTTTTCTTGGTTGTTATCTTAACTGACTGTAATCTGTATGTTTTAGTATTAACCGAAAACCATAAAACTGACCCCTATAATCTGGAAGACAGTAGATTTCAGATGTCAACATGGTACACTGTTTTTATATCCTGTCATTGGAGGAATGCATTCTATGGATCTTACTGTTCAAGACGTTGTACTTCATCTCGTAGATAACATTGCACTGCCGGAAAACACGGTGGATCAGCTCATTACTGGCTCACTTGATCGTAAGGTCACAGGAATTATCATAGCTTTTATGCCCACACAATATGTGATTGAACAAGCCATACAGCAAGGTGCTAACTTAATCATTGCGCATGAATCTCCGTTTTATAACCATCACAGTCATACCGATTGGCTTGCAAATGATTCGGTTTATATGGACAAAAGAAAGTTGATCGACGAAGCAGGCATTTCCATCTATCGATGTCATGATATCATCCACCGCTTCCAACCGGATGGCATTACCGAAGGACTGATTCAGGCCTTGGGGTGGTCCTCTTATGCGGAGCAACGAATACCAGAAGCAGACATCCTTTCTTTTCCGGAAGGAAGCACCGTTGAAGCTATTGCTCACCATGTGAAAAGTTCCCTAGGCATCGATTATGTACGCGTTGCAGGCAATGCCGAAATAGTCTGTAGACGCGCAGCGGTACTGGTAGGATTTCGTGGTAATGGACATGTAACGATTCCCTTGATTCAGAACGAGCAAGTGGACCTCATCATTGCTGGAGAAGGATTCGAATGGGAGACACCGGAATATATCCGTGATGCCGTGCAACAGGGCAAGTCCAAGGCACTGATCATGATGGGGCATGCAGAGAGCGAGGCTTCGGGGATGAAGCTATTAGCTGACAGGTTGGCAGAACGTTTTCCCGAATTGTCTGTTCGTTTTGTAGGCGAGAAGCCTTTGTATACTGTGATCTAATGATATGAATTTGATGTGTACCGAGAGGATCTAGCTGATTGGTTCTAATCTCATTGCCCAGCGTACCCCGGAGCTTGTATACCTTCAACGCTTCGGGGTCGAGTCGGCAGACTCTCTTTTCATTTCTTGGATAGCTAACGAACCTCATACACCCTATGTAGCAAATATTTGCCGATTATCAAAAATAACGAATCGTAGACACCCTATTCCTTCATCCCCTCCTGTTTTATAGCCACTTTCTACCCGACATAGCCCATTTAACGTTGCTGAGATTCCTTAGATTTCTCAATTCAATCGAATCAGTACAATAAGGTGTCACTGGTTCGTTAGATTATGATAAAAATTGAGTACTGAGCACATATGCCACGCATCTCTCTTTATACCCCATCTGGATTTTCGGGGTTCTTTATTGTACTCTAGATGCTGTGACTTCAAAGCTCAGGACATTTGTCCTTGGCGTTCAGAGTTAATTTGTCATTTAATAATAGAAGTCGAAGTGATTAAATAAGGAGCGTACATATGAGAGGAATTATTTTTGCATTACTGGGCGGCGCGTGTATCACGCTCCAAGGTGTTGCCAATACTCGGATTAGCACCGACATGGGCACATGGCAGGCCGCTACGATTACACAACTGACAGGATTCATCTTAGCGGCGCTGATCCTGATGTTTGTTAGAGACACCAACCTTCAAGGACTCAAACAAGTAAAACCTATGTACCTGGCTGGAGGTGCTTTTGGTGCCGTCATTATTTTCAGCGAAGTGACAGCAATTCAGCAAATTGGGGTTACATTCACGATCTCGGCCTTGCTCATTGCACAGCTGTTCCTGACTTTTCTGGTGGATAGCAACGGATGGTTCGGCGTGGTAAAACAAAAGATGAAACTGCCGCAATTTCTAGGCATTGCCTTAATGGTGACTGGTGTCATTATTATGAAACTATAGTTTTTGAAGAAGGATTGGAACATATCGTCGGGGGTGAACAACAGCGTGCAAGAAATCCATAACGAGCAACAATTAATACAATATCTGAAGCAATATGAACTCGAAACTGTATTTCACGAGCCCCTGCGTACACATATGACGTTATGCCACTTTGAGAAGTGTGAACTGATCTGTCGTGAAGGGGAAACTTCCGAATATTTGTACGTGCTAGTCGAAGGTAAAATCAAGATTTTCACCACCTCCGCACAGGACAAAACGCTGGTGCTTTGTTTCAAAACACCGCTTGAAGTTGTCGGTGACATAGAGTATGTCCGTGAAAGCGATATTGTTAATACGGTTCAGGCCGTGTCACCTGTGGTGATGCTTCGCATTCATTATCAATGGCTCGCTGAGCTTGCCAGCGATTATGCACCTTTACTTAAATTTTTGCTCAAAATCATCTCTCACAAATTCTACATTGACTCGAACTTTTCCAATTTCAACCTGATGTATCCCGTTGAGGTTCGTCTAGTCAGCTACCTGCTCTCCATCTCAACAGAAGAAGCGGGTAACGTCGTTCATGAAGAGCTGGATGCGTTCAATCTGACCGACATCGCGAATCTGATCGGCACCAGTTACCGACACCTGAACCGGGTCATCCAGAAGCTCTGTGCAGACGGGTTAATTGAACGACATCAGGGATTGATTATGATCAAGGACCGGGCGGGTCTACGTGAAATAGCAGGTCACAACATTTATGAATAAGGAGTTCGACAACCATGTTAATCACAGGTATTTCGCTTGCGCTACTGGCAGGTGCACTTGTCAGTCTGCAAACGATTTTTAATAGCAAAGTTAATGAACGCACCGGTTCATGGTCCACAACAACGATGGTGCTTTTCACCGGATTCATTGCTTCGTTCCTCATCTCTCTGCTAGTGGAGGGCAAAAATACATTCAGCTTTCAGCATATGCAACCCTGGTATTGGCTCAGTGGAGCCATCGGCGTTGGTGTAGTCTTCTGTCTCGTGCAAGGCATGAAGTTACTTGGTCCCACGTATGCCATCTCGATCGTGCTGACATCCCAACTGAGTTTTGCTCTATTGTTTGATTCCATGGGATGGCTCGGTCTGGAGCAAATTCCTTTTTCATGGAATCAGCTGCTCGGTGTACTTGTCATTGTTGGTGGAATTGTGTTATTCAAGTTCGGTGGGGGTAAATCGGAAAAATCAGAGCAGTCCCCTGGAACGTTGCAGTCTGACTCATAAAAGAACAAAAAAAGAGTGTCCGTCCAATCCCGCAGATTGGTCAGACACTCTTTTTATGCAATCAAACCACGTATCGCCTCGTTCTCTTACACGAACTCTACGTTATGGTAGACATGAAAAAATCTTATTCTTGAATTGTTGTAACTATGCCTTCTTCAAAATATACGTATCGATAGTTTGAATACACCCATTGTTCATGAACTCCAAACTCATAAGTTGTTTTGTTAATCTGGTCAGGTCCACCCCAACTAGACTCTCGCACTTCAGAAGCTGTCATTCCAATAGCTGGAGGAACCTTCGAAAATATCTTCTCGTACTCAGCTTTATGTCTAACCATGTCTCGTTCAGCTTCAATCCATTTATCTTTGGTTTGAATTTTCAATTTTGTTTTTAAAAATAAGTCTGAATACTTTCCAACATAGGCAACAGGTATGCTCTCTAAATAATGCATCATCATATCAGAATCGCCTTCCTTACGGGACAACTGAGACTCAGCAAAATAATAAAGCATCTTGCTCTCAACATTATAATCAATTTTGCTAACCAAAAGACGAGCGATTTCATTGTAGTCTTTATTACTCATTGCTTCTTTGAGCTTATCCTCTTCTGATACTCGTTTATATATTTTGTCCAATTCTTTTTGTTTCTGTTCTCCTTCCTCCCTCTTCTTAGCATAGAATGCCTTATAATACTCGTTTTTCTCATGATCTAGTTCTTCTTTGAATACTGTTATTTCATCTTTTAACTTACCATTGTATGTATCTAAATCTATTAAGTTCAATTTCATTACTATTGGCTCATATGATATCTTTCCAGAAGCCTTTTCATTTTCGTAGTCATTTTTAGCATCAACATAAGCAAATATTTCTTGATAATTTTCAATATCCTTGAAATCTGGTTTTGCTAAGTTCAACTTAGCCTCTCCCCATTTTTCAGAACTTATTAAACTTAATATTGTTTCTTTTTCTATTGTTAATTTGTCTGTTGTTTCTTTCTCCATTGTTACATTTACTGTTGTTTCTTTTTCCTCAATAGATTGAACATTGTTACACCCCACAACGAATATAATCAAACAAATTAAAGATAAAACTACAGTAATACTCCGTTTCAACTAACACACCCCTGCTCCTATAGTATTTTTGGTTATATGTGCTATATTCTAGTACATTTCTTAAATTGCATCAATAAGGATATATCTTCTATTTCAACAACTGAAAATTCATTACATAAATAATTCAGAAATACCCTATTGTTATTTCTATATCCTTTTATAGTGGGGATACTGTGGTCCTTGATCTCCTAATCAAAAAGAAACTCTTTGTAAACATCTTCAAATAACATAAAAAACTCACTCCTTATATGGATTTTCCCATAAAAAAGTGAGTTTTAATACTGCCCTTAGACATCATAGATAGGAAAACGTATATCATCATAAAAATCACCAAGCGCTAACAGGTATACCCTCGCTGAGCTATAAAAATAATGAATTCTTAATATTTGTCCTACCCTGACAAGGCTACAATTATGCAATCAAACCACGTATCGCCTCGTTCTCTTACACGAACTCTACGTTATGGTAAACCTGTTGAACATCTTCAAGGTCCTCAAGCGCATCGATCAGTTTCTCGAACTGAGCTTGTGCATCCTCTGGAAGTTCAATATGGTTTTGCGCAAGCATCGTCAGCTCGGCTACCGTGAACTCAGTAATACCAGCAGCTTTGAATGCTTCTTGTACAGCGTGGAATTGATCCGGTTCTGCATATACAATTACAGCATCGTCTTCGTCCACGATATCACGTACATCCACATCTGCTTCAAGCAAAAGTTCCAGTACTTCCTCGGAGTTTTTGCCTTCTATACCAATAACCGCTGTTGGATCAAACATGTAAGCAACAGAACCGCTGACACCCATGTTACCAGCGTTTTTGTTAAACGCAGAGCGCACTTCCGGCGCTGTACGATTTACATTGTTAGTGAGTGCATCAACGATGACCATCGCACCATTCGGTCCGAAGCCTTCATAACGCAGCTCTTCATAGTTCTCATCCCCGCTGCCTTTAGCTTTTTCCATCGCACGATCAATAATGGCTTTGGGTACATTATACGTTTTGGCACGTTCCAGCACGACTTTCAGTGCACGGTTCGCTTCCGGGTCCGGTTCGCCCTTCTTGGCAGCTACATAGATCTCAACCCCGAATTTAGCGTAGACCCGGCTCGTGTTTGCATCTTTTGAAGCTTTCTTTTCCTTGATATTATTCCACTTACGACCCATATCGTTTCCGCTCACTTTCAACATGTAATCTGCTTTCTACTATGCCATTATATCTTGTTGAGCGTACTTCAACAAGTTAATACCCACGAAAATATGGGAGTAACTGCGGTGATTATCCCTCTCCATTTGAAGATTAGCCTCAGTTTATCCTCTCATAAATCTCTCAGCAGCAACTAACGTTACCTCTATTCACTCCATATATAACAAACAAGAAGCACCCCATAAGGAATGCTTCCGTCCTTAAATCTGTCCTAACTTCGTTCATCTGACCCGGTCAATTAAGCGTGGAATTGTCGACCATCCAACACTTCAGGAACATAGCCTGCACGAATGACAAAGTCTCCGAAATGTTCACCTTCATAGCGCTCTTTGGCATATTGGTTCACCATTGGAGTCAACGTGTCCAGAATCTCGGCTTCCCCAATGTTTTCTTTGTACAGCTTGTTCAGACGATGTCCGGTGAAGCTGCCACCAAGATACATATTGTATTTCCCTGGTGCTTTACCGATAAATGAAATCTCCGCCAGCATTGGTCTTGCACATCCGTTCGGGCAACCCGTCATCCGAATGACAATCTCTTCGTCTCTCAGCCCGGCTTCGTCAAGTACAGGCTCCAGTTTGTCGATCAGAGACGGCAAGTAACGTTCCGACTCAGCCATCGCAAGACCGCAGGTTGGAAGGGCAACACAAGCCATGGAACTTCTACGCAGCGCAGAGTAATGTGCTCCATCAGTCAGGTTATACTGCTGAATAAGTGCTTCAATCTTTTTCTTCTTCTGGCTGCTGATATTACCTATGATCAGATTTTGATTGGCAGTCAGACGGAAATCACCCGTATGCACTTTGGCAATTTCACGTAGACCCGTCATGAGCGGATAGCCGTCTACATCTTTTACCCGGCCATTCTGAATGAACAGCGTGTAGTGCCATCTGCCATTATTACCTTTTACCCAACCATATCGATCTCCGTTTGTCTCGAAATGATACGGACGTGCCGCATCCAGTTTCCATCCCAGACGGGTGGTCAGCTCTTCGACAAACCACTCCACACCACGATCATCCAGCGTATATTTGAAACGAGCATGTTTACGAACTGCACGATCTCCATAGTCACGTTGAATCATAACTGTTTTCTCTGCAACATCAATCATTTGCTCCGGCGTACAGAAACCAATGACTTTGGACACCTGAGGATAGGTTTTGGCGTCACCATGAGACATTCCCATGCCGCCGCCAACGGAAACGTTGAAGCCTTGCAGTTTACCGTTCTCCACAATAGCAATAAAGCCAAGATCCTGTGAATAGACATCCACATCATTGGAAGGCGGTACAGCAATACCGATCTTGAACTTCCGTGGCAAATACACTTTGCCATAGATTGGTTCAACTTCTTCGTCGGAGTCCTGAGAATCAATCACTTTCTCGCCGTCCAGCCATAGCTCATGATAAGCCCGCGTACGAGGGTCCAGATGATTGCTCACCTGACATGCCCACTCATACACTTCAGCATGCACATCAGATTGATTCGGATTCGGGTTACACATCACGTTACGGTTTACGTCACCACATGCAGCCAGTGTGCTTAGCAACGAATCGTTCACTTCGCGAATGGTGTTCTTAAGATCCCACTTCAGTACACCATGCAGTTGGAAAGACTGACGTGTGGTCAGACGAATCGTCTCATTTGCATATTTATGTGCCACTCTGTCCATCATCAACCACTGCTCCGGGGTTACAATCCCACCGGAAGCACGCACACGCAACATGAATTGGTATGCAGGCTCCAGCTTGGATTTGTGACGCTCATTGCGCAGGTCACGGTCATCCTGCATATAACTGCCGTGGTGTTTCATCAGACGGTTGTCGTCCTCTGGAATAGCCCCCGTGATACGATCGGCCAACGTTTCGGTCAGACTTCCGCGCAAGTAATCACTTTTGATCTTTATATCTTCCACATCACTATTCGTGCGCTGTGGGTTAAGTAAGTTATTATAAACCATGCTGCTTTCTCCTCTCGTCTCTGCGGGATGGTGCAATCCGGCTGAGCCGGTTATTAATAGACGTCCCGCTGATAACGTTTCTCCTGCTGCAACCGTGTCAGATATTCCGATGCCTGCTCAGGCGATAAACCGCCTTCTTGTTCAAGAATCGTGGTGAGCGCAGCATGCACATCATGTGCCATTTTTTTCTCGTCGCCACAGATATATACGCTTGCACCTTCCTGAAGCCATTGGTACAGTTCTTTGCTGTGTTCCAGCATACGATGTTGTACATACACTTTCTGTTCCGTATCACGTGAGAAGGCTACATCCATCTTCGTGAGTACACCATCTTTGAGCCAACGTTGCCATTCCGTCTGGTACAAGAAATCGGTGGAGAAATGCTGATCTCCGTAGAACAGCCATGTCTTGCCCTCTGCTCCTGTTTCTTCACGCTCACCAAGGAAAGATCTGAATGGCGCTACACCTGTACCTGGGCCAACCATGATAATCGGTGTATCCGGATTCTCAGGAAGCTTGAAATTCGGGTTATGCTGTATATATACAGGCAGGGTGTCCCCAGCTTCGATTCGTTCAGCCAGATGTACCGAGCATACACCGTAACGTTCTCTGCCACGCGCTTCATAACGTACCGTACGAACGGTAAGATGAACTTCATCCGGGAAAGACTTCGAACTACTCGCTATCGAATACAGACGTGCCGGAATTTTGCGAAGAACAGCTACGAATTCTGCAGCAGGAATACCTTTCAGATTATAATCCTGAACCAGATCAAGCAGATCACAGCTATTCATGACTGTACGGAATTCGGAATCATCTGCAAGTAACGCCGTCAGTCCACTCCCAGGATTCAGTTTCGCAAGTTGTTCTACCACCGGTTTCGTCACCGCTGTAATTTCAAAATAACGCAGCAACGCTTCGTGCACAGATGCCTGATCCCCGTTTTTATTTACGGTCACGCGTTCATCGGCATTCCATCCCATGGCTGCAATCAATTCATCAACAAGGCGCGGGTGATTCTCAGGGAATACCCCAAGGCTGTCACCAGGCTCGTAATCCAGGCTGGAGCCTTCCAAAGACAACTCAATATGGCGTGTTTCACGGTCCGATCCTCTGCCATTCAGATTGAGATTCTCCAACACTTCAGCCTTGAATGGGTTCGTGCGATCATATTCGGACTCCCCGCCGCTCAGTGCAGCTGTAACAGCCTCAGTGGTTACCGTGCTCGCAGCAGCAGATGTACTGCTTAAGGAAGCCAGTACTTCATTCATCCACTCCGCAGCCGGTTCATCAAAATCAACATCACAGTCCACACGCGGTACAAGAGCTGTACCACCCAATTCCTGCAATCGTTTATCGAAGTCCTTACCTGTCTGACAAAAGAACTCATAGGAGGTATCTCCTAGAGCCAACACCGAGTAACGAAGCCCTTCAAGCTTCGGAGCCCGTTTGCTGTTCAGGAATTCATGCAATGGAATCGCATTATCCGGTGGTTCGCCCTCGCCATGCGTACTGACGATGATGAGGAGATTTTCAATTTTCTTGAGTCCGTTCGGTTTGAAATCTCCCATCGATGACAACGTTACCTGAAGACCCTGCTCTTCAAGTTTCTTGGCCAGCTTCTTCGATAGGCCGCTGGAATTCCCGGTTTGTGAACCAAAAAGCACGGTAACTTCACGGGATACGGGCGGAGCACTCACAGGTGCAATACCTGTAGTTGGTGCAGCCTGTACCAGGTTAGCTGGAGCCGCTATTGTTGCGCTTGCCTGAATTGCTGCAATATATCCGCTCAACCAAGTGCGTTGTCCATCGGTCAATGTAGGAATAAGACGATTAAGCAGTTCAACTTGTTCTTGATTAAATGGGCTGTTTGTCACTTGAAGTTCCACTGTTTGCCACCTCGCGCATTGCTTCGATTTTAATTCCGACTAAAATCATCACATTAATTTAATTTCTTCTCTCTAAAACCTAACACACCGGGTGTTGAGGGTCAATTTCAATGATTTTATAGCATTTATCAGTTTCGCTGATAAAGGACAAAAAACAACAAAAACCCTCCTTTTCAAATTAAGGACGGTTTTGTTTTATTTTTAATTTGGCGGCCAGCTCAAGTTGAAGTTGAAAGTGGAATATAGTCACTAAAATGATCTCCTAGGACTCTGCTTTTATCTCCGTATACTCTGTCCAAGTGATTCTCTCCCCACAGACATATGCGGTCAATGATGTCCTGTAGTGTCAAGCCGTACTCTGTCAGCTCATACTCTACCTTGGGCGGAATCTGAGGATGAATGATCCGATGGATGATTTCATTCTTTTCCAGTTCACGCAGCTGTTGGGTTAGGACCTTCTGGGTAATGCCAGGAATGGCTCTGCGAAGTTCGCTTGTTCGTTTTTTACCTGATATCAGCTGATGCAGAATAAGAATCCTCCATTTTCCACCGACCAGTTCCAGCATCGCCTGCACACCACTCTCATATTTTTTCATTTCTTGTTCCACTTGTACTCCCCCATAATTCACATATATGTTTATCCGTTATTAAAAGTAACCGAAGAACCCCAAAGTATCTACAGCACTCTCAGGTGCGTACTTCTCAAGGAGATGTCATGAAACTTATAATAACATTGGTCAGAATGTTTAACCAAAATAAAAAGAAAAAAGGATGGTTACTCCTACATGAAAGTTAAACTGGTCGTTACTCACCCAAGACAAGATTCCCTAACATTTGCCGTAATGAATCGTTTTATAGAAGGTATGCAGGAGAATTCCCATGAAATCGATATCCTCGATCTGTATCATGACGGATTCGATCCCCTATATCGTGTAGAAGATGAGCGAGACTGGCAAAATCCCGATAAACAGCATGCCCCTGTGATTCGCAAAGAGCTGGATCGTGTGCTTGCGGCTGATGCCATTGTATTTGTTTTCCCGATCTGGTGGTACAACGTTCCCTCCATGCTCAAAGCTTATCTGGACAAGGTATGGAACATGGGCCTGCTGAACAAGGCAAACTCCAAAAAGGCACTGTGGATTGCACTAGCTGGAGGAACGGAGGCTTCATTCCATAAATACGACTATTACAACATGATTTCCAATTATCTGAATAATGGGATCGCGGGTTATGCAAGAATGCAGGAATCCCGAGTTGAATTCCTCTATGAAACCATATCAGAATCCAAAGAACATATTGAAGGCTTGTTGGAGCAAGCGTATCAAATCGGCAAACATTACAATTAACAATTCGCAGAAATTACAGATAACATTCGCACACATTACAGATAACAACTGCAAAACGATATCAATCTACTCGTTCGTTGTGTAAATGACTTTTCGCTCCTTGCTGGCATACAATCAAGAAGGCTTACTCCAACCTGGGTTCCAGGTCAAAGTAAGCCTTCTTTTTCACACGCTACGATTCTGGTGTATCATCATTTCTTCCATACCAGTTTGCTCATCATCGCATATAACAACGTAGCCGATTCGGCTCGGGTTGCTTCGGCAAGTGGTTTCACCTCACCGTTGTACCCGTGGGCGATGCCCAGATCCACAAGTAATGCTACACTATCCCGGGCATAAGAGCGAATCTCGGAAGCATCACGGAAACGAGTAAGGTTATCTGTTCCAGCCTTCTCGGAGTCAACCAGTCCAGCCGCTGCAAGTGCACGAACTGTCAATGTCATCATCTCTTGACGAGTGATCGTCGACTCTGGCAAAAAGCGCCCGTCACCGGTACCACTGGTGATACCTAGCGAACGCGCAGCTGTAACAGCTTCGTAATATGGAGCCTTTTCGTTTACATCAGAGAACGCATTCCCGGAAGAAGCATTCAAGCCCAGCGC
This sequence comes from Paenibacillus sp. FSL R7-0198, assembly GCF_038000415.1. Lineage (NCBI taxonomy): Bacteria > Bacillati > Bacillota > Bacilli > Caryophanales > Paenibacillaceae > Paenibacillus > Paenibacillus sp. FSL R7-0198. The sequence continues at coordinate 6,636,087 of NZ_JBBOCB010000001.1, read as the reverse complement.
AGTCATCAACCACTGCATGTATTGGCCACGGGTCATCTCCTGTTTTGGATGTAACTGCGCGGAATCCCCACTTGCCTCAGCATCAATTACACCTCGGACAGCCAAAGCCTCCATTGCTTTCTTGGCCCACTGCACTTCTGCAAGATCTGCGAATGTCTGCTCCACAGACACAACAGCATAATTTCCTGTGAGTGATGTTACGGAAAATACAAGCTTCCCGCTTTTTTGATCGTAGTAACTTTGCGGCAATGGTGTTGCCACACCGTTCGCACCAATGGCAAATGCTACAATCCGATCCTGCTGAGCATTTTGTGATGATTGGAATGGCAGACGAAGTGTTAACTGGCTTTCCGATGGCCATGGTTGACCATCCAATTGAAGTTCAAGCTGGACTCCATATTGCGTGCCAAGCTGATCTGCGACTGTTTTTGGTAACTCCGTTCTGACCAATCGGATTGATGCAACCCCATCACGAACGACATCCTTCGTTAACAGTGTCGCAGGAAGCTCCAACATCCCCAGCTCTGTAACAATGTTGAACACATGTGACTCACCCTGATCTATTAACGCAGAGGCAGGCAGAGATACTTCATATGCCGTTGCTCCCGAAACTGGCTTCAGCCGAAGTTCAACCAATCGCTGACCCGCATCTGTTGAGGGTGCAACTTGAAAAGCCTCTTTAATCGTTGAAACATCCACGTTGGACTGCACTACACCCTTCTGTTCAGACTGTCCCTGCAACTCCAGAACTGAACGGTCTTTCTCAGGTTTAGGCTGTGGTGCAGCATTCTCTGCACTTGGACTTCCACTTCCTGATTGTCCGCCATGGTCGCCTGAACCAGAACCATTTCCTGAATTCCCACCGGAATTGCCGCCTGGATTACCGCCCGAACCAGGGTCCGTACCTCCAGGGGAAGGAACAGATGCGAGCACCTTCACCGTCAACGGTACAGTCAGGGCTCTGCTGTCGTCAGAAGTTCGAGTAATTTCCAACTCCAATGTTACTGTTGTTTCCTTAGATGGTGGGATAATCGTTCCATCGGTTTGAATGACGGACGGTACCGAACTGGAAGCGATCTTCACCGTGAACCCTTGTGGCACGGATGGTAACTTCAGTTTTTTTGCACCTGCGGAAGGCTGTTCCAGTGCCGTAATCCCTGTTGCTACATCGGCAGCGCTCTGCTGAGCCGTGTGCACCTGATAAGCGGAAGATACACCTCTCAAGGATTGTCCCGTCGCATCAAAAGCTTCCACTTTGTAATAATATTCCGTGCCGGGGTTCAGTTCACTGTCCGTGTACTCCCGTCCATTGCCGCTGTAGACCACCTTATACTCTCCTTGCTCACGATCTGAGCGGTAGAGCTTGTAGCTTGCTGCACCAAGATGAGCATCCCACTGAAGCGTTGCGCTCGCTGAATCGAACGTCTCAGCATGAAGGCCAGCACTATCATTTGCAGGTGGCGCGGCGTCAGGTTTAACGATCATAATCCAGCTAATCATCGGGTCCTGCGATGCCGTATTACGCACGGTCAACTCCAGTTTGTTGTCCGACACGCTGATGCCTTTGTGGGCTCTAACGCTGGCAGGTGTAAAAGTAACTGCACCAGTATTGGTTCCATTGATGATGAAATTTGCTCTGCGCGATGCATTGGTCCACGGATCGTTGAATCCGGCGTACACATCGTATGTCCCGTTTGGCACATCAAATCTATAGGTTAAGTCCGTGCCTTTAGGTGAATTGCTGACATTGCCACCGTTCAGATAACGTACGGTCGAGAATATATCTCCGCCATTCGAACCGGATGACAGTGCATCTGCGCTGGTATACCCCCAATTGCGACCCTCCACAGGAGCGTACATCTGGTCCGCCGTTCCCGGGTTGGCAAGTGTTCCTTTCATATAGGCACCCATGAGACTATAATCAGCCGTTTCGTAACCTCCGCTATTCACGAAATAGAGTGTGTTTTCCGGGATGACGTTTACGCGAACTGCCTGCTTTTTGTTGTTATATTCCGGTGTGGTTACCTGTAATGTGAGCGGTCCTGGCTTGGCAAAATCTTCTGCCGTCATGGCCCGGTTATCAATCGTCCATACTGCTGGCGTTGATACCAGTGCTACACCCTCGCGCACATTCAATGTTGATGGCAAGGATGGTACTATGCCTAGCGCCACGGCTTCTGGTAACGGATCAGCGATATCAACTTTGCCCATCGAATTCAGCAGATCAGGTGTCCAGCTGTTATACCACTTGATCGCGATATCCGAGCCTATTCCAAACTCAATTGGCAAGAACACGTATTTTGCAGCATCATTCGAGAAGTTGCCACCATTCCACGTATCCCCCACGTAAATGAATTTGCCTTTTTCCGGATCGACCGGAATGACGGAAGTGGTCTGTGTGCCAAATGCCTTGCCTGGATCGGGATCACTCGGCAACGTACGCACAAACGGATTGGTCTGCGTTGACCACGGGCCAAAGATGTTGTCCGCAACCGTCACTTTGTTTTCGTTAGGGGCCCAGCCAGAAGCTCCGGAAGTCAAAATATAATATTTCCCCTGATACTTAAACATCGCCGGTGCTTCGCGTTGCCCTCCCGGGAACACACGCACGTAATCTACGCCGTATTCCGCCTGATAGGTAGAATCTCGTACCGGATTGCCTTTGTCATCCGTTCGTCCTTCCTTATGCCACCCTGTTACGTCACTGTAGTCTTCATTCAGTTTGGAGATATAAAGCGTCAGGTTTTCTTCGCTGGAGTAGATCAGATAACCGGTGCCGTCATCATCCTTGAACAACGTCATGTCACGTGCCATACCCTTATCACTTGGAAAGTAATCTTTCTCCCCTTCCGGGGCTCTGTCCATCCGGTAACTCTTCTGATACACAAAAGGTCCTGTTGGAGAGTCGCTGATCGCATAACCGGCTCTCGCCTTACCGTAGTTCGCATTATCGTTATAAGGGTCCTTGTCGCCATCCATGTGGGCCCACATCACGTATTTCTTCGTTTTGTCGTTGTAGATGACCTTTGGTCGTTCAATGATCCGTCCTTTGCGAATATCTGCCCAGATATCCACCTTGTCTTCCCGTCCTGCATACAATTCGGAAATCAGTGGGTCATTGTCAAAATCATCCATCGATTGAAGCGTCGTCAGAGCCATGCCCTCGTCAGTCCAGTTCATCAGATCCTTCGATGAATACACACGCACACCAACAGCTGGCCAGCCGCCCTTATGATATTCGCCATACCAGTAATAGGTCTCCGTCTGTTCATCATAGAAAAAGCCAGCCCCATGCGCATCAATCGGCTTCCCGTCCAGATCTGGCCACAATTGCCCTGGTGTAATGCTTGTGCGAACTGTGGCAACACCCAGCGGTGTGGATGCTGGAGAAGTTACGCCGTCCACGGTCGCCTGAAGGATGTAAAAATATCCTGTGCCCATCGTCAGACCACTATCGTTAAACGTGCTTTCATTGCCGCTATAGACCTGCTGATACGTACCCGTAGCACTGGTAGACCTGGAGAGCGTATACGTTACATCAGATCCAGCAAGGGCATTCCACCCCAGAGAGATTGAAGTATCCGTCACAGCTGTGGCAGCAAACTCTGCAGGAGAGTCAATGGAGTACGTAGTAGCTTCTGCAACGGAGAATGCTGACTCACCAGCTGCATTAAAGGCCGTCACACGATAGCTGTAGCTGGTGCCCGGCTCAAGTGCAATATCCGTGAATATGAGCCCTTTCCCTTCGTATATCTGCTCATACTGGTCACTGCCAGCTTCGGCTCGAACCACGCGATAACCCGTTGACTTGTCCACGGCGGACCAAGATAGCTTCACGCTCGTTGCGTTGAGTGCTTCGGCCTTTAATTCGCCAGGAGCCTGTGGTGCCGCCGCAGTCGTCCGAACTTCCAGCGGAGCAGTCCATAATGATTCGGATAGGCCTCCGTATTCATAAGCCAGCTTGTAATAATACACCGTATCCCCGCTTAATCCTTCATCCGTGTGTCCCAAATTCCCGGTATTGGTTACCAGAGAATAACCGCCTTCAGGCGTAGAGGAACGGTACAAGCGGTAGGTTGATGCACCCGCGATTTCAGACCATTGCAATGAAACCGAAGACGCCGTCTGCTCAGCGATGGAGAGCTGAACATCGTTCCCAAGCGGTGGCTCGGAAATGATCACGTCATCTGCATGTACCGACTGCCACTTATTCCGAATGCCCACGGTACCTGACCCGTATGTAGGATCGACCAGATCAAATACCAACCGATCGGAGCCGTTTTCCACGATATACCCGCGAATGGTGGTACCTGATAACACCACTTTGAGCGTGTACCACGTATTTTTGGCAAACGCATAATCCACCGTTTTCAGAGGTGTGTCTGATCCGTTTACCCGTTTGGAGAATACGAGTTTATTATTGGGGACCTGCATTTGAAAATAGTAAAAGTTGCTCTTATCCTGAAACCGTGGCAATATTCCCGGATACCCCTGACCGGCTCCCGTGTAAAAGCGCATGGACACGGTCATGTCCGACATGGAGTCCCCAGTAGAGATGATGCCTTCATTGGTATCGCTCTGGAAAAGCGTAGAGTTGGACGCATCTGTCGGGTCAGAAATTACTTCCCAGTTGCCTGAACTTACGTTCCACGCAGGTGATTCCGTGTAATTCCCATCCGAAAAATCGTCCTGCAACAACGTGGCGGGTATCCTGCTCAGATCAGCATACGCCTTACTCGGCAGCATCAACGGTCCCGAAGACAGCGCAAGTGTTGCAGATAACATAAATATCATGGGTTTCCTGAGTTTATCCAATGTTCATTCTCTCCTTTGGCGTGAAAGATGAAAGCATGGTTCTTGATCGCGCGGTGTTGTTGTTCAGCCTATCCTCAGCAACCAGTGGTCAGTAACGAGCGTTTGTCCACCTCCTTATTTTAATGAAATCGGTTTCATTGGAGCGCAAAAAAAGACCCGTCTTCCCTTCTAAGTGCAATGATACCCATACGGAATACCGTTTCTTACTTGCCCCTATGTAGTGAAACAGGTTTTTAATATATAAATGTAATCGCTTTCTTGGATTATATTATTGCCTTATTCCAGCTGTCAACTGTGAATTGGGCTCAAACATCTTTCGTTAAAACCACGCAAAAAAGGCGCGAGTTCTGCCTGTTTTGCAAGCAAAATTCGCGCCTTTTCTCACGCTTCGAGCTTATTCGCAAGCTCGAAGCGTGATTCGTAATCAAAAGCGGACTTTTTGAACAACCTCTAATTAGAATACTTTCGTGGTCCATGATTCACAGTTCCACGTCTCCGTAACTACATCACGGTAGAATTCCGGTTCGTGGGAGATCAGAAGAATACTGCCTTTGTAAGCCTTGAGCGCACGTTTCAACTCTTCCTTGGCATCAACGTCCAGATGGTTCGTCGGCTCATCGAGTACAAGCAGGTTGGTTTCGTTATTGATCAGCTTACAGAGACGCACTTTGGCTTTCTCGCCACCACTTAGTACAGCTACCTTGCTCTCAATGTGTTTTGTAGTCAAACCACATTTTGCAAGTGCAGCACGCACCTCGAATTGGGTATAGGAAGGGAACTCCTGCCAGATCTCTTCAATACACGTATTGTAGTTGGCATCCTTCATCTCTTGCTGGAAGTAACCAATCTCCAGATGTTCACCTCGTTGAACGGTTCCTTCCAGAGCTTGAATTTCACCCAAAATACTGCGCATCAGGGTTGTTTTACCGATTCCGTTCGCACCCACGAGGGCAATCTTCTGTCCCCGCTCCATACGCAGATCCAGTGGTCTGGACAACGGTTCGTTGTAACCAATCACAAGTCCTTTGGTTTCGAAAATGAGCTTGCCGGATGTTCTTGCATCACGGAAGTTGAACTGCGGTTTCGGTTTCTCCTTGGCGATCTCAATGACATCCATCTTGTCGAGTTTCTTCTGTCTGGACATCGCCATATTACGTGTAGCTACACTTGCTTTGTTACGCGCTACAAAATCCTTGAGGTCAGCAATCTCTTGTTGTTGGCGCTTGTACGCCGACTCCAGCTGCTGTTTTCTCATCTCATGCACTTCCTGGAAATGATCATAATCGCCCACATAACGAGTTAGATTCTGGTTCTCCATGTGATAGATCAGGTTGATTACACTGTTCAGGAACGGAATATCGTGAGAAATGAGGATAAAAGCATTCTCATATTCCTGCAAATAACGTTTCAGCCATTCGATATGCAATTCATCCAAATAGTTCGTAGGCTCATCGAGGAGCAAAATATCGGGTTTTTCCAGCAGAAGCTTGGCAAGCAGTACTTTGGTACGCTGTCCACCACTCAGGTCATTGACGTCTTTATCCAGACCGATATCCGTCAGACCCAGACCACGTGCGGTTTCATCCACTTTGGCATCGATCATGTAGAAATCCTGGTTTGTCAATGTATCCTGAATCGTACCCACATCTTCAAGAAGTTGTTCAAGTTCCTCCGGGGTAACATCGCCCATTTTGCCATACATATCATTCATTTCCTGCTCCATGTCGAACAAATACTGGAACGCGCCGCGAAGTACGTCACGGATCGATTGGCCTTTATTCAATACAGCATGCTGGTCCAGATAACCAACACGCATCCGTTTGGACCACTCCACCTTGCCTTCATCCGGCTGAAGTTTTCCTGTAATAATGTTCATGAAGGTGGATTTACCTTCACCATTGGCCCCGATCAGACCAATATGTTCGCCCTTCAACAGGCGGAATGAAACGTCGTTAAAGATAGCACGGTCACCAAAACCGTGACTTAATTTTTCTACATTTAATATGCTCATTCATGACACCTTTTCTATATAGACTTAATTCTTTGTATATTATAAGCGTTATATCCCGCACAACTCAACGCCATATTCAAAAATATTGCACCTTTTTGTCTGAAATTTGCCTTATATGAAAGTATGGGTTAAAATTTTGCCTTAACGAATTACTACTATATAGAACGGAGCTCTTCGAAGAGCATCAGGTGAAGATTATGATTGAAGTGAAACAATCCAAGTTGGGTGATGGTGGTGAGTTTAACCGCGGGGTATTTGCTACCGTTGATATTGCCAAAGGAACGCTTATCCATCAGGCACCCGTTGTGCCTTACCCAAATGAAGATCATGAGCATGTCGAAAAAACGATTCTGGAAGATTACGTGTTCGAATACGGGGCGAATCATACCGCAATTCTGCTCGGTTACGGCAGTCTGATCAACCACTCCTATGAACCTAACGCTACTTATGATATCAATTTTGATAACCACACCTTTGACTTCTACGCGTATACAGACATCAAGGCTGGCGAAGAAATCGTGATCAATTATAACGGTGAGGAAGACAGCATGGACCCGTTATGGTTCCTGGATGATTACGAAGAGCGTATGCTTGAGTTCAATAAGTCCAATGATGATGAGGGTGAAAAAGAGACCGAACCCCAGTCCGTGGATACGGACACGAGTAAATAAACGTTAAACTCAAGTAAAGTTCGCAAGCACTCTGTTGTATGTGCGAAAAGAACTCACTGACCCCGGTGAATGATCAAATGAGTACCTGGAGTACTCTTCATGGTCCAAAGTTTAAACACAAAAATAAGCAAGTCCTCCATGAATGGAAGACTTGCTTGTTCGTGTTGTCTTGCTTTCTAAGCCAGATACACATGTTCATGTTTCATTGTTTATCGTGCCTCTTAACTTGTTTTAATCCGTAATCGGCGGATCTGTATGCAAGTCTTGATCGGGTGTCGTGGATCTCCACTTGGTAAAGGCTACCTCGAACCCTGCACGCTTCGGTGAACACAGAAATGGACCTGCGTGTTTGTTCGTTGGATAGGCAAACCGTGCAACCCGAATCGTACGCCAAGGATGCTCATCTGTGCGTGCACGAATGACAACAGCCTCATTACTGTAGGAGGCTCTGATTGTTACGATTCGTCCACCCCACTCTGGCACAGGAGAGAGTGACCAATCCGAATACGTATCCGTCACGACGGCTCCAACATGTGCCACGCCATCATTGACCTCAACTCCGGCCTTGATCCATTGGTCTTCTCCGTACCATAACATTAGTCCCGCCTGATCATATAATTCGGTGAATGAGCTTAGATCAAACGATACCTCAATCGCTTCCGTTCCGTCCCATGGAGCAAGCATGGCATGTCCATCCCGATGACAGAACCCGTAGAATGTGTTCTCCCAGAAGTCACTGCCTTCCCGAGCTTCCACAACGAAACGATCCCCATCCATTCGTGCAGCAACGGGTTCCTTAGTCCACTTGCCTTCATGAAGCCCAATAAAATCCGATGACATCGTTGTTTTCATCCTTCCTTCCGTCCCAAAGGGGAGTTCATCATCACTTCTAAATTAAAGAACCCAGGTCCGATGCAGCAGTAGGATATGCAAAATTCATGGTGTTTAACTGATCGATAGTCAGATTGAACTGAATCGCCATTGCAAAAAGGTTAATCAATTCTTCTGTTTTGCTCCCGAGCACATGCGCACCCAGAATACGTCCGGTTGATTTGTCGATCACCACTTTGGCCATGGCAAATTTTTCATGAGTTCGCTTGTAAGTATACCATTTCGACATATCATTTACCTGCACCTCGTAGCCCTCTTTCTTGGCTTGTTCCGTGCTCATACCTACAGCTCCAAGGGCAGGGACAGTAAACACAATGGAAGGCATCACTTTATAATTAGGTTTGTGTTGATTTCCCTCCAACAAATTGAACGATACAGCCCGGGATTCCTGACCTGCTAACGGGGTCAAGGGCAACCCTTTTGTATCGGTTACATCACCAGCAGCATACACTCGTGGATTGCTTTCGCTTTGCAAGTACTCGTTCACCGTAATACCCTTTTTGCTGTAGCTGACGTTGGCTTTCTCCAATTCCAGCCCATCCACATTAGGAATACGCCCAGCTCCATGAACGACAAGTCCACACTGCCACTGGTGATCTGCACCATTGCGTGTGCCATGAACGACATATGAGTTCCCCTCTTGCCGTATGGACTTCACCTCCGCGTTCAAGTGAACATGGATGCCGATCTCTTTTGATCTTTGCAACAAAGATTCTACCAGCTCCGCATCAAACGATTTCAGAGGCTGTTCACTCCGATGCAGGATGTGGACTTCCGTCCCGGCTCTGGCCGCAATATGCGCAAACTCAAATGCAATGTATCCACCGCCTACCAAAACTAATCGATCCGGCAGCTGTTCCAGATCCAGAAAGTCATCACTATATATAAGATGCTCTGAGCCCTCAATCTCAAGTGGCGCAGGTCTTGCACCAGTAGCAATCAGGATGTGTTTGCCATGGAGCACTTCTTCTCCCACTTGAATATGGTCTTCATCGACAAATGAAGCTTTACCATGGAACGTATCCATTCCGGCCTGTTTGAATTTATCCTCGCTTGCTCTAGGTATGCTCTCGGTAAAGGTACGTTTAAAGGCCATAAGTTCAGACCAGTTGATGGTTGCCTGTCCCTTAATTCCTTTCCCTTGCATCCGTTCATTCCAGTCAATCAGCTCCGCCGCTCCAGCCAGCACTTTCTTCGGATCACAGCCACGCAGTGCACACGTTCCGCCGAACTCACGTTCATCAATTACAGCGATTTTCCAGCCAGCTTTAGCGCAACGGGTGATTACAGAGCTTGCCGCGCTTCCTGTTCCAATTGCAATCAAGTCATACGTTTCTTCTGTCATCATGGTTCCTCCTCTTCCTTTTGTTACATCTATTGTTGGGATACACAACGTTAAAGCAACCCCGCCTGTTTAAGGTACTCCCTAGCCACCTGCTCGGGATTCGCTCCATCCACGTTCACGTCATAGTTCATCTGACGCATCTCGTCATCCGTAATTTTGCCAGCAAGCTGATTCAGCACCTCAACCAGTTGTGGATATTGATCTGCCGTTTCTTGACGAAGCATCGGCGCGCCTTGATACGGTGGGAATAACTCCTGATCATCCTCCAGCACAACAAGTTCATATTGTCTCAACTCACTATCTGTGGAGTAGGCATCTACGAGATTGATATCGCCACGTTGAACAGCACCATAGCGAAGCTTCGGTTCCATTGTCGCAACGTTCGGAAATTCAATTCCATACTTCTTCTGAATGCCTAGGTAACCGTCTTCCCGATCCGAGAATTCCAGGGTAAATCCTGCCTTCATCTGCTGTTCCACCGGTTTGAGATCCGAAATGGTCTTGAGATTGTATTGATCTGCGATGCTCTTTGGAACGGCCAACGTATACGTATTGTTGTAATCCATAGGGTTCAGCAGCACCATGTTGAACTGGCTCAGCATTCCATCTCTTGCCTGTTCGTACACCTCTGTCCGATCGGTACTCACTGCCGTTTCCTTCATGAATTCGGAGATCGCTGTCCCGGTGAATTCGGGATAGATGTCAATATCACCTGAGTTGAGTGCATTGAAAAGGAATGGCGTTTTGCCTAATCCGGGTTTTAGTTCAACGGTCAGGTCTGTATCTTTTTCGATTAGCAATTTGTACATATTAATGAGAATTTCGGGTTCAGCTCCCAGTTTGCCAGCAATCACGAGATCCTTCTGCCCTCCACGTGCCAAGAAGGGAATGGTAATCACAAGTATCGCGATTATTGCCAGCGAACCAAGGGTAACCAGTGTTTTCTTGAAGGATAACCGCTGGAACTGACGTAATAGTACATCAAACAAAATAGCCAGCAAGGCAGCCGGAATGGCTCCAAGGACGATCAGTGCGGTATCGTTCCGATCAATGCCCAGCAAGATTAATGCACCCAAACCTCCTGCGCCGATCAAGGCAGCAAGTGTCGCCGTTCCTACAATCAGGACCATAGCGGTCCGAATTCCAGCCATAATAACAGGCATCGCCAGTGGCAGTTCCACTTTGATTAGACGTTGCCAACTATTCATGCCCATCGCATTAGCTGCTTCCACCATGGAAGGATCAACTTCGGATATGCCTGTGTATGTGTTGCGAAGTACGGGAAGCAACGCATACACCACCAATGCAATAATTGCAGGAAGTGTGCCTATACCGAATAACGGGATGAGCAATCCGAGAAGCGCCAAGGAAGGTATCGTCTGCAACACAGCCGTAACCCCGATAATGGGTTCAGCCACTCTTGGTTTGCGTGTCAGGTATATACCTAGCGGAATAGCGATGAGGACAGCAAAGAACAATGCGATAAATGAGATCTGAATATGTTCCAGCAGAGCAGACAACAACTGACCTTTGCGCTCACTGAACACCTCCGTGAATCTATTCATGTCCTTCACCTCGTTCCTGTAACTGACCAGACCAGTATTTCATCAGATCAACTCGACTGATCTCGCCAATAATCTGGCGGTTACGTTCAACCAGCAGATGGTCATGGGAAGCCATGATATCAACTAACTCCGTTAACGTAATGGATACAGGAACGGCGGTTTTGGCTGATTTTGGCACATGACCCGGTGAGAGTGGTGACATGATGGATTCGAGATCAAAATCAGATTGTGAAATCGTATCGGCGTTAGGACTTCCAACAAATTCACGTACGAAATCATTAGCTGGCTGTCGGATCAGTTCTTCCGGGGTACCCACCTGCAAAACCTGTCCATCCTTCATGATGCAGATGCGATCCCCCAGCTTCATCGCTTCCTGAATGTCATGGGTGACAAACACAATTGTTTTTTTCATCTGACGTTGGATATCCAGAATATCGTCCTGCAATTTCTCCCGACTCATTGGATCGAGTGCACTGAACGGTTCATCCATCAAAACTATCTCGGGATCGGCAGCGAGTGCACGCAACACACCAATTCTCTGCTGTTGTCCTCCAGATAACTCGGACGGTTTACGCTCACTGTACGTATCTCCGTGCAAACCCACCATGTCCAGTAACGTATGTACACGCTTCTTGATTTGATCTGACTTCCATCTTCGCAGTTCAGGAACAACCGCAATATTTTCGGAAATTGTCATATGCGGGAATAGTGCAATCTGTTGCAGTACATATCCGATATTCCAGCGCAATTCGTGAATGTTGTATTCATCGATTGGGCGTTCATTAATGCGCACTGTTCCATCTGTTCGCTCAATCAGGCGATTGATCATTTTGAGCATGGTGGTTTTGCCACATCCACTCGGACCAATCATGACAAACAGTTCTCCCTTGTTAATGTTGAGGTTAACCTGACGCAAAGCCGTTGTTCCATCAGGATATTGTTTCGATACATTTTCGAACTGAATCATTCGCTCTCTTCGCCCCTTTATCAAACATTCATCCTCATCTATTTCCCCAAAAGTGTGTTCGTATAATCACTGCTTTCCGTGGTGTTCTTGATTAGGGAGAGATCCATATTTAAAATCAACGATGTCAACATGCTGGTAGACATGCAAAAAGACGGGCACTAGGCACCGTCTTCTCATTGAATATGAAAATATTTCTTCCATTATTCCCATACTTCCATATGATTCTGAATAAATTGCTCGAATGAAATCGGGTTATTCCCCGTTAATTTTTTCACCGTATCCGTCGTTTGATCTTCTCTCCCTTCCTCCCGGATGGGCACATCCAGTCCTGCGAGGGCAGCAGCGTATTCTTCTGACATTCCTGCGCGAATCATGCTGTTCCTCAATTCATCATCGGACAAAGATTCATGCTGGATGGACTGACCCAGTATACGACTAATGATGTCTGCAACCTGTCCATAGGACAACGACTCCGGCCCTGTAATAATATGCTCCGTATTATGAGGAACTACATCTGTCAGAGCATGGAAGGCCACCGCCGCGATATCATCTGCACTAACAAATCCAATTTTCCCTTCACCCGTAGCACTGTATATTTTCCCGAGTTGCTTCGTCGTCTCCCGATGCGGTCCCTCCGTAAAGTTCTCCATAAAATAGGAAGGCTGCAATACAGCCCACTCAGGAGCATGGGCTTTTAAATACTGATGTACTTTGCCAAATATAGGACCATTCTCATCGATCGAAGCACTGCCAAGTAAAACGAATCGCTTAACGCCGTTCCACAATGCTTCCTTGATGAATGGAATCATGGCGTTTTCTGGGCTCATATCCATTGCTGGCACAACAAGGTACACCTGATTCACATTTTTCAGCGCCGGAGCATATGTCTCGGAATCATACCAATCAAAATAGACATAATTATCGGCAGAACCAGAAAGTGATGATTTCGTTCTTCCTGCCAAACGCACCGGATATTGATGCTCTTGAAGTATGGCCGCAACACGGCTTCCCGTCTTCCCATTAGCCCCTGTAATAAGTGTCAACGTTTTATCATTGATCATGCTTGCTTCCTCCTTCAGTTTTGTTTGGCGTTTTTCCAGACCAATCGGTCTATAATAGTCAAAAAATAAACGCCCTAAGCGTCCATTTTCAAAACAAAATTAAAAATTATTGCTCAAATCATGTAATACGTTAATCCATAGCTCTTAGGGTCAGCTGTACAAAATCTCGCAGCGCTTCTGCACTTGCACCACTCTTCGCTGTAAAGGTCAATGAAAGTCGGGAATAATTCAGAAAACGGGCAAGCCCGGGCAATTCTTCCTCTGCGTGCTTCAATTCGCCACTCTTCTGGCCTCGTAACAGCGCAGTATGAAAAACATCTTCCATTTGTTGGTTAGTGGTTTGAATAAAGGCGGCGATTTCGTGATTTTGTGGTGCCTGTTCAACCGCGCTATTAATGATGAAACATTCATTACGACGTTCGTTGTCGGTCAACACGTTAACCACTTCGTTGAACAACTCGGTCACGCCTTGCCTCACACTTGTGCATTCGTTTAATAGTCTGATCCCCGCCTCTGTCTTCTGCTGAATATAGAATTTAAGAGCAGAGACAAATAAATCATGTTTAGTTCCGTAGGTGTCATACAGGCTTTGCCGCGCAATACCAAGTTCACTCAGCAGTAAGCTCAGAGATGTACCTTCATAACCGTACGCTCCAAATACAGACGTTGCTTTTCTTAGAACGCTCTCCGTGTCAAACTCCTTGGCTCTTCCCAATTTCAGACCTCACCTCCCTAATCATTAAATAAAGAATACCTTTTCCAGACTGATCAGTCAAGAAAATAAATGCTTTGATTTTTGACAAAGTGGTATAATGTGAATAGAAGCTGAATGAATTCTTTTACCATTTATTAACCATGACCACATATAAAGGAGTGTACCTATATGTATATTCAAATTACAGATTTGGCTGCAAAACGATTGACTGAAAGCCTGAATGACCAACCCGGATATTTCAAAGTGATCTATGACTTGGAAGGTTGCGGATGTAACGGAGTTATCGCGATTATCATTGTTGATGAACTTGCAGCTCTCGACGCGCAGATTGAAACCAATCTGGTTCCGTTCTATGTTGATCCGAAGCAGCAGCTGAACCTAGAACAACATATGAAGCTGGATACGGAAGAAAATTATCCTTCTTTCAAATTAAGCAGTGATTCCGGTGTGCTCAGCGCCAACGTTCGCGTTCGTGACACCCGTGCCGTAACAGCGGGAAGCTCCGGTGGATCTGACGCCTGCATGTTGTAATACAGTCTCCAGCTTACTTGAAGTAATCTAGCATTATCTTTCTTCACATCAAAAGCCGTTGCATCTAATGCAACGGCTTTTTCATGTGTACTGCCCCTACGAGAGTTGCAAAAAGAATATTTTATATAAATTGAACTTAACATTTACACGAAACGGAGAGGACAGAAACAACTGGAAGAAGCGAAGTGTTCGCCTAAAAGCTTTCTGAAAGAAAGCTGCTTCGTAAGCATACGCTATCCCCGGATTTTCCCCTATAAGGGGAATTCGTAAAATCTGGGGATAACAGCGATCGGAAGGTTATTCTGTCATCGTAGTGTCCAGTGTAAATATTTTTGGTTCAACTTATATAGCAAACTTTGTTTACAACTCGGAAACAATTGGAGAACCTATGGATATAATCCTCTAGTATACTCGGTATATAGATTCATATAATCCGAGGAGGAACACACATCATGAAATCTTTTACTCGTAAATCCATCATATCTACAATTCTCGTAGGCTCTGTTGTAGCAGGTTCTGCATTTACTACGTTTCCCATCACTTCAAGCCTAAATCCCGTCGCGTCTGCGGCAAGCTCCAGCTTCACTCAATTTCTGCATGATAATGCACCTGGTCGTACGATCAAAACGATTAAAAATGTGGCAACTGTGACCAATGTGTCCAGTACAGTTGTACTTGTCAATAAAAAGAGAAATCTGCCTTCAACTTATGCACCACAAGATCTGGTTGTACCTAATATTCCTTTTAGCTTCTCAGGTTCCAGTCCGAAGAAACAAATGCGTAAAGTAGCTGCAACAGCGCTAGAGAAACTATTTGCTGCTGCCAAAAAAGACGGCATCGATATCAAAGCGGTGTCTGGCTATCGCTCTTATGCGACCCAGAAATCAATCTTTGACCGTAATGCCAGCATCAAAGGTGAAGCTGTTGCCAATAAAACAAGTGCTCGGCCAGGACAAAGCGAACATCAGACTGGTCTAGCCATGGATATCTCCAGCGCTTCGGCTGGTTATGATCTTCAGCAAAGCTTCGGCAACACCAAAGAAGGCAAATGGCTGAAAGCCAATGCCCACAAGTACGGATTCATCATCCGTTATGGCAAAGATCAGGAGAAATTGACCGGTTACTCCTATGAGCCATGGCATGTACGTTATGTCGGAGTATATATTGCTGGTGAGATTACCAACCAGAAACTTACGCTGGAGCAGTATTTGGAACGTGCCAAATAAGGCAGTTATGAACCCAAAACTTAGACAGTTATTTGATTAGATAAAAGAAGCGTGACTATAGATAACATGACTGAAGGAGAAGATGGGGCCGCAACTGGCCCTCTTCTGCTTCAATCTTTCATTTACACCCCTCATCATGTCCCAACGATTTTTCTAAAGACCAGTGGCAGTCTCTTCAGGCCTTCTGTTCCAGCCCAAGAGCCTACGCCAGCAAGTATTGCATTATGGCACAAATAAAGTGCGACATTGTACACGATAGGGCCTAGAATAATCTCCACAACTACAAAACGTTTTAACGTCGAAGATTGGATCACATATACCCGAAATTCATGAGGGTCATGTCCTCCCATATACCTTGCGATCAATGCTTTCATGAATCACCTCTAGTGTTTTATTTTAGCGTATGGCAGACAATCCTTGTCTTATTCTAAAATAACACTTACATAAAGTAACTAAGTGTGTTATAGTCAGTTTATAAATTATACATAAGCGAGGGAAACCACCATGAGTGAGTTGGAGAATCTAGTCAAAAACCGTAGATCGGCCGTTATTTTTGAAGAAGGAATTGAAATTTCAGATTCGGAACTACAAGAGATTTTTGCCCTGAACAAATTTGCACCATCTGCCTTTAACCTGCAACACACGCACTATCTTGTGATTAAAGATGAGGAACAGAAAGAGAAAGTCTATGAAGCTTCCCAGCAATATAAAGTAAAAACAGCTTCTGCGGTCATCGTGGTTTTGGGCGATGTTAACGCACATCATCATATCCGCACCATTAACGAAGGCTTGCTGAACCTGGGCGCTCTTACTCCGTTCCAATACGAGCAGGAATCTCAAAGTGTCACTGAATTTTACGAATCTCGGGGCAGATTCTTCCAACGTGAGGATGCGATTCGCAATGCCAGCCTGTCTGCCATGCAATTGATGCTGATCGCTCAGGATCGCGGTTGGGACACTTGTCCAATGATTGGCTTTGACTCCGAAGAACTGCAAAAGAGTTTGGAAATCCCTAACCATTATGTACCGGTTATGCTGATCACCATCGGCAAAAAGTCGGAAGCCAAACAGCGCCCGCGCGGTTACCGTAAACCAATTAACGAATATGTTAGCTTCAACAAAATGCACGCTGAGTAACATATAATATAACAATTTATATAAGTTGAACTAACATTTACACGATAACGGAGAGGACAGAAAAAAACTGAAAAAGCGAAGCGTTCGCCTTTATCCCCGGATTTTCCCCTTTAGAAAAGGAATCGAATAAAATCTGGGGATAACAGCGATTGGAAGGTTGTTCTGTCATCGTAGTGACAGTGTAAATAATCTTTAGTTCAACTTATATAGCACAATAACACAGCAAAAAAGCCACGATCTCGTGGCTTTAGTACGTTTCATAGATCAACGTATCCAACATTTGAAATTCATCGTCAAACTCGGCATATATGTAAAGTCGACCAGCTGGTGTATCCCCCGCATCATAACCCAATCGAAGGTATTGATCTCCCTGAAATTCTACGTCAGCCAAAATCAATTCATTGATATCTTCGTCCGGATGAGCCTCGGCAATGGTTCTGAGCGCCCGCTCACCAAGCATGTCCCACCGTTTCCA
Organism: Paenibacillus sp. FSL R7-0198; assembly: GCF_038000415.1. Lineage (NCBI taxonomy): Bacteria > Bacillati > Bacillota > Bacilli > Caryophanales > Paenibacillaceae > Paenibacillus > Paenibacillus sp. FSL R7-0198. The sequence goes on along the minus strand of NZ_JBBOCB010000001.1, from coordinate 6,618,677 downwards.
CGTCGCTTCCATATATGGGGATAATGTTACCATCTCTGTCTTGGTTGAAACCTGTGCAGTGACTACCAGTTCTTTATCCTGAATAAGTAATCGCATCTGATAGTTGGACATCGATGCGTCATACTGAAACACACCCATCCCCTGAACTTCATGATTGGATTCAAATATTAGATTGTCTGCATGCTGCAATCTTTCCAGCTTGGGATTAGCGCTATAATCCAACTCGGCCAACTTGTTCTCTGAACAGTACAGCTCTTTCAGTTGCACGTTATGGCGAATATCCAGCTTGCTAATATGGTTGTTAAAACACCGGACACTCTCCAAAACCAAATTCGAACGAAGATCCAACTGTTTGATATGATTGTGATTACAGCGAAGTTCAATCAAGTTTGGACAACCTGTTACATCAAGTTCCAGCATGTAATTGTTGGCGCAATCAAGTCGCCGCAGTTGCTTATTCTGTTCAAGTTCAAGTGAGAAAAGAGCGTTATAACTGCAACTAAGTTCCTCCAACTGCTCAAGGTGCTCCGAAGCCAGCTCCGACAACATATTCCAATTACACTCCACCGTTATAAGTTTGGAATTATAAGAAAGATCTAATTTTCGAAGTCGATTAAAACTGCAATCCAGCACTTGCAATTCCGAATTGGAACGGAGGTCCAGTGTAAGAAGTTGATTCTCTCTGCAACGTAACGTCCTCAGCTTGTGATTCTGAGTAAGATCCAGACCGGTCAATTGATTATAGGCACAATCCAGCTCTTGAAGACCCCTGAAATACTCGATTCCATCAAGATTGCTAATATTATGATTGAAAAGTTGCAATATCTCAACCTCACAAACGTCACTCTCCTGAATGAAATCCCGGTGATCACAAAAACGATCCAACACAACTTGCCTGAAATGTTCATCCGTGAAGGCATAAGTAATATCCATGTCTAACACCTCCCCCTCTCGTTTTGCTCAATTGGAACAGTCTTCCAACATATTATCCCTATTCTATGAGTTTCGTCGCCGAGATTCAACAATAACCTAAGCAAATTCTTTTATACCATGTTAGCATCCAACTTGTAAGAGAAACCATATTGAGAGGAAGAATTCCATGCAAATGTATATCGAAAACCTCCCGTCATATCGTCTTGCCTATGTTCGACAAGTGGGTCCTTACGGTCCAGCCAATGCTCAAGCGATGAATACGCTGAAACAATGGGCAGACAAAAATCAACTGCTTAATGAAGCAGCAATTCTACTCGGTATTCCCCAGGATGACCCGGCGAGCACACCTCCTCAGAACTGCAGATATGATGCCTGTATTGTTATCACTGAATCTGAACGTCTGAAAGATGATTCTATTGAGTTTGGCGAGCTATCAGGCGGAGATTATCTCATCTGTATAGTAAAGCACACGGCAGAAGCTATTCAGCAAGCATGGAATATGATCATCCCTCATTTACAAACAAGTGGTTATCAGATGGACAACAAGCCGGTTATAGAACGATATCGTTGGGAACTGCTTAATCAGCATTATTGCGAGATATGTGTGCCTGTAAGACCTGTGTAATTCATGTTATGAAGAAACAAAAAAAGCGACTTCAAATTGAAGTCACTTTTTTTGTTAACGATTGCTACTACTGCTACTACTAGCTAGTTAAGACTTGTTAAGATATTAAAATGCCCAATTGCCTTTACGGAATACCGGCTCGATTGTGCCGTCCTGTAACTCACCATCGATATCCAGCTCTGCGGAACCGATCATGAAATCGACGTGTGTCAAACTCACATTGCACTCATGCTTCAGCAACTCTTCGTTCGACATCGTTGTGCCATCTTTCATGTTGAATGGATATGCACTGCCCACAGCCAAATGGCAGGATGCATTTTCATCAATACCCGTATTGTAGAAAATGCGATTCAGGTTGGAGATCGGGGAGTCATGTGGTACGAGTGCCACTTCACCCAGATAACGTGCTCCTTCATCGGTGGCAAACAGGTTCTTCAAATGCTCTTCACCGGATGCTGCCGTAAACGCTACAACCTGTCCATCCTTGAATGTGATTCTCATCTGGTCTACCAGCTGTCCATTCAGGTTCAAAGGCATGGTGCTGCTGACATATCCATTCACTCCACTGCGCTTAGGCATGGTGAATACTTCTTCAGTTGGCATATTCGCGACCGTGTATACACCTTGTTTATTTTCGCTACCACCGCCACCCCAGATGTGGTTGTGGACCAATTCAATTTTCAGGTCTGTACCTGGCGCACGGTAATGCAGACTCTTATAGTTCTTTTTGTTCAGGAGATCACTCATGGTATTCAGGGTATCCAGATGTTCTCTCCAATTTTGTACAGCGTCTCCGCCATCCACACGGTTCATTTTGAAGATCGTTTCCCACATCACGTTGATTCGGTCTTCTTCCGGGATGTCGGCAAACACTTTGTTCGCCCAAGCCTTGGTCGGTGCCTTGATCAGACACCAGCTAATTTCATGATTACGTGTGTATTTTGAGTACCCTTTACGTGCCTGAGCAGCCGCTTTGGTTGCCCGGGACACGCTGTCGGAGTCAATTCCGTTATACAGTTCAGGATCTGGAACTTTGATCGTCAGGGTAGCACCGCCTGCTTCTGCAAACTTCTCCATCATATCCGCCTTCCAGGCTGGATAGTAGTCAAAGCTGTCATTGGAGCCATGTTCAAAACGACTGCGGGTAATATTGTCGTCATCGAAGTCCACTTGTACATAGTTTGCACCAGCCGCATAGGCTTTTTGCACAATGAGACGTGTGAATTCAAGTGTTTCGATGGGAGCAGTAACGAGCAGATCCTGTCCTTTTTGAATATTCACGCCAACTTTGACAACCAGTTCTGCGTATTGTTCCAATGACTTTTCAAAGGTTTGTTCAAATTGACTCATGGTTGTGTTCACTCCTGTTTCAAATTTTAAGATGACTCGGAATCTGCTGAGTGGCCGTTACAGCGAAGGATCGTTCTTTAGATCGTCGTTGTCTCCAAATTTTCTTCATCGTATTTCAAAGGTTAAAATTAGGAGACAAATACGAACGCTATCGCTTCTTCAGAATCGATTCCTTCTCTTTCACTACTTATGCTATTATTTTTCAATCATTCGTTACCTAATCTCATTTAACTATTTCGTTTTTCTTGTTCGCGCAACTCGATCCGGCGGATTTTGCCTGAGTTTGTCTTCGGCAGATCCGTAACAAATTCGATCTTACGTGGATATTTATAAGGTGCTGTGATTTCCTTGACGTGGTGCTGCAATTCACGCATCAGTTCTGGTGAAGCCAGTGAATCATCTCGCAGTACGACAAATGCTTTCACCACATTCCCACGGATCTCATCCGGACTTGCAACCACCGCGCATTCCTTCACACTGGCATGTTTCATGAGTGCTTCTTCCACCTCGAATGGTCCAATCGTGTAGCCCGAACTGATGATGATGTCATCACTGCGTCCTTCAAACCAGAAGTATCCTTCTTCGTCTTTGCGTGCACGGTCCCCTGTTACAAAATAATCGCCACGCTGACTCGCTTCCTTCCGTCCCTCATCCTGATAATAAGACCGGAACAAAGCTGGCATCTCTTTGTGTACCGCGATATCTCCGACTTCACCCGCAGGAACAGGCTGTCCGTCTTCGTTAATGATTTCAATCAACCCAGGTGTAATCGACTGACCCATGGAGCCAATGCGTACCGGAGCGTCTTTGAGACTGCCGATTAACAATGTGCTCTCGGTCTGTCCATATCCGTCTCGAATGGTCAAATCGAAATGACGTTGGAAGATTTCAATGACTTCCTGATTGAGCGGTTCACCCGCTGACACGGCACTGCGCAGATGGGACAGGTCATAATGTCCAAGATCATCGGCTTTGGCCATCAACCGATATTCCGTTGGTGTACAGCAAAGGACATTAATCTGATGTTCCTGCATCAGTTCCAGGTAACGCTTGGGCTGGAATGATCCGTTGTAGACCAGTCCAGTCGCGCCTCTTCCGAGTACCGACAGGAACGGGCTCCAGATCCATTTTTGCCAGCCAGGTGCAGCCGTTGCCCATACGGTATCTGAAGGTTGAATATCCAGCCATAATGAAGAAGCGATCCGCAGGTGGGCATATCCCCAACCGTGGCTATGTACAACTCCTTTGGGATTACCTGTTGTGCCCGAAGTATAAGCAAGAATAGCTGTATCATCACGGTGTGTTTCCACCGCAGCCATCTCATCGGGTTGATTCTGCATTAACTCATGCACATTGACCCAACCTTCGGCAGGTACGCCAACTTCACCATTGGGTGATGCTACGATGCGATGTGCCAGTGATGGCAGATCCGCGTCCATCTTTTCCACTTCCGAGGTCGTCTCGGACCATACAATAACAGCCCGCGCCTCAGAGTGACGCAGACGATATTCCAGATCTTTTGCCCGTAACATCTCGGAGGAAGGAATAACAGCAATCCCCAGTTTCAGACAAGCAATATAAATGACATAGGCAATAATACGGCGTGGTACCATGACCAACACCCGGTCACCTTTCTCCAGTCCAAGTTCACGCAAGCCACCAGCAAGACGATTCGCCTGCTTGAACAAATCACCATACGTGATCTCTTCCAATTCTCGTTGATCGCTGAGCCATCTAAGTGCAATCCGGTCTGATGGATGATTCTCCATCTCGGATGTCAGGTTATAGCTTTCAGGCGAAATCCACTGTTCAAAGTTCAAATGGAGCCTCTCCTTCGTAGTTCAAATGTATAGCTTCTATATATTATACCCTAAATCCTAGGACCAGGTGCTATGAACTAGGCTCATTCCGAAAAAATAAACATAGGTCAATTAATGAACTATTATAATAGATCTTATCCTATAAAGAAAATGACATATACAAAATGGCGCCTTCCTGATTGATCAGATAGGCGCCATTTCATTCTTCATTTATATTACATTAGTTTTACCTAACTATGATTTTCACACAGCTATACTGTGTATGTTACCACGGATAATTACCCATTCCGTCCAAAATGCTTTCGATCTCATTCAACTCTTCCGTTGTCAGGTCAGGTGCGCTGAGCGCAGCTACATTTTCTTCAATCTGGGACACTCGGCTTGCACCAATCAGTGCAGAGGTTACACGGTTCTCACGCAAAATCCAGTTCAGAGCCAGTTGGGAGATTGTCTGACCTCTTCGCTCCGCAACCGCCTGAAGCGCATCGAACTTGGCAATCCGTTCGTCCGTGTATGCTTCTTTTTTCAAATTGCCTGTTGGATTGGCGCGTTCTTCCTTGATCTTATCGACATATTTATTCGTCAACTGACCGCGGCCGAGTGGACAGAACGCAATGGAACCTACACCCTGCTCATCCAGTACGTCTTGCAAACCGTCTTCAATCCAGCGATTCAGCATCGAGTAGTTTGGCTGATGAACCAGACACGGCGTACCCAGACGACGGAGAATGGTTACCGCTTCTTGCGTCTGTTCTGCATTATAATTGGACAAGCCCACATACAGAGCTTTACCTTGCCGCACGATGTGATCCAGTGCCGTCATCGTTTCTTCCAACGGTGTATCCGGATCTGGACGGTGATGATAGAAAATGTCCACATAGTTCAGCCCCATCCGACCAAGACTTTGATCCAGACTGGCAATCAGGTTTTTGCGGGAACCCCACTCGCCATATGGTCCACTCCACATATGGTAACCTGCCTTCGACGAGATAAGCAGTTCATCCCGGTAAGGACGCAGATGTTTTTTGTAGATCACGCCAAAGTTCTCTTCCGCCGATCCTGGAGGTGGGCCATAGTTATTCGCCAGATCGAAATGGTTAATTCCGAGGTCAAAGGCACGCAAAATCATTTCTTCCTGAATATCCAATGTGCGGTTGCCACCAAAGTTCTGCCATAAACCCAGCGCAATTTGCGGCAGTCTGATTCCGGATTTGCCGGAACGTACATATTTCATCTCATCATATCGTTGTTCACTCGCAGTATAGGGCATTGTCATTCTCACTTTCCTGTAAGGTTTGTTGAATTCCTTTTCATCTTAGACATTTCTCTGGCAAAACGATATGGCATTTCACTTTGAACATATGGAAAAATGATTGTTATCTATATAAACTAGTCTTAAATTATTCATCTTTCACACTAATTAATATGTTAAAATGCAAGATGAGACGAAATCGTACAGGAGTGAATACCCTTGATTACGTATATGTTCAAGAACAATCATTTTCAGGAGCTTCAGCTCCTTCATTATGGCACGGAAGCCTGTACACCTGGTCACCACTTTGGCCCTGCCATGCGAGACTATTATAAAATTCATTATATTTTGAATGGCAAAGGCACCTTCGAAGTTAGTGGCAAAACGCATACCCTGCACAAAGGTCAAGGTTTTCTGATTGTTCCGCATTCCGTCGTGCATTACGAAGCAGATCAGGATGATCCATGGGAATACAGCTGGGTTGCTTTTCAAGGCAGCAATAGTTCTTCCTTTTTACAGCAGGCCTGTCTGTCCGAGCATCACCCGATTTTTGAGCTGGGTAATGAGGATGACGAGATGCGATCCTGCCTGCACCGAATGATTAATTCGCGGCATACCCACAAAGGCTGGGAGATTAGCATGACTGGTTTGCTGTATCAATTCTTCTCCATTTTAATTGATCAGGCTAATTCAGATCATCTTCAACCCATGCCGGATTATTCGAAGGAAACGTACGTAACGCAGGTAATCGACTTCATTGAAATGAACTATGCCAATGCCATTACCGTTCAATCCATCGCGGCCCATGTCGGTTTGCAGCGCAGTTACCTGTGCTCTCTCTTCAAGGACAAGATGGGAAGCAGCATCCAGTCGTATCTGGTTCATTATCGGATGCGCAGGGCAGCCGAACTGACGCTTGATCCCGGTCTGACCATTGGTGATATTGCCCGTTCTGTGGGCTATACGGATCAATTGCTTTTCTCCAAAATGTTCAAAAAAGTGATGGGTGAAGCGCCCACCTACTACCGCAAACATAAAACAGCACCCTCCCAGTTAAGTTGTTAATTGGGAAGGTGCTGTTTTTTTGCCAATTGGTTATACCGTCTCCGGCATGGATATGCCAACAACTTGCACTTTGATTTCATCGACCATGACGCCTGCTAATTGTTCAACAGCCTGTTGAACATTATGTTGAAGTTCACGGCAGACCTCGTGCATCTTGTTGCCATATTGAATGTTGATGCGCAGCTGGATGGTTGCCTGATCGTCTTTGACATGTACGTCAATCCCTTTTTGCAGGCTCTTGCCGCTGATACTCTTGGCAATCCCTTCAGTCAGTCCAACCGACATGGAGGATACGCCAGCCGTTGATTGAGCGGCCATCCCCACGATCTTGGATAACACATCGTTCGAGATGTGAATGGTACCCATTTGAACAGATTGAGGTGCGATATATTCAGGTTCATTGTATTGTTTTTCGATAATTTCAGACATGTGCTCCACTCCTTCGAATAATTTAAATTCTATGCATTCTGCCATTTGTCCTTGAAGAACATGTTATAGATTCGAACCAGAAGAATTTTAACGATCATATAAACTGGGATAATAATCAGGATGGCAATAATTCCACCCAGGTCCCCTGCACCCAAGACCAGAATAATCGTCGTTAACGGGTGAATATCCAGCTTTTTGCCGAATACGTACGGTGCAACCAGGTTGTCCTGAATCTGCTGAGCGACGAGAATAATAATCAGAGACCAGATGGCAACCGATGGTGATACCACGAGACCCATGATCACAATAGGCACGGACGACACAATCGCTCCGATAAATGGAACAAAGTTCATGATGACCGCGATTACCGTGAGCAGTAATGCGTACGGCAGTCCAATGATCAGGAAACCGATATACATCAGTACACCCAGCGCCAGATTTACCAAGACTCGACCTACAATAAAACCACTCAGCGCCTGATCAATCTCAAGTACAACTTCACGGCTGTCATTTTGGAAACGTTTTGGAGCGATATGTGCCAGTTTACGACCAAATTTCTCGCCTTGTAACAGCATATAGAACAAAAGGATCGGTAGTGTAAACAAGATGATCGCAAAACTGGAAACGAGTGAGAAGAATCCACTTACATAGTTGGTTACAAAGTTAAATCCTTTGTTGATATACTCCGTGATCTGGGAGAAAGGTGTCGAGCCCTCAGGGAACAAGGCCTGAATGGCACCATTTTGCTCCAGCTCTCTCAGCTGTTCACTTAATGAATTAATTAGACTTGGTGCGTTATCAACCAGATTGATCAGTTGCTCACGTAACGATGGCCATAAACCAATGATGAAGAACACTCCCAGAATAGCAATAACCAGATAGATTAGCAAAATACTTAGCGTGCGATTTATTTTCTTTTTCTCCATATAATTCACAAGCGGTCTGAGCAGATAATAAAAGAACACCGACAACATCATCGGCACGGTAATGACCGTGATCATGGTGACGAGCGGCTGAAAGATGAAGCTCACACGTGATAATAAATAGATATTAACCAATATCAGCGCCAGTGCAATACTGAACCGGACAAACGTATTTACTTTGAACAAAATATTTCCCTCCACATGGACATTTCTTCTCTTATTTAATTTGGAATCTCAATGGTAAACACGGTGGTCTCTCGCCCACGCCGGGAAAGGATCAGCCGTCCACCCATTTTCTCCGTATTACGTCGTGCGATGGACAAACCAAGTCCGGTGCCTCCGGTCGCTGTCCGCGCCTCATCCCCTCGTACAAACGGGTCAAAGATCGTTGACCATAGTTCTTGAGGTATGCCCACTCCGTTATCTGCCACCTCTATCACCACATGGGTATGAAGCGGAATGAGTTCGACGCGCAGTTCTGTCCCGAGTGGATTATAAGACAGAGCATTGGTGATCAGATTCTGAATGACTCTGGATAACAGCTCCGGATCGTACCTCGCGTAGATCACCTCATCAGGAACAAGTACATGAAGGACAAACTGTTTCTGTTCAATCTCCCCATACGTGTCTGCCATAATCTCGCGCACGAATTCTCCAATCTCTCTTCTCTGAATATGCATGCGAAAATCGGGCGAATCCACCTTGAGCAACTCCAGCATATTCTGTATCATGCGTGCAACTTGAACAGACTTGTTATAGATGTATCCCAGATATCTTTGCTGCCTGTCCTTGTCCTCTCCACGTCCTTCCACCAAAGCCTGCGCATATCCCTGTATAGATGTTATCGGTGTCTTCAGATCATGTGATAAATCTACAATCAGTCGCTGTTTGCTCTCTTCAGCGTAACGTTTCTCCGCAGAGGTGTTCTCAATGACATCCGCCATGTAGTTAAAGGTCTCACCAATCTGGACAAATTCCCTCTCGGCTGAGATCGACATTCGTGTACTATAATTTCCTTGTATCATCTGCGTAAGACCCGAGGAGAGGATACTGAGTGGTTTTTTGATTCTCCGTGCGACCCAATAGCTATATACAAAGATCAACAATAAAACCAAACCGATGCCAATCATAATGTAAAAGGATAATGGATGTTTCAGATTAGTAATCAACTGATTATCGTTAATTCGCACGCTGATCAGATCACGCGGGATCTTCAGCAACACATACGTTGCCGCTCCTTCTGTCGAAAATGGAGTGATGGAGTAATAGTACGGCTGGTCGCTTCGGTTCTCCAGTCCAGCATACAGATCAGCTTCACTGTAATGGGTGAACGAATCTTGCTTGTCTCCCACATGACGAATGACATTGCGATTCGCATCCAGAATTTCAATCCAGCCACCGCTGTCCTTGAGACGTTGAATCTCTGTGTCTTTGCCTTTCGCCACCGAACCACCACCGGAGTAAAATTCGTTCTCCAGCTCTTCCACATATACGTGGGCTTCAACATTCAGATCCGGATCAACCACCTGATCCGAAATGCGAAAATCCACGACATCAAGCGAAACCATAAGGTACACAATCAATACCAGTAACAGCAAAAAGAAGTTGAACAGCAAGAAGTCCAGTGTCAGTGAAGTCTGCAACAGTCGCTTTTCTCTAGCTTTCCATGGGCGCTTCAATTTTGTATCCCAGTCCCCTTATCGTTTTGAGGTATTCCGGTTGTCTGGAGTCACGCTCGATCTTTTCCCGAATGTTGCTGATATGTACCATAATCGTGCTGTCCTCGTGCGCATAATAATCGCCCCAGACCGCTTCGTATATTTTTTTGCGGGTGAACACTCGGCCAGGTTGATCGAGCAACAATTCCATGATTTTATACTCTGTAGAGGTCAATGTTACAGGACTTCCTGAACGAAAAAGTATACATTGGGATCGATCCAGCGTCAGATCACCTAACACCAGATTTTGATCTTTTTCTGCGGGGATCTCCGCTGCGTCAAATTGATTGACTCTTCTCAGCAACGCCTCTACTCTGGCGACAATCTCAAGCGGGTTGAATGGCTTCGATATATAATCGTCTGCCCCAAGTCCGAGTCCAAGGATTTTATCGTGATCCTGACTTTTGGCAGATAGGAACAGAACAGGCATGTGATATGTCGCCCTGATTTGTTTGATCAACTGCAATCCATCCATTACAGGCATCATAATGTCCAGTATGACCAGATCGATCTGTGTTGAACGTATGGTTTGTAACGCCTCGGCTCCATTCACCGCAGTTTTAATGGTATAGTCCTTCTCCAGATAGAGTTGAAGCAGTTCCACAATCTCTGGTTCGTCATCTGCTATTAATACGGTGTATCTCATGTTATTCCTCTCATTTCCTATACTCTATGCCTATCTCTACATTAATACTATATACTACGTCTCTTAATTCAACCTAAATCATTTCTAAAGATAATCTAAATAAATAGAAATAGAGCCCTGGCGCAAGCCAAGGCATTAACTAAAATAGGGCTGTTTTCAGCCTACATTCAAGCTTTGCGTTCTTCATTCAGGCTTTTCAATCTTCATTCGGACCATTTGTATTAGATTATCAGATCAGTCCTTAAGCGAACGAAGCCACGGTTCAACTTTTCCCAATAAACGTTCCTTGTCATACTGCACATATTGGCTCGCCCGGTTGCGCACGGGATCACCCGCGTAGAAACGTTCATATAGATCATGCCTTGCTCCAAGTGGACTTCCGGTCAGCTCCCATGCGAGTTGAAAGAGTCGAATCTTCTCCGCAGCTTGCATCGTTACTCCACCAAGATATTTGCCTATCATGGAACCCATCTTTTCATTCATCTCAAACGTACCAGAAGGAATCTGCATCAGACCGCCCGCAGCAATGGTCTTCAAAATCTCCACCGCGCGGGGATAATAGTGATTGCCCAGATTACGTGCGGTTTCAATATATTTGAATTCCGGCAACCAGTTGCCAAATGCGTCCGGCTTGGACTGTGCTTCAGCAGCAATAATCAGTCCCTCAATGGTCTGCATCTGACTGATCAGCTCTCCGAGTTGTTCCTGTACATTCAGGAAGGAGTCCACCCCGATCTCCTTGGCAATAGCTGAAGTCACGGCTGTAATAAACTCCAGTTTCGAGTGTAATCGAATGACACTCTGATGGTAGGCCAGACTGGCCGAAGCTGTATTACAGCGAATCTGCCATACGGCTTCAGGGTTATTGTGCAGCAATACACGTTCCCAGGGCACAAATACATCGTCAAAAAATAACACGGCATCCATCTCATCGTACTGCGCACTGAGTGGATGTGATTGATCTGTATCTTTTGCCACAAAAGATTCTCGACACATCATGTGTAAGCCCGGACTGTCCGCAGCTACAATTACCATATGGGCCAGCTCTGGCAAGTGGCCTGGAATTCGTTGAACGGGATAAGCAATGATATCATCGGCATAAGGCGCTGCTGTTGCCACCATTTTGGCCCCGCGGATCACAACGCCCTCTGTATTCCTTTTGACAATTCGCAGCATGGCATCCTCATCTTCTCCAACAGGCAAGGAACGATTAATCTGTGGGTCCCGCTGGACAATTGTCAGGAATGCATCTTTTCGTTTGGCTTGTGCAAAATAATCCGATATTTTGTCTGCAAATGCCGGGTCATGCGCTGTCATCTCATGTCGTGTTGCATACCAACCGGTCAGCCTGGATCGGGCATAATCAGACAATCGGCTCATCACCCCATACGTCCGATCGGCCCACAGCCGAAAAGCATCCGCCCTGCTGTTCACGTCAGGAAGTGAACGAGGCACAAGAAAAGAGCGATGCACGTAACTTCCCGTCTGTTCGTCCCAATAGGCCACGGTTTCCCTTGTCTCCGGGTCATCCACCAGATTGAACAATCCTTCTATGGTTTGAAGTGTTCCCTGAAAGGCCTGATGCCCAGTTACCTGGATACGCTCTCCGTCCAGCCATACATTCCGCTCATCATTCAGACGCTGAATGTAAGCTTGTCCACGAGACATCGTGATACTCATGATATGTCCTCCCTCTCAGGCACCGGCCTGACATTTCTGTAACTCCATCCTTCTAACTGCTTGAGAAACTATGTAATGATACATTCTGTATCTAATAAAATAGTACTGTGCCTTGGATAGAAAAGTCAACAGACACCGAGCCATAAGTCCGGTGTCTGTTGGGCCATACTATTTTAGACTAATTTGGAATACATGTGACGCAGATACCGCCAGCGAACTAGTGCAAAATACAAAATCTGCATGGAAGCAAACACCAAGAAGATGCGCAGGCTGTATCCAAAGACCGAGAAATCAACCAGTTGCTGCAACGCCACAAAGGCAACCGAACTGTGGATGACCGCCACCAGAATCGGCAGGAAGAACATAAGCAATAGCTGCCTTGTTACGATCTTACGGAGTTCGGGACGACTCAGTCCCATTTTGCCAATCATGCGATACTGCGCTTCATCCCGTTCTAGATCTGCGTAAAGTCTGAAATACGTGAAACTTGCTGCAAAGGTGAAGAAAACAATGCCGATCAGGCCGCTCAAAATTAGAATGATGCCATTGGTCTGCTTGGAATTAAGCCAATCCACCACAAGCGCGCTGACCTCGTAATAACCTTTTTCGGAATGATCATCTTGAATGGATTTGATCAATTCAGGAGCAAAGCTGCGTGTACCCATCCAATCTTTCACGATAAATTGTATCGTTCGACTCGAATAGAAACCTTCAGGCATGCCAACTTCCTCGTTGTACGCAGGTCTCATCTTATTAAACAATTCGTCGGTTACGACGTAGAGATAAATTTCATATTGAAAAGGAATCACAATATCGGTACCAGGTGTCGATAGCTGGACAGGTACGCGCTGATTATCAACCTCCAGATTGATCTTTCCTCCCGAGGCTTCTTGTTCAACCTGTTCACGGTACTCCTTGCGCATCGCCAAATTGCTTGGTGTCATAAATGACTCATCGATTTGTTTCAACGTACGTTCTTCATACCCCAGTGCCTTCGCAAGACGGTTATAATCACTCAGTTTGATAATATTCCCATTATTATTTTCACCTATAGGAGCATAACTGCCCTTCACGTAGGGAACTTGATTATCAATCAACGTTTCTTCAATCTGCCGAATATGTCGCTCGGAGTTTGGAGTATACCAGTTATTCATATAACTGAATGCGTACGGATTCGACATGGACGACAACCCCGGGTCAGCAATAGCAAGCATGGTGCCAATTCCCGTAAATGAAGAAGCCGAGATGATACTTACCATGAAAAACATGATGGCGTTATCTTTCATTCGGTAGGTAAGTTCAGATAAGAAGAGCAGATTGGTTTTACGGAAAAACAACCTTGGATTTCTTTTCAGTGCCCGAATGATGTATACACTGAGCTGTGTGAACAGAAAGTAAGTACCTACTATAACAACCACGACACTTGCAAGTAATAATGGAAAGGAGAAGCTTACCCATACAAAAGTGAATACTCCTGCATAACCCCCGCCAATGAACAGCACCGACATCAAGGCGAGTAAGCGTGATGCTTTGGGCTCTGGTTTCGGTTTTTCCTCTGATTTCACAAGGTCAATGAGTGAACCTTTCCGTATGAGCAAGGATGACGACATCGCGATGACAACGAACAATAGCAGAAATGCTCCAACCGTCAAGGCGATGCCTTTCAGCGGAAAATAGAACCGAAGACTGTTCTCAACAGCCAGCATGGAGCCACAGATGAGCAGAATCAATTTGCCGAAAATGAGCCCGAGTCCGATGCCCGTAATGATCGAAGCTAATCCAATACTCATATTCTCCATAAACAGAAGCCGATTCATCTGTTTGCGTGTCATGCCAAGAATCAGGAAGATACCAAATTCCTTCTTACGCGTCTTCAGAAATGAACCTACCGAGTAGAGCAGGAACAGGAACGAAAAGATGAATATAATGATCTCCGCAATCATAAACCCCTGATTCGCAAGCAAAGTAACCGTACCACTTGATCCCTTTAACCCCGCTTTCAAATCGGGATGGAACAATAGCAATGCATAAGTAAAAAAGATCATGACGGAAAACGTACTGCTCAGAAAATGAGCCAGATAAATTCGTTTATTACGAACAACGTTATTAATGGCGAACTGGCGAAAATTCATGTCCTGACCCTCCAATTAGGGATAATACATTAATTATCTTCTGGTAAAAGGCTGCACGATTATCGCCGTAGTGAATTTCGTTGTAGAGTTTGCCATCCTTGATAAAGACAACCCGACTGCAATAACTTGCAGCTACTGCATCATGAGTGACCAGCAGCATCGTAGCCTGATCCTCCTGATTGCGAGTTTCGAGAATCTCCATGACATCTCTTGCCGCCTTAGAATCCAGGTTACCTGTTGGCTCATCTGCCAGAATCAACTTCGGGGAATGGATAAGCGCTCTGGCAATGGCCGTACGCTGTGCCTGTCCTCCTGATATCTCATATGTCCGTTTGTTCAGAATACCCTCGATCCCCAGTTTGCTTGCCAGCTGTTCAACACGAGTGTTCATCTCTGCTAGCGAAACACCGTCAAGAGTCAGTGGCAGCACAATGTTTTCCTTAACTGTCAGTGTATTTAACAGATTGAACGATTGAAAAACGAATCCAAGCTCTTTACGCCGGAACAGCGCGAGTTCGTCCTGATTCAATTCAAACGGATTCTTCCCTGCAATCCGCAGTTCGCCCGACGTGGGTTGATCAATGGTTGAGATCATGTTCAGCAGTGTTGTTTTGCCACTACCTGATGGTCCCATAATGCCAACAAACTCACCTTCCTGAATACTGAGGTCAATACCTGATAACGCTTCATAAGATACGATGCCTTTGTAGATTTTACTGATCTGTTTCACAGAACAAATCTCCATGGTTACAACTCCTTAGTGATGTATGAATTCAAAATTAAGTTACTTTCATGCTGTGTGCATGTGTATTGTGCGTGGCCTTTCCTGTACTCTTATGACTATAGTCTATCGAAGTTTCGGCCATTCTCCTATGGTTTAACCTTTCATCAACATGACAATGTTGTAAGGTTACATCATGAAAATCAAAAAGACGCCTTCGCCCCGATCAGGCAATAGACGTCTATACTTACACCTACACTGTAATTCATACCCCACTCACACTTTTTCAACAAAAATACAGCCCTCACATTCCAATCTTATCTTCAACCTGTCACTTCAGGAGTTGAATGTAATTCGGACAGTCGTTCCTTCGCCGTACACCGATTCCAGATCGATCCGATGATTCATTCGCGTTAACACTTCTTTGGCAATATACAACCCCATGCCTGTGGACTCTTTGAAATGCCGCCCGTTCTCCCCAGTGAAGAAAGGCTGGAATACCCGGTTCAGATCAGACTTCGGAATCCCGATGCCCTGATCCTGCACTTCCAGTATGATGGAGCGTTCGGCTTCATACGCACGCAGATGAATCTTTTGTCCGTTGCCCGCAGAGTACTTGATTGCGTTCGACAGTAACTGTACCAAGACAAAACGAATCCACTTAGCATCGGATTGTACAACCAGCGCAGAATCTATATGCATCTCTGGATAGACGTGATTGCGAATAAAGAATCGCTTGAGCTCATGGATCGCTTCTTCCCCAGCGGTCTTCAGTATCACAGGTTCCACACTGAAATCCTGCTCGAAGGTATCCAACCGCGCCACATACAGCACAGTCTCCAATCCCCGTCTCATCTGGTCTGCTTCCTCTCGAATGCTTATGAGCCTAGGGTCGTCATCTTCCTGACCTTCCACGGTCAACTCGATGACGGATAACGGTGTCTTCATCTGATGGACCCACTGGTTCATGAATGTCAGATATTCTTGCTGTCGCTGCTCCAGCCGATGCAGATGTGCGTGATACTGGCCGTATTGTGAATCCAATAACTTTTCCAGCGCCAGTGATAATGGACTTGTTTCGTTCAATGGTACAAATTCCTTCAGCGAATCCATCGACCGTGACATCCGGGTATAAAAGGAGCGATGTGAATAATAACGATACACCAAATATCCAATGTACAAAAATAATCCCAGCGTTACGGCATAAGTAGCCGTGACCCAATCGTTGTAACCGTCATACCAGAACACTGCAACAACGGTGAACAAGATGGCAACAACCCAGCAAGTTAAAGCGAGATGTTCTCGTATAAACAATCTCATGATGGAGAAGAAGCTTTCCAGTTATTGTTCAATCGGTAACCCGAACCTCTGACCGTCTCCAGTGCATCCGTAATACCAAGCTCGGCTAATCGCTTACGCACCCGAGTAACGTTAACGCTGAGTGTATTGTCATCCACAAAAGAGTCATCCCAAAGTTTCTCCAAGATTGTCTCTCTGCTCACCAGCTTGGGACTGCGGCGCAGTAACGTTTCCAGCAGAATCGTTTCCTTCTTCGTCAGCTGCACTTTGCGATCACCAAGCTGAATCTCCAGTCTTTCCAAGTACACGACCAAGCCGTCCAGTTCCACCTTGCGTTCTTCGTCACGTGCAGCATAATCCCCATATACCCGGCGTAGCTGACTTCGAATTTTTGCTATCACAATCTCATGCTCAAATGGCTTCGTGATATAATCATCCGCTCCGTTCTCCAGTGCCATGACCTGATCCATCTTTCCACTCCGCGCGGAGATAAACAAAATTGGGCATGTGGACAGCGTACGAATCTGGCGGCACCAATAGAAACCATCGTAACTGGGCAAATTGATATCCAGAAGTACCACATGTGGCTGTACCTGCTCAAACTGTTGCACAATCATCTCAAAATCCTCGACCAGAACGGCCCGGTCCCCGTAGCGTTCAATATGTGATTTCAATAATCCCGCAATCTTGGGATCGTCCTCTATTATCATAATGGTATACATTATTGGATCTCACCTCTGGCAAAATCATAACACAGGATTTATTATCGAGCATCGATTTCCTTACGCCAATCCACAATATCTGCATTCAATTGCTTCAGGTCTCCGGAAGCTTTCTGATCATCCGATAACTTGTATTGTTGCTTCAATGCCAGGATACGATATACACTTTCATCAATTCGGGATTCGGAGATTTTACCTGACTTCACTGCACTCATTAGCGTGTCAAAAATCGTCTTGGCACTTTCATAACTATGAGCTACCAAGAGAATGTCACTTCCTGCTTTCACCGTTGCTAGGGCAGCTTCATCCAACTTGAAGTTCTTCGCTATTGCTCCCATACTCAGGTCATCTGTGATGACGACACCGTCATACTTAAATTTGCCGCGCAAATGTTCACCAATAATGACATCCGATAAGGAAGCCGGATGATCCGGATCAAGCTTCGGGAACAAAATGTGTGCAACCATGACCGCCTCTACCTGCTCCTTCACTGCGGCCTGGAACGGAATCCATTCAAGCTCGGCCAGTTGTTTTTCCGTTTTGTTCACAACAGGCAGATCGAGATGGGAGTCTACGGATGTATCGCCATGACCCGGAAAATGCTTCACCACCGGAATAATACCTTCACTACGTAGTCCCTTCATCTCTGCAATCCCCATACGTGACACCAGTTCTGCCGAGTTGCCGAATGAACGATCTCCAATCACCGGGTTCTTCGGATTACTATTCACATCCAGCACAGGAGCAAAGTCCACATTAAAACCCGCAAGCTGAACTTGTCTCGCCAACAATTCACCCATCGTTTCAGCAAGCACACTATCTTTCGTCTCGCCTACTTTTCTACTGGAAGGAATGGATTCCACCGTCTCCGGCATACGACTGACTTTGCCGCCCTCCTGATCCACACTCATGAAGATCGGTACCGGGTTGGACTGATTCGCTTCCTTGATGGATTGCACAAACTTGGCTGTTCCATCGAGTGTAGATACATTGTTGGCATAGAAAATAATGCCCCCTACCTTTTGATCCGTAATCATCAGTTTGGCTTGATCATCCAACGTTGTCCCTTGAACACCGGCCAGTATCATCTGTCCAATCTTCTCTTCTAACGTTAATGAACTGAGCTGCTCCTGCACCGGATCGACTTCTTCTTGCGGTTCCTCTGGTACTTCTTCCTGCGGTGGAGCGGTATTCTGCTCCGGCGATGAGGAAGATTGCCCTGAGTTAGAGCCAGCGTTCGAGCCGGTATTCGAGTCCGTTGCAGAGGAAGGTTTCTGTGCTTGGCCACATGCCGATAAAAGCAGGACTACTCCCAGCAGAAGACACAGCATCTGCAGTGGTTTTCTCCATTTACTGTTCGAGGTGTAACTATAGTTGTACAAGGATATTCATCCTCCTTATGTAATGTCATCTTGGTAATCCAAAGGTTCAGGCCTAACCTTATCACAAGGTGAATGATTTTCAAAATGAGCGCTTCTGAGGATTGAATCGTTGTGCTGACATATATGCAGCGAAAAAAATGGTTGCTATAGAGCCTGAAATATGGAACTAAATGGTGTTGTGACTAGCGCGTGCGGGGCGTGTGGGGATAATGAATAGGAGCAACGGTGCAGGAAAGTGTTTTACTATTGTGAATTTTTCATATGTTGAAATTATTATTATAGGTGGCTCAAAAAGCCGCCCAAAGGCGGCCTATTTGTTCGTTTTATTTACTTTTCGTTGTAAATCGTTGCCGTTCAGCGTTGGTTCACCTTTCACCAAACGTTCTTAGTCTTCGATTAATGGAGTGTTTGCAACACTTCCGTTGTAAAAGGAATGATTTCGGATATGCGACCTTCACGAACTTTGGCAGGCCATTCGGGATCACTAAGCAGAACACGACCCAAGGCGATCAAGTCAAATTCATTGTTCTCCAGCTTCTCATTTAAAAGATCCAAATGGGCATCCCCTGTTCCCTGGTTCTCGGTTGCTCTATCTACAAATTCAGCTTCAAGACCTACCGATCCAACCGAGATGGCTGGTTTGCCAGTGATTTTCTGTGTCCAACCCGCAAGATTCAGCTCAGATCCTTCGAATTCCGGTAACCAGAACCGGCGTGTAGAACAATGGAAAATATCCACGCCAGCAGCACTGAGCGGGGCCAGGAATTGCTCCAATTGTTCTGGCGTCTCCACCAGACGTGCCTCATAATTCCCCATCTTCCATTGGGAGAACCGGAGCACAATTGGGAAATCAGGACCAACCGCCGCACGACAAGCTTCAATCACTTCAACCGCAAATTGGGTTCGACGTACCAAATCACCACCATATTGGTCGGTCCGTCGATTCGTCTGCTCCCAGAAGAATTGGTCAATCAGGTATCCATGGGCTCCGTGCAGTTCAATGCCGTCAAACCCGATTCGCTGTGCATCCGCTGCCGCTTGGGCAAATGCCTGTACAAGACCTTGAATCTCCTCTTCCGTTAATGGTTCACGTGATGGTTCACCTGCCATGCTAACCCCTGACGGACTTACAGGATCAGCTTCTGCGTTAGGCAAGTCACCGGAACGACGTGCTGTACCCACATGCCACAATTGTGGCATAATTTTGCCACCCGCTTCATGTACTGCTTTTACTACATTAGCCCATCCTTGCAACGAATCTTCACCATGGAATAATGGAATACTCGCTCCACTAACCGAAGATGGATGATTAATGCCTGTACCTTCCGTTATGATGAGCCCCACTCCCCCTGCTGCTCTGCGACGATAGTATTCAGCAACTTCTGGTCCAGGTACACCCTCTGGTGAGAATCCGCGAGTCATGGGTGCCATAACGATTCGATTAGACAATGTTAGCTTGTCCGAGGTGAAAGGTTTGAATAATGCTGAAGGTACATTCATAGTACATTGCTCCTTTGCAATTGGAAGTGTGGAACTCCGCATCCACATGAAATGCGACATACTTTTGTATATTGTAACACGTGTAATCCAGTTGACTGGTTTAGGATTATTTCTCTATCCATTTTATAGTTTCTTAATTTTATTTTCAAATTTTCGAAGTTAGGCAGTCATGTTCATCTTATGAACAAAAAAAGAGAGCTACCTTGTGGCAGCCTCTGTTTGAACACACTACCACAGCAATCCGTCCTGCGATCTACGATACAACAGGTATTTTCCCGGTCACCAATAATGTGGATGTAGCATAGTATATAATCCATAATCTTCCTTCCATTTTAATTAGCATTCACGGGGATATCACTCCGATTCACTCGAAGCAATTTCCCTGATGAAGTCGATAACACATCCGGATCGGTACCCAGACCAAAGTAGAAGTCACCCTCGTTCTCTTCGAAAGACTTGGCATACGTGTCCTGGTTAAAACGTAAAATCTCATTCCATGTGGTCAGATCCGTTGATTGGTAGACCCGATTGATATACAGATTGGCACTTTGGCGAGTGTACGTAAGCACATACACCTTGCCATCACGCAACAGCACATCTGTAGGAAGCGCCTTGGCATCTGGCAGATTAACTCGTCTTACCTGATTAATATCGGTCATGACATTTAAGGATTTGGGCAGCAGCTGCCCATCATTAAATACACCTCCGGCTATATAGAGCAACTTGTTATTAAAGTTAACATTTTTGCCTATTTTATTATAAGGAATCGTGCCCGTTTGATAGGTTAGTCCAGGCAGCATTTTGCTGCCATAGATGACAACATCCCGTTTCTCAAGCTTTTCATTAATCTCCAGGATATTAGTTTTGTCATTCCATATTTTATTGGCAGGATACATCATGCCAGATGCATATAATTTTCCATTAAGATGGAACATGGTATAGGCCCGGAAACCAAACGTATTAATCGTCGCATATTTCTGCCAAGTTTCACCTTCATCATGAGAGATTAATATGGTTGGTTTGGACTCCGTGCCCAGCGCGGCAAACATCTTGCCCTGATAAGAAGCCAAATCGTATACGTGTACACCAAGTGGAAGATTACGATATTTGGTCCACACCTCTCCATCCAAACGATAGAAGTTGCCCAGTTCCCACTTCTCACTATCCGAATCATTGCCAGGGATATATAACTTGTCGTTCAGCACTCTGTAAATGTCAATCTGTTCCTCATCCACATACATCTTCGTCAATGGCATAATACTCGGATTGCTGTTGGTTACCGACTGGGTCTTGAATTTCGCATTTGCTGTATCATAATAAATGACTGGAATAGGACCTGAATTCGGCGCTACACCCAGATTACTACTGTTCCCGTGGCCCAAATATATTTTGCCGTTGTACAGTTGCATGTCCCAGACGTTATTAGCATATGGTGTTTTGGTAAAAGGTCTGCCTAACAGTTCGATCTTCGATGTTACATCGGCTGAACTGATCGGTGCATTCGACACCTTGGCAAGCCCACGTTCCGTCGCAGGGGGTTGACTCGTTGACGTAGTGTTTTTCGGCTTGGAGTTCCCCATAAGCATCCAGCTCATTCCTGCGACAATGGTCAAAATTACAGCTGTCCATTTCGTATGTCTCTGCATGTCCGCTTCCTCCTTCATTTTTTCACCATCATTACCTTCACACCAAGATGATACAAATTGTATCTTTTTATACTATGTAAAACCACCCGCACATGCAACAAATTCCGCCCTATTTATACAAAAAAAGTAGACAATCACATCTGTTGATGTGCTGTCTACTTGTTCTTACTGTCTGTGATTTCTATTCAGCTTTTACCAAAATCTTAACCTGATTTTTCTCTTTTAACAGTGCTTCAAATCCATGCTCTACCACTTCATCCAACGAAATTCGTTTGGTCACCAGCTTGTCAGCCGGGAAGAAACCTTTATCCATCAGACTGATCACCGCCGGGAACACATCGCGATAACCAATAATGCCATTAACTGTACGTTCTTTCATGACAATTGAGTTCGGGTGGATCGGTGCTTCCTGTTCAAAAATACTGACGATCATCAACTCTCCACCAATACGTGTCGAATCGATGGCTTGTTGCAGAACACGTGGAACACCGGTTACTTCATAGGCTACGTTAACGCCACCTTGTGTACGTTGGTGGATCTCTTCCACTACATTAAACTGCACTGGATCAATCACAATGGCACCAAGTTCTTCGGCTTTTGCTTTCCGTTCATCCGATAACTCCACCACGTAAATATCCGACGCTCCCGAAGCTTTAAGCGCTTCGATGACCAGTAGTCCGATTGGGCCTGCGCCAAACACGGCTGCCGTATCTCCCACTTTCAGCTTGCTTTGGCGCACAGCGTGAAGTGCTACAGCTGAAGGTTCAACCAACGCACCTTGCTCATACGAGATTGAATCCGGAATGGCATGTACCATGTTTTCTGCAGCAGTTACATACTCGGAGAATCCTCCTCCGCCTCCAGCGAGTCCAAGGAAACCCATCTGATCGCACAGATTGTATCTGCCCTGTTTACAAGCTTCGCAGTGTCCACATGCATAGATGGGTTCTACCACAACACGATCGCCTGCCTTGAAACGTGTAACACCTTCCCCTACTTCAACCACCTGTCCTGAGAATTCATGCCCCATAACTATAGGCGCTTGTTCCCCTGTTAACGGATGCGGTGCTTGAGCTGGAATGAAGATTGGACCTGCTGTGTACTCGTGCAAATCACTGCCGCAGATACCGCACCATTCCACTTTTATTTTGACCTTTCCTTCTTCAGGCTGAGGTTCATTAATATTTTCGAGACGTAAATCTTTGACTCCATGCCAACGTAATGCTTTCATTCATTTCATCTCCCAGATCATAATTTGTGATATAATCGGAAACGTTTCCGTAAATTAAATATGTCACATTTTAGATACGCTGTCAAACATATTTCTCCATTAATATGTCTATTTCGTGATCATATCGAGTTCATTTTAGAATGCTTATACTTTAATTCAAGTGATCTTAGCGGTATTACAAACGATGTAATCCTTGTTATTAACATATATTATGGCAAATATTATTGTAGATCTATTGAAATTTAATCAGGCCTCGCCATAAAACTGATCCTTTCACGGGATACTTCATTGTTCAAATGTTATAATCAGGTTATATAACTATCGTGAAGCACATACATATTCCTAATAATTCGGAATCGTTTCCGATAAAGTGAGGTAACCGTACATTGAAGAAAGAACAGAAACTTACGATCAAGGATGTTGCAGAGCGTGCCGGCGTGGGCATCGCTACCGTATCCCGGGCCATCAACAATTCAGAAGGCATCAGCAGTAAAACACGAGATAAAGTGATGCAGGCCATTGAAGAACTGGGGTTTGTACCCAACACCTCAGCACAGAGTCTAAAAATCCGGCAAACGCACCAGATCGCGCTCGTGGTACCCGACATTCGTAACGCCATCATTCCGGAAATCTCCTGGTCTGTAGAGCAAACGGCGAAGCAGCACGGGTACCATGTCGTGCAGATCAATACGGCAGGCAATGCCAGAACGGAGCTTGAAACCATTCGTAATGTAAAAAAATTGCATGTGGACGGACTGATCTTCATGCCTCTGGCGTACCCCAAAACGTTACCCGGACTGATTGATAAAGCGCCGCTCCCTATCTCCATGATTAATTACGGCAAAAAACTGGAACCGGGTATGAAGGCAGATATCGTCTCTCTTTCTCAGCCCGAAGGCAAACTGGTGATGGAGCATCTGTTCAAAATTGGCCGGACTCGAATCGCTTATGCAGGAGCACCGAAGGACATTATTGAAGAACGCTTTCGTGCGTATGAGCAAGCCGTAGGTCACGTGGACATCTCGCTCGTCTATTTTGGTGAGGACTTTTCATTAAATACAGGTGCCAATGCTGCAGATTATTTCTATGGACTTACGCATATGCCAGATGCTGTCTATGCCATTAATGATATGGTTGCCATCGGATTGGTTAATCGGTTCAAGGAGTTAGGGGTCCGTGTACCGGAAGATGTGGCTGTTGTGGGTGTGGATAACAATCAATGGACAACCGTCACGTCTCCTCAGATTAGTTCCGTGTCCATTATGGGCGAAGAAGTCGCCAGACTTGCTACCGAGCTGTTGTTAAAACGAATTCGGGAGATGAATACGACCGATTACGAACACATCCAATTTGAACCACGCTTAATCGTTCGTGAGTCAAGCGTAGCCATGATTCATTCCTCCCAGCGAGGACCACACAGTTAAATTTGGTGAGTGGGTTGTGCCAGTAAGATAAAATATATTTTACGGCTATCCCTTCATTTGTTTTGCTACACAGATAGACAAAAAAAGGTGTCGCTCAGGTCTAACTCTTTCCTGGCAGCACCTTATTTGTCGTTGATTATATATAACTATAGCAGAGTCATACTCCGCATACGTTCATTCTAAGAAAACAGTTGCCTGATTGGAGTTCCCTTCAGGAACATCACTATATTCTCTACGGTATGATTATAATAGATCTCATAATTGCCACGAGTCACATAACCTAGATGCGGTGTGGCCAAGACGTTGGGTAATGTTCGCATCACATGGTTAACTGGTAGCGGTTCCTGCACATATACATCCAGACCTGCACCAGCAATCACACCACTCTGCAATGCCTCCACCATAGCTTCCTGATCAACAATGCCCGCTCGCGACGTATTAATCAATAGTGCACTCGATTTCATTTGTTGAAATTCGGCTTGTCCGATCAGATTCTGCGTACGATCACTTAATACTAGATGTATGGATACGATGTCACTCTGTGCAAGCAGTTGCTCCTTGGTCTCGGACCAGATCACACCATGTTTTTCGGCCTTCTCTTGTGTTAGATTCTCACTCCAGGCCATCACATTCATACCAAATGCTTGTGCGATCTCAGCCATGCGAGTGCCTATTTTGCCCAAACCAAGCAATCCAAGTGTTCTCCCATGCAAATCCAACCCGACCGTGCTCTGCCAGTTTCGATTGGAGCGAAGTGCATTATTTTCCGTAACCAGTTGTCTGGACAGCCCCAGAATCAGTGCCCATGTAAGCTCCGTCGGCGGATTAGAGCTTCCCTCGGTTCCACACACAATAATCCCGTTCTTCTCTGCAGCCTTGAGATCTATCGACGCGTTGCGCATACCACTTGTAATCAGAAGTTTTAGCTTAGGGAGCTGAGAAATGACCTTCTCCGGAAACGGTGTACGTTCCCGCATCAGAACCACAATATCGAAATCCTGCAATTCCTGAATGACTTTTTCTTCCGAGCCCATATAGTTGTTGAATGTCTGAATCTCTACCTGATCCATCAACGGACCCCAATCCGCCGACGTCAGCGCAACATTCTGATAGTCATCCAAAACGGCACAGCGCAACTTTGTATTCATTTCTGATCTCCTCCTATATCTGCTCAATTCTTAAATATATAAATTACACTAAAGAATATTTACACTTGTCACTACAATGACAGAACAACCTTCTGATCGCTGTTATCCCCAGATTTTCTTCGATTCCTTTTTTATAAAGGAAAAATCCGGGGATAAGCTTATGCTTCCAATGTAGCTTTCTTCCAGAAAGCTTTTAGGCGAACGCTCCGCTTCCTCAGCTTATTTCTGTCCTCTCCGTTTTGTATAAATGTTATGTTCAATTTATATATATTGTAGCAACTCCGCATCACTTTCAAAAGTTCTATTCCAATTACTGTAACAAAGACAGCGTAACCTGGATGCTTTGCTCTACAAACAAGCGGTCCGGTCCTGATTTCATCAGTACAGTCAGTCCAATCATGGATACAACCAGAGACTGTGCGACCGCACTCGCGTTCATGTCAGTAGACAACTCCCCGCTCTGTTGCCCTCGTTCTATCGTTTCCTTGAAAAGAACACCCAGGTACATCTGATGCTCCCGTGTAAGGACAGCGAATTTGGGATCATGTGGAGCCAGCTCAACCATCGTATTAATGCAAAAACAGCCGTGACTAGGCTCGGTCACACTCCCCTCTGCTCCAATATGTTCAAACAATCCACGAAAGGCTTCTCGCACGGAGGAGCCCTGTTGAAGTCTAGCTCTGACTTGAGCCGCATGCTGAGTGGTATACCTGCGAAGTGCTGTTTCGAATAATTCCTTTTTATCGCCAAAAGCCGCATACAGACTGGGACGTTGAATGCCCATTGCAGTCGTCAAATCACTTAAAGATGATGCTTCGAACCCCTTGTCCCAAAATGTATGCATCGCTGCATCGAGTGCTTTATCCGTATCAAATTCCCGTTGTCTAACCATACAATTCACCTCTTTATGTATCGATCAGTATGTTTATATATTTTAACTTCATACCAATGGATAAGTCAAAGATCACTCACTTAAAATGATTGAAAATTAAATAAACTCCTCCCTAAAGTGTTTTAACCAAGTTGAAAATCTCATCCAATTCTCTGTTGACAGAATTCACGTAAATAAAGTATGGTTATCCCGAAACATAACATACCGATCAGTACATAATAGAAAGGTGACAACGACTCATGCAAACTTCTTCTCCAGATGCACAATTATCCACTAAGGATCGTCCTGCCATGTCACGGTTAGTTGCTCTACTCTTTGCCGTGTGCAGTGGACTTGCGGTCGCCAATATTTATTATGCTCAGCCTCTGCTGGACTCCATCGCTCAAGAATTCAGCCTCTCTCCATCATCCATAGGGATTGTCATCACAGTGACTCAAATATGTTATGCCTTGGGGCTGTTCCTTCTTGTTCCGCTTGGGGATCTTTTAAATCGTCGCAAGTTGATCATCAATCAAATGCTCTTATCCGTGCTTGCACTGGTTCTCGTAGGAACCGCACAATCCAGCTCACTTTTATTCACGGGCATGGCTGTCGTTGGTTTATTAGCCGTCATTACGCAAACACTCGTTGCCTTTGCTGCACACTTGGCAGCCCCTTCCGAACGTGGTCGCATTGTCGGTCAGGTAACCAGCGGAATCGTCATTGGCATTTTACTTGCCCGAACGGTTGCTGGTACGCTGAACGATTGGCTCGGGTGGAGATCGGTATATCTGTTCTCTGCCGGCCTTACATTACTCGGAATTGCCGCCTTATTTTTCGTTCTCCCAAGGCAACAATCACCACAAGTAAAACAAAGCTATATCCAATTACTCGGATCCGTCTTGCAATTGTACCGTGAGTTGCGTGTGTTACGAGTACGAGGTGTACTGGCCATGCTGATTTTTACAGCCTTCAGCATCTTGTGGACTTCTATGGTTCTGCCACTAAGTAGCCCTCCACTGTCCCTGTCTCATACGGTCATAGGTGCATTCGGTCTCGCAGGAGCGGCGGGAGCATTGGCTGCTGCCCGTGCAGGTAAACTTGCAGACCGGGGCCTTGGGCAGAAAACAACCGGTATCGCCCTTGTCATTCTGCTCTTGTCCTGGCTACCCATCGGTTATGTCCATCATTCTCTCTGGTTTCTGATCCTGGGCGTTATCCTGCTCGATCTCGCCGTGCAGGCCGTACATGTTACCAACCAGAGCCTGATCTACGAAGTTCGCCCCGAAGCACAAAGCCGCCTGACGGCAGCTTATATGATCTTTTATTCCATCGGCAGTGCAACCGGCTCCATCGTTTCTACCCAAGTGTATGCATGGGCGGGCTGGACAGCCGTTTGCTGGTTAGGCGCGGGTGTTAGTGCAGCCGCACTTCTGTTCTGGATGATCGATCGTTATATGCATCGGAATCTCGATCGTTGAATTAGTCCAGTTTATTCCACACCACAATAAATAGGGTTGCCAACGGACCAAATAACAGGGAAATCAGAAACCAGTTCCGACCACTTCTGTTTTTTCCCTGTGCCAGTCCGGCATTAATCAATGCAAGGGTGCCCCAACCTACAAAATATTCATTATCCATCAAACGTCTTCTCTCCTCTATCCCTTCAATAATGACTACTGCTCAAGCATATCTTTGAGCTTACGATTACGATCCTCTAGAAATGCCTGCATGTACCTCTTCAGCACAAGTCGCTCGGTTGCCCATCCCAGCAATCCAAGTGGAGCTTCGAATCGAAGTGTGTCTCTCATGCAAGTCATCTGATCCCCAATTACACTGAAATGATGTTCATGTCGCATGCTCTTGAAAGCCCCTTTCTCCATTTGATCCACAAATAGAAACGGTCGTTCAAACTGCACAATTCGGGACTTCAGCTTCTGTCTGACACCAAAATGAGTAGCCTGAAATGTAACTGTATCCCCTGCTCCAATTCTTCCTGTGGTTACTCCTGCGACTGCTCGCTCTCTCGTATGTTGCCAGACGGTCTGAGTATGTACATCAATATCCCGGGCATAGTCAAAGCATCGTTCAATCGAGGCATGTATCGTAATCTCGGTTGTCACTGCAATCATGGCAATCGCTCCTTGGCAGGAAAAATAAGGTCTTTGCAAGTATACGCTTGCTTCCTTGGTCGAACAACACATCGTGGATGATATAACAAAAAACGGGTCCCCTGTCTTAGTACAGGAGGCCCGTTCTCAATATAAGTAAGGAATACAGATCATATTCAGATTAAATAAGCAATTCATCAATGGCAAGCGTACGCTCTTTGGAGAGATCGCGATATTCTTCAGACTCTACTTTGATGAGCGGTTTGAAAATATCAGACGTATTGTTCATAACAATTACACCTTTTTCTCCATTGCTGAGCAGTACCTGTTTTCCGATGAAATTAGGAAGCAAATGCTGCATCAATGCCTGAACCGGTTTTTCATTCAGTTTACCAAATCCCATTCCATAGATATCTCTAAGGTTGTTGATCAGATTTGGATTGCTGCCTCCGTGGTTCCCGGATCTCATGCCTATATAGATATCAGCTACAGATACAATCTGGGTATATGGATGAATTTCACTTTTCTCAAGTTGCATCGGATAACCCGATCCATCTTCCCGCTCGTGATGTTGCAGAGCAACCAGTGCTGTCGCTTCATCCGTCATCGAATTTTTGATGATTTCATGGCCATATATGGTGTGACGCTGCATTTCAAGCTGCTCGTCCGCCGTCAACGGTTCTGTTTTGTTCCGAATCCGGTGGGATACTTTGCACTTTCCAATGTCATGCAGATAACCACCGCGACTAATCTGATAACTCTCCTTCTGAGAATACCCAAGCCAATTCGCAAGGTAGAAGGACAACAATCCTACCTGGATTGAATGTGTATAGTTATTGACATCATCCCGCTCCAGCATCATCAGGAGATGAACGACATCTTTCTGCTCATCCAGCCCCTCAACCATCGGTTGCAGTGCATCATCCACCATGGTGGCGTTGAACTTGCCAACGGTCAGAGCTTCGAGAAAAGCATTTTGATAATTATGTACAGTCTGAATAAATTGGGACTTCATCTCTTCTTCAGGCGGCTCTTCCTTCGTGCTTGTATTTAACCCCGAAGCATGCTTGGCGGCTGCAGCAAAAAATTCTGCTTCAGTGATTTCCTCTTCGCGTGATTCAATATCTACATAATCTACACGGTGCTGCATAAGCAAGGAGATATCCTCACCTTTGATCACAGTTCCCTTCCCGAGAACGTGTAATCCTGCATCGCTGAATGTATCCGCAGTTAGACGGTCTCCGTCTTGCAGGTTCATAATATGGATTCTCAAATCGGTATTCCCCCTGAACAATTCATTATAGTAACAGCACCCAACGGAACGGGGCCACAAAAATACCTATACTCTTTATATCGTTATAATTCTTCATTTCATACATAGTTCAAACGACCTTAATCGAAAAGGTAAATACGAACGTATAAGACTTTATCCTCACCCCAATATTCAGATTAGTCCCGGTTTATATACTTTTAGACACTTTTGTGTCTCGTATTTGTATCAGAGTAAGCCAAAGAAGTTCAAACGCTCCGTTTGAACTTCTTCAAGACCTCTCACATTAGATTTTGATCGAAGCCAGACTTGCCCCTTTAACAAATAAACGTTCAATGCTCTTCTCCACCGAAGCATCGGGAATCAGCGGCGGTGCCTGGTGAGGTTTGGTACGCGCATCAATAATCACCTGATCACAGCCCCAATGCTTGTGGTCATATCCGCTATTAACCCCGTACATGTCATGTGAAGGGTTGCTGCGAGTAAAGGTGGCCCATAAGAAGTTGCTGAGGTTAGCACTCAGGAACGAACTGTCGTCACATAGAATGATCAGCGGACACGAGTCCAGACCTCCCTGTTCTTTCAATAGAGACGTGAATGCTTGCATCTCCTGTGCTGTATCCGCATAACTCGTGAAGGCCGATGTCTGGATGGAAACGATACCCGGCATGATGAGCTGCGGATTCTCATAACCACGAATGTTCTTCAAAGACTCCGGAACTTCCGTGCACAGATCCCGAACCTTGTCGCCATACGCTGCAAAAACAACTTTGCTACCGCTGTTCAGCCCTGTACCCGAGTAATCCAGAGTATCAATCGTTGTATGGGTGTGGAAATGAATATCCCGTTGCATATCCATACGCTCCAAGATATAGGTCAGGAATTCAACTTCCTTATGGGTGTCTAAAGGCTGCTGATCCTCAGCGGTAATGAACAGGTACTTCGCCAAACTGAGCTGACCCGTACCCAAAATACGATTGGCAATCGTAAGCAACTCTGTCGGTTGCTTCACCGCCTGGTAAGGCGTGTAACGTTCACTGCCGATTGCAAACAGTAATGGATGGACCCCTGCCGCATCAACCGCATGCACTTCTTTGACGCCTGGAATCTCCTGTTTGATCGCGTCTCCAGTAATCTCATGAATCAAATCGCCAAACGCCGTATCCTCTTGCGGTGGACGACCAACAACCGTAAACGGCCAGATAGCATTAGGTTTGGCATAAACTTTATGCACACGCATTAACGGGAATTCATGTGTCAGACTGTAATAACCCAGATGATCACCGAACGGCCCTTCGGGTTTTGTCTCACCTGGGTAGATATCACCTGTGATGACAAAATCAGCATCATTACTGATGCAATATCCGTCCTTGTAACTGTACCGGAAGCGACGTCCAGCGAGCAAACCGGCAAATGTCATCTCACTTAGTCCTTCAGGCAAAGGCATAACCGCTGAAAGTGTATGTGCAGGTGGACCACCAATGAAAATACTCACTTTAAGCGGTTCTCCCTTTTTGACAGCTTTGGCTTGATGTATACCGATTCCGCGATGAATCTGATAGTGTAACCCTATTTCCTTGTTCATTTCAAAATCATTGCCATCCAGTTGAACCCGGTACATTCCCAGATTGGAATTCATGATGCCTGGCTTATCTGGATCTTCGGAATACACCTGTGGCAACGTTACAAATGCTCCGCCGTCCATGGGCCAATGTTTGATAAGGGGCAGGTCAGAGATTTGAATCTCTTGCGCGGACACCGGCAGGCTTATAGATTTCTGTTTTGGCAGCGCCTGCCACGCAGCAAGACCTGTACGGACATGCTGCAATGGCGTCTTAAGCGCCTTCATGGGATCGTCACGAACAGCCATGACCCGTTGTACACCTTCGAGTGTACCACGGAACATGAACTTGCTTCGTTCCACCGTGCCGAACAGATTGGATACAGCCTGGAACTTTGAGCCTTTTACATTTTCGAATAACAACGCCGGGCCTTTAGCCTCGTGCACTTTCATATGGATCGCTGCCATCTCCAGATGCGGATCAACCTCTTCTTTGACCCGAATCAAATGACCATGCTGCTCCAGATCGTTAATACAATCTTCCATATTGCGATATTTCATTGGATGGCTCCATTCTGTGTATGATAAATTAATTAAGTTCATAGATTCACATAACGTCTCTTCTATTTTATCAAATGATCCACTGCTAAACAAAACTATATGTGAAATTTTGTCGCGAATACAGATATCAAAAAAAGCAATATGGCAGCAATTTGAATCCTGAACGCACAGGAACCAATTGTTACCATATTGCTACTCTCTCTGTTCTGACTTGCCTTAAGGTGTAATGGTTGATCTGGGAATCGTGACAATAAACTGTGTGCCTTTACCCATTTCGCTCTCCACATCAATTGTACATTGATGCAATTTCAATATTTTAATCACAATGGACAAACCCAATCCATTCCCTCGAAGCGAGCTGCTCCGCGCTTTATCCACCATGTAGAATCGATCAAAAATATACGGGAGTGCTTCCTCAGGTATTCCTTGTCCAGAATCTCTAATCAATACCTTCACAAATGAAGATGACGTCTCAATTTCGACATGAATGGTACCTTGTGGACCGGTGTATTTGATCGCATTGTTTATTAAATTCTGCCAGACCTGATCAAACAAATCTTTGTCCACTGTGATTTCACAGGGCAACAAGTCCAGTTCGATCTGTATATCCTTCTGCGCCCACTGCGGCTCCGCCAGTAAGATCGCCCTTCTTAATTGTTCATCCAACTGGAACGTGGTGAAATGAACCGGATGATGCTCTGAATCCAGCGAGGCTAGCCGAAGCAGATTATCACTGAGCCTCGATAAGCGCAGCGTTTCCTCATAGATAATATCCAAATGCTCTTTCTGCTCTTCTAATGGAATAACACCATCCTGTAGTGCTCTGGTAAATCCCCTGATTGAAGTGAGCGGAGACTGCATTTCATGAGAGACGTTGCTGACAAAGTCATCACGAACCGAATCGATTTTTTGCAACTCACTGGCCATATGATTAAAGCTCTCCATCAGTTCGCCAAACTCATCCTGATTATTATGTTTCAAGCGGACCGACAGATCACCTGATGACATCTCCTTCGCTGCAACCGTTAATCTCTTAATCGGTTTCACAATGTACCCGGACATGAACAGGATTAATAAACTACCAATCACCAGAACCGTTAACAGTGAGGTTAAGAGCGTGTTTCGCAATGTATGAAAAAGAGACGAGAAATCGCTTTGAATCAGAAATGTGCCGATCCCCTCGGTTGTTCCGGGAACACCTATGGTCGCAATTCCATCTTTACTGGACATAAACATTGCATCGGTTGTACCTTCCTCAAATAACGAATGAACTTTGTCCTCTGGCAAGGAAGATAACACTTCACTTTGTTCATTCACAGGAGTGATATTCAAGCCGTAGCGAGCAAAAATATCCAAGCTTGATTTCACTTTTTCCGGATCATCGATCAGGTTAATCAGTGTAGCGAGGTCTTCAGCAAAAGTAACCATAAAACGATTCGGTGTCTTTTCTTGGGACCCGTTATTTATCATAAAGGAGAGAATTAAACTCACCAGAACAATCCCGATAAAAGTAGCTACGATGCGAAGTCGCAGGCTTTTCCTAAACATTTTCATGCCCGCTCCAGACGATATCCAAGTCCTCTTATCGTTGAGATCACTAGCTCAGGTACAGGTTCAAGCCGTTCCCTTAACCGTTTGATATGTACGTCAACCGTACGCTCATCTCCTTCGTAGTCGATGCCCCATATGTCATCTATAAGCTGTGTACGTGTGAATATTTTCCCTGGCGAACTCGCCAGAGAAAATAACAATTCACATTCCTTCTTTTTTAATTCGATAGTTTGTCCGTCCGCAATGACCATCAGATTGCCCAAATCAATTGTTACACCGGTGATCTGAATCATGTTTGATGAACTTTTGTTATATCGTTTCAGTAACGATTTTACACGCAAGATTAACTCCACAGGATCAAACGGTTTAACCAGGTAATCGTCTGACCCGGCATTAAATCCTCTGACTTTGTCCTTGGATTCTCCCTTGGCAGTCACCATCAGGATTGGAATATCCAGATAAGACCGAATATCTTCCGTCAGTTCAATGCCGTCTATTCGCGGCATCATCACATCCACAATCGCCAGATCAACTTTCGTATGCGAGAGGATATCTAACGCCTCTTGACCGTCTGGTGCTTCCAGCACGGAGAATTGATTCTTTTCAAGATAGATTCGGATTAATTTGCGGATATGGGAATCATCGTCCACCACCAGAATTGTGTTCATGTAGCCATTATCCTTTCCACGATTGGTTTTATTCGTATCGCAAGGATTCCATCGGGTCCAGCTTCGCCGCTTTTGATGATGGCATCAAACCGGCCACGATACTAATTCCTGTACTTACCACGATACCAAACAAGATATAATATCCCGAGAGATTAATGAGTTTGGCTCCAAACGCATTGTCCAGGAGAATATTTAATACATAACTAATGATCACTGCAAAGACCACCGCAATAATACCACTAAATACGCCTAATAAGGCAGATTCGGAGAAGAATATTCGCTTGATATCTTTCTTTCTAGCTCCAATGGCCCGAAGAATGCCGATCTCTTTTGTCCGTTCCACGACACTAATATAGAGTACAACCAATATCATAATACCAGATACGATCAACGAAATGCCTGCAATACCCGCGAGCACAATGGAAGCCATACTTACATATGTCGTGATATTCTCCATAACTTTGGCCATCTGGGAGCCTGCGAAGCCAGCATCAACAGCAGCTTCATTGATATCATTTACATATTTCATATCGGTTGCATAGGCGTTAACCTGAATCGGTCCGATTGTTATTCCTTTGTCCGTATACATTTGCTCTAGCGTCCCTGATGAAATGTATCCCGGGGATTGTTGCATTGGAGATCGTTGATCTGCGGCTTCATAGATACCTGAGATCGTTACTTCTTTCTCCAAAGTTACCGGTTTATTATTGCCATCCATCTCGTTGATATATAGAAACACAGACTTACCGATCATGGTTTCAGCTTGATCATTTCCGCTTAATTGTTTCGCCGTATCGAGGGGTAACAACATCTCATTTTCTACCGGCAGAACACCCGTTGTTATCAATGCTGGATCAAAAGCATCCGTTAACGTTGTTAATTGCGTGAGTCCCACACTTTGTTTTTCATTCACCATAGTCGATTGGCCTGTAATGGTCGTAATTGTCTCTACGTGATCTACATTAGGGAAACTTCGGATCGTCTCGATATCAGCTTCGGTGAACGGTTCACCCGCAGCCATCAAAGCCTCGGGGCCTTGCATATCCTTGGCTTCTTCACTCGGCTTTGTTATATCCACGAGCAAAGGGTCCATACTTGAATTGATTTCGTCATTCATATAAGTCGTTATACCATTCCCCAAGGAGAGCATCAGGAGTACACTTAATATACCTATAGATCCCCCCAATGCTACCAGTACATTACGCTTGCCGTTGAGTTTCATATTTTTGAGTGCCATCTTGAATGAAGCAAGCAAACTCAGGCTCCGGGAAGAATCCTGACCACTCTCGTAAACAGCCGTAGAAGGATCTTTCAGGTCAATATCGTCACTAATGCGCCCCTCTTCAACCTTCACAATACGTGTACCCGAGTCAGCGACTTTCTGCGAGTGAGTTACGGCAATCACCAGCATTCCCTTTTTGGCTATACTGTCCAGCAAAGCGAGGATTTGATCTCCATTTTCCTTATCCAGAGCCCCGGTTGGTTCATCCGCCAAAATAATATCGGGATTGTTGGACAACGCACGTGCGATGGAAACCCGTTGCTTCTGTCCCCCGGATAATTGGTTGGGACGTTTGTTCAGATGATCTTTCAGTCCAACCTCTGTCAAAATATCAACGGCACGTTGGTTCCGATCCTTCTCGTTTGTATCCGTCATTTGCATTGCAATCGTCACATTTTCTAGGACTGACAAATGCGGGATCAGATTGAAATTTTGAAAGACAAAGCCGATATTATTCTTCCGATAATCATCCATTTCCTTCTCTGTCATGGCACTTAAGTTCTTGCCACGAACAACGACGTCCCCTTCATAATCGGAGTCCATGCCACCGATGATATTCATCAGCGTGGATTTACCACAGCCAGATTCGCCTAGGATGGAGACAAACTCCCCCGTCTCAAAGCTTAAGTTCAAACCGTGGAGTACCGGAACTCTTTCTTTTCCATATAAGGTGTATGATTTCTTCACATTTTTAACTTCTAGTATTTTCATATGGATCTCTTCCTCTCCTGAACATG
The DNA here is from genome assembly GCF_038000415.1 of Paenibacillus sp. FSL R7-0198. Lineage (NCBI taxonomy): Bacteria > Bacillati > Bacillota > Bacilli > Caryophanales > Paenibacillaceae > Paenibacillus > Paenibacillus sp. FSL R7-0198. Next base: position 6,582,419 of record NZ_JBBOCB010000001.1, on the reverse strand, counting down.
CACAATATCTATCTATTTGATGTTTCATATCGTAACAAATCATTGTGAACTGATAATGAACTGGACCATTGCACCTATAGAGGTTGTTCAAAAGAACTATATACAAAAAAAAACACCTACAGCTTGCTTGAAATAAATCATTCCAAGTAAGTGTAGGTGTCCAAAATTTGATTAGATTAATCCGGCTTTTGCCAGCAGCCTTTTCACAATTGCCGCAGATTGTGCACGACTAATGTCTGCATCTGTCATCAGCTTGCCATCAGCACCTTGTACCAGCTCTTGTTTAATTGCCGATGCAACCGGCTCTGCTGCCCATGCTTGTACTTTAGCGCTATCGCTGTATGTGCTCAGCAGACTTGTTGTCTCTGAAGCATCGGCCTGTGCCAGACCGACCAGTTTCATCGCACGTGACACAATGGTCAACGCTTCAGCACGAGAAATTTCGCTGTTCGGACGGAAGCTGTCGTCAGCATAACCTGAGATCAGGCCGTAGGACACAGCCGTCTGAACCTCATCCTCATACCAGCTGCCTGTATTCACATCTGTGAACGATGCCGCTTCTGTACTGCGCGGTGCGTGCAGCCCCAAACCTCTTAACAGAACAGCCGTAAACTCTGCTCGCGTAATACTCCGGTCTGGCGCAAACACGTTCTCACCAGTACCTTGTACGATCAGACGGGATGCCAGATCCTGTACGTCATCACGACTCCAGTGGTTCGTTACATCACTGAATGTTGCCGGATGATAGATCAGAGCATAAGTGCTGTTCGTCAAGCTGTTAATAATAGCAGAATCTTGTCCATTACCTTTGATAACCTTGGTTGGTACATGCAGAAGGCTGCCATCTGGCTGAAGTACAACTCCTGTCGTGATCTTTGAACCATCGACACCCTCTGGCAATGTAATGGAGCGCTCTACATATGAGTTGAAACGATCCACATTAACCTGCTGTCCATTCCAAATCGCTTTCACTTCAAAATCAACCGGAGCTGCGATCACTGTAGTGTTCTCCAATTTGTCCGCTGCCGCCTGAATGGCTGTTTGTTTGGATGCAGCACTAGGCGCAATGGCGATCTGAATTGTGATATCTTCGAGTGGAGTCGTTCCTCCAAATTGGTTATGAATCTGATCCACCTGAATCTGGTTAGCTGGGAGGGTGTATGTACCACTGTCAGTCTGAATGACAACTTCGGCATTACTTCCTTCCATTGTTTTGACCAGCTTGCCGTTCAGTTCACCAACGACCGCGCCCTTACCTGTACCTGTAATCGGCAGCAGAAGCGTTCTTAGTCCACTACCAATCTGATTGATGACTTTGTCATTATCCACGTGAATCGTGGTGGTAACCTGATTGTTTACCGTTGATGTGGTAGCTGTCGCAGATTGTTCCTGTTTCTGTCCGTTCACATAGATGTCTACACCTTTAGTTACCGCCGGAGTCGATGGAACTGGGGTAACGACAGGGGAGGTTGGTGATACACTACCTCCTCCACCCGAAGAGTTACCAGGATTCGGTGTAGGTGTCGAACCAGAATTGTCGCCACCTGAGTTTGCTGCTGTAATTGTGATTGTTCCACCAGACAATTCAGTATAATTTTCATAATCTACGTTTGTGAAACTCCAGTGCTCTGCATCTTCCCTATTAACCGTGAGTTTTTTCGTTCCTGGAGCCGCATTATTTTTGGCTTTGACCTCAATATCAAACAGTTGTTGCTCCACAGGTACTGGATGTTCGCCTGCAGTAAAATCAGCCCAGATGATCCGCACCCAGCCAGCTTCATTATCAATCTTATAATGGAAGTTTTCTTCATTGTTTTCCACTATGGATGGTAAATTGCCGCCCACATATTTAGGCGTGATACGTACGATCTCCAGTGCAGACGAATCATAATCAATCTGCATATTATAAGCGGTAACTGCCGCATAATGCGGTTGTTTTAACGTCACAGGAACATGCACGCTCTGTCCAGCCTGTACGCTGACATCCGTAAACTGTACCTGTGATGGTTCCATCGGCTCCGCCCCTGCTACACTCGGCAATACGAGTGACGAGAGTAACGCCAGTGCGATCAAACCTGACATTGTTTTTCTGATTCTTGGACGTTTCTTTTTCGGTTGAAACATGTAATAACCTCCATAGTCTTTATTCTTTAATAGATGCACTGATGAACGAGATTTTTATCCCCTACTTAAGATCAAGGGGGTGGTGGAGGTCCTTCAACAGCTTGTTTGCCAACAATTGTTACTGTTCTTCCTCGGAATTGCTCGTCGGAAGTAGATTGAGGTGTGATTTCAAGGAAAAGGTATTTTCCCAAGTCGCTCGTAGTAATAGTGTACTCAGAGCTTGTTGCTTCCGCGATCTCTGTCTTACCTTCTCCCGTTGCATCCGAACCTTGGTACCATTGATACAGCGTCGTATTAGGGTAATCACCATCTGCGTCAAAGTATTCGACTGTACTGGTTATCTTGACTCCGGTCTTCATCTCACCGATTAGTTGAGCATTCAATGCATAAGGCGCATCGTCCACTTGCTTGAATGTCAATACATAACGGTTATCCTTGGCACCAAGCTCTGTAACGGCATAGCCTTCCAGCAAAGCCTGAGGATCAGACCAAAAAACTTCACCGTCACGGTTGACATCCATCCGATTCATCTCAACAGCAGTATAGGAGCGACGGTTGAATTCGTTACGAAGATGTTTCAATAGCGCTGCTGCATCCGCAGAATTCACTTTGCCATCATTATTCACATCACCTTGTTTACTAATATAAAGTTCGAAATTATCCTTAACAGGTTCACCGGATAAAGTATAATTGGCTTTCAATTCAATGTTGATCTTACCCCATTTATAGGGAATGATTACCAATTTATTTTCATTGTTTACGTATACGCGAGCCACACTATCATCATCTGAACTGGCGCCTACCGAATCGTATGCATTGAGTGGAAAATGCGTATTTAAATCAATGATAACAGTCTTATCCAGTGCCTCGATTGGTGTATACGACACGAGAGAATGCTGATTTGAATCTTCCGATGAACGATTCAACCATCGAATATCCTCGTTGAGCACAGGTCGTGAAATGGTTATTTCCGGACCAATGGCTCCTGCGTTAGCCTGTGGGAGCGTTCCACCTATAGGCAATGCAATGCCCAATCCGAGCGCAGTCAACATGCTTTTTTTCAATATCGGCTTAAGCCGTTTTTTGTTTTGTTTCCCCTTCAATTCATGTTCCTCCTCGTATACATTTCAAATTTGAACAACTACATGCTCAGTATAACGACCCATTCTGAACCAATTCTGAACAGGACCATGGACCTATTACCAGTTATAATTCGACAAAAAACGCCATGGAGTAAGCCTCCATAGCGTTTTGAGTACAAATATTTTTCCAGTTTGGATCAAATTCACTAAAAATTAAATTCCCTCAACAATTCTTTTTGCTCTAACCTTTACCTCACGGTAGAGTTCATCCTCATCAATCGTCAGCAGTTTCCTGCCTCGCATGAGAATCTGACCATTCACAATCGTGGTGTCCACGTCCGCTCCATTTACGCTGTAAGCCAGTAACGATTCTACCTCATGTACCGGTTGAAGATGTGGTTTCGCCAGATCAATCAGGATCAGATCAGCTTTGCGCCCCACCTCAAGCACACCCATTTCATCCTGTAGACCTAGCAGACTAGCACTTCCGCGTGTAGCCATGCTTAGTATGTCCTTGGCTGGCAAGCGAGTGGGATCGCCATAGTCCAGCTTTTGCAGCCAGGTGGCAGCTTTGATCTCCTCGAACATATCCACGGTTGTGGCACTTCCCGCTCCATCCGTTCCGATGCCCACGTTAATTCCCTGGGCCAACATCTCGGTAATTGGAGCAATTCCACACCCCAACTTCAGATTGCTGACCGGATTGTGTGCTACACCGCCGCGCATGCCCTTCAATCTGCCGATGTCCCTGCGATTGAGGTGTACACCATGCGCAAGCAGTACATGTGCCTGTTCGAACATCCCCGCCTCTTCCAGATACTCTGTCGGTGTCAAACCATAGCGCTCACGAATCTTCACAACTTCTTCCTTTGTCTCAGCCAGATGAATATGCAGAGGAATATCCTCCCTGACAGCCAGAGCAATGACTTCACGAAGCGGCTCCACGGGACAAGTGTACGGTGAGTGGGGTCCATACATCGTTGTAATCCGTCCCTCAGCCGCTCCAGACCAGCGTTGTACAAGATCGATCGCCTCCTGCAACCTGCGTCCCCCATCATCCTCCATGAATACCATCCCACGTGTAAGCGATGCCCGCATACCCGTTTGCTTAACTGCTTCTGCAATCTCATTCATATGAATGTACATATCCGCAAACGCAGTGGTACCCGAACGGATCATCTCGGCGATGGATAACTTGGCCCCCCAATAGATGTCTTCCGGGTTCATCCTCGCTTCGGCAGGCAACATTTTGCGTTCGAGCCAGTCCATCAGCTTCAGATCATCCGAGAATCCCCGAAGCAGGCTCATTGGTGTATGTTGATGGGCATTAATCAGACCCGGCATGGCGATCTTATTGCGGCCATCGATAATCTCATCTTGCGGTTGAGGCAAAATGTGTTCAGCAATCTGCGTAATGCGATCTCCCTCAACACGAATATCCCCCGTGAAGGGGGCATAGGCATCTTTCATCGTTAGGATTGTAGCTTGCTGAATCAGTATACTCATTACATTCACGGCTCCTCTGGATTGGTTATGGTTCTTTCCATATCCGAGGGTAAGCCTTCACGTAACGGCAAGGTCAAGTCATTTTAATTTTTGAATCGTCATCTTTCTGAAACTTTGTATAAAGGGTTTGGGGTCGATTTCGACCATATATGGATATACTCCTGTGCTTGTGTGCAGATAGAAAAATCCACCTTCATCACCCATACGGCGAAACGACATGTCGAACACTTCCGTAATGTTGAATTCGCGGTATTTGGTTACGATTTTATCTGAATACAGAATCATGGAACGGGCATTCATCTCAATCTGCTGGGCGAGACCCGTCACTTCTCTCTGTACTTTGTAATAAGGTAATACAGCAACGCAGTTCATGAACTCCCTCCATTCATGCCATGATTATTGTTCCATCATAGCAGATCGGAGGTTCTCAGCAAAAGAACATGAAACTAGGTGATCTTGGTCGTCACCTTTAGTGGCGTATGAAGTGCATCCTGAATGTCCTGCAAAGAGAGACACTGTTCAATATGAAACACACCATGAGGCAACTCTGTTTTATACACACGTTCTGCCACGGCTGCAGCTACCGCTGCTGTTGCATCTGCTTCCTTTGCGCCGGCCAGTAGTTGTTCGACGCGGATTTGCTCACCATTTTCCCATCCTGCGGCATCAACCTTGACCGCATACATCGGCTCTCCCCCAGGAATAAGGCCAAATGCCTTAACCGTTCCATTCCGAATAGACGGGATACGCAGTAACGAAAACAACCCTGCACGTTTGGAGAGTGCCATGGATCCTGTGATCCAGCGGGAGTCCAGACAGAGTCTGGTAGATACGGTTGGAATACGTAACGTCCGGGCAACCACATGCTGATCCGAGAAGTTAAATCGATAGGCCTTCCGCTGCCCTAGTTTTGCTCCAAAATCAATACGTTTGCCATCTCCGAAACTTTGTACCTCAGCAGGTTTGCCCTTTTTCATCACTTGGTAAGTGGCATTCATCTGATCAACGGTCCACTCCACGGCAGCTTTTCCGTGCTTCTCTCCAAGTCCCAGCATTACGGTAATGTCTGCTTCCTCCACCTGATCCATATGCATGGTCGCTTCGCGCACAAGCAAATTAGTCACTCCGGGTGATAATCCAACGCTGAGGATCGCGGTCGATTGGGAACGTTGCATTTTGGTGTGCAGTTGTTCCACCTGGGCGAGAAAATCATATTTTGCAGAAATATCAATATAGTCGGTTCCGGCTTGTGCGCAGGCTTCAACAAAACGGGTATCGCTCTGATCCACACACATGATGACCAGTTTCACAGGCCTTAACATGGATGGCTCTACAGGTCGTGTTACATCCAGTTGAAGTGGTAGCACAGCACCACCTGTAGACCTGCTGAATTCCTCCGCACGGTTCATGCGTGTACCCGCAGCCCATACTTTACCCGGGAACAATTTCCCCAGTTGAGTACATATCATCTGCCCCACTTGACCATAACCGCCAATCACCCAGATCTGATCTTTCATAGGCTTCACGTTAGTTTCGAATTGCATAATACCCCTCCACCCAGAACGCCCCGAAGTATCGTGTAATATGTGAGAAACCGCATTCGGTCAGTAGCTGAGTCATCTCTTCAGAGGATATGGGATCGGATTCACGGCCCAAGGAAGCAGCAAAACGCTCCCACTCTTCAGGAAGGACGCCCACACTCAACATGTGATCCTTCCAAGCTTGCATCATGATTGGATGTGCAGGTGAACAAAGATCGGCATTTACAGCCGCAATGATCAGTGGTGCACCCGGTTTAAGTCTCGCTGCAAGACTGGTAAGAAACGTTCTCTTGGCCTCCCTCCCCTGAAGGAAATGTATCATGAGCATGCTTGTCGCCCCATCATATACGATATCCTCCGGCAATTCTTCAACCGTGACAGGCTGCAGCTTCACTCTGGAACCGATGCCTGCTTCCGCGACTCGTTTCTCAGCAAGTTGCAGCATGGGCAGTGAAGGATCAACACCAGTCAATGTCCACTCCGTATGGCGTAAGCCAAGCAGAGCAATCTCTTTTCCCCCTCCCGCTCCGGCTATAAGTATATTAATATCGTTGTTATCCGCAAAAGATGCTGCAAGCAGCCGTTCCATTAGATCATGCATATGAGAATAACCCGGAATTTTCAGGGCTATCGATTGTTCGTAACGATGAACATCTGCTGTTTCCCAGCTCATCGGTGATGGATTGTGATTCATGGACACTGCACTCCTCTTGAATTGAAGTTAGACTTGACTCGTTGTTCGTCTAATTTCATTATAGAAGGATACGGCGAGCCTACAATCCCAGAACATTGGGATATGCGCACAGAGAGAGGAGTAATCTTGTTGACATCACGTATTGATCGGAACCACAGACTTATCACTTCTCTTGAAAAAGGAACCTGGACCTCACATACCTATCGGGAAGCTGTTCTCAAGCAGATCCATACGGTTATACCTTACGATGCATACTGTTTCACTACCGTTGATCCTCTGACTCTTCTCTCCACAGGAGCCGTGACAGAAGATGGCATTGAGGCCATTCATGATCGGTTATTCATCAATGAATACATGGAAGAAGATATACATAAATACGCTGAATTAATTCGCAGCGGTGAGCATACAGCTACACTTCATACGTCCATGAACTCACAGCTTGAACAAAGCCCACGTTATATCAACATTCTTCAGCCAGCGGGGTTTGGTGATGAACTACGTGCTGTATTGGTCAGTGGAGACGCTTGCTGGGGATATCTGACCCTATATCGTAAGACAGAAAGTGCTGTCTTTACAGAAGAGGAGCGGATGATGATTCAGTCCTGGACCGCTTCTATTGCATCGATGCTGCGGTCCACGAGCCTGACACTGATCGATGAGATCACGAGTGAAAGTCCCGAGGAACCCGGAATTTTGATCACCTCAGACACGTTCCAGCTCTTATCCCTGAACGCCTCCGCTCAATATTGGCTGTCCCAATTACGTATGCTGGAACATGTAGGGCCGGATGTGTTGCCCCGTCCGGTACGTGCAGTGAGTTCCCACTTGCAGCGCAAGAATCGGGCAGAACTGGTCGTGGGTACTCAGATTGCAACCGATCCACCCTCCAAAGTTTGTATCCAACTTCCGGATGGCCGTTACCTCCTACTTCATGCCAGTCTCATGCAACAGCTTACGGGACCGGATCAGATTGCTATCCGTTTGGAGCAGGCGATGCCACAGGATTTGCTGCCCTTGCTCGCCGAAAGCCACGGATTATCCAGTCGAGAGCGGGAACTGCTCGGATATGTGCTGCGCAGCTATTCTTCCAAAGAGATTGCTGCCGCGATGCATATTTCTGTATACACGGTTCAGGATCATTTAAAATCCATTTTCGCCAAAACCAAGGTATCCTCACGTCGCGAGCTCATCTGGTATTTCGTTTCCCGTTTCCAGCTGTCGGATGAACCTGCGATATAAATCCTGATGAAATTTCCCAGTAATCAATTTGACTATCAAATAATGAGAAAAAATCAAAAGATGCCAATACGATATCCTCGTAATGGCATCCTTTTTTATATGCTATTTATGGATAAACATAGCGGTAATGCAGGCTAGCTTCAGTCATTGAACTTCATATTTTGCATTCTGCTTTTAAACGCAGCGTGCAGTTCTACCGAGCCGTTTGCCACAAAATATCCAGACCATTTCATTGATTGTGTTATTTGGTTTTCGCTAATAAATAAAGAAAATATGGAACACTAATAACTGTAATGACGATTCCTGTCGGCACATCTCCTACCAGGCTAACCGTGCGCGTAATCGTGTCAGCCACCACCACGACTAGACCCCCGGCCAAGCTGGCAGCCGGAATGAGTAATTTGTGATCGGGACCGACCAGTTTTCTGGCCATATGCGGAGCGATCAAGCCAACGAAAAAGAAGCTTCCCCCCACAGCTACACTGCCAGAGGATAAAGCAACAGCAGCGATTGACAACCCCAAGAACTGCCGCTTCACGGAAACACCAAGCCCCTGTGCTGTCTGATTGCCTAGATGGAGGGCATTCAGTATGCGAGCCTTGTAAAAAATATAGCCGAGTAAGATCAAGACCCATGGTGTCAGTATGGAAATATAGCCCCAATCATCTCCCCATAGGCTCCCCGCGAGCCAATACAGCATGAAGTTCATCTGCGAATCATCCAGCTTGAGTGTCAAGAAAGTCGTCAGCGCCCCATACCCGCTTCCTAGCGCGACCCCGGTCAAGATTAAACCGATTGGTGAGATATCTCGTCCGCGGCGATACGATAATAAGAAGATCAATCCCGCCGCCAATAGTCCGCCAACAAAAGCCAACAGAGGCAGAGCAATGAAGGAACTCTTCCCTGTTGGTGCAATGAATACAACAAAGAACAGGACAAACAAGCCCGATCCCGAACTAATTCCCAGTGTTCCCGGACTAGCCATGTCATTGCGCAGCAAACTCTGCATCACGACCCCCGCCGCTCCCATTCCCAGACCTACCAAGATCGAAAGTACAATTCGTGGCAAACGAAAGTCAAACACAATCAGATTTTGCTTATCGGTACCGTTTCCCACGAGAACGTTCAGCACTTCTAGCGGTGAAAGATTCATCTTGCCAGAATTCATGCTAATGATAGCAAAAACAAGGATAAGCACCATAAGCACTACATTGATGATAATGCCTCGTTTCACCGTATAACGCCGCTTGGTCATTCGTATTCCCTCCTTTGTCTTCGAGCCAAGAAGAGAAAATACGGCACACCAATGATAGAAAATATAATGGCAATCGGCGTTTCGAACGGTTTATTGATCAAGCGTCCAGCCAAATCGGCCGATACGGTCAGCAACGCACCATATATTGCCGCTGCCGGAATAATGTATCGATAGTCGACACCTACCATATATCGCACAATATGCGGTGTAATCAGACCCACAAAACCGACCGGGCCAACCACAACAACAGCCAATCCAGTCAGCACGAGTACAATAATTGTCGACAAAATCTTGACCAGTCCGCTACGAATGCCGAGTCCACTTGCCACATCATCTCCCAAACTGAGCAATGTAACGGAAGGGGATAAGGCCAGTGCCAGCAGTATACCACCAACAAAGAGCGGTGAGATTATCAGCAATTCTCCCCATTTGACACCCGCTGTACTACCCGCCGTCCAGAATGTCAATGCTCGGCCCAGGTTATAATTGATCGCCAAATACTGACTGAGTGCGCCAAACAACATTGAAATAGATAGACCTGCCAGTACAAGCCGCTGTGGAGTCATTCCGCGATTGCCCAGTGACGCGGTAAAGTAAGTCATACCGGTGGCGATCGCTGCTCCCAGACAGGCGAACAACATCATCTGCCAATACGAATAACCCGGCAGAAAGGCCAGGCAAAGTGCAATTGCAAATGCTGCGCCAGAGCTAATCCCCATGAGCCCGGAGTCGGCCAGCGGATTGCGCGTTGTCCCCTGCATGATAGCGCCACATACCGCAAGGCTGCAGCCAACGATCAGATCGGCTACGGTACGCGGAAGACGCATGGTTTGGATAATTTGATGTTCAGTGCGCATTGGATCAAATCGGAAAATAGCCTCCCATACCGTTGCTAACCTCATATCAGCAGCACCAAACATAATCGATGCCGCCGACATGAGAACCGTTAATCCAAGCCCTACTACCATGTACATGGTGAAGTTCATCGCCCCACGGCGTTTTTGTTCAGGCTTGCTTTTCATCTCGTTTCCCTTTCATCACCTATTGACAATCCAAACGAATATGGATATTAACGTCCATATATTCGATTGGTCATGTTTGAAAATTTGGAGTGTTCAATTAAAATATCGTTCTAACTCTTATTTAGCTAATGCTAGCAATTGACTAACAATATAATCAATCAATGCACTGGAAGTCATTACGTCGGTGGACCAAGATAGCGAAGAATCCACCTTTACGATCCGATCATGTTGCACAGCAGGTATGGCATTCCACACAGCATTATCAGAAGCAACGTTTCCATCTCCTAAGAAGATCATATAATCCCCAGAGTAAGCGGGTAATACTTCCATGGAGACATCGCCCCAATATTTATCTGCGTCGATAATATCCGTTTGGACTTTTGAAGGTGCCTGCAATTGAAGTTCATCGTAAACAAGCTCGCCAACGGCATGCTTGGCTCCAGCTATGTAGTTACTTTTATCACTGAATTCTCCAACCGTAATCGTTACATCGGATAGGCCCGCATTCTGAAAAGCTAGCTTTGCTTCTTCAATTTTTCCGGTATAAGCATTCAAAACAGCCTTAGCCTCTTCCTGTTTGTTCAAAACATCGCTAATAAATTGTATCCGCTCTTCTGTAGTCATATCACCATAGGGAACATAAATGGTCGGGGCAATTTTGGATAAATCATCATACGACTCATCACTCCATGCCAAAATGATAAGATCAGGCTCAAGCGTCATGATATCTTCCGGCTCCATGGCTACTTTTATGGAGTCTGTAATCTGGTTAGCATAAACAGGCTCTGTCTCTCCCCGTGCAGCTCTAGCCACACCTAAAGGAGTTACACCTAGGGCTACCACATCACCAACCAAATAATCGACTACAACTCGCTGAGGGTTGTTAGGTACCTCAACATCACCCTTAACTGTGGTTATCGTTCTGGTCTGCGAGACTGCTTCCGAAGCTTTTGTCTCCGCCCCTTCCTGTTGTGTCGTCTGCTGTGTCTGTGCAGGTGTTGTATTCGCCGTTCCCCCATTATTCGCTGGCGTCCCTGACGTACATGCTGTCAATAAGAGCATCATGCTTATCGCCGCCGCCAAAATCATTTCTTTACTTCTTAATGATCCAAACATCGTTGATTCCCCATCTCTATAAGACTTGACTAGACTCGCTAGTTCCCTCTCATCGTAAGGGAGGTGAGAATCATTATCAATACCATCAACCTGCATGGATAGTGCGTTTATTTTCCGATAATCACTTGGTGTCATCTTATAATGCTTCTTAAACATGCGGAACAGGTTTTTCTCATCTGTGAAACCAGCTCCAGATGCGATTTCTTTAACTGTCGCTTCTGTATGTTTCAAGTCATGACAGGCAGCTTCAATCCTCCTCTGAATGAGATACTCCTGTAAGTTCATCCCTTCCCTTTTTTTGAACAACCGCGTCAATTGTCCACCACTGATCCCAAACATATCGGCAATTTGTTGAAACATAATCGGCTCCCTGTAATGTTTATCGAGATATATCTTGGCAGAACAGGCTGGATCTGGCTGGAGATACCGAATCTCACCACCCTCCAAATCCCTATACACCTCATGAATCAATTGATATAGAAAACTTTTCGCCTGTAGCTGATCCATCGCTTTGCCACGTTTCCAGCCATTCATCATCCGTTGGAACCAATCGCGTAGCAAGATGGGATTACTTGGCGTATAACCAAACTGTTGAACAAATGGATTGACTTGCTCCAGTAATTGCTGCAGGTGTTTCTTGAAAAAGAGAGGTGATTCTGCTCTATAGAAAACCATAAAGGTATTCACAATCTCCTCTTTAGGCGTAATACTGAGCAGGCTCCCCTTCCCACCGTGAACTAAGCCAAAACGTTCCATTGCAAATGTGGTTTCATTCAGTTGGATTTGCGCTTCTCCCCCATATGCATAGATAAACATGCTACTAGGCATTTTATATTGCTCCAACGGGTATTGTGACGCTACATTCTGAAAGCGTACATCTATTAATGTAATGATCGAACGTGTCCAGATACTGGCCATCATATCAATCATCTCCGGTGTAAATCCCTGTCTTGCTTCTTCCTCTTGCATCTATCCGCGCTCCTCGTTTCACTTTTTCCAATGTATACATCACTCAATAATTGATATTGATTATCAATATCATATCTGATCAGGTAAGTATATCATCATTAAGTGATATTGGGGAACAGGCTGTAGACGTTATGCTTTTCATCCGCTTTCGTAAAAAAAACTAAAAAGGAACACCTGAGAGTACAAAAAAAGCCTGATCCATATGGATCAGGCTTCTTCATTATGTTTTTCGTGTTCAACACTGTTCCGTAATCACCATGTTTCCGCAGCCAACTGGGACCAAGTTTATTAAGACTTTGCAGGTTTCCGAGAAGGTTTGGATGAGGTAGATTTTTTATTCTTTTTCTTACTCACTTCCACAACCACTGGCTCCTGTGGATGTTCCACCGGGTACATTTTACGGAATAATAACGTCTGTAGTACCAGGAATGACCCCCCAACCGTCCAGTAGAGCGGCATCGCTGCCGGAGCTGTAAGAGAAAAGAATGCCATCATCAATGGGGAGAGATATCCCATAATGGCGAACTGTTTTCGCTGCTCAGGCGCCATATTGGCTTGTGATACCTTGGCTTGAATCAGATATATGACCGCGACCACCACAGCGAGTACATAGTCCGGCGCTCCCAGTTTGAACCACAGGAACGAGTGGGAGGACAACTCCGGTGTAAGTCGGATGGCTGTGTAAATACCGGACAGGATAGGCAACTGAATGAGCATTGGCAAGCAACCAATGTTCAGCGGATTGAACTTATGTTTCTTGTATAGCTCCATCGTTTCCTGAGACAGCTTTTGCTTATCAGCAGGGTCATTTTTGCCTTCATATTTTTTCTTGAGCGCATCCATTTCAGGTTTCATGGCGTTCATGATGACTCGTGTTCCCTGCTGGGACTTGGCTTGACGCATCATCAATGGCAACAGTGCTAAACGAATGACCAGCGTAATCACGATAATCGCGACCCCGTAGCTTCCGTTAAATATCGTGGCAATATGCTGAATCAGATACGACAGTGGAAATACAATGTAGTGATTAAAAAATCCCGGTGTCGATGAAGTAATCTCCGACACGTTGTTGCTGCATCCGGCAAGCAGCATGACTGCAAACAAAATGAAAATCAGGCCATAGATCCGTCCCTTGCCCGAAGTAAAAGTGAATCCCTTGTTAGTCTTATGTTCCATATATATCCTCCTCGTTGATTTGTTGACCAATCGTTCAACGAGGAATGACAATCTGGTTCATCTTCATCGGGCGCTTCTCTTCGTCTAATCATGCGGCTCCAGTCTTCCTGTCTATGCTGTCTGTCCAAACACAGGGCAGGAAGAACAGGTTCAAGTCCACCACCGGCGCCACCTTCCATCCAGTACTCTGTCATGCCACAATGAAGATGGGCAATATAGGCATAACTGACGGTGAAGATGAGTCCAATCGAGAATAAATATGGTAATAACTCCTGCAGTTCAAACAAGGGATTCACCCCCTTTATAGGTTAGTTTTTATATTATAACACTTACATATTGTTTTTGCATAAATCCGTACGTGAAAACAAATACTCTTCAGCTATTCCGTTCTCAATTTGGACAACTCTTGCTCAGCTCGGTGTCTTGCCACGTTATAAGAAGGCCATGAGCGATCTGATGTATCCATATCCAGATATGCTTGACGTTCCAGCATTTCCCTCTTGAGATCCGGATACTCCTCCTGAGCAAACTCTCGAAGTAACGGAACTGCATCTGCCGGTAGACTCGCCAGATAGGTTGCATCAATATTGCCAGTCTGATGATAACGTTCAATATTCAGCTCGGCAATCCTTTTATCCATGCCCACATAGTTGACTGCAACATAAGCTGTGAGCGCCAGCACAATATACCAGCGAATCAGCGGTATTGACGTGTACCGTATACGAAGGCCAGCAATCAGCAACAGGAGTGCAAGGAAGATCATAAATGCGTGTACCAGGAAGCGGATGTACGTATATCCATATGCCTGCTCATAAAGATTTAGGCGCATAAACGCGGAATACAACATAATTGCTGAACAACTGACCAGAATCAGGAGCAATACCTGATGCACGATGGAACCCGCTTTGCCACTCGAACGGGTATACTGCAAAGCAACAATAAGAATAAAGAAGTTAATACCTGTGACGAGAATTAACTCTGCGAATCCACTTCTCGCATAGTCTGCGTAAGACAGATCTACCGGAAGATGCCCCTCTCCTGCACCAAACAGATACGAAAACTGTACAAGTACAAACAAAACGTACACACAGTTAATGACAACCAGCATCGTCCCTACAACGATGGGGTCCAATCTGAATGGTTCCCGCTGAACTGGAGTGCGTTCGGGCTCGGGTGTAATCTTATTCGTAACCTTACCTTCAGTGGCCGGGTCCACAGGAGAGAATATATAGGTGTGGTCACGCTTATCAACCGTGGATGCAGCTCCATTTTTCCAATGTGCGTTCTCTCTCTTCTCTGCCTCATATTGCATTGGCTGTACAAATCCCCATACATAACCGAACAGCAATACACCCACAATGACAATCCAGATGATTCTTGGTATCCCTGGAGTAAAAGCCAATTGATTCAGCCACTCCGGAAAACCGGCTAAATACTGATCAAAGACCCCGTCAGCGGAGGATAGTAATGCAACGACTACAATGAGGATAGGCAAGGACGCCACAAGACCAATGAGCACTTTGAACACAACTGTTTTCTGGGATTTGCCCATGCCACGCCCGCCTGCTCTCACAGCAGTGGCAGCAACAGTCCCCCAATGACGTATGGCTTGAGGCAGCAAGTGGTCAATAGCCGTACCAATCAAACCAATCTCCCACCACTGCTTCTGTTTTCTGCCCATCAGATACGTCATATGTAAGATAACTACGCCGGGTACAACCAGAAAATTAAGAACATACAGCAGTTCATTATCGTATAACAGGAACGTTAGCGACAACAATAGCACTACAGCCGCTACAAAAGCATCAATGAACTTGAAAGACCTCATGCGGTCCCGTGCAAACAGATACATGAACACATAAAAGAGAATTACAAAAATAGGATACGATACGCCAATCTCATTACCATAGAATAAATACTGATGAATGATTGCCAGCATCCATGCGGACAGTAGCGTGATTAGAGCGCGTTGCGGTGAAGCCATTATTTTATCAATCATGGGAAAAACCTCCATTAACCTTTCTATGCTATATTCTAGATGATAAAATAGGAATATAAATAGAAATTAAAATCGACAAAACTTC
Source organism: Paenibacillus sp. FSL R7-0198 (assembly GCF_038000415.1). Lineage (NCBI taxonomy): Bacteria > Bacillati > Bacillota > Bacilli > Caryophanales > Paenibacillaceae > Paenibacillus > Paenibacillus sp. FSL R7-0198. Next base: position 6,566,611 of record NZ_JBBOCB010000001.1, on the reverse strand, counting down.
TTATTTTAGAGGAATACGTCAGAGTTCACCTCCAGGAGGGAATCAACACTTGAAATTACATCAGCAATATCTGCTGTTGCATCGTCATTACGGCCACCATACAGAACATGAACTTACACTCGCCGATCTCGCTGAGTTGCTAAATTGTACGCACCGCAATACGTTAACGATTGTCAAAAAGATGGTTACCCATGATTGGATTCGTTGGGTTTCCCAGCGTGGCCGGGGTCGGCGTTCTTCACTGACCTTGCTTGTTCCGGCTGATCAAATCGCCGCAGAATATATGATGCAGGCCATGAATCGCCGGGAGTTGCAGGAAGCTGCAGAGCAGGTGAGCGCATTCTCCAGTTCAACAATCATGCAGGATCATCTAAACCAGTGGTTGCTCGGGTATTCGGGACATCATACAGAAGCCGGCACCAATAATGAGCAGATTGATACGCTTCGATTGCCTCTGCGCCAACAGCTTCATGCGCTTGATCCGCTGTACATTAATCTATTGGCTGAATCCTTTGTTACCAGCCATGTCTTTGACGGGTTAGTTCAGCGGGGTGAACAAGGAGAGATTCTTCCCTGTCTGGCTCATACCTGGGATGTCAGTGCAGACCGAAAGACCTGGATCTTTTATTTGCGAAAAGGTATTACATTTCACGATGGTCAGATGCTGACGGCCCATGATATTGTGCATACGTTTGAACGGCTGCAATCTACAGATCGCCGGACACTGTACCGTGATGTAAGCAAACAGATTCTATCTATTGAAGCGGTCGATTCCTTAACCGTGTGTTTCCAGCTTAAAAATCCTCATGAATTGTTTTTGTCCTTCCTGACAACAAGTCGTGCGGCGATTGTACCCTCACCCGGAACACACGAACAGAAGATGAAGCATTCCGGTGATGTGCATGGGATGCAAAAACCTGTCGGGACGGGGCCGTTCAAGGTCACTGCCTGGGATGATCACTTGTGCAGACTTGAAGCCTTTTCATCGTATTTTCAGGGTAGAGCACATATGGACCGGGTAGATATCCTGCAAATTCCGTGGAGTGCCTCGGCCAAAATGGACGATAGCCAAGATATCGAAACTCCGTTCTTTCATCTTGTTCATAATCCGTCTTCGTCTACGGGTGCAGACTGGACACAGATTAGTGCAGGGGTGATGGTTCATAAATTGCTCACGTGTAATACGCAAAAAGCCGGACCGTTAAACGATCCGGAAGTAAGAGCACACCTTCAGTTATGCCTTGCTGGAATGTATAGAGATGATGGAACTGCAGAAGACTCTGAGGTCGTTGTGTCTGATTTTAGTACGGTGAATACCAAGAAAGTCCAGGCCCACTCGGAGGGATTTAGCGATATATCGATAAGTTCCGTATCCTCCAGTCCCATCTCCCTGCACATTGCAACCATTCCACAATATCGCAGGGATGCCCAACATCTGGCGTCCATACTGGAGCAGTGCGGTTTCTCTTGTACCGTCCGTACCGCTACAATGGAGCAGTTCAAAGGAAATCTGCGGTTGGAATCTGATCTGATTCTCTTCTCGCTCATTCGGGACAGGGACGAAGAACTGCGCAGGTATGATCTCTACTCCACGTTGTCTGAGCATTTGGAAGATTCTGCTCGCATAGCGATTCATAAGATTTTGCAAACCATCGTCGCCTCTCCCATCGCTGCGGATCGAACTCGTGAATTAGACCGCATTGAGCAATTTTTGGTCAGCCAGAACCTACTGTTCCATTTATCTGAAAAACCGGTAGAGACGGCTTATCTGCCTTCGGTGCGTGGTCTATCTTTCAACAGCCAGGGCTGGGTGAACCTGCGTCATATCTGGTTTCCTTCTGACGCACGAGCACATCAGTCTGATTAAACATCGTATTATATGACTTATACCATCCGATCACGTATCTTTTTTTATTTTGACATGGTCGTGATCGGCTCTCCCTGTTTGCTTCTCAATGAAATAGTATCTTTACGTCGATATACTCCAAGCAGTAAACCCACCATGGCGTATTCTAAGATCACATGAGAACCAAATCCAATAAAAGGGAAAGTAACGCTGACAATCGGAACCTTTCCGGTAGTCATCGCCAGCGAGTAAAGCATTTGCAATGCAAACATCATTGTAATACTAAACACGATCATACGACCAAATTCATCGAGTACACGAGGTAGCATTTTCAGCATACTAGTAAGAAACCATACGATTCCAAGCAACAGCATTATGCCTGCTAACCAACCAAATACATCAATAAGCATTACACCGGGATAGTCCATATAAAATCCTGTAAAGTGGTCCAAAGACGTGTCAGAACCGTTTCCCCACCATCCGGCAGAATGAAGAATATTCATAATCGTTTGGTTATAGTAACCGTTTCCTAGCGGATCATTCTGGAGATCCAACACAACAGAGAGTCTCTCAAACCGCCTGTATTCACCATTCAAAAACAACTGTATCATAGTGACACTTCCCGTAATTGCAGCACCCACGAACGTATAAAACCATTTTCGTGTAATCCAGGCAAACAAGATAATAGTTGCCGTTCCGAATGGAAACAATCGTACCCAATCTGAAGCCTGAAACAGGCTAAAAGACGGCAAAGCCACAAGAAGAATATACGTTGAGACAGATTGTACATCGCACTTATTACGCAGCTTATCCATCATAATCGCACCTATGGCAAGGGGCAATACCCACATGGATATCGTCGTAAGATCAATTGTTAACCCAAATATGCTCCAGAACCGTTGTACACCATAATCAAACGGTGATACCAGGGGATTAATCCACAACATTCCACTTAACAAAATATAGATCCACCAGGCAGATTTTTTCCATTTTTGATAATCAAAATACATCAAAAACACCATCAGCACTAAACCAACAATAGTGTAGAGCAAATGACTTTTATACAAAAACTGAAACTTTTCAACTGAGATATTTGTCGTATAAATCCACATCAGCAGCAGGCTTACTATTAGCAAACTGGCAATTCCCGTTAACAGCGCCCAATGCATACGATGACGATGCAATCGGTGCATACTCTTGCCCACTACTGCAGGATCGCCCATCTGTTCAATGGCATATGCAATTGCTTCTTCCTCTGTATAACCTTCTTGTTCTTTATCCAAAATCATCTCTTCCATGTGGTTTCCCAACTCATCACGCAGGTCGTTATGTACTTCGCGAGCTTTAACCTGAACACACATGTGATCAAGATAATGCTGAATTCGCTCATGTCGATTCGTCATGTCAGGCCTCCTTCCCCAAGCACCCGATCCACAGCTCGACGGAACAAATTCCACTCTGCTTTTTTACTTTGTAAGGCCTCCATCCCCTTGTCACGAATCGAATAATATTTCCGTTTACGGCCTTCGACCTCCATCCAGTACGACTCTACCCAACCTTCAATCTCCATGGCATGCAAAATAGGATATAACGTGCCCTCTTTCAGATTAAACACACCCTCAGATTGACGATGTAGTTCCTTAATTAATTCATAACCGTACAATGGTCGTTCCTGAAGCAAGGTCAGAATCAATGTCTCGGTACTGCCTTTAATCATTTGTTTGTTAACCTGCAACGCGCTCACTCCTTCCTTTCCACATACATCGGAAACCTATGCATAGAACAACTAGGTATGATATTACCTTATCCTTCCTTTTCTGTCTAGCCAACAAGCTTCTTTATTTATGTTAAAATAAACAAGTCCTTTCATTCATGAACTCTAATGATGAATCTATATATTCGTGTATTTTTTAATTACAGATACTATTTTTTCAATACAATTAAGGAGGTATTACATTCATGAGCAAACTAATTTTCTTTCTCGGCGGAGCCGGAAGTGGCAAGACCACACTTGCCAAAGCCCTTTCCCGTAAACATAAAGCTGCTTTCTTCGATATGGATATTCTGCTTCGTCCTGCGGCTGAGGCAATCATGACCCTTCAGGGACTTGACCCATCTGACCGAGATTCGCCTGAATACAAAAGGTTGTGCCGTGATCTTGGGTACCGCATTACGATGGATGCTGCTCTGGATAACGTTCAGTTGGGTATCGATACCATCGTTGTAGGACCCTTTACCAGAGAAATTGGAACCACCGATTGGATTGCTCAGGAACTTGCACAGATCGGACGTACCCTGGATGATACGGATGTTCGTGTGGCCTATATTTATCTGGAGAATGAAGCGTTGTATCACAAACGGATTACAGCGAGACAATCTCCACTAGATGATTGGAAACTCGCAAACTGGGATGCCTTTACAGCTTCTCTCATCCGAAAAGAAGTAGCCTGGCCGCTCCCTGCTTCATCCGTCGCTTATATTGACAATTCCAGTGATGATCCTGCGATTGCCTATGCTGAACTTGAACGACGGATGTACGAGTAAAAAGAATGACACGCTAACGAATCTCAGGCACCTTATTACCTGGTTTGGACTAACATGAAAATTCTAACGAACCTCAGTAACGCTAAACTGGATCTAACAAATGAAAATAGGCAAAAATGTACTACACACGAAGAGATAAGGTGTCTCAGATTCCTTACGATTTCAATCTGACTCATATGCGTGGAATAGGGTGCGTCAGGTTCGTTAGCTTTCCAAAGAGTGCCCAGCAAAGAAGCCAATTGTGCGCAAAAATGCTTCTGAATGCTATTCGAATGTGATCTGAATGAAAGCTGTACACCGATCACATATACATATCTAACAATATCAAAAAAAAGGGATCCGTCTCACCAAGCCTAGCAGGCCGATGAAACCGATCCCTTTTTCCATTAAACATCCCCGCACACATGGGATAGCCGATACCTTCTACTCCAATTGGACGTCAGATATCTGCCGAGAAGAATACTTCACATTCCTCCGTCACCCTACCATTCACCTATCCATGCACTTAGCATAAAATAGACCAATCTGCCTATCCGCGCTGACGCGCAGCATGACGTTCAGCAATACGGGCCGTGATTATTCCGTGACTCTCATCGATCTCGTCCGGTGTACACGCGGCTTTTAACTCATATACTTTCACCGGAGAACGGTCGATAATATCCAAAAACGAATCAAAAAATGTCATGTCTTTACTATGAATGTATGGACACCAATGATCTGCCAGCCCTACGGTTTCATGAATATGCACACCAACCACGTGATCAATCAACGCGTTAGCCTCACGTACATTGTCATACAACCCCATTCGATCCATCATCATGCCGTGACCAATATCGTACCAGAGACCAAGCGGAGCGCCCTTCATTTGTCCAATAATTGTTCCTGCTTCGTTCAAAGTCGGCATCTGATAACAGCGTGAACGGGTCTCAATACCGAAATTCACCCCGTATCCTCGCTGCTCAGACAAGTCACATACCTCTTCTAGGCTCTCCTGAATCCGTCTCAGGTAATGTGCGCTGCCATCTTTCCGCTTCTCCAGCATCTCTTGCCATAAAGATTGATATGCAGGTGAATCCGGTCCTTGATCGTGGTATATCTTTTTCAACGCTTCATCTATGTTGTATTCAAACGGAACCTCACCCGGATGTACAACAACAGCCTTGGCCCCATAACGATGTGCGTACTCGGCTGAGCGAAGTAACAGTTCAATCGCCCGCTTGCGGCGCGGTTCATCATCGAATCCGAGCAGGACGGAATCCGTCCCGTAATCTGGATCAGCCACATGCGGGAATGTATTATGCACACTGGATACACCGATCTCTCCCCGTTCAATCATCGGTTCTATCGTCTGTTGCATCTCTTCCGTAACGTTGTAATTCAATTCCACCTGTCTGAACCCAAGAGACTTGATCTCTTCAATCATGCCTTGTCCGGTCGTATGACGTTTGATATTCCAACATGTTGAAAACGAATATTCCTGCTTGTCCGTATACATGATTGGTCCTCCTGTCTCTCATTCTATCGCCCATTCATATTCCATTAATCTCTCTATCTACCTCTACTATTCATTCCTCTATCCGTTGTTTTCACGGAGAGTCAATTCAAATCTCATCTTGTTCGCAGTTTTCCCAGGCACATAACGATAGATGATCTCCGCATGATTCACGTACATTAATACGGATGGTTCAGGCGCTTCAGCCTTCACGATACACGTAAGTCCAGGGAACTGCCATAACGCTGGTGTAATGTCCTGCTGACGGAGGGATGGCCCTCTGATTTCAAAATAAACATCGATCTCTTCCGCCGTATCCAGCTCCACATCAATGGTTAACGAATCTGGCGTGAGATCCACGTCAAACGTCACTCCGCGCAGATGACTGTTCCACCCCTCGCCTACCTCACGGCGGATCAAGCGAAGATAATAACGCTCCCCCATCTCTGTCTGCCAGTGGATCGTGGCTGGATGCATCTGGCCGTTGGTATTCACACTTCCCGACATGGCACCAATCATCCGGTCCTCACCAATCCAGGCTTTGGCCGTACATAGATTCCGATTGGACGTTGGATCATTGCGCTCACACAGTTCCATGAACTGTTTCTGCACAAGCCGATCCTCTTGATGAGCCTTGAAATACGGCACGGCTTCCGCGGGCACATCTACCCCAAGGAGCGCAATCAGTGGATCATGGCCTGACTCACAGTTGATTCCTGCCAGATATTCATACCCTTCTCCAAGCAAGAGATAGATAAATACACCGATTGAACTATGCTCTCGCATCTCCATGTCGTACGCCCGAGAGAATGGGCCGGAGAGATTTTCGAGGTTGGCATTATAATATAGCGCAATGTTATTCCACAGCCCATGTTCAATTCGGTGTCCAATTTCAAGTAAACGTTTGGTGACTCCGTACTTTCGATACATACCAAGCACGGAGAGATCCACCCCGTAATACGTTGTTGTATTGAATTCAGCGAATGTCCCGTCGTACTGTTCAAACTCCTTCATCAATCCCTCCGCCTGTTCATCCGAATGCTGAATCCATTCTGTTCGGTTCAAGCGATGGCCGTAGTAGTGGGTAATGAAAATATGCATTAACTCAATATTGGTGTTCATGGGGATTACGTCAGATAACCTGCGTTCTATTGACCCTTGAACAGCCAATGCCATGGCATGGTCCATCCGTTTCATGAGTGTCTCCGGTATAAGTTCAGCGAATTCAGCAGTTACGACCACACAGACACAAGCGATAAACTCGCGCCAGTTGGGATCATAGCTGATCCAGACCGGTGGCAGAATCTGATTCACTGCCGAATGAAAAAGGCGTTTCAGTTGTTTGGAATCTGCCGCCTCTGTGAGCAGAGATCCATCTTCCTGTAGTTTATGGATAAACTGCGCAGACACCTTCTCAAAGGTGCGTTCCAGGAAATAGGCCGTGCCTGGCGCAAAAGATTTCCAAGCATAGTGACCCGCTGGTGGATGCACATCAGTTGGCCGGGTCGCGAAGGTTCCGTGATAGATCTCATCCGGAGCGTCATATTGAACATCGAGCACCTTGTGGAACACTTGTATCGCGCGTTCCACATCACCAGGCTCATTTCGAATCAACAACCCAAGCGCATAATGTGCACTGGCTCGTGTGCTGTGCTGCGATGAATCCTCTTCTTCAAAACTCCGAAGCAGATCCAGTTCCTTATCATAGAAGCTATCCATCATCGTCATGGACTGGTTTACAAGATACTGCTGCTCTTTCGACATCTTTTCTACCATTCGTTGTGTCATGTCATGCGCCCTCCCGAGACTATAGGTGCGTGTTCAAAAAGATCAGTTTTCAGTACCAAGAAGATGGAATTAAGCTAGAAATGGAGTAGCGGAGCGTAGGACAACTACGCGAGCAACTACAATGTTTCTGAAGGAAACATACTTCGTAAGCATCAACCTATTTCGGCTAAATTTCATATTCGATACTGATGATGCCACTAGGCATCATTCGTAATCAAAAGTGAACTTTTTGAACAACCTCTATTAACCTTTTACAGCACCTACCATTACGCCACTGATAAAGTACCTCTGCAACCACGGATACACAAGCAAGATCGGTAAGGTTGAGAAAATAACGCTGGCTGCTTTCAGACTCTCAGGCAGGACTTGAACGGCACCAATGCCTTCGTTCTGCATCAGTTCTGTAATCTGGTTTTGCTGAATCATCTGATACAATTTCAATTGCAAAGGGTAAAGCTCAGGCTTGGTGATATACATCAGTGCATCCTGGAAACCATTCCACCGTCCTACTGCGTAGAACAGGCTCAGTGTCGCCATAACCGGAAGGGATAGCGGCAAAATAATACGCATAAGTGTTCCGAAGTGGCTGCTTCCATCAATGCCCGCCGCTTCTTCGAGACTTTCGGGAATCCCTCGGAAGAAGGTGATGAGGATAATCATATAGAATGGACTAATCAATCCAGGCAGAATAAGTCCCCATGTGCTATCGAGTAGATGCAGATTTTTGATCAGAATGTACTCGGGAATAATGCCCCCACTGAAGAACATCGTCACCACAATGACAAGCATGAACCACTTACGCCCTTTCAGATTACTCTTCGCCAGTGGATAAGCTGCTGCAATGGTCATCGCCATGCTTAACACCGTACTCAGGACGGTCAGCCAGATCGTATAGATCAGGGAACGAATCATCGATCCATCTGCAAATACTTTGGTATACGCCTCAAAGGATAACTCTTTGGGAAAAAAAGAAACTTCTCCTGAACCGATCGCCCGGTTTGAGCTGAGCGAGATCGCAATAATATGAATGAATGGTGCAAGACACAGCACCATCGTAATGATAATAAGAATGACGTTTACCGTGTTGAATATTCGATTCGCCGTGTTTTCAGACATCTCACTCACTCCTTACAGATCATATGTGAATCAAATCCACTACATAATGCTCTCATCGGTCAATTTCTTGGACGTATAGTTTGCTCCGAGTATGAAGACAAGTCCAACTAATGCCTGGAACAAACCTACAGCTGTTGCGAGCGTGACCTGACCGGATTGTAAACCGACACGATAGACAAACGTGCTGAGCACATCCGAGTATTCACGTACAGCCACATTTCCGATAATAAATGGTCGGTCGAACCCGATAGAGATCATGTTGCCGACATTGATGATCAATAAGGTAACAATCGTTGTTTTGATGCCTGGCAAGGAGATGTGCCAGATTCTGCGTAGCCGACTTGCTCCATCCACTTCTGCCGCTTCATACAGTTCACGGTTAATCCCTGTCAGAGATGCCAGATACAGAATCGTACCCCAGCCTGCACTCTGCCACACACCTACCGCAAGATACGTAAAGAGCCAATAGTTTTTGTCTGAAAGGAAAGGTAATGGATCAAATCCCATGCTCATCAAGATATTGTTAATGAAACCCGATTGTGTACCAAATACTTGAAGTACGATCCCTCCAATAATGACCCACGAAATAAAGTGAGGAATGTACAGTAAAGTTTGTGCCAGTTTTTTGAACCAAGCCTTTTTAAGCTCGAACAATAAGATGGCCAATATAAGCGGCGCCGGGAAGGAAACCAGTAGATCCAGCATGTTTAGCACTAACGTGTTGCGTAATGCCGTGTAAAATCCCTGATTTTGAAACACTTCTCTGAATGCATCCATGCCAATCCACTCACTACCGGAGATCCCTTGAAAGAAGTTAAAGTCCTTGAACGCAATCTGCACGCCATACATTGGCCCATACTTGAAAATAATGAAGTAGATCATGGGCAGTAGGAGCAACGCATATAGTTGCCAGTTTCTGCGGAAATAGATGCTTGTTTTCATAAACCTTCCCCCCATGTCATTCAGGATTCTTCATCAAGGCGATGTTACCATCGCCCTAATGAAATCCCTGTTCTTTGTTGTCATACACATTAGATGTGATCTCTACTCTACTTATTTCATCGCTTTGTAAGCTTCTGTACGTTCATCCAGGATCGCTTGACCACCGCTTGCCATGTAGTCTTTCATCATGCTGTCATACGTGGCTTCAAAATCAGCGGGTTTGGAAATGGTTGTTTTCACGAAGAACTCCATGAATTTGTCTTTCAAGCCGTTACCGTAACGTGCTTCTGCATCAATCGGCTTGGAGAAACGTACCGGTTGAATCGTGTCCGTGTTGGAAATTGCTACCGACTTGCGCATGTCATCCCGATACTTCGACTCTACCTGTACGACATAAGCCTCTTCATTTTTCTTGTCATCCCCAACGTATTTACCATTAACGATAATGGCAATGTCACCGGAATTATAGATACGACCTGCGATTTCAGGTGAAGCATCATCTTTGATCAGTGGTACACCATCCACGAGCTCATAGTTCTCATTTTCAACACCGAATTGCAGGTCGAACAGGTTGTTGCCCGAAGCCATCCAATCCAGATACTTCATCGCTGCTTCCGCATTTTTGCTCGATTTTGGAATCATGACATACATCGCATTGGGAGCATATGCCGGTTTGGCAAATTTGCCTTCGGAGTTCTTGAATGCATCAATCGGTGTGATCACTGCACCAGGTTTATTGGTTTGCAAGTTTTTGTACGTACCGGAGATGTAAATCTCCCCTGCATCTTCGGTGTAGAATCCAACTTTGCCGTTAGATACATCTTCCCACAGCTTTTTCTTGTCTTTATCTAGTCCAAAGTCCTTGCTCATTAATCCTTCATTATAAAGTGTGTTCATATATTTCAGAGCGTCTTTGAAACCAGGCAACAACGTTGGATAGTCATTGGAACCCAGTTGTTGTGTTAACGTATATTTTTGTTCTTCCGTCAGTGGTTCAATGAATGACCAGATGAGTGGTTCATATTGAGCCGAGGCAATCGACATCCCCATTGGGATAAGTCCTGTGCCAACCTTACCCGGATCTTTTTCCTTAAAGGCCTTCAGTGTTGTATGCAGCTCCTCAGCTGTCTCAGGGGAAGGCAATCCGAGCGCGTCCAGCCAGTCCTGACGAACATAGGATGCATACTTGCCAAGTACAAGACGTTTACCTGGAACCGCGAACTGTTGTCCATCATATTGACCGTAGGCCAGCGTTTCATCTCCCAGGAACTTCTTCAGGTTAGGACCGCTTTGATTGATCAGATCCGTAAGTTCAGTCAGACCTCCTTGCTCTGCATATCGGTTGAATGTTCCCGAGTCGTAGGTAAATACGATATCAGGTACTTCAGAGCCACTCGCCATCAGAACGTTAAGCTTCTGTACTTCCTCCGAACGTGGTACCGGAACAAACTGAACATCAATGTTGTTTGGATCACCAAACTTCTCTTGTATGAAGCGAGTCAGATAACTGTCCGAAATGGTGTAGCCCGCCGGAGTATTTCCGCGGTCGAAGATTTCTACTTTCAAAGTTGTTTTTTCCCCCGAACCCGACGCTTCTGATGAAGATGCAGATTCGCTTCCTGATGAACATGCGGATAATAATAGAGTGAATGCTGTTACCACTGCGAGGATTGAACTTGCCTTGCCCGCCTTACGTCTTTGAAATAATCTCATTTGACCTTTCCCCTTTCGCACACTCTCTGAATGAATTCACATGATTGCCACTCCACTTTGTTCAGCCCATTTTGTTGCACCTGTGAATGTCACCAATCATTACATATGAGCTGTTATTTAGACAATAAACTATTTTCAAAATGTAAAATTCACGTTTTTTAAGTTAAATACCGCGATATATAAACATATTTCCTGACAATATACAATTTTCACGACACCTATGTTAACTATATTAACATAATATGTTGTGTTATGGTCGATTTCTCATACCCAATCTGGCATCACCCATCTTGCAATAATCCTTTTTCCATAGAATCTCTCTTCAAAAAATGAAAAAGAGACCACATCTTATGTGATCTCCTTGTTTAACAACACGTGTAGAACGACTCGACGCACTAATTCCTCGGCGGAAGATTAAACTTCACTTGACCAAACAACGTATCGATGGCATTTCCCGCAAATTGATCGATAACATGTTCGTTGTTCGTATCCGTATGTTCCAAAATCAATACATTATACTTCTCATCATAATGCATTCCGCCCAAAATAAATCGTACAGGAGTGTTCTGAGCCGCCCCTGCCTTCGAAATGGCCTGAATAAGTTCAGATTCATGCCTTTGTTGACTTGTCTTGTAGGTACCAACAGGTATAGTTATCGTATATGACGAGTCATCTACATGAAATGTAAATGTGTTGTTGTTTTCTGTAATGGTAACCCCTTTACTGATATCTACTGACCCCCATACTTGCTGTCCGTGTTTGTACATCATCTTCACTCCTGCCCTATTAATCTATGAATTGTCATAATGCTAGTATAGGACATTCGTAAAATTCCATAACAACATACCAGCTACACTGGCCTAAGATCGTTGTTGAACATCCAAAAAATCTCCTGCAAAGGACGATAAGGGAAAAACCTTATTGCCTCATTCAGGAGATTTCATTGGTATCTCTAAGATTATTGGATTTCACCCGATACTCGGATGTTCTAACACGTGCAATACCGTTATTGATCTCCTTGTTTTCCACTCTGCTTGCGGTAGTCTCCTGGTGTCACGCCCATAATCCGTTTAAATACTCTGCCAAAGGAGATGGCATTGGCATAACCCACTTGCAAAGCAATATCCTGAACAGCCATATCGGATGCAGACAACAGACGACAGGCCTTTTCGACCCTCAGTTTCACCAGAAAATCAACAAACTTCATCTCAAACTCTTCCTTGAACAGATAACTTGCATATTTGCCCGAGATTTGGAACCGATCACTCAGATGTTTCAGCGACAGATCCGGATCATCAAAATGCTCTTCAATATAAATCCGCAGCTCATTGATCATCGCACGATGACTTTTCGTTTCATTTACGGATACATAATTGCGGTAGACCTCTTTAAGCCACTCCTGCAAAATCTCTTGAATCCCCTCCAGTGTCTCCACCTGCTGGATATCACTGCGAAGACGAGTCAGGATTTCCTCGGCAAATTGGCTTTGCAACCGCTCAGACAGCTCCCCGAATTCACGGGACAACATCTGGATTAACGCCTGCAGCAACATGCGAATATCGTTATCTGTAATCTGATCTTCGCTGAACGCAACAAACATCTGGTCCAGCTGCGTCCGCCAACCATCACCGGTTAGTCTGAATTCACGGACAAAGTCTGCGAGCATCTGCAAATACTTGTACGATTGCAGCTCAATACGATCCGGCAGTTGCTCACTGAGAACGATGGCATCTTTACCCAGGGTAAGTCTATGCTGCAAACCCGCATCTGCACTCGCATAGGAACGAGTAATCTCCTCCCAGCCCGATACGGTTCGTCCAATCCCGAACGTAAACCGGAGGCGGAAATTTTCCGCAATCCACATATGCATCTGTTTAGCCAGATCCATAAGCAATTCACGGTCCAGTCCTTCATGCTCATCCGACGCAATCACCACAATAAGCCTGCGGTTCCCAAACCATTCAGCCCAACCACCGAATTGAGTCTCGTTCTGCACAAGTTCTTCCACTACGTTCATGAGCGCAATCTTCAGAATATTCTGATTGGTCGAGAGATCGTCACCATTCATCTCCGCAATGAGGACAGCAACACTCTTCGGTTCCATGAATCGTTCCTCTAGCGGTTGCAGATGGCGAAGTCGCTGACGGAACGAATCCATTCGCTCTCCTTCCATCAGATCAACAAGCAACTGTCTGCGATGAATCAGCAGGTTTTCATGATGCTGTTTCTCATAGTCAACCGTTTGAGCTATCAGATGTTCGAGCGCACGGTCGATGAGAGCCAGTTCATCCTTAACGGATGGAGCTGCTTCATCCTCCTCGGCACGTGGCTGTAACGCCTGAATTCGATTCATGATGAGCTGGATGGGCCGCGTATTTCTGCGCGTAATGTAGATTAGTCCCGCCACTGCACCAACAATCGTTAATAATCCAATACCGATCCACACATAAGAGACGAGTGATACCCATGAATACAGCTGTCCGGATTGAATGCCGCTCTCAAAGACCAGACCAAGCTTGTCCGCAGTCACACGATTAAGGATTTCACCTGCAGAAGGGTCCATTTGATGCGCGGTATAGATCAGATTGTCGCTCTTATCCCGAACCTGAAGAACAGATAACTTTTCATTGGTCATGTTATCAATCTGCCGTTCTACTGCATACATGCGGATGGTAATGACTAGCAGACCTTCCCCGCCCCACGGCAAAGGAAGCCACTTATTCATGCTAATCACCTGTGAAGGTACGTCGAAGGAACGTTCCTTATAATCACGTGGCAAGTTCCAACCAAGATTCTCCCGATCTTTCAAGGCTTGCTCAATATAGGCACGGTCTTCGAAGTCTTCCAAGCGCATCATACCTCTAGGCGTAAGGATCTGGGAATCCGACATGCGATAGAGATAAATGGATTGAATCATATCCTGCTGATCCAGCATCCGTCCCAGCCCGCTTGCCGCATCATAGATGAACTGACTTGATAATTGTCCCTGTCCAGCTTCCAGAAAGCGACTATATGTCTTGTTCGCACCAATGTCTTCAAGCAACCGAAGTTCAATGTCGCTTAGCGAGCGTTCCAATGTATCCACGATATAACGGGTGGAGATCATGTCGGCTTTTTGCGTTTCGTTACGTGAGAGTTCGTTGACAATCAGGAAGGAGAGAAAGATCAGAATGGAAATCGTAAGCAGAAAAATAGGGAAATAGGAATACATCAACTTGGTGTGCCAATTCCGCTTCAGATTTACTTTCATAGGCTCCAACTCCTTCCATCTCTATTCTAATGAGTATGCTCTTCTCTGTTCTTTGGCCTGTCTGCTGACAATATACAGAATCACTGATCCTAGTGCCGCACTAATCGTGCAAGCCAGATACATCAGTGATGGACCGCCGGAATCGAGTAAATATCCGTTAAGCATATTACCAACAATTCCGCCCAATCCGGCAAATACCATGTTAAATAAACTTTGTCCTGTAGCCTGCATCTCTCGTCCCGTAACGGAAGCTACATATTCCACTGCTGCGATATAGAAGAATCCGAAGGATAACCCATGCAGCACCTGAACGCCAATCATGACCTCAGGCGTCGGCCATAGCCATTGTATCCCCCAACGTAACATATACGCCCCGGCTGCAAGCAGCATCGTCCGTTCATGTCCCCATTTTCGGAGTATGAATGCTGCTGCCAACATGGATGGAACATTGGTAATCGACGCCAGCAACAGTGCTGTACCCGTCATGGTCACAGAACCGCCAGCCATCTGAAATGAAATAACAAAAAAGGAGTTAAACGCAGTGAGCGTTTGGTTAACCAGGAAACAACCTGTTAGAAATAGAAGGAATGTCCGGTTTCGGAGCAATCTTGCCAAACCTACGGAGAAGGTTACCGAGGACGAGGAGATACTCGTCTGCCGGGGAAGTGTACTTGCCAGTATAGCGCTCAGAATGTTAAACAGGAGAAATGGCAGCCATAACATGTGAATGGAAAACTGGGAGAGATACATCCCTGCGGCAAATCCACCAACTCCCGTTCCTATGCTGCCGAAGAGTCGGATCATGCCATATGAGGTGTTTGCGGCTCTCGCGGCTGTAACCGCATAGGAGTCAGCAACGGGTATTTGAGTCACTTGGAATATAGTGCATAAAGTATAAATCAATATTAATATAAAGTACACTTGAATATTGTAGAAGTACGCTAACGACGCAGGAACAAGCAGGCTTATGACCAGGACGAACCGTGTCTTTTTAAACTTATCTACCAGAATTCCCCATATAGGTTGAAGAATAATGGATACAAGTGTGCCAAACGCCATAATAAATCCTGTTTCTTTACTGGAAAACCCTTGTGCTACGAATATGGGATTAATGTACGGGTTAAACATCCCCCCGGCAAGCCCCATAAACAGATATAGGCCCTGTAATTGGAGTAAAACACGTTTTGCATCATTGGAATCGGCTTTTGTTTTCTCTGTGTAAGCCTTCATATGTCTACTTCTCATCCGGATCTCCATCCTTTATTTCTGTAGTTGCTTCGCCTATTCTCTATTTTTATGTGCGTGTCAGACTCGATTTGATTGCAGCCAATGCCCCGATTGCTCCTGCTTTGTTCCCCAGTTCAGCTACAGCTAAAAGTGTAGGCAGAACGGTGTAGCGTTGGAGGCGCGTGCGCACTTCATTTAGATAATAGGATGGGTTGGATGCAGCCACGCCACCACCGATCACTATAATGGAAGGATTGAGTAAAGCCGTAATATTCGCCAGACCTCTAGCCATATAACGCATAGGCAGTTCCAGAATCTCAAGTGCAGCAACATCACCTGATTCGGCTGCTCTGAATACATGTCTGGCTTCAATCTGTTCCACTTCCCCTCCTGCCAGACTCATAATCAGGGATAAGGAACTCCCCTTTCCAGCAGCAAAATAACGCCTCGCCTGTTCGGTAATCCCCGTACCTGAAGTCACTTGCTCAAATACGCCAAAGGAATCCGCATCTGCAACATAACCGGTATGAAGCCCTTCGTCTCCTGCAATGAAATGCCCAATCTCACCTGCTGCTCCATTCTGGCCGCTGTAGAGTTGTCCGTTCAGGATAAGAGCAGCTCCAATGCCTGTTCCAACCGTGACCATCACACAGTGTTGATGTCCCTGCGCTGCCCCTCGATCATATTCTCCCATTGCGGCCAGATTCACATCATTGTCCAACATGATATTCCCGCTGTAATACTTCGCAATAACAGGGCGAATATCTAGCTCAGGCCACTGAAAAGCTGGAGCATTTCGCAGTATCCCCTCCTCCTGCAGAATCACACCAGGGAATCCCAAGCCTGCACCCGAAAGTTGATCCAGACTGCATCCAACTTCGCGGCAGAACGTTTCCAATTCAGCGAATAACCATCGGAAGAACTCATCCGGCTGATCACTTGCAAGCGTAGGCAAGATACGTTCATGAACTTCACTTCCAGCCTGTTGTGATGACAAGAGCATTAATGTTTTGGTGCCTCCAATGTCAATACCTGCAATCCAGCCGGATCGATCACCTCCAACCGTACCATCCTGATTGGACTGATCATCATTACTTACGTTTTTCACGGATTCTGTCATCCCTTTCCCCTCCTCACATGTTGTATATCCAATCTCTTATTCCATGGCTTCCTGCTGAAGGTTCAGCATCGTTTGTTGTATGGCTACCTGTACCGCGCCAGTGACAACAGCCTGCTCACCAAGCTTGGAACAGATTAACTGTGGTTGCACCGGGAATTGCTCAGATATAATCTGCCTCAGTAAAGGCAATAACACATCACCGTTTCCTCCTACGCCTCCGCCAAGCACAATGAGATCTGGAGCAAGCACAACGCTAATCTGCCGCAGAGCTGAAGCAATCTTCTGGCTGTATTGCTTTAAAATCTCTAACGCCTCTACTTCTCCACTACGTGCAGCTTCAAATAACTTCTCGGGAGTCAGGTGTCTGTGAAGATCATCTGTAACTACATGTCCTTTTACATCCGCATCCACATCCGAATCCGAATCAGCAACTTCCAATAGTTCATCATGCGAATTAAGATGAAGGTTCGCCAGTTGCATCAGACCATCAGCGGACAGCACTTCCTCCAGACGTCGACCATCGTCCACCAGCATCTCTGCGATCTCGCCAGTTAAGCCACCTAAACCTCGAAGCAGTTGGCCATGTACCATGATGCCAGCACCCGTCCCTGTACCAATCGAGAAAAAAACAAACAAGGGATACCCTGCTGCTGCACCACTCCGATACTCCCCAAGCGCCGCTAGATTCACATCATTTTCCAGAATTACTTCACAGGGAAAAGCTCCTGACAACGACTCTAGAGAGAAAGCTTCTTCCAGACCCGCTAACGGGTCCACAATACGATGGATACGCCCTGAATCAGGCAGCACTACGCCTGGTATACCAAACCCGATGCATTGAATCTGATCCCAATTCAGATGATTCTTATCAAGCAATTCGTTCATATGGCTTCGAAGAAGCTCCAACATCGTCGCTTCTGCTGGCTCATGAGCTTTTTGAACAACCATAGGATATGTTCGATAGGCAATGATCTCTCCATTCAGATCGGATAATGCAATCCGAATACGTGTTGCGCCGATATCTATCCCACAGACATAATAAGCCGTTTCATTGAAACGAATGAGGGTTGCTTTGCGACCCTGAGCGTTGTCAGCTCTCCCCATTTCCCTCACCAGATTACGGTCAATCAGATGTTCGATCGCCAAAGACACCGTTGGTTTACTAAGTCCGGTCTGACGGCTGATATCCGCTCTCGACATCGTTCCCTGAGTTATCAGGGCATCCATAATGAGATTTTCATTCAGATTGCGGATATACTGCGGTGTGCCAGCCATGTTATCGCCTCCTCTAATAGTTAGTTAGGTTTATTAACAAATTGATTAATTCAATATATCATCGTGCTTAGTCGGTGTACAGCTTTTTGTCATTGCACTCTTTTACTAGAAAGAACCACATCTTCACCTGTAACACAAAAGCCTAATAAAGGAATTATTATACAATAATAGACGTTTATACATTTCCGAAACAGTGACGCGGTCATAGAATACCTTATCACGATCAGGGAGGTTTTAATATGTATAGAAAACATCATAAATGTCATCATCCAAGACCAAAGTGTTTTTACAAAAAAATTACGAAAACTTGTGTTACCAAAATCAAATATGTCCCTACAAAGTGTAAAAAACATTGTTGTGTCACTGTTGAATATTGTCCAGTCAAAAAAAGAAAACATTATTAATATTCTTTTGCCCTTCTCTATAGAGAAGGGTTCTTTCTATTTGAACTAGATTAATACCGGATACCATTAACCTATCAAAAAAGTTGCGGTGATATTTCACCGCAACTCCTTTCTTCCTTATATACATATTCATCAAGTTTTGGAGAGTTCAATAAATCCTTCACCGAATACATCACGCACGTCATGAATGGTGATAAAAGCAATCTCATCTTCCGCTCGTACAATCTTCTTCAGCATAGAAACTTCCTGCTTACTAATCACAATGTATAGAATTTCTTTCTTATTTTTCGTGTAATAGCCATGACCAGACAGGACGGTTACTCCGCGATCCATCTTCTCAATAACTTGCTTCGCGATTTCATCCTGTTTGGAAGAGATAATCATGACTGCTTTTTTCGGATTGAGTCCTTCAATAATGAACTCCATTGTTTTGGTTCCGACAAACAGCAAGACAATTGTACACATTAATCCTTGCGGTCCAATGATGAAGTATGAGGAGAAAGCCACAATCAGATCGAAGAACAGAAGTCCGTAACTGATATTCCAATCCAGATATTTGTTGGCAAGTCGGGCCAGGATCACTGTTCCCGCCGTTGTGCCTCCCACTCTAACAATTAAGCCAATACCAAGACCGGCAAATACTCCTGCAAAGATGGTATTGATCCAGAGTTCATCCGACGCAATCGTCCAACTCTCCGTCAGATGCAGGAACAACGAGTTGAATACAACCGCAATAATCGTATACACCGTAGTTGTTTTATCAAGAAACCGGTATCCTACAATTAACAAAATACCGTTCAGGATCAAGTTCATCAGTCCAGGGGACCATTCAAACAGGTAATACAAAATAATCGTGATACCCGTGACGCCACCTTCAGCCAAATCGTTCGGGATGACAAACAGGTTCACCGCCAGTGCAAACAGAAATGCACCTGCCATAATAAATAGGATATCCGTAATTCGTTTCTTCATTATGCATTCCATCCAATCCATCAGAAATCAACCTAATCGACCCGTCTCATAAGTTGTCATAACCACTCAAAGATAGATTTTACCATGCTCTCAACAAAATTTGTATACATAATACAAATTGTTGCGTAATTTGTGCAAAGGAATTTGTAAAACCTGCTCTTCCGTCTTCTGCAGAGCTATTGAGCATCATACACCCATGACAAATGTCATGGTCCGTCATTGATATTCATCATTACAGAAGGCTGACGTTTATGACTTACTGTCATGTTCGGATTGTTTTACAATGATAAAAACGCTTCCTACAGGAAAGTCTAGCGGGAAACGCCAAGTTGTAGCTGATTACAGTTATAACGATTGAGGAGGACACAATTTTATGAACAGATCAAAAGAAATGGCCTTAAAAAAAGAAGTTACCCCTTACGAAAAAAATGATCTCAGATTAAGTATCCGTCAGTTAATCAATACATTGCTCCCGCTCTTCTTGTTATGGGCTGCAGCTTACTTTAGCTTATCGGTTTCCTACTGGCTGACCTTCCCGATTGCTTTGGTGGCATCCGGATTTGTACTTCGGACCTTTATTATTTTCCATGACTGCTGTCATGGTTCGTTCTTCAAGAGCAAACGCGCCAATGATATTCTCGGTACCATTACGGGTGTATTAACAGTCACACCTTATCAGCAGTGGAAAAACGAGCATTCTATCCATCACGCGACAAGCAGTAATCTTGACAAACGTGGTGTAGGTGATATCTGGGTTATGACGGTTGACGAATACAAAGCAGCTTCTCCTTGGGGACGCCTCTTCTATCGGATTTATCGTAACCCGTTTGTATTGTTTTGTATCGGACCTATTTACGTGTTTCTGTTGGCTTACCGTTTTAACCGTAAAGGTGCAAGACGTAAAGAACGCATCAACACACATCTGACTACCGCATTGATCGTAGTGCTCTATGCATTCATGTCCTGGTTAGTCGGATGGCAGGCTTTTGTAATGGTGCAGGCACCTATCTTCTTCTTCTCTGGTTTCTTTGGTATCTGGCTGTTCTACGTGCAACATCAGTTCGAAGAGACGTATTTTGAACATGAAGATGAATGGAGTTATGTAAAAGCAGCTGTTGAAGGCAGTTCTTATTACAAATTGCCAAAATTATTGCAATGGATCAGTGGTAATATTGGGTTTCACCATGTGCATCACTTGAGCCCGCGTGTACCTAACTATTTCTTGGAAGAAGCACATAACGCAACACCACCCTTGCAAAAAGCTACGACTATTACACTACGTTCCAGTCTGGTTGCCCTGCGCTTCCGTCTGTGGGATGAAGATTCCAAACAGTTTATTAGCTTCAGACAGCTCAAAAAGCTGTCCCGCAAGCCTTATATTCAACCGACTATCCGTGTAACGAATCCAGCGGGTCTGACAGAGAAGCCTTAACTCTGTCGGATTCGTTTTCTTGTGTTCAAGCCATAGTCATGCTACAGTCATGCTAAAGTTGAGTACAAGTACAAGGAGGAGAATTACATTCAAAAGTGGATGCAGATTTTTTATAAAAATACAGGGTTGAACCCTTATGTATGGCTCGTCTTTTTCATCCTGCCCTTCTATTACATTTCACAATATTCCAAATTATGGACGATGGTAACAGGCATTATTATCATTCTCGTTTTCTTCGTCTGTTATCTGCTCGCCTTCATCACCAAGGGCTGGCAGGTATACATGTGGATTGGATTGCTCATTGCCATATCCATTACGATGACGATTGCCTATGATTATGCCTACTTCTCATTGTTTCTTGCTTTTTTTATTGGGAATATTAAAAATAAAGCCGGTTTCTTCACCCTCTACTCGGTGAACTTGGGAGCCAGTTTCCTAACCATTAATTATGGTTTTATCAATCAGAGTTCATTGCTCGTGAGTCAGTTCCCGTTTGTGTTCATCAGCTTAATGGCCTCCATCCTGCTTCCAATCAGTACGTATAACAAAAACAAGACTGAACAATTGGAAGGCCAATTGGAGAATGCGAACAAGCGACTTGATGATCTCGTAAAAATGGAAGAACGCCAGCGTATCGCTCGTGACCTGCACGATACACTTGGACAGAAGCTCTCTCTGATCGGTCTGAAAACCGATCTGGCGAGACGGCTGCTCCGCAATAATCCCGATCAGGCTGAGATCGAGTTGAACGACCTCAGACAAACGGCAAGTACAGCTCTGAAGGAAGTCCGGGAAATGGTCACCACCATGCGTGGTACACAATTGGTTGATGAACTGTTCCGGGCGGAACAGATTCTGAAGGCCGCTTCGATTGAATTTGAGCTGGAAGGCAATCCGAAGTTACAGGATACGTCACAATTAAATGAAAATGTGCTCGGTATGTGCTTGAAAGAAGCTGTCACCAATGTCGTCAAACACAGTCAGGCAACAACATGTACCATCACCATTAAGGAAACACTGGCGGATAATGTGTTAACCATACAAGATAACGGTGTTGGAATAGAACGAACTCGCAAACAGGATCGGCGCGGAACAGGAATTTTGGGCATGAAGGAACGACTTGAATTTGTGAACGGTTGTCTGGATATTCGCTCTGCAACAGACATCCCGGGTACAGCGATCATTATTCATGTTCCCAAACTCGTCCGCAAACCGATAAAGGAGGCAGAATCATGATTAGAATTGTAATCGCGGAAGATCAGCGCATGATGCTTGGCGCCTTGTCCTCCCTCCTCAATCTGGAGGAAGATATGGAAGTTGTCGGACGTGCCAGCAACGGCCAGGAAGCCCTTGCCCTTGTCCAGGAGCTTGCACCAGACATCTGTCTGATGGATATAGAAATGCCCGTGAAAAGCGGCCTCGAAGCTGCAGAAGAACTTAAAGGAATGAGCTGTAAGGTCATTATCCTGACCACTTTTGCCCGGACCGGATATTTCGAACGTGCCCTAAAGGGCGGTGTCCGTGGTTACCTGCTCAAAGATAGTCCGATTGAAGAACTTGCCGAATCCATTCGCCAAGTCATGAACGGCAGAAGAATCTTCGCTCCCGACCTGGTCGATGAAGCTTATGTAGAAGAAAATCCCCTGACAGAACGGGAGAATGCCGTACTAGGCCTCATGGCAGATGGGAAAAACACCAAGGAAATCGCCGGGCATCTTTTCATCACAACGGGAACAGTGCGTAACTACATCTCCATTATTCTCAACAAGTTAAATGCCAGTAACCGCATTGAGGCCATCACTCGCTCCAAGGAAAAAGGGTGGTTCAAATGAAAGTACCGCTTTAACCCACTGAAACAAAAATAAACATGTGTCCCGGCTGCATAAGCTGCGATAACATGCTCCAAATAAAAAGCTTGGCCCAGGAAAAAATTGCTGGGCCAAGCTTTTTTATGTGTATCGTAACAACCCAACACTCATTTCTTCTACATTGCAGAATATCCGTAAAACACTCAAGATTTCACAGATACAGCCAAGCCAAGAGCTTCTAATGGCACTTGATCGGTCTTAAGCTGATGAATTTGGTTACCGTCCTGCCATGAGATCGTTACATGAACTGACTTTCCACCACTTGGATATTCAACCTTGATATACCCTTTATCTTTGGGTACAGGCAACGTATGGGACTCCAGGTACTCTACCATTTTCTTCGCTATGCCCGGATTATTCATTTCATCTTCGGATACCGAACGAATTTCCAGCGTCCATCTACCTTCTTGCCAAGTCAGATATTGACTGCCTGCGGCACCTTCACTCATGCCTTTGATGCCATGTCCCAGATCCACAGCCATATCTGCTGGAATATCTTTCAGGTCCGTCTCAGGGAAAATTTCTGGCTGATTCGGGTCCTTATAGGTCTTCACTTCATAGGAAGCCAGTACAGGTATCTTACTATCGGATGCAGTTAAAGATTGATCATTAATGGCAACAGACTGAGTGGTAGCATAGAAGTTTACCTTAAATGCATCAGCAGTATTGGACAGTATTGCCGCACCCAAAGATGTACCCTTGTCCAATGTGAATGAAGTGGGTAACGCTGCATCCTTCATCTTCAGTTGGTTGCGAACTTGTTTGATCATATCATTCACACCTGATTGACCAGTAGCAACATGGTTGTCGCCCGCCTGCGATCCTGATGCTTCTTCATTATCTGTTGTGCCCGTATTCGCTTTGGTTCCTGTTTCATTTTCATTAGAAAAATCAGCACCACCGCTGCCGGTCTCGGTCTGTTCACCCACTGTTGTCGTTGTTGAAGAACTGTTCTCTGATGATGCTGCATTTGAATCCGGTCCGCCACATCCTGCCAGAGCAAGTAAAACGGCTGTCGTTACTGGAATCGTGATCCATAATGGTTGTTTCTTCATGATGTGTACCTCCTTCGTTGTAGCCAATCTGTAGAAAAATTAAAAAGATTAACGCTTGTCGTTCCAGAAGTTAACCGGCTGCACTTTTTTGCTTAATACTTCAAAACGATACCCTTCTGCCTTCAATGTTTTCAACACTTGCGGTAATACTTTCAGCGTTGCTTCCTGGTCGTGCATAAGCACAACTGGCGTTGTTCCGCTCTTTTGCACATTGTGGATCTGCTTCATTACACTGTTATAGACTTTCTGGTGATCTTTCTGGTATTTCCAGTCTTCCGAATCCACATTCCAATCCCATAGATGGAATCCACCCTGGCCCAGCAGTACATTACGGAATGCCGGTTTGAGATATGGTTTACTACCATATGGCGTCCGAACGAGACTTGTTTTAACTCCGGCAACCTTATTCAGACTTACATTGGCCTGTTGCATCTCTTTCAATCCGCTATATGCAGATTTATAGAATTTGCTTGGAACGTGAGTCACACCATGCAGACCCAATCCATGCCCGTCAGCTACGATTCGTTTGGTAGCCTTCTGAAATTTCTCCATTTGAGGACCCAGCATGAAAAACGTTGCCTTTGCATTATACTGATCCAGAATATCCAGTAACTGACCCGTATGAGCGGTTGGCCCATCATCAAACGTCAGATATATGATTTTGGAATTTGCTTTGCTTGCACCACCCTTGGATGCAGCTGATTTGGCAGATACCGACTGCGGCAATAGTAGTGGAATGATTAGTAAAATAGCAAGTGTGAGCATGATAGATTTGCGAATATGTAACATAATTAAAAATCTCCCTTGTGTGTTATATTTCCCCGGGTGTCCATGTTTTTCTACCTTCATCCCTTGGCGATTAATCCTAATACTATCAAAGATAGTCACTCCTGTTCTCGCTTCAAAGGCTACGGTAGAGTTACACTTTTGTCAGATAAACCTAAAATTTAATACGAATTTGATAGATTTAAGTAAAAAAAAAGATCCCGTCAGGATAGATCAATTGTGACATATCCTCTATTACCCACATTCAGAATTTTGATAGACTTTTACTCCAATTCAAACAAATCTATACAATCATTAAATATCGTTGCATGCAAAAAAACCTGCACAAGTGCAGGCTTCTTTGTCTTCAATCAGCATATGGCATCAAACCATCATCCCTTGCAAGGGGATTGCCCCCATTGCTTTCAGGATCATTACCTCATGCTGTATGTACATGGTGTTTTGACGCTGGAATCTTCTCGACTCCCTACGTGCAATTTATTCAGTTGGAGCAGTGAACGAACGTTTGCCAAACTCGGCATCCAGCATATAGAAGGCATTGCTGTCTTTTTCAATGCGGCGAAGCTTCTGAATAATATTGTCAAACAAAGCTTCCTCTTCAACCTGCTCATCAATGAACCATTTCAGGAAATACATCGTTGCATGTTCACGTTCATTCAGAGCGATGTCAGCCAGATTGTAGAATTTTTTCGTGTTTTGCTGTTCATGAGCATAACCATGCTCAAATACATCCAGCATCGAAGCATATTCATTCTTCGGTTCTGGCAAAGCCGCAAGTGTGGCACGTTGTCCACGATCATTCAGGAATTTGTATATTTTCATGCCATGGAATCGCTCTTCTTCCGCTTGCACGATGAAGAAGTTCGCAAATCCATCCAGACTTTTGCTGGAACAATAGGCTGCCATAGCCAGATATACATGAGCGGAATAAAACTCAAAATTCATCTGTTCATTTAAAGATTCTGTTAACGCTTGGCTCATAATCAAAACACCTCTTTCTTTCTCTAGGGATGGTTACATTCTAACATAACGTAAGCAGGACTTACACCGATTTTCTACAAAATTCGCCAATGACTGAACGAACAAAAAAAGCTCTGCCGCGATGGCAGAGCTTCTTTCATTCTTTAGAGATATGCAATTATACCAAGAACGCTTTGGAGATGATAACCAACAGGATGAACAGAACCAGAATGGCACCTACAGAAGTGAAACCTCCGTATCCGTAGCCTCTTGTTTCTCCACCTAATACTTCGCTCATTGACCGTACCTCCTCTGCAACAGGTATGGGTTATCTTATGCAGGAAGAACGACTTTGACAGGGCGGATGCCCTAATTATTCAGATTGCTGTTTTTTTCATTCAGTACCGGGGAGATTGCACACGCATGATATCCAGAAAAGGTACCTTCGCTGTGAACTCTTCTTCGGTATACTCTACATGCACAAGTCGTGTACGGGAGTCCATTTTGACGATGACTCCTTGCACCTGATCTTCCTTGCCCCATACCGTCAACAGTACTTCCGAACGTTCCCGAAAGGCTTCAACCAGCTGGTTTCCCAACTCTTCAAGTTCAAACTCATCCCGTGTAGGTCTTTTTGCTACTTTTGCTTTTGCCAATGTGGCTGCCTCCTCTACTCCGACGTCCCGATTCCACGGGTTGATTGCCGAGTTCATATTCAATTAGTATACCATTCATTTACGTTCGTGTAATCTCATGGCATCCAGAATGAGCAAATTCCTCAGGCAATTTACCGTTAACCGTGATACCTCCTATTCTTCTCCATACTCCACAATGATGCTGTACTCATTCGATCGGGTTTCTCCAGCCCGTTTTTGTCCATTCCATTCATACGTGTACCTGGCAATCAAGTCTCCTTGCAGCGTCCCCGCCTTCTCAGAAGCTAACTGCGCTACATACGAGATGTTCTTTTCCGTTCCAGGCTCAATCACGCCCACATGCAGAACCCGTGGTGTGGAATACTCTGATATGCTCAATTGGATCTCACCCGTAGCTTGCCCAAGCCATCTGGCACCCTCAGGTAAAATGCTCCCAAGTTGTACACGTGCCGGCAAATTGCCCGTATTCCCCACACGTACCTGAAAAGTGACGGTACCTCCCTGCTCGACCAATGTGGGTGTCACTTGAACATAAGCCTGAATTATCGGCGCTTTTAATTCGACCACAGCTTCATTGGATGTAATCATCCGCTGCACTGACCGTGAATCCGGCAATCGAAATGTATACATCAGGCTAGCATGATTCACATACCTGTAGTCCTCAGGCATCGATTCATCTCGATCTGGAAGTTTCGCTTCGAACTGAATATTCAGAACCGAACGGGCTGTCAACGTCCCCAGATTAAGCCCTTTAACCAGATTGGTTCCGGGACGTTTAACCCCATTCCAGCGCAGACTGCCTTCAACAAATGTCACACCTGTTGGCATTACATCCAGGAGAGTTCCATCCACCGCATAACTGCTTGCATTGGAGACGGTAATATTATATTGGACGGCATCACCCAATGTGGCCGTTACCGGGAGCACACTTTTCACCACAGAGACCTGGGGCTGTATCACTTCCAGGGTAACCTGATTGGAGTAGACCGTCTCCTGCTGTCCTGCTGAAATATACGCCAGTACGGCTAAACTTGATATTCCGTTTGCATCGCTTCCCCCCATAACCTGAACCCGATATTGTATCCTAATTGAGCTTCCGGGCAAAATCTCTCCAAGTTGTATGCCCGTATCAGGCGTTACTTGTGGCGCAAACATTTCATCTACGATGACACTCGCAGGTATAAAAACAATACCCTGTGGCAAAGAAATCGTTACTTGGGCATTCGTGGCCGCAATAAAACCCGGATTGCTCACGATGACGGTGTACATGACAATATCCCCTGAGAAGGTATAGATGTGATCCGCCTGCAAGGAGATCTCCAGCCGGGATGAGACCAGATTGACCTCCACGATATTGGATTGTTCCATACCTGTAACCGTTCTGCCTTCCGGTGTCAAAAACTCATAGTTAACCTGTGCCTGATTCAACAGCTTCAGTGTCTCAGGTAAACGCAATATTACAACTTGGAAGTGGTATCGCAACGTGGCTCCGGGCTCGATTTCAGCTGGAGGCAATCCTCTCTCCGGTGATGCTCCCGGTAACGGAATACCATCACGTAATACACTGTTGGGAAGCAGTGCCGTCTCTGCAGATAGCTGATCCAATAGGCGCACTACGGCCGTAAGATTTCCGGTGTTAACAATTTCAACACGGTAGATAAGAGACTGCCCCAAGGCAGCCTCCGTGACATTGCACACTTTTCTGACTTCAAGCCTGGGGCCGATCCACGGTGTTACAACCGTATTCGAATAAGATACCTGTTCCAGTTCAGTCGCACCCGAGCTGAATCGAACCAGGGACTGATTCTTTAGCCAGTGGGACAACGGACCGGAAGATTGGCTCATATCACCACAACCTCTACTCTGAATGTAACCGTAACGGAAGCACCCGCAGCAATCGAACCAAGCGTGATGCCTGTATTCGGATTCCCTGTTGGTCTTGGCACACCATCCACCGTAACACTTCCTTGCACAAATACTGTACCGACAGGTACCGGGTCAACCATGACCACATTATTCACCACTTCAATGCCGCTATTAGTTACTACAACCGTATAGGTGATTACATCACCAACAACAGCATCAATGGCACTTGTGCTTTTGGCAACAACAACATTTGGTGCAGATACCGGGATAACCAGAACATTCGAAGATACGGTGCCCGTCAACAGACGGCCATCGGGTGGACTAAATGTATAGTTGGCCACCGCCTGGTTAACCAGTTGCTGATCCTGCGGCAACGTATCTACAGTCACTTCGAGGGTAACCGTTACAATAACCGTACCTCCGGACGGTATGGTACCCACAACGATACCCGTCTCCGGATTGGCACCTGGCTGTGGAACACCATCAATCAGAACACTGTTGGGAAGCAGTACGGCTCCATTCGGTATATTGTCCGTTAATGTCAAATTTGCATCAAGATTCCCGCTATTGTTAATGGCAAAAGAATAGGTGATAGTGTCACCAATCGTTGCATTGGAAGTGCTCCCTGTTTTGGTTACGGCAATAATCGGCTGATAGATTGGTGTTACAACCGTATTGGAATACGCTGCTCCCGAGAAAACACCCGATGTGAAACTTACGGAAGACTGACTGCTCACTTGTGGTGGTGTTGGCAGTGTATTGACCCGAACTGCATACGATACCGCTATCGATGCTCCAGGTGCCAAACTACCAAGGGCTATGCCCAGCGCAGGGTTGGCCAAGGCACGTGGGACGCCGTCCACCAGAACACTGCCTGTAACAAATGTAGTGGCTGGGTTGATCGGATCGGTGATCACAATGTTGTTTACCGGGTCAATTCCTTCATTGGTCACAACCATCTCGTATACAATCGTATCGCCCACCACAGCATCAATCACCGGAGTGGTCTTCACAACGCTGACATTCGGAGCAGATACTTGAATGTTGAGTGCGTTGGACGTAATCGTGCCTCCAAGTGTTCTTCCATCAGGTAATGTGTACGAAAATGTAGCAGAAGCCTGATTGGTGATGGACTGGCTCAAAGGTAATGTCACAATCACAACGGAGAAGGTAACTAGAGTTGTTGTAGAAACGACACCAAGCGGAATACCCGAAGCCGGATCTGCACCTGGTGCAGAAGCCCCGTTAATAATAACGCTATTTGGAACAAGCTCTGTTCCGGCTGGAATGGTATCGGTCAACGTGACGGATGCCCCATAGTTCCCGGCATTGGAGATGGCGATGCTGTACACAACGGTATCCCCTACCGTTGCTATCGTCTGATCTCCCGTTTTCACTGCCGACAGAATAGGTTGATAGACCGGAGTTGTAACTGTATTGGAGAATGTGGTCGCTGAGAAAGTACCTGATGTAAAGCTGACCGTGGACTGATTGTTTAACACTGCACTTGCCGGGAGCGCCGTAACCTGCACACTAAATACAACGGTTACCGTAACACCAGGTGCGATGGAACCAAGTGTTATTCCCGTAGAAGGATTGGCACCAGGGCGCAGAACACCATCGACAAACACGCCGGTTGGCGCAAGAACGGTACTTGTCGGCAATGCATCCGTGAAAACCACATTGTTCACCGTTGCAATTCCGTTATTGGTTACAGCGATGCTATACGTTACGACATCACCAACAGATACCGCCGTTGAAGTTGTGGATTTGACGACATCGACATCCGGTGCCGATACAGTAATGGTCAGCACATTGGATAGAACAGACCCCGTGATGTTCCGCCCATCCGGCAATGTATATGATAGAGCTACCGTAGCCTGATTCACCAGTTGTTGCGGACTTGGCAGCGTATCAACAACTACTGAAAAGGTAATGGTGGTCGTAGCTCCGGGAGCCACATTGCCTGCGGGGATGCCGGTTGCCGGACTTCCTGCTGGCAGCGGTTGACCGTTCACAATAACGCTATTTGGAACAAGGATGGTTCCGGCTGGAAGGTTATCTGTCAAGTTAATCTGGGCTCCATAGTTTCCCTGATTGCTCACGGTGATCGTGTAGCTGACCGTATCCCCAACGGTAGCGTTTTGTGTACTGGCTGTTTTTTGTGCTGAAAGAATAGGCTGGTACACCGGAGTGACCACGGTATTTGAAAAGGTTGTGCTTGAGAATGTACCTGAGGTAAAACTGACCGTAGAGCGATTGCTCAACTGATTGCTTGGCGGGATCGCGTCGACACGGATACTGAACGTGACCGTTGCGGACGTTCCGGGCCCCAATGTCCCAAGGGATATCCCACCTGCCGGATTGGCTCCAGGTTGCGCAACCCCATTCACTGTGACACTACCTGTAACAAAGGAGGCTCCGGCTGGAATCGGGTCCGAAAACTGAATATTGTTCACTGGTGCAATTCCACTGTTAGTCACCAGAATGGAATAGGTCACCGTATCGCCTACCGTAGCCGCAGTGGAAGCTGTGCTTTTGACAACAGCGACGTTTGGTGACGAGACCGGGAACGTGAGCGTATTCGAAGTGGCTGAGCCAGTCAACGTCCGCCCATCTGGAGGTGTAAAGGTAAAGGATGATGTAGCAAAATTGCTAAGCTGCTGCGGAGATGGAAGGGAATCCACAACAACAGCAAACGTGACAACAGCCGTCGCCCCCGCTGCTACAATGCCTACCGGGATGCCAGCTGCTGGCGTCGCTCCAGGTTGGGGTACACCAGATACCACAACACTGTTAGCTACTAAAGTAGTCGCAGCTGGAATGGTATCTGTCACTGTAACATTTGCCTCCAGATTGCCTGTGTTGCTAACCGTTACCGTGTATACAACCGTATCACCTACGGTTGCATTGACGGTATTTGCCGTTTTGACAAGTGAAATCTGCGGTTGTATGACCGGAGTCTGAGTCGTATTGGACGATGATGACCCTGAAAATGAACCGGATGTGAAGCTGACCGTCGACTGATTGTTAATCTGTGAAGGAATCGGCATGGTAATCGTCACCTCAAAAGTTACGGTAACCTCGGCTCCTGGAGCCAACGTACCGATTGGAATGCCGGCTGTCGGATTGGAGAGCGGGAACGAAGTCCCGTTCACAATGACACTTCCGGGTACAAATGGGGTATTTGAAGGAAGAGGATTGACATATACCACATTATTAACGGCTACTGTGCCGTTATTACGAATAACAGATGTGTATCGAATGACATCCCCGACTACGCCGTACTCTACATTGTCACTGTTAACAATCGTAACATTGGGTAGAGACACTGGAATAGTGATGGTGTTTGATGACGAGAGACCGGCAATCGTTCTCCCACTTGGCAGCGTGTAGGCAAACGAAGCAACCGCCTGATTAATTAACTGTCTTGCATCTGGCAAACTGGTAACCGTCGCAACAAAGGTGACTGTTGCACCTGAGCCCGCAGCAATCTCTCCTAGACTGATTCCTATCTCCGGGCTGACCCCAGGTGTAGGTACGCCATTAATAATGACACTATTTGTGCTGAATACTGCTCCTGCTGGAATGGGATCAGTCAAGGTAACCGTTGCAGCTATATTACCTGTATTGTTAATTTGGATGGTGTAATTAAACGTATCGCCTACCGTCAAACTTGTTGTACTTGCTGACTTCACCACTTGGATCACTGGCAGAAATATGGGGGTATTTACTGATATGGAAGAAGAAACACCATTAAAACTGCCTGATGTAAATGCTGCATTGGCCCGGTTACTAACCAAACCCGTGGGTGGAACAGAATTCACTCGGGTCTGATAGGTCACAGTTACACTGCTTGAGCTATTCAATGTACCCACTGCTATTCCCGCAACGGGGCTTGCGCTTGTAACAGCAGATCCATTAATCGTGACACTACCCGGGACAAATTCAGAGCCGGATGGTGCATCCGAAATCACCAGATTTTGTACTGCACTAATTCCTGCGTTTGTTGCAACAACGGTATACGTAAGCACATCTCCTACTGTCGCATCCGGTGTATTTACTGTTTTACTAATAGAAACATTGGGAGCCGATGCAGATATACGAACGATATTGGATAAGCTGCTGCCTGAGAGATTCCTTCCACTTGGAAGCTGGTACGTATAACTTGCTGTCCCTTGATTCTCCAGTGTCGGGGGAGTCGGAAGTGTGGTGAGTGTAGCGCGAAACACCACCGTAGCCGTAACTCCCGGCAGGAGGCTGCCCAGTGTTATTCCGGTTAATGGGCTGGTTCCAGGACGTGCAGTACCATTCACGGTTACCGAATCCGGGACAAACGTCAGTCCCGCTGGAATCGTATCGGTCACATTTACTTGAGTCGCTATGTTTCCACTGTTCGTGACCACAAGTGTGTATGCAATCTGATCCCCCAGTGTCGCATTGGTTTGGCTTGCCGACTTGTTGATACCAACAACAGCTTGGTATACAGGGGTTGTAATGGAATTGGAGTTGGAAATACCCGTGAACGCACCTGAGCTATACGATACTACCGCTCGGTTGACTAACGAACCCGAAGCAGGCTGGGACTGCACATTCACCTGAAACGTCACCGTTGCAGAACTTCCGGCCGCCAATGTCCCAATAGAGATACCACTGCTCGGATTCGCAGACGGTACGACAGTTCCCCTTACGGTTGCACTGCCGGGAACAAAAGTTATTCCAGCAGGGAGCGCATCTGTAAGTACCACATTGTTAATCACCTGAATACCGCTGTTGGTAGTAACTACGGTGTACGTGAAGGTCTCCCCGACAGCAACATCGGTGACTGATGCTGATTTTACCGTGGTCACATTGGGCAAGGTTACCGGGATTGTTAAGGTATTCGAGGCGATGTTTCCCGTGATCGTCCGACCATCAGGTGAATTGAAGGAATAAGAAGCCGTAGCCTGATCCACAAGAGTCGGCGGTGTCGGCAAGCTTGTTACAAGTACCTGAAAGGTCACGGTATTGGCACTTCCTGCCGCAAGGCTCCCCAGATTAACGCCGGTAACCGGATTGGCGCCAGCAATCACATTTCCATTCAGACGAAAGCTGCCTGCTACATATGAGCTACCACTTGGAATGTTATCCCTCAATGTAACGTTGGCAGCAACATTCCCTCCGTTGTTCACTTGGAGTGTATAAGTTACCAGGTCACCCACCGTGGCATTGGTGGTACTCGCCGATTTCACAATGGACAGGTTTGGCGAATAAACAGGAAGGGTGGAGTTATTGGACGGAATAACTCCGGTAATGACCGGCCCCCCTGCTACGCTTTGAAAGGTAAAGGCTGCATTGGCCGAATTCACCAGTTGCAGGATGCTTGCATCCTGACCGATGAGTGCTCGATAGGTTACAACGACACTGCTGGATAAAGTTAACGAACCCAGCGGAATGCCTGCCGTCACATCAAGTGTTGGACGGGATACACCTGCAACAGTGACACTGCCTGGAATAAAGGTAAGACCTGCAGGAAGTGAATCGGATAAAACAACACTGGCCGCACTCGCAGTGCCTGCATTGGTAACGGTAACCGAATATAAAATACTATCCCCGGCAACTGCACCGGCGGCGACCGTTGCCTTAGCCAATGTGATCTTGGGTGCATTAATATCAACTTGAATTGCATTGGCGTTGACAATGTAGGCATCCCCCGAGGTGGTTAATGTCAACACCGCAGATGACTGGTTATTGATCAACCTTGCTGAAACATCCACATTGGTAATATCCCAGCCTTGACGTCCACCGATAATATTGGTGCCTGGAGCCCCGTTGATCTGATTTCGTGTCCCAAACGTTCCTGTTGTATTAAGCGCTCCGGTATCTCCGTTAATCTGAGAAGCAAAAAAGTTCGCAGCTAGATTATTGGGCCCGGACAAAGCAACCGATGTAGCTGAGGTTGGCCCGAATAATGCCTGGTCACCGGTCCGGTTCGCGTCGCCCTCCTGCGCACTGAACAGTATTCTTCCTCCCAGTACACCGGAAAGGGGCGTTGCAAATCCAGTCAATGTGGTAACGACAGGTGGTGAAGTGGATTGAACGAGTACGCCTCCTGCACGCAAAGACATGTTGCGAAAAGGCAGATTGGGATTCTGATAAATGACTCCAAGTGTCCATCCCGCATGATTGGCCGTGGAATCATTTGTAATAACAATAGTCCCTACTACTGCTCCGGTGATATATGTACCTGCTCCCCCATTTTGTACAAGTGTCGTCACATTGGCGGAACGTACATAGCCAGCAGCACCGCCCCCAAGATCAAATTGATTGTAGGTAAGTGGATCGGGGGTAACACTGGAAGTCCCTGCCGGTGTAATAAACGTAACCGGATTGTTGATGGCAGCACTCAGATTGACTGTACCATTGATGTAACTGCCGCCCCAGATCAATTCTGCATACAGAACGGTACTTCCAGCCGGCAGCGTAAGAATGGCTGCTGAACTGTTGCTCTGATACAGGCTTGTCGTTCCCAGTGGATAGGTGCCGTACTGGAGGCTGGTGTTGGTTGTGATAAAACCTCCAATACTGTCCTGTGTTCCGGGTACCCCCGCTGTTTCCGAACGACTCAGTCCAAGCGTATTTCCTGTAAATGTAATTGCTCCCGTAGCATTAACGGTTGAACGAACGACAAGAGGAATGAAGATCACCTCCCCTTCATCAATGATTTCCTACATATGGAACGGAGCCATGTATATAGTCTATGAGTGTATCGTTGAGTTTTGTTTGTCCTCCATAAAAAGTTTGTGACAACTCGAAACTTCTGTGAGTTTTGTTCTCACATAACAGTTAAATACATTTGCGTTTTGTTCATTGTGATTTATAATCATCATATACGAGAGTAATTCTGTCGTACCATTATGATGCAGTCAGCGGTGATATATGAAAGGTTTCCATACGCGCAATAGCCATATTCCAACAGAATACGAGTTCAAACATTCCAAATGGATTCAAAAAATGCTCCATGCCTACTGGGTTGTTATCATTGCACATTTCGCCATTCAGATTGGCTGTTTCCTGTTTCTGGAGTATGAGCGCACACCGATAGATTTCTTGATGAATGTGCTTTTCTGGCCTACGGCCGTCAGCAGTTCATGCATTTTGTTCGCAAGTTGGGTTGATCGGCGCTTCAGTTCATATTCCTTTTACACCATGTCTATAGCCAGCACGGTTATCGCCTGGACGATTATTCATGTCAATTATGACATTCGGATTATATTAGCAATCTGTCTGTTGCCCATCTTTGCTTCGGTACTGTTCTTCAGTAAAAAAAGAGTCTGGATTGTCTTTCTGATGCAGATGATTGGTTACCTTCTGGTTTTGTTCGATCCGGCCTACCGGTTGTACCTGTCTTCATTTGACATGGTATCCATTCCGGCTTTTCTAATCCTTGGTACATATGTAGCACAGGTTATCGTAACCAGCGGCGTTGAAGTTTTGGAAGATCTTCAGGCCAGTATGGTTGCCAAGCAGGACCTTATTGTGCGAAATGCCATTATGACCAAACAGTCCAAAACTGACGGTTTAACGAACCTTTATAATCAAAGCTCATTCAAGGATTATTACGAAAAAGCATTTGAGTATGCCAACAGTGGCTTGAGTTTGCATCTGGCCCTGATCGATATTGATGACTTCAAATCCATTAATGATACGTATGGTCATCGGGTTGGAGACATCATTCTGGAGAAAGTGTCCCTGATCATTCAGGAAACGATTACCTCAAGTGATATTGCAGCACGGTACGGGGGCGAAGAGTTCGCCATATTGATGTTTGAGCAATCTTTCAAGCAGGCCTATGCCTTGGTGGAACAGATTCGTCAGAAGATTGCCCTGATGGGCCATCTGGAACTTGAAGGAGCTTCCATCACGGTGAGTATCGGTCTCAAAAGCTACAGTCCTAATCTAAGCAAAGACAAATTGTTCGAGGAAGTGGATGCCTGTCTGTATGCCGCCAAACGAACAGGTAAAAATAAAACCGTAACATCACTTGATCTGACTCCGTCTCCTTCGTAGAGAAAATATAAATAAAAAAGTTGTGCTGTACACCGGAATTCCGGTTTGTACAACACAACTTTTTTTGGGTTTGCTTATGATCAATTAGCCGATCTTCTCTCTAAATCCATACCTGCAACTATGTCTGTACATCATTCCGCCCATTCCCAGCGATGACGATTTTGCTCCAGCCTGGGATGCAGGTATTCGGACGATCCGTCAATGATGAGACGCAGCTCTTTGATCCAATCCTTGAAGGAATCAAATGAAGCAAACATATTCGCCATCTCTATCGTCAAGTATAGAAAGTGAGGGGCTGGATATTCCGCAGTGATATGGCGCAACGCGCTATCCACAGGTGTATATTTCTTTCTCTTGCCCTCAAGCCCCTCCACACGTATACGTGAAGTTGGATGTTCCCGCCGCCAATCATGCAGGCGGTCTTCTCTTTTGTAATATGCCTGTATTGTATCCTTGCTCATTCGTTTAAACGTGCTCTCATGTAAAGGATACAGCACAAGCTGTATGAATGAACGGGTATCCACCGTTGCAGCAGCGCGCTCGAGTTGCTCATCCGTCACATGTTCAAACGAGTCATAAAAAGTCAGTGTGCCTTTACGGCTGGCCGCAGGTGGCTCATAACCATAAGGTACAGATGTATGATTTCCAGACATTTCACCCCTCCTTGTCTATACGCACATTCGCACAAAGGTAATTGGGATAACCCAGCTATTGTTATTATACGCTAACGATCCTGCTTCAACTCGGAATAAAATGTCATTCTGTTCTTGCCTGCACGTTTGGACTCATACAAAGCTTCGTCCGCCATCCGAATAATCTCACTTGGGTTGTCGCTGTTGGTTGGATATTCAGCACCTCCAATGCTACATCCAATTCGAATTCGCTCGTATTCGATAATAAACGGCTTGTTCAGACTTTGAATGATGGCTTCTGCATAAGCCATGGCTTCTTCCCTCGGATGACTTCCAACAGACTGAAGTACAATCAGGAATTCATCTCCGCCCAATCGGACTGTTATACCCTTCTCCTGACCAAGAGCCGACAGTCGCTGGGCCACTTTCTGTAGCAGCACATCTCCAGTCTGATGTCCAAGTGTATCGTTGACCCGTTTGAATCCATCGAGATCCAGATAGAGAAAAGTCAGCGTGTGATTTTCACTTTCGGTCTCCAGAGACTCCTCCAGATACACTTCAAGAGCAGTGCGATTCGGCAGACTAGTCAACTGATCAAAATGCGCCAGATTCTGCATCACGACGAGCTCTGAGTTTTTATTCATAAGAGAGGTCAGCATATCCCGAAGCGAACGGGACAACACTTCAATCTCCTTTATCCCCTTATTCGCAGGAATCTCAAGCTCTTCCCCTGCACGCAGTCGATTGGCTACTCTGGTAAGACGCACTAGTGGGGAAGAGATCAGACGTGAGACAAACCAGCCAATCAGTGCAAACAGCACGGTAACGGCGAGTCCAGACCACACATTAAACCACATCAGGTCAAACACAGAAGCAAAGGCAGAAGACTTGACTTGACGAATGACTACGGTCCAGCCTAATCCGGGGTAATCCAGATGACCCTGGCTGTAGGCAAACCCTGTCACATATTCATTACCGTCAGGCCACTTTTCAATGGACCAACTGCTTTTGTTGCGCTGGGCCTCTTCGATGCCGGGCAGTACCAACGGTTTACCAACCCATTCCTTCGGCCCCAGCAGCACTGTATGTTCCTTTTTGCTCACGATAAAGAACTCAATGTCTTTTTCTTCCCTTTTCAATGGGGCAAGAACGGATTCCTCGACTTCCTTCGCCCATTCCCAGCTTAAATGTGCAGCGAGCACACCTTGAATATGTCCTTTGCTATCCTTCAGCGGAAAACTGATATCGACAAATTGCAACGGCTCTCCCGTTGGATTCGGAAGCAGCTTGGCAAGAAGTACTGCATTATGCACATCTCCAATGAATTTACCCTTGATTCCCTCCTGATACACAGGTCGCTCCGATAAATTTTCCCCAAGCAAGATACCATCCGTGGCAGCTAACACTTTTCCTTTTGGGTTCATGAATCCAACCCATGAGAATGAGGGAAAGCTATCTTGTAACTGATCCAGCAGCATCTGAATCTCATCAGGTTGGAATCCATCTTCCAACGAAACCATCCGGCCCAGCAGGTCCAGTTCACCCGCGCGAGCGGACATGAATCGATCCAGCTTGTCTGAAGCCTGTGAGGCCGTGCCTGTAAGCGAGTGACCAATCTCAGTCTCTACAGCAACAAATGACTTTTGGCTAAAAATAGACCCAATCGTCAGAGTAACCAGCAGGGATAACACAGCGAAGATGACTGTAAGCACAGTTCTAATTTTGAATGACATTACTTCCTCCATTACACGGTGAAACCATCTTGCTTTTCAACATAACTATGCTGTAAAGAGTACACGGAATGTCACCTCGGACGTGTCTCAAAACTCGCTGAAGTGCATCTTTTACCGCCTTTTCGCCCCCTGCTGCGTCACTTTCCCTTGACGTGCCCCGGCACGCCTGCGGAAAACTTCCTGGCTTGGAACGAAAATTCGGCAAAATCTGCTTCTTCGGAGTTTCAGACACGCCCTAATCGTTTTCATATTTATCGGAACTTGTGTGTTTATTTATTATACATCCCCATACAATATTATACTGAAATTTTCACCGTGTTTCTTCCATTCAAAGAATAGACACGATTCTGTATATACATACTTGGGTTATGAATATAGAGAGCAAGCATATCCTTCAAAGGATCATGCGCCTGTATGTCACAGAGAGAGTAATCGAACTACTAAACATTGGGGGTGTAATGTTGAGCCTGCTTCATGTTGCTGTTATTCTGCCTTTTGCCGCTGGCATTCTTCTTGCCACGCTGCATCGTTTCTTCCGTAAATTACATTTGGGATGGCCGGTTCTCCTTGTTCCGGCACTATTATTTGTATACTTTGCGAGTCTCATACCCGCTGTGTCACAGCGCAATACCGTATCTGGAAATATCCCATGGATTCCTTCACTGGACATTGGATTTAACCTGTATCTGGACGGTCTGAGCCTCATGCTGACACTGCTAATCACCGGAATCGGTGTCCTCGTTGTTCTCTACTCCATCTTCTACATGGATATGAAAGAAGCGCTGAACCGTTTC
Organism: Paenibacillus sp. FSL R7-0198; assembly: GCF_038000415.1. Lineage (NCBI taxonomy): Bacteria > Bacillati > Bacillota > Bacilli > Caryophanales > Paenibacillaceae > Paenibacillus > Paenibacillus sp. FSL R7-0198. The sequence goes on along the minus strand of NZ_JBBOCB010000001.1, from coordinate 6,527,091 downwards.
TACCTGTATCTGTTGATGTTCATGGGAGCCATGTTGGGCGTGGTGCTGTCTGATAATATGATCGTGCTCTACGGATTCTGGGAATTGACCAGTATTACGTCATTCCTGTTGATTGCATTTCATTACAAACGTAAAGCCTCGACTTCAGGTGCACAAAAATCATTCCTGATTACGGTATTTGGCGGTTTCGCCATGCTTACCGGATTCATGATGATGTATCTCATTACCGGAACATTCAGTATTCGTGCAACCATTGCAGGATTGGGTCAGTTTCAGGAAAGCGCGCTATTTCTACCCGCACTTATCTTGATCCTGATTGGAGCTTTCACCAAGTCAGCTCAATTCCCGTTCCACATCTGGTTGCCGGATGCCATGGAAGCTCCCACACCTGTTAGTGCCTATCTTCACTCAGCCACCATGGTCAAGGCCGGACTGTACGTTGTGGCCCGATTCACACCAATCTTCGGTGGAGAGGGACTCTGGTTCTGGCTGGTTACTGGCGTTGGTCTTCTAACTTTGTGTTATGGATCATTCCTGGCGGTGAAAAAAAACGATCTCAAAGCGATTCTCGCCTATTCGACCATCTCTCAACTTGGTCTGATCATGTCCCTGTTAGGGGTTGGATCTGCTGCTCTCTACTTCGGATATGGCGAATCCTCTGCGATGTATACCGTGGCAATAACCGCTGCGCTGCTTCACCTGTTTAATCATGCGACCTTCAAGGCCGCTCTGTTCATGGTCGTAGGCATTGTCGATCATGAAACGGGTACACGTGACATTCGGAAGCTCGGTGGACTTGCTTCATTCATGCCAATTACATTCACCGTGGCATTGCTCGGTTCACTTGCCATGGCGGGTATTCCGCCGTTCAACGGATTCCTGAGCAAGGAGTTATTCTTCCAGGCGATGGTAGAAGTCACGCATCTGCGAATCTTTGGACTTGGGTCCTGGAGTGTTCTATTGCCGGTATTCGCTTGGCTTGCAAGTGTGTTTACCCTGATCTATGCGCTTATTATCGTGTTCAAAACATTCCTCGGTCGTAGCCAAAGCGAGATCCCTGCCGAGAAGCTACACGAAGCGCCCGCTGGCATGCTCATTCCGCCTGTTGTTCTAGGTGTTCTTGTCATCGTATTCGGACTCTTCCCGAATCTGCTGGCCGGATCACTGATTGAACCGGCAATGGCCGCTGTGCTTCCATCCCTCTTAAATGGGAATGAGCGCTTCGATGTACATTTCTCTCTGTGGCATGGATGGACTCCGGAACTGATTATGACGATCGGAGTTGTGATTCTCGGAATCACTCTCTACAAGCTGTTGCCACGATGGAGGAATATTTATGAGCATTATCCACAAGGATTAACAATTAACAATATGTACCATGTCGTGCTGGATAATCTTCAGCATTATGCACGCAAATGGACGGAAGCCTATATGAATGGCTCGGTTCGTAATTATCTCGTTTACATTTTCTCATTCACGGTCGCGTTGCTGGTCTATGCCTTCTTCCGTTCAGGAGAAAATATTACCTGGAATCTGCAGGGCAATGCACCTTACTCATTCTATGAGGTGGTACTGCTAGTCACGCTCATCGGCGCTGCAGTTTCAATTCCTTTTGCCAAGAACAGATTGTCGGCAGTCATTATGACCGGAGCGGTTGGTTACCTCGTAACCCTGCTGTTTGTACTCTTCCGGGCGCCGGATCTGGCGTTGACACAGATGATTGTTGAGACGGTATCCGTTGCGTTGTTCCTGCTCTGCTTCTACCATCTGCCTGAGCTTCAACGTGGCAAATCAAGCCGCAGTTATCTCACGGTGAATATGATCGTAGCGATTGCAGTCGGAATCGTGATGACTTTTGTGGCACTGGCTGCAAGCGGAACAGCATCACTCGACAGCATTTCTACTTTCTTCCTTCAGGAAGCCTATGATTCGGCTGGTGGTAAAAATGTCGTGAACGTGTTATTGGTGGATTTCCGAGGCTTCGATACGTTATTGGAGATTATGGTGCTTGGGGTTGCTTCATTGTCCATCTACTCCATGATTAATCTGAACCTCGAAGCAAAAGATCTCGGAGCCCGCTTGAAGTTCCGTAAGAAGGACGAAAGTCAGGATTCCGAGCCCGATCTGGATGATGAAACAGACAATACGAAAAAATATGGTAACCGGGAACGCAGCTCATCCTCGTGGGATACTGTTCCCTTGCAGAGTAATGATGTATTGCTGCAAACGACCACCAAGGTCGTTGTGTTCATCATTCTGACGTTTGCCATGCATCTCTTCTTTGCAGGTCACCACAATCCGGGCGGAGGTTTCATCGGCGGCTTGGTAACAGCGGCAGCGCTCGTATTGATTGCCCTGGCATTCACTACTGATACAATACGCAAAGCGTTACCCGTTGACTTCCGTGTTCTCACAGGGATCGGATTGGGTATAGCGTTACTTACGGGTGCGGGTTCATTTATATTCGGAGTCCCGTTCCTAAGTCAAACCTTCGGCTATTTCGAACTTCCTTTGCTGGGAGAGACAGAACTCGCCACGGCCATGCTGTTTGATCTTGGCGTGTATCTCGCTGTCCTGGGTGTCACCATGACCATCATTCTACAGATCGGGGAGGATCGCTGATATGGAAATATTGATGTGTGTAGCCGTTGGCATTCTGTTTGCGGTTGCCGTCTTTTTAATCTTGTCGCGGAGCCTGCTCCGCATCGTACTTGGCATGTCCATACTAACCCATGGCGTGCATCTGCTCTTGATCACCATGTCACGTCTCAAAACTGGGGCACCACCACTGCTTGGGGAGATGGCTGAACGTTATGTCGATCCACTTCCTCAGGCTTTGATACTAACTTCAATTGTTATTAATTTTGGCCTCACTGCGTTCTTCTTTGTTCTCTCCTATCGTTCTTATCTGAAGTTAAAAACAGACGATATGGAAGAAGTAAGGGGGCGCCCATATGAATAATCTCGTCGTTCTGCCGATTCTGTTGCCTTTAATTACAGGCGTTCTGACTTTGCTCTTTTTCCGGAAAACAAATATCCAGCGGATCATTAGTGTCATCGGACTTTTGTTTACAGCAGCGGTCTCAACCATACTCATTACTCGTGTGACTCAAACTGGAGTTCTAACGCTTAATATGGGCGGTTGGGCACCTCCTTATGGTATTGTGCTTGTTGCTGACATGGTGTCGGCGCTACTTGTCGTAGCCGCTTCCATCATTGCACTGGCGTGTCTACTGTATGCTTTCCGCAGTGTGAACAAGGAGCGGGAAGAGCACCACTTCTATCCGTTCTTTCATTTCCTGATTGCGGGAGTTAATGGATCATTTCTAACCGGAGATTTGTTCAATTTGTTTGTCAGCTTTGAACTGATGCTCATCTCTTCCTATGCACTGATCGTATTGGGAGGTACGGAAAGACAATTACGTGAAACGATTAAATATGTCTTGATTAACATCGTTTCTTCAGCACTGTTTGTCGCTTCCATCGGCTTCCTCTACTCTATTACTGGCACATTGAACATGGCAGACTTGTCCGTAAAAATTGCTGAAGTGGGACAGAGCGGGGTCATTACCTTAATTGCCGTACTCTTCCTAATCGTATTTAGCATCAAGGCCGGACTGTTCCTGTTCTTCTGGCTGTCGGGCTCTTATGCGGCACCACCTGCTGTCGTCACTGCATTGTTCGCAGGATTGCTTACCAAAGTTGGCTTGTACGCAATTGTGCGAACATTCACACTGATCTTCTATCATGATCCTGATTTCTTCCATACACTGATCGGATGGATGGCTGGTGCAACGATGGTCCTTGGTGTCATTGGTGCGATCTCATACCGCGATGTGAACAAAATTCTCATTTACAACGTGGTCGCAGGTGTAGGTTTTGTCGCTTTTGGTATGGCTTCGGCCAGTCGTCCTGCACTGGAGGGGCTGCTCTTCTATATGCTGCATGATATGTTGATCAAAACATTGCTCTTCCTGCTCGGCGGTGCCTTGATCGCTGTTGCCGGAACATCAAAACTCGATAACATGGGTGGGCTGATCCATCGCTATCCACTGCTCGGCTGGATGTTCTTCATTAGCGCACTTGCCTTGGCAGGTTTGCCGCCATTCAGTGGATTTCCAGGGAAGTTGCTTCTCTTTGAAGGAGGCTTGCAGGCAGGCTTGTATGGTCTTACCGGCATTGCGGTGCTTTCGAGCTTGTTGATGTTATATTCGGTACTACGCATCTTCATACAAGCGTTCTGGGGCGAACCGCCTGCCGGGGTTACAAGACGCCCTTACGCGGTGAACGGCCTGCTGATTCCTGCCGGAATTCTGTTTGTATTCATCATCGTAATGGGTGTGGGGGCTGAAGGCATGTTCCAATTGACCTCCCGCGCAGGCGATATTCTACTGCATCCCAATATTTATATTGATGCCGTATTGAAGGAGTAGATGTCTATGGCCTTTCAGATTGTACTGAATCTTATCATTGCTTTTGTATGGATGTTTCTGAACAATGCCTGGAATGGTGTTGGTTTTCTCATAGGTTACCTGCTTGGACTGCTTCTCATCGGGGGAATGCGCAGATTTTTCCCCCAGCGCTTCTATATTGTGCGGGTCTGGGCCATCTTCAAACTGATTACACTGCTGTTCAAGGAACTGGTGCGAGCCAGCATTGAGGTTATACGCCAGATTATCAAGCCCAAGCTCGATATAAGGCCCGGTATTTTTACGTATAAAACTCAATTGTCCTCGGATTGGGAGGTTACTCTGCTCTGCTTACTCATCTCATTGACACCAGGTTCTCTTCCGCTTGAGATCTCGGGTAATCAACGCAAACTGTTTATTCATGCACTGGATATCAAGGATGAACAGAAAATGAGAGATGATATCCAAAATACATTCGAAAAAGCAATTATGGAGGTGACGCGTTAATGTTATCCTCACTGTTGTTCATCTCCTTGCTCATCCTCTCCTTAGCCATACTAGGTTGCTTGTACAGGGTGCTGCGGGGACCATCCATGGCTGATCGGATTACAGCATTGGATACCATCGGTATCAATGTAATTGCCATCGTTGCCGTTCTGTCGATGATGCTGCAAACCCAAGCCTATCTGGATATCATCTTGCTGATTGGTATTCTGGCCTTTCTAAGTACAGTGGCATTTGCACGTTATATCGAACGGGGGGCGGTATTCAAAAATGATGGAGATCGTTAAAGTAACCACTGAAACCGCTATAGGTCTACTCGTACTGCTCGGTGCACTACTCAGTGCACTCAGTGCATTCGGACTTATTCGTCTGCCTGATGTATATCTGAGAGCCCATGCCGCAACCAAAAGTATGACACTTGGAGTATTCTGTGTATTAAGCGCTACATTTTTCTACTTCTGGTACTTCGATAACTATATCAGTGCCCGCTTGTTGCTTGGTATCCTGTTTGTATTCATCACGGCTCCGGTGGCCGGACATCTGAACGGACGGGCCGCCTATCGCACAGATGTACCGCTGTGGGAGCAGAGCGTTCAAGATGAACTGGAACCTTTGTTAAAAGGGAAAAAGGTGAACCATGAGGCCAAGGATATGATGGAATAATCCCAAGCCTAGGCATAACGAATACCCCCAAGGGATCAACCGCTCGTTTTGCGGTACGTCCTGGGGGTATTTTTTATTTTCATACACGGATCATATCAAACACTGATTATACAGACAGATTAAGTAGTATAGTCAGAAACCATTCAGTCCCTGTCTTCTCAGATCCGCAGCCACAATACGCGCAAGCTCCGCAGCGCCTTGACGATTCGGATGCAGACTATCCCCTGTCATATATAGACCAAGTGTTGCCGCTGGACCAATGGACGTGAAATAGGCAGAACTTAACTTATTCAGTTCAACCAGGGTGACTCCCTCTTCCTGAGCTAGTGCACGGGTGGATTGATTGTACCAGCGGTTCTCCGCTTGATGCACATTGGCTGAATTAAAGTCCGTTGCCCGGCCTTGAGGCGTAGAGAGAATGACCGTTGCTCCTTTGTTCTTTGCCTGACGCACCATATCCCGCATAATCTCCTTGAACTGCGCCTCTGTTGTATTGTTCTTGGCATTGGTGTCGTTAATTCCGAATTGCAAAATAAAATAATCTCCCGGCTTGATATACTTGAGAATCGCTTCCATCTGACCATCATCGCGGAATCCTCTCGCAAACTGACCACTTGCCGCCATATTGCGAACCTGGAAGGTGGAATTGTTCACATAGGACGGAAACAGCTGTCCCCAACCTCCTTGTACACTGCTACCCAGCGGATAGTAATTGCAGACTGTTGAATCCCCACCAATGTAGATTGTGCGGTTGGTAACGGTCTGATTGGATAACTTCCGGATTTCGAGTGCACTAAGTGTGAAGGCGGTGCCTGTCTTTCCTTCCGTAACCAGCAGGTTTAATTGCCCGTCAGTCACCGGAATTTGAAATTGGTCCGTTGCCCCGTTGCCTGTCATATTAATGATCTGGTAGACACCTTCTGCAGCCACACTCGCTCTGGCTGTATTGCCCAGAACCACTTTGACCTCATAGAGACCATTGGACAGATTCACATTGAAGGTATTGGTGCTCTTCGTGCCGTAAGTCAGAAACTGCACAGCGTCACTCTTAACCCCGCTTCCTGAGGCAGACACATTCCTCATCTGTGCAGGTGTGTTGAAGCCATAACCTTTCGTAGATGTATAGGCATCTCCTGCGGACACGCCTGTGTAACCGCTCTCAACAGCACCCGAACCAAAATCAAATCTGTAATTGTCTGTTGCCGCTTCGGCGACTCGCCCTCCACTGCTTCCCAAACCGATGCCCATTGTACTCGCAAACAGAACAAGACAGAGCAGAAGCTTTACCGATATTGACCATTTCATCACTGAATTCTCCTCTCGAATCAGAATTAACTCGGTGCACGATCCACAACTTCACAGAACTTGGTCAAGCCAGTCATAGGCTTTCGCTCCGCTAATCTCATGTCCACCTGTAAAGAAATCCGCATCCAGTGATTCTGATGCTCCCGCCTGCTCATATATGTGTGTCAAACGGGCATACGCCTCTCTCGCTGCATGAATGGGGAACACCAGGTCATCACTTCCAGCTTCAATAAAAAGTGGCCTAGGCACAATCAGGCCGATGAGATCCGGCAACTCCGCTTCACCCAGGATACCTGGCACATAGTTGTCCAGACAATGGTTCCGATCCAATATGCTGCCCTGGAATGTATTTGCATAACCGCTTACCACAGTTGCCCTGAACCGTTCATCCAACGCGGCTGTAAATGCGGTCACCAGCCCACCGCCCGAGATACCCATGCTTCCAATTCGCTCCGAATCCACTTCTGGCCGAGTCGATACATAATCCAATACACGTGTTGTTTCATACACCCTATGACCGGCGAGGGTCTTCCCCACCATGAGCAGATGCGCAGCAATCTTCGTACAGGAACTTACCCCTGGTGGCGCATCGCGGTCCTCTTCCAGTCTTCGATCACCAAATCCGAGCAGCTCTGGAGCCGCAACCACATAACCACGCTTCACAAGAGCTACTGCAAAGTCCTTGTGTAATCCGGGCTCTCCTGTCCGTGGCGACCCATCAGGTTCCATACCCGATATCTCTCGGCTACCGTAGCCATGCCCATGACAAGCAACGATAGCAGGTCTTTTAGTATCGGTAACGTTACCCTCATCTGGAATTAATAAATATACAGGCATACGAAGTCCTGCATAGGTCGTGATTTCAATCCGCTCCCGAATATATCCGTCACATGTAATGCGCTCCAGTAAGACAGGATTCAGTGCGGCCGCCATCGTGGGAAAACCGCCCAACCGTTCTTTTACACGTGTACGTAACTGACTTCGCCATAACTCCAGGGGTTGATCTGCATGATACGCGGAACGATCACGGAGATTCGTTTGTTGTTGTAGATAGACTTCAATATCCGACATGGGCCTGTGTCCCTCCTGTTATTCGTAGGATAACGTAGATATAAGACTGTTACATGGAATTAATCCCATCCATTATAGAACATCTAGGTCAGCCATGAATTGAACATGTTTGCCTGTTTTGAATAGAATCACACGATTTCTAGCCAAAAAGGATATCTCCAACCTGAAGACAGGTTACGGAAATACCCTTCATTTCATCTGACCTGGCAGCCACCAGTTCCACCTGCCCATTAATTTCATCAATGCAGGTACCAGTATTAGCCGAATTAATGTAACGTCAATCAACACCGCTGCCGTGATTCCGATCCCTAACTGCCTCACACCTGCGACTTCGGCAGAAGCAAACGGCACGGTCACCGCAAGCAGAATTGCCGCGGCGGAGGTAACCAGACGACCCGTAGAAGCCAATCCCTGTTGGACAGCCACATCACTGTCTCCGGTTCGTCTATACACTTCCTGAATACGGCTCAGCATAAACACACCATAATCCATGGATATGCCAAACACCAATCCTGCAATGAATACAGGAATCATAATGGCAATGGCTGACGGCTCCATACCTAGATGTCCTTCATTGAACACCCACACCAATATGCCAAATGAAGCGGCTAAGCTGAGCAGATTCATCAGAATTGCCTTGATTGGAATGAGCATCGATCGGAATGCCGCCAGTAACACAAGATAATTGGTGACCACTACAAATACCAGCACTTTGGGCAGTTGACTTGTGACTTCCTGCATTATTTCATACTGCTTGGCAGCTTCCCCACCATAACGTAGTTTTACGTTGTTGGAACCAAGCGTATAATCGCTATTCCTCATTCGTTCCAGCCAATCTGCCACCTGCTCCGACCCGGGCTCCCCGTGTACGGTGGCTACCAATCGTATGGAATGATCAGAGACCGTTGAACGCAGCCATGCCGTCCTTGTTGACTCCTTACCTTCTATGGAAGGAGTGAGCGACGACGGCGGAATTCGAAAAAGGCTTTGCGCGCCATTTTGATTCGGCTGTAATAGACCCCATGGTGAAACAATGCTCAATACGTCTGAGTCCTGCAGTAATTGACGGGCTTTGTTGTGGGCCAACTGCCAGTGAGAGGCAGTTAACAGTTCCTGCTGTCCGCCAATCACGATCTCGATGGCGGAGGTATTCTTTTGCCCCAAATCATGTTGCAACTGCTCTGCTGTCTGGCGGGACTCCATTCTCTCTGGCAGTGAAGAAGCATCCGGGACGGACAGTTCCAACCGGGTCACTGGATAAACACACAGGAGCAGCACAACCGTACCTCCAATGGCCATACTGACTGGTCGTTTCATGACCATTGCTGACCATCTATGCCAGACCGAGCGTCTGGGTAACGAATGGATTAACTTTCGCTTGAAGACCCGATCCGCAGACAGTGACAGTAGAGCTGGCAGCAGCGTAACATTTAACAATAGCGATAGGAGCAGAACAATAATGGCCCCCAAGGAGACACTCAGAAACATTGGCAGTCTGATCCAGAGCAAACCCAGCAGCCCAAGGAGCACGCAAGCTGCCGAGAACAATACCGCTCTGCCTGCTGTACGCAATGTTCGCTGAAGAATCTCGCTCCGCAAAACCTCGCTTTGCATATCCAGGCTGCTGCCCGTAACGTTAGCTTTGCCTTCATCTTCGTAGACCCGCTGAAGTTCTTCCCTGTACCTGCTCAGGATGATCAGGGCAAAGTCTATACTGAGTGCCATTCCCACCATGGGAATCACATTAATGATAAAGTTGGACAATTCCAGATGATAACCAAGGAGTGACGTGACTCCCATAGCGGTAATCACAGCACTGATGCCCATCATAACAGCAATCAACGCGGCATATAGCCCCCTGAATGCAAAACACAAAACGATCAGGGCAATCGGCAGGCCGACCATTTCTGCACGTTCCAGATCACGAAAGCTCAGATGATTGACATCCTGCTGCACGACTGCCTTTCCCGTCAATTGCACCGTACCTGGACCGTCTGTTGCCAACACGGCGCGCAACTGCTCCAGTGGGGGACCCATCTGATGCGCGGGCACATCCATTTTCACAAGGGCATATGCCCTTTGGTCTTGCATCGTCACTCTTTCGCTAACATCCAGAGGGGACGTGATAGAGGTTACCGCAGGCAGCACTAGAACCTGTGTCAATTGATCCTTGATCCACTGCCGGAACTGTAACGGCGAGGTATTTTCCTTTTTCTCAAAAACCAGAATAACCGGATCAGCAGGAGAACCGAATTCGTCCTCCAGAACAGCATCAACTGCTTGCGCATCCCCGTGAACCCGTTTTAATCCGTGATCCTGAACTATGTCAGGTAACTTCCACGCCCAGACCGCTGACATTCCGATGATAAATACCCAGCAGAGAATAATGAACCTCGGATATCGGCTGATGAAGGCAGCAAGTCTGCGATAACCCATACCTAAGCTCCTCTGCAATTAGATTAGTCCTTCGATTATGTTCATCGGTAAGATCTAAGCACATTCATACACTTGCGGTGTATATCTCCTTCACTCGGGTTCGCGAACTATTGGATACCATGATTCACAGGTGTTCTGTTCGCTATGGGGGCAGGGATGTATGTAAAAGGAAGTAACTCTGCCGTCAGTCCCGGGCCAAAGGCCAGCGCAATCCCACTGGAATGCTCTTCCTTCTGTCTGTAATCCTCGCGGATGGCTTGAAGAACAAAAAGAATCGTCACGGACGACAGGTTGCCATAATCCCGCAGAATGTTTCTGCTGTAGGAGACCTGCTCATCTGTCAACTGATACAGCTTCTGAACGGCATCCACGATGCCTCTGCCTCCCGGATGGATCGCCCATATTTCCGGTAAACTGCTACCCTCCAGCAACCGCTCTACCTCTGGACCGAGATGCAAACCAAGCAGCTTCGGAATCTGTGGTGACAGGTAGAGATCAAAGCCTGTATTGCCCACTTCCCAGATCATTTCTTCAGCACAATCCGGCAGCAACGTTGAGTGCCCACGACCCAGTCGAAAACATTCATTGCGGTCTGTTCCGGACGCACCAATAACACAGGCAGAGGCGCCGTCTCCGAAGAACGATGCAGCATACAGGTCGTCCCGTTTGGCAGATGGCTGAAAGTGAAGTGTACATAGTTCCACACACACGATAAGAACCGTAGCCTTCTGATCTGCCGTTACAATGGAATTCGCCAGTTGGATCGCCTTCAGACCGGCTGCACATCCTTGAAACACCAGTGGAATCCGGTTGATCTGCGGTGACAGTTCAAGCTGTTGGATCAGCCGAACATCAAGTCCCGGCAAGAATTGCCCCGTGCAACTCACCGTAATGAGATGTGTAATTTCCGAGGAGGTTACGTCTGCATCCTGAATGGCCTGTCCGGCCGCCTCGAGACCAAGTGGAACAGCAGCAGCTTTGTATTTGCCCATACGTTCGGATGTAGTCGGAACCTCGTCCGCATTGGTAAAGGGTAAATATCGGCAAGAATCAACAGGCTCAAGCAGATTCGGTTCACACGTATACCGAGTCTCCACACCGCACTGATTAAAGATTCGTTTGGCCCACCTTCTCGCATCTGGCTCATGTTCCAGCGCTTGCGCGAGACGGGCAGACACATCCTTTTGCTCAATACGGTGGGCAGGCCACGCCGTTCCTATTCCCATAATACTTGCCCCAGTAGTTGCCTCAAGCTGGTTCATCGGCTTAACCCCCTTATAGTACGTGTTCAAAAGTAGGCTTTTTAAACAACCTATATATAAAATAGGTTCATATGACATGTGTGCAGGATATAGTACAAGTCTATTCACTACCTGTCCTGTTTATGTTCATATTAACAAGCAAAGGCGAACAACATATGCGAGTTTCGCACGTGCTGTCCGCCTTTGCTACCGGATTAAACCCGTTCCTATATTACATATTCGATCTGTCAGAACTACTCAGGCCGAATTATAGTAAATCTCTCCCCAAGTTTGGCATAATCATTACCTGCCAGTCGGCTGACTGGTTTCAAATGATCCATGAGGATATAGCCTTTGTCCGGATTATAGACTTGTTCGCTGAAATGATACTGCACAATGCGTACCAGCAGCAGGTCACTCACCGGTTTACCATCATCATTCGTGATAGGAATGTGTTGATACAGCTCACACTCCATCCGAATAAGTGCTTCTTTTATTCCTGGCACGGTGACCTTTGTACTCGGCACTGTAGTCAGTTTCGTCCGCTCAAGCTCACTTTCGTGGGGTTCAAGAATAGCTGCTGTCTCATTCACTTCTGTTATGATCGCTTCATCACATATATGCACGACCAGTTCTTTATGAGCAAGCACATTACGTGCGGTATCTTTCATGATACCGTCTTTACGTGCAATGGATATGGATAACAGCGGTGGGTCCGAACTAACCACATTAAAGAAGCTAAAAGGCGCTGCATTGATCACACCATTCTCATCTGAACGTGTCGTCACAAAAGCTATTGGACGCGGCACCACCGAACCACTCATCAGTTTATAGTTGTCTCTTCCCGTTATTTCACGTGGATCCAATGTATACATATGTAATATCTCCTTCCCTGCCACAAAGTATATGACCACTCTACTTCATGACAATACAATAAACTAACTTCTTTATTATATATCCTAAAATGCTGTATTAACAAAAAAACTCCCTGGTGTCCATTGCACCAAGGAGTTCAAACATGTTTTACAATTGACCATTTCTTATTTAACAATGCTCTTTTGAATGTCTTCCATAATTTGAAGATTCGCTTGAACACCACTATACAGCCAGCTGCTGGAACGGGTAAACTCGAACAGATTACCATTTTTCACAGCCGGGATACTTTGCCATACCGGATCTTTCAGTGCTTCTGACCCTGTACCTTCATCACTATTCACAAAGAACAAGTAGTCTACATCCATTTCAGCCAGCTTCTCCATAGAGATGGAAGACCAGTTACCTGTCGCATTGGCAGAGATTTCTTTTACAACTTCAGGCTCTACAAGTCCCAGTTCTTTGTACATTACTTCTCCACTCGATACATTGTCACTTACGATGAAGAACTTGCCGCTAACCAACCAAATAGCCGCTGCCGATTTCGTTCCCCCTGTAACGGTGTTGATCTTTTCCTTGATTTCTGTAGCTTTAACTTCGTAATCATCCAGCGCTTTTTGAGCTTCGGCACTCTTATTCAAAATTTCACCGATTTTCAGCTGCGTTTTGCGCCAGTCGCTATTGATCTCATCACCGAGTACGTACGTCGGTGCAATCTTACTGTACTGTTCGTACTTCTCACCTTCAACTACACTTTCGGAACCGATAATAATCAGATCCGGATTAAAACTTGTTACCGCTTCAAAAGGCAGATCGAAAGCAATCGTTGGAATACCATTCAGATCTTTTTGTAAATATTCCTGAATTCCGTTGGCTACAGACCATTGAGCAACTGGCTTAACACCGAGTGTTACCAGATTGTCTTCCAGATAAGACGCGATGATGCGCTCCGGATTTGCGGGAATTGTTACTTCGTGTCCCATTGCATCTGTTAATGTGCGCTCTGTAGCGGCTTCTGTTTGCGTCTCTGCCTCCGTTGTTGTATCGTTCTCTCCTGCTGCTCCGTTCTCTGCAGGCTTCGCTCCACACGCGGCCAACCAGATGGACATGACCATCACCGTAATTAGAAGCATGATCATCTTTCTATTTCTCTTAAACACTGTATTAACCCCTTTCAATATGAACACCTCATTAGGCGTTATTATGACAGATATCTACGTTCAAAAATATTGATACTATTATTGATACATATAATATCCGTATGTACATTTGTCCGATTCCATTGACAATGATAATTGTTATCAGTTCAGTTGTCAATTCGATTATGCTCTGCGCTATAAAGTTGAACTAAAGATTATTTACACTGACACTTCGATGATAGAACAACCTTCCAATCGCTGTTATCCCCAGATTTTTTCGATCCCCCTTTCTCTAAGGGAAAATCCGGTGATAGCGTATGCTTCCGATGCAGCTTTCTTTCAGAAAGCTTTTAGGCGAGCGCTTCGCTTTTTCAGGTTTTTTCTATCTTCTCCGTTTGGTGTAAATGATTAGTTCAACTATATAGATCATATAAAATCTTCTTGACGGCACTCACATATAGGCGGATGCCGCCATATGCTGAATGCAGAATACGACGACAGGAAGGATGTTCTGTACATGTATTACGAATATAACCCTTATCTAAGTTATGGAGAAGACCGTTCCTTTCAATTGCCTCCACTGTTCCCAGGTGGTGGTGGCGGCACACCGGGTGGTCAGACGTTTCCAGGTACACCTGGCGGTCAAGGCTCCTATCCTCCATACATTCCAGGCGGAGGACCTGGTCCATATATCCCCGGAGGCATTCCGGGTACATTCCCGGGTACAGCAACGGGCGTACCTGCGCAACTGGCGCAAGGCAATCTGCCCACCCTGCTTAGTGCCTATCCTCGTCCGGTAGGTCAGCCTCCGGCAGAAATGCTTTTTCTGTATAACCTGATCAAAAGCAGCCCGGGTCTGCTTCCGCTCTTCCTCCAGCAACAGCCGCAAAACCTCACTCAAGCTGTGCAATTTGCACAGACTGGTGCAGCGGCACCACGAGATAACGAAGAACGTGTGCTGCCCAACTTTTGCTATAACCGGTGGTCCCTTGTCTTCACATACAATGATGTGTACCTGATGTGGCCTGCCATCAATCTGTTTGGTTTTGTGGTGGGGTACTTCTATCCATTCCTCACGCCAGGTATACTGTCCAATACACAGATTTTGTTTGCGCTCTGCTAATCCTGTCCTTACCTACAGCAAGAGCCCCACTTGGAAGCATGATTCCTTCCAAATGAGGCTCTTGTTCGTTCTTTTACCAGATGTACCTTTACATTATTAAGACCCCACAAATGCAAGGTGTGCAGAATCAGTGTCTTTAACTCAACACCTGATCCATCTGACGCTTCCTGCCCCTACTGACCATTAGGAAGTAAATCACCAAGGCCCCGAGATCCGCACACGCGATAACGATTCCCATTGGCACAGCTGTGCCTTCTCCCCCGAGACCTACGAGGGGAGCGACAATACCACCAAACAGGAACGTCATCA
Source organism: Paenibacillus sp. FSL R7-0198 (assembly GCF_038000415.1). NCBI lineage: Bacteria > Bacillati > Bacillota > Bacilli > Caryophanales > Paenibacillaceae > Paenibacillus > Paenibacillus sp. FSL R7-0198. Next base: position 6,512,018 of record NZ_JBBOCB010000001.1, on the reverse strand, counting down.
CACCAATAAGCGCAGACGCACTGCCTGCCGATTTCTCCTGATTGGCCATCGCCAAGGCAAAGGACGCGGTATTGACCAACCCAACACTGGATACCACCAGAAATAACGGAATCAGTACAGAGATTAGATTACCTCCAGCCAGAATGGCGATGAGCAGTGAAGTTCCTCCGAGCGCCGCGGTTAGCAGCCCCGCGATTAACAGCCGGGTTTCAGATACCTTACCTGCAAGTCTGCCGGCAATCTGACTGGCCAGAATAATGCCCAGCCCGTTTATGGCAAAGCAGACACTAAACATTTGCGGGGATACCCCGTATATCTTCTGAAGCACAAACGGCGAACCGGATATGTACGCAAACATGCCAGCAGCTACAAACCCTTGGGTTAACGCATACCCCATAAACTGACGATCCCCTGCGATTTGGCGAAACGTAATTAATGTCTGCTTCAATCCGCCGCTTGATCTGCGGTTGGAAGGCAAGGTCTCTCCAAGACCAAAAATGACAGCCAACAGCGTCAGTATTCCGATGAGGCTAAGCAAAATAAATACGCCGCGCCACGACGTATACGTCAACAATTGTCCACCAATAATCGGTGCAGCAATCGGAGCTACGCCGTTAATCAGCATTAACAGGGAGAAGAACCGTGTAAGTTCCGGGCCCGAATATACGTCTCTGACGATTGCGCGCGAGATAACGATCCCTGCCGCTCCGGCTACACCCTGAATGAACCGCAGCACAACAAAAGAGCCCATCGTCGGGCTGACCAGGCAAAGTATGGAGGCGATAGTATAGAGCACAAGCCCTGCAATGAGCGGTGTTCGCCGACCACGTACATCACTTAGCGGTCCGGCAAGCAACTGTCCAACCGCAAGTCCAATCATACACGCCGTCAGACTGAGTTGAGCATACGAAGTAGATGAACCAAACTCATCAGCCAGCGTGGGCAATGCGGGTAAATACATATCCAGGGACAACGGCCCAAAGGCCGACAGTGTCCCCAGAATTAAAGCCATCCGTACACGAGATGTGGAGTTTGTGTTCAATGAAGCTGTTGTACTTTTCATCAAATACTACTCCCCGCTACCCAGTAGCTTGAGCAGGTTGGATGGCAGTGTGAACTGTTGATTGTTAATAATAATACGGCGCAGTTCTTCTTCATCCCGCTCATTATCGGCGTCCTTAATCTCCTGAATTTCCCGGTGAAGTCGCTCCATCTGTTGATCCAGCGCATTTGCCGAATCTGCCGCACTCTTTAACTCTCTCGTCAAATGCTCGGGAACATCCTTATTGTATTTATAAAAAATCTTATGCTCCAGACTCGCCCAGAAATCCATCGCTATTGTACGGATCTGGATCTCCACACATGCTCGTTCCTCACCATTGGACATGTACACAGGCACTTCCACCAGAAGGTGAAGGCTTTGGTAGCCGTTTGGCTTTGGATTCTCGATGTAGTCTTTGACCTCCAGTACACGCAGATCACTCTGGTTGCACAGCATATCCTTAATGCGATAGATATCCGAGATAAAGGAACATGTAATCCGTACCCCGGCGATATCCTTGATATTTTGCTTGATGCTCTCAAATGTTAACTCATGATTTTTACGGAACATCTTGTTCATAATGCTCTCAGGAGATTTCAGTCTGGACTTTGTATGCTCAATTGGACTGTAATCATGCAAAGACTGGAATTCTTCCTTCAGGACTTCAATCTTGGTCTCCATTTGATCCAGAGCAAATTTATAGATCATCATAAATCTCGTAATTTCATATTTGAATTTCTTGAATTGATCGATTGGATGTGGAGCGTTCATCATGGCTTTCTCCCTTTCTTTCTGCACACTAAAATTAGTTTTATGAATATGAGAACAAGCGGTCATCCACAGGTCTCCTGAACCATTATAAATCATATGGAGCCAATAAACGAATTTCTCACATTTGGGCTGGTGATTCAGCCTGGAAGGTATGGAAACTTATTTTACGCGCATCCTATAGAAGCATCCCTGTCATTTGGCACGCAAATATTAATAAAAGAGGTGGATTTTACTGCTCTATCAAGTGACGTATTCATCCGATACACTTCGAGTTAAAGCTTATTTATACCTGCCACAAGGTTGTTCATTACCTGATATCACGACATATGAAACTTCTCATCCCGGCTCTGTCTCCTCTTCCTTCCCAGACTTCGCTTCCATACATAAGCCTCTACATCTTCATCTGCAACCGCTCGCCAGCCATTACCCTGCTGCAACAATACATGATACGGATAACTTACCGGAACAGTGGCCGGTTTTGATCTATTGCCGCGGCGGACTTGGCAGCTATGGCGGGGTAAATACCGTTTGGCTTGAGCAATTTGTACATAAAGGTTATATCGTGTTCGCCCCATCCTATCGTGGCAACGAAGGAGGTGAGGGCCGTGACGAGTATGGCGGGAAAGATGCCGAAGATGTGCATGCCGCTTACCGGTTGATACAGCGTTTACCCTTTGTCGACCCAACTCGGATATCGTTAATGGGGTTCTCCCGTGGAGCCATTAATGCTGTACATACCGCAACTGCCTACAATGAGGGACCGGACAAAGTACATAAGTTAATTCTTTGGAGCGGTGTCGCCGATGTGGAACGCACTTACCAAGAGCGAACCGACCTGAGGCGCACATTGAAACGTGTGCTGGGAGGTTCCCCACGCGCAGTTCCGGAAGCTTATCTCGCCCGCTCTCCCTTGTCAAAAGCAAACAAATTATCTTGTCCCGTGCTAATCATGCATGGTACATCAGATACACAGGTGAATTACAGTCACGGAACCCGAATGTATCACTGGCTTAAGCGCCGAGGTGCAGACGTCACATTTCACGCTTATGGCGGGCAGGATCATCATTTTCACGAGAAAATACATGAGTCAGCGGTGAACAATATGTTTGATTGGCTCGCTGCACCTTAAGTCTTTCACTATGAATTTCATTTTGAAGAATCATGCGTTATGGCTGTATACTGGAGGGGCTACGTTTTTCTGAAAGGACGGATAGAATGAATCAAAGCACCCTCCAAAAATACGCCATGCTGCTTCTCTGCATGACTGCCGGAATGGTGGATCTGATCGGATATCTGGGACTCGGGCATGTGCTTACAGCCAATATGACGGGAAATATTGTTTTATTGGGTATTGCCATTGCCCGTGCTCAGGAATTTGTTGTGCTGCGGTCATTGCTTGCTCTCATTGGTTTTATTGCCGGCAATGCCATTGCAGCACATATGGTTGGACCTGTGCAGACCAAAAATGGCTGGTCTTCCAGGGTCACAGCCGTGTTCACTGTTGAAAGCATATTGCTTCTGCTGTTCGCAATCACTATGATTAGTCCATTTTCAGAACAACTGTCTTATCTGTTAATTGTCATCCTAGCCGTTGCAATGGGGATGCAAACAACTGCGGCACGCCGCATTGGCATTGCTGGCATCTCAACAACCGTGCTCACCAATAATTTGGCCGCTGTGGTTGAGGATACCGTAAGCATTCTCAAAAAGCTGCGACATGCCAATATCCGATCGTTAGCCAAAGCCTTGTCCATAGACGCCTACCTTCGTGCAGGTGCTGTTGTCATCTATTTGATCGGCGTCATTGCAGCCGCATTGTTATTCCACCGTGTGCCCATGATTGCAGTCTGGATTCCTGTCCTGATCATTGGCGGCGTAACCCTATACGCCCGATTACATGCATGGGGAACTTCACAACAAAGCGAAAGTTAATTGCCGAAGAAGCAACCTATTCATTTTTAAGAGGCTGTTCAAAAATCCGCTATAGGATACTGAAAACTGGTCTTTTTGAACATGGACTTTAAGTTATTTTAAGTATAATCACGCTATTTATTTCATCAAAGCAGCTTCTTGGCGGATAAGCTTGACCAGATGTTGTGCAGCAGGCGACAACACTTCCCCTGCTCGTGTACATACGGCAACCGTATTTCTCAGCTGTACACCTCGAACGAACACACGTGCCAGCTTGCCTTGCTGCACATCTTCCTTCACAACCAAAGAAGATATAAAGTTGGCTCCATAACCTGCCTTCACCGCACTAATCGTTTCATTCAGCCCGTTGAACTGAAGCGCAATGCGGGGAGCGGCCAGGTTATTTGTTGTGCATAGGGAAACGAGTCGCTCACGCGTGGCGCTGCCTTCTTCACGCATGATGAACGGCTCTGCCACCATCTCATTCAGCTCGATTTCTTTGCCTGCATACGGATGGTCTGGATGTACAACAAACCACATCTCATCGTCAAACAATTCATCCCATTGGACACCCGCATGTGTAATTCCACTTCCACCATACACTGCAATCTCTGCCTCATAACGAAGTAACTGGTCAAAAGCCATCCGGGTGTTGGTTGTGCTCACAACAATCTCCACATCCTCGTGCATTTGCTTAAACCGCGCAATCCAGCCCGGCAACAGAAAATTCGAAGGCAAGTAGGTTGCGGTAAGACGGATTAGTCCTTTCTTGCCCTCCCGAAAATCCTGCACAAAATTCTCGACATCCTGCTCCAGCATGAACAGGCGTTCCGCATAACCGGTTAACTGTACCCCCGCATCCGTAAGCACCAGTCTTCTTCCCTCCGAAACAAAAAGCTGGATTCCCAATTCACGTTCAAACTTCTTCACCTGAGAAGATACCGCAGGTTGACTAATATTTAGTTCCTCTGCGGCACGAGTGACCCCGCCATATCTCACGATGGCATGAAATAATCGTAATCCATGCAGATTCATGTGTTACACCTCTTCCACGTCAAATACATAATCTAAAGTTATATTAACATACATAATATATATTTTATTTATACATTCACTCCATCTATAGTTGAATTATGAAATCCAATACACGAAACAAAGAAAGGAACATGTGAAAATGAAAAATATAAATACGACCAACCTACAGCATACCTGGACTCAAGTCGACGATTACATGAATGATCTGCTGATTCCATCAGATACCCTGCTGGAACATACACTGCAAAGCAATGCCGAAGCTGGACTCCCGGCTCATGACGTAACACCAAATCAAGGAAAGTTACTTCAACTCCTGCTGCAAATCCAAGGTGCATCCCGTGTACTTGAAATCGGCACATTGGGTGGGTACAGTACCATCTGGATGGCAAGAGCACTGCCTGAACACGGACGCATCGTCTCACTGGAATCCGAACCACACCATGCGGACTTGGCGCGAGCCAATCTCACACGAGCAGGACTGATGCACAAGGTTGACCTGAGAGTTGGTCCTGCACTAACCACCCTTCCCGATGTTCAGGAAGAATACAGAGAACCGTTTGATATGATCTTCATCGATGCTGACAAACCGAGTAATCCCGATTATCTGAGATGGGCCCTACGACTGACTCGGCCGGGGAGTCTTATTATTGGTGATAATATCGTCAGAGACGGTGAAGTGATCCGCACAGACAGCACAGACCCCAGAGTTCAGGGCGTTCGATCATTCCTGCAGTTGATCGCGGATCACCCTCGGCTTGAAGCTACAGCACTACAAACGGTCGGTAGCAAAGGTTACGATGGATTCGTCATTGCTCGTGTGATTGATGCCCCTGAACCAAAATAAACAGTGGTCAATTCTTCCGCAAATTCCCCTTTCCTGTTAAACTGGAATCACTGCACAGGCAGACTGGGGGGAACCACTTGAGAGTTTTACAACATATTCATGATGAAATTCGCGGCTGGTCCCGCAATATTCAACTGTTTTTCCTGGCTAGCATTCTGTATCAGATCGGAAATGGCATGTTCTCTGTCTTGTACAATCTGTATATTCAGGGTCTGGGCTATAATGATACAATGAACGGCCAGATTGTAAGTATTCAATCACTCGCAACAGCCATTATGTTTGTTCCTATCGGTCTATGCGGTGATCTGTTCAGCCGCAAGCGATTACTCATTACCGGGGCGTTATTCAGCGGAATCTTTCTGATCGGACGCTCCTTCGATTATTCGGCTACAGGACTGATCTGGTTCGCGGTATTCTCTGGCCTTTTCGCTGGGGTGTTCCAAGTACTGGCCATTCCTTATCTGGCGGAAAACGTCAAGAAAAGCCAGCGGCTGAAAATGTTCAGTTATTATTCATCCCTTGTGCTCGCTTCCCAGGTGCTTGGTAGCCTGGGTGGCGGCGTATTCGCAGATTTGTTACATACGGCAGGACTCGCCAAAGTAACCGGATTGCAGACGGTTTTATTTGTCGGTGGTGCAGCAACACTGGCTGCATTTATTCCACTGTTATTTGTAACCGAAGGCAAGGCTGCTCCGCAGACAACAATTCCGGCGCAACCCGTTCTTCAACCCAATGCGGATCTAAAAGAAAGTTCAACAAATAACCCAAGCAACGACGATTCGATCACCAAGAAAAAAGATTCCCGACTGATTGGTCAGTTTATAGTGACTCAGTTGTTAATTGGATTAGGTTCTGGACTGGTTGTACCGTATCTGAATCTGTATTTCACCAATCGGTTCTCGGTTTCTCTGAGCGGTATGAGCTTACTGATTGCACTTGGTCAGATTATGACGATTGTATCCATGCTGATTGGTCCTACCCTGGCGGCAAAGGTCGGAAGCGTAAGAGCCGTTGTCATTTTCCAGGTCATGTCGCTGCCCTTCCTTCTATTAACAGGCTTCACCAATCTGTTGTTCATTGCTTCGCTCAGTTTCTTATTCAGACAAGCATTGATGAACGCAGCCAATCCCATTCATTCAGCCATACTGGTGGATCGGATCTCTGACAAACGCCGCGGCATTGCCAATTCACTGATGCAGACCTCGTTCATGATTGGTTGGGCTACCATGGGACCTGTCCAATCCTATCTGGTCACCACGTACGGAACGTATTGGGGTTATGCAATCACATTCAGCATCACAGGCTGTCTATACGTTATTTCATCACTGATGTACTTTGTAATGTTCAGAGAACCCAAACCTTCCGCTACGGCTCTCGCAGGATCTTAATGAGTTGAACAGAAGTAGCCTGGTTGTTCCGCAGATAACGCAACGTATCTCATCATCAGGAGTGATCACACATGAGCATGAATCTTTCATTAAAGCTGAATGTATACCTGAATCTCATACCACCTCATTCAACCGGTAGGCTAAACGGATGGAACTGATGCATAAGCTCGGTTCCCACGTTGTCTTTCGGTTTTTTCTTAGTCTGGGTGTCTCTGTTCTTGGCGGATTGCTGTTCACAGTCATTCATACACCGATCCCGTGGTTGCTCGGGCCAATGGTATTCATGCTGCTTGGTTCCCAAGTTGCCAAATGGCCGCTTATGTGGCCTGCCTCCATCCGGGACTATGGCATTCTCATTGTTGGTTATTCGATTGGACTCACCTTAACAGAAGAGGCACTGCACGGCATTTTGCAACAACTTCCCATGATGCTTCTGATGACCTTGTTGTTAATCGGATTGTGTGTCCTTACAGCCTACATCGCTTCAAAGGTAACCGACTTTGACTTTCCCTCCCTGCTGGTTGGCAGCATTCCAGGAGGACTATCCCAGATGGTGTCCCTTGCAGAAGAGATGAAATCCATCAATCTGACGCTGGTTACTTTTTTGCAGGTGACTCGGCTGATCATGATTGTCTTCTGTGTTCCGTTCCTGCTATTCAGTCCTTGGATTGGAGGTACTGCAGGTGGTGGAACAGATCAGCCTTTCATTGACGTAGCAACATGGGGTACCCTTTTCCCTGAGATTCTTCTCTATGCTCCGCTCTGTGTAGGGGGTGCATGGGTTGCACGCAAACTCCGATTTCCGACGGCCTTTATGCTGGGTCCCATGATTGTCATGTGTGTCGTTCAATTAAGCACAACGCTGCACACACCCAGTCTGCCAACCTCCCTCTTAAACGTATCGCAATTGATGATTGGCAGTCACGTTGGGTTGATGCTCAAGCCGGAACAGTTGCAACGCAAGACACAGACAGTCACGCTAGCGGTGATGAGTAGTGTACTGCTCATTGTTGGTGCACTTGGATTAAGTTATCTGTTAATGAATGTGTTCTCCCTCTCCGCGGCAACCTCACTACTCAGTATGGCCCCTGGCGGGATGGATCAGATGAGTATCATGGCACATGAAGTGAATGCCGATCTTTCGGTTGTATCCGGGTATCAATTGTTTCGGATTCTGTTTATTTTCTTCATCGTCTCTTCCGTACTGAAGATGATTCTCATACATATGCTAAAGGGAAAGAAAGCTAAGCCCTATCTTTAATGATCATATCTTGTCTGATCCCATGCCAAAGAGAGTATCCATTTGATGTCACATCCTGTGGATACTCTCTTTTATTTGTACAGACTCTGCTTCAGCATTTTGCCTCATTCAATTTTAAGCATAATGACTAATTATGAATATATTCGGTTGTACATCCAGCCCACAATGCCTACCGTAACCACTGTTGCCCCAATAATAAATGCATAATAGCCAATCTTACTTTTGGACTCCGAAGTCTGATGGTCATAATAATCCGAGTTACGTCGGTAAAACCCCATCCATAACTCTCCGATCATATTCACAACAACCAATACAAAACGTTTAACAAGCCCCATTGTATTCGCGTCTCCTCTCTCTAATCAACCTTCTTCCATATTAAGTATAATTATCCCAATTCATTAAAACAACCTACTCATATTACCTTCGGTGCAGTTTCTTGCTCCAACCAGGTTAGAATATCAAATGCTTCCTGATCGGTGCTACCACACATCTCTTCCTCAGCTTGCAATCCACTGCATACCGCAGGACGATCTTTTTGGCCAAAAATTCCGCAGCGATTATCATCGGTAAGCTGCACACACCGTACACCTGCCGGCTTGCCATGAGCCATGCCCGGTATCGGTGATGATATGGAAATCGCGATACAACATGCGGCACAGCCTGTCCTGCATTCCATACGTATACCCTCCTAATTTCAATACACTTACAATACATGTTCAAAAAGATCGGTTTTCAGTACCAAGAAGATGGGCTGAATTCCATATTCGATGCTGATGATGCCATTAGGCATCCTTCGTAATCAAAAGCGGACTTTTTGAACTACCTCTTATTTATGAACGATTTATCCAGGTCCAGGTTCGAGCAAGCCCCTGAGCAATTCTCCGATTCATACTTCGATTGGAAAAATACCCCCCATGACTTAGCGGATTCCAACTCATAGCCACGCCGCCAGAGTTCACTTCAATGTCTTCTTTGACCGCTTTCTCATAAGCAGGATCAATGGGGCGTAACGGATAACCCAGAATATCATCCCGATCGTAGAAGTTCACCCATTCCCCTTCCAGCCCGGCATAATACTGATTCACATGGGAAGAGGGCACCTGAATTGGGCAACTAAAGTCATGGTAACGCAAACTCCATAAGGGCAGGGTTGTACCAAACGAGTAAAAATTGGTCAGGGTGTCACCCCGCTCCAGAGCCGAGTTCACATCCACAACTTCAGGAACACGACTGGACGGATATTGCAGATCGTAGAAGAAGTTACTAGCGATTACGGCACCCAAACTATGGGCAACCACACAGAGCGGAGCTTCCGGTCCATTACGCTGTGCAAGGGTATGCAGCGCCTGATTCAACGTTCGATGTACGGCATCATAGTTATGGCCTTGATTTTCCACCGGTTGATAAGCAACCGCATCAGCCAGGTAATGGATAACAAATCGGCGCAACGCCTGAAAGTTCAATCCCGGAGAGCTGACGAGTTGTTGAAAGAGTGCCTCCTCCCGCTCCTCAAATACATCCGCCCAATATACAGGTTCGATATCCAGCATCTGTTTGGAGGCTCCAGGCAAGACCATTACCTTGTCCAATTCCTTATGCAAACAAGCAATCAGCTTGTCCGCATACCCTTCCTTCCGCATACCCAGCCCATGAATGACCATCACCGCAATACGTGTCATGGCTCTCCTCCTCATCGATTGACTAGGATCTCTTTCTCCACCATATGAACGCCACGACTCGAACATGCCTGAAGCTTGCTTTGTCAGAAAAACCTTTCCAACCACCATTATTTTAAAAATGTGATTCTTCCATTTTATATACAGTTTACCATGATCGTCATGAAAATAACGATCATACAACAAAAAGGAGCTGCACATCACGCAGCCCCTTCTTGTTGTTGTATTCAATTAACCTTTCAGATGAACCTTCAGCACACCATTTTGATTAGATGTAACATCACCTGTGGTGACTTCCACCCGTTCAACCATATCCTGACCATCTGGAATGATAATCGGTGTAATCAGCGGGTATCCCGCATCTTCAATTACCTTACGATCAAACTCCAACAGCTTTTGTCCAGCCTTTACATGCTCGCCAGCTTCGACATGCATGTTGAAGCCTTCACCTTTGAGAGATACCGTATTGATCCCGACATGGATCAGAACCTGTAATCCACTCGCGTGTTCAAGAATCACAGCATGTTTACTCTTGATTACATGAGCGACTTGAGCATCAAACGGGGCAACAACAACGTTGCCGGAAGGTTCAATCGCTACACCCTCACCCATCTGTTTCTCGGCAAAAGCCGGATCAGGTACTTGCTCCAGCGATACGGCCTGGCCTGTTAATGGCGCCATGATTTCCAGTGTATTCACGGCTTCGTCCCCTACTTGAGCTGCACTACGTGTGCGCTGGTTTGGATCTGTTTTTGCAGTTGAAGAAGTAACACCTGAAGCAGACTGCGATGTAGACGCTTTAGGCTCATTAACGGTTTCATTGCTTGCACTACGATCTTCTTTTCTCAGTTTGGCTCTGCCAAAAAGGACAGTCAGTACAAATGGTACAACCAGGACAATCGCCATGCCGATGAAGAAGACACCCCACTTGTTAGGGAAAATCGAAAGGAATCCCGGTACGCCACCTACACCGATGGAGGTTGCCTGAACATTATTCATCGTCAGCAACACACCACCAATCGCGGAACCGACCATACCAAAGATAAACGGATAACGGTAACGGATATTCACTCCGAAGATCGCCGGCTCGGTTACCCCGAGGAAGGCCGACACCGAGGACGTTGCTGCAAGTCCTCTCATTTTCTTCTCACGCAAGACAAGCATCATCGCAAGTGCCGCCGAACCTTGTGCAATATTGGACAATGCCAGCATCGGCCACAGGAACGTACCGCCCTGACTACCAATGAGCTGAACATCCACCGCGAGGAACGTGTGATGCATACCGGTGATAACAAGCAAAGCGTACAGACCACCGTAGATCAGACCGCCAAGCGCCGCGTAGGAATCGTATACATAGATCAAGCCAGATGTAATTGCATTTGCAATAGCAAATGTAACCGGTCCAATAATCGTAAATGCCAGGAAGCCGGTAATCAGCAACGTAACTGGTGCAACAACCAGCAGTTTAATTGAATCATGCACTCTTTTGTTCAGGAAAATTTCCATCTTCGCAAGCAGATAGGCCGATACCAGTACTGGCAGAACCTGCCCTTGATAACCGATCTTCTCAATCTCCCAACCAAACAGATTCCATGTTGGCACCGTGCCATTATTCACAGCATCAGCGTAACCATATGCACTCAGCAGATCGGGATGTACCAGAATGAGACCAAGCACGATCCCGAGCAGCGGACTGCCGCCGAACCTTTTTACAGCTGCCCAACCAATTAGAGCCGGCAGGAACGTGAAGGCTGTACTTGCGATTGTATTAATAATGGACGCAAGATCCTTCCAGGCTGGATAGACATCCACCAGTGATTTTCCATCAAAGAAAATGCCTGGACCTGTCAGAATATTGTTAATCCCGAGCAATAGACCTGCCGTAATGATTGCAGGCAAGATTGGAATGAAAATATCCGAGAGTGTTTTAATCGCTCGCTGGATTGGGTTTTGCTTTTTACCAGCAACCGCCTTCACATCATCCTTGGAAGACCGATCTCCCCCGGTAATCTGAATCATCTCATCATAGACTTTATCTACCAGACCAGGCCCAATAACGACCTGGAATTGTCCTTGGGAAGAGAACTGTCCTTTAACCAGATCATTCTGATCCAGACTTTCAGTATCCACTTTACTCTCATCGTACAAGGCAAACCGGAGTCGTGTAACACAGTGTGTTGCAGCTTCAATATTCTCTTTGCCACCAACTGCCCGGACGATCTCCTCAACCTGTTTTTTATCGATTGCCATAGTGTCACTTCCTATTTATAAAATGTGATTAGTCCTGTTGTGGTACAAGCCACATATAGGATGCATACGGACTGAGAGAGATTTCCTGCGTCAGCGCAAGGGCTGCCTCCGTATTTCCTATGAGTAACTCTGCTGATTTGCCTGCAATGTGATCATTCCAGACTGCCTCCGGAAGCGAGAACGTGACGTCTCGTTTACTAAAGTTGGATACAACAATCAGAGTTTCATTTCCATTGGTCCGTGCGTACGCGAATACATCCGGGTGTGCATCGTCTAGGCGTTCATACAGACCGTTGATCAGCACGTTAACCTTTTTACGCAGGGCAATCAATTTGCGGTAATGGTAGTAGATTGAATCCGGATCAGCCAGTTGCTGTTCCACGTGAATGGACGGATACCTTTCATCTACTTTCAGCCAAGGTGTTCCGGTAGTAAATCCGGCGTTCTTACTGCCATCCCACTGCATCGGTGTGCGGGAGTTGTCCCGGGAACGCTCTTTTACGATGTTGAAAGCTTCTTCAGCGGATTTGCCTCGTTCTTCCTGAAGCAGGCGGTACATGTTCGTTGATTCGATATCGCGGAACTCACTAACGTCATTCCAGACTGGATTCGGCATTCCAATCTCTTCACCCTGGTAGACATAAGGTGTACCTTGCATTCCGTGTATCGTTGTTGCAAGCATCTTGGCACTCTCGGCACGATAATCACCATCATCGGCGAATCGGGATAGTGCCCGCGGCTGATCATGGTTATTAAGGAACAGCGCGTTCCAACCTCCACCGGCCTGCATGCCTGTCTGCCACTCACTGAAGAGCTGCTTCATCGCTTCGAAATCATACGGCATCAGTTCCCATTTCTGACCATTCGGATAATCCACTTTCAGGTGGTGGAAGTTAAACGTCATCGAAAACTCCCGGGAAGCCGGGTTCGAATATTGGATGCAATGTTCCAGTGTTGTAGAGGACATTTCCCCTACTGTCACCATGTTGTGAGGCCCGAATACTTCATCGTACATCTCGGTGATGTACTCATGGACACGCGGTCCATCCGTGTAATATTTACGCCCATCACCCGGTGACACGCTGCCATCATCATTAGGGAAACGCTGGTCTTTGGAGATCAGGTTGATCACGTCCATACGGAAACCATCTACACCTTTTTCGGCCCAGAACTTGATCATATCCCGCACAGCTTTGCGTACTTCTTCATTCTCCCAATTCAGATCTGCCTGCGTTTTATCAAATAAAGTCAAGAAATATTGTCCCGTCTGTTCATCGTACTGCCATGCAGGCCCACCGAACTTGGATTGCCAGTTGTTCGGCACACCGCCGTCCGGAGCAGGATCTTTCCAAATATAATAATCCCGGTACGGATTATCCTTGGAAGAACGGGATTGCTGGAACCACTCATGATCTGTCGAGGAGTGATTCACTACGATATCAATCATCAGTTTCATATCACGAGCCTTCAGACCTTTCAGCAGTTCGTCAAAATCCTCCATCGTCCCATAATCCGGATTAATGCGGTAATAGTCCGCTACGTCATATCCATTATCATGCTGTGGGGATACATATACCGGCTGCAACCATACAATATCGATACCCAGATGCTGCAAATAATCAAGCTTCTCGGTTAATCCACGAATATCTCCCGTACCCGATCCGGTTGTATCATTAAAACTCTTCGGATATACCTGATACACCGTTGATGTCTTCCACCAAGATGACGGAGTTGTGTTATTAGAACTCATGTTAACGCCTCCAATAAATTGTAATGCTCTTATGTGATGTTCTCGGTTAACTTCATATCTATATTACATAAGTAAACATGTATATACAAGTTGAAACTATAATATGTATATTCTTCGCCTCTTCTACACATTCCCCATAAATCTTTCCTCTGTAACATTTATTTTGGAACCTGCGTTCGTAAACTCCATGATATCTGTATTGGGACAACAAGAAACCGTCTGTTCTTCCCACGATTGGGTGGGCAACAGACGGTCTACTTGGTTGAACTTTTTAAAAACGCCTCTTATGACATCTCGGGTGAAACTACGGCTTTTCCCTGTTTTTCCTGCATGTTTAACTTCAATAAAGATAGTGCAGCCTGTTCTTCCCTTTCCAGTTCAGCAGCACTGATCTCACCAGAGAGTACGGCACGCATTCGCTTCTGATCCAGCAGACCTTCCCATTTTGCAACCACAAATGCTGCAACACAGTTGCCCATCAGGTTTGTGAAGACACGCATTGTATCCATGAATCGATCTGCACCAAGCAGCAGAGCAACCGCTGCTACCGGAAAAGCATTGACGGCCACTGCCGTTGCGGACAGGGCCAGAAATGCGGAGCCAGGTACTCCTGCCATGCCTTTGGAACTTAACATCAACACCAGTAAAATTGTAATCTGCTGCATCAATGTCAGTTCAATCCCTACGGCCTGAGCAACAAAAACCGTTGCCAAGGATAAATAGATCGAAGCGCCATCCAGATTAAACGAGTACCCCGTCGGCACTACAAGACCCACAACCGCACGATCACAACCCGCCTTGGTTAGTTTGTCCATCATGCGCGGCATCACCACTTCTGATGATCCGGTTCCAATCGCCAGCATCACTTCAGAACGGGTATACTTCACAAATTGCAGGAAATTCAGCCCGGTAATCCACCAGGCAGCCAGTGCCAGCATGACCAGAAACAGCAGCGCTGCGCCGTAACAGGCCAGAATTAACAGACCAAAGGACGATAATGTGGAAGCCCCATAGGCACCTACCGTGTAAGCCATGGCTCCAAATGCACCAATTGGCGCGAGTTTCATGATATAACCGATGATGCGGAACACAATGCTGAGCAAGTTCTCAATCAGCGTCAGTACATTCTCTTTTGCCTTGCTCTCTGTTGCTGCCAGAGCAACCCCGAACAAGCATGCCACGAGCAGTACTTGCAGAAGTGCATTTTGTGCAAAGGCATCTACAACACTTGTCGGAATAATATTCATAATAAAGTCTACCGTATGTGGTAACTCGGAACCATTGGTTTTCGCTTCAATGCCGCTTGCATCTATGGTTGAAGGGTCCACGTTCATTCCGGCACCGGGGCGAAGCAGATTGGCTGTTCCCAATCCAAGTACCAGCGCCACTGTAGTTGCAATCTCGAACCACACGATAGCTTTCAGTCCAATGCGACCTACCGACTTCAGATCACCGATCTTCGCAATGCCTGTCACAATGACCATGAAAATCAGTGGTGCGATGATCATCTTGATCAATTTGATGAAACCTGTTCCGAGCGGTTGCAGCAAGCTACCCAGATCCGGCCACAGGATGCCTACACCAATCCCGATGATTACCGCTACAATAATTTGAAAAAATAATGATTTCATAAATGACATGAACGCTCCCCCTGTTTGCGGTCAATTCGGATTTCCGTTTGGTTTCCGTGTAACTTTTTATATCATTCTAAACGGGAGTTCAACAATGGAATTTCAATGTTTTTGTCATTTGTACCAACTCTATTGGTGAAAATTGAACCTGAAACCGAAAAAAGACGAATACCACGTCAGTTATCTTGACGTGATATTCGTCTTTATCCATCAATCCATTTATTATTGAACAGGGGTTAAATGTGCATCACAGGGTAATAGATTCTCCCGGGGCCAGCACACGGCCTTCCAACCCTTTTGCAGCCAGTTGTTGCACGAAGTGTTCCGCATCCTGACGAATCACCGGGAATGTATCATAATGAACCGGAATCGTCAGTTTGGCATTAAACCATTCCGCCGCTTGTAGCGCATCCTCAGGTCCCATGGTGAAATGTCCACCGATCGGCAAGAAAGCTACATCAATATCATGGCGATCACCGATCATTTTCATATCCCCGAAGAGACTTGTGTCTCCGGCATGCAAAATCGTTTTACCACCAATATTAATGATATATCCAGCAGGCAAACCTGCATACATGATCCGTTGTTCTTCTTCGAGCACAATCCCGGAAGTATGGAACGCCTGAATCATTTTAGCTTGAGCAAAGCCAAGATCTACCGTGCCGCCCATGTTCATGCCGAGTGTATCCAGACCTTTCCAGGACATATATGTAGCCAATTCCACAATAGCCACAACTTTGGCGTTATTCGCTTTGGCAATAGGCTCAGCATCGAGGATGTGATCCATATGTGCATGTGTCAGCAACACAACATCGGTCTTAATATCTTCAGGCTTTGTGACGGCAAGCTCGTTGCCACGCAGGAAGGGATCAATGATCAGAGACTTTTCTTCTGTGCCCAGCTGTACACTGGAGTGACCGTGGAACGTAATATTCAACAACTTGGATTCCTCCCGACATATGTTTTGATTATTTTGAAACCACTATTTATTATAAATCATAGCTCTTCACCAACGCAAAATTACGCTAGCCTCCGTGTCACCGCTGCTTACGATATACCCTTGCCTCATACGGCTGAAGCTGAATGGCACCTTCATCGGTAGAATAACGTCTGCTTACGTTGCTGATGATCAGCTTGGCATGCTTGGAATCCCAGCCTTCCGGCCAGTGCATCTCAGGTTCATGACCACGGAAATTCAGAATGACCAGCATCTGCTCATCTTCCAGCGTTCTGGTATAGGCATAGATATCCGGATCATCCGGCAGTAACAGCTCATATGCGCCATAGATAAGCACTTTATGTTGTTTGCGAAGCGCAATTAACTTACGGTAATAATGCAAAATGGATTGCGGATCACTTTCGGCATCAGCCACATTAATCTCAGGATAATTATCATTCACCTGAATCCACGGCTGACCCTGGGTAAACCCTGCGTGTTCCGTCTCATCCCATTGCATCGGCGTGCGGGCATTATCGCGGCTCTTCAGCCAGATCGCCTGCATGACTTCATGCTTCGACTTACCTTGACCAATGTAATGATTGTAATAATTTTTGGTCTCAATGTCCCGGTATTGTTCGATATCCTGAAAAGCGACATTGGTCATGCCGATCTCTTCTCCTTGATAGATGTAGGGGGTCCCTTCGAGTGTAAGCATCCATGTCGCCAGCATTTGAGCAGAACGCACCCGATATTTACCGTCATCACCAAAACGGGAAACCGGACGTGGCTGATCATGGTTGCCCATATAATTGGCGTTCCAGCCTCTACCATGTAAAACTGTTTGCCACCGGCTCATGATTTCTTTGAGATCTGTCAATTTCCATTCCTTATAGTTCCATTTACCAATTCCGGAGGATTTGGCATCGATAAACATATGCTCAAACTGGAATACCATATTAAGTTCGTCACGATCCGTCCCCACATAAGCCAAGGCCTGCTCAGGCCCAAGTCCGGAAGTCTCGCCAACCGTCATGGGTCCGTAAGGTTTCAGGATCATGTTATTCAGTTTCTTCAAAATCGAGTGTACCTGTTCCAGGTTGGAAAAGAGCTGATACGCTGGAACCACCGGCAGATTATCCGGATTGTGGGCACTTGGCAGACCCTCTGCCTTGGCGATATGCGCTACTGCATCGAAACGGAATCCGTCGACCCCTTTTTCCAGCCACCAATGCACCATCTCATACATCTCTTCTGCCATCTGTGCATTGTTCCAGTTGAGATCCGGTTGCTGTTCCGAATACAGATGCAGATAATACTCATTTGTCTCGGGATCATGCTTCCACACCGAACCTCCAAAATAGGACTCCCAGTTATTCGGCACCTGACCATTTTTGCCTGAACGCCAAATATAATAATCCCGTTTCGGATTTATCTTTGATGAACGCGATTCAGCAAACCACGCATGTTCATCCGACGTATGATTCAGTACCAGGTCCATCATGATCTTGAGACCACGCTTGTGTGCCTCTGCCAATAATCGATCAAAATCCTCCATCGTGCCATACTTGCGCAGAATGGCATAATAATCACGAATATCATATCCGTTATCATGTCCTGGTGAATCGTAGATGGGACAGAGCCAGATCACATCCACGCCCAAATGCTCTAAATAATCGAGCTTCTCACAGATCCCCTGCAAGTCGCCATATCCATCTCCATCCGAATCCTTGAAGCTGTTCGGGTAAATCTGGTATACCACACTCTCTTTCCACCAGACGATATCGCCCACCTCGCTCTCATCATTGTCTACTATATAAATTGAACTTAAGAATATTTACACTGGACACTCCGATGACAGAACAACCTTCCGATCGCTGTTATCCCCTGATTTTATGAA
Organism: Paenibacillus sp. FSL R7-0198; assembly: GCF_038000415.1. Classification (NCBI taxonomy): domain Bacteria; kingdom Bacillati; phylum Bacillota; class Bacilli; order Caryophanales; family Paenibacillaceae; genus Paenibacillus; species Paenibacillus sp. FSL R7-0198. The sequence goes on along the minus strand of NZ_JBBOCB010000001.1, from coordinate 6,493,622 downwards.
TTCCCCTTATAAGGGGAAAATCCGGTGATAAAGGCGAACGCTCTCGCTTCTTCAGGTTTTTTCTGTCCTCTCCGTTTTGTGTAAACGTTTAGTTCATTTCTGCTCACGATATAAATAAGCCGTTAATATGTTTTATCCGAAATGATTCCCTTGTAAACATTTGAAAGGTATCTTATGCAAAAAGACCCGGTCATGGACCGCGATCTGCGGTTCAATTCCGAGTCCTTTTTTGTGAATATAAGATTAACTTAAATCCGGCGTATCCGATCCAGGCACCGATCGTGTTCAGAATAATGTCATCCACATCAAACGAACCTACACGTGTAATCAATTGTGTGACTTCAACACCAAGCAGAAGCAAAACCACTGTGGATGTAAAAGTCAGGAACAAACGGCACCTTCGAAACAACCACGGAATCCAGATGCCTAGTGGAATGAACAATACAATATTGCCGAACAAATTCTTGACCCAGGCATCTGTATGGTACCTCTCCCTCTCCAATAGAAGTGGCCGAATGGTCTCAAAGGGGACCAGATTATATTGATAATGCATGCCTGGCGTTCGTCCACTGACAAACAGTAAATTGCCCATAATGAGTATGTATAGCACTGCCATGCAAGCAACAATGGTCAGCATCCACTTGGAGTGGAGCCACGACTTTTCGCTCATTCATCCCGTCCTCCGACCTTGATTTCCGCAAAGCGGTAAGGTCTATTTTATCGGGATATAGATCTTCATGTCCAGTTGTTCAGGGGGCGATTTCCAGACATCCGTCACTTCAAAGTCTGGTCCTTCCCTCCGTTCATAGTTGGACTGCGGCAGCCAGCTGCCATAGATCATTTTACGAATATCCTGCCCGGAGCCTTCCACGGTGAACTCTGCATACAAGCCGCCCGGAATTTCAATCGAAGTAAAACCGGGTTCAAGTGCCTGTGATGCTCCACTGCTTTCTTCACCCACAATAAAAGAAAATGCTCCATCCTCTTCAAAATGACAGGCCACACCGTAAGCCATATCAGGGCGTGTCCTCTCCGGGATCGCCATGAATCTCTGTTCCATGCCAAAATCATGATAAAATCCAGGTATTTCAGCATAATGCTGATTGTCATTCAGGTTGGTCTTATATTCATAACCGATAATCCCGTTCGGTGCCAATGTGACCAGACGGGGTGTGTTCATGTGGAATGTTCCACCAAGCGAAGTTCGATAATCATTAAAATCAATGCTCTGTTGCATCTTCAGAAGAGACAACTGATCCGTTTCCAGCTTACGCAGCTTCGCGGGTGTCATTCCAAAGTGGGCTGAAAATGCACGGGTAAATGCCTCCTGGGATTGATAGCCAAAGCTCATCGCAACGTCCAATATGCCTTCCGATGTGCCTCGCAGCATCGCAGCAGCCTCCGTTAATCTGCGTCTGCGCACGTATTCCAGTACCGTGAATCCCGTGATCGCCTGGAATAAACGCTGAAAATGAAACGCCGAAAAGCTCGCAGCAGCGGACGTCTCTCTGATATTAAAATCATCTTGCAAATGCTGCTCCAAATACTCAATAGCAAGCTGAATTCGTGTGTAATGATCCATAGTGAAGGCTCCCCTATCTAATTCAAAATATCAAACGATTTCTTATGTAGTATGACTGAGATCCAGATCTTTTTTTTGATTTTGTGTGCGAACTTGTATGATGAAAAATACGCGAGTTTCACTTATCTTCAAGTTGAATGACACTATGATACAATGTATGTCAAAATCCCCTTGTTCTACAAGGAGATACTCTCTACTCTGGTTGATTTACCAGCAGAGATGTCTCTTGTGAACAAGGGGACTTGTTAGTCTAACAATCTATTCTTAACCTTTCCAGTTCCCGGACACGGGATGAATACCCCAGATATCTGTCGCATACTCACTAATGGTACGATCACTGGAGAATATGCCGGAATGAGCCGTGTTCAATATCGCTTTCCGAGTCCAGCCCGGAATATCCCGATACGCCTGGTCAATGGCAGCATGCGCATCTGCATAAGCAGCAAAATCACGCAATACAAAGTATTCGTCACCATGGGCCAGCAAGGAGTCATAAATATCCCAGAACTCCCCGTCACGATAACAGAATGCACCTGGATGTACTAATTGCTCCACAACCTCGCGAATACGTTCATCATGCTGCACAATCTCATTCGGACGATAGCTTCCAGAACGATAATATTCAAGCACTTCATCTGCACGCAGACCATAAATGAACATATTTTCTTCTCCGACCTGCTCCGCCATCTCCACGTTGGCTCCATCCATCGTGCCAATCGTTAAAGCACCGTTCATCATAAATTTCATGTTGCCCGTACCGGAAGCTTCCTTGCCTGCGGTTGAAATCTGCTCACTAACATCCGCAGCGGGAATGATCTTCTCTGCAAGAGAGACGGAATAGTTCTCGAGGAAAAATACCTTCAAGCGGTCATTCACGGCCGCATCCCTATTCACTGTGTCAGCCACGGTGTTGATCAGCTTAATAATTTTCTTGGCAAAATAATAACTCGGCGCTGCCTTGGCACCAAAGATGAAGGTACGTGGCACCATATCAAACGAAGCATCATTCTTAAGCCGGTTATACAGATGCATAACATGCAGAATGTTCAACAGTTGACGTTTATACCCGTGCAGCCTCTTCACCTGTACATCAAAGATGGAATCCGGATTCACTGCTGTCCCTGTATGATCCAGAATATACGCAGCAAGCCGCTCTTTGTTGTGCCGCTTAATTGAACGGAACTGCTCTTGGAATGATGTATTATCCGCAAAGCCTGCAAGTTGGTCCAGCTTGCCCGGCTCTGTTATCCATTCGTTACCGATTGTATCCGTAATCAGATCCGACAGTTTCGGATTGGCATGCATCAGCCACCGGCGATGGGTAATCCCATTGGTTTTGTTATTGAAACGCTCTGGATACAGCGCATAGAACGGAGCCATCTCGCGCTCTTTCAAAATCTCGGTATGCAATGCAGCCACACCATTCACGCTATGACTGCCTACAATCGCCAGATGCGCCATCCGTACCTGATCGTTCGCAACAATTGCCAGATGCCCTATGCGATCCTGATCTCCCGGATACCGATCCAGCAGCATGCCACAGAAGCGTTTGTTGATCTCTTCAATGATCATGTAGATCCGTGGCAGCAGCTTGCTGATCATGGATACAGGCCATTTTTCAAGCGCCTCACTAAGCGTTGTATGATTGGTATACGATACAGTGCGAGTCGTGATATCCCACGCTTCATCCCAGCCATAACCCTTCACATCAATCAGGATGCGCATCAGTTCTGGAATAACCAAGGTTGGATGCGTGTCATTAATATGGAAGGCCACTTTATCAGGCAAACGATCATACGGTAGCTCCAGCTTGTTGAACGTACGCAAGGCGCTCTGTACACCTGCTGAACACATGAAGTATTGCTGCTTCAATCGCAGCAGCTTTCCTTCGTACTGGGAATCATCCGGGTACAGGAATTCCGAGATCGATTCTACCGAACGGCTATAATCCAGATAGCCATAGTAGTTCGAAGGGGTGTCGAGTGAAGTCTCGCGCTTTGGCTCGGCACTCCATAGACGCAATGTATTCACATGAGTTTGACCATAACCGATGACAGGCACGTCATAGGGAATGGCAACAACCGATTCGGCATCTTTTGTAACAAACTGATAATGTCCATCCTGCTCGTGAGCTTCTACCCGGCCCCAGAACTGGACTTCCACTTTTTTGTCTGGACGGCGGACTTCCCATTCATTGCCCTTATCCAGCCAATTGTCGGGTAACTCCACCTGATTGCCGTTGATGATTTTTTGCTCAAACAACCCGTATTTATAGCGAATGCCGCAACCATGTCCTGCATATCGGAGTGATGCGAGTGAATCCAGGAAACAGGCAGCAAGTCGTCCCAGACCTCCGTTACCAAGTCCTGCATCCGCCTCCTGTTCTTCTACCTCTTCCAAAGAGAAACCCAGTTCAGCCAGACTATCACGGACCAATTCCAATTCATTCACATTCAGCAGATTGTTGCCGAGCAGACGTCCAATCAGGAATTCCAGCGAGAAGTAATAGACTTGTTTATCCTGGCGCTGCTTAAACCCCTGATTCGACGCTGCCCAATCCTGTCCTGCATATTCACGGATCATGCTTCCCAGCACGTGGTATACGTCTTCCTGTGTTGCTTCTTCAATCGGTTTGCCCAATTTGCTGACCAGATTCCGTGTAAAGATACTCTTGAACGTTTCTTTGTTGTCAAACAAAAGTAGGTTCCTCCCGGGGAAATCCTGTAGGATGGTGGCGGTTCATACAAATTTTGCGCGTGAGTGTCAAAGTTATAAATGCTACACTTTCGACTGAAAGCCCGTTCCGGGGACGAATCGTTCTTATGATCGCTGTTGTCTCCAAAATTCTCGATTAGCCTATATTCATTGAACTAAATCATATTTACACTGGCCACTTCGATGACAGAATAACCTTCCGATCGCTGTTATCCCCAGATTTTTTTGATTCCTTTTTAAAATGGGAAAATCCGGGGATAAAGGCGAGCGCTACGCTTCTTCAGGTCATTTCTGTCCTCTCCGTTTTGTGTAAATGTTTAAGTTGAATTTATATAATCAAGGGTAAAATTTGAAGCCAGCATATGCTTTCGAAGCAGCTTTCTTGCAGAAAGCTTTTAGGCGAACGCTACGCTTCAGAATCGATTTCGTCCCCTCCACTACGTTTGCACGTATGAAAAGCTCTAGCAGTAGTACCCGATGCGTCGAAAGTGTATGAATCTTAAATCCATCCTACAGGATTTTTATTTTATATATATTTATAGAAGATATCGGTTACGTGTGGGGATTAGATAATAGTGCTTTTTGCTAAAATGTATGGATTCGACGGGGCACCGATCAGCGTCTGTCCTCCGGTCAGCTTCACGTCTTTATCGAGAATGACGTTCTCAAGTACGGTACCCTCACCAATGTAACATTTCTGCATGATGATGGAACCTTTTATTTTGGCACCCTTGGCCACCTGTACACCACGGAACAGAATGCTGTCCTCCACCTCTCCCCCTACGATGCAGCCATTCGCGAGAAGTGAATGTTTAACATCGGCGGTATCCAGGTATTTGGCAGGCGCTTCGTATTTAATTTTCGTCTGGATCGGATCTTCCTTGAACAGTTGTTCATATTGCCCTGTGTTCAGCAGATCCATACTGTTGCGATAATAACTGTCAATGGAATTGATGACTGCGTGATAGCCATCATATGCATACGCAGCGATATTCAATCCATCCGGATTTTTTTGAATCACATCCCGGAAGAAATGGCTCTCGCCATGATCAATGCAGCGTTGCACCTGGCGCAGGAACAATTCTTTTTCCATGATGAAAATTTCTGTATATATATTCGGGTGATTAGCGCTTTGGTGAATGTCCACCACGTTACCGTCCCCGTCATGTTCAACTTTGACACAGGCGTCATGCTCAGGTAGCAGCTGATCTACTTTTTTGCAAACCAGTGTAACGTCCGCTCCTTTACTGATGTGATACCTGTAGACATCCTGGAGGTCTGCTTTGGTCACATGGCGACTGCCTGCATGCACAACATATTGTCCTGCCCCTCTGTGGAAAAAGTCCAAATTGTTGTGGAAATGCTGCAAGTCCCCTTGTGATGTATCTGTTGGATCATTCCAGTCTGGTGGCAAAATAAACATGCCCCCATGCTTGCGATCCAAATCCCAAGGCTTACCATCACCAAGATGGTCCATCAACGAGCGATATTTTCGCCGTACAAATACACCTATACTCTCAATGCCTGCATTCATCATATTGGATAGAACAAAATCGATCAGACGGTAACGCCCGGCATAAGGCACCGCGGCTCCGCAGCGAAAATACGTCAATTCCTTCAATTCTTCAAGTTCATGGTCAAGGTTAATAACTCCGATCAATTGTTTCATCGCATGCACCGTCCTTTTAACTTCAATTAGGCCTTGCTAGTTATTCCTTGGCGAAGCTGACGTTCCAGTTCTTCCTGATCCACGAGCAATATATCACTCTCATCTCCCGGTGCAGGCGAAATCTGAGTTCCATCAGGAATAACCAATCCTTCTGCGATAATAGCTCGGTAAATGCGTACATTTTGCCCGATTTTCACTCTTGGCATGATTACTGAATCGATGACAGCACTGTTCTCACCAACTTCAATCCCGTAGAACAGAACAGAATGATTGACCTCGCCATGCACCACACTGCCTTCACTAATAATACAATTCCGCACCTTGGCCGATGGCGAGATGTATTGTGCAGGTTGGTTCGGATTACGTGTGAAAATACGCCAGTCCGGATCATTCAGATTAAACGGTGTATCTTCGTCCAACAGGTCCATATTGGATTCCCACAGACTGCGAATGGTACCCACGTCTTTCCAATAACCTTCAAATGGATACGCATATAAGGATTTTTCGTTTTCAAGCAATAAAGGAATAATATCTTTACCAAAATCATAGGAGGTGGATGCCTGTTGTTCATCCTGGATCAGGAAACGTTTCAGTACATCCCACTTGAAGAGATAGATACCCATGGAAGCGAGTGTGCTCTTGGGCTCAGGAGGTTTTTCTTCAAATTCATAGATGCTATAGTCATCGTTGGTGTTCAGCACCCCGAAACGGCTGGCTTCTTCCAATGAGACATCAATGACCGATATGGTGCAATCCGCATCTTTATCTTTGTGATACTGGAGCATTTTTTCGTAGTCCATCTTATAGATATGATCCCCTGACAGAATGAGCACATGCTCAGGATCGAATTGTTCAATAAAGTTCAGGTTACGGAAGATGGCATCTGCTGTGCCACGGTACCAGCTGCTTCCGTCTTCACGTTCATGTGGAGGAAGTACATATACCCCACCGTTTTTCCGATCCAGATCCCAGTCACTGCCAATGCCAATATAGGAATGTAAGACAAGTGGTTCATATTGAGTCAATACACCCACTGTATCAATACCAGAATTAGAGCAGTTACTCAGCGGAAAATCAATGATTCGGTATGTGCCCCCAAAATATACAGCTGGCTTAGCCAGTGATTTGGTCAATCCTTTTAACCTTTTACCTTGCCCTCCGGCAAGTAGCATCGCTACAACTTCTTTTTTCGCCATCATTACAGCCTCCTCCACGTGCATTCGTTCTGATTCATTTCAGAGCCCATAATCGATATTCTGTTGTGTGGACACTGTTGTCTTGATTAGGAGCATGCTGTACAGATGTGTAACAGGTGAATCTTGTTGCAGTTGAACTTCATGGATTGTAAAGCCTGAAATAGAGATGATGCTGGTGTAGAATTGCCTTGACTGTCTTACAGAGGTGAATGTTAGATGCAGAACTTCAGGTGTACTCGTGCAAATGAAATAGACTACTCCTATTTAACATTAAACACGAAACGGACTGGGGAATCTTACTGGAAAACATCGACATCAAGTTTTGGGTGAAATTACCCTTTTTCGTGCTCGTGCCGCTGTTATTTATATTGTATTCGATAAAAGAGAATCAAACTCCTTTTGGAAAATTCATGGTAAATCTGTGACACTCTAGACCCGTAAACCTATAAAACCAGAAATACAGGTCATATGAATCAGGAAATGGCAATTTATTTGTAAATATTTAGAGGAATATATAGAAATGTGTCGAATAATAGATATGGTATAAAAGGAGCACTTAGAATTGCATTAAGCAATTTATCGAAGAGTTACATACTAATAACTATAAATTATTTGGAGGTTAATAATGAAGCATGCTCTGTTAGATCATCAGAGAAAAATAAAACATGAGATTTTTAATAAAATGAAGGAATCTCGTAATTTTTTTATAGTTGAAGGGGTTTCAGGAACCGGAAAAAGTTTTTTACGTCAAGATATTATTAATGAGTTGTTTCTAACCAATGAATTCGAAATTTTTCTTATGGAAGGAGATAAGAATTGTATTACAAGAGAATACTATCCCATTGAACAATGTCTATCATCAAAACAAAACATTTCGAAACATCAAAATGAAGTTTTCAAGAGCACTGTTGCTAAAACCGCTGGAGCTGTACCCTTGTTTGGAAAAGCACTTGAGAACTTTGTGCATGAGTTACTGAATTATAATAACAATAAATTTAGAAACTATAATACACACCTAACTGATACTGAACGTGACATAATTTTCAGAATGCGCCACATTAGTAAAAAAAGATTCTTGATATACGCAGAGAATTTTCAATGGTGGGATGAGAAATCAACTGATTTGTTATATCAAATTATGAAAGAAAACCAAAACGAGAATTCATTCTTGAAAAACGCAGTAGTTATAATTAATTGGACTGATGAAGAACTTGCAAATTATCAAAATTTAAAAATTGATGTTTCAGGAAATTTTGAATTCATTCCATTCAAGTTGGATGTGATTAAGAAAAAGAACTATACAAATGTTTTACATTCGATGGGACTGAAAAAAGGTATTAAAAATGATTTGTTAAATGATCTGTACTCAATAACAGGTGGTCATCTGCATCTTACAAAAGTAATGATAAATTATCTTAACGATTCAAACGATCAATCATCTATTAAGTTAGAGGAACTAGCTGATACTAATCAAATATCAACATTAATTCAGGACCGGTTGAAAAACCTTGGCGCAGCTGGACAAGTCATAGATGAAGTATTAAAATATGCTTCAGTTTTAGGGATTTCATTTACTTTTTTTGAACTTGAGAAAATTACAAATAAAAACCAAGAAGAACTACAATATATAATCAAAGAAGCGAATAAATTACATTTTGTTGAGCAAGCAAATAAAAAAGTGAACTTTATTCATGAATTTATTAGAAGTCTGTTTGAAAAAAAACTCGAAGATACCAAAACATATTATTATGCTTACGCTGAATGTTTGAAAGTAATTAAACCTAGCGACTATATTGCAAGAGCACGTGCTATGTTGAAAGCAAGCTGTTTAAAAGAAGCTGCCTTACTATACGTTTTAGCATATATACAAAAGTTAAGAAACAACGACATTATAAAAACCGAATTTCTTGAAGAAATATTCATCTCTATTAAGGAGCTTGATGTTGAAGAATATATTGAGCTAATGCAACAGGCTTATAAAGAATATAACAATAAAGAATTTGATAAAGCAATTGAACATTTGAGTTGGATTGAAGACACATACCCTACTGTATTGAAAGCAGAAAGAGACTATCTATTAGCTATGTGTTTGACAAAAAAAATTGATAGAAGTCATCGACAAGATTCGGTTTCTATTCTTGAAAACTATAGAGATCTTGATACATTAGAAGCAGAAAGTGAACTATGGTCAAGGATTTTATCCCTTCTAATAATTAGTTACATTCATATTAATGATAAAGAAAGTGCCAAGAAGATCGAAAAAGATCTTATGTTATATTTACACGAAAGAGTAGAATATGATCTCAATGCAAAGGATAAAATAAATATATTACGTAGGAAATCAAGTGCAGTCCATTCCATTTCTTTAGCCCAGAGAAACACACAAAAAAGTGTTAAATATTTTGGACCCTCAGAAGAGAGCGGAGCTCCACTTAATCCAATTCAATATTACTTTGCTTTGAATAATCATGTCGCAAATACTTTTGTTCTCGGGAAGTTTGAGGAAAGCCACAGAGATGCTAATAAATTGATTGAATATATAACAATAAATCCCGAAATAGAGTTTCCTCGAACTGAAAATGCATTGAACAATTTTGTATTGAGTGGGATCGCAGCAAAAAAAATATCCCTCCAAGAAGGCTTAGGGATATTTACAGAGATATTTAAAGAAACTAAGTCAAGTGCGGATCGAATTCTACTTCGAATAAATCAATCAGTTTTATTTGCTGCAACAAATCAATTGGATGAATCCTTAAGTGTACTAACTGAACTCAAAAACTTACTAATTAATAAATCAAATATCGAACTTTATTATCAATATTACATTGATTCCAATCTTATGGTTGTAGAATATTTATTAGGAAACAAACCAAAAGCCATGGAATTGTGGACTAATATTTCTGACTTACCTTCAATTGGTGATGAGAATTATTACGTCAAGCGCCATGAAATTATAAAAGTTATATTTGATAGTAATATCAGAATCTCTGGGGAAGAATGGCTTACATATATTGATAAAAATTATCCAGAGCTTATTGAACGCTCTAAAGAAAAATCCTTTGGGAACGGTTATTTAGTATCAGATATCCAGTTTTGGTCAGAATCATAAACCATATTTCTCAAACGTAACTGCTATTAAAGTAGCCAACATTTCATCGTATGTATAGCCTAATTCTTTAAATGAATTATGGAAAGAGCTATGTTTTACAATGTGTGGATTTGTAGCAATATCAGTTATAAAAAACTCATTATTTTGATTTATTCGATAATCTATTCTTCCGAAACCTGTGATTCCTAGTATTAATGCAATCCTTCTCGTGGATTCAATCAATCTTTGATTTAATTTCTCATTGTAGACGCCGTAGTTGTAGAATGAATATTGGTCTTTTCCTCGTATTTCATATGTTAGAATTTGTTCGTTCAGAAACTTTTTTTCAGCTAATTGAATTCCCATAGGAACAAGTGGTGTGATGCTATCATTTGCAATAAAAGGATGTTCAATTTCATAACCCTCAATAAATTCTTGAACAATGATTTCCTGTTCATACTCCATGCATCGTTGGTGGATGGTTGGATCAAGTGAAGATTGATAAATAATAACACTCCTTTGATCAATCCCAATACTGGCAGATTCATTATTCAACTTAGTTATAACCTTGAGACCTTCTGGTGGTTTTTTTCCAAAAAGCCACCCTTTTTTATTATATAACCAACTCTCAGGAACTTTAAGACCGTGGGCTTCCAATAATATACCTGTATGATACTTGTTCCTACACAAGCTTACGGTATAAGGATTAGAGCTCGTATATTTTAAATTATACAGATCACAAAAGGATGGTAACAATGATTTCCGACCCAATTTTTTTCCCTTTTGAGCCATGCTCAGTACAATTCCAATTTGCTTGCCATTTAGCATAGGATGCTTATTCTTAACAATTTGCCGTATGAACTCTTTCTCATCAAAATGAATTACTGTTTGAAATCCAGAATCTTCAAATCCTTGATTTAATTCGTCTAATTCTAACTCACTTAAATATTCGGAAGTTAAAGAGTTCTTTTCATAATCGTCAAACTTACTTGTGTGATTATCTACGTTAGTTACCATGACGACCATAATCTTTTCTTTTTGTGAATTCACTAAATTAAGGTAATTTTTAATTATCTCCACCTACAAAACCTCCAAATAATTTATAGTTATTTGGAGGTTCTACTCTACACTTTTAAGTTATTTCTTGGATTGAACCTCGACAGTACATCCTTCTTCCGCTCAACAGACACCTCTGTATAAATTTGGGTTGTACTAACGTTCGTATGCCCGAGAATCTCCTGCACTGAGCGCAAATCTGCACCGTTGTTCAGAAGATGTGTAGCAAAACTGTGCCTTAGGTAGTGTGGTGTTGATTTTTTGCTTACTTTAGACAAGTCCCTGTATTTAGAGTAAATATCTTCAATGGAATAAATTGAAAGTCGATCGCCATACTTATTGATAAACAACGCATTAGACTTGGAATCGAAATGCTCGCGAGCATGAAGCCAAGTTTTGATCTTAAGGATTACCTCGTTGCTCGAAATATACAATAAGCGCTCTTTACGGCCCTTCCCAAAGATCAACACTGTTTTTTCTTCCAGATCAATGTGCTCCAGATCAATATTCACTAATTCGCCGATCCGAATACCGATTACGTAAAGCAATTCGATAATAGCATCATTACGCTGGTTAATCCGTTTTCTAAAGATAGTACGTAATTGCTTCATATGTTCTTGTGGTGCATTTAACAGCCTTTCAACCTCGGTCACAGAGAGAGTCTTCGGAATACGTCTTGCTGTTTTAAAATTTCTTCCGAATCCAGAGATAGGCGATTCAGCAATGTCTCCTTCTTGTACCAAATAATTAAAAAATGCTTTAAAGCATATGTATTTCCTTTTGATCGTTGAGTCTTTCAATGTGTGTTTACTTGTTAATTGTTCCAGGTACTTTCTTAAATTATCTCTGTTCACATCATGTAATTGATTGTCATTGAGCCATTCTACAAGTCGATTAAGGTCAGATCGATAGGCTTTTATTGATTTGTTGGATAAATTCCGTTCTACGCTTAAATAGATTTCATATTGCTTGATATATGTATTTAAATCATGATTGCCGAGTTTCATAGTGCCTCCTGATGTATATATATGATATGTCGCGTCGCTCGACCTACATTATTGCGCATGCCAGCTTATTTGTGAAGATGTCCAAAGTGCTATAGACTGGCCAATACTGATTTTCTTGCAAAGAAAAAACGCAGAAACCCAATTTATGGTTTCTGCGCTCCGGTAATGACGGAAACAATACTCTCCCGCAGCTGATCTGCATTTTTCGTTTCATAAGGATCGGCATTAAAGATAATGGCGTCGGCAAGATAACCTTCTGCAATCTGCCCCAATTCATCTCCTCGACCCAGAATTTCGGCAGCATGAGTCGTCGCAGACTGCCACGCTTCTGTCCGGGTCAAGCCATAGTCAATCAGTGTGTCCAGCTCCTGCAGGTTGTAGCCATGGAGCGCAGGTGTAGCATAATCAGTACCGAATCCGAAACGGACTCCTGCTCTTTTGGCATATCCGATGGCTGTGGAATGAGCTTCAGCAGCACGTGCGGCACGATCACTAATGACAGCAGGCAGCGCCAGCACACCTTTTGGATCTGCGGCGATTCGATAGATCGATGTGGTCGGCACAAAGGCGGTTCGGGACTCAGCAAGTCTGCCAGTCTGATCCTCGGTTAAGAACATTCCATGTTCCACTGACTCCACTCCTGCCTGAATGGACCAGTCGATCGTCATGCCTCCCCAGGTATGAACAAGCACCTTTTTATGATGAGCATGTGCATAACGAACGATGAATGCAAACTCTTCCTCCGAAAATACGGGATCTAACACTTGTTCGGTAGGCGCTCCAAGTCCACCTGTTGCCATGATTTTAACCCAGCCTGCGCCTGTATCAAATATATTGTTCAACCGTTGCTCCAGATGCTTCACACCACGCGCATCTGCCGCACCCAACATATCACTGCTGGTTTCAACCTTCAGAGGATGTCCATAGTGTTCAGCAAGATGCTGAGCCGTGCTTGGCAACAATCCACCTGCATCACGAGCGGTGGTTACGCCAGTCCTAAGCGTGGCTGCAAAAGCTTGCGCCTGCATGACTTCAATCTCGTGTTTATCACGCTTCAATTGATCCGAGTGGTCGAAGTCTGTCCATGCCAGATGTGTATGAAGGTCAATTATGCCCGGACTAATCCACAAATCAGCATCTGGACGAACATGATCATCATACGGTGACACGGATTCTACGACTGATGCAAACCGGCCATTCTGAATCGAGATATCGAAGCGTTTGCCTTCAAGACCTGCTATAAAAATATGTTTGAAGTTCTGATCTTCCGATTTCACCTGAGTCATATTCATTTCCCCCAAACGAGGCGAACAGCCTGGACTGCCTGCTCATGGTCCTGATTCAATAATGCCGCAATGGTCGCAACAGCTTCCTCCACGCCTGACAAGGATGCATTGGCCCCAAAATGATTAATTCGCAGCAGCTGACCGAAAAGTTCTCCGTCCCCCGGAGCAACAATGCCGATCGGGTGATCGATATGCAACTTCTCTTCCCCGGAAATTCGAACCGTCGTAGTCAGTGTAGAATACGTTTTGTTATCTTTTTGCCAAGGCTCCAGACCTAAAGCCTGAATACCGGCAATGGCTGATGCAGCAGCCCGTTCATGACGCTTGATCACCTGCTCCAACCCTTCTGACTCGATCGCTGTCAATGCCGAGATCAGTGCTCTGGCTTCCAGCGTTGGAATGTTGGGAGGAACACGTACCGGTGCAGTCCCCTTCCCAGATGGCTTCAGATCGAGCAAAGAGAGAATGGAGTTACGTGGCGCATACGCATTGGACTCAAGAAATTTCCAGCCGCGCGGCGAAACGCTTACTGCGCTGATGCCATTGGGACCAGCGAGAGCTTTTTGGGCACCGATAGCTACAAAATCCACGCCCCATTCATCAACAGGTAGAGCCTCTCCCCCAACTGCCGAGACAGAGTCGCTCACCGTAATCAGTTTGTGGGCACGGGCAATCTTTATGATTTCCTCCGCAGGATTGGATCCACCTGTAACCACCTCAGCTTGAACAAAGGATACCGCGGATGGTTTATACCGTTCAATCGCGGCAGCGACCTCCTCCGCAGGTACAACTTCATCAAAAGGGACTTTAACTTCAATAACCGTTGCCCCTCCGCGTTCAAGCCATCGACCAAATAAACTGCCGTATGGCCCTGTCACGACATTAACAATGGTGCGACCTGGCGCAGATATTCCGGCTGCCACGGCCTCTATACCCAAGATCGCCTCTCCAGGGATGATCACCGGGGCATGCTCCGTAGACAAGAGCCTGGAGAGCAAATGTGTAAGCGTCTCGTATTCACTTCGCGTAAGCGGTACAAATCCTTTATATGGTTGGCTCATATAAACCTCCTGATGAAATTGATTTTGGCATTTTTGGAACGGCTGATAGCAACTCTCGACTATATGCCGATTCAGGACGAGTGAAGAATTGCTCCTTGGGACTAATTTCCACAAGCTGACCCTGCCGCATAACGGCTACCGTATCACTAATGGCATGGATGACTCCCAGATCGTGAGAGATGAACAACAACGTAAGATTAAGCTCATGCTTTAGCGACTTGAACAGTTCAAGCACACTTAGCTGGACAGAGACATCTAGTGCACTCGTCGGTTCATCCGCAATGAGCAAGCTCGGCTCCACGCTTATTGCCCTTGCGATTGCAATCCGTTGACGTTGTCCGCCGGAGAATTCATGAGGATACTTGTCCAGTGCTTTACTCTCTAACTGAACACGGGCCAGGAGCTCTCTCGATCTTTTCTCCACCTGTGCACGGTCCACAATCCGATGAAACAACAGTGCTTCAGCAAGAATCTGCCGGATGGAATGCTTGGGATTCAGTGAGGCATCCGGATTTTGGAAGATCATCTGTATATTTTTATATTGCTCACGACTTCTCTTCTTTTTCAATGTTTGATCTCCCAGCAGCATTTGCCCCTCATCGGGCGTGATCAAGCCGGCAATAACCCTCGCAAGAGTAGATTTTCCTGAGCCAGACTCACCGACAAGACCAAGTGTCGTATGATGCTGGAGATTCAATTCTATGTGGTCCAGTGCAGTAAAGTCACCATAACGAACCGATACATTTTGTATTTGTAAAGCTGGTTCCATCGTTATTCGCTCCCTTCAAGCTCCGGCAAAGGAAGCACCGAGTTAATCAGCATCTGGGTGTACGGATTTTGTGGATTTTGCAAAATGGCAAGTGAATCTCCATGCTCCACAATTCGCCCCTGTTTCATCACACACAGCTTCGAGCACAGGGTCGCTGCAATGGCAAGATTATGTGTTACAAATACCATAGCAAAGCCCAGTTCACGCTGCAATCGGGTGATCGTATCTATAATTTGCTGCTGCACCGTAACGTCCAGCGCTGTTGTTGGCTCATCACAGAGCAGAATGCCAGGCTTGCAAGCCAGAGCCAGTGCAATAACTACCCGCTGACACTGCCCACCTGACAGTTGGCTAGGGTATCGGTCCTCACGCTTCAGCGAGTCGGGAAGACCCAACAGTTCAAGCAACTCCAGTGCGGCTACCCTTGAAGCCTTCCGGCTTAACTTTTGCCTGTAATAGACAACTTCGGCCAGTTGTTTAACAACGGTACAGAGCGGATCGAGCGCACCTCTCGGGTCTTGAAACACCATTGCGCTGCTCACGTCACTTCGAATGCTGCCTCCAGTCTGCTCCACTCCGCTTGGCAGGAGGCCCAGAATGGAACGCAATGTAAGTGATTTTCCGGAACCGGATTCACCTACTAATCCCAGGCTCTCCCCTCTGCCGAGCGAGAAATGAACATCTTGGACTAATTTTTGATTCGACTTGGTCGACAGTGACAATGCCTCGACCTCCAAAATGGGACTTGTGGACATTATTTTTTCCTCCATAGATCGGCCAACCCATCACCTACAAGGGACAGAGCAATTCCAGTGTATACCACTGCGAATCCCGGAACTGCCGAAAGCCACCAAGCTGTTGTGATAAAGGATTGACCATCCGAGATCATTGTGCCCCAGTCCGGGGTAGGCGGTGCAATGCCGATGCCCAGATATCCGAGGGTAACAATTGCCACTAGCAGGCCAACCATATCCGTCATTAACACAACAACTGCCTGGGGCAGTACGTTAGGCAGGAGATGACGCAGTATAATCCGTATTCCCGGTAGTCCCAATGTCTGTGCGGAAGCCACCCATTCCTGTTTGCGATAAGATGCACTTAGACCCCTGACTACACGGGCAAATACGATCCATCCAACGAGCATAAACGTGATATAAATTCCCCGCTCACCTGCTCCGCTGGCAAATGCCACGATAATGACGATTAGATAAAAAGGGAACGCGATAAATGTGTCCGTGATCAACGATATCATTTTATCTACCCATTTTCCGTAATACCCTGCAAGCATCCCCAGAAATATCCCCATGCAAAAAGGGACAATTTCCGCCAACACCATAATACTCAGGTCGGTTCGTGCGGCATAGATCAGTCTGGTAAACAAATCACGTCCCAGTTGGTCTGTACCGAGCCAATGTTCGGCAGAAGGAGGCTGCAAAAAAGCACTCAAATTTTGCTCGGAAGGGTCATACGGACTAATAAACGGTATGCTCACAGCCAAGACAATCAGTACGGCAAACATAACACCTCCCACAAGCAGGGAAGGGATTCTTAAGATGCGGTTTATAAGGGTCGGGTTCAGGTGCTCTTCATATAACCGAGGTTCTGTTCCTATCATTTTCATGGTTTTCCTTTCGTTCTGGGATCAAGCCACCTGGTAAGGATCTCTATCAGGAGACTAATAATCACCACAGATACAGCACAGTAAAGGGCTATGCCTTGAATGACCGGGAAATCCCGTTTAGAAATAGAACTAAACAGCAAACTGCCGATTCCCTTGATGCCAAATACTTGTTCAACGACCAATGTCCCACCTATCAGATAAGAAATGTTAACACCAAGAAGGATAAGCGTTGGTAGCGCCGCATTGCGCAGGACATGTTTGAACAAAATAACCCGACTTGGCAATCTCGCCGCCTTCAAAGTAACGACAAAATCAGATTCCAGTACTTCAAGCATCTGGGCTCTCAATGAACGAACCAATGTCGGAATCTGTGACAAAGCTACGGTAATGGCAGGAAGCGTCAAACTGTACAACGTGCCCCACCACCCTTCGCCGACTCCACCAACGGGAAACCAGTGAAGACGCACACTCAGCAGCAGAATCAAAAGGATGCCAACCCAGAAGATTGGCATACCTAGCGTTACGGTAGGAAAAATACGTATGACATGATCCAGCAGCTTATCCTTATGCGTAGCTGCCAGCGTAGCAAGCACAAGGGCAATGACAATGGCCAAAGCACAAGCCATGCCGATGAGCAACAACGTGACGGGCGCCCGGTCAGCAATCAATTCTCGGGTAGAGGTTCCATTTATAATTGAGTTGCCGGTATCTCCCTGCGTGAATAGCGTTTTGACAAACCGAATGTACTGTTCACCCACCGGAAGATCCAGCCCGAGAGCATGATGCATGCTCTCAAGCGCCTCTGGCGTGCTATATTCCCCCAGAATCATTTTAGCGGGATCTCCTGGTACCATACGGATGAGAAAAAAGACTGCTGTCATTACACAAAGGATTACTGCCAATGCTCTTCCTACAACACTGAACAACCAGAACTTCTTCATTTCTTAATATGAACGTCTTCGAACCGCACGCTGCCATTAGGCAACACAACGAGTCCATCTACGGAAGAACGAGCGCCGATCAGAATGTCCGGATAATAAAGCGGGAGATAAGGCACTTCATCGGCAAGCGTCTGAAGCAGCTTGGAGTAGATTTCCGCACGACCATCGCCGTCCGCCGTTTTTTGACCTTGGTACAGAAGCTTGGTTACTTCATCATTGGTGTAATGTGTCCAGTACGATTTACTGAATCCGTCCGGATCGGTCTGGAAAGCAATGATCGAGTTTGCTTCCGGAGAATCAGCCTGTCCACTATTCAGCATTATTGCAAAATCATAAGCAAAGAATCGTTCACGGAAGGATGCCAGCTCAATTGATTCAATTTCGATGTTGATGCCGATTTGTTTTCCCGCCGCCTGAATGATTTGCGCTTCTTGCGCTCTGGTGCTGTTGCCTGAAGCTACAAGCAATTTTGTAGTGAACCCATCCGGGAAAGCCGATTTTGCCAGTTCTGCCTTCGCCGCAGTTACATCAAAGTTCAGCGCCTTAATTGTGTCATTCGCATTATACGGAATCGTCGTAGGCAACAATGAATTAGCGGTCTGTGCATACCCAAAGGTAAGCGCCTTAGTCAGACCGTCACGATCAAGTGCCAGAGCCAGGGCACGACGAACATGCACATCGGAAAAATGCTTGTCCAGCGTATTGAAGAATACTTGCTCTGTCACCCAACTACCGTTTGTTACAACGGTTGTATCTGCACCATTCTTTATTTCATCAGCATTTTGCAGCGCCAACGATTCAATCGCATCTACTTCTCCTGCCTTCAGCTGGTTGATCGCTTGACTATCGTCTTCAATCAGCTTATACACCAATTTATCCACTGAAGGTTTTCCTTCTTGCCAATAATGAGTGTTCTTAGTAAAGGTTACATCGCCTGCCGGGTCCCACTGCTCAACCACGAACGGTCCCGTACCTACCGGTTTCTTGAAAAATTCTTCCTCCGTAACTCCACCAAAATTGTTCGGGATAATACCATTCGAGAAGTTGGACAACTCGGAAATAAACGGTGTATACGGCTCTTTAAGCGTAATAACCAGCGTATGCTTATCCGTTGCTTTAATCGTATCCACTTTGGCGGATATAGCCAACGGGCCTCCAACTTTCAAATGCCGCTCAAGAGAAAATACAGCATCCTCCGCAGTAACATCACTGCCGTTAGAGAATTTCAATCCGTCACGCAGCACAAATGTATACGTTAAGCCGTCATCACTGATCTTATGTGACTTGGCGAGCCAGTCCACAATTTCTCCCTTGCTGTCAAAAGCAACCAAAGATTCAAATACTTTATCAATGGCAAATGCATTGTTCGACGTAATCTGATTATGCAAATCAAACGAGGTTACAGAAGCTGGCCTGCCGTAGACAAAAGTCCCTCCTGTCGCAGTCTCGTCTGTTTTTGATTTATCATCCGTACCTTGACTAGCACCTGGCTGAGCTGCTGTATTGGGAGCGGGATCATTCTTGGACCCGGAGCATCCGCTAACGATCACCAATAATAGGACCGCTAAAGCTCCTACCCATAATGACTTTCTGGCTGATAATTTAAACTGTGACATGTCTGAATATCCCCTTCCAATAATTCATATCTGATTAGTATGGATTGATTATGGATCAAAGGAATCCCTCTGTCAAACAAAAATTGTTGCTTACAGCGGGATTAAAACTAATATATCCATTACAGGAAATGGTTTCGTAATCAAAGGACTCTAAAGTTCATACAACACTAAAAAAGCCAGAATATTGGTATTATCCCCTTTTAGTAGACATGAGAAAAAAGACATCTGTTAAGATGAACTTAATCATGTAAACGAAGGGGATTTTTTCATGGCTAAAAAAGGACAAACATTCCGGCGGTACTCTTTGGATTTGAAATTGGAGGCAGTCCGGCTGGTCAACGAAGAACATATGAGTATACGTGAAGTAGCGACACGTTTAGATATTCAAAATAAATCTCAGGTACAAGTGTGGGCAGCAAAAGCAAAACAGGGAATGAGTCTGGAACCTGCTACGCCCAAACGGGGACGCCCTAGAACCAAGTTTTCCAGTATGGAAGAAGAGATGGCGTACTTGCGTGCGGAGATTGAATACTTAAAAAAGCAGTATCCAAATCTACACAAGGAGTGACGAGTAAAGCGGCCAGATTTCAAATCATTGAGGACCTGCGAGCACGCCATGGTCTGGTTTGGCTCTTGAAGTTAGCTGCGGTTTCCCGCTCGGGTTATTACAAGTGGAGAAAAAGCTTAGCAGCGGCAAACGAGCGTAGACACAAGGAACAGGAACTAGAATCCCATTTGCTTGCCATCCATCGCGTGCATCCCTACTTTGGTTATCTTCGAATGACCGTAGCTTTACGGCGGGAAGGCCTCCGAGTCAACCACAAAAAGGTGTACCGATTAATGAAACAATTAGGTATCTGTTCTGTCATTCGAAAAAAACGTCGATTTTTTGGAAAACAAGCCTCTGTGGTGAACCCGAATCGGCTGGAGCGCCAATTCCGGGCGGATACGCCACGAACGAAGCTGGTTACGGACATTACCTATATTCGTGCTGGAGAACACTTTGTGTATCTTTCTGTTATTCAGGATTTATACAATAACGAAATTGTTGCATGGCATCTTTCTGAACGAAATGATCTTGCTTTGGTTCATGAAACGCTGGATAGACTCCGTCAGCACGTGGATCTGAGTGGCGTAATCCTACATTCGGATCAAGGATTTCAATATACGTCGAAGCCTTTTAACCGTAAACTGAACCAGCTCGGCATGCTAGGTAGTCATTCCAGGCGTGGAAATTGCTTAGATAATGCCTGTATTGAATCTTTCTTCTCTCATTTGAAGACTGAGAAAATTTATTTGAAAAAGGCAGCAAACAAAGCGGAGGTTGAACAGCAAGTAAGCGAATACATATTGTTTTACAACCAAAACCGATTTCAGAAAAAACTAAACGACCGTTCCCCGGTAGAATACCGGGAAACGGCCGCAGCTTAAATATCGTCTTTTTAGTACTGTCTACTTGACAGGGTTATGACCATATACTCTGGCTCTCTTTGTGCTTACATTTATATAATTTTGCGGAACAGCTCCATCACTTCATCCTTGGAGGGTTGATAGGGGTTGCCTGGTGCACAAGCATCTTTCATCGCGTTATCGGCAAGCAGTTCCACATCCGGATCTTTTACTCCCAGTTCAGACAGTTTCTCAGGGATCCCAACTTCCTTCGATAGCTTACGTATGGCCTCAATGACGTAATCAGAACACTCCTCATCACTTCTACCCTTCACATCCATACCAATGGCCTTGGCAATATGACGAAATTTTCCGGGTACATGCTTGGCGTTTAACTCCTCCACATAAGGAAGTAACATGGCGTTGCACACACCGTGCGGCAGATCATATACACCACCCAGTTGATGTGCCATGGCATGAACATAACCTAATCCTGCATTATTAAAAGCAATTCCACCAAGGAAACACGCGTACGTCATATGTTCCCGCGCTTCCAGATCACTGCCGTCTCTCACGGCTCTAGGCAAATATTCAAAGATCAGTTCAACAGCTGCTGCAGCTGTCGCACTTGTCACTGTAAATCCACCCGGTGTAACCATCGCTTCCACGGCATGGGTCAACGCATCCATTCCTGTGGCCGCTGTGAGACTTGCAGGTTTGCTGAGCATCAGCTCCGGATCATTAACCGACAGGGAGACCAGACTATTGCGGTCCACCATCACCATCTTCACTTTACGTTCCTCATCTGTAATCACGTAGTTAATTGTCACCTCGCTCGATGTGCCAGCCGTTGTGTTAAAAGCCACAAGTGGCACGGACTTATGTTTCGATTGATGCAATCCTTCATATTCACGGATATGCCCACCGTTCGTAGCTACAATGCCAATCCCTTTGGCAGCATCCTGCGGTGAACCTCCACCTATCGATATAATGGCGTCACAGCCATGATCCTGGAATACTCGAAGTCCGTCATGTACATTCTGACATGTTGGATTAGGCTGAACCTCATCATATACTACATAGTCTAACCCTGATTTTCTTAGTATAGACATTACCTGTTCAGCAACGCCTGAAGTTATCAATTGACGATCACTTACAACCAGCGCTTTGCAGATACCCATCTGTTCAATCATCTGACCTGCTTCCTGTAAACAGCCTCTACCCATCAAGTTCACGGGCGGAACATAATATGCATGTGTTGCCATTTGAACCAGCCTCCTGTAACCCCTGATTTACTATCTCCATTGTAACTGAATCCGTTTTCAGATATAGTGAAATAAATCACAATGAGTCCGATAAATGTTACACTTAAGGTCGATTTTTACCCGTAATAAAAAAGACGACCCAGACACCCGCAGGTCTCCAAGCCGTCTTACTTATCTATCTTAAAGCATTATCCACTACTTATACCTTACCTAAGGTACTTTCACTAAAAGCATCCTTACGAAGGCTTACAGCGCCTTATCGTTCACACCGTCAAGCCATGCCTCAATATCGCCAATTACGGAGGATACACAGCCATCCTCGAATGGTGAGTTCAATCCAGCCAGTTCAACCAATCCGGTGAAGGACAGGCTTCCTCCCGCTTTGCACAATGTCAGATAGTCGGCCCATGCGGACTTCATGTCCTCATTGCTGCGTTTCCAGAACTGGAATGCACAGATTTGTGCTAACGTATAGTCAATGTAATAGAATGGCGATGAGAAAATGTGACCCTGCTTATGCCAGAAACCACCTTGCTCCAAATACGCATTATCTTTGTAATTGATATGTGGCAGATAAGTCTTCTCAATGTTGCGCCATGCCTGCTTACGCTCCGTTGGAGTTGCATCCGGGTTCGCATACACAAAATGCTGGAATTCATCCACAGCTACACCATACGGAATGAACAACAGACCGGAAGACAGGTGATCAAACTTGTACTTGTCCGTATCTTCCTTGAAGAACAACTGCATCCACGGCCATGTGAAGAACTCCATGCTCATGGAATGAATTTCAGCCGATTCATATGTCGGCCAGTTGTACTCAGGCACTGCAAAATCACGGCTCTCATACACCTGGAAAGCATGACCTGCTTCATGCGTCAATACATCAATATCACCGGATGTACCGTTGAAGTTGGAGAAGATAAACGGCACTTTGTAATCGTTCAGGAACGTACAATATCCGCCGCCCTGTTTACCTTTTTTGCTTACCAGATCCATAAGCTCGTTTTCGGTCATCATTTGGAAAAATGCATCTGTCTCTGGTGATAATTCAGCATACATTTTTTTACCATTTTCAATAATCCAGTCTGCGTCACCCTTCGGTGTCGGGTTACCCGTCTTGAAGCTGAAGCCCTGATCGTAATAATACAGTGTATCCACATCAATCCGGTTACGCTGGCGCTCTCTGAGCTTGGTCGCTACAGGTACAATATAATCACGAACTTGTGCCCGGAAGTTGGCTACCATCTCTGCGTTGTAATCCGTACGGTTCATGCGATCATAACCGAGTTCCACATAGCTTGGATAGCCCAGTTTCTTCGCGATCTGTGTACGTACTTTAACCAGTTCATCGTAAATGCGATCAAATTCAGCCTCATGTTCAGCCATGAAAGTGTATCTGGCTTCCGACGCACGCTCCCGCATGGAGCGATCCGTGGACAGTTCGAATGGATGAAGCTGTGGCAACGTGCGCTCTTCACCTTCGAACGGAATTTTGGCTGATGCGATCAATTGATTGTATTCTGTGGAAAGTTTGTTCTCCTTCTGGAGTTCTTCAATAATTTCCGGGCTGAAAGTTTTCAGCGAAAGATCCGCCAGCTGGAACAGCTGTGAGCCCCATTTTTGTTCCAACTCATTGCGGAATTTGGAGTTAACCAGTGCACGGTAAAAATCCGTAATATATTCCTGCACAATGGGTGCATTCTCATCCAGAAATTCGTTCTCCGCTTTGTAAAACTCATCATTGGTATCAATGGAATGACGGATGTAGACCAATTGGGCTTGCGTCTCAAAATCACTGCGCAGCGCGTTAATCTGATCCATGAATCCGCTCTGTTCTTCAACCGTTGCCGCAGCTTCAAAACCGCTCAATAGCTCACGGAAAGATGTCTTGATATGTTCCAGATTCGGACGTGTATACGTATACTCACTAAATTTCATTTATGTACACCCTTTCCTGTTTGGCAGAATCTCGGGAGGATCCCGAGTTAAACTACCCCCTATTATACAAAAGAGCAGCTAAAAAATCCCATCTTTACGAAAAATATTTGTCCATCGGTCAAATTTGTACAACATTCATGGCTATATTTATTACGTGCTCATGTAAGGTCAGTTCTTCAAAAAAATTTTCCCACACAAATAAGCCCGCCTCGCGTTAGCGAAGCCAGCTTATAGGTTGTCTCTCTTCTCTTTACATTTAAAAATTACTAGCTTTGGTCTTTATCCATAATCCGATAGAACCAGCCCATTCCGACCATGCCCACGACCATAATAACGGCCATAATAATGATATATGTCATGAATGTAACCTCCCTGCTTCCGTATATTCATCACACTACTACTAGTGTACACGGTGAAACACCGTTTGAATTGACCGAACATTGACAAAAATACGAAATCTTTAATTTTAATCTATTATTATTTCCCCAAACACACTAAATCATACTTACCTCACTGCACGGTGCAAAGTTTCATCCGCCATGCTTACGGTGTATACTATACTTCTATGAAATGGAATTTGGATTTTTACGCAGAAAGGTTGAAAGACATGTCAACTCGCATCCCATTACGTCAGCTATTTCTTATTGTTTTACTAGCCCTTATGTTATCTGTTTTATCCGCCTGTGCTGATGGAGAAGCCCATCTAACGGTGAATATGGATGGATCAACGGATCTGGATCTCAATCTCAATGTAGAGAACTCCGCTCTTGGAAAGATTGGACAAGACAATCTCATGCCTCTGATCGCAGATGCATTGAATCGAAATAACTTCCAGGCAGAGGTTACCGAACAGGGAGATCAGAAGCAACTCAAAGCGACCACCCATTATGAAAAAAGCAATACAACCAGCTTTGATACATCCGAGTTACCACAAGGGATCAAGGTTGAACAATCAACTACGCCCGGCTTCTTCACTTCCAAGATGCACATTACAGCAGAAGCCGACCTCATGGAGTCCATGCCGGATGGTGAGATCAAAAATCAGATTAACAAGGTGCCTGGCTTTCTGAAGAACCTCTTGTTAAAAGATGTTAACTTTGACTTCAAGTTGTCTTTACCCATCAAGGCAGCCGATTCCAATGCGGATCAGGTGGAGGATGGCGGAAAAACGCTCATTTGGCACGTTTCACCCCTCCAGATGAATAAACTGGATCTGACTGTACAGGTTCCCAATATTCGGAACATCATCATAATTGCAGTCATTGGTCTATTATTAGTCGTTGCTTTGCTCATTTGGTTTTTTGTTCGTCGCAGACGGGCCAGACAGCGCCACAGTGCAAGATCACATCGCGGAAAAAATTAATTCCCTCACACCAATTTTATTTGTGACTTGCCAAACGGTGTTATGGATAGTAGAATACATCCGTACTGTGTGAACGGTTAATTTTTTATTAAGCAAAGCTAAAGAGGTGACAGGTTTCATGAATATCCGCGAATGCCCACTACCTGGTATCGGAGTTAAGTACCAGTTTGATACAAAGGGCGGCCAGCAGTTAGTCATCATTGTACATGAGGACGGACGCCGTGAATTATTCTCCGTTGATCCACAAGACAACGAAGAACTCACTCTGATTGCAGATTTGGAAGATGACGAATGCGTAACCCTCTCCGGGTTAATCGGAGGCTGGTCCTGAGTTTAGTTATCAGGTGCCTACTAATTTGAGTAAATGACAGAATAACCTGTACCTTGAATTTCAAGGCGCAGGTTATTTTTCTATTATGTTACCCGCTGAGAGCGAATATATGGAACCCATGTATTTAATACGCGGCTAATCTCCGTGGAATGGAACGGTTTGCTGATAAAGTCTTGCATCCCGCATTTCAGACACTCCTCACGATCACTGGCGCCTGCAAAAGCTGTAATCGCTGCAATAACCGGTATTTCCGGGTGGGTCTGTCTGATTTGGCAGGTCGCTTCAATCCCATCCATAACCGGCATCTGAATATCCATAAACACCAGGTCATATTGAACCTTGTTCAATGAATCAACGGCCTGTGCCCCATTTTCAACGATATCACATACTCCGCCAAATTTACGCAGCATTTCCTCCAACAGATGACTGTTGACCGCTTGATCTTCAGCAATCAAAATTTTGATGTCATGGGCAAGACTAGCGCGATCCAATTGCAGTTCATCATTCGTGGTGATTTCGATCGGGTCACTACTTTCCTCTTGCCACCGCTCAACTACAAGGGTGAACTGGAATTCTGCCCCCTCACCGATCTCACTCTGTACGCCAATCGCTCCGCCCATTAATTCCACCAGTTTCTTGCTGATTGCAAGCCCTAGGCCTGTCCCGCCAAACTTGCGATTGATAGCCGGGTCAAGCTGTGAGAAGGATTGGAATAACTGATGCTGCTTTTCAATTGGAATGCCGATCCCCGTATCTCTCACCTTAAAGGTCAACATCAGGTTATCCTGACCATGCTCATCTGAGAAATCAGCACCTACGCTCACCTCAATACGGCCCTGCTCTGTGAATTTAACGGCATTACCCACCAGATTAATCAAAACCTGCCGGATTCGTGTCTCATCCCCTCGAATGCGCTCAGGAATATGATCCGACACTTCACAATAGAGTTCAATATTTTTCTCCGAGGCCTTCAGTGCAAATAGCTCGATCACCCCACCCAGCATCGCCTTAATATCTACAGGTGCGCGCTCCAGATCCATTTTGCCTGCTTCGATTTTGCTAAAATCCAAAATTTCGTTCAAAATGTACAAAAGAGATTCGCCGCTATCAATCATGATTTCCGCAAAACCTTTCTGTTCATCATCCAGCTCGGTTTCCATTAACAGATGGGCCATACCCATGATACCGTTCAATGGCGTACGAAGCTCATGACTCATGATGGCGAGAAATTCGGACTTCGCTCGGTCTGCATGCTCTGCTGCTTCCTTGGCACGTATGATATCTTTTACGGATGTCATATCACGGAAAACCAACACTGCCCCGCGGGTTCTACCCTGATCCATAATTGGCTTCAATTGAAACTCCGCCAGGAAACTGGACCCATCCTGTCTCCAGAATACGGATTCGGTACGCGGCAGACCTCGTCCCTCACGAACAGCCTGTAGAATTGGTGTATCCTTGGATGGGTAGGGAATGCCTTCGCTCTGCATTTGGATCATCAATTGCTCTAGTGCTTTGCCATTCATTTCACTTGGACAGAAGTTGATGATCTCCGCAGCGGCCGGATTGGCAAAGTTCAGATTCCCATCCAGGTCCAGTCCAATAACCCCCTCAGACATGCCATTCAAAATCAATGCCCGTTCATAACTAAGATTCTCGATTTCCTCGACGTAACGTTTGGACTCTGTAATATCGCTGGTGATTCCGTAGACCCCAACAACTTTGTCCTCAAGTATAATAGGAACATTAATCACATGTGTTTCGATTCGCTCCCCATTTTTGTGAATTAAACCTATCTCGTAGCTCTGTGCTGTACCCTTCACCGTCTCCTCAAAATGATATCGAGTCTTCTCCAGATCCACAGGATCAATGAGGTGATCGAAAGGTCGACTGAGCAGCTCCTCCTTGGTGTGTCCTGTCAACTGTTCCTGACCCATGTTGGCTTTCAACAGATTGCCGTCCAGATCAAGAGAAGCCACGCCCAGGGGATTACAGTCAAATAACGATCTGTACTCCTGCATGCTTAACTGTTGTTGCTGGCTGGCTGTGATATCCCGGGTTACAGCGACGAGCTCTATCAGTTCACCTGCACTGTCATAAACATAATGTGTAATGGTATCTGCCCACACCGTAGATCCATCCTTATGTAGCAGGCGATAACTGAGCCTTTTGGGAGCCAGACCCTTTCTCTGCTCTTCCACGTACGCTTCAACCAAAGGCACATCATCCGGATAGATAACGAATGTTCCCGGCTTACCTAAAACTTCTTCCAACTCATAGCCCAACATGCTCTTACATGCATTCGACACATATTTAAATGTACGACTTGAATCGGCGGCATGGATTGCAATCAGGTCTAGGGAAGACTCTGCCAGCAGGCGAGAGATGCGACTGCTCTCTTCCAATTGTTTACGTTGCACAATGAGGATTTCCTCTGCATCTTTTTGTTTCGTAATATCAGCAGCTTGTACCAGCAGATACAAGGGCTCACCATTGGTTTCATCCCTCACAATGCACGCTCGAATGGTTGCCCATAATAACGAACCGTCCTTTCGTTTCAGACGAACCTCCGTTTCGTACATCGGACTTGTTTCATGGGTCATTTCCCAGAACTTGCTGCGGAATTCCTCCATGTGCAGATCTTCTTCGTAGATCATATGTATGACCGAAGTATCGATCAGTTCATCTTCACTGTATGCAAGCATCTCGCAAAATGCAGGATTAAGCTGTAACCACCGTCCGTTTACATGCGATGCGACAGCAATGCCGATTGGTGCGTGCGTATACAATTGTTCGAACAGAGATCGGCTCTCTGTAATGGATTTCGACATTACATGTCCTCCTTTATGAGAATCTGAATGTATTCCGTATGAATAGATCGACCTGAACATAACTTCATCTATAGAGTACTACCCCAAATGCCATGATTTATAAACGAGGTCAGACAAAATGCACACATGAATCGACATCTTTAATCATCGATACGAATGACTTTCTTTAAAATATACCAATTCGAACACGTGACGTCATATACTACACAATACCTGTGCTCTCCCGATTATACAATGTTGAATATTCGAATAGGAACGGAGGTTGTGGATTATGATCATTGTCGCAAACCAACCGGTAGAACTGAACCGCTCGGAATGGTCTGCTTTTGAATGGTATTGGTTACAGCAACTCCAGAGTAGTCCAACGAGGTATGTGTACCAATCCATGGATCATCTTCGATTTGAATGGGACTTGAGGGGCTCTCTTGTGGATGCAGCGGAAGGACTGGATCGAAGTGGTGTGAGTTTTGCATCCTTTGAAAAATCCAGATGTAATCCTGCCTACTGGAATCGTAATGCAGAGGGTGGATTCGAGCTAAAATCAAACGTAACCCCTGCCGAGGGCATCCGGGATATCTGGAGGAATGGACACTTATACGCCTTTGAATGTGCCACAGCCACCGTCATTGTGCTGTATGGTGGCGTGCTGGGAAGCATTCGCGAAGACGCCTTTAATTCCCTGTTTCGAAATCTGTTACTCTTTGACTGGCATTATGACAGCGATCTGCGATTGACCGAAAAAAACGGTAGTGAAACGGCCCTTCCAGGAGATGTGCTGTATTTCAAAAACCCGGATGTTTCTCCCGAAACCCCCGAATGGCAGGGAGAGAATACGATTATGCTGCGCGAGAACTGGTATTACGGACATGGCATTGGCATTGCACGCGGCGAAGATATTATACGTACCCTGAATCAGTTCCGCATTCCAGGTAGCCGGGTCTCCGCCTACTTAATGGATATGGTTATCTATCCGGACTTCTTTTATTTATCCCGATTCGCCAAGAACAACCAGAATAATATGGCCGCTGGTTCTACGCCTGTATTACCCGGACAGTTATATGTACGACTTGGTGGCAGCCGTTATTTACGCAGTTGAACTACTGGACGGAAACGGCTTTTGCATTAAATTGCACGATACCTCAATCCAAGTGATGACAAACAAGCCCAATACAGCAGCAGTTAACCTGCCACCTCATTGGGCTTTCTTTACATCCAAAAGATCATTACTGCATCAACATTCGCCTTACATTTGTGCTACATCGAGGATCGCTCTTGGCAGTTTACGCATTCGGGTCCAGTTGCACAACAACCTGTTTACCACTTACCTGAACACCTGTCGTTTTGCTACCGAATTCAGCCAGCGATTTGCTCAGTTGCTCAGCCCACTCCTTACCTGCAACTCCCTCTTTGGCTCCATGCACCTGGATGACGAGTTTTACCGAATCACCCTTCTTCAGAATGCGCTCCGCTTGAGACTGCTTTGTCTCCCGGTCATGATCCTCCATACCAAGGTTCAAGCGAATTTCCTTCACTTTACGTTTATCGGGGGATTTACTCGCTTTTTTCTTCGCCTGTTGCGCTTCCGCTTTGGCCGCTCCAGCTGCAATCAGCTTGCAAGGCGGTGGACTCGTCATCAAGGACAAGCACACCAGATCTACTTTGTGCTGCTTCGCAAGTAGAAGTGCTTCCTGCGTGGACATCACACCCAGATCTTCACCATTCAGGCCGGTGAGCTGTACTTCCGCTGCTTTGATCTTTTCATTTTTGATCATGATTCTTCCTCCTCTACATCAAAAGCCTGTCCTGACCATTTACGGATCAGAGCAGGCTAGGATGGTGTTTCTCTATTTGCAATGTATATCGGCGTACGAATACGCCATTCCGTCCGATTTACAGCGTGTTGAATGCTTCCGTTAGAACCGGTACAATTTGTGATTTGCGTGATACTACGCCTTTCAAGAGCGCTCTGCTATCAGACAGTGTCACATTGTAGGCTTTTTCCACAGCTTTGGTGGATGTACCATATGCCAGAGCTACGGAATCGTTGTTCAGAATGTCTGTTACGACAAATACAAACAGGTCGAGACCTTTACTGGAGATAATCGCCTCAATAGCTGCTTCAAGCTCAGGTTGCTTCACGAGAACATCATTCACGTCAACGGCATTAACCTGTGCAATTTCCACTTTGGATTGACCCATTACAAATTCTTTGGCATCCAGGGAAATCAGTTCAGCGATTGTTTTTTGGCTCAGATCCGCACCGGCTTTCAGCATGTCCAGACCATAACTGTCTGCATCTACACCAGCAATGGCAGCCAGTTCACGCGCAGCAGCTACGTCCTGCTCTGTGCAAGTCGGGGATTTGAACAACAGGGAATCGGAGATAATGGCAGACAGCATCAGACCAGCAATCGGCGCACTCACTTCGATACCATTTTCTTTGTACATTTTATTCAAAATAGTTGCTGTACAACCTACAGGCTCTGCACGGAAATACAGAGGTCCGCTTGTCTCAAAGTTAGCAATACGGTGATGGTCAATAACTTCAACGACAGTCACTTCCTCAATATCGCTTACACTTTGCTGACGCTCGTTGTGGTCAACCAGAATGACTTTATTTACTTCATTTGCAGCTGTTTTAATCAGACGCGGTGCTGCGATTTTGAATTGATCCAGTGCGAACTGGGTTTCACCATTGACTTCGCCGAGACGCACAGCTTCAACGTCCTGACCCAATTTTGTTTTCAGATCCGCATAGGCGATTGCCGAACAGATCGTATCCGTGTCGGGATTTTTGTGACCGAAGATTAACGCTTTCTCCATATTTATAGCCCTCCGTCAATTCTCATTTAGAATAATACATGTCATATTTTAATCATACCCTACTGATTATAGCGCTAATAAGGCTTAATTCCAATCCTTTTACAGCGAATTGATTGCAAATCATTCTCAGGTAAGTCATTTTGGAAAATAGCCAAACTTGGTTCATTACCCTCAAGTCGATATGATATGTATCGTATTTATTCATCGTACAACCTTATAAAATTAGCATACGAAACCCTGATACGCAACGAAAACATTAAATCTCAGGCTCTTCCGCGCTCTGCCCTTGTCGTACAAAAAAGGTCTGTAGACTGCCGTCTTCGCTAATCTCCAGCAGGTTCAATTGCGCTCCGTAGGCACAACCACCGTCAATGCCAATTTTGTCTCCGCTCGGGTCAAACCAAATGCCTGTCTCATCATGCAAATGCTTCACGGGGGTGTGGCCAAATACGACCGTCTCTCTAATCGTCGTTGGTCTGGAATAGAATGATTCACGAATCCAAATGAAGTCCCGCTCGGACTGGTTT
Source organism: Paenibacillus sp. FSL R7-0198 (assembly GCF_038000415.1). Classification (NCBI taxonomy): domain Bacteria; kingdom Bacillati; phylum Bacillota; class Bacilli; order Caryophanales; family Paenibacillaceae; genus Paenibacillus; species Paenibacillus sp. FSL R7-0198. Next base: position 6,461,545 of record NZ_JBBOCB010000001.1, on the reverse strand, counting down.
CTCCAATTCTCAATGTCAGGGTTGATCCCGGCATGCACAAAAATATAACCCGGAATCTCGTACACCAGCGGAAGCTGTTCCAGAAAACGAAGATGGTGTTCATAGTGTGTACGTATCCACTGTTTGGCTTCACCATAAGCTTCCCAATCTATCTGTTGCTCATCATAAGTAAGCTCCAGATCCAGATAACTTGCCATCGTCTGTAGTCCGCCGTTACGAATCCAGTGTTGATCATATTGCTCAACATCCTGGGTTAACGCCTTGACCATCATGGCATCGTGATTGCCTTTAATCACAATAATATGGTGCTGTTGCTGAAGCTGCATAATCTGTTCGATGACCTGTCTGCTACTTGGACCGCGATCCACATAATCACCAAGTAAAATCAATTCATCCTGCTGCGGATTATAATCTGCAAGCTTAAGCAGTGCATTAAATTCATCGTAACAGCCATGAATATCACTAATGACACATCTGCGCATGTGAATCCCTCCTCTCCCTGATCACGCAAGAGTATAACCGGAACCTTGCAAGAGCAAGATTCCAGTCTGTTCAGAGTAGTTATTCCCGCTTGCTCACTATTAGTCCTGCTTGAGTCCAAAGGCTTCTGCAATCAGGCCGAATGAACGTAGACGTGCTTCAAACGAATGGACCGCTGATGCAATAATGACTTCATCTGCTTCATGGCGTTCAGCCATTGCGGTAATTTTATCTTTCACCTGATCTGGTGTACCCACAATGGAAAAAGAACGACGTTGACGGATCTGTTCCATCTCCATCGCTGTGAATGGATAGTTGTTCACCGTCTCCAGGGATGGGAAGGAACTTTGTTCAAGACCTCGTCCGAGGCGCAGGAAGAAAAGTTCATTGCTGCGCGCCAGTTCAGCGGCTTCCTCCTCTGTCTCCGCGCAGAATGCCGAGACAGCAATCATTGAATGTGGTTTGTCATTCAGGATGGACGGCTTGAAATGTCTGCGGTAATGTTTCATCGCTTCTTCGCCGCCTGGTGTTCCGAAGAATTGGGCAAACGCATACGATGTCCCTTGCGCTGCAGCAATTCTCGCACCTTCGGAGCTGGAACCCAGCAACCACACTTCTGGTACCGTTGGAACCGATGGTCCGGCTACCAGAGATGCAAACCGATGATCCTCGGGCAACTGCTCGTGGAAATATCCGCCCAGATCCGCGATCTGTTGAGGAAAGAATTGTACATTCGATGATTTCCCTTCATTCAGAGCTCTGCTGGCAATCGGCATGCCGCCTGGTGCTCTGCCAATCCCCAGGTCAATCCGCCCCGGATGCAAAGCTTCCAGCAGACGGAAATTCTCCGCAACCTTATAGGCACTATAATGAGGCAGCATAACGCCACCGGAACCTACGCGAATCCGATCCGTATGTGCAGCCACATGTGCAATCATAACTTCAGGACTGGAGAATGACAGCGCGCCACTCCCGTGATGCTCCGACATCCAGAAACGGGAGTACCCCAATTGATCCGCATGTTGTGCGAGTTTCACCGTTTCCTGCAACGTATCCTGTACACTGCGTCCTTCATTGATATGTCCATGTTCGAGTACACTCAGTTTCATATATGTTCAATCCTCTCGTCTGTTAGGTTCACTAAGTACTGTGAATATGAGTTCTGCGAATATTACGCGCTCTTGCTCACTTCATTCTTGCTCATTACATTGTAACATTAATTATTACAGTTTCAAACTTTAGTTATTCTCTTTATTACCACACTTGCACAAGAAACATGCAAAAAAACGCCACCAGCTTTTGAACTGGTGACGTTCTGATCTAACCTAATTGAAGAGAAAATTGATTTATGGCGCACGTTTCGGTAACAATTTCACATACTCGTCAGACAGTTTCATCAGGCTGAGCACATGTTCATAGTCGGCACGATAGGGTTCCAAATCCGTTACCGGTTCATATGTGTTCAGCGAATAGGCTGTTCCATCGTCAAAGCCCGCACCCGGGATAAACATGATGTCATTGTTGACAAATGAACCCGTTGGCAAGTAATACCGGATACCGAAGGCATTATGGTCCATGTTGAGCAGATCATGTCCGAAGGCAGTGAATTTCTCATCCTGGAGCGAAACTCCCATCAGGTTCATGATCGTTGGCAACATATCCAACTGACCGCCTGGCTGCTCAATCACTTGTCCTTTGGTCTGTTTCGGCGTATGAATCATTAACGGGATGTTGAATCGACTTACTTTACCGTCATACGGGACGCCCAGATTGGCCTGAATCTGCTGTGTAATCTCTTCGTCAGCAGGCAGACCAAAGTGGTCTCCGTAGAGCACTAACGTTGTATTATCCCATAATCCGTTCGCCTTCAACTCATTAATGAGTTGACCGATGGCATAATCCGTATAGTTGATCGCTTGCAGATAATCGTGAAGCAATTTGTTCGTGATGGTCGCAGGAATCGTAATTCGTGCACGATCAGTGGGAACCGTAAACGGCGAGTGGCTCGATGCCGTAATGAACTGAGCATAGAACGGCTGATTCGCAGCCTGATGCGCAGTCATTTTTTCCACACCTACACGGTACAACTCTTCATCCGATGGTCCAAAGTCATTAAATCTGTCGTTAGTGAAGCTGGGCTTGTCGAAGTAACGAGTGAATCCGAGTGCCGGATACATTTTGTTCCGGTTCCAGAAGGTGACGTCATTGACGTGGTACGTCTCTGACTCATATCCCTCTTTCCCCAATAATTTGGGAAGACTCGGCAGTTCGCGGTCACTATACCCTGCTGACATGGGAACAACTCCGGTTGGATAGATAGAGGTGTTCGACATGAACTCCGCGTCTGATGTGTTTCCCTGTCCGATCTGTTGGAAAAAATGAGAGAAATAATAGCTTTCTTTGGCCAGATCATTCAGTACCGGCGTTAACTCCTGACCGTCTAATGAAGCATTAATCGGGAAATTCTGAAAGGATTCCAGTTGCAGTACGATCAGATTGCTGCCTTTGGCCTGACCAAAATATTTGGCTTTCACGGCTGTACCATCACTTGGTTTATCCTGATACGGATACTGGCTAACCAGCTCATTGATCTTAGCAATTGTTTCGTTAATGTTGCCATTTGCAATGGCCTCATTCTCTTTGCTTGTCAGAATGGCAGACGATACCTGGTAGTTCAGGAAACCGAGATTCTCCGCCCGAACCAGCTCATTATCAATCGTTTCACCTTTGACAATAAAACTGCCAGACAGCACGATGCAGAATGCAGCGGTAAGCGCAACGCCGAGCTTGCCCCAGTAACGTCTGCGAATTCTGCCAAACGTCAAACCGCTATCGCGGTAACTGCTGTGGTTACGCCAGCCAGCACGTCTGCGCATAATCAACCATATTGGCAATGCCAGTACGATGTCTGCAAAAAACAGAAAGTGCTCAGGTCGAACCAGTGGTCCGATACTTCCCCGCACTTGGGCAACTTGCCCCAGCTCACTTAGCGCGGTATAGGTGGGTACCGAACTGAAATGAACGTTATACAGCGTAGCCGCGAACAGAACCAGAGAAAACAGAATATTGAATCCTCCGTATACTGCTCGCTTCCAGCCTTTGGGCACGATCAGATCCAGCAGGCATACCACAGTTAGTGCACCTAATGCGTCAGTTAACAGACCGATGCCGGACAGACCCTGGAAAAAGAAATACCGCAGCAGTGATAACTTCAGCAGCATAAGAATGAATAACACGGCGAATAAGGTCCGTGATGAAGTTCGTTCATTTTTGGAATTATACATGGTCGCTTTCAACCCTTACCCTGAAATTTTACGTTCATTTTACAAAACGCATATTTCAGTATAACAGTTTTCCGGTTGCTATTCCATGGAAGTTCCGTGTAGGACAGGGTGAGCGTTACGCAATTGTAGATATATCCGTTTTCTGCGTGTCTGCTCCCTCTCTCTGTGCCTTAATGGCTGCTTGTGCAGCAGCAATTCGTGCATATGCGATCTGTTCAGGCAAACAACTTACGTAATCCATACCAATGCGGTGACAGAAGGTTATGGACTCTAGATCCACAACATTTTCTCCGCAGATCCCTGTCTTCAGATGAGGTTTTCGAATTCGACCTTGGACTACCGCCATCTCAATCAGTTGTCCAACTCCCTCAATGTCCAGCACATGAAATGGATTATTCATTACCGTACGAGAGTCCGTATCCATTTGAATGAATCGTTTCTCAGCTTCATGGCGACTATATCCAAATGTCATCTCTGTCAGCTCATCCGTGCCAAACGAGAAAAAGTCAGCCTGGCGAGCAATGTGAGTCGCCGTCAGCGCCGCTCTCGGAGCTTCGATCATCGCCCCCACTCTATAGAGACAATGCCGCTTCTCCTCACCAAGCACCTGGTCAGCCACATGATCCACCAGATCTCTCATCACCTGAAGTTCATGCAGATGACCGATCTGCGGGATCATAATCTCGGGACGTACCCACCAGCCTTGCCGGATGCCTTTCACCGCTGCGCGAAAAATCGCTTCAAGCTGCATATCAACGATCTCCGGGAACACCGTACTCAGCCGACAAGCCTGTTGCCCCAATGTCGGATTATGTTCATGCAATTCGCTGACTCTGCGAATTACACGTTCCAGTTCCTCCAGTTCAATCTGATGGTCTTTTTGCTCCTGCCACTCCTCTGCTTGTAACCACTCACGTCGTTTCTCCAACACTCCCAGATCCGGTAGCAGTTCATGCAACGGCGAATCGAGCAAACGTATCGTTACCGGGTATCCATCCATCGCTTCGAATATCTGTTCAAAATCAGACTGCTGCATCGGCAACAGACGCTCCAAACCACGCCTGCGTTCGGATTCACTGTCTGCCAGGATCATTTTTTGTACAAATGGTAACCGCGCAGGTGATAACAGCATGTTCTCCGTCCTGCACAGACCTATTCCCTCAGCCCCCAGTATCCGTGCTGTTATGGCATCTTGTGGTCGATCAGCATTGGCCATTACCTTCAGCTCTCTCACTTCATCAGCCCAATCGAGCAGTAGTTGCAGATCTGCTGATAAAAGTGAATCTGAGTTGTTATAAGCTGGACATTCATCATTAGTTACTGGAAAATTTCCAGTGCTCGCTTCGTTGATAGAACTAGGATTTGTGTAAAGCTTCTGCACTTCCGTTATATGCGCAGGTTGGATGTGAAGAAGTGCATCCTTCTTGGTGATGAATCCTTCATGGACAAAATCCACGGTACTCCTCAGTGTGGCTGTGGAGGATAATCGTGCGGGCTGAGTCTGCGCAACATACATCGCGCCGGATTCAATCACAAAGGTGATTTCCTGCACTTCTCCCTTATGCGTCTCCAACTGGCTACCTATCTCCAGCAAACTTTTGTACAGCTCAAGTTCGTCATTCCGTAAACGCTCCAGACCATGATCTGTTTGGCTCGCGTTCCCGGTTGGGACGTATTGTCCAGTGATTCCCCTTTCTCCTGTAAGTGGACTGCGTGTATACATTGTTCCGGTACCGCTTGATTCTCCACATTTTCCATGCATCATCGTCTGTATAAGAACAGGAGCGCTTTGCTCCGAAGAGATGTAATATGATTTACGCATGATCTCGTCCTGAGATCTGGATGCTTTACTACGCTGTGAATGATATACCGCACGTACTGCTTCTTTAAATTGAATTTGAACATCTTGAGGAAAAGGGTTCCGCCCCTCCCCTTCGATTAAATATTTAAATTGTGTAATGGTTAATTCAAGTTCCGTTTCATCCCGACCCTTGACATGACTCGATATTTCTGTGAAAAATTCAGACGGAATTGCATACACCAGCTGTCCATATTCCTTTAAATAATCTAGATAACATCGGAGTGCATACAACCGATCACCGGTTTGACGTGCGAGTCCTTCCACAGTAGCATCATTAAGACCAACATTGAGCAGTGATCGTGTCACAGTTGCTGATGCTCGATCCTGGTCCGTACGTACCGCGAGTAGTAGCGGATTCTCCGAATGTCCGAAGAACTTCCCGGTTTGCTGTTCCAGATGCCGGATCGCGTTAATAATCTCTTCCTCTCCTTCACCGGAAAGATGTCCAAGACGGGTACAGAACTCGCGACAGCATTCCGTTGTGACCACAAATCCGGCTGGGACAGACCACCCTGCATGGATAAGTTCTGCAAGATCAGCCCCTTTACTGCCCATTAGCCCTTTCATCTCTGCCGTACCTTCTTCCAACAGAATTACCCGTTTTGTCATTACAGCTCTCCCATCCGCCATTCATGGCTATGCTTGAAGACTTCAAACTCTGAGTTACAGATCAGCCTTCATTCTAATGGTATGTCACAATCGTTCAGTCAAGGACATCCGCTTTTGCATTTTGTGCTCGTTATCCAGTTTTTTTGTAAACGCTACACTAAAATAAGATGAAACAAGCCTTTCGGGTAGTTGCATTGGCTCATTCATCACTGTGAAGCAAAAAGAAGCCCCTTTAGCCTAAGCTGAAGGAACTTCACATTTTTTAGTATTCACTTACCTCAAACGTCAGCACCCGATCAAACAGGATATAATCCTTCCGACTCTTAAAAGGCCCTTTGTTATTGTCGTGTTTATCGATCGCATACGATGCTTTTCCGCTTCCCGCTTGCTTGGCTTCATACCAGTCGATGAAATCATTTACTTCTTTCATGCTTAGGTCGAATTCTGGAATTTTATTTTTTTATTGGATATAAAAAGAGCCCAAGAAGAAAAAACATCTTCTTGCGCTCCTAAATTGTAAAGTGATGAATTTGCTATTCCCATTCACCTTTTTTAACGTAAGTTGCATCATAAGCAACAATTATATTTGTTTTATCTGTTACCTTTTGTAAATCATCGAACACAACTTCTTGTTCACCGTAATCTACTAAACTCGAATCCACTTTCTCGAAGACCCCACAATCCTTCACATAAATTATATCTGGATGGTTAGAATCATATCTTAAGCTTTCAGGAAGATCTTCACCCGAAATTTCATGCGATTCGGCGACCGCAGTCGTCGATATTGCTGTAACAGGAATCATCCCAATAACAGCTATTACTAAAAGCGAGGCCCAGATTTTTTTATGCATAGGATGTCTATTCTCCAATTCATTTTTCCTATATCATACAGTAAATCCGATTAATAGAGTATTTTTTTCATTTTCTTCGATTTTAATTTAATTATTGAAACCAGCTTGTTTGAAGTTAGTTTTAGCTCCCATTCATTATCAAGCCATAAACCGCAGAATATCCTCAATCTTCTTCCCATGTGAGATCACACCGTAGTTCATCCACGACATGAAATCCACCTCATACACATTGCCACTCTTCACCGCAGGCAGGCACTTCCATTCGTCGCTGTTGAGCAATTCGCGCTCATCTCCAGGTTTAGCAGAATTTCCAGTGTCAAATGTAATCAACAAATGATCCGCATGAAGCTGACTTAACTGGTCCAATCCAATGAAAATCCTCCGCTCGTGTCTTGTCCATTGCTTCACACGGGAGTGCGGAGTCAGTCCAAGATCCTGATAAATTACTGGTCCGACATAGCCCTGCTGATCCCCATAGAGAGTAATATCCGACGCGGATATACGCAAAAAAGCTACGGTTTCTCCACGCATATAACGCGATAACCGACTCTTAGCCTCTGATGCCTTGTCCTCATACGCACCAATTACATCTTGAACCCGACTTACCTTCCCCAATACATCGGCTGTCGATCTCAAAATGGAGCGCCAATCTTCTCCCAGATGATCGACGTAAAATGTGGGTGCCACATGCTCAAAGCGGTCCAGATTCCATCGATCATATCCCTTATCCAGCATGATAAAATCAGGTACATGGCCCAGATTAAATTGCGCATCCTGCTGGCTCACATCAAATTCGGGTACATCATCCAACCCCAAATATTGCTGTCTGCCCCAGGAATGATGTGAACATTGCAATACGGGTTTTACGCCTAGAGCCAACACAAAGTCTTCCAGATACGGAGCAAAGACACGAACCTCTTGACGGTGATGACGGCGGTACAATCCAGGTGAAATACCAGCATATTGCTTGAAACGGCGACCAAAATAATACTCACTGCTGAACCCCACATTTTGTGCAATTTCATGGATACGGTCATCCGTCAGCTGCAATAGTTGTTTCGAGCGCTCCAACCGAACCGTATTCACATAATCAAGCGGGAGCTTACCCGTAATTTTTTTGAATTGCCGAGTGTAGCTGGCTCTTGTTAGACCAATATCTGCTGCGAGCTCATCCACGGTTATGGTCTGATCATAGTGATCGCCAATATAACGAATTGAACTTTGAAGACGGGCACGGTCATCGGGTACTTCTGTTTCGGGGACACTCTGGCGAAGCAAGGCACGGAACCACTCCTGGAAACGAAGCTCTACCTCCCATTGCTCCAGCCAATCGTCAGTGACCTGTTGACGCAGTATTTGTTCCAAGGCTTCCAGACAGGAACTCCACGGACTGTAGCTGAGTTGCATAAGCGGTAATAATGTCGGAGAATCTGGACTTTGGGAAAGTTCCTGCTGCTCCTCCGTGTTTCTTCTAGACAAAGCGTTCGAAGTCTCTTCGCTTAACTCAGCCACCATCAGATCAAGCTTATAGTACTGCAATTCACTTTCTGTCCAAGGCGAACCTACTATTTTAACGGATGTTCCAGCCGGAACAAACATAACCATTCCTTTTTCCAGATGAGATTCCCGATCTGAGCAAACTATTGAACCTTTCCCAGACGTTACAACAAATATAGAGTGTGAAGTCGACATTCTGTATAACAAACGTTTATCGATATGAGATTGATGGTGATCTACGTATTCCATATGCTGAAGTGAGCATAGCCAGGGCTTGGGGATCAGTTGTATTATGGTGTGGCACATGTTCATCGTCCTTAACTGAGAATTATTATCATTTAAAAATAGTGTATACGAAAAAAGAAAGCTCTTCAACCCTGGCTGAAGAACTTTCTTTCTTATGAGATTATTATTATGGAGTCATTTTTTCCAAAATATCATCTATTTTCATGGAATTCGCTGTAATCGCACCTGATTGCCAATGTGATCTTTCCATGATGTACACCTGATTGTTCTTAACGGCAGGAAGAGATTTCCACAATTTGCTGTCAAGTACCTTCAAGGCTTCCTTGTTCTCAGGAGAAGACCATTCTCCATTGGAAGGGAAAATAATAAGATGATCTGCATCAAGTTGCGGCACGGCCTCCTCAGACAGAATTTCCTGATATTCTTCCATCTTGCTAACCAGAGGATGAGGTGTTAGACCAAGCTCGGAATAAATAAATCCGGTAAATCGATTCTTCACACCGAACAACGCCAGTGTGTCATCGTTAACATTCAGCCGGACAACTGCGACAGTCTCGTCTCCAACCGCTTCCTGCAACTTCGCCTTAGCATCTGCAATCTTGGCCTCAAATGCCGCAGCAACTTCTTCACCCTTTTCCGGTTTCCCTACAACATCGGCAATGGTTTTCAAAACTTGATTCGAATCCTGCAGTACGCTCTCAGGCAGACGATACGTCGGTGCCACCTTGGAATACATCTCATATTTCTCCGCATCCGCTCCACCATCTACAATAATCAGATCCGGATTATATTCCAATAAAGCCTCAATACTCCCTGTAGTATCAAATTTAGGAACATCCAGTTCTAAATAATCCTGCACGCCCCACATCGGATTATACCACTGCACGACAGGTGTAATATCGAGCGCCTTCAGATAATCTTCCACATATATTCCAGCAATCCGCTGTGGCTGAACCGGAATCGTCACATCTCCAAATTCATCCTGTACAACTCGTGTCGCAGGCTCTGTCTCGTTTCCAGAAGTATTTTCTCCAGAAGCTGCACTTTCAGTTTCAGTTGCAGGAGTCTGTTCTGTATTCGTAGCGGTATTTGTACTACATCCTGAAATAACCAGACCCATGAGCAGTAATGTAATTGTCCACCCTTTGAAACCTTTAACTAAACCTACCATGTTACCCTTCACCCCTATGTGATCTGTTGATGTAACCGTGAGAATGTTTCACATATAATGATTATCATTCTCATCGATTGCTTAGGTGAATTGTACCTTATGCCTCAGCCGACCCACAATGTACATTTGATGCTGTTTTTTTATACAAACGAAAACAGCCCTGTTGGTCCTCCCCCGCTTATCGCAGGGGCAACCTGCCTTGACGATAACTTTCCAACAGTTCATTAACAAATGGTTCATGTACCACATCCTGTAACAGTGCAGCGCCAATTAAACCGATATCATCACTTACATACCCCGCTAACTCAGGTTCGCCGGTGAGAGCTAAAGTTTGTTTGAAAGCCTGTTCCCTGCATGCGCGCAGCACCTCTTCTTCAGCCACCGCTGTAACTCGAGCCCATCGTTCAAAAGCTTGCATCCACTTATCAGCAAATACAGAGGCATCCCTTTCGTCCAGGTAAACTTCCACATCCAGTCCTTCGAATGTCTGCTGGGTCAGAATCCGTCCCTCGTTAAGATCCAACAGTAGCTTCTCCACATCCGTTCTGCTCATTGATCTCTCCTCCAGTTCCTTATCATGTCAGATACATCTCTGGTATAACGAAACGTTTCATCATCTGCTTGGGATCGGCAGTAAAATGATTCAATTGAAGTTTCTCATATTCGCTAAGAATACATTCAAAGATATCAGCGATCACACTACAATCTGCCAAAGCATTGTGCCTGTGAATTCCATCTGTATTCAGATCATAATACCCAATCAGAAAATCCGTTGAGACGACCTCGGTAATCTCAGGATGAATATAGGTAAACATCGCTTTTGTATCCAGCACCGGGTTGGTCAACATCGGGAGGCCATACTCATCACAATGCCGCTTCAAGATGGGCAGGTCATACTCATATCCGGCTTGTGTCACCAGGACGTTATCCCCTATGAATTCCTGAAAGGTCTGAAATGCTTCTACAAACGAAGGAGCTTCCAACATATCCTCATTCGAAATGCCTGTTAACTTGGCCACAGGTTCTGGTATAGGTTTGTTCGCACGTGCAAGTGAAGAAAATGTTGTATTACATTGTTGACCTCTCTGGTAATGCATCGCACCAAATTGAGTCACACTCTCCACCACAGGATTAATGCCTGTCCCTTCGAGATCAAATATGCAGTACATTCTATCCTGTAATGAAGATACGCTTAGATTTTCAATAAAGTATGTATCAGGCAAAAGCGTAATTTTCATCCGTCCAACTCACTCCTCTCCACTATCATTCTGGTTAATACATTTCTCATATATAACTCTGTCACTCCCACAATCGGGTGACCTGGACCAACTTGCGCGTTCCATCAAACCGCAACTTATAGATATCCGGCATCGTAGTACTTTCCCAGAAATCATAACCGTAGGAAGAATCATAGTGTTGTAAAATAAGCGTCATGACATCTCCATGGGTTCCGATGACTACCTTGTGACCCACATGTTTATCCAAAATTTTCTCGATCGCCGTTACTGCTCTTAAGCGAGCCTGTTCACCAGACTCTCCTCCAGGATACGCATACGTAGGATCACGGTACAATCGTTGCTTGGCTTCACGAAAATTATCATGCCTCACATCCGAACTCGATAACTGGCGTTCACGCAGATCTTCCTCTGTCACCACAATTCCACCTGACCGATCTGCCAGAATCTGAATCGTATCCACCGCTCGCCTGTAAGGGCTAGAATAGAACAGTTGAATCTGCTCCCCATGGAGCAGACTGGCAACCGTTCCCGCATCTTGATGACCTTGCTCTGTTAGTCCACGCTCGCGTTCCTGTCCTTCAACATACCGTGACTCCGCATGTCTAACAAAATACAAAACCGTGCTGGCCTCGCTCATCATCCATCCGCCAATCCTTTCTTCTTCTCAATGACAATCAGGCAGGTACTGTCTGGCAAAGGCGCAGGTTCTCCATCTTCCCTCATAAAGATAATTCGTTCACCTAGTGCCTCCGTGTAACCCTCCTGAAGGAAATGTCGTAACGTAATAATGTCGGCTTGTTCACCCAGCGCTTCTCGAATACAGTTCTCATAGGCTGTTGGCGTGAATATACCGAACTGCTCCTGAATTTCATGGACGTATGCCTCTTCCCCCCACGTATAGGTATAGAGAAATTCCATCGCATCGTTGATCGGCAATACGACCTCATTGTCTGAGACCCGCTCATATTGAATTGCACGTCCCTGAAAATCCTCTGCATACCGCTCCAGCCAGCGCATCCCATCCGGTTCCAGAAAACGAATCCGGCGCTTCTGTGCCTCCGGTTCACTCATGATGCCATCCCGAATCAGAATTCTTCCTCCAGGTGACAGCACACGGAATGAACTTCTCAGCGCTGCAACAACCGTATCGGAATTAAATCTTCGACCGTCCAGTTCAATATAGGAATATAGTTCATGCAGAATGGATGAAAAAATAACCGTATCCACAGTGCCCGGCTGCACATATTGCTCCAGTTGCAGGGCATCCCCCTTCATCACTTGCCAGCGATGTCCCTCACGTTGTTTTTTGCGTTCCAGCGCTTCAATGACATTGGCCGAGATATCGATACCAATAGGCTCCACTTCCGGTTTTTCTTGCTCAATCAGATCCAGCAGAATTCCTCCACCTGGACCGATATCAAGTACTCGTTTACCAACGATATAGTCAAGCAGTACTTTTTTGTAATCACCGGAGCTGTTCATATCGGACAAATACGTCTCTTCGTTGTGGAAACGGTCATAGGCATCCCGGCGCAATCCGAACAGGTCAAATAACAGCAGTACAGCCTTCTCGTATAATGGTGACTTTTCCGCTTCAATACAGAATGCAATCAGCTTCTCAGCCGCTGGGGAAAATTCGAAGGTCACAAACAGTGTATCGGGCAGATCCGTATGACGTTCAATGCGATGGGTTAGATGGGGATAGACGATCTGCTCCCCTGACACAATCTGTTCCCACGAATACTGTTCCAAATATTTTTCAATCATTCGTTTCTTGTAAATATTGAGCTTCTTGACGCCTTTGTAGTCGTAATACATCGTATTCATCAATGGTTCGAAGCTGATATGGCGAACGATTTCAGATCGACTCTCCATGGATGTTGGATGCATGCTCTCGCTGTGAAGTGTCAACAGGAACACTTTTACCATCTCCTGCAACGAAAAATCCTGCATGGCAGACTCCACATACCACAGAGTACGATGAGCCAGCGGAGCCAACGTCTGTTCTACATCCAGTTCCGTTTGGAGCTTAGCGTAAGCCGTATCCATAGCTTCTCCCTGCCGAATGGATGAACTTCTTAAGCGGGATAACCGTTCCTTCACACTCCAGTCCTCGTGATCCGGTCCAGCGATAATCCAGCCTACAATTCGTTGTACCTCAGCCTGAACCTGAACCCATAACACTGGATCAACGCCTGCAATAATGCATTCATTTAATGCCATCAGTATGGTGTGCAGTTCATCTGTAGTAAGCCATCCTTTGACAATCAAGGCGTGAAGCGGAGCATTCTCGGCAAATGGAATCTCTCCGCGTATGTATTGACCAATAAGTCCATGTGTAGCAATTAGAGTACGAATAATCTCATGCCTTGGTGTGTGTGAAGTCAGCACAGCATGCTCGCTTATATCTGTACTCTTACTTTGGGCACCACTCGGAGATCCAGGTTGATTTATACTTGTCTCCTTGGTCTTACCTATGTCATTATCCAGGTGGTCTGTCCCTGTGTATAGATCATATAACTGAGCGGACCCCACATTGTGTACAAACAGGTTAACGCCCTGCTTTTGCCATACCCGCCGCTGTTCCCGAGATCCGGCCTTCGCCGTCTCTGACCAGATTAATACGTCCTCCAGAACTTCTCTTACCCAAAAAGAAACCTGAAGTTTCTCCAGCACTTGCAGTGTACGTTCGGTGTAATCCAACACCGGATTTGTTCCCTCAAGTTCGGCAATGGAATGAATGCGTTCGAGGTTAATATGGGGCTTCTCCGCTGCTGCCAGCAGTTGCAACCATTGCTGCTGGTCTTCCGGCGTGTTTCCTGACTTGTATGATTGTATGGCCTTTAATGAATGCAGCATGAATAAGTCCCCTCTTTCTCTACCCTTTTTATATAATATAGTTAGATTCGTCTAACCGACGAATACGTTCCTGAACAAACTTGAGCAGCTGTTCCACCTCTTGAGCAGGCAAATCCTCGTCAAGACGCGCGGCAGCAACTGGCAGCATCCAGGACTCTATTACTTCACGTGTAATCCCGGAAAGTTGCATATAATGATGGATGTAATATTCGACCAGCGATTCACGAGCCGTTTCAAAACCCATTCGTATAGCAGGATCTGTATCTTCCGGTAATGTGCCGCTCATTAATATTACCCAGCTTCGAGCCACATCACCCGCAGGATCACCGGACATACCAGTCATCCAATCGATGACCCAGTATTGATCGCTAGCCTCACTGAGCATAACATTATCAGGGTGAAAATCGCCATGACAGATCTGCTGTTGATCAGGCAATGTTGTTAAGTAGGAAAGGACTCGCTCTTGATCGCCCTCCGACAATAATCGAACATTGTGAATCGCTCCAGATAAAATCTGCTTCTGGGAGGGAAGTGTTCCTTCATCATCTCGCTCACAATGAAGTCTGTAATGGCAGTCAGCCATTTTAAACGCCAGCTGCTCTAGTAACTCCAGTTGCTGAATGATAAGTGATAACAGGGTACTCCCCTGGATTCGCTCAAAAACGATGCCTGCTCGCGATGTAGTATGTTCCATCAAGGATACTGCCTGTGGGACGGGGAGTCCTTTTTTGTATGCCAACTCACTTATTCTAAATTCATTTTGAACTGCTTCGAGTGGAAAATCCATTCGATATAACTTCATAATGTGCTCGTTCGAATACGTATAGATCTCCGCAGTTCTTCCCTGACCAATTCGCTCCATATCTATCCTCCCTTTAATGGAACTCACTGCCTCTGACTTTGGAGAAAACCATACAATCAACCAGCGTACCTGTACTGTTCCGCCGCATCTTGCGCAGTATACCTTCCAGCGTATAACCCGCTCGTTCGGCTACTTTGGCACTTCGCACATTGCGGGCATCACAGCGGATCTCCAGCCGATTCGCCTCCAGATGAGTAATGGCAAATTGCTCAATGCCTCTCACCGCTTCTGTCATCAACCCCTCACCAGCTCGCGATGTGCGAATCCAGTAACCGATCTCAAAACAGCGTGCATTCCAGTCGATGCGATGTAACCCGCTGCTGCCTACGAATTCATCCGTATGTCTATCACGCAAATGTAACATCATGTCGGTACGCTCAAGATATTTAAGCCTTGCTTTGCGAACAGTCACTTCAGACTCTTCCAATGAAGGGATTTTCTCGGCAAAAGGCAACCACAACCGCAGTTGCTCCACACTTTCACGAACCGCTTCATTCATGGCCTGGCCATCCCCCCACTGCGGTGCTCGAATCGTGAGGCGTTCCGTATGGAAGCTCTCGGGTATCGTTAACATGATCGGATTAAATGAAGACGATTCTGTCATCGTTATACCTACTCCTCTACCTGAAAAATAGAATCAATGATCAGCGGCAAATTATCCCTTACGGATACTGCACCGAATACTGAACGTGCGTGGATTCCCTGTTCCCCGAATACCTCCATCATCAGATCCGAGAACCCATTCAGCACTTTATGATGCTCCTGATATGAAGCGGACGCATTGATAAAGCCCTGCACTTTAACCACTCTCTTCACCCGATCCAGTGAACCCAACACATCTCGAACGACAGCAAGCACCTCCAGTCCAGCGTTCCAGGCAAAATCATATCCCTGCTCTGTTGTGAAGTCTGATCCCAGTTTGCCACGTTCGGAGGTATCCGGTCCTTTCCCCGATACGTACATGATTCCATTAACTATAACGGCATTGGCATATTTCGCTGCGGGCGCGCTGGCCTGTGGCAAAATGATCCCCAGTTCATTTAATCTCGCTTCAATCATCGTCCATTCTCTCCCTCATTTACGGTCCTCACGGAACCCGATTCCTTGTATTCCTGTCGATAGACTCTTGGTGATACCTGAACGGTACGTTTAAACATCTTGCCAAAATGAGAGAAGTTACTGAATCCTGCAAGCCAGGCGATATCCGTAATGGATTCCTCACTTTCTCGCAGCAAACGCTGTGCTTCCTTCACCCGTAACAGGTTCAGATAATCACTGAATGTAAACCCCGTCGTTTGTTTGAACAATCGACTCAGATAATGCGGACTAATACGAAACATGCCCGCCACCTCCGGTAATGTCAGTGGTTTCTGATAGTTCTCATTCAAGTAACGAACAACTGCCTGTGTCTTGGGATGAAGAACCGGCTCACGATCATCGGAGCTTAACCTGCCCAGGTGTTGATTACGATAGGCATGCAGCAACAATTCAATAGCCCGGTGACGAAGCAGCAGGTTGCTTCCAGGTTGAGGACAAAGCATTTCATCCACCATTTCGCTAACCATCCGCTCCAAAACTTCCTTGACCTGGGAAGGAAACCTTACAATTGGAATCTCCCAGCTGAAGGGCTCCTTCAAGGCTTCAACTAACTCCATTGAAATTGCCATGGCTGCAAAAAGCTCAGGCTTCAAATACAGCACCATCCGCTCATGGTCAGGCATGCCACTCTCCAATGTTTTATGAACCGTATTTCGGTCAACAAACACCAGATCACCAGCCTTTACCCGGTAGGTCCGGTCCTTAATGAAATAGATACGCTCGCCAGACAACAGGTAATACAACTCATAATGATCATGCAGGTGGTCATCCGTCATCGAGAAATATCCAATGCGACGATCATATTCGATATGTAGTAAATCCGTGGGATCATGAAAATCTGCACTGAAAGGTTCTGTCATGTCGGCCTCTCTCCTTTCCATAAATTATAGCAAAATATGCGGCATTTGAAAGCGGTTACGCATAAAATGCGGCGAAAGAAGTACTCCCTTGTTATAGTCTAGAGCTATATTCAAGGAGGCGATAGACATGAGTAACAAGAAACGTTATGTATTAGTCGGAACTGGCGGCCGCGCCGAATTTTTTTATGGTGCTTTGACCCGGGATTACAGGGATACATCCGAGCTTGTCGGCTTTTGTGATATAAATCAAGTCCGTATGAACTACGCGAATCAACTGTTAAAGGAAAAGTACAATTATCCCGAGGTACCCACCTATACTGCAGATCAATTTGATCAGATGATTGAAAACGAGAAGCCTGATTATGTCATCGTAACCAGCGTTGACCGCACCCATCACAAGTATATCATTCGTGCGATGGAACTGGGTTGTGACGTTGTCACTGAAAAACCGATGACGATCGATGAGGAGAAATGTCAGGAGATTCTGGATGCCGTCAAGCGGACTGGCCAGAACGTGAGAGTAACCTTTAACTACCGTTATGCACCGCACCATACTAAGATTCGGGAACTTATTCTGAATGATACCATTGGGAAAGTCACTTCCGTTCACTTTGAATGGCTGCTGAATACGCGCCACGGGGCAGATTATTTCCGCCGCTGGCATCGGGACAAGCGCAATAGCGGTGGACTGCTCGTTCACAAATCCACCCATCACTTCGACTTGGTGAATTTCTGGATCGGCTCACAGCCGGATACCGTGTTTGCATTTGGTGATCTGATGTATTACGGCAGAGAAAATGCAGAAGAACGCGGTGTAACGCAGTTCTACAATCGGGCAACCGGCAATCCGATCGCAAAGGATGATCCTTTTGCACTGCATTTGGATTCGGATGCTCATATGAAGTCCATGTATCTGGATGCCGAATCGGAAGATGGTTACCAGCGCGATCAGAACGTATTCGGGGATGGCATCAACATTGAGGATACGATGGGTGTTCTTGTGAAGTATCGGAACAAAGCGATTCTAACGTACTCCCTCGTCGCCTACCAGCCATGGGAAGGTTACCGCATTGCCATTAATGGCACCAAAGGTCGGATTGAGATGAACATTGTGGAGCAATCCTATGTCAATTCATTGGGTGATAAAAGTAAGGAAGGTGCATTGATCGGTAAAACATTGCGGGTTCTTCCAATGTTTGATGCGCCATATGAGGTTGAAGTGGAAGAGAAAGCAGGTGGACATGGCGGAGGTGACCCGGTTCTGCTGAATGATCTGTTTGGAGAGCCTGTTGAAGATCCGTATCATCGCGCTGCTAACCATGTGGACGGTGCCAGATCCATTTTGACGGGTATTGCGGCCAATCGCGCCATCGCCACAGGCTTGCCTGTCAACGTCAATAATCTGGTTCGTTTCTAAGTCTCTCAGGTCTGCACTACATTAATAATTTCATTTAAAGGCTGCGCATATTTCGCAGTCTTTTTTATATTTTTAACATTAACCTGCACGCAAGTCGACTCGATAGAAGGAGGAAATCCATGTTCTTCTCTTTAAAAAATCGCCTGATTGCCTTTATCGTTGTCCTGTTTGTCCTCGCTTTTGGCACACTCTCCTACTTGCTCTTCAAGGAATCACGCACGGTCATTCGCTCTTACATCGAATCCTCTGCTCTTGAGAAAATGGAGGAGTACGGTTCATATGTAGACATGGTGCAGATGCAGATCTACGATGTCGCCTCTCTTGTTTTCAATAGTGACATGGGCAAAAACTGGGATAACATGATTAGTGATCCAAACCTTCCCGAAGGAGAAAAGATGCTGGCCAACCTTGCGATGAGCCGTTTTCTCACTCAGGCAACCAACAGTTACACCAGTATCTCGGATGTATCCATTTATCGACGGAATGGACTGCGAATTGGCAGCGAGAATCAGGTAACATATGACCGTGCCTTTGTACAAGAATCCTGGTATACAAATTTCTATACGTTGGGGGAACGGTGGTTACCTGCACACACCGACCAACATGAACGTGTCAGAGATCATGGCAATCCGGTGGTCAGTCTGCTGATGCCCATTGGCACCTTTCATCATGCTACAGCGCAGAATGTCATGAAGGTGAATGTCAGTGAATCCTATTTTCTGGAGCCGCTCCGGCGCATACATCTTGCGGAGAATAGCACTATTTTTCTGCTGGGTGAGCAAGGAAATCCCATTCTGTCACAGCAGGTAGACACGTTAGGTGGTATAGCTACCACAGAGATCGACCGTATTCGAAACAGCCCGCTCAAATCCGGTGTGGCATACCTCACGAACCAGGAAGGACAGCGAGACATTCTTGTATTCAAGAAACTGGGACGTACCGGCTGGATGTTGGCGGGTCTTGCACCTGAAAAGGAAATGTACCTCTCTCTCCATAAGCTCCAAAGCACGATTGTGGTGGTGACGATTACCCTGATTCTGGTCTCCCTCTTGACTGCTGCATGGCTATCCTATGGTGTAACCAAACCTTTGACCAGACTGGTGCTGGCGATGAGGCAGGTTCAACGAGGTGCTTTTGACCAAGCGGATTCACTTCTGCCTCCGGATAAAAATGTAAAGAGCGAAATCAGTTATGTGATCTTCACCTTCCGTTATATGATCAGTCAGCTGCGGCAGCATATCCAGAATGAATTTGAACTGAAACTTCTTCGCCAGCAAGCAGAGTACAAAGCACTTCTCATACAGATTAATCCACATTTTATGTTTAATACTCTGGAGCTGGTGAGCAGCCTTGCCATTCAGCGCCGAACGGATGATACGGTTCAGGTCATTGAGGATTTGGGTAAAATGATGCGCTTTTCTATCAACACCAATGACGACCGTGTTCCCCTAACCGAAGAGCTGGATTATGTACAGCGTTATATCTCCATTTTGCAGACTCGTTTCGGTCATAAGCTCGACATTTCGGTAACGTTGGAAGGCACACTGAACTCCATGGTCATCATCAAGTTTATTCTTCAGCCACTTATTGAAAATGCAGTGAAATACAGCTTCCAGCATCAGACGACAGCTCAGGTACGGATACGAATCAATCGGATGTATGATCGTCTGCACATTAGCGTTTCAGACAACGGACCGGGTATTCCAGCAGAAATCATCCACAAGTTGCAACATCCGGTTGCTCCCTCCTCAATGGAATCCATATTGCATAATGAAGGCTGGCATATTGGACTGGGCAATGTCATTGCTCGTTGCCGTCTGCATTATGGTGCCTTGTTCACCGTCCACATGGATAACAATGAGCGCGGAGGGGCTTGCATCGAACTGACTCTACCCGTACAGGAGGAATATGATGTACAACGTATTAATCGCAGATGACGAGATCGAAGTTCGCGAAGGATTAAAATTGAAAGTCGATTGGCATGGCATGGGCTTTGTTATAACAGGAGAAGCCTCTAACGGGATTGAAGCGGATGAACTTTTGAAATCTGAACATTTTGACTTGCTGATTACCGATATGAATATGCCTGTCATGGACGGTGTCCGATTACTGGATGTCTGCCGCAGCTATAATCCTTCTATCCAGATTGTCATAATCACGGGTTATGAAGATTTTCAATATGCCAGAGCGGGGGTCCGCAGCCAGGTGATGGATTATTTACTGAAGCCTGTAACCCGGGATGAACTGAAGGCCACATTAGGCAAAATCAAAGCGGATCTGGATGAACAACGTAAAGTGCAAGGCGACTCCGAATGGATGCAATGGCGACTCTCTCAGTATTACCGGGAAATGAAGGAACGTTTCCTTCTTGATCTCGTCAAAGGCAATCGCTTACCGCCTTCCTCCATGCCAGAACGACTCAGATTATTTCATCTCGAATCATGGCAAGATCAGAAGGTCTGTTTCATCACCGCCAGTATAAGTCAATCGGACAAGCAGAATATTCGAAAAGATCGCTCACACGAGCAGATGCATCTTCCTTTTGAGATGGTATGTTATGAAATCGCCCAGTCTGATTCAGACAATGTCCAGGTTTTTCATGATACGGCATACGCAGGCATCATGCATTTCATGGTACAAGACGGTATGCAGCACGAATTCATCCAACAGCTCACGGGACATACGGCATCTGTTTTTTCCATGAAACTTAAGATTGGGGTGGGACTTTCTGGTTCTGGACTTGAGCATTGGAAAGAAGGTTACATCCATTCCCTTCTGGCTTGGAATTCAGCTGAACGGGCTGGCGGCGATCCAAACCCAATGGCAGGAACAGATTATAGTCCATTACTGCCTGAGGAGACTACCCGAACGTTGCATCGTTTCCTCATTCGAGGGGAACTGGACTCCTTCCGTAGCATCATCCACAATGAACTTCACGAGGCATTCCAGCTCTCTCCCTCCCGAATGACTCGAAGCATTTTTCAAATTTCACTGTTGATGGGTTGTCCTATGGCCCCGGAATGGATACTGTGGCTTAAGACGCCAGATCAAGCAGAACGCTTATTAATGCAATGGGCGCAAGACTTCCTGAGTCGACAACTTCCTTTAGAAGATGGGGATGGGACGGTTATTGATTTAGCCAAACGATATATCGAAGAGAACTACATGCAGGAGCTAACGTTGACGTTGCTCGCTGAACGATTTAACTATTATCCTACCTATTTCTCCGAATTGTTTAAGGAAGGGGCAGGTACCTCTTTTATTCAATATGTGACGGGAGTTAGGATGAAACACGCCTTGCAACTGTTGAAGGAAACCCAATTAACCGTATGGGATATTACAGAACTGACCGGCTTCAGTTCACCAAGTTATTTCAGTTCGAAATTCAAAAGAATGTTCAACATGAGTCCATCAGAATATCGCTTGCTGCATTCCGAAAAAACCGATAGCCATGATCCGAAGAAATGAGATTCAAGCTTCTCCCCTTCCCCGGTATGATGTGGTTACCAAGAGAACGCTGTATGTTGTAAGCGGATTCATACTTGGTGGCCATTATTCTTACCCATTCAGAAGGGAGGCATATGATGAAAAAACAGACCAAGCCCTTATACGGTCAGCAAAATACCACAGCCTACTTGTTTCTTCTGCCCTGGCTGATCGGACTTTTCTGTCTGACACTGGGACCGATGGTTGCGTCCCTATACTTATCCATGACCAAATTCAATCTGCTGTCATCACCGACTTGGACTGGACTTAGCAACTATGTTCACATTTTTACCGAGGACGATACCTTTCGCAGGTCCCTCGGGCTGACGTTTTATTATGTTTTTCTATCTGTTCCACTAAGGCTCGCCTTCGCCCTATTGGTTGCAATGGCGCTGAACAAAGGTATTCGAGCCCTCGGCGTCTACCGGACTGTATATTACATCCCTTCCCTCTTGGGCGGCAGCATCGCGATTGCAATCGTCTGGCGTCAACTTTTTGAGGGAAATGGACTGGTCAATCAGTTTTTAAGCTGGTTTGGTATCTCGG
The DNA here is from genome assembly GCF_038000415.1 of Paenibacillus sp. FSL R7-0198. Taxonomy (NCBI): domain Bacteria; kingdom Bacillati; phylum Bacillota; class Bacilli; order Caryophanales; family Paenibacillaceae; genus Paenibacillus; species Paenibacillus sp. FSL R7-0198. The sequence continues at coordinate 6,439,180 of NZ_JBBOCB010000001.1, read as the reverse complement.
GCCCATCCTGGATTGCGCATCCGGATTATGTAGTCTATACCATCATCACACTATCCGTGTGGCAATTTGGGTCTGCCATGGTCATCTTTCTTGCAGGTCTGAAACAGATCCCGGCAGACTTATATGAAGCGTCCGATGTCGATGGAGCGGGAAAAATACGTCAATTTTTCGGAATCACCCTGCCCATGCTCTCCCCCGTTATCTTTTTTAACCTGATCATGAGCATGATCAATTCATTCCAGGCGTTTACACCAGCTTACGTGATTGGGGATGGCCGCGGGGGTCCACTCGACGCAACGATGTTTTATACCTTGTATCTGTATCTGAAAGGTTTCTCGTTCTTTGATATGGGTTATGCTTCAGCTCTGGCTTGGATCATGTTGGTCATTATCGGGGTATTCACCGCAATCGTCTTTGTTACATCCCGATTTTGGGTGTTCTACGGGGACAATCAGGAGGGGAGGTAATGCATATGCCAATCAAACGACAACTGGTTCAGGCCGGGAGGCATGCCGCCATTATACTCTTCGGTCTGCTGATGTTATATCCAGTACTATGGTTGATTCTCAGTTCGTTTAAACCAAACCATCTCATTTTCACCAGTGGTAGTCTTTTCCCAACCAGTTTCACGCTGGAGCACTATATTAATGGCTGGAAAGGTCTGCAGGGCATCTCCTTTGGCCGTTTCTTCGGCAACTCCGTGCTGATCTCGGTCATGAGTGTGCTGGGCAATGTGATCTCCTGTTCCCTTGCAGCATTTGCTTTCTCCAGATTAAAGTTCAGATTCAAAGGCTTGTGGTTCAGCATGATGTTGGTCACGATTATGTTGCCTTACCATGTTACCCTTGTGCCTCAGTACATTCTCTATAATGAGCTTCAATGGATTAATACGTATTTCCCGCTGATTCTGCCTAAGTGGCTTGCGCAGGATTCCTTCTTCATCTTGCTTATGGTTCAATTCATACGCGGTATACCGCGGGAGCTGGACGAGAGTGCAACCATTGACGGTTGCGGGCAATCACAGATCTTTTTCCGAATCGTAGTGCCACTGCTCGTTCCAGCACTGATTACAACAGCGATTTTCACCTTCCTGTGGAGCTGGGATGACTTTTTCAGCCAGATGATCTATCTGAGCAAAATTGATCTGTTCACCGTGCAGTTGGGCATTCGATCTCTCTTTGATCCATCAGGACAATCCGATTGGGGCGCATTGCTCGCCATGTCCACCCTGTCACTGCTTCCCGTGACCATCATCTTTTTACTGTTTCAACGATATTTCCTTGAGGGCATTGCGACCACAGGTCTGAAGTAACAACACGTTCTCATTATCCATAGACAGGGGGATTTAACATGTTCAAACGTTTCATGATCGGTATGATCACTTCACTTTTGTTATTCGTAACCGCTTGCTCTGGAACAGACCATACAGGGGCTAATGATAATGCAGGCAATGGTAATGATAATGGAACGACCGAGGGCGGACAGGTCGAACTTCGCATCATGTGGTGGGGTGACCAGAAACGGGCAGATATTACGAATGAAGCCTTGAAGATCTTTCAGGCTAAACATCCGAATATTAAAATTGTAGGTGAATTTGCACCCTCCTCCGGATATTTCGACAAACTGAATACCCAGCTGGCATCAGGCACAGCACCAGATATCTTTTTCCTTGGCGGAAATGTCGTGGACTATGCCAAAAAAGATGTCCTGCTCAATCTGGACCCGTATGTAGGCAACGAACTGAATCTGGACGGAATGGATGAAACCATGATCGAATACGGACGTCTCGACGGGAAGCTGCAACATATCTCTGCCGGTGCGAACGCACGGGGAATTGTTGTAAATCAGGCACTCTTCGAGAAAGCCGGCGTACCTTTGCCAGCTTCGGATTGGGACTGGGCGGATTATGCCGCCATCAGCAAGGAGTTGTCCGACAAGCTCGGAGACGGCTTCTATGGAACGTACAACTTTACCGTCGACGGGATGGATATTTATCTAAAACAACGGGGTAAACAACTGTATGACATGAAAAACGGCACACTCGGATTTGCCAAAGAAGACATTCTGGAATGGTTCCAGTATTGGGAAAAGACTTCGGCATCCGGCGGTGTAGTTACACCGGAATTGCAGGTATCCAACCCGCATGATGACACCAGTAAGTCCCTGTTAATCACAGGCAAAGCAGCCATGACCCTTCTGCCATCCAACCAGCTGGCTGCGTTCCAGAGTTTGACGGAAGACCCGCTAGTACTTCTCCCTGTACCACGAGGCCCTAAGGGAACGGGAGTTGTATTTGAATCAAGTCAGGGATTATCAGGTTATGCCAATACCAAACATCCGAAGGAAGTGGCAACGTTAATGGACTTCTGGATTCATGATCCTGAAGCAGCCAAAATCCTTGGTAATGACCGCGGAGTGCCTGTTACGGAAGCCAATCGAAATCTTCTTCAGGAAGGTGCAGGCCCTGTGGAGGAGATTGTCTATAACTATACGAGCCTTGTCTCTGAAGCTACGAAGACTGAACCTTTTGACGTGAGTTACAATCCTCCGGGATTCGCAGAGTTCTCCAAGTTAGCTCAGACGACAAATCAGGAGATCGGATTTGGACGAAAAAGTGTGGATCAAGCTGTCTCCGACTTCTATAACGGAACCGTTCGAATCTTTGAATCGAATCAATAAGCAGACACTGTGAGGAGGAACATATGACAGAAGAGATACTGAATCGGCTGCGCAACATTTCGATTATGGATCAAGTTCAGCCAGTTAAACCGGAAGATCAGCAGTTATTACAAGAATGGCATGCGTCGGGTATCCGGTTTGCGGCATCGGGCGGTCAAATGGAAGCTACGTATTATGCAGCGGTGGAGAAATTGCTTGCTTGCATCCTGCCCATAGGAGACAGCAATCCTATTATACAAGAAGGTGGCATCTATCTCGGATGTTGGTTAGAGAGTACAGGTACCATCAATGCAGAGCTGTTGTCTCGCCTGCTGCCTTCCGTATCCGAAACAACGTACCTCGCATTTGCCAAGCAACAAAGAGAAGATGGATTGCTCCCGTATAAACTCACGGCAAACGGGCCCTCTTTCCGGCAAATCCAGTTGGTCACTCCGCTGGCACGCAGTGTATGGAACCACTATCAGCTTCATAGCAATCATGGCAAGCAGTCGCCTTTCCTGAACACGATGTATAAGGCTATGGTTCGTTACGATGAGTGGATTGCCCACAACCGTAATACCCGAGGAACTGGCTGTGTAGAGGCCTTCAGTACGTTTGACACGGGACATGACTTATCCCCGCGATTCTGGCATGTTCCGGATACACCTTATATGAATGATGCTTCTGCCTATCATCCGGATTCTCCGATTCTGCCTTTTCTGGCACCGGATCTGACCGCCAATATCTATTGTCAGCGCATGTATCTGTCCCGTATGGCTGAAGAACTGGGAGAATCAGGAACGGATTGGAAAGCAAAAGCCGAGTCCAGCCTGGAAAGTCTCTTCCGTTATTGTTACAACGAACAGGATATGTTCTTTTATGATCGGGACCGCAATGACGAATTCGTCGGAGTCCAATCCGATGTGCTGCTTCGCGTGATGGCCTGCGAGGTGGGAGACCGTGAATTGTTCGATAACCTGCTGCGTCGCTACCTGTTGAATACAAGCAAGTTTTTCGCTAAATACCCGTTTACATCGATTTCAATGGATGATCCCAGATTCGATCCCTTTTCCTCCTATAACAGCTGGGGAGGGGCATCCAATTTCCTGAGTCTGATTCGGGCACCAAACGCATTTGAGTATCATCATCGATATGTGGAGCTAACATGGGTAATGCAGCCAATCTTGTCCGCTCTATCCAAAGATAAGCGATTTGGTCAGGTACTAAGCCCATGGACTGGAGAACAAGGTTTTACCGAGACTTACTCCCCCTCCATCCTCTGTCTCCTGGATTATGTGGAGCGATTATGCGGAATTATGCCTGTTGGATCAAATCAACTCTGGTTTACCGGACTGCTCCCTATCGATATGGATCATGGGGAGGTCGTATCTGGCAACACGGCTTATAGCCGAAAAGTCAACGGAGTAGGTTATGAATTGGTCAACACCTCGGATCGCATGACGGTATATCTGGAAGGCAAGGTTCATCTGGACGGCCCGTCAGGGATTCGGCTTGTCACGGATCATAGTGGACATCTGGAGGCAGTCATCGGAATGACCGTTCGCACCGTTGAGGGAGAACTTTTCTATCAAGGAGAGCACATCCCGATTCGGATCAAAGGAAATGAAATGCAGCGTTACACTGATGGAAGTTTCAGAACCGAGCGCGATATTGGCATCATCCATCCTACGTATCGTTAATTGTTTGTATGCAAAAAGCGCAAGTTGCCGAGGTTTACTGCCCCTGCACTTGCGCTCTTGTATTTCTTTATTTTTACACCTTCCGGTTCCACGCCGGGTGACGATAAAATTCAATCGTATCAATATAATTTACCGTGAACTGCTGTTCCACATCCGACAAGTTCAACAGTTTGCGGTCGATTTGCTTCATCCCCATGACCACATCGTGCCTTAGCAGGTCCATCGCAATTTTGCCTACAAACCCGCCTTCCATCTCTTTATGTTTGGCACGGAACTCTTCATTGTAGATCAGTTCAGGCGTGAATGCCGCTTCAACGAATGCATTAACGAGCGTAAGCTCATTGCCATCCATCTGTACTGCCATATAATAATTGCCACGCTCATCCTTAATGAGGTCTTTATACATTTCTACGATCATTTGAATCACTCCTCTATTATAAAAGAAACCCCGTTAGCCTTAGCGAACATGGGCTATCAAACGTACACCTTCCGACCCCGTGCCTTCATATACTAGGTACAAATGGCGAACGGAGGAATACTTATGAGCTGGCAGCATCTCCATACCGGAAAAACACTTCAGCAGCGCCTGGCAGAACTCCAGGGGCACCTTGCAGAACTGAATACTCCACTCTCCGGGTTGGAACCGGGACGTATTCGTCGTGTCTATCCAAGGCAGTTTATCAAAGTAAACCGTCAATTATTCATTCCACTTAGTCTGAATTCCATTCGGGTATTCGATATTCCTCGAACACGGCGAGGTGTCAGAGTGGGAATCCGCACGACTTTCCCTTCCAGGAATGCATTTAACAATATCAGACTTGTGGGTGTGGGACTGGATTATCTTGAACTCCAGGGAAAAGGCAGAGTCCCTTCCCGTATATTATTTCCTCTCTCCAGCGTCGAGTCAATCTATCGGCCAACCACCGGAAGAAAAAACCTGAAACGGCCTTGTAGGCGGAAGTAAAGCTGGTTCTTTTCGCAAGCCATATAATGGTTCCCGAATGTCTGCATACGGGTGCTCCCTTCCAATATATAATTATAACCCATGCAACCACTTATCTGCTGAAGAATCATTTTATGTCAAAAAGCGGTGAGAACAGAACTGCTTCTGTATCTCACCGCTCAGCCAGTTACGGATCAAGCTGACCCTTCACATGTCTATATCAGATGCCTGTCCATACATCCTTGGCATAACGACCTTCCTGCTGAAGCTGATTAAGCCAATCTTCTGCTTCCTTCGCGGACTTGCCATGAATATCAGCGTATGCCTGCTGGAGTGTAGCTTCCACATCAGGTGCCATCTTGCTGCCATCACCGCAGATATACAGATGCGCACCCTCTTCAAACAAAGGAATCAGGTAACGAGCATCGTCTCTCATCAGATGCTGTACATAACATTTCTCCTCCCCGTCTACACGGGAGAAGGCCGTATGAAGCTTCACAAGCCCTTCTTGCTGGGCTGCTTCCAATTCATTTTTGTACAGATAATCATGCTCGGGATTCCGGCATCCAAAGTACAGGTGGGCTTCGCCAACCTCTTGACCTTGTTCCTTCAATACATGCCTTGCCTGCAAGAAACCTCGGAATGGAGCAACACCCGTACCCGGCCCTACCATAATGACGGGAACCTGTGGATCCTCCGGCAGTTGGAAACCCGATTCCGGTGTCCGCGTGAACATGACGATCTCGTCACCCGCTTTCAGGTTAGCCAGATAGTTGGACGCAATGCCTTTGTATTCTCCCTGCCCACTCCATGCCGGGGCACGCACAACACTGACCGTAATACTCGCTTGATCGGGCTGAACACGCGGTGAACTGGAGATCGAGTAATATCTGGCTTTCAGTGAAGGCAATAATTCAAGGAAGCGCTCAAACGGCAGTTCACATGCCTCATATTTCACCAGATAATCCAGCATGGAGATCCGTTTATTCCGAACTTCATCCATATACACAGATTCATCAAGCAGCGCTTCAAGTTCCTTCTTATGCGGTGGACATACGGTGTATGCTGCCATTTCTCTCAGTTGCGCACGAGTTGCCGCCTCCTGAAGCTCAACGCTATGACTGAGCAGATCATACAGGTTAACCGGTTGATGCAGCGGCAGATGCGCGGCACTCCGACCGGATGCATCCAGAACGAGATGCTCCGTTCCGGTGAATCCATAACGACGCAATACACGTTCCACCAGCTCCGGTGGGTTCTGAGGCAGAATGCCCAGGTGATCCCCTTCCTTGTAGGTTATGCCTTCAGGCAATTGGATCTCCAGGTGACGTGTGCTGCGTTCACTGCCCGCGTCGTGAAGCTCCCTGTTCTCGAGTACTTCTGCCACATGGGCATCATACGTATCCGCAAGCGGTGTTACGGCGAGCCCACTGACAAACTGTACAGATAGTGAGCTGCGTTCGCTATTGGAGCTTGTATTTAACTTCAATCCCATCGTTCGTGCAAGATCCGGCCATAATTGCTCCGTCCAATCCCCTACCTGTTTCTCGAAATCTCCGCTAGCATCTGACTCACCCAGCGGTGATAACCGCTCTGCTCCTCTGGAAGATAACTGTTCATCTATTAAACGCGGGATACGCTGATAGGTGCTTGCCCAGTTGTGGTCACCACATCCAAGAACGGCGAAACGCACACCTTTGAATTCATTGGCATCCGCATGTTCGATCCACTCGACAAACATCTTGGCATTACTTGGCGGCTGACCGTTATAGGATGCACTGACAATAATGACGGCACCCTCCTTTGGCAGTTTGCCAACACGATCATCCAGCGTAGCAACCTCACTCCGGAAACCCTGATATCTGGCGGTATCCGCAATTTCGCGTGCAATGCCTTCAGCGGTACCCAGATTGGAACCGTACAGAACAAGCATCGGTGTGTGGTGGGCATTGGCTGCATCCGGCTCCGTTCTTTTGGCAACTGGCTTTGGTTCTTCGACCGCTACACCCGGAACGGCCATGACTGGCTGCCCGCCACGCGCACGTACACGAATTGTGAAGTTATCCGGTTTAAGCGTCAGCGTTTCTTTCACCTTTAACTGATAATCCGAATGATCTATGAAGTCAAAATGCTTCAACACCATGCCCAGTACCAGCGTTGCTTCCTGAAGTGCAAACTGCTGACCAATGCAGGCCCGTTGACCATTACCAAAAGGTTTATAGGCATCATGCGGCACTTTGCTCGGATCTTCGAACCGTTCCGGGCGGAATTCCTCTACGTCGTCTCCCCATGCTTCTCGGTCACGATGCAACTTGGGAATAAGTACACTGACGCTGTCTCCTTTTTGCAAAGGATATTGACCCGCAAGTACCGTGTCCTCTTTTGCATACAGAGAAAATGCTGGGGCCGTCGGCCATAACCGCAATGCTTCATTCAAAACCATACGAACGTACTTCAGATTGCGAACCTGGTTGTACGTTGGAACCGGATCTTTCAGAATCTGATCCACTTCTGCTTGGGCTTTAGCCAGCGTATCCGGATTCTTCATCAGATAATAAACGGCGAAGGATAACAGTCCACTTGTGGTCTCATGTCCAGCGATCAGGAATGTAATAATCTGATAACGGATGTTCTCATCATCCAGTGTTTCTCCCGTTTCCGGGTCCTTGCCGCTGAGCATGTGGGACAACAGATCGTCTGCACCTTCCTGCGGTTTCTCTTTACGCTCAGCTATAATGTGATCCACCAACGAGAACATGGAACGGATATCCTGTTCAAACTGTTTCTTTTTGGTGATCATCAGCTTGTCTTGCAGACGCAGTCGCTGCAATGAACTCATGGATTCATCCAACGCACGAACCATGCTTGTAATGAATGGATGTGGTTCTTCCCGGTAGAAGCTGTTAAACCGATAGTTGAACCCACACAGGCCAATCGTGTCGAGCGTAAGACGTGTCATATCATCCGGAACGTTAACCGTCTCATCCGGGTTCAACCGTGACCATTTCTGAACCAGCTGCACAGCCAGATCAATCATTTTGTTGTGATATCCCTGCATGGCACGTTGACTGAAGCTTGGCAGCAGTACGTTATGAGCTTTTTTCCAATTCGGCTCCTCGGTCCAACTCGTAAATAGTCCATCTCCTGCAAAAGCACGAACCTTCGCAAGGGGTGCCCACACACGTTTGTCGAATTTGGATTCATCTGTTACCTCGGCGACCAGTTCGTGACCGGAAATATACAATTCACTTCGCCCGGGGTACTCCATACGAAAGATCGGTCCATATTCTTCAGCCAGTTTCACCAAGGATTGCACCGGTTCTTCAAAGTTCAATTGCGGCAAATTGCCCAGTGGACCAAATGTTTTTGGTTGAGGCACTGAAATTGGTGGCATGACGCTCACTCCTTCTTTCCAAGTTAAGAGTTCTACAACTAAAAATAATGACTTGATTTACAGACGCGATTACACTTACTCTTCAGATCAACAGATTCAAGTTATTTTTTGCACATTTTCATATTTCATCCAGATAACGATAAAACCATCAAAGAACTAACTGACCAAAATGGTATATTGGTCATTTTTGATTAAAAAAAATGGAGGACTTCGTTATCTTCTTTTACCCTAACATTTCCAGTTCTAATCTTCAACAGTCCCAAAGTCATAGGACCTCAGGACAGGGATTTAGGTATACTTATGATTTCTTTAACAGAATCTGAATAGCCGACTCCATTTCTAATGGAGCAACTGTCGTTTCATAACGGCCATGGACGTTCCCACTGCGGTCAATCAGGAATTTGGTGAAATTCCATTTGATCCCGTCTCCTTGGTACAATTCTGGATGCTTCTCCTTCACAAAAGTGTCCATCCACTGTCCTTCCTTCGTGTCCAGATCATAGCCTTCAAACGGCGCTTCTTCAATCAGATAACGGAACAAAGGATGCATCGATTGCCCCATAACCTCAACCTTCTCGAGGATCGGAAAGGATATCTGAAACTGACTTCTACAATACTCGGCTACCTCAGCGCTACTGCCAGGTTCTTTCTCGTTAAACTGGTTGCAAGGAAAAGCCAGAATCTCCAGCCCCTGTTCACCATATTTCTCATACATCTGCTGAAGTTCACTGAACTGGCGGGAGTAACTACACCGACTTGCTGTATTCACAATAAGCAGAACTTTCCCTTTAAAAGCAGAAAAATCACTCTCGTGTCCATCCATAAACGGAACTTGGTAAGAAAATGTACTCATCTGTATTCATCCTCCTCTTTGTCTTTTGTATCTCATATGAATTCTCTCTTGAAATGGATTATACACCTCCATTATTAATAGGTGAAATATATAATTAATATAATTTTAATAGTTTTTAACTATAGTGAAAAAATAAAAACTGCCCTCTGCAGTCAAATACTGCATCTCGGACAGTTATCAAAATCATGATGCGCCATCACACTCGACACACCGTTAACCCATAATTAAACCATATACAATGCCTGGTCCGTGTACCCCAATGGTTAAATCATTTTCAATATCGGAAGATCGGCTTGGCCCTGAAATAAAGTGGATGCCTGCCGGAAGATTCTCTCTCCCCACTTCGTCAAATCGATCCAGCGTCTCACCCAGTCTGGTGTACAGTCGATCTACTGGAATAATGATGATGAGTACCGTAGGCAACAGACTCACTGACCGACCTTTTTCCGGTGAAGAAAGTACAGTGACTGAGCCTGTGTATGCTGTCGCATAATCCGCCATGACCACACCGATATCCGCCTCAGCTGCCCGTGCCCTCCAGTTCTCATCCGCCTGACTATTCCACACTGAGATCTGCACATCCGGTAACTGTTCTTCCAATCCAAGATCTTGTAACGCCTGTTCATTTTGGCGAATGATATATTTGGCACTCAGTTCATGAGATTTGGTGGCAATAAATCGGGACACTTCTTCCATGTTTTGAACCCGGGCAATGTGTGCGCCTACACTCACAAAGTTATCTGTAAATGCTTCAATACGCTTCTCTTCATCCCATTCCAGCCCAGTCCAAAAGTCGGGTGCTCCCCGAAAGGGTTGGGTCGGCGCATGTCGTTGCCTTGGTCTTCTCAATTTCGAAGCAATGTCATTCATGAACTGCTCCTGTTTCTCCATGGACTTCTTCTCCAATTGTGCGAGCCATTGCTGATGTTCAGTGACCATGCTTAGTACCCTCCCCTTCTTCTCGTTCACGAATAATCTGCTCCATGCGACTGCGAACGGAAGAATCCATGGCCGGTTGCTCTTGGTTCAGTTCCTGATCCAGCTTGTTCCATTGTTGCCGGAAGGATTTCTTGGCGAGACTTGGGGCAACCCGATAATTGTTCCAGCCTTTGAGAGGACCCAGCTTGAGTGAAATGCCGTTGTTGCGTACAACTGCCTTCTGCCCGATCTGTCCCAGACGTATGGCCGCACTGAAACGTTTGGAATTGGATACAACGGCGGCAAAGCCCTTCATGCCCATGCTCTCCATTTTGTTACCATGGCCGTCTTCCACTTTACGCCTGCGTAGATAAACGAGCATATCATGCAATGGAATTTTAACTGGACATGCTTCATAACAGGCTCCGCACAGACTTGAAGCACCCGCAATATCGTTCCATTCATCAATGTTGCCATTGAGTGCAGGTGTCAGTACCGCGCCAATCGGACCACTGTATGTTCCGCCGTAGGCATGACCTCCAATATGACGATATACCGGGCAAGCATTCAGACAAGCACCACAGCGAATACAATTCAGCAACTCCTGGAATTCAGGATCACCGAGCTGTAAAGATCGACCGTTGTCCACGATAATAATATGCATTTCATCCGGCCCATCAGCATCCGCTGTACGACGCGGACCTGTGATGCCTGACATGTACATCGTCAGTTTCTGACCTGTTGCAGAGCGTGGCAACAAGGTTGCCATGACCTCCAGATCCGTCCACGACGGGATGATCCGCTCCATGCCCATCAGTGTAATCTGCGTTTTCGGAACAGTGGATACCATACGGGCATTGCCTTCATTTTCGAACAAAACCATGGAACCTGTCTCTGCAATCGCAAAATTGCAGCCGGTCATGCCGATATCTGCTTCCAGGAATTTCTCGCGTAACTTTTTACGTACAAATCCAGCGAGCACCGTTGTGTCCGGCTCCAGAATTTCACCCGCTTCCTTCGACAACAACTCTGCAATCTGATAGCGGTTCTTATGGATGGCTGGAATGACAATATGAGATGGGGCCTCGCCTGCCAACTGAATGATATATTCACCCAGGTCAGTCTCGATGGCTTCAATGCCCGCCGACTCCAACACATGATTCAGATGTACTTCCTCCGACACCATCGATTTGGACTTCACCACCGTAGAAGCCTGCTTGTGCGCCGCAATATCCAGCGCAATCGCCGCAGCTTCCACCGATGTATCTGCAAAATGAATATGAACCCCGTTCGCACGGGCGTTATTCACAAATTCATTCAGATAATAATCAAGATACGCAATCGTATGCAGACGAATCTGACGGCCTCGTTCCCGCCATTCATCCCAATTTCCATGTTCTTCTGAGGCAGATTTCTTCCCGTTACGCAATCGTTCTGTCGTAAATTTGACCGCTTTACGCAGAAAATCATCATTCAAGGCCAGTCCGGCACGTTCTTTGACCGTAGTATCCATCACTCCCGGTTGGCTCATCCTGTTTGCACCCCTTCATACAGTAGCTCCGCCAAATGCATCACACGCACCGGTTCATTCCGATAACGCAGATTACCTGCAATATTCATCAGACAGGCCATGTCCAGCCCAACCAGCACTTCGGCTTGTGTCTCTTTGACATGATCGACCTTCTCCGTCACCATCGCTCCTGAAATATCGGACATTTTAATGGCAAACGTACCCCCGAACCCACAGCAATCCTCAGCGAATGGAAGTGGAACCAATTCCAGACCTTTTACTTGGGACAGTAGCGCCATCGGCTCATCCTTCACACCCAGCAGACGGCTGCCGTGGCAGGATGGATGATAGGTTACTTTGTGCGGAAAATGTGCGCCCAGATCGGTTATCCCGAGTACCTGAACAAGGAATTGAGTAAACTCATAAGCTTTGGCTTCCAATCGTTTTGCCTTCTCCAGCCAGACTGGTTCATCTGCGAACAGTTCGGGATAATGATGAATCATATACGTACATGATCCGGATGGACAGACTACAAAATCACTGTCGTCAAACGCTTCAAGAATCGTCTTGGCCGCTACCCGAGTCTCATCCCAGTACCCGCTATTGTAGGAAGGCTGACCACAGCAGGTCTGAATCGGCGGAAAATCCAGCCGAACGCCATGAGCGGCGAGCAATCTAACCATGGCTTCCCCCACTCGGGGATAGATGGCATCGCTGAGGCAGGTAATGAATAAGGAGACCTTCATAATTACACGCTCCTATTAACTGATTAGTAGATAAATTGACTAAGAATATTTACACTGTCCTCTCCGTTTCGTGTAAATGTTTAGTTCAATTTATATAGATTAAATCTGAAAGATTAAACCGTGATGATACCAATATCGTATCCGCTCAAACGTTCTGTCTGTTCAGCCTCCAATGGCTGATTGGTAATGATCGTATGGACTGCATTTAACCCGGATACTCGGGCAAAAGCACGGACACCAAATTTACTGGCATCTGCAAGTAAGATGACCTGATCGGATATGCCAACCATCTTCTGCTTCAGCCTTGCTTGAAGTTCATTGGATTCACTGATTCCGCCACCTTCGAGATGTACACCTTTGCACGACATGAACATTTTATCCACGTGATATGTTTCCAGAGAACGCTCCGCGAGTGGCCCAACAAAAGACAACGAGCGCGATGCCAACTGGCCCCCTGTTGAGATGACCTCAACCTTGTCACGGCTGCTGAGTTCAGTGGCAATTTGGATCGAGTTGGTTAAGACTGTCAGCGGGAAATCCGGCATATTCGCTGCCATATAACCTGCCGTTGTGCTCGCATCCAACAGAATGCGATCACCCGGATTAATCATCGCCAGAGCCGCTTGTGCAATCCGCTTTTTCTCTTCCGCATGGGTTGTCTCCCTGATCCGGTAAGGGATCTCCGGTTGATCTTCCTTCACACTCACTGCACCACCGTGAGATCGGCGCAGTCGTCCTGCCTGTTCCAGCCGATCCAGGTCCCGCCGGATGGTTTCCTCTGTCACCCGGCAGCGCTCACTAAGCTCGGATACACGCATACTTCCCTTTACGTTCACCATCTCCACAATCCGGTCATATCGCTCGGCTGCCAGCATGTTACACCTCACTCCCCGCTTGTGAATTAGATGAAGCCGTCACACGCAGAAATCTGCCGTAAGCATCTTCCCAGATTGACCTGTCCTGCGGCTCATACGCAGTTACCGGAAATGAATCACGAATGGCCTTACGGGCTTCCCAGATATCCTTAAAAGCTCCGCTTGCCATCCATTGCACAGCCATATTCCCGATGGCACTTCCCTCTGCCGGTCCCGCCCATACCGGTTTGCCAATGGAATTTGCAGTCCACTGACATAACAGGCGGTTCTGGATGCCTCCACCGACCATATGCAATCCGTTGAACGTCTGACCCGACAATTGCTCCGTCCATTCCAGAACTCTTTTATACTTCAATGCCAGACTCTCCAGAATTGCCCGGGCAATAGCGCCCTGATCCTCTGGCACCACTTGCCCTGTATCACGACAATACTGGCGGATGCGGGTCGTCATATCTCCTGCTGGCATGAACAGTTCATCATCCGGATCAAACAAACTGGCAAATGGAGCTGCCTGTTCCGCCTGCGCCAACAACGCATCGTAGCTAATTCCCTGCCCCTGACGATCCCACTCCCGCATACTTTCCTGCAAAATCCATAGTCCCATGATGTTCTTCAGCAGACGGAATGTTCCCCCCGCCCCGCCTTCGTTCGTGAAGTTCAAAGCCAGACTTTGGCTACTTATCGCAGGATGATCTATCTCCGTACCCATCAGGGACCAGGTTCCACAGCTCAGATAAGCAAATGAACGTTCCGTTGCAGGAACAGCCACAACGGCTGAACCCGTATCATGCTCCGCAACAGCGATCACGGGGATCGGGGACAATCCCAGATCGTTACAGATACTGCTTCGCAATTGTCCAACACGGGTACCTGGCAGCACGGCTTCACCAAACAGTTTCTCCGAAATACGAATATGCGTCAGCAACTCACTATCCCACTGCCCTGCTGATGGATTGTATAATTGTGTTGTGGTTGCATTCGTGAACTCATTCACCGCTTCCCCTGTCAGGAAATAACGTAGCAAATCCGGAATCATGAGAAAACGCTCTGCTTCATGAAGTAACGGGGAACCGCTGCGTTGAAGCGTTGCCAATTGATACAAGGTATTAAAGCTAAGAAACTGAATCCCTGTACGTTCGAAGATCCGCTGAGAGGTCAGCTCTTGGCGTACCTGATCCATCATGCCGTTAAACTGTGTATCACGGTAATGATACGGGTTACCTAGCAACTCACCATTACTGCCAAGCAAACCAAAATCAACGCCCCAGGAATCGATCCCCAGGCTCTCCGGCTTTTCCCCCTGCTGTTTTACAAGAGTAAGCCCTTGCAACAATTCATGATGTAATCGCAGAATATCCCAGTGCATCCGCTCGCCTACCTTCACCGGTTCATTCTTGAACCGATGAATTTCGCTTGTTTCGATCCCACGATCATTCAGATGTCCCAGTAGCGCTCTCCCGCTCCCAGCGCCCAAATCATAAGCCAGCACACTCACCGCGCTTCACCAACCTTTCGAACCCATCCTATTTTCCAAACGGCATCTCTTGAATTCAGTCCGTAACCCTGTACTTTATTCTGTATTTATTGTTTGTTTGTTTTTGTTTAATACTGTTTTACTTTATTTTACGAGTATATCACCATTGTAAGCGTTTGAATACCCTTCGGTTTTTCTTTCTTTTGTCTATACCAAAAACGACTCTCTCCCGCCTGGGAGGAGCCGCAGTTCTTTTTTTACGTATAAAATTGACCTTTGCTTACCCCCGACTGGGGCTGTACATCTCTCTCAAAATGCTTGAATCGTGTCCCCTGATACGTCAGCATCCCTCGATCATTTTCCACCATCATGCCATAATGGTTTCCGCCAACAATTAGTTCAGTGCGCTCCCCATTGTCGAATTCAAATGTAACATAATACCGGGTAGTTGCACTGCTATCGCCGCTTCCACCTGAGACTTCCGTTCGTTTGGCCACCACCGTTGAGTGCAGGGTTAACAAGGCTGCTGCGTTATTTGACATCCCTGAGCGTATGCCTGAAATAATAACAAAAACAATAACTCCCGCAATGATGAGAAATATGCCGCCAATGAAAATCGAAGCAAATGCATTCATTGTTGCAAACTCATTAAATCCCGAAAAAAAACCACCCTGATTGCCTTCAAAACCTGGTACTCCATTCATGTCGTCAAACACACCAAAGCCGTCTACGCTTAATCGGCCCATCGATGAGGACACGCTCGTTAACGCCATTCATCATCGTTCCTTTCCCCTTGCAAAATAAGATGCACCGCCCTCACGCAAGGAAGGCGGTGCATGCAGACAACCCGTTCTGCCTTGTCCGTATACTATATGAACAAGATCAGGAATACAGACGTTCAAGTTCGTCGACCAGACTGCCGACATAAGCAACCGCAGAGCGAATCGGCTCAGGTCCGGACATATCCACACCCGCAAGCTTCATTAACTCCTGTGGGGTGAGACTTCCACCAGCTTTCAGTGCATCAAGCCAGCGATCTACCGCAGGCTGTCCTTCTTCCCGAATCTGCTGTGCAGCCGCGGTGGAAGCCGTCAGACCTGCCGCATAGGTATACGGATATAGTCCCATATAATAATGAGGTTGTCTCATCCACGTGAGCTTGGCCCCTTCATCAATTACCAGATCAGGTCCCCAGAATTCGGAAAGGATGTCTCCTTTGAGCTGACATAACGTCTTCGCCGTAATGGGCTCATCATTGGTTGCGCGTGCATACACCCTGCGCTGTAATTCACCTTCCAGCAGATGTGTAACGAAGTTATGGTAATACGTGTTCAACAGTTGCAAAATGACCCAGCGACGCATTCTCGGATTATCGGAACGCTTCAATAAATGGTCTGCCAGCAGCATCTCATTCATGGTCGACGGTGCCTCAATGAAATAAAGAGATGGCCGTGTATTCGTGAGCCGTTGGTAACATCCCGCAAGCATGAAGTGGCCTGCATGCCCCACTTCATGGGCAAGTGTAAATGCTCCACGCATATTGTTAGCCCATGAAATTAAGATATAGGAGTGTGAACCATATATAGAGGAGCAAAATGCCCCTGTGGATTTGCCTGCATTATCTGCGTAATCCACCCAGCGATCACTGAATGCGCGCTCTACGATCTCGCCGTACTCAGGCCCAAGCACATCAAGTGCTTCTCGAATGAGTGTGCACGCCTCATCATATGTAATGGCAGGGCTAAATTCAGGATCAAGCGGCGCCTTCAGATCACAGAACATTAGCTTGTCCAGACCCAGCTCACGTTTCTTAAGAGCTGCCAGTCTGCGCATATGAGGTGCGAGTTCCTGCTGGATAATATCCAGAATATTATTGTACATCTCTTTGCTCACTTGCTGTGGGCTGAGAAGCATATCTGTAACATCGTCGTAACCACGCAGCCTGGATAAAACAACCTGTTTCTTCACTTCGGTTGCATAACCTTCTGCGAACGTATTTTTGTAATCATTTAATGTCGAGCTGAATGCAGCATAAGCAGAACGGCGCAGCTTTGTATCAGACGACATCTCATAATTATTTTCATAGAATGACCAGGACAGTGGACGATTATTGTCCTCTCCATCAAGAGCATCGTCAAACGTCATGTCAGCCAGTTTACCGCGCAGATAGATACGGTATGGCGAATCCAGTACCTCTCCGAGTGAAGCGAGTACCTTCTCGGTCTCTGGCGTGAGCCGATGTGCTTTTTCTCGAATCAAACGCTCCAAACTGCGCGCATACGGCTCCAATCCCGGAAGTTCTTCAAGGTAACGTTCAACGGTCCCCTCCGGCAGATCAACGATCTCCGAATTGACAAAAGACAAGGATGACGACAGATTTGATAGGATATCTCCTGCTTTAGCTGAATTCTCAATATTCACCGGATTGGTGCTGTCCTCTGACTGCTTCAAGCGGGCATAAGAAGCCGTCTTGGCGATCCGCTCCTGCAAAGCTTCGCGCGCATCCAGACAAGCCAGCAATTGTTCAGCTCCTTCGCCCAAATGTCCTTTGAACCTTTCGATCTGGGCAGCAGCCTGAGGAAGTGATCGAAGCTCCTGCTCCCACTCTACATCGGTTACAAACAAGTCTTTCAGATCCCAAGTGGTTTCTGGGTTTACCTCAGCACGTGTACGTATTTTTTCCATCTTTAGTTGTCATCCTCCTTGCATTTCCAATATCTCTCATCGTATCATATTCCAGTGCAAGGGAGTATAGATTGGACTAAAGATTATTCACACTTACCACTCCGATGACAGAACAACCTTCCGATCGCTCTTATCCCCAGATTTTTTGATTCCCTTTTTCAAAGGTGAAAATCCGGAGATAAAGGCGACCGCTCCGCTTCTTCAGGTTCTTTCTGTCCTCTACGTTCTCGTGTGAATGTTTAGTTCCATCTATACAAAAGGGGTATCTAAGATAAAGGCCAGTATGTGCTTGCGATGTAGCTTTCTTTCAGAAAGCTTTTAGCTTCGCTTCTTCAAGCTATTTCTGTCCTCTACGTTTCGTATAAACTTTTGCTCATGTGACCATGGTCTGAAAGTAAATCAAAAAACCGCCGGGTAATGGAAGAATCCATTTACCTAGCGGTCGTTCTAACTATAACTTATTTAGCTTTCTTTCCAGATTACATTTTCACCGTAATTTTTACCCCAGTTATACATTGCGTGCAGCACGGGCATCAGACTCTGACCGTGATCTGTCAACGTATATTCCACACGTGGAGGGACTTCTGCATACACCTTGCGCTCAATCAACTTGTCTTCCTCCAGCTCACGTAACTGGTTGGTCAGCATCTTCTGGGTAATATGAGGGATTAGGCGTTTCAGCTCACTGAAACGTTTGGTGCCTTCCAGACCCAAATGCCACAAAATAATCAGTTTCCATTTGCCACCGATCACCGCAAGGGTCAGTTCCTTCTCACAGTTGATTTCTTTCAGATTAATCCGTTCCTTCACTTCGGATGCCATGGCTCCGAGCCCCCTCATCTTCAATCTTATATCGCGTATATTACGCATATCACGGGGACACTTTACACGAAGTAAGCTTTCCGCTCCATGCACGATGTAATAAGTACATTCATTCGATACAGCTATCTATTAATTCTACTACAGCCTGGTCGGGATGCAAAGTTTAAGTGAAAATCACGAATAAAATCTATACAGATGAATGACTTTGCATCGCAGAAAAGACCAGAACCCTTTGCAATCAAAGGATTCCGGTCTTTCTTTCATCTAATCGCTATTCCAGGTTCGCGTGGCGGCCAAACATATCCGCTCCGGTCATCCCCTTCATTTCCATCATCGTAAGGATGAGAGCATCCATACCGATTAACAGTCCTTGTTCAAACAACGAGCCCATCGGCTGAATGGTTACTGCCGCTCCGGAAGTTGCTGTGTCCTCTTTGGCTGAAGCCGGGAGACGCACTACCGTAGTCGCCAATTTCCCAATCGTGGACTCTGGCTTAATCGTAATGAGACCTACAGATGCACCAGCTTGACTAGCCTTTTGAGCCATGGCTACCAGACTGCCTGTCTCTCCTGAGCCAGAGCACAGCAAGAGGAAATCCTTCGAGCTGATCCCAGGTGTTACGGTCTCGCCCACCACATATACACGAAGCCCCATCTGCATCAGTCTCATGGCAAAAGCCTTTCCCATAAGTCCTGACCGGCCTGCTCCTGCTACAAAAATCTGTTCCGCAGCCAAAATGTGTTCAGCCATCGCTTGCATCTCTGCATCATCGATCTGGCTTAACGTACGTTCCAGCTCCTTCAAGATGTCAGCTGCGTACTGTGTTTTGCTCATCTGCTTACCCTTGTTTAACAAGACGTTGCATTTCAGCTGCAACTGCCGCTTTGTCTGCTTGTCCTGTGATACCGCCGCCTACAATAACCAGATCCGGTTGTGCTTTGATTACTTCTGGCAATGTTTCCAGTTTAATTCCACCAGCAACAGCAGTTTTAGCATTTTTCACAGCTGCTTTGATCGTTTGCAGATCTTCGAACGGGCTTTGTCCTTCAGCTTGCAGGTCATAACCTGTGTGTACACAGATGTAATCTACGCCAAGCGCATCAATCTCACGAGCACGTTGTTCAAGGTTAGGCACGTTGATCATGTCCACAAGAACTTGTTTGTTTTGTTTTTTCGCTTCTGCTACTGCACCTTTGATCGTACTGTCATTGGTTGCCCCAAGCACAGTGATCAGATCCGCACCAGCCTCAGCTGCTTTCATGATTTCATAACCACCAGCGTCCATGATTTTAAGGTCTGCAAGAACTTGCAGATTAGGGAATGCTTCTTTCATCGCTTTTACCGCGTGCAAACCTTCATTAATAACGATTGGAGTACCAATCTCAACGATATCAATATATTGTTCAACCTCTTTAACCAGTGCGATACCTTCAGGGATATTTACCAAGTCGAGCGCCAATTGCAATTTCATCATTTATTTCTCCTTTGTTGTTCAAGTATGAGTCGTTCCTGTAAAAATAATAATTAGATATTTAGCTTGCACCTATTTGTCTGTTCAGATGCATGCAGTGTTTGTTTTGGCTACTCACTCATTGTAGACCCTGACTATCCATTCAGGAAGTACGCACTTTGAAGTGGGGTAGTTACCTGGGCGATACTATTGGTAATTATTCGTTGTTAGGTGAATCAAATATAGGATTAATCCTGTGTTCCAATCCGCACGCTACAGCAGAACAACAGCCTAATCATCCCATTAGATATTCAATATAAAAGACCCCGCCACATGGCAGGGTCTTTATCTTTATCATTTTCAATCCAGCCAGGGCTGTTCAGAAAATTATCATTTTACAGATATACAGGTTTCACGCATACCGGCTTGGATACACCTGTGCTGTGACCAGTGTATTTCAGACGTCCGCTCTCCTGATCCACCGTGAATGTCACGAGGTTGTTGGTATCGCGGTTAGCTGCGATCAGCAATTTGCCGTTAGGTGTCAGCGCAAAGTGACGCGGGTGCTCACCTTCAGCAGATACATGCTCAACCAGTGTCAGGTGACCTTTGTCTGCATCTACTGCAAATACAACGATGCTGTCATGTCCACGGTTAGAACCATATACATAACGTCCATCATTGGAAACCGTGATTTCAGCTGTTGTATTCTCTTTGCCATCATATCCATCAGGCAGTGTGGATACAGTAGACAATTCAGTCAACGTGCCCGCTGCTGCATCATATTTGAACGAAGTAATGGAAGAATCCACTTCATTGATGACATAGGCGAATTGACCATTCGGGTGGAACGCCAAGTGACGTGGGCCTGCTCCCGGATGTGTTTTGGTTTCACTGTGCAGCACAAGTTCATTTTTGTCTGCATCAATGGAATAAATCGCGATTTTATCCGCACCCAGATCCTGTACCATCATGTATTTACCATCCGGGCTGAAGAATGCGGAGTGAACATGTGGCTTGTCCTGACGCTCAGGATGCGCACCTTGTCCTTCATGTTTCTTCTCGTCCAGAAGCGCTCCAACTTCACCGTTATCCGTCAAGGCTTGCAGACCTACCAGACCACCGTGGTAGCTGGAGAGAATCAAGTATTTGCCGGAAGGATCACGCTGGATATGACATGGTGGTGCTGAAATGGAGTCATTCCGGTTCAGCAACGTTAATTTTCCTGTAGAAGGATCAATGCTCAGAGCTACAGCTTCAGACATTTTGTTGCCTTCAGCTGACGCTGTTTCACCAATCGCATACAGTTTGTTTCCTTCAGCATCCACGTTGACAAACGTTGGGTTTTTCACGCCCGCGATGCCGTCAAGCTTGGACAAGCTGCCTGTATCCTCATTCAATTCATATGCATAAATGCCCTCATTTTCCGCTTCGGCGTAAGAGCCAGCAAGTACGAGCAAGCGTTTTGATTCACTCATTACAGTTTCCTCCTCTATGTGTATGTAATCTTGTTGCACCTCTTCTATAATAAATCTGCCATATCAAAATAGCAATCCGCTGTCGCTGCACATCAGGGAAATCCTTAGTTAAGCAAGGCGATTACTACACATCATCATACTGAAATCCATTCATATGAGGTGCATCTTCTGCTATGATAAGATAGGTTTTTCATCCAGAAGGGACTGAGTTGCATTGCTTCACTCATTTTTACTCACGTTATACCATGTGTTCCTGCCGATATCACTTCCCGTGATTGGAGGTATTCTGTTAAAACGCTTCAAGAATTGGGATACCCGGTCGCTCTCGACCTTTTCCCTTTATATTTTGAGCCCTGCGCTCATCTTCAATACATTGCTGCATGCCGAGATTACCTGGACGGACGTCACCAGCACGTTCTGGTTCTCTATTATTAATCTGATTGCTCTGTGGGCACTCGCCGAGCTGTTAAGCCGGGTTTTCCGTCTGGGTGCAAGCGAAAAAGCGGGCCTCACCCTCGTCTCCACGTTTACGAACTGCGTGAATTACGGGCTCCCGCTTGTACTGCTTGCCTTTGGTCAGCTTGGACTGGACAAGGCTTCCGTCTACGTCATTGGACAGATGATCATTGTTAATACGGTAGGTATCTTTTTTGCCGCGCGATCCGAATTCACGGTGAAAGATGCGATTCTATCCGTTTTCCGCATGCCATCCATCTATGCTGCTGGCATCGCCATTGCGCTGCGTGCGTCCAATCTGAGCCTGCCTGAAGCGCTGGATGGAGGGATTTCCATGCTGGCTGCGGGCTACTCTCCTGTCGTTCTCGCCATTCTGGGAGCACAGATGCTCAGACCAAAAGGTGCAACGGCACCTTGGCTGCCCAATGTACGCCGAGCTTTCTGGACCGGGCTTGTAGTCCGTCTCGCAGCTGCGCCGATCCTGTCCTGGCTGATACTGACCGCGCTTCAGGTCGAAGGTACGTTGTTCAGTGTGCTGCTGATCCTGGCATCGATGCCGACCGCAGTGAACGCCGTTATTTTGGCTGAACAGTTCAATGCTTCTCCGCAGTTTGTATCCCGCTGCATTCTGTGGACCACAGCTGCATCCATGTTGATGCTGCCCATTATGATTGTGATGGCTTCCTGATTAATACCGGAGGTGATACCGAAGCGCTATCCGCTTGTCGGCGTTTCTCCAGCCGGCGTTCATAACGCCGGTTGAGCGCTCTGACGTAGAAGAATTTTACGACAAAGTACGAAACCACACCCAGAATGACACCAAATACGGACATGCCTGCCAGAATATCCAATCCACCAAGCAACAATTCACTCACGGCCGACCAGTTTCCGCGAAACAGCTCCATGAATGCACTCTCGTGTACCAGTCCCTGTCCCATGCTGTGAGCAGGCAATATCCATGAGCCAATTTGTTTGGCGAGTGGCATCAGAATAATAGGTAAAAACGTAAGTTTCCCGATCACATTACCAACAATCGCTGCTGGCACCGAACCCCCAGACAGTCGCACAATCGGATAAAATACGAGATATATCAGGGAAGCGGTCGAGATCACGATCAGTTCCAGTCCGAACCCTATGGCAAATCCGGTAGATACTTTATGGGCACCTCCGGGAGCACGTAACAATTTGAGAAAATTCAGCTTCATAGCACGTGTTAAACGTGCCCAGCGGTTAGTCTTGCGCTTCTGTG
This sequence comes from Paenibacillus sp. FSL R7-0198, assembly GCF_038000415.1. Lineage (NCBI taxonomy): Bacteria > Bacillati > Bacillota > Bacilli > Caryophanales > Paenibacillaceae > Paenibacillus > Paenibacillus sp. FSL R7-0198. Next base: position 6,415,968 of record NZ_JBBOCB010000001.1, on the reverse strand, counting down.
TGTTCATACCGAATTACTCCTTATTTTACACAAATGACAATTTGAATTGTCTATTCTTCAGTATATCACACCGCGTTAGCTCCTGTAGTAACAATGACCGGCTGTGTCTCCATCTGGACATTACCTGCCACCGCTCGGGAGATCATACAGGAAGATTCAGCCTTATGAGCCAAGCGCTCAGCCTTGGTCAGATCCGCCTCTGAAGCATCTTGGCTGAGTACAATCCGGGGTCTATGTACGATCCGTTCGTACGTAAATACGTTATTCGTAACATCTACCGTTGCTTCCGATTCAAGCGTCAATTCATCCGGCGTAATATCCGAACGCTCCAGCATCGCTGCCAGCGTGATCAGGTAACAAGTGGAGGCTGCACCCAGCAGCATCTCGTCCGGGTTAGTTCCCGTACCGGGTCCGCCCATCTCCTGCGGAATCGATATGACCGTTTTTAACCCACCTGCATCGATTGTTCCCTCACTGTTACGCCCACCATTCCATACCGCTTTCAGATGAAAAGGATGTTTCATGACATTCATTCCTTTCTTGTTTACACACGTATACACGTAATATTCTGCTCAATCAATGCGCTAACGTGCTCTTCATCTACGCCCTGATCTGTAATCACTTTGCCCACACTGCTCATCTCAGCAACTCTGGTAAACGCCTGTATGTTAAATTTGCTGGAATCTGCAAGTAAAATGACCTCATCCGCAATATGGATCATTTTCTGCTTCACCAAAGCCTGTAATTCATTGGATTCACTGATACCTTTGGTCAGATGTACACCTTTACAAGACAGGAATACTTTATCCACATGATAGGCATCAAGCGAACGTTCCGCCAGTGGTCCTACAAAAGACAGTGACTTCGAAGCCAATTGCCCACCTGTGGCAATCACACGAATCTGCTCCTTGTTACTCAGCTCAGCGGCGACCTTAATCGAGTTGGTTAATACCGTCAGTGGAATGTTTGGCAATCCTGCCGCCATATACCACGCCGTTGTACTTGCATCCAAGGCGATCCGGTCGCCGGATTCCACCATTTTCACCGCTTCGCTTGCAATTCTGAGCTTCTCTTCTGCATGGGCTACAGCCCGTTCCGGATACGGAATCTCCGACTGTAACTCATCCTTGTATTTTACGCTGACCGCCCCGCCATGGGACCGTCTGAGCCTGCCCGCCTGTTCGAGCTTGTCCAGATCACGACGAATCGTCTCTTCCGTCACCCCGCAGCGCTCACTAAGTTCGGTCACACGCATGCTGCCTTGCGTATCCACCCATTCCACTATTTTCTCATACCGTTCAGCTACGAGCATATTCCTTCACTCCAAACCGTTGATTATCCAGTTGATCCTGTTCATCCATCATACCACAGAGCGATGACAAGAAGAATCTGGACCATGTGCAAAAAGAGGGAGCTTTCGCCCCCTCCATTCCAGTTCTGAAGTGTATCTTATTTATCTTCTGCCATAGGGAACCAGCCTGGCGTGTGGATGATTGCATTCCACAATCCGTCAGGGATAACCAGACGTTCCTGATCCGATTTGGTCAGAATCGTCTCGATATCTTCTTCACGTCCGCTCTCGATTTTCTCGACCCAATCCGGCTCGATAATCAGTTCACGTCCAATAGCCAGCAGAGGTACCCCCGTTTGGAGCGCTTCAGCGGCCTGATCTGCCGTATGAATCGAACCTACGCCAATCACAGGCAATTTGCCGTTCACACGATCCAGGATGAATTCCATTCTTGAACGTGTATCTGCCTCGCCACGTCTTGGCTTGGACCAGAATTCGTTCAGGGAAACGTGCAGGTAATCCAGGTTTTTATCTTTAAGCGCATCCACCAGTGCATACGTATCTTCCATTGTGAGTCCCGGTGTTTCCGGTTCCTCCGGGGAGAAACGGTATCCAATGATGAACGGCAGTTTGGTATGTTCGGCAACAACTTTCTGAATCTCATCCACTACAGCAAGCGGGAAAGTAAGACGTTTCTCGACGCTACCGCCCCAACGGTCTTCACGTCGGTTGGAATGAGGGGAGAAGAATTGCTGGATCAGATAACCATTAGCACCGTGAATCTCAACACCATCAAATCCGGCTTCGATTGCACGACGTGTCGCTTCCCCGAAGTCTTTAATAATGGAAGTAATCTCGGCATCCGTCAATTCTCTAGGTTCAGGCGATCCTGGACGCTCACTCGCAACCGCACTAGGAGCAACCACTTGACCCGCAGGTACAGCTTGTTCAGGTGTCAGACGGCCCGCATGGAAAATTTGCAACACGGCAACGGAACCCTGTTGTTTCATGGTGTCAGCCAATCGTTTCAGGCCAGGAATGAAGCGATCATCATATACGCCAAACTGAGCTGGGAAACCAATGCCATGCTCTGTTACATGCCCTACAGCCGTAAGCGACATGCCAGCACCACCGGTGCGACGTGCATAATAAGCAAGTTCAGCGTCAGATATCGTACCATCAGCATTCGAGGACATATGAGTCATGGGAGCGAGCACGATACGGTTTTTCAGTGTAATACCAGTCGGCAGTGAAACTTGTTCAAACATCTGGTTAAACTTTGGATTCATTCGTGGTTCCCTCCTGATTATAAATATCTCTTTTAATAGATATATGGATATGTGCGTTCACTTACTGTAATGATTATAGTTACGTTTCACTGCAATTGCAACTTTTCATTTTCTGAAAGAAAAAAAGAGCAGAGTGTCTCCAGACTCTCAGCCCTCTTCATCTTCTTCACATCATCCAAAGGATATTCAGAAACTCCGAACGTAAGCCAGCTTCTGATCCATCTCTTCCACGCATTCGTAACAATCATGTTCATCGTTGGCGACCATTGGGGTGACTGGATACAGATTCATCTCTGTACTATTATACGATTTCAATAGCGGTAACAACTGAGTCACCCGTGTATTAGCCGGGTCAAGCCAGGTGTTGATCTCTTCTTCGGAGAGAATGGCTGGCATTTTGCTACCAAACTCACGTGTAACCATATTTGCGCCTGTCATAAGCATCGTGCAGGTACGAAGCGGCTCTTTCCGTGTATCTCTCCACACCTCGTATAACCCAGCAATGCCGAACAGACCGCGATCCGGCATGACAACACGAACCGCATAACTTTTCTTGCCCTCTTGCCGCCAGTAATATAATCCATTGCAGGGAATGACGCAGCGCTTGGTCTCTACCAGTTTGTAATAGGAAGGATTCTCATGTACCGTCATGAGGTTCGCGTTAACGGCATCACGACCCCAGAATGGAATGAACCCCCATCTAAACTCATCCAATACACGCTCACCATCCTGATGCAAAATAATCGGCGTATGCTGGGTTGGGCTGATATTGTATCGGTTTTTGTAATAATACATCACCCGCTGAATCTTGAAATGATCTCTGACCTCGTCCAAATCGGCTGCCAATGAAAAACGGTTGCACATGCTCAAGCACTACCTTTCCCTGTGAGAAGTTGAACGTATTGTTTGTTATTTCAGGGAAATTATGCATGCATATCAAACAGAAAATGACTTATTTTGACACCATTATGGTCTAATCAAGATATATTTTATGTTTTTCACGACAAAAACAACGACCTCGGACTCATTCCAACTCCAATATTACTTGTTACTATAATAGAGATTAAAATACATTTATTGGAGGTTTTAAGTATGAAAAGGAAGTTTTTGATGAGCATCATGTTGTTCTCAGCGATTGCGATGTTTGGCAGTACCATCTATGCGGCAACCTTTCTAACCTACGGTTATCCCAGCACCACCATCCCCATTCGTACGTATAATTACGCCTCCGCATGGCAGACTCCCATGGACGCTTCCCTTACCAACTGGAACAATGCAGGTGCCAAAGTTAAATTCACCAAAACAAGTAACTCCCCAAACACCATCACCGCAGGAAACTTCAATAATACAGCATATGGTGTCAACTACGCCTCCGTATCCGGCAGTCAAGTCGTAAGCTTCCGCATCGAACTCAATGCATCCACAATCACCCCTGACGCGACCAACTTATCCAACTTCATTCAAAGCGTATTTGTCCACGAACTCGGTCACTCCATCTGGCTCGGTGACAACCCAACAACAAGCAGTCCTTCCATTATGTCTTACTCCCGCAACCGCAATTCCATGACCCAACCCCAAACTTTTGATATCAATAACGTAAGATCCAAGTACTAATCCGCTACGAACTTATCCCAAAAATCCAAGGAGGATTCCTGTCCATGAACAAAAATCGAGTATTAACGCTGCTTCTCTCTTCCATTTTCATTTTATCTGCTGTTGGATGTTCTTCTGTCACACCTACCGCGTCCCCATCCGATGCACCCATGACCATTATTGCTTCTGAAGATTACCCGAGTTATGCCAGCATTGGCGACCTATCCGAGAGAGCAAATACAATTGTGAAAGGCAGTGTTATTGAGACTCGTGTGGAAGCTTTAAACGATATTGTACAAGTTACTGATGCTGCTAATGAAAACGAGTTAAACTCCGCGTCCAATCCGGGCGGAGAGCCGTCTTCTTTTGACAAAATCTATACGATCCACACGATTCAGGTCGCTGAATCCTATAAGGGCAGTTACACTGCCGGGGAACACATTGAAGTGAAGCAACTTGGCGGACAATTAGGTAACACCGAGATTATTAATGATGACAACCTCAAGCTGATTCCTACCAAAGACTATGTGCTTTTCCTGGAAACGTATGAAGATACCCCTGCCAGCCTGCTCAACTCCGTTCAAAGTCTCTACGTAATCAAACCTGCCGCCAAGTCGAACCAGCCAGGTCAGCAACAATCACAATCGGAAGTCATCGTGAGCGCAAACCCCGAGAATGACCTCTCACTACAACTGGAGGATCTGCAAGAAATTCAAAACGAACAAAAGAAACAATAACCAATATCTTTTATACGGCAATCACACCGCTATTTCTTCTCCGTACAGACAGCTAGTCCCCTTCTACTGTTCAGTCCTACATAAAAATATGAAAACCGTGCTGCTCAGCAAACTGGGCGGCACGGTTTTTTTGAAGTTTCTTACTTAGACGGTGTATTAAGTCCAATAATCCATTCAGCGAGATCCTGTGTCTGTTTCAACAAGGCGATAGGGTCACGGAACCAGGATTGCTCTTCCGTCCATATGTACACTTTTCCATTTTTGATAGCAGGCAATGAACCCCAGATTGGATCAGCCTGAAGCTCTTTCAGCTGAGAGTTACTGGTCAGCACAATGTAATCTCCGGCATATTTCGAGAGCAGTTCTATGGAGAATTCATGATAAGCGCCCTGCATCAACTCGGATGGAATGTTCTTTGGTGCTTGCAATCCAAGCAATTCGTAGATGTTACGTCCTCCCCGGCCCGACTGATTACCAAAAATGAAGACTTGGCGATCATATTCCTGCATAACGGAGAATGTAGCGTCAGCTGGAACAACACTCTGCACCTCCTGCTTAATTTTGGCAATCTCCTCATCGAAATCAGCCAGCCACTTCTCTGCTTCCGCTTCTCTGCCAAGGACTTTACCGAAATAGTTTACTTCGTCCTTCAGTGTTGGGAAAGTGATGGATGCGATCGAAACGGTTGGAGCAATCTTGCTGTATTTCTCATAAGCGGCCTTGTCCGGATTCAATGTAATAATGAGATCCGGCTCCAGCTCCATCAATTGTTCAACGGAATCCCCTATCGTTTCAAGACCATCCATGTGACCTTCCAGATAAGGACTGTTCATTAGAAATTGGCCTCCACCAATCGGTTTGACACCAAGAGCAAGCACCGTTCCCAGATAATCTATGGCAGCAACTCGCTCCGGATGTGCAGGAATTTCTACCTCGCCAAAGGTCGTATTCACCATTTGAGTTTCCACGACTGCCGGTTGTTCGGGTTCAGCCGCAACTTCGGATGTTTCTGCCCCCTGTTGGGCTGTTCCACAAGCACTCAATGTGAGTACAAGCGCAAGCGACATAATCGCTGATTTAAAATGGTTAAACATGTTGATTTCCTCATCTCCCTCATATCGATAATGATTATCATCATCAATTAAAGGATAACGTTCCTCTCCCTCTGTTACAATGGATTCATTTGTTGCATTTAATGTACTTTTCGAAACTGATTTCGAGTTTTCCTGCTGCTTCAACCGATATTGCCCCGGTGTTATACCAGTCTCTTTTTTGAATATACGATTGAAATAAAACGGGTCCATATAACCCACATACGCAGCAATCTCCTGTAATGAAGCTTCTGTGGACGCAAGCAGACTCCTTGCCTCACTCATTCGTAACCGAATCACATATTCTGTCGGTGTACATCCCGTCTGTTCCTTGAATTTGCGTGATAAATATTGCGGACTGTAACTCAAGGACTGGGCAAGCCAATCAAGTGAGATGGATTCCCGGTAATGAGCTTTGATATATCGCAAAACCTGATCGGTAAGCGAAGGCTGTTGAACTTCGTTAAACATGCGACTCCGCTGTAACAATACAAGCTGTACCAGTTGAAAAAAATACACTTTGACCTGAATTTTGCCCACTTGCTCCTGCCCTGACCAGCATTCATGTATATTCCGCACAAGCTCACGCAACTCAAGTGTATGATCCGGCACTGTCGCCCAGGACTCTTCAAACAGATTACGCTGGTTCAACATCATTCGGTACTCCACAAGCACATTGGAGGGCAAGGTTGATTTGTACAAAATCAGATGTACCTCCATAACCCCTGTCGCTTCAAGTGTCAGACGTCTTCCTTTCCCCCCATGCAGCAGCAAGAACTGGCTTGTAGTCCACACCTCTTCATCCAGCCAGACCTGCCCCCTGCCTCGAACATACACAAATGCACTCGTCGGTAACACATAATTGCGTATGAACTCGTGTGTTGCGAGTGATATAAGACGCACATCTAGCACGCGAACCTGTACCTGATCCCACAGCTTGATGTCATTCTGAATTCCCATATAAACTCCCTCTCCTAAGCGCTCAAACATGCACAATACCCTGGCATTGTGACTAAAAACCCACCTATAATTGATAATGATTATCAATTATAGCAATGATGGAACCATCTTAGAAGCCTACCTCCATTTTTGTTAGATGCCGCGAAATAAAAAACGGTCGAAATCCCTTATAGAGAGATCTCAACCGTTCTAAAATTATGGCCTTATTATGTTTTGATAAAGTCAGCTGCCCTTCTCTACTCGATAAATGACAGTAAATACCCGTATCTTTCTTCCTCCATCTTGTCTAACGGAATAAACCGGATCGATGCACTGTTAATACAGTAACGTTTGCCGCCGCGATCTTCGGGACCATCATCGAACACATGACCGAGGTGGATGTCACCTGCCCGGCTTCGTACCTCCGTGCGATCCATACCAAAGCTCGTATCCGTTGTATAGGTAACAACCTCAGGTACAATCGGTTTTGTAAAACTCGGCCACCCGCAACCGGAATCATACTTATCTCGACTGGTGAATAACGGCTCTCCCGTTGCAATATCCACATACAGACCGGGCTCCTCATTATCCCAATATTCGTTACTGAACGCATGCTCCGTATCATTGTTTACCGTAACCGCATACTGTTCGTCTGTTAATCGTTCCTTTAATTGTTCATCTGTTGGACGTGGATATTGAGCGGGATCAATTCCAATCTCCAGGTCATCCAGGACAGTCATATCAATGTGACAATATCCGTTCGGATTTTTTTCCAAATAATCCTGATGGTACTCCTCCGCCAAATAATAATTCTGCAGAGGCATTACTTCCGTTACGATGGGTTGGTCATATTTTTCTTGCTCTGCCTCTACAGCTTGCTCAATGATTTTGGCATCTTCAGGCAACGTATAATATATTCCTGTCCGATACTGAATGCCACGATCATTGCCCTGCTTATTCAAGCTGGTAGGATCAATAACTCGAAAATAAGATTCAAGCAATTTCTTCAAAGATACTTGCTGCGGATCATATTTTACATGAACAGTCTCCGCAAACCCTTGGTCCCCGCGAATAACATCCTCATAGGTTGGATTCTCTCCTTCCCCGTTGGCATAACCGGAAGTCACATCCTGAACCCCCGGAATACGAGCCATATATGCCTCTACACCCCAGAAACAGCCTCCTGCCAAGTACAGGTTACTCAGGTTTTCCTCGGAGACACTCGATGCCTTGACAGGTTGAGTGGATATCGAAGATGAAGCTGAATGGCTCTCACCCCTGTTTCCACAAGCAGACACAACTATCGCTATAACAAGGAGGCACAGGCCCAGCAGCGTCCTTTTCATGACACTTCCTCCCTTCTCACAAAATCTCTTGTAATGATTCCATGATCTGTTCATTGGATGCATGCCCTGGCTGCGATTTCGCTAAAATACCATCAGAGCCAATATAAAAGGAACTAGGATACGCTCTTACACCAAATTCCTTGGCCCATACACCTTTCTCATCCAAAAGAACAGTTATGTTATCATATGGCTGTTGGTCAAACCATTCGGTAAACGCTTGAGAGGATTTCTCTCCTTTGTAGTCCGGCGTCACAATCGTAATGACTTGAAAATCATTGTTTTGACCAGCCAGATTATTCAGGTCTTCCAAACCCGCAAGGCAGATGGAACACCAGGAAGCCCAGTATTTCACATACACTTTCTTGCCTTGAACATCAGAAAGTCCAACCGTGTTTCCTTTCAGATCACGCAATGAAAATTCCGGAGCCGTCTCTCCCTTGTTCATTATGGTTGACGAACTCATATCTGATGTTGATGCTGGGGCTGATGATGACCCCGTTTGTTCGGATTCAGTTTGCTGTGATTCACATGCGCTCAAGATCAACAGGACTCCAGCAAATACGATTACAGTTACTATCCATTTCCGTGCCATCTTCATACCAAATTCCTCCAATGATTATTGAAACCAGGTCACCAAGCTGTTTAGTCGGTCTGTCATTAACAATAGTCCCATTACAATAAGAATACAGCCGGAGGTTATTTTGATGACACCCATGTACCTGTATAAACGACGTATCCGCTTCATAACATATTCCGAAAAAACGGACAGAATCAGAAAAGGAATCGCCAACCCAAGGGTATACAGGAACATGAGAAACCCGCCATACAGTGGAGAGCCTTCTCCTGCGGCGATACCAAGAATGGCCGCCAGCACAGGCCCGATACAAGGCGTCCAGCCAAAACTAAACGTCAGACCCAGCAGGAACGCTCCAACATACCCTCCTCGTCTGGCATGATCGTTTGACAGCTTTCTCTCCCGTTCCAGCCAGGATAGTCGGATCAACCCGGTTTGATAAATCCCAAAAAGCACCACGATGGCTCCGCAGATCGCAATAAACACAGGACTTGAGATCAAATTACCAACGATGCCAGAACCAAAACCGAGTAAAACAAATACCAGGGACAGCCCAAGAACAAATAAAAATGTCCGCAAAACAAGTGTGGACCGCAACCGAACCGAATGGGTGTCAGGCTGCTGCTGATTCGTACCGTTGACCATGCTTCCGGATAGATAAGACACATATACCGGGATCAGCGGCAGAATACATGGCGCAAAAAACGATAACAATCCTGCACCAAAAACCCCGATAAGAAAAACCAAATCACTGGTCAAGTCATTCACCACCTGAATAAATACTACGTTTGATAAACAAGGTTAACGACTGACGTAGATCGGAAGCGTGAACCAGAAGCAGCTTCCTTCTCCTTTTGTACTCTGAACCCCGATCTCGCCACCATGGAGTTCCACAATCGATTGAGCGATGGCAAGGCCAAGCCCGGCCCCCCCATTACTCTTGCTGCGTGATTTGTCAATTCGATAAAAACGTTCAAATATACGTGAAGTTTCCTCGGCTTCAATGCCTTCCCCTTCATCCGTAACTGAAATTTGTATAAACGGCCCCTTCTCTTCGGCAGCTAGAATGATTTTTCCTTCAACAGGAGAGTATTGAATGGCATTTTGCAGCAAATTGGAAAGGACCCGCTTCATTTGTGCAGGCATCATGACCGCGGCTGGTAATTTATCGGGCAAATCGATTTCAACGTTCAGCGTTTTTTCGGCGAGATGAAACGAAAAACTCTCCAACGTACTGAGCAGCAACTCATCAACGTGACAAGGCTGAGGGTCAAATACCTCCCCTTGCGCTTCCAGGCTGGATAATTCAAACAAATCTTGAATAAGCCCTCCTAAACGCTTCGTCTCAAGTCGTATCGTGTTCAGGTAACGTTGAAAGGTTTCTTTATCCTGAATGACATCATCCTCCAACGCTTCGACGAATGACTGAATGGATGCCAATGGAGTCCGTAAATCATGGGAAACATTGGCGATCAACTCTCGTCTCGCGGTTTCTGAGTGATGCAGATGATCAAAGCTTTCCTTCAGCTCGGAACTCATCTCGTTAAATTGCTGTGCCAGGAGCTTAAATTCCTGCGTACCGATGAGAGGGACTTCCGTATGGAAATCCCCTTCGGCAATGCGTATTGTCTGCTGTGTAATTCGCGCAATTGATTTCTCTAATGGCTTGGTCAGCAAATATTGAAGAATAAACGAAAGTAAGCCTACCCCTGCCGTTATAGCCGATAACCAATACAATTGTTCAATCGTAAGCAGCATTTTGGAATAACTGATGAACAAACAAATTAATAATACGCCAATGCCTGTGAGACTGGACAATACCAAGTACGTGCGAAGTTTCATGAACTGCCACCCGCAAACTTGTAGCCTATACCCCAAACTGTTTTAATATATTTTGGATCAGAAGGATTCTGTTCGATCTTCTCTCGTAATCTCCGAACATGTACAGTCACCGTTGTTGTATCTCCCTCATAGCTAAAATCCCAAATCTTGCTTAACATCTGGTTACGGGAGAATACCTGGCCCGGGTGACTTGCCAACAAATACAACATCTCAAACTCCGTAACTGTCAATTCAATGGCCTGCCCGCTGATGTGTACTTCCCGCTTGGTAAAATCAATGGTAAGCCCTTCATAATTGATCGTATATTCAGATGTTGTAACAGGTGATGCCTGCGCAATTCGCATTCTCCGCAGGATTGCCTTCACACGCAAAACAAGTTCTCTCGGACTAAAAGGTTTGGTCAGATAATCATCCGCCCCCATCGTCAGTCCCATCAGACGATCCTGTTCCTCACCCCGGGCCGTCAGCATTACAATGGGCACATCCTCAGTTTGCCGAATCTCGTTGCAAACTTCCCAACCATTCTTATGTGGCATCATCAGGTCGAGCACAATCAAGCTTGGCGTTTGGCTGTGCCACAGCTCTATAGCCTCCAGACCATCCTTGGCCGTCACGACGAGATAACCTTCCCGTTCCAGATATCTGCGACAAACGTCGGTAATATTTGTATCATCATCAGCAACCAGTACACATTCATTCAAACAAACCCACCCCATATTCCAGAAAATACATTTGAGCCAATCATATCATATGGTGATGGCGATGCTTAGCCCTTAAATTACTTCATTCCCATGGCTGGCATCATGTACTGTTTAATTACAGACTCAGCCGCATAAGAATTCCCTTCATGGATGACAGGCATCGATTTCAAGTTAACTTGCATACCGTCTACCATGATTTTTTTCGATCCAATCCACAATTTAATCGTTTTTCCCGCAGGCATCATCGTGTCTTCCATCATGTTGTCATCTTTCATCATCATGTCGTCTTCCATCATCTTATCGTCTTTCATCATCTTGTCGTCCATTTTGCCCATATACATCAAAGTTACAGATCTATCCTTGCTGTCCCACATAATGCTGTAATCATACATTTTGGCTGCCTGTCTCAATTGAACAAGCTCCATGCCATCCTTTTTAATTGTTTTTATATCTGCAGCACTTGCCAATCCAGAAAAGGCCATAGACATCATCAATACCGCTGCTACCATCGCTTTTTTGCTCTTATTTGTTTTCATCATTCTTATCACTCTCCATTCGTTTATTACTTACATGGATTACAATAAGCAAGATTGCTTACGATTCTCTAAGCGAAGTATTACGAAACCATTACGATATATAAATGAGGTCAGGTTTCAATAAAAAAAAACGGTTGAAATCTCTCTTACGAGAGACTCCAACCGTGTCTTCTAGGTCAAACGAATAAAATCAATCATGGATCGAACCTCGATCGGTCCCGGATTTAATATCACATCATTAGACTGCAATCCCTCTCTGGAAGTGAACTGCACCTTCACCGGAATGCCAGGAATCAAGTCGAAGAAGTTATCCGAGAAGACACCCTCCACATCCGAAGATAGCCATACCTGTTTAGCAAGCACGTCACTTTCCAGTACCAGATGAACGCCGTTCTCATCCGCTCCCCCGCTTACATTGATGTTTGCAGGCTGCAGAGTAAGGTCTTTGGACGGTACAAAATAGTGTTCCTGTACGATATTCGCCGCACCTTCCTGTTTCAGATCCAGGCGCAGCAGCGTGTTAGCTGTATCATGACCTTCAAGCCACTCCGCGTTACGTAATGACAGCACTCGTTCACCTGTATTAGGTGCCAGGGTCACGTCATGTGTTTCATCACGATGCACCGTTCCATCGAACCCGAGCAAACGAATCTGTAACTGCCCTTTTACAGGTTGTAATTGATCCGAGATGATATATATATCTGTTGTATCTTCTTTTGTTCCATCTACCGATACCAACACATCGCTGAAGCTGCGTTTCGCATAATATTGCAATGCTTTCCAGCGACCAAGGTAGTCCATACCTGCCCATGAAGCTACCGGCCAGCAATCATTCATTTGCCAGTAAAGTGTGCCCATGCAGAATGGTTTGCGGCGACGGTGCGCTTCAATGGCTGTCTTCATCGCTTCCGCCTGAAGCACCTGGCTCATATACAGGAACGATGGGAAGTCCTTCGATTCATGCATGTACATATCCATGTACTGTTTGATCAGACGATTGCCTGCCCCATTCTTTTGATGAGCCAGCATGACTTCCGATTCCAGAGCCAGATCCTCTTCTTCTGCGTAAGTGCGTACTGACTTGTACTCCGGAAAAGACTGGAATCCGTATTCACTCATGAAACGACCCACATGCACGTTGTAGTTCTCGAATGGTTCTACATTGTGCCACACACCCCAGTAGTGGATATCCCCTTCAGCTGTGGATGGGTGCGCATGCTGCGTCTCATCCCCTGTCAGTGATACCAGTGGTGAGGAAGGCCAGTAATCCACACCTGGAGCATACGCTTCAACGACTTCTGGCAGCAGATCATGGAAGATGGCTTCGTAATCGGCCCAGATGCTTTCACGCTGCTCGGCAGTAAATTCCTTTTTCCAACCCCAACCACCATTCTCAACATAGTGCGCCCACGCCGAATCAATCTCGTTGTTCCCACACCAGAGTGCAACACTTGGATGGTTGCGAAGACGTTTCACATTATCAATGGCTTCATGTCTTACACTGTTCAGGAACGCTTCATCTCCTGGATACATGCTGCAAGCAAACATGAAGTCTTGCCATACCAGGATTCCATATTCATCACATAGTTCGTAGAACACATCCTGCTCATAGATTCCGCCACCCCACACGCGCAGCATATTCATATTAGACTCGGCTGCGGATACAATCTCATGACGATAACGTTCATGAGTAATTTCAGTGATGAAGCTATCATTTGGAATGTGATTGGCCCCTTTGGCAAAGACCGCAACACCGTTTAGTTCAAAATAAAAGGATGCTCCTGCTTCATCTTTGTCACGTACCAGCCGAATGGAACGAAGCCCAGTCTTCACTGTAGATTCAGCCACAGCTCGCTCACCTTGAAGCACTTCGGTAAGGAAGGTGTACATATGCGGATCACCAAGCCCACGGCTCCACCACAGTTTCGGTTCGTCAATGGAGATTGGAATCTCCACAGTCTGAGTTCCGGGTTGTAGCGATACGGATCTTTCCCATCTCTGTCCATCTGCACCGATACGAATAATCGTATCTACCGCTTGGGATGTCTCGACTTCCACAACAGCCGTTAATGAAGCTGAGGTAGCGCTTACTTCATTTTGCTGGATATACACATCATTGATTCGTACCTGTGTCCAACCTTCAAGACGTGCTTCACGCCAGATCCCACTGGTTACAAAACGCGGACCCCAGTCCCAACCATAGTGATACGGGGCTTTACGTGCAAAAATACTTACTCTTTTATCGCCAAGTCCGCCAACATCGGACTGATCATTCGATGCAGGTAATGCATATCCGAGCTTCTCCAGCTTCGGCAGATCTTCCTGAATCGGTGACCGAAAACGTATTCGGAGAATGTTGCCTTTCCCTTTTAATACGGCCTTCACATCCGCCTTCCATACCCGGAACATATTATCTGCTGATAACACATGCACATCATTCACATACACATCCGCATATGTATCCAGACCATCAAACACCAGTTCCAGATGTTCCTGCGAGAACAACCCTTCGGCAACATCAAATTCTGTCTGATATTCCCAATCTATCTTATCAATCCATTGTACTTCCTTCTCGTTTGTTCCATAAAAAGGATCTGGAATCTTGCCCAGCTTCAGCAAATCTGTATGCACACAGCCGGGCACCTGAGCCGGCATCCACTCTTGATCTTCGCAAGCCTTGAACGTCCAATTCTGAAAAACATGTGATTGTATTGTGCTCATGACAGCCTCCATTGTTGTTAGAGTTGGTAAACATGATTTTGTTAGGTTTTGTTATTATAAAAACAAATAACTTACAAAACAAAATTAACACGATATGCTTCTTATAGTCAATCCGTTTTGTAATTTAATTTGTTAAACAATCTCTGCATAACAAAAAGACATGAAGCTCTAACCTCTCCATGTCTTTCACCTAATTTCATTTACCCTAATGATCATTGTTAAATTGAGCCCATAAGTTCATATCCCATTACTGTATACTGGCGTTATATTCATCACGAATAATTAATTCCGAATAGATCAGCTTGCGTTCATAAGGTTCATCCAGGTGTTTGATCCGCCACAATAGCTGATCTACTGCTCTTGTTCCCAGATTCTCTTTGTTAATATGTACCGAAGCAAGAATGGGTTCATCCGTCTGGGTATTGTCAAATCCGGTTACGGCACAGCGTTCAGGCACCTTAATGCCTCGACTTTGGAGTGCCTGAATGACAATGACAGCTGTATGGTCATTTGCGCACACGATAACTTCAGGGATATCCTCCAGCTCCATTTCAGCAACGGATCTCCGAATCTGATCATACTCTGGTCCCAGCAAGCCTTCTTGCTGTTCCCCCTCCAACTGCTTCTCTTCCAGCACCGTACGATATCCAAGCCAGCGTTCTCTAAAACTTGCTGCATCGGGCAGTTGCCCGGCAAACTGGAACCTTCTATACCCTTTACCAACAAGCATGAGAACCAGTTCTTTCATACATTTCATATTGTCCGTAAAAACCGAGTCTGCGTATATGGCAGGGTCTTCATGATCCACCATGACAAGCGGAATACGCAGTCTGTAAATCTCCAGCAATACCGATGTCGAGATGGTGCCCACGGTAATGACTCCGCTAATTGCGTCGGGATTAAGAACCGAGAACATCCGATCTGAAGAGGGTTCTGTCAGCGTTAAAATATCCATACCCTTCTCATTCAGCCTCTCAGAAATGCCATCAAACACAGGCCCCCAGTATAAGGAAGCTCGATTCTGAGAACGAATGTTGGGAAACAAAATTAATATCGTACCTTGTCGCTCCGCTTCTGGCTTCATCGCCGCTGATATCTGTGTCTCGCCCGGATAACGCTTCGGTTCGGTTCTGAAATACCCAAGCTGCCCCGCCGTTCTGACAATCATCTCGCGTGTATGCTCACTCACACCAGGCTTGCCCGTCAGCGCACGGGAGACTGCGAATTTGGACACCCCCGCAGCATCCGCAATTTGCTGCATCGTTACTCTTTTGGCCATCCTACTCACCCGTTTTTCCTAATTTTCCATTCAGTGTAGCATAAAAAACAAAAATCAACAAAACAAGGTTATGTTATTCTGTTTTTGTTAGGTAGTTGTTTATCAGTTACACTAGGTGTGCGACATAACCAAAAAAGGCCCTCTCCCCACCTTCCATAGAAGATGACGAAAGGACCTTTTATCCCCAAATTATACGCCTGGTGCTCCCTGATCCCCAAGTTCCGACTGTAAAACCGGGCGTTTTCTACGCCAGAAGATAGGCTGTGGAAGTTTGATCTCTGTGATCAGAACACCAACCAACATCAAAGCTGCTCCTGCATATCCTTGTAACGTTAGCGATTCCCCTTGAAAGGTAAATGCAAATGCTGCTGCAAACAGTGGTTCGAGTGAAAAAATCAGACTTGTTCTTGTAGGAGAGGCATGACGCTGCGCGAGTGTCTGCAGAATATACCCCAAGCCGCTACATAAAACACCTAAGCCGAGAATCGCTGCCCAGGATTCAGCCGTATCGGGCATACGTGGCGTTTCCAGTATAAATGTAGCTGCAATTCCCCACATCGCTGCAACACCTAATTGAACTGTCCCCAATGTTAATGGATCATGCTTCGGTGTGAACTTGCCAGCAATCATTATATAGATGGCATACACAAGTGCTGCTAGTATGCACAGAATATCTCCCGTGTGCAGACTCAGCTGATGCTGAAGCGTCAGCAAGCCAAGCCCGGTAACTGCAACCAGGATACTGAGCGTCAATCGTTTGTCCGGCATACGACGATGCTGGATGGTCGTCAGGATCGGTACAAAAATAACGGCCAAACTTATTAGGAATCCCGCTTGGGATGTCGTTGTTCGTTGCACACCATAGGTGATGAATACAAATGCAGCAAATAAAGCTGTCCCCATAATAGCTCCTGCCACAAGTGTTCTGCGATCCATGTTAAACAACCGCCGATGAAAAAGAAGTCCTGCCGCAATAAAGGCAATTCCAAAACGAAATGCGACCAGATTCAATTCTTGCATGGACTCCAGGCCCGATTTCATAAACAGGTAGGATGATCCCCATATAACCGTTGCGAGCAGCATCTGTATGTCCGCTCTTCTTGTTGCCTGACCTTGATTAACATGTACACCATTCATCTTGCTTCAACCTTCATTCTATGTATTCTGAGCTGTGTGATCGTGCGTCAAACTAACTCGCCTTGGCAAGTATAAACGATCTCTTTGCATTATAAAAATGAATATTTATAATGTATTATATGAAATAAACTCATACATTAAATGAGGGAAGGAACGGAACCGTTCATGTCACTGATCAAATACGAAATATTGAATACCGTTGTGGAATATGGCAGTCTCACCAAAGCAGCAGAAGCATTAAACATCACCCAATCCGCCGTCAGCCATGCCATCGCCAGTCTGGAGACAGAATGTGGTTTTTCACTGCTCCATCGCGGCCGCTCCGGGGTGCGGGTTACCGCTGAAGGCGAACGCATTCTGGGATACACACGTGAGATTCTGCGCTGGACGGAACTCATGAACCAGGAGATCTCCCTCATTCGCGGCGCGGAGATTGGTACGGTGCGTATTGGCACCTTCGCCAGTGTCTCCACACAATGGTTGCCAGGCATCCTGAAACAGTTTCGTCTGCGTCATCCCGGAATTGAGATCAAGCTGTGGGAGGGCGATTATGCTGAGATTGAGGGCTGGCTGGCTGGAGGTGCCATCGATCTCGGATTTCTGTCCCTCGGCGATTCATCACCTTTTGAGACGATCCCATTGCAAAAAGACAGGATGATGTGCATCCTGCCTCTGGACCATCCTCTTGCCTCAGAGGAATCTGTTTCGTTTGATATTCTGCTGGAGCAACCCTTTATTCTGCCCAAATGGGGCGGAGACAACGAGATTGAACGGCTGATCCGGCAGCATGCAGCCAAGCTCAATGTCGTCTATGAAGTCGCAGAAGATCAAGCCATCATGGCGATGGTCCGTAATGGTCTGGGTATCAGCTTGTTGCCGGAAATGGTACTTCAAAATCATACTGATTCGCTCGCGCTCGTGCCACTCACTGGAGATCCTTATCGCACGATTGGCATGGCCTGCCCGTCTTTGGTTAATCTATCGCCAGCTACGCGGCGTTTCATTGAAGAGGTGCAACAGTGGCTCAGCCAGACAATGTAAATTTGGAGAATTACTACGTTTGTCGTTATAATCGATTGCTCCTATCTGTGCGTTGTCAGAATTAGTAAGAGTGATTCATCAAAAAAACTTATGTATGAATAAAAATTTTCATAATTATTGAGAGAAATTTATTATTCAATTTGAATTGCTCAATGATTTTCATAATGAGTGATAAAAAGCGGAAACTCACTTTGCATCTTTATGCATGAATATCTTAATCTTGATTATACAACAAAAAACCACTATCTAGTATTAGATAACAGTCTCAATTTAACATACTCTACTCACTTAAATTAAAATCATTTCGCCTTCTACTCTTCTACAGAAACATCATACTTAAATCCAGATTATGTAGCATTAAACATATAGCACCATAAGCTAGTTTAACTCAGACTTTTTATTGAATTATTTAAGATATTCAAATATTGTTAAACTTAAAATTTAGTAGATTCAACATACAAATTTATACCTTTAAGAATCAACGTACACGCTATTTTAGCATAGCGAGTGGCCAGACGACGATAATTTTTCACTTTATTGAAAAAGCATTCTAATAAATGACGTTCTCTGTATATAACTCAATCATAAGGTTGAATCTCTCGGCGATTCTTCTGCTTGGAATCACTGAAATTGCTTCTTACTCGTCTAAAAGCTCGAACCGCTTGGTACAATATGCTCGATTAGCCAATACTTGCTTCATCGAAGAAGTTCATAGCCCTTAACGGAGTCATGAGCTTAACCGCCTGTTAATTCGAAACGAAGCAAATTGCCTAACGCATCAACAAAGGCATGTATTTTGGTGCTTAATCCACCACAGGATCGTCCGATCGTTTGCTTGCTCTGCCGCCCTTTTGTGCCGATCCATGCTGATGAACGCGCACAATTGTGGCATCAATCATGACCCTTTCTTCACTGGTACCTTGTGCTTTCTGCCAGCCTCGAAAGCGGGTTAGACAGATTCCCAATGGGGAAAGTAACCAGGGAGACCACGACATGGGGCGCCTGAACGTGAAACCCTAGCATTGAATTTAACATGATTTCGGTTGTCCAAAACGGAGCGTCTCCTTGAGGTTTCCGTTCAGGTGGAAACAAATCTTGGACTGGCTGCCATGGTTGGGGTATCTTTAGTATGGTCATAAAAATTAACTTTTAAACACATAAAAAGGACGGTTCAAGACAGATACTATGATCTTGTCTAATAATTTTGCAGCTCGATTAGACCCGTTAATCTAATCAAATCACACAGATTAACGGGTTTTAAAAAACTTAATAAGCATATTCTCTGCCTTTGAATAGAATGCCATACTCGGCTGCACATTTTGAGATGATCAGTTTAGTAAAGTTTCCTTACTTACGACTTGCTCGTGAAGTCCGTTTTAAACTGGTACAAAAATATAAAATAAAGTACTACGTCTAAACCTCCATATTTTTTAACCTCACCTGAGCTTGATTCTTAAATGTCATTTATCACAATGTCATTCAAACCAACTATTTAAATCCCTTGAAAAAGTTTATATTCCAAATCAATAATAGTACGAAGCTTTTCCTTAGATTTACGATCGTTTTTATCACTCCCGGAAACCATATTTTTAATCATTACATTTTTAAAAATCTCCCATTCCAAAGCTAGTTCCAAAGACCTTTCCGCAAATTTTATTAGTCCGGTATCTCTATATTTCGGTTTATCTTGCATTCTTTTAAGCAGCATATGACCATTTTTTTTGTGATTTTGTACAAATGAAGTTGTCCGAAGCGAGAAAATACTTACATCCTCACAACTACCAATAATCTCCTCATATTCTTCTAAATATTGATCTAATACAGATAAACCCACCTGATAATATAGATCATATTCCTTTACATACCTTATTTCACTTAAAGAAATCGTATCTTTAATTTCTTCCAACATTAGATCATAGTTACCAAAATCATTATTTTTGATTTTATTTTCTAGAGGTGTTACTTCACTGAAACAAACTTGCCTTCCTTGTTGTAACAAAAACTTCGTCGACTCTGTAACAACTTCTTTTGGAATCTGATAGCTTTGCATATGACCAGGTGATAAACAGTCCTCTATTGCCGTATAAGTCCCCTGTTCTTCAGAGTATCCATATAAAAAAGTCGGATGAACAAAGTGTAACTTTCCTGTCTCTCTGCCTGATGAGAAAAAAAAGCGATCAACGTGTAAAAAAACAAACTTATTTTCTGAGAATGCATCGCATATTAATTCATGTATCCCATTAATTTTCGAATTCTGGAAAATCCTTTTTTCAATATTAAAGAAGGATTTTATCTGATCAGTTTGATAAATAATCTTGGGAATAAATAAGCCTTGCTTCAATAAACTCTTATATGTATCCCGTGAATCAAATTGTTGTGATTTTTTTTTTCCAATATTCGAATTTCATTGTTGCAGGTAATAATTCAAAAATACTATCATATGAAATTAGTATAGACATCAAATTATTTTGAATACAGTCTAGCCAAATCTCATTATATGGCTTTAAATTGCCCCTAACACTGTAATTCATATATTTTCTCCCTTCAACCAAATTCCCCATATTTGTATATAATGGTTTAATACGGATTAGTAATCACCTAAAAATTTGTAGATATAGCAAGAGGTGATGCGTGATGCTTGTAAGTACTTATTGCAGACTAATTTATACGTTGGAGTTTATCCCAAACTTCCTTTACTTCCTCGGTTAGACGAGGGTGTTCCACTCTTTTACGGCGTGGAACAAGTTCTTTTAAATATGGCGCTATCTCAATTCCAATAAAATTAGAAAGCCGATCATTTTCAATGCCTTCACAGAGGCGCTGATATTCAACAACAAGGTAACGTTCCTTAGATAAAGCAGTAATCTGCTCAATCGCTTCGGAATGCCACGACACCCACTTTGTTAGATTTCCAGGAACGGAAAGAGGACGCCATGGGCGATCTCCTTCCCACTCCATTACAGATGAAGCAACATCATATGGATCTCGAAACATCAGAATATATTTGGCGTCAGGTACTACGTTGTTAAGATAAGAAAATATCTGAAGATATTCATTGTATTTATCTCCCCATCTTGTAAAACCTTTATAGCTTTCGGAAACAATTCTCCTTCCTAACTCAAGTTCATTGCCTTGATATCCCTCGGCAACATCGATCGCAACTTCTCGCAACACTTTCTCAACCTGGTATAAATATCGTTCTATACCGATTCCACCAGGGACACGTCGTTTCAATGAAAATAATATTTCATCCACACGTAAGTGACGATAATCAATATCCTTCATAGTGAGCCATCGCTGTAAATAATACATCAATTTTCCATTTACACTAAACAACCCATTATCTACATCAAACGCTTCGCTTAACTTATGCGCAAACACCGTAGTCCCAGATCTCTGAAAACCAAGCAAAATTATAGGATTTTCATTATTTTTTTTCATTAGGACACCTCATTGATATAAGATAGCAGTCGCTGCATACATTCTACTGAAGCTTCATACCCATCCATAGAAAAAGAATCAAACCATGGATTGTCCCGTTGTTTCTGGTCAAGCACCCGTCCTTTTCTCCAATGAGTTTCTAGAGAGACATAGCCTTGATAATCATCGTTCTTCAATGTTTGAATGATATCCCGCCATGGGACATCACCATCACCAAATCTGACGTATTGACTCTGACCTTGCGGATCTTTAATATGTATGTGTTTAATGAACTCTTTCCCCAAGGTATAATCTTCTGGAAACGGATTCAAGTGTTGTCCGGAAAATACCGAATTTCCAGGATCCCAAACAATACCTAATCGGTTATCAGCGACCTCATCTAGAAAATCAAGCATATGCTTTATTGTGGGTGTATTCGTTCGCATACCAGTCTCCACATAAATTTGAATATCATCTGGAACAAGCCCATCAACAATTTGTTTTACAGCTCTTGCAGCTAGCTTGGGTTGTGCTTCTCCTTCTCGATAAAATGTGAATACCCTAACAAAACCGGAATCTAACAAACGAGCCTGGTCGATAGCTTTTGCCAAAGTTTTTCGAGAACTCTCCAATAGTTTATCTGTCGTCGGGAATTCTACTTTAAAACAAGGGGAATCAAAGCCAGCTATATTTAGTCCTGCAGAACGAACGGAATCACGGATCAGCTCTAATTGTTCATTACTTAATTGGTCCGGACGTGTATTCCAGACGGAACGCACTTCAATACCATGGAATGTATTCTCCTGAACTGCATGAATTACTCGATGCAAATCTTGATCTATTTCATCACCAATAATAGCTAGTTTCATTGTTGATCTCCCCTTAATATTCAGATTTTAATGCTAAGAGTGACTGCAAAATCTTGATATCCTCCGGTGCACTTCCTGACCTAGTTTCAACTGTAACTGAACAATTAGTATCCACCAGCATCTGCAATATGAGATAAGTTTTATTTATGTCAGTCTCGGAAAGTGGAACGTGCATACTTTCAAATGGTTTATCCCAATTAAATCCTTTAGTTTGCACCCCAGAAATGAATTGCATAAGGCTCTTCATAGCTTTGAGAGGATCCTCAGAAATACATGCAAATCCCAAAGTATCCAACAATATGCGGGTGCCAAGCAATTCACTTATTCGAACAAGTTCATCTACACCACAGTTTCCTTTGTGAGTCTCGACCCAGATCCTATCCTTCCCTCCTGCAATGCTTGCTAACACTTGCACTTGCTCATATGTTGATTCGATCTGTTGGGTTGTAGTACATCCGGGTTTTGAAAAAACTTTTAGAGGAATATCAGCATAAGGAGCTATTGATTTGATAAGAGTTTCTTTATCAAATCTGTCATCGCCAAGTGTTAAACTTATACCAATAAAAGCAATGTCAATACCGGATTGCCGCAAGGGAGTAAGACCCTCTTCTTCCCATCTATGCCCTTTTCCCACCCTTAGATCGACCGTATTGCAACCAGTCTCACTTAATTTCTGAATTAACTCTTTTGCAGTAAGATCCGGCATACTACCAGAGGATAAACCGATTCGTAGTGACATTAAATACGTATGCCTCCATTCATCGCGATTTGTTCTAATAAACGTGTAACTCCACGCCCACCTTGTAAATGACAGCGTTCCGGTTGTACTTTATTTTTTATAGAAGAGGCAAAATCCATATAAAGTTGTTTTCGCATCTCATGCGTAGAGTGGACAGGATACTGTCTTAGATCACCTTTGGATTCTACGGTAGACCTTCCATCTTCGATAGTTAGACGTATATCCGGTCCATACAAGGACAAGCGCTCTTTACGCGCTTCTGCCTCGCATGTAACCACAAATGACATTGCGGCTCCAGTGGAAAATTCAATTGTTCCTACCGTGCGTAAATCAATGCCAGGAGAAAATTCTCTTGTTCCTGCTTGGTGAAACGAAGTAGGTTCTCCAAGCATTTGGCAAGCTAAATCTAAATAATGTATTCCAAGATGAGCTGTAATCCCGCCAAAAGATAAAGTAGGATCTTGTCTCCAGTCATTGAAGTATCTATTTATAACACGCGGCCGCGAAACTTCCAAAATAGCTGTTGTTTGGTGATCCCACTTAACGTTAAATGCTTCCTCAGGAAGACGATATCTATGCTGGAACATGATTCCGATGGTTTGATGTGCATCGTTTGCAGCTTTCAGTAACTGATCAAGTTCTTTTTCCGTCGTACATGGTGGTTTTTCAAGAAGGACTGACTTTCCTGCTTCCAATGCCTCAAATGCCATATTCGCTCTTCCGCCAGGTGGGAGACACAATGCTATAGCGTTTACATCAGGATTGGACAGTAACTCCTCCCACGAGGTGAATCGATAGACACTATCTGTATCGACCATCGAATTTTTTTCGTAAATACCATAAAGTGAAACATGATCCATATCCAATAGAGTCTTTGCATGTTGACGTCCTGCAGACCCATAGCCAACAATAGCTATATTTACCGCCATATCTTAAAGACCTCCTTTATAATTAAAACGAATTTTAATATTCAATCCCTAACCAACTAAATACAGCTGACGGTAGCTACCCATTTGGCTTATCAATTCCTCATGTGTACCCTCCTCCACTACTTGCCCTCGTTCCATAACAATAATTTTATCGGACTGAACAATTGTAGAAAGACGATGAGCAATAATGATTACTGTTCTACTTTGTGATAGGGTTTGAATGATATCCTGAATTTTCGATTCATTTTCTGAATCTAATGCTGAAGTTGCTTCGTCCAGTACAAAGATGGGAGAAGGTTTTAGAATAGCTCTTGCGATTCCGACCCTTTGGCGTTGTCCACCAGAAAGTCTTATCCCCTTCTCTCCTACCTTAGTATCATATTGATCTGGCAAGGTAGTGATGTAATCATGAATTTGGGAAAGCTTTGCAGCCTCAATAATCTCTTGATCGGTAGCATTTAGACATCCCATTCGTATGTTCTCTCTTATAGTGGTATTAAATAGGTAAGTATCTTGAGGCACATATGCAATTAAATCTCTTAAATCTTTATGATTATATTGACTTATAGATTTTCCGAATAATAAAATATCTCCGGAATCTGTATCGTAGAAACGCATCAACAATTTGGCTAAAGTGCTTTTTCCAGAACCACTTGTTCCCACCAAAGCTATACTTTGATTTCTAGAGATAGATGCATTCACATTGTCTAAGATTTTTTTATCACCATAGCTAAAAGTTACACTTCTAAAATTAATGATACATTCAGTTAGCTCTTCTGATTGTCTTTCCGATCTTGATACTTGTTCTTCTCCTTCAATTTGAATCGAAAGCATTTTTAGAACTCTTTCTGTGCCAACAATACTATTCTGGAGCTGCACGATTAACCTGCCTAAGGTGTTAAACATAATACTTACACCAGCATATAGTTGCATGATAGCAACTACATTACCGAGAGAAGTAAGATTGTTCACTACCATATAAGCACTAATAAACAATAGGGTCGTGAAATTTAACCAATGAATAAGTGTATTAAATTGTTGTTGTTTTGCTCCTTCATGAGTTGCCTTCATACCCAAGTTGACTAAAACACTGTTTGTCTTCTCAAACTTCGGATAAATAAAGTTAGAATAGAATTTAAATACTGACAGACCATGGAAAACCTCTAACATTACTTTTGCAAGCACAGCATTGTTTTCCGATTGTTCTTTGGCGATCTTTTTCCCAATACGTGCAAACTTAGAGTTCACAGCTGTAGCGAGTAATGCAAAGATAATTAAGAAAACGCTAATTCTCCAATCAAGAATCATCATGAAAATAGCAGAATACATACCGGTCATGACAGATGTAATTACATTACGTAAGTGCCCTCCATATACCATCTCCATTAAATACTGATCATAATTTAGAATAGAAAGTGCGTCCCCGCTGTGGATCTTATCAAAATGGTCGACGGGCACCAGTTGTATTTGTCGAAAGATTTTTTTCTTCACATCAGTCATAGTCCTTCTAATACTTGTTCGAAAGGTATAACTGAAAAATACGTACATAGTTACGAGCAATATCATACCCGAACCGAGTATATACACGCTGGTACGGAGCAAATTGCTTTGGCCATTGACCGAGAAATCGATTACGAACTTCATCCCGAAAGCCAAGATAACAGGTACAATTGCGTGAGTCATACTTAATCCAAATAGACCAATTAAGTACCAGCCAATTCTAGGTTTCATAAATGCATATAACTGAGAGAATACACTTCGATTTTTTTGTTCCATTACTGTATAACCCTCTTTAATTGAATGGATTGTTTTTCAAATAAATGATAATAAACTCCTCTTTGCAGAATGAGTTCTTCATGAGACCCTTTTTCCACCAGATGTCCGTTTTGAAGTACGAATATGGAGTTCACATATGTAATAGATGAAAATCGATGCGAAATAATAATGACACTCTTGCCTTCAAGCTTGGTGAGAATATTATGAAAAATTTGTCTTTCATTCTCGGAGTCTAAGGCTGAGGTTGACTCATCCATAATAATGATATCAGAATCCTTTAAGAGAGCTCTTGCAATACAAATCCGCTGTTTCTGGCCTCCCGATAGCCCGTTTCCGGATTCAGATAAATACGTGTTGTAACCCTCTGGAAGACTCATAATAAAATCATGAGCATTGGATAATTTGCATGCTTCCATGATGTCTTTAAGTGAAGCATCAGGTTTCCCACATGCGATATTTTCTAAAATTGTGCCTGAAAACAAATACGCGTCCTGAGAAATGTATGCAACACGACTTCTTAATGACTCTAAATTCCATTGCTTTAGATCGCGCCCCATTACTTTTAGAGACCCCATGTAATCATCGTAAAATCCACAAAGCAACTTAGCTAATGTACTCTTACCACTCCCACTTTCGCCTACCAAAGCAATTTTCTCACCTTTTTCAATCTGGAGAGACAATTCATTTAACCTTATTTGAGCATCATATCCAAAGGTAAGCCGACTAGCAGAAATTAAATTGTCTTCTGTTTCTTTCAAATCACGATCACCGGAAGTTCTCTCTTTAGTTTGATTGACAACTTCAAGTAAACGTTGACATGCCCCTTGCATACTGTAAGTATCAATTATCATTTCAGGAAGAGTACCCAGAAATCCAGTTAATCTTCTCAGTATTTGTAAAAAAGCTAACAGTTCTCCGGCACTCATAGAACCTTGTGAGGTGAGAAACCCTCCATAACTTATGCAGATTAACATAGGAATAAAATCAACGAAATAATTCATTGCTCCCATCCAAGATTTTCTTCTTTCAAATATGATTTTCTTTTCAAGTGCTCTATCAATGTAGCTTGCATACTTCTTAAACCAATGATTTTCCAGATTATACGATTTAACAATTTCTCTGGCACGTATACTATCTAAAACGATTGTGTTTGACTTAGACACAATTTCTTGCTCTTTTTTGCTCAAAGACTGTGTAGAATTTTTAAATATTCTGGTTATCAAAAGGATAATTGGGGTAATGGAGATACTGATTAAAAAGAGCTTCCAATCAAGCACCAACAAATAAATAGCAAAACCTATTGAGAGAATTAGAGTTCTTGATAAATTGATGAATGTAGAGCTTAAATAATTACTCACAACTTGTAAGTTATTTGTAATTACTGATGAGACCTTACCTGAATCAAATCTTTCAGCATACGAAATGGGCATGCCGGAAATTTGTTTAGCAATATAAATCCTTAATTTCTTCAGTGTTTGAACTGAAAATCTACCACTAAACGTAACTTCCATGTACTCTACAAATATAGCGATTACAATAAATAGAATTACATATATCATAAAATCGAAAATTGCACTTATTTGCCCACCTAAGGTGAGGTCAATCATCTGCTGAATAACGTAGGCCTCTGAAATCCCTACAAAGACCTTAGCGATCATAAAAAGTACACAAATGGCTAGAGTAAACCATTCCAAAAAGCATACAGAGTAAAAATTACGAATCGGGCGTTCCTTCAAAGAATGATTCTCCCCTCCTGAAAAAGGAGACCATAGAATGGTCACCTTAACAATAAATTATACCTTGTCGTATTGTAAAAAATTGTATACTTTCAATTTATTACTTTTCTCATCAATAGTTAATTGTTTCTGCAGACTCACTGTAATTTCAAGCTCAATCCCAAGCTTATCTAGAAAGAATGATTTTATATGTGTGCGAAGTTCTTCTTGAAAAGAGGTATAATCACTTACAATTTTAAACTCGAAATGGTGTTCTTGTAGCTGTATCACTTGGAATTGCTTAATAAATGTCTTCAGTTTCAGGACGTTAAAACTTTCAATACAATTTTTAAAAATGTGCGCGTGTACTTTATTCGATCCATACATAAAAAATTCTGATGTTCTCCCGCTTTTTAACTGAAGAACAGGTTCTTTCCTCCCACAACTGCATCGTTTCGTTTCAATTTTTCCGATATCTCCAATTTTGTAACGTATAAATGGCATAGCGTAGTTATGAAGACTTGTAATAATAATCTCTCCATATCCTTCTTCATCTTCATTCACAGTCTCAACATGTAGTTGTTCAGAAACAATATGAAGATTATGGTTTGGACAAGAGTATGCTACACAAAAAAATTCTTGGGTACCATAATTATTGGCTACAACTGCACCAGGAAATGCCTCAATGATTTCATCTCGTATATACTCAAACAAATACTCACTCCCTAGCTCGATGTATTGTGCTTGAATATCCATAGTACTCTTATTATTTCTTTTACAATATGTAACCAGTTCAAATAAAATCGAAGGTTGGCAGCGTATCATATACGGGCGGAATTCGATTAAAGCGTCATAGATTTTCTCAACGTAAGTGTCACCAACATTTAAATAGTTAATGTAGAGTGTGTTACCGTCACGCGCAATCAATCCATTACGAGCGGAATTTGCATGCCTGCGATTACCTGCATGAAAAACTGCCATTTTCTTCCCCATAATATCAGAAGAATTCTTTTTTCGTTCTCCCCAAAGAGCTAACGATCTTCTGATTCTTTCATTTTTATCATACCTACAGTTTAAAGGAATTCCTGACGATCCACTCGTTCTTTCTAATAAAAGAGAATTAATATCATATTCATCTGAAATGATCTCTTTCTCATTGACTTGGATACCAGCTTTCGACAAGAAAGGGATTTTTGTAAATTCATTGATATCACGAGTGTTAATTCCATTATTTGAAAACAGCTTTGAATAGTACTCCGTATGATTCTCTGCATATTGCAACAGATCTACGATTTTTTTTTCATCCACTATACTTCCCCTCCTTTTACTTTCTCAAGAATATATTCAACAACCTTCCCATAAATTTGAAAGTTACTTATAATCATATCTTCAGCTGGAATCTCTATTTGAAACCGTTGTTCTACAATAACGATTAACTGAATCATATCAATTGAGTTTAAGCCAGCATCTTGAATTAAATCGACATTGTCATTAATTTCAGACACATCTACCGTTGTAAGACCTCCTACAATTTCTTTCAGTTTGTTACGTACTTCCAGCTCAAAGTCACTCATTCTCAGTACCCCTCTTCTATGAATTAGAATTTACTCTTGAACCACGTTGAACTTTTCCGTTTTCTGTTCTCTTGATTGAGTCCACTACATTAACAGACTTCGGAATCTTATATTTTGAAAGATAATCTGAACAAAATTTACGAATATTAGACAACTTAACTTCACCTAAACGTACTACAACCTCTGCGACTACCTGTTCACCTGTCAATGAATCCTCTGTTCCATAAACATAGGCATCTGAGATATCAGGAAAACGACAAAGTACTTCTTCCACCTCTTCAGGGTATACATTCATACCACCAACTATAATAATATTTTTGGATCTTCCTATAATAAAGAGTTGATTCTCGGCATCAATATATCCGATATCCCCCGTTTTCAACCACTCTTCTTTAGGTTTTTGTTTTTTTCCTTTTTCATAATATCCATTATATAGGGATGGACTATTAACCCATATCTCTCCTGGTTCGAACAATAGACATTCTGTTCCTTCGTTTTCTTCTCGCATCACCTTAATTTGTACACCCTTAAGTGGAACCCCTGATGAATCATTAGACACGATCTGGTTTTTCAGTCCACATGAGACCCTAGGTCCTGCCTCTGTTAGTCCATATGCTCTTACAATATCCGCATGTTTAAACATCTCTCTTGCTTGGCTGATTGTCTCTATGTCTGTAGGGGCTCCAGCACAAACCATAAGCTTAAGCGTTTTCACATCATCAGGAGAAGGTGGATTTTGTACAAACAACTTAAGGTGAGTAGATACACAACCCATACTAGTGATCTGGTAATTATGAATAGTCTGATAGATATCCCGCGGGAATAAAACGCCATTGTGTATTACACACGTTCCTCCAATTAAAAGCTGTGCTAAAAATTGTGTTGTATGTGCAAAACTTGAGGTTAGAGGTAGAATAACAAGCGCAATATCATCATTCTCCATATCTAAGTGTTCATTGTGAGTCATTGCGTTCCAGATCAATGCTTTATGGGATAACTCTACTATTTTGGGTTTTGAGATACTTCCCGACGTTGGAATCATGACTGCTGTGTTGTCGTTTGTTATTAATTGTTGATCCGATTGCAGAAGATCAAAATTACCCTGCTCAATAGAATAAACAAAGATTTTTCCAAAAAGGTTGGTAAGATCTGTCCTATCGGTAAATAACACATCACAATCTGCTTCCTCCAACATGGTAATAACTTCAGATTGTGATGAACTTGCTGACAACAATAAATTTTGCCCTCCGCCTATCAAGGATCCTAAATAGACTATTGCGAATTGTATTGGATCTTTTATACAGATACCAACGCGCAATGGTCTAGTGAACCGTTTGGCTAAATCCCTTGCTCGGTTAACCAATTCTTGATATGTTACGGATTTATTTAAGGTAATAATGGCCTTTTTATCACGATACTTATCTGCAACAAGTAGGATGGATTCGTGAATTGTTGTTGGGACTGTCCAGTCTTTCATAACTTAGATTAACCATTCTAAAAATTCCAACCGATTTCCAAATGGATCATTTACATAAAATCTAATTGCTCCTTCAAGTGGCTCATCATCTTTAGTCTTTATCCCAGAACGCTCTATATGTTCTTTTAACTCCAATACATTTTTAACGTGAAAGGCAGGGTGAGCCTTTTTAGCAGGAACAAAACTTTCTTGTACTCCAATATGCAATTGATGTTGACCACATTGAAACCAAACCCCTCCACGCTTCTGTAAATTTACTGGCTTTTCAATCTCCTGCATACCTAGGACTTCCCCAAAGAATTGACGAGCTTGATCCTCACATTGTTCAGATGCTGCAAGTTGTACATGATCAATTCCAACAAAATTATAATTCATAGTAGATCCTCCTCGTATTAGTTAAATAAATACACGCTTTATTCTGACAGTAGCTACTCTATATGTTTACTTACAAGTCCAATTCCAGGCTATATCAGGCTAAGCTGTAACTGGTCATTAATTAACTTTAATTTATTGTACGTGCCCATTGCTATCGGAATACCATCTTTCCTGTCCTCCATTGCTTTTTTCTCTTTTTCTCCAGGTATCAGTATCTCTTCCACCCCATCAGCCTTCAAACTGTTCTTAATGCTTTCTAGCCAATCTTGGACTCTTCCATTGAACTCTTCCAAAGGAGCAATCTTGGAAACATCCAACGCAATAAAGGTATGACAAGATTCAGAAATCTTATCAGCATGTGCTCTCTGACGCTTTACATTCACGGAATACGAACCACCACTTAAAACCCCTGTAAGTAAATCTACGACCATTCCAATACCAAACCCTTTATGACCACCGAAAGGAAGTACAACTCCCCCATCGATAAACTCTTGTGGATGAGAAGCAGGTTGTCCTGCTGCATTAAGTGCCCAAGTCTTAGGCATCTCATTAATTCCCTTCTCAGCTAAATCTCTAATTTTTCCACAAGCCACCTCTCCGGTAGCCATATCCAGCACAAACGGAATACCTCCATCATTCGGTAAAGCAACTGATAGAGCATTATTCCCAAGAACAGCTTCTTTCCCTCCCCAAGCAGCAACGTTGGGCCCAGAATTTGTTAGAACAATCCCTACTTGGTTCTTACTCGCAATCATCCTAGTATAATACCCTAGCATTCCAATATGATTGCTATTTCTAACCATAACAATCGATATACCATTCTCATTTGCTTGATTTATGGCCTCTGTTGCAGCCTCACAAGCTGTGACTGGTCCGATACCACCATCAGCATCTATAATTTTCATGAACGATGTTTCAAAGATCACCTGTTTTTGGGGATTTTTATGAATACCTCCTTGTTCAATTCTACGCAGGTAGGTTGGCAGTAGATCTACACCATGGGAATCCATTCCCATTAAATTTGCATTAATCAATACGTTTGCTACAATACCTGACTCATCCTTCTCAATACCTGAAGCGATAAGTGCAGATACGACAAGTTCCGTTAATTCTTCAATGCACATGGTTTTTGTATTCATAAGAATGATTCCTCATTTCATATTTTTAAGCTGTATCTCACGTTTTTGGATTCTTCCAAGAAGATGAATGGCATTTAAACTCCAGTTTAAAGATGCTATCCAAAAAGTCTTTCCAATTGCACTCTGTTTCACTGCCGCTAGATTTCGCACTGAATCTCGTAGACTGACTTGCTTGGGATGAAACTTCCCTGAATTGTAGGCTTCAATTATAGCCTTCATCAAACCTTTGCTATTGCGGTGTAGAATAATTAATTCTGGAATGAAATGAATTTTATAACCCTGATTTTCGATATCTATAACAAAGTTATTATCTCCACCACTTCCCAACGAATTAAAACCATTTACTTTTTTAAACAATGTAGTCCATACAGCAGAATTACCACCAGAAAAAAACTGGACAGGTTGCTCACGTGAAACACTCAAATATCTCATATCGTACCTTGCTTGACGTGCAGCAGATACGATACCACTATCAAAACGTAATACTCTTCCTGTAATTCCTCCTCTATTTTGGAGAAGCTCTCTTTCAATCACGGATAGCCAGTCCGCTGTTGGGACAGCGTCATCATCCAAAAATGCGATTACGTTAGACTCAACTAACATTCCGGCAATGTTACGACAGATGGCGGCTCCCTTTGGTTCTTCGTTACGAATAACCCTAATCGGTAAGTTAAAACTCTCAACTAACGGAGCAATTGCTGTTTCTGAGCCGTCATCAACCACAATAATTTCATGGAGTAACTTTAAATCATTATCTTGAATTCCTTTAATACACCGATGCAGATCTTGAGGACGATCCTGAGTCGGAATTATCACCGTAATTCGAACCATTGTTCCCTCCAACTTTTAGCCATTGCTGGCCAGATATTCATTTGTCCTGTTGGTAAGTACGTACGACGTATATTAAATGGTACTTCATTCCAGGGATTTGGAGGCGCTTTGACTGTCCCGTAAGCAAAACATCCTTTTGGAAAATTCAATACTTGTTGAGGGATGAATCCATAGGGGTATGCAAAATGTATTGGATTTTCGGGATTAGTGCAGTGCTCTTTTACTTTGTTTATGGACTCTTCCATCTGCCATTGAGAAGTTTGTATTGAAATCTCATGCATTCTCGGATGGGATAAGGTATGCGCACCAAGCACATGTCCAGCGGTTTCTATTTCAACAAGGTTTCTCCAATTCATAAAAAGATGTGAAGCGTCCGAATGGTTACAGTCTTCAGCATTTAACTCCATATTATTGGTAATAACAAAGAACATTGCCTTTACTCCGAATTGCTCCAATATAGGTACTGCATATTCGATATTATCCTTATATCCATCATCAAAAGTTATGAGAACAGACGGTTCTTTGGGTAACCATTTATCGCACTCATAGGATACAATCTTTGGATCCACACTTCCTCCGACTTCATTCAGAACAATCTCAAGTGAACGAGCAAATTGATCAGGTGTTAGTGATGTATAATGGTCAATTTTAGGATGAATGTGATGG
Organism: Paenibacillus sp. FSL R7-0198; assembly: GCF_038000415.1. NCBI lineage: Bacteria > Bacillati > Bacillota > Bacilli > Caryophanales > Paenibacillaceae > Paenibacillus > Paenibacillus sp. FSL R7-0198. The sequence goes on along the minus strand of NZ_JBBOCB010000001.1, from coordinate 6,382,341 downwards.
TAATATAAAACAAGTGGCCAACCAGGCGCTGAACCAATACTTGGATCAAAAATGTGAAAACAACTCCTCCATTAACTAATGCTCATTTCTTAAGAACTAATCGTCCACTCTCAAGCCGAAAAGTAGTATCAAGACAGTCTTTATAGACCTCCAAATTGGATGAGAGTAGAATTGTTATTCGATTTGCAAATAACTTTTGATTGAGAACCAATGATATGTTTTCCCTATTAATAGAAGTCTCTGCATCGTCAATGATAAGTAAGCCAAGATTTCTCTGTTCAAGGGCGATAAGCAGCGGAGACATATTGGAAGTACGTTTAGTACCGTTTATCAATATGCTTTTCAGTTTACCTTTCTGTACCTCTCCATACTTTGGTTGCAAATCTCCTACTAATACAGACGCAAGAGTTGACTTACCGGATTTAGAATCACCTTCAATTCCTATTACCTTGCCTGCTGAAACATCAAGGTTTAGAGCTCTCAGTACAACCACTTCTCCACCTTTCTTGCCGTATGAAACTACGATATCTCTCGCAAGTAACACTTATATCCCTCCAAATTAGGATAATAAACTGGTACTGTGTTTTGCTTCTGTGTAGACATCTTGAAAAGTTATATAATGACGTTGTTCCAGTAATGCCACGACTTTCACTGCACATTGCTCAACTGTTTCTAAATCTGTTCTTAGTACCAAATCAGCATTATTAGGACGCTCATAAGGATCATTAACTCCAGTAAAAGATTTAATTTCACCTGCAATTGCCTTTTTATAGAGACCTTTTACATCCCGTTTAATTAACTCTGAGAGTGGTGCATCGACGAAAACTTCGATAAATTCCCCAATCTCTTGGCGAGCCATTTCTCTCATGTTGTTATAAGGAGAAATAAATGAAGCTAGCGTAACAATTTGATTTTTAGTTAATAGTTTAGCGACAAATGAGATTCGCTCAATATTTTTGATTCTATCCTCTTTGGAGAACCCCAAGTCTTTGCATAACGAATTGCGAACAACGTCTCCATCCAGTGTTTCAACTGCAATTCCTCGTTCTTGTAGTATTCCAGTAACATATGAAGCAATCGTAGTTTTTCCTGCACCGGAAAGACCAGTAAACCAAACTGTCACCCCGCGTTGTGACATTTAATATCCCTCCAATATTTAAAGGAGTATAATTTTCTCCCTATTCTCCATTACATTTTTCGTTGCATTTCGAGTATCTATGATTATGGGGGCATATTTAACAACGTTGTCATAATCTATAAAGCTATGATCTGTAACAATGACAACTGCATCTAAATTTCTCAGAATGTTTTCGGTCAATTTAACAGAATAAAGCTTGTCTATACCAGACCTGTGATCGAATTGAACACTTGCTATGTTTGGATCATGATACATCACTGAAGCTCCTCCACTATGGAGCAATTCTATTATTTTTAATGAAGAAGACTCTCGGTAATCTGCAATATTTTTTTTGTACGCCACTCCTAGAACTAATACGCGAGAATCACGTAACGGTTTACCGCTATTATTCAAGGCTTTAATCGTCTTATCGATAACGAAATAAGGCATTCTAGAATTCACATCGCTAGCTAATTCTACAAATTTTACGGGAAAATCGTATTCCTTGGCCTTCCACGCTAAATAGTGAGGATCTATCGGAATACAGTGACCCCCTATCCCTGGACCAGGATAGAACTCTTGCAATCCATAAGGTTTAGTGAATGCAGCTTCGAGCATTTCCCAAACATTGATACCCATTCGATCACATAGCAAAGTAATTTCATTTACCAAGCCAATGTTGACCATCCTATAAGTGTTCTCATATACCTTTACCATTTCTGCAACAAGTGCAGATGATACTGGGACAACTAGTGCCACTGATTCAAAAAATACTTGTGCTATTTTCGTGCAAACTGATGTGCTTCCACCAACAACTTTAGGGACATTCGAACGTGTGTAATTTATATTTCCAAAATCAACTCGTTCTGGCGAGTGTGCTAAAAAATAATCAACCCCTACACGGAAACCCGTTCTTTCCAAGCAAGGCAAAATCACCTCGTCCGTTGTCCCCGGATATGTAGTGCTCTCCAATATTACTAATTGTCCAGAATGTAGAGAGCCAGCAATCTTCTCCGTGACACTCCGAATAATTGAAATATCCGGTTCTTTATTAATTGATAATGGTGTTGGGACACAGATAATCACTATGTCTGCATCTTTTAAAACTTGAAAATCAGATGTTCCAATGATCCTCTTTTCTCTAACTAAACCAGAAAGTTCATCAGTGGATACGTCTTCAATATAGCTAATTCCCAATTGGATCATTTCAACTCTCTTTTGATCATCTTCTAGACCCCATACAATGAATCCAGCCTTAGAAAGTTGTACAGCAAGCGTAAGCCCGATGTATCCAGCTCCAATTATTGCTATTTTTGCATTTTTCGTTTTAATTTTGTTGGTTAATTCATGTGCAACCGAACTCATATCCTCTAATAAAGCTTGTGTTGTATTATCACTCAACCCCTGTGACGCCCCTCTCCGTTAATGCGATAAAGTATTAAGGCAGAATTAAAACACTTAAAATCTGTACATTACAATAGCTTCGCCACCTTATATCAACATAATTTAATACAATTTTTCCATAAATCGCGCTTATATATCGGTAGTCTTCTTACTTAATTTTCAAGTACATATCGTAATCGTACTAGACTCCCCAATATTACAAATTTTCTCTATTATGTTAAGTGATGAAGGCGGTTACATGTTGTAGCATATAGCATTCCTTATGTCGAAGTAAGGGGAAATTTGTCAAAAATAAAAAAACATGTGATTTTTGCAACTTACATAAAAATAAAATATTTTAAATTAATTCAAAATATTGACTAAATTGAGAATGGGGTTATTATGAGTCTAATGCAAAATTACAATATTACATCAAAAATAATCGACATTATTCTAAAATGTTTTCTTGAAATATCCCAACGTTTTCAAAAAAAACTATGTATTGATCAAGTATTGATCAATATTTTCATACAAGAAAGAGTTTAATATTTCGAATATTATAAGGAGCAACTATATGGACAAAACTGTTAAATTAGTAGGTTTTAAAGCGTTCGATGGAATGAAAAAAATGTATCCTGACTATAACTTTCCTTAATTTAATTGCAGTTACAATGCATTACTAACACTCGGTGAATATTATCAAAAAAACACATTATCCATATTATGTAATCCTATCAGTATTTATAGAATAGACAGTACAGACAAATTCAAATATGAAGTTACTGAATTTAATAAGAAAGAAGAATTACTTGAGGAGTTAGGGATAAAGACTAAGTCACAACCTATTATGATAGATGCTCTGCGCGAACAAATTACATCATGTATCCTTGATGGTAACCCGATCAGAATTAAAATTGATTTATTTTATCAAAATGGGCGGGAGTTTTATTTTGGTAAAAAACACGGACTTCATCCTGTGTTAGTTCATGGTTACGATCCTTCAAGAGATAATATCTATATTGTTGATGATATCTCAGAGTATACCGAGTATTGTGTTCCTTTTACTGAATTCTTAGAATATTTTACAGAAAACGAAGCCATCACTGATAACTCCATTACACAATATGTTTTGAAGCATTCACATTCAAGCAATATAAATGAAAAGGTCATTCAAAATTTTGTAAGTAACTTGTTATTGTTGGAATCCGAATTGTTTGATTCTATCTCAAACATCCTTCAATTAGCCGATATCTACCCTTTTGCACTTAAACATGAGGATTTAATTGAAACTCTAAGTAGTACAATTTATAGAAAATGCTCTGAAAGGTACAGACTTCTCAAACTTCTTAATTTAAATAATGATAGTAATTCAATCAAAAACAGCATAATCAAAAAAATGGATCAGGTACTTGATGATTGGTTGTTGCTCCGAGCATTATCAATTAAAGCCATTTATACCCGCAATTACGGCAAGAAGTTAATCGATAACTCTAGAATTAATCTACACAGGATATCTAAATTAGAACGGGAATATCACATACTCTTCTATTCGCTAATTCACAACTTTAATTTTAATTTTTCTGCTGAACAGGAGTTCTATCATTAACTACAAAGGAGCGAGGATACATGTCTTCAAAAAAGTTATTCATGAATAATAATCCATTGATAAATACTTTCAATGTATATGCTAGTGTGCTATCCATTATTGGCAGAGATAATATCAATATCTCACCCTGGTTATATAATAACTTTATCCAGATTCGTTATGTCTATGATTGGCATACATATTTTTTTGACAATCATCATCAGATTTTCGATCAATGCCCATGGATCAATCATCATGTAATTCCTGAAACAATTTTAAAGAATAAATGGACTTCTTTACATGAGTTTATTATTGATGCGATTAACGAGTCGCGTTATGTGTATCTATATGTTGATCGCTACTATATATCGGCTTCAAAAGCCTATCAAAAAAATCACAATTGGCATGAAATATTTATTTTCGGGTACGACTTAGAAAAGGGTACCTTTCATGTAGCGGATAATATACAGGAAGGGAAATATATCCATGCCGAATGCTCATTTAGCGAATTAAATGAAGGCTATAATGCTATGAACTCTGACAATGAATTTTTTCATAACGTCCATTTATTAGGTATAAAAGAGGAGCATGAGTACAAATTTAATTTACAGCAGGTAGCCTCAACATTAGAGAATTACGTTTACTCCAAACCTACAATTGATATGTCATTTAAAGAAAAGTCAATATTTGGAATAGATGCATTAAATTTAACTATAAAATCTGCCGTTAACTCCGATCCATCTAGTTTTCGTTTTGATAAAAGAGCATTCCATCTGTTTTGGGAACACAAAAAAATGATGACCCTACGTTTAGAGTATATGTACCAATTGTCATTAATCCCGAATGGACTCGAGTTAATCAGTAGCTACAAAGAGCTAGAATCACGGTATTTGATGTTAAGAAATTTAGTTATTAAGTACAACATATCTAAAAAAAATACTTTGTGCGAACAAATTATCGAAATTTTAAAAAGTAATATTAACAAGGAAAAAGAAGTTATATACAACATACTTGGTAAAATACAATAATTTCAGGAAAATGGATACTTGCTCTCAACAAATTCGTAGAGGTATTTTCGTGATTTTTTGTTTTTGTACCTAAATTAATCTCTAATCAAATACTTCTATATTACTCCCTTATCACCACGCCCATAATCCTATTCACTTCACTTTTAATAACTTCTTCGCTTTTTACAACGAAATTATTCATTTTATGTATCAATAAAACATAGTTAAAAGGGTGATAAACCTGGATAGGAAATTGTATATTAACAAACCAGAAGTTCCCAGATATCCCCTGCATGCTAGCATGACCTCCATACTTACTAAACACCATTCATATAAAAATTGGCTCTTTACGAATTTTACTTTTATCTGGCCACATAAGTTCTGTCATGATAATACTTAGATAACAATCTACTCCGAAATGACACATTGTTCTTGTCCTTTTCGGCATTGGAACCAAGTTCTTGTCCTTAGCTTGTGACAAGAACTTGGTTTCTCTAGAGTAAAAGGCTGGGGAAAACCCAGCCCCTCCTCATCAAACCGTACGTGAGGTTTTCCCTCATACGGCTTTCCGATGTTCGTCTTTCATGGGCATGCAGATCACAATAACGTTTTTAGTCCATACATTTTGGTTATATACTTGACCTCAGATATTGAATTCATCCATCTCCTGCGTTGTCTCTTCTTGGCGTACCACCGGGCGAATCTCAGTAGATTATACCAATCCAGCTTCGCTAATCTCTTTTGGCTGTATGTATCTTCCGATTTCACCAATATCTTTGAGAATTCAATAAATTCTCTTAGGATCATAAATCTATGGGCATCCACTAGCAATTCAGGAGTTTCTCTCTTGTCACAGAGAGGATTGGAGTAAGAATGATCCCACGCGTTTATTATAAATGAAGGTAACTGAAAGTGTCTCTCGACTTGTTTAATAAGTCTTCTCCATTTAATTAAATTGAAAAAAATTCAAGTGTTAAGTATCTTTCACTTATAAAATGGGTGTGGTGGGTTCGATGGTTTTAGAAGTTGATGATTAAGAAAAGTTTGATTCTCATGCAGCATTCTATGCTTAACTTAGCGAGTATTCCGACTGCAATACGGATTAAGGTGCCGTCTATATTATAATAACTTTTCATCATATCACCCTGAAGTGACGTCCGATTTCATTAAATCCGATTTGTTCAACTAAATCAAACACTTTCCAGAAACTAATTTTTCCATGCGAACCGTAAAACCTCCTTTTTTTATTGAATCCCATAAAAAAAGATCGAGATAGCTTCTCTCGACCTCTTTGTACTACCTAATCAATCATAAGACTCCTTGCACAATCCTACTTTCTTCTCACTACATATCCTTTATCCCTCCAGCAAGTTCAAAATACTATCATCACCTAGGGAGTGAACTGCACCAATCACGATGATACTCCTCTGATCCATTAGATTAACAACAGAATATTTTTCAAGGGTGCAATGCCATCAAAAACATACATATTTACGCGCATAAACATACATTTCTCATTAATTTTGAAAAAGTTGGATCATAAATCATGAAAATATTATCACTAATTGTGACAACGCACACTACCCGTTACTAACAAATTGGATAACACCAAGAGTCAGCAGCAGTACAGATATAATCGCAATCGTGATGCCAAAACCAATCAGGAAGCGCACGCCAGGTGAGCGTTTGCCCTGTTGGCTGCCTCCCAGGTTATCCAGCTTTTTATCAATTTGATCCAACCTTTCATTTACCTGTTTCAGATCTTGATTGGAGTTCATTCATCCATCTCTCCCTTTTCTGTGTATTCGATCTATTCCCACACCCGATCGAGCTGATCTGCGTAGTAACGGATGGCTCTGTTATAGTCATTGATTCTCTTGTCACTTGATGTGTCCGCAAGTTGCACGAGCAGTCTTTGCATCGCTTCTGCATGTTCACCCAGATTATAGAGCACCATGGCATAGAAAACTTCAAATTCCCGGTACGCCGGGAATTCTTTCATCCCTTTTTCAAACCAAACTTTCGCCTGCTCGTACTGTCCAAGCGTTCTGTATGTACTGCCTAATCCGAGTATTGCACCTGCTCTGTCCTCCCCAGAAAGTCCAAGACTCAGTGCCTTCTCATAATACGGAACAGCTTCCCGCTCCAATCCAAGCGAATCATGTGCCCAAGCCAGCTGATACCAAACATTCGCATTCTCGGGTTCCTGGACTGTAATCTCTTGCAAAAGTTCAATCGCTTCCTGCACCTTGCCTTCTTGTCTCCATCGTACGGCCTGTTCCAAATCACTCATGATGTCACTTCCCATCTTGCATTATAATTTCCACATATATGATTCAATTGTTTTATTATACCAAAAAAGCACACTGAAGAATATGTTGTAACAACTCAAGGTTGTCCAAACGCTATTCCATCGTGTGCTTTTTCATTCAATGCAGCCAGCTAGCTTAAGGTGAAATCTCTCTGAAAATGATCTGTTCATCACTTAATTAAGACCATGTCGTATTCGCTACCATGACAATAAATACGAGCATGAGATAATTAACCGAGATCAGAAAGTTTACTTTTGCCCACTTCTCATCATCCTGTGTCTTCAGTCCGCTAAGTGTATGCACGAACCAGATCAGTCCACCGACCAGAGATACAATCAGAAATACCAGACCAACGTAGTCGTAATAATACAACAGAAATACAGCAGGAAGCAGCAGAAAAACATAAGGAATCATCTGAAACTTGGTGCGTTTCACCCCTTTAACCACTGGCAACAACGGGAAGCCAGCAGCACGATACTCCTCTACCCGGCGAATACCCAATGACCAGAAGTGTGGTGGTTGCCACAAGAATAATAGTGCAAACAGCAACCAGGCACCTGCATCAATCTCATTGGTTACAGCCGTATAACCGATGACAGGCGGCATCGCTCCTGCAATTCCACCGAGCGACGTGCTCCACGTTGAACTGCGTTTCAACCACATCGTGTAAATCATGATGTAAGCGAACCATCCAAGCAGTGCCATCCAGCCTGATAACGGATTCACCAGGAGATACAGTACTGCTAGTCCCACAACACCAAGGATAATGCCATAGCCAAGTACAAACCCTGGCTTCAGATGGTTAATGTAATCCATCCTTTTTTTGGTGCGCTCCATCTTTTGGTCCAATTCACGATCCCAATAATTGTTGATTACACAAGCTGAAGCAATAACCAAGGTTGATCCAATCACGACCATGAGAAGAGATAACCAGTTGATATCCCATTTTGAAGCTACCCAGAATCCTACCGCCACCGCAAACACATTTAACCTTAGAAGTCCGGGCTTAGTTAATGCAATCATGTCTTTAAGCATGAGGCTCCTCCTGAACTATGTAAAAACGCCATTCCAATAATGATACATGTACCTACCATTAATTACAATCGCTTTCATGAATTTGTCATAACCAAAAAGCATCCCTCACCGTTCAATGAACAGGAGGAATGCTTGAATGATGAATTTCATCTTATTTTATGGGATGTATTGTTGCACAATTTTAGTAACTTTTCCGTCCTGCACCGTCAGATGATACGGGAATACGGACAGATCAAGAATACGGGTATTCTCATACAATGATTCGAACTTGGATAATGTCACAGGTTCATTCCACTGAATGTCTGCGCCCTGCATCGTACCATCCCGATCATACAACTGCATCAACACTTCAGCATTGGCACTAACCTCAACTTGTTCCTGCTCTTTGCTATCGTTGACAATATAGTAACCATCTGGAGCACCATCTATACCAGCTTCCGGATTGCGCTGTGCAAAAATCGCATCGGCTTCTTCACCCTGATACCAGCCAATCTTGTCCACTGTCATAAACAATTTGCCGTCTTCTATATGCATACCTTCAACATAGGCTGTAAACATCTCGGAGTTTGCAACTTGAGCTTCTTTCGCAGAAGGTTGTTGAGCGTCCGTACTACCTTGAGCATTCGCAGGGGTAAGTAAATATGTAGTCAGCACAATCATACCAAGTAAAGCAACAACTGCACCGATCATTCCTAGTTTCCATTGTTTTGTCGCGTTCTTCATAGGTAACATCTCTCCTTAATATGAACGTTACTATTCCTTAACCGGAAGTCTTGCTTCTCAAACGCTCATGTGAACTATCGATTCCAACGTTCTTTCTTTTCCTATCATACTTCGAACAGGGATTATAAAAGTATCAGCCAGATTAAAAATAGTTACAATGTGCGTCATCACTCCTGTCTGTAGTCTCCGTAAACGGCAATAACCCCTGAAGGCATCGCCATTCAGAGGTTATTTACTAGGGTGTGTCTTTTAAACTCAGGCAAGTGATACGTTGAAGGATGTCTGTGTCCCAAACATCTTGAAGTCCAAGCTGCCTAGTCCTGACGGTTGATCCATACAACTAAGGAACCGAGGAAGTCTTATTTGGCCTTCTGGCGCACCTTTTATTTTGTAAGGAACATGAGACACGTTATTTTCCAGAATTCCCTGAAAACACGCTAGCAACGGCTGTTTATACCAATATAGCGTGTGTCAGATTCCTTAGATTGCTGCGGGGCTTTCAAACCCCTGAATAAGACGTTACAGGTTCGTTAGCGCCCCGCTCTATGCCCTGCTCCAGACACGTTCAGAGTTACACTCCGGCTTATGCAGGGTATTTGACAGGTTTGAAGACCTGCTCAAAATATTTCTTATGCTTACGCATAGATGTTGATCTTAATGATTTGGTGTGGAGCTTTGTGCCAATCGAACGAGCATGTGAGCCAACATGTGACGTTCCTCTTCCTTGCCGACATTCCACAGCTCCTGCAGCAGTTTTTCTTCACGATTACGGGGTTCCTCCCGAGCTGCCAGATGATCCGCTACTTTCTCGGCAATTTTAGCCATCTGTTCCTCACTTAGTCCGATCGATTCACCCATCGCAATTCGCTTACCCAGGTATTCTTTGAACGCATCAAAGTTCTGTAAAATCTGTTCTCTTTCTTCCGGCGCAATCTTCTCGATTGCATTGTCCACCTTGTCAGTTGAAACTTGGCCATCTTTATGGATTACATGATTTTGTTCATTCATCTGAATAACCTCCTGTATAATAGTTGTTTATTGGTTTTAAGCTTTAAACTTAATACTCATTGGTTATCTATAATATAAACGTATTGCAGAAGTTTAATCAGTACGTTCAATTCTGTATATATCTTCTATATATGAACAAGTACGCGTTTCAAAAGAACTACAGCGGTTAATCGTTTACATATACGTAACGGTGTTTGGATATGTTAATGAACACCTTATACAATATCGAACCAGGAGGGATTTCCCATGCGTGATAAAACCAAACATGAAAAGACAAACGATGAACTTGAACCAGGAGTGAATACCGTTATCCATCCAGACAAAAATAATCCCGGACCAACCGATATGATCGAAGGCGTGGTTGGCGATATCGTGGACAACATTCGCAAAGATTTCTCCCATGAATCGAAGGACAAGACGTCCTCTTCCAAGTCACAGGATTCATCGGATAAATGATTGTCCTTTTTCTAGATGAAGTTAACCTCAAAAGACCTCCCGCCATAATCATGGCTTGGGAGGTCTTTTGGGGTTCATGGAAAAATGGTGTTCTAATCATTCTAACTGAAAATTATGATGATGAACTCCCAGTTAATCCTTGGTCATCTGCTGTAAAGCCTTATGAATCCAGATCGCGGCAATGGAACCTTCACCCATCGCAACCGTTGCTTGTTCTGCGTGCAGCCCCAGATCCCCGGCTATCCACACATTAGTCGCTGCCCGCAAGCTGCGCGGATCAGCTTCCACATGTTTATTATCTGCGATTACAGCTCCCAGTTGCTCCGCCAGTTCATAGTGTACACGATTGCCTCCAAATGCGATAAACCCACGCTCCGACTCAAAAATCTGTCCATCTTCGGTCAGAACACCGGTGATATGGCCATCCTCAATCTGTTGTACTTCCTGAACAGCCGCTTCCAGATAACGAACGCCCTCCTCTTTCATGCTGCGATGAAGCTCTGCAGATATGGGGGCCTGCTCATGATTGATATATAACAGATCATTCGTACGCTGAATTAAAATCATCGCCATATTGGCACCTGCTTCGCCAGATCCCAATAGTACCGTACGTTGATCCTGAATCTCATAACCATCGCAATCAGGGCAGACATAGACTGTTCGGCCTAGCGTTGGGGTTAGTCCCGGAATATCTGGCACTCTATCTGAAAGCCCTGTTGCCAATAACACGGTTTTGCTCCTATATTCAGCGCCTGAAGTACCGAACAATTGAATCTTCTCTCCATGACGGCTTGCTTTAACAATACGGTCTTTCTCAAAAGATACACCCGTCCGCTCTGCCTGCATCCTGCCTCGGGCTCTGAGCTCTTCACCGGATACCCCATCGGGGAAACCGAGGATATTATGATAAGTCCGGCACAACGTCGATCTTCCTTCTCCCGCGTCGATTACCAACACCTGATGAGCTGAATAACGTCCAAGCTGAATGGCTGCCTGAAGCCCTGCGAGCCCTCCACCTACAATTATGCAATCAACCTCTCGCATGCTCCTTCTCCTCCTGAACTATATACATTGAACTAAAGAATATTTACACTGATCACTCCGATGACAGAACAACCTTCCGATCGCTGTTATCCCCAGATTTTTTTATATCTTTTACAAAGGTTAAATCCGGTGATAAAGGCGTACGCTTCGCTTCTTCAGCTTCGTTCTGTCCTCTCCGTTTTGTGTAAATGTTTAGCTCAATATATATATATTTTGTCCTTATATACATTAAACCGTTCAGCCAAGCTTAAACGATTCCTCATATTGCTTATCTTATACCAAAACAAACAGACCCAAACCATCCGGCTGTATCCCGGTCCGCTTGAGTCTATCAGATTCATGAATGTTTAGAAGTTATACGATTCAAATCGCGAAGCATTCGAAATGGCGTTCCATACATCAGCTGTTTCGCCGCCCATATACCAGTAAGCCAGTCCGGCAATCTGCCGCTGCTCACTCATTAACACTTTGGCTGATAACGAACGACTATCCTCTGCCCATATATATCTTGGCTTACCATTACTGTTGTACCCGATAATATATTGAACCAGACTTGAATCCCATCGTCTTACAGATCCCGTAGCATGCGCACGCATTCCCTGGTCTGCCAGTGTAATGTCCCAAGAGCTGGTTGCCGGATTCACTGAAGACCAGTCCCGTGTATATAGCGGAAGGGCCAAAATGGTTTTGGCACGTACCACCTCGGAGAGCATGGTATCCAGTGCCTTTTTCACCCATGGAAGAGACGCCACTGATCCCGCTTTCGGATCACCGTTCCAGTGTTCCTCGTATCCCATCAGCACCATATAATCCGATACAGCGCCCAGTTTGGCATAATCAAATGCATCCGTCCAATCAGTACCCAGGTCTGGCGAAACGTCCACGGACACCACAGCACCGAGTGCGTGCAACGTAGCCGTCAAAGAGGTTACAAATGCCGTTAACCCTTCACGATCCGCAGGATCAACATTCTCGAAGTCCACATTAATGCCGTCCAGTTTATAGGTTTTGACATAAGCGGCTACCTGTGAGATCACTGCCGCTCGGTTGGCTGAGCTTGATAACATCTGATGGGTAAGTGCCGAATCGGAACGATTCCCAAGCAATGGCCATAACTGCCTGTCTGTGGCGGATGCCCAAGAGATCAATGCAGGGTCCGCGTGATCTGTTACTTTCATACTGCTGTTCAGGAAAAACCAGCGCGGGACAAGCGTATTCACTTCAGACTGTTCCACTTGCTTCTTGAATTCAGCTGTAGTGGAGTTGTATTGCCAGCCCAACTGAACGCCAAGTTCATCCCCACGTTGTAACTGCTCAGACCATGTTTTCTTTTGTAAAATGGCATCGAGCATTACGGCTGCTTCTTCGCGCGTTACCTGATCATGTGGTCGGAACACGCCTCCGCTTCCCTTCATCAGTCCAAGCTGATATACCGTCTGCACATAAGGGCGTGCCCAGTCCGAAATATCATCTGCGTCAAAATAGGTTGAAGATAAGAGTGATGTCTCTACGGGTTGTTGTTTCAACATTCGAACAAGAAGGGCGGCCGCTTCTTCGCGCGTAATGGAAGCATTAGGCTGAAACGTCCCCTGACCCTTACCCTCCAGAATAAAAAGATTGGTCATGGCGGCAACGTTGCCGTAATACCAAGCATTCATGCTTATATCCTGGTAGGGATTAATATTATTTTTAACGGGCTTCAAACCTAGCAATCTCACCGCAAACGTCGCAAACTCTGCACGAGTAACGGCTTTCTTCGGTTCAAATGTAGTCTCTGACGTACCGGCAGCAATGCCTTTGTCCACCAGATGTGTAATGGCATCCTTCGCATAACTGGTACGCGTATCCTGAAACTGTTGCTGCACGGTTGCAGCCTGAACGGTAGAGCCGTATCCAGCCACCGATCCAAGTGTTAATAAACCGCATAAAGCCATTTTCCATATCCGTTGGTTCGTTATGTCTTTTAATCTATTATTCACATCAAAAAGCCTCGCTTCATTGGATTACGATCAACTATCATCGTATCAAATTGAAGCGAGGCCGTATGTGGTTAAATGTTGGGAAATGCGAAGCTTACTTAAATCAATTTCATAACTCATTAAAATGAATTTATGTAACTAGATATAGACAAATTGAAACGTTTTGATCTATATCTAGCCTTGATTGAAGCAGCTAAAGGTATTATGAAATTGATTTATTTGTGTACTTTTACGCGCTCTTCAATGGGTTGGAATTCTTTCTCACCCGGTGCTGCCGTTGGTTTACCAAATGGCATCTGAGCGATCAATCTCCAGTTCTCAGGGATGTTCCATTCTTGCTTCACTTTCTCGTCAATCAACGGATTGTAGTGCTGCAAAGATGCACCCAGACCTTCTTGTTCCAGAGCAGTCCAGATTACCAGTTGCAACATACCGTTGGATTGGTTAGCCCAGATTGGGAAGTTATCTGCATAAGCTGCAAAATTTTGTTGAAGCTGTGCGATCGCATTGTTATCTTCGAAGAAGAGAACCGTACCATATCCGCTGCGGAATCCAGTCATTTTCTCTGCTGTGGATTTGAAGGCTTCTTCATTGCCTACGACTTCACGCAAAATTTCTTCTGTGTGATTCCACAATTTATCATGTTGTTCACCGAGCAATACAACGGCACGGGATGTTTGTGAGTTGAAGGAAGTTGGTGTATATTTCACCGCTTCTTCTACGATTTCCTGGATTTTAGCATCCGAAATTGTAGATTCCTTACTGATTCCATAATAAGATCTTCTGTTTTTCAACGCATCAAAAAAAGTTGTCATTCTTATTCGCCTCCCAAAATTTTTTTTCAATTGCCAACATAGTAACTATAATATAGTAACATACATTAGTCAACAAACTAATTTATTTTCACTAAATATACATTCACCGAAAACATTTCAACAAGTTTGCCCACAACAGCAATTGGAATTATCCTTCGCCCGTCTTTTTGCGATAATCCGCCCGGTATTTCTCTTCCGTAGACGAGTTACTTTTTGTCTGATCTTTATTCTTCTCTTCCTGAGCTTCCATATTCAGATCTTCCATTGGAATTGGATCTACAGTCTGTTCTTCTTCATGTCGGTCAAGCAGACTTTCGTGCTCTGTCTTATATTGTTCAGGATTGTCATGGGATTGTTCCTGATGGGTATCGCTGTTATTCTGATCCGGTGTGCGCTGTTTCATTCATATTCGCCTCCTCTGGGTTCATTACCTTTCTTTACCTGTTCTGCGTGTCCTCTAAACACAGTGGTATGCATTCCTCAAACGAAAATTAACAAAAAAAGCCGACCAGACAAGCTGGTCAGCTCACAGAAGGCTTCTATGATTGGCGATGCAATTGGGTACGGTACAGATCAGGCGAACATCCCACACTTTGTTTGAACATCCGACTAAAATGCGAAAGGCGTTTGAAACCGGACAATCGACTTGCTTCTGTCACGGTGATTTCAGGCTGGAACTGAAACAAAAGCTTCGCCTGATTGATACGGCGGTCATACAGGTATTTGAATATCGTCAAACCTGTCATTTCCTTAAACATGCCTGCCACATATGGCTTGGACAGATGTAATTCCAGTGCCAGATCATCTAGACCAATGTCCTTCATATAATGGGTATCCACATAACGAATAATGTGTTGGACATGTCGCTCCCTCTCCGATGAGGGAAGTTGTTCTTGGACATCGCCCTGGCAGATCTCTGCTACAAAATACAACAGATCACACAGTCTGACATTCATTCGCTCTTGCCTGAAATTGCTCTGACTTTGAGACAGACGATGAAGATCATGCAATAGAGCTTCGAATTCAGAGCGACTATCTCCCTTCAGATTGACCCGGCAATTTCTGAGTTCTTCAAATGGCCTCAAGACCTCAGCCATACGGTCCGGGTGCAGGCTGCTGCGAATGGCAGACGGATCAAAATGCAGTGTGCTTCGCTCATAAGCACTGCCTGGCTTCGGATGTGGTCGATGAAGGGTCAAGCCATGCATTAACACCAGATCACCCGGCTCCAGGTTATATACCCGGTCTCCTATGATATAAGTACATTCTCCATCATGAAAATAATAAATCTCATAATGTGGATGTGAATGGAATCCATCTGACTTGCCTGGGTTAAACGTACTGGTGGATCGGTAACTATACTCCAGTGAAGCACTAAATTGCATCATGCTCGGCACATTCATGCACCTCCTGTTCGGAAGAGGGGAACGATTTGTGTCATGCCCCTGTAGGATATATGAAAGTGAAATTATAAAAGCTGTTTAATACTCTCTTGAATCTCGTCGATGGAGTCGATAGGTTCGAAGCGTCTGACCACACGACCCTCTGCATCAATCAGGAATTTAGTGAAATTCCACTTGATTGCATCTCCATGTAACCATTCCGGTGCCTTCTCAGCCACCATTAATTTCAATAATTTGGCCTGTATATCTGTTTCATCAAAGCCAGCAAAAGGCCCTGATCTTTTCAAAAAGTCGTAGAGCGGGTGCGCCGCTTCTCCATTCACATCCAGTTTGGAGAACATCGGAAATTTCACACCATAGTTAATCTGGCAAAACGATTCCGCTTCCGAACTGCTTCCGGGCTCTTGCTCTGCAAACTGGTTACACGGGAAACCAATAATCTGAAGCCCTTGATCCTTGTACTGGTCATACAGCTTCTGCATATCATCAAACTGGTGCGTATATTTACATTTACTTGCCGTGTTTACGATGAGCACAGGTTTTCCTTCATATTGATAGAGTGGGAAACGCTCTCCACTGGTTCTGGTTACGGTAAAGTCGTAGATGGTTGGCATAAGTCTAGTGCACCTCGCGATAGTTATGTAGTCATACAGCATCATATGATTTTATATTATATACGAAGTTTGAACTATTGTATTGGAGAAGATATTGATCGTTCAGATTAGACTCAGAGATATTTGAAAATATATCGATTACTCAACTGCTCTAATACTCATAACATATTTGGTTCTCGGCAGATACTTTATTTGCAGCGTTTTATCTCGATCTCCCCAGGCAATATCTCGAGTGTTAATCAATTCCATTTGATTTAATTCGATGGTTTGTTCCCTCCATTTCCTGCCCATGGACCCTATGTAGTTCGGTTTACCTGTTATTGTTTCGTAATCTTGGGAAAGATAAGGACCTATATCCTGGATACCCGACACTGTCTTAGGAGCAAAAAATAGTATCAATCCGATACCAAAAATGATGCAACAGCACTTGAAAGATATTCGTTTTACGATGTTTTCTATTTGCTTCATGCCATGAAACAACCCCATACCAAGTGTAAAAACTCCCACGGCTGCTCCAATCAAATTTAAAAAGATCCAACTAGGAAAAAAGGTTGGAAAGAACGAAGAAACACCAAACAATATAAAAACAATAAATATGATTATACTTAGCTTCAACAACATCCTCTTCCTTCATTATAAATGTGTCCCATGAATCCCGATAAAATCACTGCAAAGCTACATATATATCAATCTCATTGTTGGGACTTTCCGGTTGATAACGCTCATCCCAAATTTCAAAATCATAATCTTTGGGTTCATGTCCCGTCTCACCAAACCACTGTCCATATATATAATCATATGTATCACCAATCTCTGACTCAACCCCTCGATGAGTGCACGTCACATACTGACTGTCAGGGACCTCATGACTTATCATCTCTGAAGGAACATTCTCCGAACTAATTACTTCATATCCTAGTAGATGTGTGAACTTATCAACCTTTGCATTGAAATCCTCGTTCATCGGATAAAGCTGCATCAACATGACGTTGTCATTTTTTCGATGTTGAAATTCATCTTTTCTCTCAACAAGCTTATGATAGTGGCTCTTGCACAGACCCGATTCGAACTCTTCTATAGTCGCTTTGATTGAATATCCTACAACGCAAAAAGCAGGCAATGTGATGACTTTCACTTCCATGAGAATCGCCTCCAATAGATAAACTCAGATCATGGATTAATTCTCCCTTTTAACAGAAAACCCTTCTGCCGCGAAAATCTCTTCGTTCAGCAAAAGGGTTATGATATGGGATCACAGTGACAGCAGCTTCAGCCCTTCACGGCACTTCCGGCCACGCCCTGGATAATATAATGCTGTCCCACCAGGAACACGATGATCATCGGAATAATACCTGCCGTGGCAGCGGCCATCATGCCGTTGTAATCCACATTGTTCTCCAGAATAAAGTTCTGCAGTCCGAGCGGCACAGTGTACAGGTCTTTGTCGATCAGGAACACAAGCGCATTTTCATAATCATTCCAATGCCATGAGAAATCGATGATCGCCAGGGTAGCCAGCGCTGGCTTCGCCAAGGGCAGAATCAGTCTGAAGAATATGCGCAGATGACCGGCACCATCGATGAACGCGGCTTCCGAGATCTCTGAAGGCACCGACAGGAAAAATTGTCGAAGCATAAACACCCCAAAGATCGTGAACATTCCGGGCAGAATCAAGGCCCAATGCGTATTATATATGCCGACCCATTCAAACATCAGGAACTTGGGCACAAAGAGCACCTGCGGTGGCACCATCATCATCGAGAGATAGATCAGGAACAGAGTCTCCCGACCTTTGAATTGAATCCTTGCGAAGCCATAGGCTGCAAAAGCTGAGAGAAACACAGCTCCGATCGTGCTAATTAGCGATATTTTCAACGAGTTCAGATAATACGTCGCAAAGGTATCCGCCCCACTCCAGACCTTGATATGATGCTCCCAGTTCAGGCTGGAGGGTATCCACTGAATGGGATAGGTGAATACGTCCGCAGGAGATTTGAACGACGTGCTGATCATCCAGATAAACGGCATAATCATCAGCAGGGCAAACCCGGACATCAGAAGTGTCAATATGATTCTCCGAATTTGCGTCAAGGACTCCATGCGGACTTTAACTTTAGGTGAATGTGGAGCTGTGGGCTTCGCATTCGTGACAATTTGTTTCTCCATAACGATCCCTCCTCTCCTAGTAGTGAACCCAACGTTTCTGACCAAGCCACTGCAATACAGTGAAGATCATAATGATGGCAAAGAGTGCCCAGCTAATGGCAGCAGCGTATCCCATCTCGTAATATCGGAAGGCATTCTGGTAGATAAAAAGTGACAGCACGGTTGTACTGTTCCCCGGTCCACCTTGAGTAATTGCCTGGATAATGCCAAAGTTTTTGATGGTCATAATCAGTCCTGTGATCAGCAGCAAAAAGGTCGTTGGGCTCACAAGCGGCCAAATCACTTGGCGTATCGTCTGCCAGGGGCGAGCTCCATCAATCCGTGCTGCCTCAACCAATTCCTCCGGAATTTCCTGCAATGCGGCCAGATAAATAATCATGTTGTAACCCAGCATGAACCAGATCCAGATGATATCAATCGCATACATGGACCATTCAGTTGTTGATAACCAGCCGGGTGGGTTCGTAATACCGATTCCCCGCAAGAAGCCATTAATAGGCCCCGATGTTGGCTGGAACAGCAGCATCCAGACAAAGGCGATGGCAACGCCGCTGGTGATATAAGGCATGAAATAGAGGGCACGTAGTGTTTTTTGCCAGTACACCGACTTATTCAGCGCCACCGCCACGATAAAAGCTAATCCCATCGATACCGGAACCGCTAACAGAAATACAAATGTATTTCGCAGCGCCACGCCAAACAGATCATCATTCAACATCCGGCGGATATTGTCCAGCCCGACGAAATTCGTCTCCGGGCTCATGAATTTGTAATCGGTGAACATGAGATAAAACGAATAGACAGCCGGTATAATAAAAAACAACAGCACTCCAAGCATATTGGGCCCAATAAACAGATACCCGAGCCTGCTCTGCCGTTTCATCCAGGATTTATGCATATGCTCCCCACTCCTTAACATCTGTTCTGGAATTAAGCATAACAAGATGTCCTCTAACATTTAAGGAACATAACCCTGTACCTGATATCACAGATATATGTATTTCGGCAGTGCCTTTTGGGAGGAAAACAACATGGAATTGTTCTATTTCTTATATAGAAAAAACCGTCCCATTGGGGACGGCCTTTGGACTCATTACTTTTGCATTCTATTGATTCTGCTTCAGCCAGTCATTATGGCGTTTGACCATGTTCTGTACCGTAACTTCGGCAGTCTGGTTACCAAGGAAGAACTTTTCATACTCCTGTGCACGCAGATCGACCACTTCCTGCGCAATGCTGCGGACAAACGTAGGTGTCTCGTCACCATACAACACAAATTCCAGTGACTCTTTATCATAAGAATCGGCATAATCGCCCAGCAGGTGATCAATAGCAGTCTGTTGATCAACCGCATTTGAGGAAGGCAAACGTCCACCCGCAGCCATCGGCATCATTCCCCCATCGGCGTACCATTTCAGGAACTCCCATGCGGCTTCTTTGTTTTTCGACTTGGAATTGATCGCGATAAAGTCACCAAGTCCTCCACTCTTCACCATATCTGCTTCTTGTGCAGCCAGTCTCGGTACAGGTGCAAAGGCGATTTTCCAATCCCGCGGGAACTCGGTCATATTGTTTGATGTGCGAATCAGCCATTCGCCGATATTAATCATGGCAGACTCACCGCCAAGGAACATGTTTTCCACCGGCATTTTGGAAGTCAGCTGCTCTCCGAGCGGAGGGGTAGTTGCATCCTCCTTCATCATTCCGTTCAACGTCTCCAGCCATTTAGTGACAAGCGGATCATCGAGGTTAGAAGTACCGTCTGCCTTAACATAGCCGTTCTTCACCAGAACGGAATCGAGCGGGTCTACATAGGAAGCGGTATGCTGCACCAATCCGTACTTGAAGCCAGCCGTCTTCAGTTTGAGTGCATACTCACTGGCTTCATCCCATGTCCAGGCTTTCGGTACACTCAGTCCGGCCTGATCAAGCGCTTTCATATTTAAAGCGAAGAAGGCAGCGTTTTTCTTGGTTGGCATCCCGTAATATTTGCCGTCCACTTTCCAGGAAGCCGCATCTTCACCCATTTTCTCATCAATGTTGTAATCGGTGAACTCTCCCAGGTCCAGTGCTGTCCCACCCTTGATGCGTTTATCGAGGTTCGTGAGAGTGTAATTGACATATAAGTCAACGTTCTGCCCGGTGGACAGCGCCGTATCCAGCTTCAGGTTGCCGTCGTCATCATTCACAAACCGCACATATTCCACCTGAATATCAGGATGCTCCGCATTCCAGGTATCCACGACTTCCTGCGGACCATTCTCGGGCGGCACCGCGCCCCACATGGTGAGTTTCACTTTTCCCGCGGCCGCTCCACCTCCGTTGTCCCCACCGTTCGTCTCATTTTTACCAACACAGCCGGCAAGCAAGCCCAGCATCAGCGCACCTACGATTAATCCCGTTAATCCTTTTTTGATTCTCATCTGGTCACATGACCTCCCTGAATTGAAGTGTACCTTCCGTTACATCGTAGCAGGGACCTTGCTGGGTTCATAAGATACATATCCATGATTCGGATTGAACAAAAATACGGATTTATCCTTGCTTGCCTGAGCCCTCGGTACACATATTCCTTCTACTCCTCCTGTGAGTCACGAGCGATGGCGATACTGGCTGGGCGTGCAACCGGTCCAACGCTTGAATATTTTAATGAAATAATTATCACTTCCGAACCCTACCCGGTAACCAATCTCCTGTACGGGAAGGTCCGTCTCGCGCAAATATTCAGCCGCTTTCTCCATCCGTACCCCATGCAAGTAGTGAATCAGGGTATGGCCGGTTTTCTTTTTGAACAAAGCGCTCACATAATTCTCGCCCATCATCACATATCGTGACATGGATTTGACGGTAATGTCCTGGTCATAATGCTGTCCGATGTACTCAATTATTTTGCTAATCTCCGGATGCTTCACAACCGGCTCACGAACAGGTGTAAATGGAAGATCCGTATCAGACGGGGTCGCAGAAGAGACCGTAAGAGAATTAGGCAAAGCAGGCGTTGATGTGAGAACCGGTGTGGAAGGTGGCACTTCATGTTGATCTGTCTCTGTCCGGGCTTCAGCCGAAGCTCCCAGTTCCGCACTTACTTTACGCAGAGTATCACGCAGTGAATTTACACTCATCGACAGCTTCAGAATATAATTGGAAGCCCCGTATTCCATTGCCCGGCGTACATATTCGAACTCCCCCATACAGGTGAGCATGACAAACTTGGTTTTTAACCCGGCCTGACGGGTCTGTTTGAGTAATTCCAGACCATCCATACCCGGCATGACAATATCGGTCAGTACCAGATCCGGTGTATCCTGTATGATCATCGCCAGCGCTTCGGTCCCATTACCGGATTCCCCGATGACCGTGAAACCCAGCTCTTCCCAGGAAATAATCTCTCGCACCGACTCACGTACAAATACTTCATCTTCTACAAGCAATACCTTCCACATTCCAGATTCCCCTCTCCAGTCGTCTAGTGAGATCGCTTCTGTACATAAGGCGTCGACAATAAAAAAGGAATGCTGAACCTCACTAATGTCCCTGGTTGATTATCAAATATTTCAAGTTTACTTTGACCTTTGAACAATAACCGTAATCGTTCCCTGAGGTTGGACAGGCCGATCCCCGGACGCGTCCGGGTGACCTGCAAACGCCGGGATTCCTCCATACCAATTCCGTTATCTGCTACCTCCAGCATCAGTGTTCCTGTGTCTTGCCTATATATGCTGATACGGATCTGACCAAGCTGCTCCTGTGGTCCGACACCGTGATGAATCGCGTTCTCCACGAGTGGTTGCAAGCTTAGCTTGGGCACCAGCGCATACTCTAGCTTGTCGTCAAACTCACAAGTCACCTCGAAGCTGTCCCGATAACGAATACGCTGGATATGAAGATAAGCTTGAACCAGCTCGATCTCATCCTTCAGGTAAACCAATTCGACCTGTGAATTCAGGCTGACCTCCAGCAATTTTCCCAGGGAAACACACATCTCGGAGATCTCTTCATTTCCGCTGCGGATCGCACTCCATTTCATTGTATTCAACGTGTTCAGGAGAAAGTGCGGATTCATCTGAGCCAGGAGCATATGAAAATGTACCGCTTCCTTCTGGCGTTCCTCCGTCTTGAGTCTGTTGATCATCTGATTGGCATCATCCAGCATCGTATTAAACGTACGTGTCAGTTCCAGCACTTCGCCACGGCTGTGGCCTTCAGGAATACGAATCTTGAGGTTTTTGCGGACGACCTCCTTCATCTGTTTCTGCAGATGCGACAAAGGGCGCGTGAACGTCGCCGAGATCATAAAAGCCATCAGCACAAATGCTCCTGTGAAACCAAAAAAGGTCAGAAAGTAACGCTGTTTAAGCTCGGATATCTCTGTAAACAGAATGGAAAGTGGAATGCGATTCACCATATACCAGTCCAGTGATTCAATGTACACGTAGTTAATCAGCGTATCCGAGGCTGGATCAGTCAGATAAGCCTGTGCCGGATGAAGAGCTATTTCACGCGTAACTTCCGGGGAAAGCGCCGCTGTTTTGGATGAACTGGCTATGGTCTCTCCACTACCTGTGATAAGGTAATACTCTTGGTTACTCTGTGAATCCTTCAGCATGGTCTGGAACCAGTAGGAATAATCGATACTAATTCGTGCCAGCCCGTATCGCTTGCCGCCGCTATCTTTCATGTAAGCATACAGCGACAACAGATATGGGCTGGAGGATAACTCTCTGAGCACAGGGTTGGAATCCCGTGCATCCCAGCGATAGAAGAGTTCTTCCGGTTGAAGCGAGTGTGAATCCGCACCGCCTTTTGGAATGGTTATTTCCCCCAGACGTTCGCGGAATTGCTCCAGATAGGGGCCATAAGTCAGTGCTTTTTTGGGCAAATACGAAGTGTAAACGCTATCATAAAAATCCAACAAGGTAAAGTACACCGAAGGATTATATAGAAAAAAGCTGTTGTTGATCATTTTGAACTTTTCTTCCACCAACGACTTGTTCTCAAGCGGCATGCGACTGTTCGGGGAGGTTAGCACACTTCTTACCGCAGAATCCTGTTCCAGAAAAATGAGCGTTTTGAAGGCAATGCTCATCTGGTCCTCCAGAGAGCTGTACATCTGGACTAGCTGCTCATGACTCTGCTCACTGATTTTCTGCTCGACCAGCGATTCAATTTGCTGATAATTGTAGACATTCAATGCACTGAACGGCAAGAGAATCAACACCACAAACGCACCGAACAGTCGGTATCTAAGCCGCTGTGGCAACCAACTTTTCCAATTTGGCTTCTTCATTCCTTAGTGCTCGCTCCCCTACAATTAATGACCCCATTATAGCACCTACCTGCCATTCACAGCCGGAGTTGAATGATTTGCATGGATTTGTGATATTCGTTGCCTACATCCATGTGAACTACACAGATATGTTCTATTGGTGTAAGCAAGAAATGAATGAATGAATGGAAGGCTAGCTGGACGAGACCCTTACCTCATACTTGATGTCGTCTCCGATACTCCGACGGGCTGATTCCTATGGTCGACGAAAATACACGGCTCAGATAAAATCCGTTCTCATATCCACATCTCTCGGCAATCTGCGTAAGGGTCAGACGGCTATCTGCCAACAAGGCTTTTGCTTTTTTGAGACGAATCGCTTTCAGATAATCAGATGGTGTTTCTTGAAAGGCCTCCCGGAACCTTCGAGTGAACTGGACTGGACTCAACGCTAAATGTTCGGCCAACGTACGGAGACTTACCGCCTCTCCAGCCCACTCCTCCAACAAACCTGCCGCTTCAGCCATGAGAGCATCCTCCGTGAACTTCGTTTCCATTAACCTGCTCTGTCTGCGCTCCCATTGATACAGTCGCCACAAATCCATCATCAGATGAGTCTTCCATCCTGTTGTAACCGCATCGTTCTCCTCGCTCGCCTGACGCAGGTAGGCATATGTTGAAGCCAGACGCTTTGTATCATTAATGAGAGATTTTCCGATTGGGGGCAGAAGACTCTCACCCTCTGCGGAGTTACAACGGAACAGTATATAGTGAAACGTCAGCGGGGTTACCGCCTCTCTGCGAAAAGGAACGTGTGGTGGACACAACACCAGGTCAGCAAAACCCGCCTCTCCGCTCTGCCCATCAATCTCGTAACGAAATACGCCCTCTTCAACGGCAAAGACCACCCAAGCGTCGTAGATATCTTCTGCCAGAGCAAATTCAGCTTTCTTCTTCCAGTAGATGTGATTAAGGAGGTCCATGACACACCTGCCTTTGTTATGAAATAAAGTATATGCTCGATGATAATATAGTGTATTTGAAAAGTAAATATATAGAACTAATATGAAATTATAGATATGAAATATGAAATCTGAGCTTAGGCTCATCCATTTCAATGAGAGAGGTGTTCATATGAAGCACGAACTCGTTAAACCGGATATCACCGTCATCGGGGGTGGGCTTGCTGGCGTATGCGCTGCCATATCTGCTGCCCGGCTGGGCCAACAGGTCGCTCTGGTGCAGAATCGTCCTGTACTCGGCGGCAATTCCAGCAGCGAAGTACGCGTATGGGTCTGCGGCGCTACCGCCCACGGGATTAACCGCTATGCCCGCGAGACGGGTATCATGGGGGAACTATTTGTAGAGAATCAGTATCGTAATCCAGAGGGCAATCCTTATCTCTGGGACTTGATCATTCTGGAAGCCGTTCGAGCTGAATCCAACATTAGCCTGTACCTGAACACGGATGTACATGAAGTCGAGGCCACTGGGGATGAAGATGAACGCATGATCACCTCTGTTACCGGGTGGATGATGGGTTCTGAGCGCAAAATCCGATTCGAAAGTCAGATCTATCTGGACTGTACGGGTGATGGATTGGTTGGCTTTCTGGCTGGAGCCAAGTTTGCACTCGGTCGGGAAGCCCGCAGCGAATATGGCGAAGAGTGGGCACCAGAGGTGGCTGATCAAATCACGCTGGGCAGTACACTTCTCTTTTATACCAAGGATGCTGGTGCGCCTGTCCGTTATATCCCGCCTTCTTTTGCCAAGGATATTACACAGACCAGCATTCCGATTCGCCGGGTCATTCGCAGCGGGGATTCCGGTTGTCATTATTGGTGGATTGAATGGGGCGGTGAACATGACACCGTTCATGACAATGAGCTGATCCGTGATGAGCTGTGGTCCGTAATCTACGGGATCTGGGACTATATCAAGAATTCCGGCAAGTTTGATGCAGATCATATGACGCTGGAGTGGATCGGTTCGCTGCCTGGCAAAAGGGAGTACCGCCGCTTCACGGGTGACTATGTGCTCACCCAGAACGATATTATCAGCCAGCGGGAATTCCCGGATGCCGTTGCCTTTGGCGGATGGTCCATTGACCTGCATCCCCCACAGGGCATGTATGCCGAAGCGAGCGGCTCGAAGCATATGCATGCCGATGGCGTATATCACGTGCCGTTCCGCTCGTTGTATTCCTCAAATGTGCGGAATATGCTCATGGCCGGGCGCGACATCAGTGCATCACATGTCGCCTTCGGCACAACGCGCGTCATGGCAACATGCGCGGTCATCGGCGAAGCCGCTGGTACGGGCGCGGCGCTCTGCGCGGCCATGGAGGTGTCGCCGCGCGAGCTGCACGCGAGGCATCTGGCGTTGCTGCAGCAGACATTGCTGCGGCAGGACGCTTCCATCATCGGGGTGCGCAGCAACGATGAGCTGGATCTGGCCCGGCGTGCCAAGGCTACAGCCTCCAGCACGCTGACGGGCATCGCCCTTGAGCAGCCTGGCGAGACGTACCCGCTGGGGACGGATGTTGCCCTGCTGCTGCCTGTGCATCCACTGCTCAGCGGCCTGGAGCTGCTGCTGGATGCATCCAGCGATACCGCGCTGACGGTAGAGCTGTGGGATACGGGGCGTAAGGAGAACTACGTCCCGCATTCGTTACAAGTTACGGCGACTGTTAACGTTACAACAGGAACTGCGCAGTGGGTGAAGCTTCCGCTCGAATGGCGACCGGAAGAACCGCAGAATGCTTTTGTGATCATCCGCTCCAATAAAGCGGTCTCTCTCTACCATTCGATAGAAGCACACAGCGGGGTGCTGATCTTCTTCAGAACAGAAGAAAACCACGTGTCCAAAAATCTGGAGGATCATGCCACGGATCAGCCTGTCGTATTATGGTCCATGCAGGGGTTGGCGCGTCAACCGTTCTGCTGTCGTACCCTCTCTGAGACCACGGCCTATTCAGCGGACAACACGATCAACGGATACCATCGCCCCTTCGGTGGGCCGCAACAGTGGATGTCGCAGCCGATGCAGTCTGGGAAGCCGGAATGGGTACAACTGACATGGGAAGAACCACAAACCTTGGCTGAATTGCACTTGACGTTTAATGATGATGTGAACGAGGATCTGGTTAATTTACATCACCATCAGACTGCATTTCGTGTCATGCCTGAACTTGTGCGTGATTATCGCGTGGATGTACTGACTCCAGCTGGCGAATGGACACAAGTCGCAAGTGTTCAAGAAAACCATAAAAGAAAAGTTATTCATTCCCTGGATGTCCCTGTTTCAGCTCAGGCTCTGAGAATCATAATTGATACCACAAATGGCAGCAGATATGCCGAATTAATCGAGATTCGAGCTTACTAAAACCAAAAGGAGGATACAGGAAACTGTATCCCCCATCCTCCGTACAAGTCCGCCTTAATCTATTCGGCGGTTGGAACCCGCAAGCCCTCAATCAGAATAAACAACGTAAGTGCTTGTCCATAACCCATCGGACTGATCGCTATATCTTTATAAAACTGAGCATCCAGCCCCACAGGAGTACCATAGGACACCTGCTGTACAACTCCGTGATCATCAATTTGTTTCAACACCGCTTCAAGCGCACTCAAGCCATTATGGCGATAGGATTCATCCAGGTATCCATACCGGATTCCCTTGAGAATGCCGTATCCAATCGCTGCTGTTGCCGAGGTTTCTTTGTATGAGGTTGGATCATCCAGCACAGTATGCCACATGCCATCCTCACCCTGAAGCTTGCTCAGTGCTCTGACTTGAGCGGTTGCTGTATCCAACAGATAGGCCTTCAGCCCGTCTTCGATCGGAACGATATTCAGGAAATC
The DNA here is from genome assembly GCF_038000415.1 of Paenibacillus sp. FSL R7-0198. NCBI lineage: Bacteria > Bacillati > Bacillota > Bacilli > Caryophanales > Paenibacillaceae > Paenibacillus > Paenibacillus sp. FSL R7-0198. The sequence goes on along the minus strand of NZ_JBBOCB010000001.1, from coordinate 6,354,565 downwards.
CATAACTCCCGCCGTATACCATGCATTGCCCCTTCCCCAATGAACAGTACCATAGTTATGATTTTCATTGAAATCCCAGCCATGATAGAATAATCCGGTTTTCTTATTGTATAGATATTTGATATGCACAAGAAACTGTCGCTTGGCTTCTTCCACCATGTCGGGTTTCTTGAAGTATACTCCTGCCTTGGCCAAAAATAGCACCGTCATAAACAGGGTATCAATCAGAATTTGACCATCATTGGCATCTCCTGTGATCATATGTTGAAACGCACCATCTCCGGTTCGCAGCAGTCCATCCATGATCCAACTGCTCCATTCCTCACAGACATGTTCGTATTCCCTGTTTCTGGTCAGCTCGCATAGCGAGATCAATGTAAGGAGCGGAGCACAAGTGTTTACATTTTTTTCTGGTAATCCTTCCATCAGCCTTGCGTTGTACCATGATTCGAGAAATTCCAGCACTTTGGGATCTTTCGTTGCCTCATAGAGCTGAAGCAAGCCATACAGACCAACACCTTGCGGCCATTCCCATAGATGTATGTCGATTAGTCCGATGGGAAACTGTTCATTGATGCTTGTGTTTTTCATAGACTCCATCGCTTGGGATACCTTGCTTATTCTCTCCTGCAGCACCATTTGATTCAGCATGTTGGTTATCACTCCCTTGGTTTCTTGCACACGATTCAGCGCTCCATGTCCATTAACTTCAGTTGTCCCTTCACTCCATGACCGTCATGTACGATTTCCTCTTCTTGAATATAAAAAGGCTTGTTCATTCCCCATTGAATTGGACCATATACCGGGTCTGTTAGAGTGAGAGTTAAAGCTTGATTATCGAATTGCGGGCTTGCAGAACAAACTTGGTTAATAAAAGCGTCAAATGACCCGAATTGCTGCTCGCTTCCTGCTCTTATAATCCAGGCGTTGCGCAAGCCAGGTGAAATAAGCTCACGTTCTCTTGTCACCCCGCTGCTCTCCATACTCGTCCCGTTGGCCGCATATATAGCTGCATACCCCTTATCCAAACGGGCAAAGTGCCAGTTCTCATGCCTTACCCATTCCGTGAAGGAGTGAGTAGGAAAATAAGCATGTGTCCAGTCAGAGTTGTGATCCGCAGGAATATCAAACATCATTAAAGCGATCCCCTCATACTGAACAACGTCGGGTAATATCCCATTCCCAGCCCAGAAGCAAGGCCGACCATCCCCATGCTTGTATATTTCTGCCGGATGATTCACCCAGATCAGCGCCTCAGGTGACAGAGATAAATGCTGGACATGCTCCTGATAACCTGGCTTGCCTGGACGAAAGCGAATGATTGAGGATAAGGAGTATTCCTCAGTCCGACAGTGATAGAGCTTGGCGTAACCTCCCTTGCCCTGCTGATTGGCAAACACCAATTGCTGATTCTCCCCAAGCAACAGATGCTCCTGATATGCTGCTGGAGGACTGTAATCCGATAAACTCAAGGCAACATTGCTTATTGAATAATTGTTTACATTGCCAACGCCATAAGCGATCCAGCACATTGAAGTTGTTCCCGCTGCATAGCTACCCAGCAGTTCCTTCTCATAGCTGCGCCCAAACGATGTGGACAAAACTCCTTGATGCATCTGAACGGTAATATAATAGAATAACAGGTCCATCGCCTTTTTGGCTTGTTGCCTGAGCTGTTCATTATGGGCAAACTCATAGATATGCAATAGCCCAACCGCATCAATTGGAATGTAAGCACTTGAATTCCATTCTGCCAATCCTTCATCCAAAAAGCGCTCAAACCATAATGCAAGCCTCTGCTCTGCTTTTTGACGGTGTACTTCACCGGATTCATCACTGTTGCTGAACGTTTCATCCCCAAACAGCTGTCCGGCTAACAGTTCATTGGTATGGAACAACAAGGCATGGTTCTCACTGAAGAACCACATCACATCATCGCCAGGTTCATCAATCCAATATCGATAACCCAGAATGCTTGCTTTTACCCGATCCCAGAACGATTCACTGAACAGACCGCTATTTCGCTCATCTCTCCAAAGACGGAACAGTCCCACCAGATAGAAGTCACTGCAATCCTTCCGTTGCTCGATCCCTTCCACACCCTCAAGCAAAATGTTTTCTGCTTCTTGCAGATTACCTCCTGTTTTGAGCATGGCGATCGCCTTATGAATATTGGGACTGCCTTTCTCGGCAATGCACCGCAGAGCCAGGGATTTGCGGGATTCAATATCCGCAGCTTGCTGAGCCGCCTCATCATAGCTGGTATCATAGGATTGGCAGCCAAATTTCTTGGTTAGTACAACATTTGAAACTGAAATAGCCAGCGTGAAATATACGTAATGATGACCGAGTTGATTTGTATGTGCCAGGACCAGATCCGTTTCCTGTTCGGTTATGTGTATTGTTTTATTTTCGGTGCCATCAAAAAAATTGCCATACTGAATATCAACCTCTCTAACGATATCCGGTAAGGGAAGTGGCAGCTTGAGCTTAATCTGCTCACCTCTGAAGAGATCCGAAGGAAAATAAGCCTGTTCAAGGGCTTCCTCTGCGGATTTTACAGACTCCGCCAAATGAGGAGCAATAGGCAGGGAAATCACTAATTCCTCGTCTCCCAGATATTCCACCGCAAAAGCATACATCGTATCCCGCTCAGCAAGATCCTCCCAGCAGGCATAGATCTCATTGATTCCAGCTACTAGTTCAGCTTTAATAACGATTTCCTGTTCCTTGTTACGCGTGAGTGGTGCAAAGTCCGTTACCATTTCCCCATTCACCCACAACGTCAGACTGCCATAGGTCTTAATCCGCATAGAGGCGGTATGAGCAGTCGGAGAAATGAGTCTTGTCGCCGCGTAACTGCGCAGATGTGTTGGCACAAACCAAAATCCTGATTTCTCCACCCGTGGATTATTCCAAGGTGAATACAGTGCCCAAGGCATTCCGTTCTCTTCTCCAACGAAGTCGTCTCCCGGGCTAGGAAACTCGCTCCATTGATCAAAAAAGCGGTTCACAGGCTGCGTTCTCCTATGTTCTACAAATTCCTTTCTGCATGGATTCTCATGAATGGCAAAACCATCGATAAGCCAATCATTAATATCTCCCTCCATCGTTGTTGGAACAAAGGCAACAGGCTTTGTATATATGCCGCTGATCATCCAATGATTAATGACCTGATTGTGACCTAATTTCATAGGTTTATAATTCAAGGTATCCATCCGACTCCGGGTGGTATCTGACATTCAACTCATCCTTTCATTCCTGAAGTAATCATGCCGCTGACAAAATATCGCTGGAAAACCATAAAAACAATCAGTACTGGAAGCATCGTGATGACGGACATCGCAAGCAAACTTCCCCAATCCACGTTGTATTCACCAATAAAATTAGAGAGTGCAAGCTGGATCGTATATTTCGATGGATCACTAATCGCAATTAACGGCCATACAAAATCATCCCATCTCCACATGAAGGAGAAGATTGCGAGCACCGCAAGAATTGGCTTCGCTATCGGAAGAATAATGCTCCAGTAAATTTTCCATTCACCGGCTCCATCCATCCGGGCAGCTTCCAACAGCTCGTCTGGTACGGACAACAAATACTGCCGCATAAGGAATACACCTGTTGGGGTTGCTGCTGGCGGGATAATAATCGCGAGCAGGCTATTATACAGCCCCAGTGCACTCAGCACCTTGAATATGGGGATCATAATTACCTCAATCGGAATCATGAGTGTTGAGACAAAAGCGATTAATATGATCGCGCTTCCGCGGAAGCGATATTTCGCCAATGCAAAACCTGCCATGGAGTTAATCAATAACAGTAGCAGCGTTGAGCTTACAGTTACGATCGTACTATTCATAAAATACAAGCCAAAATCGCCTTTACTGAATGCCTCCTTGAAATGCTCGAAGGTGATTGGCTGCGGCCATAGCTTTGGAGGGAAGCTGTACAGATCGCTATTCGTTTTCAAAGCAGATATCACGACCCACAGGACAGGCAGGAGCCACACCACTGCGGCAACACTTAATAGACTGTAGATGAAGATTTTGATCATAGGCTTCATTACCATTACGTAGCCCCTCCTTTTGATAGACGGAATTGCAGAGCCGAGAATCCACCAATAAGGATAAACAGTATCACCGACATGGCACTGGCCAGACCAAGCTCCTGTCTGTTAAAGCCAATCTCATAAATATATTGAACAATATAGGTGGTATCTTTGCCCGGACCACCACCTGTAAGCGCAAACATAAGTGGAAATGCTTTGAACGCGTCAATCAGAGTCAGCATAACAACAAGCAAGCTTGTGGGCTTCAACAACGGAAGCGTGATATAGCGAAACACCTTCATTCCCGTTGCCCCGTCCAAGCGGGCAGCCTCATAATAATCCGTAGGTATAGCCTGCAAACCCGCGATAAAAATGACCATGAAAAAGCCTGCACGTGACCATACTGTCGCGATGATTACAGCCGTATTTGCCCAAAAGGAAGAGGTTAAAAAGCCGACAGGTTCCACACCAACCACGGTTAACAGATGATTCAAAATGCCAAATGAATCTCCGAAAATCCACTTCCAGGTCAATCCTACGATAATGTAAGAAATCATGGTCGGCCAGTAAAATACGGCCCTGAAGAACCCGCGCATTCTAATCTCGCGTGCAAGTAGCAAAGCAATGCCTAACGCTGCTGCATATATTAGCGGGACAACAATTGCTGCATAAATCCCCGTTCGTCCGATGGTCGACCAAAATTCCCGATCTCCTATAATTTTGATATAATTGTCCAGCCCGTTGAACTTCATCGGGTTCAATCCATCATAGACATGGAAGGAATAATAGAGGCCCAATAAAGAGGGAAATACGATAAAAGTTCCAAAGATCAGGAGGTTGGGAAGTATAAACAGATAAGGAGCAATAACGAGCTTCCTGTTCTGTTTTGCCAGCGTATTCCTGTTTAATCGTTGTTCTTCACTCATCTGCTTGCCCCTTCCTTATCGTTATTCGAGAGGGAGGCTTTACAGGTATCGATAAGCCCCTGTTATGCGAATTATCCAAATGACTTTACGTTTATTGACTGCCAATAGCCTCGTTAATCAGCTTGGCTGTTCGATCCAAAGCCTCCTGCGGAGTTGCCTTATCGGATAGAACCTCAACAATATTATTTTTCAGGTCCGTTGAAATTTTGGATATAATGGTCTGTCTGGACCAGTCATTAGCTGCAAGAGGCGAACTGTTCTTCAGTTCATCCGCGAAAATTTCAAACATCTCCTTGCCGAATTCATAATTCAATACAGAGCTGTCCTTCTGCGGACTCATAAACAATGATTCCTGGTTATATTTTGAATTCACTTCTTTGGACGTTAAGTATTCAATAAATTCTGCTGCCTCCTGCTCATATCCGCTGCCTTTGAAAGCCATCAGAAACTTCCCGCCTGGTACTGAAGAACGTTGTGTTCCTTTTGGCATATAGGTGACTCCCCATTCAAAATCGGTGATATCCTTGTAATTGCTGATCATCCAGTTGCCAGCCCAGTGGGTAGCCACCGTCCCGGAACGGAACAGGTTGTTCGGATTTTCCCCTCCGAGCCATACGGATTCGGGCATGCTCCCTTCTTGATGAAGCTGCTTGAACTGCTCCATGCTACGGATTCCGGCTTCATTGTTAATCGCTGCCGCAGTGCCATCCTCCGTTAAGATGCTTCCGCCATTCTGATACAAAAGAGTGGACCATCTATGCGGTGTGACATCCCATACCATGCCATAACGTGCTCCGCCTTTGTCCATAACCTGTTTTAACGCAGCTGTGTATTCATCCCACGTCCATACCTGGTCAGGAGAGGTCGGTACTTTGACGCCCGCTTTATCAAATAAGGTTTTGTTATAAATAAGCCCATTCGCTGTAACATCCATAGGCGCCGCTACCAGCTTGTCATTAATAACATAATAAGGTTTAAGTGAGTCAATAAATTGATCCTTGAATTGATCCGCATTGTCCACGTAGGGTGTCAGATCAACCGCCTGATTAGCAAATGATCCGGTATCCGTGACCCGGCTCAGGGCAGGTGGCTTTCCACCGGATAACATTGTTTTTAATTTGGTTTGGATATCCTTGAAGCCAACTTCAATCAGGTTGATTTTAACCTTGGTATTGGTTTGCTCATACTCTTTAATGATTTCCTTGATGACTTCTCCTTCTTTTCCGTCAGAGAACCACAGGAAATCCAGAGTTGTTTGTTTTGAATTAGCATTGGTACCCGAATTTCCGCAAGCAGTTAATACGATGAGTAACATGACCAATACCATGCTAGTGATGAGCTTAAACGTTGTTCTTCTTGTCATATCAACATCTCCTTGGAAGGGTCTAATGAATTTTGGCTTCGTTGAGCAATTCACTTTTACGGAATAACTGTGGTGATACACCCACATATTGTTTAAAGGCCCTGCTAAAATATACAGGTGTGTTAAAACCTAGCGTCTCAGATATGGATAAAATCGGCGCATCCGTAGACAGCAACAATTTTTTGGCCTCTGCAACTCTTTTCCGTATAACATAATTGCTTATGGTATATCCCGTCGTCTCTTTGAAAGAGTGACAAATGTAGTACTTATTCAAATGGAGTGTTTTGGACAGTTCATCCAACGAAACATTCTCCGTGTAGTTCTGGTTTAAATAATGAAGAACCCGGCTCACGCTTGTCTGCTTCTGGGAAGAACATAAGATAGGATTGGCGGATTGCTCACTGGTTGTTTTCCGGTAAATCCGCAGTAGCAATTGGGTAAGACTTAATTTGACCATTGTTTTGTACCCTGTATTTCCTGCCCCCATCTCCTCCTTGATTCCCTTAAATACAGCTGTGATATGCTCACGCTCCTCCGGAGGCCAATGCACCAATAACCCATTGGGATGACGGAATATGGACATCAGATTCTCCAACTGACTGACAGCAAGCATGTCCAAAAGCAATAATTCCGTGAAATTGACAAAACTTCGCTTGTACACGATTTCTCTTGAAGGATTGATTCGGTGGGGCACACCGCCTCTGAATATAAACATATCTCCAGGCAGCGGCTTATATATTCGGTCACCGATTAGAAAGGTTGCATCTCCTTGAATAAAATAATGTATCTCATACCCATTATGCGTATGAACAGGCCATTCATCCTGAAAATTATCTGCTTCAGATCGCACATAAACTTCATTTTCCTGCAAAGCAATATTCGTCGGGGTGTGTATGGTTAGCATCAGTAAAGATCTCCCTTCCTAGAATATAAAAAGCAATATAGTTTAATAATTTGCAATGATAGCGCTTTACAATGAATTGTATCACAGTTATTTCGTTCTAATCTGAACTATATTGCTGTATTGTTGATCACAATTGTTGAAAATGATTAGAAAGGAATTCATAGGGACTTGAAAGATGAAAACAAAAAAACCGCTGTCCAGCCCGTAGGCTATCACGCGGTCTATTAGCATTACCTCTCAAACCCATTCATCCCAATGGTTTTCAAGAAAAATGACTTCTTTCTCATAGTGGGCCAGATGACCCTCTTCGACCATCTTCATAAAAGCGACATCTCCATCCGCCGCACGATCAGTCAGTGTTTTACACATGAAACGGATACGGGATATGACCCAATCCTTCAAATCTGCTGGAACACTCAGCCCGTACGTAGCCATAAATAAGGCAATCCGTTCTTTTCGAATAGTTCCGTGCGCCTGGCTAGCGTATGGCATTACACCCTTTCCGTCCATCTTTGGTGAAAATTCTGCGAGTGGAACGGATGTATACAAGACATAGGCGATATCCCACATTCGCGGACCTGGACCCGCCATATCAAAATCAATAATGCCATGAGGACGGCCATCCTTGTACACCACATTATACGGCGCAAAATCGTTATGACATACAACTTCATCTTCAGTTAGGCCTGGATATCTGTTCGTTGATACTGATGTTGTTGTAAATCCAACGGTCGCATCATGGTAACTTCTCAACAGTTTCGCGACTTCAATCAGAGATTCGTCTGACCACATATACTCTTCTAGATCAGGATAATCATTGCCTGGAACGATGCCTTCGAGGTAAGAGAGCGTTTCTCTCCCCTGTTCATCTATTCCCAGAAATCGAGGGGCATGATCATAACCAACTTTTTCGAGATGTAAAAGCAATTCAATCACATATGGATTTGGTTTCGCATGCCGGCGAACCGTCTCACCTATTCTGACGACCTTATTCACATTACCTCCCGATAACACTTCCTCCTGTTCGGCCACTTTCATCCCTCCTCAAGCTAAACTTCCTTGTTATGCCCATGATTACGATTTTTCTTATAACTCCCCGGGAATCCCGCGACCAATAGTATGAATCCAACAAAGAACATGAAGTATACGAGTAAACCTGTTGGATGCTCGTTCGTCTGAGCAAACTGGGGTACGTTGGTCCCTCCTGAAGCGTATCCTGCTTCTACTATAGCGACAGAGACTCGTATTGAAATTCTCTCCATTGTTGAAATAAACACACTGCCAAGCATGAGGACTACACCCAAAATCTTGTTAATATTATTCATTTCATGCCTCCTACATTAACCGCACACAATATTGCATACGCTTTATCTACTTATGTGACTTTCGATTCTCTATTCCATATTCCTGCATTTATGTCCAAATATGTTCCATTTTCAATCTCATCATAGTAAATAGCGCCGTCATCTCTGACGCCGCTGTTTATGCTCTCTGAATATGTTACGTAGCTACCACTTGGTGCAGATCCATACTATTTTCGAAAAAGGCTGACTGTCCAACATAATACAGATCATACATCTGTTCATTCATGTTGATCTGTTGATATACATCTGGATACACATCATTGGCTAATTTCACATAAGGCAGTTTTTGTACGGCTTTTCTGGATCTTATATTTTGCTTGCGTATCTTCATAAATACCGTTTCAATCCCATGTTCCAGAAACAATTCAACAAAGAAGGCTGATTTGGCTCTTTGGCTATACCCATTTCCAAAAAACGGTGATCCAATCCATGTGGCTAAAAAACCGGTTTGATGCTCAATGTGATATAGATCTATGGTTCCAATAGGCTGACCTGTTTCATTCAAAATCGTTCGGGAAATCACTGTCTTTTGCTCTTCTTCGGCTATCAATTGTTTGGTCAGGAATAGATATTCCTCATACGATTGGCATGCATAACGAACGTAAGGAGAAACTGCGGGGTCCATCATTAAGCTGTACAGTGAATGGCATTCCTGCAAATCACGTTTTTTTAACATTCTGTCTACCACCTAGTCCTTTTAGTTCGCTATATCAAGCAAATTAAGTATATAAAAGCTATTGTGGCATTTAATGAACTCTGTATGTGGCTTATGTAAAATGCATTGGTAAATGTTGTTCAAACCCTCTCGGGTAACACAAAAAACGGCATGTCCCTTTTGGAGGAACACGCCGTTTGTATGAATACAGCCATATGGTAAATTATTGCATACCTTGCATGATCGCATTAATGATATTTTGCTGCGTCACGGTATTATTCGAACGGTTAAACAATGCGAATCCATGTTGACCGTTATGCCCGTTATCCCAATAAACAGGAACCATTTTGTATTTTTTAGCTTTTGCGGTAACTGCTTTTGCGTATGCAGCACGATATACATTGTTGCTGGAATCGTAGGACGTTTTATCAATGGAACCGAACTCACCAATCACTACAGGATAGCCCTGAGTTACAAATTTGTCGTACATGGACTTGAACTGTGATTCAAGATAATCCTCTTGTCCCCAAGTAGACTTCTTGGCAGGATTCGTAGCCGTTGCACCCCACTGTGTGATATTGCCGTTTTCCTCACCTGCAAAGTCCCATGGAGAGTAATAGTGGGCCGAGATCATGATTCTCTTCTGCGAACTAGGAATAGCCGAGGATCTGTAATTATCTGTCGGAAGAGAGAAGCCATAGTTACCAACAGTGTAGTCAATATTGGTATTCCAGCCTGGAATCAGCAACCATCTGGCATTGTTGTTACCACCAGTCTGACGAACCGTATCCACGAAGATTTGATTGTATGCGTTCAGATTGGCGTAATACGCCGAGTTTGGATTGCCATAGTTACCATCGAATACTTCGTTCATGGATTCGAAAATAAGACGATCATTGTAGTTGCTAAACTTAGTGGCAATCTGCTGCCACACCTTTTTGTATTTTTCCTTAATGGCAGTCTGATTGCCACCATTCACGAGCAGCCATCCACCCTGGACGGAATTATACCCATCGCCATGGATGTTGATAATAACATACAGACCTTCATTGTACGCGTAGTCCACGACTTGCTGAATTCGATTCAGCCATGCCGCATTGATTGTATAATTGGGAGCGCTTCCAATGTTGTTCAAATAGGAAACGGGAATACGAATGGATTTGAATCCTGCCGCTTTTACCTTTTTGATTAACTCTGGAGTTATTGTAGGATTACCCCAAGCTGTCTCATTCGGTGTACCGTTCACCGCTGCTTCCAGCTGATTGCCGAGATTCCATCCTGCACCCATCTCAGCCACCACTTGCGAAGCGTCTGCTGCTGATGCTTTAGGGCTCCATCCGGTAAAGGCTACGGCAGCCACTAACACAAGCGCCAAGCTGCTGACGCCAAATCTCTTCCATTTTTTGAACATAACCATACCTCCGCTTATTCTATTATTTTTAACAAGCAGTGCAGTTAATCTATCCATACAGATTGAATGATTCGAGAATACGTGCCTCCTCTCCCTATCGATCAAACAAATGAATTTTTCGCCCGACACCAACATAATAACACATTTATGGAAAATAAAGCGATATCTTTATTGTTTTTTGTGACTATTTACTACAAAATAATCCATCTATCCGTTTAAGTGGATTGCTTGAATTTGTTCTCTATCAAAATCAATAATCATGATGTGATCGCGCGAAATATGATCTCCGCAAGATATTGTTGCGCCGTAGTCGGTTATACCGTTAAATGTGATATCCACACGATAGACTTCAATCTCATTAAACCAATTCTGATGTACCTTTTCCTGAAGTTCATTCTCATAATATTCTCGAAAGACAGTCTCACAAATAGAAAACCACTTAATGTAGTCTTCTATTTTATTAACCATTGAATCAAACGGTGTGTTAGTGGACACATATATTCGGACGTCATTTAAATCCTCATCCTGTATGCAATGTTTAAATATTTGCACTGTATTTTGCAGAGTGTAACACCGGTAACTCTCATCACTCTCTTCTTCAAGCTCAATGAATTCACTTAACAATATGATCTTGCTCCTTTCAATGCATATTAAAATCGCTCATTTAACCACTTTACGAATTTTTCTTTCTCCTCAAACTGTGGGTAATGCGCTGACTCGTTGAATACAATGAAGTCTTTGATCGGTGCATCCAATACGTCAAAATAATCACGTGCTGCATTCGCAGTAGTCATATAATCATATTTACCCGTTACAAAATAGGTAGGAATCTCCAGATGATCAACAATATCAGGTAAATTTTGATCAAATGCTTCCTTCAGTAAGATGTCTTGTGAACTGAACATCCCTGTATAAAAGCGAATCATATCCAGCCCATTATATTCGGGATTTAAAAGGAATCCTGAAATATAATCTCTATTCTCGTTGATGAGTCTGGCTGCACCACCGTACTTTTGCAACAAAATTCTAGGCGTAAGTTCCTTTCCTTGCTCGATCGAGCTGCGGATTAGCTCCAGTTTTTTAACATCATCTTCATTACCAGCTTGTTTCGCTTGCTCGTACGTGTACTCCAAACTTTCCAGTTCGCTCTGAAGTGTATTAGCCATCTGTCCAATGCCTATATAAGCGTGAAACTGAGTGGGTGCTTTAGCCGCAGCTTTCATCCCGATGTATGTACCAAATGAATGACCAATTAATATAGCCTTCTCTTGATTTAACTCCTTAGATACATAATCCCTTAACGCTAACAAATCATCTACTAATACATCTGTTGTCAGATTCGAGTAATCCTCAAAAAAGTGATAGGACTTCCCACTCCCACGTTGATCGTAATGCACCACCGTGAAGTGTTGCTCAAGCTCTTTCTGATACTTCCTTACGTACGGAATCTCCGAGCATCCCGGCCCGCCATGCACAAAAATCAGGATAGGATTAGTCCGATCAACACCCCTGATCATGACTTCATGTCCTGTACCGTTAATTTCGACCTGCTCTAACATGCTGATGCTGTTTTCACCTTTAATTTTGGGTGTCCATGTGGGAAATATCAGAGCTACTATAATCATTAACATAATACTGAAAATGCTGTATTTGAGTGTTCTACGTATTTTGTTTCGCATGTAATGCTCCTTAAATAATAAGTTTCATTTGTCATTCTACCAACGGTTCATTTATCGTAACGGATACAGCAATTCAACGGGTTCTTTCACCAGCTCTTCTTGGAATATGTAATTGTGATCGGCTCCTACGATACAGAGGATTCGTTTTCCTGGATGAGCTTCAATTGTATTTTTGACTCTTTGAACCATAATCTGATTACGGACCACCCAGCGAAAGTTCTGTACCTTCGCGTTTACCTGATGCAACCATTCATATTTTTGTCTGGTTACCCGATCAAACTCCTTTGAATTAAAAGGAATCTCGCCAAACTGATACGTCTCCATTTGCTCTGCAAACCAATGATCATCCCGTTGTTCAAGTTCTTGGCGTTCCACGCCCGAATAACCGTTGAATGGATCAAAAGCATTCCACACATCCAATTCAAACCAATCAATAGGGACAAATGGGATGTTATGCTCCTCGCATAAAGGGAAGACCAATTCCCAATACTCACTAGCTGGTTCTCCCCAGTATCCTCTATCATGTTTGTCCTTCAGGTACCTCAACCAACTCTGCGGATGAACTTCACCACAAATGAGATCTGGTTTAAACTCAGTGATCACATCCTTGTAAAGGGAAAGGGAACAATGATATCGCTCTCTGAGTTCTGGACTATGAATGGTTCCGAGTATCCCAACCGTTGTCATGGGCCCAGCTCCTTTATCATGTGTATATCTTTCGGCTCTTTGTCATAAAGTTCTTGATCAATCTCGCTTGCAATCTGACTGCCCTGACTTCTATAAAAGGATACCGCTGATTTCGTCTCTGTGGAGGAGATATACAGATACTGTGCACCACGTTTCTTAGCCTCTTCACCTAACTCGTTTAGAATACGTTTTCCAATACCTTGTCTTCTGTACCCGCGTGAGACATACATCAAGTCAACTTGTAATTGATTTCGTTCTTTTCCTCTATATTGATGTGCCAGCACTCCAAATCCGATTAATTGATCGTCAGCAAACGCGCCATATGCCATGCCACCTTGTTCTAATTCGTACACATATCGATTTTGAATCTCTTTTAAAAGCATCTCATCCCAGTTGGAGCACTCATGATTTTGTTCAAGCTCAACCAATCGGTTCTCTCTCATTTCATAGATGAGATCAATATGTTCCGAGCGATCTATTTCCTGCAGCTGATTCACATCATCAAGGGTCAACGTTCTATACGTTATCATGATTGTTGCCATCTCTCTTTCTACATATTATTTCTAAAATCTATGGTTTATAGATCGAAGTCTGTATTTATCAAAAACTATTTTCGTAAAAAATTTTCACTAATTCTTTTCATCTCTTTTAGTTTCAAAACAGAGCTCCTCCAACTAAAACTAGCTTATTTTAATTTCAGGTAACTCATTCAAATGATTTATTTCGATAGTGTATTTCTTAAGCTTATGGTTCTCAAGTCCATCCCATCTATCCGAGAAATGATAAAACATATCTCCGAAGTTCATACCTTCAGGTAATACATCCACAAGCTTTATTTCATCAATTTCAGACTCCGGTAAGCTCTCCAGCAATTTAACCTCAGCATAAGAAACCATACCAAAGCTCCCATTCCATTCATATACACCATAAGGTATTAATTCGAAGCGTACTGCCCCTGTCTCTTCATAGAGTTCTCGACTTGCCGTGTGTAAAATTGTTTCCCCTATTTCTTTGTTGCCTCCTGGTATCTCCCAACCTCCTCTTTTCCTATTTTTTATAATGATGAATTTATTATTGTATTTCGCGATCATAACTGCAAATTTGATTAACTCTGGATCAAGTTCATCTAGATCAAACCAGTGGCTCATGTTATCTCTCCCATAAACAACTATTCTGTCAATATATAATTGTTAAACCATTGAAGTGGTAACAAACTATCATCGGATATAATCGTTGTGAATACCGCAACCAATCCTCGCTTTTGGTTAACAAAGATATATTGCCCTCTGAAATGCTGAGTCTATCATTTTATTTCCAACCTGTAGATCACTTCATCATCTGAATTGGTTCTATTCTCACTGATAAACAACATGCTCTTATACAAGTTCTGTGCTATTTCATTATTCCGTTCAACCGTTAATGAAATAACCTTGCACAACGGATGCTGTTTCGTAATGTAATCTAGAATGGCTCTTAAAGCACGCTTTCCCATTCCTTTACCTTGATAGGATTGATCGATTTGAAAACCACCAATCCAGTAATTATCTGTACTATCTGGCGTATAACTTAGATAAAAGAAACCAAATACCTTCCCATCGATCTCAAGTACGTAAGGATCAAATGCTTCATCCCACGGTTTTACATAGGCGTAAGCGATTCCCTCAATAACGGACGGAACTAATGACGCTTGGTGTTCATACAAAGAGATTTTCAGCGCCTCTTCCCAATTCTCTCGTGTGACTGGTTGAATTTTTATATTCACCACTGTATCTCCTCTTTCGATAATCTTTGATTACCTCTAAGGTTCTTTTCACTCTCACTTACAACCACTTTCAAATGATGTTCAATCAACTGTATCACTTGTTTTTTATTCTTCGTGATTGTTGCAGTCTTATGGTTTTCATTAATTGAACATATAACTTCTTCTATATTATATTGATGGTTCCATTTTACAATCATCTTGCATAAGTCCGTGAATGACTGCTTGTAATTCCACGGTTGCAGTCCCATTCTGGACAATACAAACCTCTTTATAATCCGATAATCTCTAATGAAAACATTTGGAGCTAATACAAAAATCAAATCCGCTTCCTGGATGGACTTTATTGTCCAATCTTTGCACTGTACTCCTTCTATGATCCAAGCCTCTGAACTGACAATAGATTGGACAGATTCATCCCTAACATGTTCAGGATATCTCAGATTTTCGGCACTTCTGTCCCATATGAGATTGTCTAATTCATAGGAAGGAATACCGTATTTATCCGACAATTCTTTGGCTAATGTTGATTTCCCACTACCGCAAGATCCAATAATTCGTATTTTCATACATATTCTTTCTTCAAAAATGCATAGATGACATTATCAACAAATCGATTTTTCCAAATAAAATTCTCTTTCAATATGCCTTCTTCACTGAACCCAATTTTCTCAAGCAACTTTCTTGATCCCGCGTTCTCTGGCTCTACAAATGCTTCAATTCTATTTAATTCAAGGTTATTGAATCCATATTCAACGATTTTCTGAGTTACCTCGGTCATGTAACCCTGCCGCCAGAACTCCGGTGCTAATTCATATCCCATCACGGCTTTATGATGTTGCTTCATCCAACCATGAAATCCGCATGTTCCAATAATTCTACCATCCGACTTCAAAGCAATTCCCCAGCGGATGACCTGACCATTTTCGAATCGTTCATTCCATCTTTGTATGAGTTCTTCTGCTTGTTTTGTATTCGTAAAACTTTCTACATCGTAGAACCTTGTAACTTCATCTGAAGAAAAATATTGAAATATGTCTTGGGAATCACTCTGTTTAATCTCTCTTAACAGCAATCTTTTGGTTTCTAATTCAGGAAATGGAGTCATATTCACTTCACCTCAATCGAGTACACTGCTACATTTTTCCCAATGATGTCTACGTCCTTCTCGTGTTTCATGCCATTCTTTTGCGCGACTTTCATAGAACCCACATTGCCATGTTGAATTAAAGATATTAATCTTTTCTTCTTCAAGTGATCCATGCCATACTCTTTCCACGCTTTTGCTTGTTCATATCCGTAACCCATTTCCCAGTATTGCTCGATAACCCAGTAACCAACTTCAAGCTCATCAGTGCCTTCAATGATTTGAGGAATCAGTCCAGAGGTTCCAATTAACTTGGTATCCTCTTTATTAAATGCGAGGAACAACCCCTTATCGTCTTTATTCCAGTTGATGTACTTTTCAAGGCTTTGCATGGTTTCTTCCTTCGTCCAGGGTCCGCCATGTCTTATAAATTTCATCATATTCGGCTCGCGTGTCATCTCAAAAAGTAAATCGAAATCATTTTTGGTATATTTCCGCAATATAAGTCGTTCTGTCTCCATCTTTCTCTCAGCTCCTTTTTTATTCATAAAGATGTAATCGTATTCATAAACATTCACATATCATGGGGAAGCGGACTAGAGTGTGTCTTCAAACTCAGGCGATTTTCTAAGGAACACAGGACATCTTATTCGGCCTTCACGTCCTCTTTTAAGATTGTAAGGAACATGAGACATCTTATTTCCCAAAATCATCTGACAAAAACGCTACAAAAGGCTATTTTTTCTGATATAGCGTGTCTCAGATTCCTTAGATTTCGAAAGGCGTTTCAAATCCCCGAATAAGACGTGTCAGGTTCGTTGGCATTAGCACCTAACACTAAACTCAACGCTATGTTAACGCATATCAACGAAAGCATGGGAAGGTCTATCAAACCTTAGCAGTTAATCCAAAGCTCCTTTATCACCAGACCGATAGTTTTGTCCTCGTATCATTCTCATCCGTTATACATTTGAGAGATTATTCAACCCAATTGCTCATATTCACTTTTTAAGATACTCATGCAAACACTATCCCAGTATTTCCCCTTTTTATATATCTTCTTTCTGTATCTTCCTTCTTCTTTAAACCCACATTTTAAATAACATTTGTAAGCAATCTCATTATACTCGTACACTTCAAGTTCCAATCTGTTTAAATTTAGCTCTTCGAAGACAAACTTCTGTAGTACACGGATTGCTTCACTTCCATAACCTTTACCTAAAAATTCTTTTCTCCCTATTACAATTGCTAAACATGCAAAGCGATTTTTATAATCAATTTTGTACAAATCGATCTGGCCTATATAATCTAGCGAATCCTTTAACCCGATAATAAAACTTTTATTCGAAGACTTGCCTTCAACCATTTTCCTGAAAAAGACTTCTGTCTCATAACTCGAATGAGGATACAAAAAATTATCTGATAATGTCCCTGTGATTTCCGGATCGTTCACCCATTGTTTGATGTAATCCACATCAGAATCCTGGTATTCTCTTAACACAATCCTTTCTCCATAAATACGAGACATCGATAATCCTCCCAGCTAATCTTTTTTTCTTTTGCACCATTCTTAATAAAACCCAACGCTTTTCTACCTTGTATTAGTTATTCAACGCTCGTGCATTTTTACAATTCGAAGCATAATAACAGTACAGTTATTTCAATCGATATTTCTCATTTTTTATAATTTCGCTTACTATTCCAGGTAATTGTGCTTCTGTAAAATGACTCGTATACAGCTTGTTATCTACTCTCAGATCCGGATGATTTTCAAACTCATCCAGCAGAATTATACTTCTTTCTTTCATTTGATATTCTTCTGCTCTTAGACGGTCTCTACGAATAATGGTTTGACGATCAACCATTAATACAACATAGATTATGCGAACATGATAGTCTGCCAATTCTGTCATTAACCCATCCATGTCTTCCGGAAAGGCCACATAGTCCAGCACTACATCGTATTTATAATCCAATAAGTTTTTCACTAGGCTAGATATATTTTTCCAAGTTAAGTCGTTTGTATCCTTATCAAGCCAGGGTTTACCTCTCCCTTTGACCGGAAAGTGACTAACCGCATCTCCAGAAATGTAGGCACTTTTATCTAAAGTCTGAACCAGCAGCTTGGAAGTTGTAGATTTCCCTACTCCAGGGGGGCCAGATATAATATATAGGTTTTTACTCATTTCTTATTCTCCTTACAATATCTTTTGGAAACTTCCAATATCCAGTTTTCTATCGAATTTATATCCAATCTCTTTGAACAGAGCACATTGTTCATAACCATTTCTCTCAAATAATGATTTACTTCTTGTATTCTCCATGCAAATTGTCGCAATTAAGGTATGGAATCCTTGTTCTTTTGCAACCTTCTCAATGAAACCTAGTGCTTGTTTCCCCAAGTCTTTTCCCAAAATATCGTGCTTTAGATATATGGTGACTTCACCACAAATGTCATATGCCTGTTTACTCTTATATTGGGTGATCAGAACATAGCCCATCATTTGATTGCTTTCAAGCATTACATAAGTTTTATACCGTGTATCTTTGTTCATTACAGAGGATTTAATCTGATCAAGATTTAATTCCTCCGTATGAAACGAAATCGTTGTATTCATTACATAATAGTTATAAATCTCTCTAATTTCAGGGAGGTGCTGTTCGGTTACCTCTTCAAAAGTCACAGTCGTCAATTAGGTTCCATCCTCTTCTGTTCAATTTCTTCAACGAAACCAGCGTCTATCCAAGAAATCTGACATCACTGCATGTTCTCTAAATCAGGAGGTAGCGAAAATCTCCCTTCTTCATTAGGCTCAAAATCATATGTATGAGATACAGCGTCAAGATTTAACTCACCGTAAATATGAGGATATTCCCTGCCTTCATTATACAGATCTTCCCATATAACTTCTGATTTTATTTTAGATGCATCCAAGCAAAGTAATACTAACCCTTTTGTCCCGTGGTAATTATAATTAGCCACAGCTACGATCTTATCCACAGGTGAGCAATGAATAAAACCTTCCTTTTCTAAAGATGCTGCTCTGTATACCCCATTGATCAACGCGGCTTCCCAATCTTTTCTTGAGAGTACATGTACAATCATCATCCTAAAATCCTCCTTAATAAGTAAGATAATTATTTGGATAGGACCTTCTTCAAAATGAGTTCTATGATTTCACTAGTCTCCAAATGATCGGTAATAATGCGAGTTTGAAATTGTTCATCCTTGAAAGCTTCAACACACTTTGGTGCTTGTTGATACTGCCAGCCTCCATATTCATCTCCGCGTTTAGCCAAACGATGATAAATCGTCTCTTCTTTAGCCGTTAGGCAAAAATGATGAATGTCCTGATCGATCTCTTTCAACCCGTTATAAATGTAATTAAAGTTTTCCTCTTTATAGATGGTCATAGGGATAATTAAGTGTTTGTTGTATTTCTGCTTTACTTCTTTAGCTGTCTTTACGGTTAGAATCTTCCATAGATCGATATCTTGAAAATCATCCGTACGTTCCCTCTCCTCTCTACAATTCTCCGGAAGAAGTTTTCTCAGCATATAACCTATTTCTTCAGGATCGTATATCATACTGTTTGCAATCAAAGGTTGAAGTGCTTCTGCTGCAGAAGTTTTCCCCGAACCAAACGCTCCGTTAATCATAATGATCATGTGGTCAATCCACTCCTATTCCATAAATGGTTTCAATACACACCAAATTTTCCCTATCCTCAATTTCATCCATTATAAATGTTTTCCCTCCACTTTTGTGTTACAAAATGTCCAAAAACATGATGAGATCCCATTGGGGTCAACCCAACGGGATCTCATCATCGTGTATTATTTTTCAATCAACCTTGAGCTTGTTAATGTATTTCCAAGTAATCGATATATATATCCCATGTCCCGTCATCGGCTGTTACAACCAACTCAATGACCTGATTTCCCGTCCCATGGCTGATATTATTCAGGGTATAGACCGCTGGAGAGCTCCCTCCAAAGTAAAAGGTTCCCTTCGTCTGTCCGCCAATCTTCAAATCAACTCTCGCCATGTTGGCATTGTTTGAAGCTCCACGAAGTGAAAAATTGTGAGTGCTCGTTGCAAAATTCTGAGTGTATTTAACCAAATCATTGTTAGCATAAAGGACCACGCCATTGAAAGGAGAACTGATATTGCCGGTGTATTGCCCACCTTTGGTCATATTCTCAGCTTCCACTTTTGTTCCGTTACTTGGCGGATTCGTAGTGCTACTATCGGGTGCAACTGCCCGACCGGTCGTTGATGAGATCATACCGGAGCAAAGGCCGCGATTCTTCAGATTTTGTGCAATCTGCGGAATGGCTTGAAGTGTCGTCTGGTACTGATCATGCATTAGAATGACGTCACCACTTTTCATCGTGTTCACTGCTGCTACAATCTGGGCTGCGCTGGCACCATTCCAGTCTTGGGAATCTACGTTCCACAGTATTTCCTTCAGGCCGTTTTGGCTCACAACGGATTTCAAGGTCGCATTTGTCGCACCATAAGGAGGTCTGAACAGTTTAGGTGAACTTCCGGTAATAGACTGGATCGTCTGCTGTGTCCGAGTAATCTCTGACGACATCTGAGAACTGTTTAATGTAGTCATGTTTGGATGTGTATAGGAATGATTGCCAATCCACATACCAGCTGCTACTTGTGCAGAAACAAGAGATTGATTATTTTGTGCATTTTGTCCAACATTGAACATCGTTGCCCGTAAGCCAGCCTGCTTCAACGCGTTAAGCATGTTTGTTGTATTTCCAGATGGGCCATCATCAAACGTCAAACCTACATAACCATTCGGACAACTTGCATCTGCAGCACGAGCATCGGGTACCGCCGGAATAGAAAATAAGGTACCGAAAAGCGCGAGAGATATTACCGCCTTTGCTAGCTTTACTTTAAACATAAAATTACCTCCTCATAATATATTCACAGCATACTACCTTCTACACTCCCTCTCTTTATCAAACTTTCACCCTCAAAAAAAGCGCTTTCATATACACATAATCCGCTACGTCCTTTCTCATAGATAAGAGCTTTAGTTCAAGGTGAGTTCAGTATAAACGATAAGTTTATTTAAAGTAAATTGAATTTTATCCAAAATGTTCTATTTATTCACGAATTCTAGAATCGCCTGTTGTACATCTCCCGTTTAGCACTCTCCTGTGTAAAAATGTCCTCCGGGGGCACCATGCGCTTCGGGAGTGTACGCCCTGCAATAATTTCTTTTGTAGCCTGCATAAGCTGAGGACCAAGCAGCGGGTTACATTCCACCACAGCGTTGATTTTCCCACTCGCCAGAATTTCAAGTGCTTTGCGGGAGCCGTCCACCGAGACAATGATAATGTCCTCTCCCGGCTTCAGCCCAACCTCTTCTATCGCTTGTATGGCGCCAAACGCCATTTCATCATTATGGGCAAAAAGAACCTGCGGCCGTTTGTCTTCCGGGACCTGAAGGAATTCTTTCATCACTTGTTTCCCATTGTCCTCCGTAAAATCGGCAGGAGCACTTTGTGAGAAGATGATATCTGCTCTGGTGTCAAAAATGCTTCTAAAGCCCTCGCCACGCTGGATAGAGGGTGTAGAACCACTCGTGCCTTGCAGTTCGGCAATCCGTATCAAACCCGGATGATTTCGCATCCGATCCTGAATGTACTTCCCGGCCTTCACACCTTCCTCATAAAAGTCCGATCCAATCGTTGTTACAAAAAGTGAAGTATCTTTGACATCAACTGACCGGTCTACGATAATCACGGGTATACCTGCATCCCTGGCCTCCTGAAGAATACCATCCCAGCCCGATTCCACGACCGGTGCAATGGCAATGACATCCACCTTTTGCCTGATGAACGACCGAACAGCCTCGAACTGTTTCGTCTGAGACTGTTCTGCATTTTTTATTACAAGGGAGATTCCCGATTCAGCCGCAGCATTGCGAATAGACGTGGAGTTCGCCAGACGCCAGGCACTCTCTCTGCCCAGTTGTGAAAAACCCAAGACAATCGGTTTCGTAGAGGTATCCCTTGCTACCGCTGATTCCATCCATTCCTCAACGGAGGGAAGAGTTTCCAAGTTGTTAGACGAGATGGGAGGAGGCACAGATTCAGACTCAGGGGTTGTGCAGCCGACAAGCAGCAGTAGAATGAACAAACACAACCCGTTCACATGTCTTCTCACTCACGTATCCCCCATCTCCATGTTACGCTCAGCATTCACCAATGCAGAGCGCATATTGTTATATCATTGTTTCGGTATCCGTGTTCAATATCATTTCATTCGATCAATTTAATGCAGTGATTTCGAGGATACTCGCCGCCCGCTAAGAAGTCGCTGGAACAAAATAAAAACAAACAGCATCAGACCAATCACAATCTTGGTCCACCATGAGCTGAGCGTACCTTCGAAGCTAATTATAGTTTGGATAGCCCCCTGGATCAATACACCAATAAAGGTTCCCGCTACATACCCCACACCACCTGTTAACAAGGTGCCTCCTATCACAACAGCCGCGATGGTATCGAGTTCAAGACCCATGGCGTGTAATCCATAACCGGATAACATATAGAAGGTAAAGACAACACCGGCAAGCGCGGAGCACAAACCGCTGAACGTGTACACCAGGATTTTGGTACGTGCAACCGGCAGTCCCATGAGCAACGCGGATTGCTCGCTTCCGCCGATGGCGTAAACGTTGCGCCCAAACCGGGTGTAATGTGCCAGGTAGATCGCGAGTAGTACAATAACCAGTGCAATAATCACATTAATGGAGACAAAGCTGCCCCCTGGCAGGGAAATTTTCGCCTGTGCAACCTGTGTGTAAAATGGATTCGTAATGGTAATGGTGTCGAGACTGATGACATAACACAGCCCCCGTGCCAAAAACATGCCGGCCAGCGTCACAATGAAGGGCTGAATTTTAAAATAGTGGATGATAGCCCCCATGACTGTACCAAACAACGCGCCCATGACAAGCACCATCGGTATAACGATGGCAGGCGACCAGCCCTGCTTCTCGACCAGACTTGCGCTAATGATGGTTGTCAGCGCAATGACAGAACCAACCGACAGGTCGATCCCTCCCGATACAATCACAAAAGTCATGCCAATCGCCGTGATAATCAGAAAGGCGTTATCAATGAGAAGATTAAACAGGACTTGTGTGGAAAAGAACCCCGTATATCGGAAAGAGCCTATGGCAAACATCACGGCCAGCAAGCCGAAAGTGACAAAGACTGGGAGATACTTACGATTAAGAAACATGGCGGTTAACCCCCTGTTCGGCTGGAAACTTCCGTTTTTTCCAACGGATCACCATGGAATTGCGGAATGAATCGGATTGAATCAAACATACGGCAAGTACTACAAAGGCTTTGACAACCAGCGTAACTTCTGGCGGGACTCCAATCATATAGATCGTCGTTGTTAAGGTTTGGATAATGAGTGCTCCAACGACGGTACCCATTAGATAGAAACGACCACCATTGAGCGAAGTACCCCCGATGACGACAGCAAGAATGGCATCAAGTTCATACCACAGACCTGCGTTATTGCCATCCGCACTGGATACATTCGAGCTGAGAATAAGCCCGGCAATACCGGCACACAGCCCACAGAAGACATATACCGTGAGAATAACCGTTTTTGAACGAATACCCGCTAGTCGGCTCGCGTTTGCGTTACTTCCGACCGATTCGATAAACAGTCCCAGTGCCGTTTTTCTCGTCAACAGTGAGGCAACAAGCAGGACAGTTAATACGATGAAGATGGAAAAAGGCAATGCTGCAAGCGAACCGGCCCCGATATAGGCGTAGTTTGCATTGGATACAGTAATAATCTGTCCACTCGTAATCAATTGCGCAATCCCACGTCCGGCTACCATCAGAATAAGCGTTGCAATAATGGGCTGGATTCGGGCAACCGAAACAAGCGCCCCGTTCCACATGCCCAAGATCAGGGAGAGACCTATAGATAATCCGAGTGCACCCAACACAAGCCCGAAGGAACTCTGATCTACTCCTCTGCTAATGCTCATACAAGCCACGGCACCGGAGATCGCTACAATGGAGCCCACGGACAAATCGATACCTCCGGTCGCAATGACCAGCGTCATACCGATCGATACCAGAATTAAAGGTGCTCCGAAATTGAGAATATCAATCAAGCTGCCATACAGATTCCCTTCACGCATGACGAGGGAGAAGAAATCTGGTGAGTACAGCAAATTAAAGATTAAAAGTAAACCAAGCATACATAACGGCCAAAACAAATGATGTTTACGCATCTTGCCCGCCATCTCTTTAACCTCCTGCCATTGCTTTCATAATTTGCTGTTGATGGATCTGATCCCCGCTAAGTTCTTGCACTTTTTTGCGGTCCCGGATTACGGCAATCCGGTGGCTGACACGAATCACTTCTTCCAGCTCGGACGAAATGAACAGCACGGCCATGCCCTGCTTCGACAGAGAGAGCACCAGCTTCTGTATTTCAGTCTTGGCACCGATATCAATTCCACGCGTAGGTTCATCGAGAATCAACAGATCGGGGTTCATCAGCAGCCACCGAGCAAGCAACACCTTTTGCTGATTACCGCCGCTCAGATTTTTAATTAAATGCTCCGGGTTTTTCGGATGGATATTTAACAGGTTGATGTACTTTTCGGCGATCTCATCCTGTTTCTTGCGTGAGATTGGTTTGGACCAGCCTCGTGTCGCTTGTAAAGCCAGAATAATGTTCTCCCGAATGGTCAAATCATCGATTATGCCTTCGGTTTTACGGTTCTCGGAGCAAAAAGCAATATTCTGATCAATTGCATGACGCGGCGACTTGACCGTACTTCCTGTATCTACAACGAGCAGCTTGCCTACATCTGAACGATCTGCACCAAAGAAAAGGCGAGCGATCTCGGTACGACCAGACCCCAATAACCCAGCCAAGCCGACGACTTCTCCTTTGCGAATGTCCAGATCAAAAGGCTCAATTGCTCCTTTGCGTCCAAGTGCCTTAGCGGTAATTAATAGTTCTCCCGACTCCGCCTGGGCAGCATCCGCTTCCTTCGGAAGCTCCTCAAGCACCTCAAGCTCCTTGCCGATCATCTTGAGCACCAGTTCCATGCGTGGAAGTTCTGCGGCTATGTACTCTCCTTCCAATTCCCCGTTACGGAGCACCGTTAGACGATCCGACATTTCGTATACCTGATCAAGAAAATGAGTGACAAAAAGAATTGCGAGACCTTCACTCTTTAATTTCTGCATAATACGAAACAGTTGCTGAACCTCGTTTTTGTCCAGACTGGATGTGGGTTCATCCAAAATGAGCACTTTTGCCGAGATGCTGAGTGCTCTGGCAATTGCAATCAGTTGTTGCATCGCGACCGAATAGGTCTGTAAAGGAGCCTTAACATCGATGGACAGATGTAATCTGTCTCGCAGCAGGTTCTCCGCATCTTTGTTCATTTGCTTCCAATTGATTTTGCCAAATCGTATCGGCTCCCGACCGATGAAAATATTCTCAGCAACCGTTAAGTTCGGACAGAGATTGACCTCTTGGTAAACGGTACTGATTCCCGCCTTTTGCGCTTCAAGCGGACCGGAGATCGAGAGATCACGGTTATCCATGGTTACCGTTCCTTCGTCAATGGAATAAACGCCGGTCAGAACTTTAATAAGCGTCGACTTCCCCGCTCCGTTTTCACCCATCAAGGCATGAATCTCGCCCGGAAACAAGCGAAAGCTGACGCTGGACAGCGCTTTAACCCCGGGAAATTGTTTGGTGATGCCTGTCATTTGCAAAATCGGTGCTTGCTCGGCCATATAACCCTCTCCTTTGTTATGGAAAAAAGTCATTTAGCGACAGCCTGGTCGAAAAATGACTTTTCGGTGTT
The DNA here is from genome assembly GCF_038000415.1 of Paenibacillus sp. FSL R7-0198. Taxonomy (NCBI): domain Bacteria; kingdom Bacillati; phylum Bacillota; class Bacilli; order Caryophanales; family Paenibacillaceae; genus Paenibacillus; species Paenibacillus sp. FSL R7-0198. The sequence goes on along the minus strand of NZ_JBBOCB010000001.1, from coordinate 6,328,777 downwards.
ATACGAATCTGCTTTTAATATTCGCGTGTTGGCAATGCTTCTTTGGCTTGCTCCGATGTGAAAGTTGTCTCATCCGTTACGATCCGGGGTTCGATATCTTTCCCGTCCACTACCGCTTGAACCGCTTCCATTAATTGAGGTCCTAACAACGGATTACATTCGACGATAAAGTTGATTTTGCCATCAGCAGCAGCCTGCATCCCATCCTTCACGGCATCTACAGAGATAATGGTGATATCTACGCCTGGTTTCAGTCCTGCCGCTTCAATGGCCTGAATTGCACCAAGTGCCATATCGTCATTATGTGCATAGAGAACATCTATTTTTTTATGTGCTTTGAGGAAAGCTTGCATGACTTCTTTGCCTTTGGCACGGGTAAAGTCACCTGATTGTGAAGCAATCACTTTAAGCTTCGAATTGGAAGCAATCAATTCCATAAAGCCCTCTTGACGGTCATTCGCGGGTGCGGAGCCTGTTGTGCCCTGCAGCTCAACGATATTGATCTCGTCTTGTGTGTCCTTGTATTGGTCAATAAGCCACTGACCTGCTTTGCGTCCTTCTTCTACAAAGTCGGAGCCAATAAAGGTTTTGTAGAGGGTTTTATCTGGCGAATCCACAGCGCGGTCCGTCAAAATCACGGGAATGCCTGCGTCCTTCGCTTCTTTCAATACGGTATCCCAACCGGATTCCACAACAGGGGAAAATGCAATTACCGTCACCTTCTGCTGGATGAAGGATCGCAAAGCTTTAATTTGATTTTCCTGCTTTTGCTGCGCATCCGAAAATTTCAAATCATAACCTGCTTCTTTGGCTGAATCCTGAATCGACTTGGTATTTGCCGAACGCCAGCCACTCTCTGCACCAACCTGCGAAAAACCAAGCGTAATGGTTTTGGCGCTGGCAGGTGTACTGCCCTCCCCATTTGTTGAAGTTGCATTATCGGAGCCTGTTCCTCCATTCGTACTGCTACATGCCGTGCTAACCAGCATCACCATAGCCAATGTTATGGCAAGTCCCCACTTTTTTTTGATTCGCATGTTGTGATCCTCCCTTTTCGTTTCACCTTGTGGTGTGATCACATTATAGAACGCTTTCATTTTAAGCTTATATGGAGTCTCATGCTTTTTTGATGTAATAATTTAGCAATTTCAAAAAATGAGATTTAAAAAGTGTAGTTTCTTTGTTTAATTGTGTAGTATTTAGCGAATCTCTTATATATTAGAAAATCATGTTATACTAATGGTACATTTTTGATCCCTTCAGATGGAGTGGAATACGTTGAAACTCATTCAGTGGATTGCTTCAAGCCTCAGGCTTAAATTACTCAGCATGTTTATCATCCTCAGTTCAGTACCACTGATCGTGGTTGGATTGATTTCTTACCACAAATCCTATACGGTCGTATCCAATCATAACAAGGCATCGACACAACTGGTTGCCGACCAGCTTGCCAGGAATATTGACATCTTGTTTGAGGATACGGAACGGCTGCTTGAACTCGGCAAGAACCCGCAGGTGCTTCAATACCTGTATTCTCAATCGGAGTCCTACCCGGAAGCCAAAGCCATCCTTCAGACATACAATCTTTATCGGGAAACCTACAAGTATGACAAGGTACTTAATATCTCGTTCGTGAATTTCTATGGAAAAGGCATAAGTGAACGAAAAGGCGTGTTCAAGCTGGAACGAAATCCGCTGCGTAACCCGTACTTCAAGTATCTGATACAGTATCCGGATGCCATTCTGCGCATCCCTCATTCTGCAGCCTATGCCGAATATAACAGGCTGGATGGGTTTGCTTACCCTAAACAGAATGCGCTTTCAATTATAACCACGGTCAAAGAGCGGATTACGCATGAGGTCATCGGGTTCATCGTAATTGATTTGAATGATTCGTTCATTGATGATTTTTTGACAAATACCCCTATTAAGGATTCCGGTTTTTTCTATATTAGTGATCAATACGGAAATACACTCTTCAGGCCGGATGCCACCCCGGCATCCATAACCACGATGGATCAGATCCGATCGATTCCTTTACATCTACAGCACGACAGCTTTATCCTGTCTGCAGGATCCAAGCCCCAGTTTGTTGTATACAGCACCTCAAAACAGACCGGATGGAAAATGATCGGGGTAGCTCCTTATCAGGAAATCATTGCAGAGGCCAATAGCATTCGCCAATTGATCATCATTACCGTTTTGTTAAGTGCGTTCTTTGCGATATCGTTATATTTTTTCCTAAATAATCGACTGATTCTGCCCATCCGGATTCTGATGAACAAGATGCGTAAAGCTGCAAACGGTTACTTGGAAGCCAAAGTCACACCACACGGCTCGGACGAAATTGCTGATCTGGGCAAAAGCTTTAATGTGATGCTTGATAAGCTCAAAACACTAATTGAAAAGAGCATTCGAGAGAATGAACAGGTAAAAATAGCTGAATTACGTACGCTGCAAGCTCAGATCAACCCTCACTTCCTCTATAACACGTTGGAATCCATTCTATGGATGGCTGAAGCAGAGAAAAAAGAAAATGTAATTAAGCTTGTCCAGGCCCTCTCGAAGTTCTTTCGTTTGAGTCTGAACAAAGGATTCGACTGGGTGTCCATTCAAACCGAGCTTGAACATGCACGGAGTTACTTGGTCATTCAACAGATGAGGTACCACGATATTCTCACCTACGAGATCAGCGTTGACTGTGAGCTTCAGGACTATCCCATTTTAAAAATGACGCTGCAGCCCCTGATTGAAAACGCGCTCTACCATGGAATTAAGAACAAACGTGGTCAAGGGCTGATATCCATACACGGATATGTAGAGGACAATAGCATCATTCTCACCGTACAGGATAACGGAATTGGCATGTCTGCGGATCGATTGGCACAATTACGTGAAGAGCTGGAGAAGCCGGCCGGTTCCCGTTCACCCCAAGATGACGAGCAGGAAGGCGGATTTGGTCTGCTCAATGTACATCACCGGATTCGACTCTATTTTGGACCAGCTTATGGCGTTGAAATGGAAAGTACGTATATGGAAGGCAGCACATTTATGATTCGTATCCCCAAAAGCAAGGAGGTTAACCGTTGAAAAAGGTGATGATCGTGGATGACGAAATTGGAATTCGGGAAAATATACGGAGCTGCATTGATTGGGAAAAGGAAGGTTTTCACTATTGCGGGGATGCACCTGACGGCGAGCTTGCGTTACCTTTAATTCATGAATGGGCTCCGGATATTCTGATTACGGATATCAAAATGCCATTTATGAACGGATTGGAACTGACCTCCATCGTTCGCACTCAACAACCTGATATCAAAATCATTATCATGAGCGGTCATGATGAATTCAGCTATGCCCAGGAGGCCATCCGTCTTGGTGTGACCGAGTACTGTCTAAAGCCCATTAGTGCAGCAGAGCTAATCCAAATGCTGCATAAGGTCAGCAAACAAATGGATGAAGAACATCAACGCATGACAAACCGGACGATCACCAAAGAAAAACTGCTGGCCGATCTGTGCGGAGGACTCATCGGTACAACCGATGCGATTGAATCAGCCAAACAACTCTCACTTCCTCTCTCGGCCAGGTTTTATACGATTGTCATTATCGACGTTCGATTAACAGATGAATCCCGGGATTCAGAATCCCTGATGAAGAAGCTGATTCCCATACTGGAGGAAACTCGTGATCCCCACGTTGAACTTCTTCCTTATATTCGAAGCCGGACAGAGCTCGTGCTTCTGCTTAAGTATCACTCCGATGACAGCATATCCGTATATCTGGAGCAGCTTCGCGGGCGGGTTCGTATGGAGCTTGAGCATATGTTCAACTGTAATATTATTCTGGGCATTGGCAGTCAACAGGAGCGTCTGCAAGGAATTCATGTCTCGTATCTGGAAGCGGAGGAGGATAAATATATTAACCGGCTCACCCTTCAGAACAGAGCTTCTCTACGTGAAATTAACCTGGATGAGCAAACAACTCTTTTTCTCGACAGGAATTCGTTTCTTGAATTTCTCAAAATCGGCAGCCCCAATCTGCGTGACCATTTTGTGCAGGAGTTTGCCGCTCCATTACAGTCCTTCGACTGGAAGTCCTCATCGTATGGCTTCTATCTGTTGAATGATCTTACGCTGGAGTCGTTTCGGCTTGCAAATCAGCTGTTCCGCATGAGTGACCATTCGGATGAGAATATTACTTCCCTGCAGCAGACGATCCGGAAGATCACGTGCTGGGAGGATTGTACCCAGTATCTGTGTTCCCTGCTTAACCTGTTATGGCAGAGAAGAGCCGCGTGCTCCGGAAAATACAGTGATGTTATTGATCAGGTGAAAGCCTATGTATCCCGTGAATACAATAACGAACAGGTCTCGTTGAAGATGATTTCTGCACACGTCAGAATCAGTCCAAGTCATCTAAGCAAGATTTTCAGTCAGGAAACTGGTCAAACGATAACGGAGTATTTAACCCAGATTCGAATCGGTAAAGCCAAGGAGTTGCTGAAAACAACCAACAACAAAACCTTTGAGATTGCTTATAAAGTTGGTTACAACGACTCTCACTATTTTTCCAATATATTTAAGAAAACAACAGGTTTTACACCAAGAGAATACCGCACTCAAGGAACCGTGGAATCACAGGCCAGACCAGCAGATATGAGAAAAGAGCCCATGTATGAATAAAGCCAGATTTGCACTTTTACTTACACTAATACTGCTGTTCCCGATGATCATTTCATCCGGTTCGGCACACATTCGCCCACAGCAGATGGCTGCAACACTTCCTGCAACTTCACCTGTAGAGAAATCTGCAGCGAGCAAAACTTTTGGTATTATCTATCCAATGACGTATCCAACCTATGAGATGATCACGAAGGATGCAACGGAGTATGCAGGGAAACACAATATCACGTTAATTGTAAACGCACCTGATGAAGCCAACACCGAACAACAGATCCGTATCATGGAGAATATGATTAAACAGCATGTGGACGGGATAGCTATATCTCCTGTGGATGCTGCTGCACTTACACCCGTTATTGATGCAGCCCAAGCTGCGGGTATTCCGGTCATTACATTTGAGTCAGATGTTCCATCCAGTCACCGAATCGCTTATGTGGGCGCCGATAACTATCGTACCGGCCAGCAATTCGCGATGACGACTACAAGACTTCTGCATAATCAAGGCATGATTCTTGTCGAGAATGGCTTGGAGGAGATGCAAGGTTTGCAACAGCGGCTTAATGGATTCATTGATTATATCCGCAGTGAAACAGACATCGAAATCTTGGAAGTTCGTTATCATCAAGGGAATGAAGATCAAGCCATGTCCGATATGGAGAACATGATTCAAGCTCACCCTCACTTCAATGCGATTATCGGGCTCGATTTTGTTTCTGTCTCTGCCTCTACCCTGATCTGGAAAGCAAAAGGCCTTAACCGGCATTTAATCGCGTTCGGTGACAGCCCAACCAGTGAAAACGGGTTGCTCAACGGTCAATTGTCTGCCGTTATTTCGCAGAATGAAGGAGTCTGGGGTGCCAAAATGATGGAGACCCTGTTACTCGCTAGCGACGGTGTGCCTGTGAAGGAATTTATTGATACGGGGATCATTGAAATAAACCAGGAAGCAATTAATTAAGGGGATGTCCTCCTGTCATTCTGATGACAGGAGGACATCCCCTTTTAAATTTTCGTACACGTAGTTATTACATCCGTTCATCGAAGGGTTTCTCATGAAAGATGACCTTTTTCTGAGAGTTGCTCATATCTATCCTTTACGTTTAAGCTTCATAATGAGCCGATCCAGGATGAACCCCACTCCGCCCCAAAAAATCAAATGTAACAAGTATATTAACGGCCTGAACAATGAGTTCGTCTCTGGATTTGTATTTATTTTGGTCAACCAGTCATTCAGCAACGGATTTATAGGATTCGTTAGGTAAATCAGAATATTCTTATCATCATTTCCTGATAGATTAATGAAACATACGGTTAGCGAGAAAATAACAAACCAAAAAGTCAGCTTTTTCAGTATGCTCAGCATGAAGAGTGGGAGAACCTCCTTTCAAGTATATGATCCCTTTTGAGAAGTTATTTTTTCCATTCGTTTTCTAGAATGCTCATCTCGATAAGATTCCAGAAGGTATCTTCATATCTTCTTGCATCACGAATAAGTCCCTCTTGTACAAAGCCCGCTTTTTCATAACATCGGATGGCTGAGACATTAAAATCAAATACGCCCAGACTGATCCGGTGTAACTTCTCCTCTTCAAATCCAATTCGAAGTGCCTCATCGATCATTTGCTTCCCATAACCTTTACCCTGATATGGCTTGCCAAGTAGCACCTTACCGATACGCCCTGAACGATTATATCGATCGATACCGCCAAGAGCAATATGGCCCACAATCTCCTGAGTCGATTCATCCATCACTTTATAAATGAACTTATTTGAAGTGTCCTTATCATTGGCACCATGCAAATAATCCGATAGCTGCTCTCTGGAAAGTGGATAATGGAACTGAGGGCCGGCCCACTGGAGCAGAAATGCTTCATCCCCACTCCACTCGATTAGTTGTTCAAAATCTTCCGGTTCAAAGTATTGGAATGTAATCATATCAATCTGCCCTTTCTTTTTTATGTCATATCATAACCTATTTCAGTTCTCTTGTGTCGTCATAATTATGAGTTTCATCAAACGCTTTGTTTCTTATATTCATTTCACGGATGGAGTTCTGAACCCAATTCATTCTGGCTAATAAACAGATAACTCCACCCAAAATGCATATCGCACCTATCCAATAATTCAGTTCAAAATTCACTTGATAAGCACTCGAATCATAACTGCCAGCTGCTGCTGACTGGAATGCTGCATACCCTAGCTTGGGAATCACCTCTTCAATCATTTTCGAAATTGTAATAATCACAATTCCTAACATGATAAAGAGTAATGAGAAAATAATGTGTACATGCTTCAAAGACAAGCTACCTCCTTTACAATCCAAATTGCGTGTGTTTTGGCACTACTTGCATCTTAGAAGCCGAATGAACTCGCCATCAATCAGCCCTTCACTTACTCTCTGAAAACCAAGTGATTCATACAAATTCCCGGCGATACTATTTTCCGGCCTATGTCCAATCATGATGCGTTTGCAGTTCAGCGATTCTTTCATTAGATCAATCAACTTCCTAAGCGCTTCTCTTCCATAACCTCTGCCCTGATATTTTGTATCTACCATTAGAGCAAGAAGCCAGTAGTTATCCTCATGATCCGGCTTATCTGAGTACACAGCAAAACCAACCAGATCCGAATCATAATAGATGGCCATGGGGTGAAAATCGGTCACCACCTTGGATTCAGCAATCCAATATACAACCGGCGCGGGAAAACTTTTTTTCTGCTCTTCCGTTACATTCAGTTGAGTACATGCATACCAGTTATCCACCGACACACTTTTTAAATGAATCATAGTTTGAAATTCCTCCTCTTGAAAATTACACAGAGGAATCCCACTGAAGACTTCCTTGGGTCCTCTGCGCTAAACAAAAACACCTCCGGCAACTTTATTCCTTCTACTCAGATTCGTATTGTTTCTCATATCACATCACTCCTCTCACGTATATTTCAGCGTTTCAAAAAAATTTCATGATTAAGCCTTGCCAAAGCTCGCTTGCAGTGTCCATTCTAATCTGCTCAGCCATTCCCTATGTACATCTGGATGAGCATTCTTGATTCGGTTCATGATCTGTATTACTTTGGATGTGGAGTATGCCCGAATTAGATCATTTGTTACTTCAATATTTGTACGTTCTGTATATGCATTTAAGAAGACTTCTGACAGATCCTTTGCCATGTGAGGATAATGAAGATGCACAAACCACACCACCCATGCGATATCAAACAATGGATTGCCCCATCCAGCCCACTCCCAGTCCAAAATGAACATTGAATCGTTAGATAATATGACATTATGTGGTCCGTAATCTCCGTGAATCAGAGTTTGCTTCCCATGATCGGAAATGTCCAACACTTCTTTTACCATGCTTTTGATTCGGGAGGGTACAAACTCAAGTTCCTCCACATCAATAGCGGACTTCGTTATGAGTGGCAACTCTGCTTCGCAATCATATCGTTTGATGGAGTGCACGTCTCTGGCGAGATATATACCAAGTTGCTCATAAATTTTCCTGCCTTGGTCACGTCCATCTTGATCCAGTAGCCTCTGTGCGTTTATTCCTGGAACGTAATCCATCATAACATACAGCCAGTTTTCTTTTTCAAAGCAATCATGCACTCGCGGAGTCACGCCAGAATGATTTAACAACCTTAGCGCGCTTATTTCTGTCCTTGCATCTGTATTTTCTACATGATAGATTTTAGCAATCATCTGCGGATCAGTTCCCTCAAGTAAAAGGGTCGTATTGGTATAACCACCTGTTAGTTTAACAATGTTCACATTCGGAAATCTGTTTAACAAGATGTCATGGTTCACTTCATGCATTCCTTCCTTCTTAGTCCTTGAAGTTCAGTCCTCTTTTAGACAACCTCAAACCTAATCTTCGATCTCTGAAAGCATAGGGCTATGTTTAATCAGTTCAGCGATTTCAAAAGATTTATTGGCACCTAACACTTCCCTAACAGCTTCAACCCCCTCTGACTTCCAGACCGAACAGACATATTTAGAAAAAGCATACCCATTCAAAGCATATCCATTGTCCTGTAGCCGTCTGAATAACCCCACACTTTCCTCTACCTTTTCAATATCTGTCAAAATACATGCCAGATTGTTCATCGCGATGTGAACATCTCTCTGTGAGTTACTGGATGAATTCAATTGTCTCCAGCTACCTACAAGTTCCTGATTTTTTATTTGATCTAATGCTGACCAGTCGATCTTGTTTATCAAATTCAGCATTTCATCCAGAAGCAGATTTACTTCTCTAACCTCCCCAACATGATGCAGATAGGCCAGACGCTGTTTGTTGTACGTAATCCGGAAAAAAAGAATATTGGACCATGTCTCATCTTCTTGTATGAGTTGGTTCATATTTTCAAGCACACTGTCCATTTCACTGTATCTCTTCAAAACCCAAAGCGAACCACCCAAAGCCCGATGGCTCTCGAATCGAACACCTCGGTTGGTATCCAACTTCGGGGCATGATCACAAGCATATTGGTACCAATCCATCCAATGGTCAAAGTAGTTTCCCAGAGATAATGACAACGCTTGTGTTGAATCCGAAACAATCCAGTGTAACTGCTCCGGAGCGAGATTTTCTTTCCCCCATTCGAAGAATGCCCGGTGATTGGCATAAAGCAGTTCCGGCTCTCTTAACAAGGCATAACCGTCGGAAACATTCCAGTAGACCCAGCCTCGTTCATTAACAGACAACTTCCTGGATTGTTCGTAGTTTTTTAGTAACTCAATCATACCCTGATGATCCCCTCGAACTACTAATTCCTGAAAAGAATGAACGATATTCATCCCCATCCTCCGTCCTTAATTAGTTTCAATTCAGCTATATCAATGGCTTCTTGCCGCAAGCTGTAATGAAATTCATCATGGCATAGGCTTCCCGCGAATGATTTATCGCTTCAGAAGCTTGTTGCAGCTGAGCAAATTCCTCCGAACTGATCACACCTTTTTCAGCAAAATGTACAAAACGATTAAGATTAAACTGCTGCTTGAACCCTTCAATACCTAACAGATCACTATGTTGAAGGACAGAATCAATGTCAACATCGATGTATCCGTTCCCAGAAAGGAGACGCGGCAGACTTCTACCAATTAAACGATTACCGCCGTGTTGTGCCACATAGTCCGAAATCTTCATTAATACCGTATGTAAAGCAGGAACATCAGGATTCACTGCTCCAAAAACGCCGTCATCCACATCAATAATGGCAAGACGGCCGCCAGGCTTCAGTACACGATATATCTCTTGTGCAGCTTCGTCAGGATTGTTCAAGTGAAGAAAGATCAGTCTCGCCACGACAAAATCAAAAGAATCAACAGGCAGATCCATCTGGTAGATGGAAGATTCTACAAATTGCAATCGCTTGGAAGGAATATCTTTCAGCCGTTCTTTGGCTTGTGCTTGCAGTGAACGATCAATCTCAAGTGAGGTAAGCTCACTGTCTGGCAAACTGTTCAATAATTGCTCTGTAATGTAACCTGGTCCGCTTCCGACCTCCAATACTCGCATTCCATTTTTCAAACCATACCATTCTAGATTTCGGAACTCTTTGGTCCACCCCATTACCGCCTGTATTTTTAACCTCTCTAATTCCTCTTGTAAACTTAACACTGCCGTTTGGATACTGTATGTTGAACGCGGATCACTCATATATTCTCTCCTGTTCTTCAGTAGATTAATGAAAACATATATTCTTAGACCTTTTTCTTCCCTTGAAAAAGAGCAACCTTATGTTGTTTCTCTATCGTTCCACCTGCAATCTCTATGGAATCTTTGACTCGCTCCAGAAGTGAGCGCCGAACATCCTCAGCCAGCTGTTGATGCTTCGAATTTGTATTTAATAAAGCGACATATTCTTCGCTAGAGCAAGTCTGTATCCAGTTATACTCCTTAACCTCAATATCCGTGAACAAGCCGGATTTTTCTGTTATTTCTTTACGCTCCTGGATAACTTCATCTGGCGAAGGATAGTGAGAATCATCCAGATGAGGGGCTAATGCTATGTAGTGTGAACGAATTTCATTGTGCAGCTGGTCATAGACCGGTACATGAACTGTCCAGAAAAGTCCAATGCCGCCTGTATTCTCTAGCAATTCCCAAGCTCGGCGGTAACCAACCTCTGGATCAATGAAGTGAAAGGCCGTTCCGGACACAACCAATTGAAATCGCTTTCCTTCGTTATTCCAGTTCTCAAAGGAAGTGTTGATTACTTGAATCGATGGATATGACTTGAATTTGTCTGCGGTGAACTGTGCCAAGTTGCTGCCTAATTCAATACACGTGATGTTAGTATAATCCTTGCTCACCAATCCGCCAGTGGCCTGCCCCGTTCCGCAGCCAATCTCTAGAATGGAATCCTATTTATTAAGATTCAGGTATGTAAAAATATCATCAAACATTTCACTCGGATAGACGGGTCTATATCGTTCATATTCATGTGTTACGAGATTAAACGTTTCCTTATTTTCCATTTCAGTAGCCCCCATTTCAATTATGATTTTCCCATAATACATTGACTAAACTTACCATATCTTATTATTCTTGATAGTAAGAGGATAAACCTTTCAATAAGAGAATGAGGATCGTTTAAGTTCAAATTTTATATTCTAGAGGACTGGGGTGTTCTTGTGAAAAGTATATTTAATACGATAAATGCTGCTGAAATTACAGAGCGCATGGATCAACTTAGTGAAAATTACATCCCTAAATGGGGCACGATGCAGGTCTCTCAGATGCTGGCTCACTGTTCAGCATTTCATGATATCCCTTTAGGAAATGCTTTTCCACCTAGAGGATTACTTGGGAGACTTATAGGACGGTTCGCAAAACCAATGTTCTATAATGACAAGCCCTTGCCCCATAATATGTCTACGATCCCGACAATCATTATTGATGACCAACGACAGTTTATGGCAGAAAAAGAAAAGCTTAAGCAGCAGATTAATATCTTTCAACAAGGTGCTTCAGAAAAATTCTCCCGCCACCCCCATCCCTTCTTCGGAAAATTAACAGCCGAGCAATGGGGTAAAGGCATATACAAACATTTAGATCATCATCTCAAGCAATTTGGAGTTTAGCGGTTATGTACCGTCTAAATTAGCAATGACTCAACTTCATTAACCCAATCTCCTTCTTCGTCAGCCAGTAAAGTCTTCCAACCGAGTAGACTAGCAGAATGCATATTCTTCTCCTGATCATCTATAAATAGAACCTCTTCTCCAGCTACCAGGAAGGTTTCGACCCGTTGGTATATCTCAATCTCAGGTTTGCATAAACCCACTTGATTAGAGATGGTTACACTTTTGGTAAATGAGCTTAAACGGCTCAGATTCGGCTCAATCCATTCCTTACAATGATTGCTGAGCAGATGGATATCGGCGGACTCACTCCATCGCTCAAGGTATTGAGCGGCTGGTAAGGGAACAATTGAATTGTATAAGATGTCTTTCGCTCGGCTTATTGATAATTCGGGATACATCTCCTTCAACGATTGCCAGAACTCTTCTTCCCTCATCATTCCTGTCCAGAGCTTTCGTTTGATTCCTGCAAAATGTACTTTCAAAGATTCTGCGGATAGGTTGGTTTCCTGAATCATATCTTTCCAGCACGTCAGCGACATATTACTTAACAAAACACCTGCGATATCTAAAACGATCTGTGGCCTGCCTTTCATTTTATCGACCCCCAAAGTTCATCTAATACGACGTATAACAGGCCTCAAGTTACTTAAAAGCATCATGTGGAAGGACAGCATGCACACCCTTCACTCCATTCACAATTTGGGTGATACGCAGGTCAATTACCGCGCTTCCAAGTGCAATCGCTTCCACTCGATCTAGTCCGTACAACTCACCCATCAGATTTAACATGCCGTCTAATGCTTGAACGGTAGCCTCATTCAAATCTTCATGAAAACCGAAGGTAAGCCAGCCTGACGGCGTATGTGCTCGAGGATTGGTCAAAATCATATCATCAATCACGTTGATCGTGATATCGACAAGCTCCATTGGGCATTCAATGGCCTGACAGCTGACTTCACCATCTCCCTGCCGTGCATGACCATCACCAATCGCGAGAAAACCTCCGTCTACGGGGATCGGTAAGTATAATTTACTTCCCTGCAACAGTTCCTTGCAGTCGATGTTCCCTCCACAATAGCGAGGCGGCCAAGTCGTATGAATCCCTCGTGACTCTGGTGGCATTCCCACTACTCCCATAAACGGCGAGAGAGACACCGTAAAGGATTTCCCGTGTATTTCACAAGTTCCACTCATCGTTTGACGATCAAGTGTCCAATTCAGCGACAGTTCTTCAACCTCTGTTAGATGTAACTTCTGGTTCTGCCAGTTCGGATATCCACCAGCGGAAGTAAACCCGTATCTCCCGGGCACGATCTCATTGAAAACAATCTCCAACGTCTGTCCTTGCTTCGCCTCTTCGATATAGATCGGACCGATTAATGCATGACCTCCATCTTTTTCACCTTGTCGATCAAAAGGTTTCATGCGTTCGGCATAACTCGCACCCGTCCCCCAGCCCGCATCCAGCGTCTGAAAACGAATAGAGTCACCAGATTTCACGCTCAAAATGGGAGTTACCTCATTGGTAAATGAACCAATCAGATTTTCCTTAGTTAATTCTATCGTATGAACGGTCATCATAACCTCCACAGTTTCTGAATTCAGCTTTTTGCTTAATTATCACGGTATCGAGTATCTTTATTTGCAATAACGCTCTGCTTCAATGATCATATGAACTTCTCATCCTTTCTAATAAATAACTTTTCAAGCTCTTCTCTCGTCACTGGATGTAAAATAATATCTTGTGAATTTATCATTCGTTCTACCAGATTAGAATCTTTCACTTTACGTCCCCATTTTCTTGAAAAAGACCTCCAATCACATACCATTTCTATCAGATATTTCGTAGGCATGGGCAGAGCTTCTTTTGTATTCCTATTCACAATCCAATACTCCCAATGATGTTTGTTATGATTTTGGTGATGTAGCCATGCGTTCTTCCATCTTAGATGGGTTTCTTCATCCTTCTGTTCTGAATAAAAATGAATTGCATAGGGAATAAATTCTTGCGGAAAGAACTTGGATATATCATGAATTAGACCTTGCACATACAGACCTTCTTGCCAACATTCGATCAGCACGTTCAAATTATGCTCAACAACATATAGAAAATACCTCCAGTATGCGGAACGAATGGTCACCAACTCCCATAGCATTGTGTTTAGAGCAGTGCTCCAATAATCATCTCGGCACATTCTTCAGGTGTATGTACACTCGTATCCACCGAGAAACTATACTGAATGTCGGAAGCCATGATTTGATGCTGCTCATCCGATTGCTCTTCTCTTCTATCCCCACGTTCAATGTTCCTCTGACGGCAGATGTCGAGGGGGCAATATAACTCAACGATATCCAGTGGATACCCTTCAAAAATCTGTTTGACTTGTTCATAATGCGGCACGAGCTCTGGTCTTTCCACAAGAATGCCATCGATCAGAACATGCTTTCCATGGTCTGAAAATACTTTTGCCGTATGATACATCATTACAATCGCTTCACTCAGATACTTCCAGTAATCCGTCTGAAGATGTTTATCTCCGATTGTATTTTCAAAAAGATCATTAGCTACCACATAGAAAAACGGATCATCGTATGATTGCATCGCCTCTACAATTGAAGTTTTACCAGAGCTAGTTACACCGTTCAAATAATTTTGCCTTTTTCCATGATAGTCATCTTCCTTACTTAAGTATAATTTTATAAACGTAATACAGCATGTACTACGTGTGTTTCATTGATTTTTTGAGCAGCATGATCTGGCCAATATGATAGGCATTATGAATACATAGATTTGATACAACTTCCCACCATGGCGCGTTGAAATAGGAAGGGATTTCACGGGTCAACTTATGTTCTTCACTATCTTCAAGTGCCCTGTTCCAATCACCAAAGACGGTTTTCAGTCTATGTAATGTCTTGCCCCACTCCACATCATTCAAGTTAGACGGATCTATCTCGAATGTATCCTCATTATTCACTGAATACTGCCCGTCGACCTGTTCGGCAATATATCTCTCAAGCCACTTCTCATTCCAGAAAATAAGATGATTTACGATCGCCCAAATGGAATGTTCCCCCTCATTTTTTACATAAGAGGCTTCCGCCGCATTGAGGTCTGTCAAAATATCATGAAGCGGTATAAACCAGCTCTTGTCATGATAACAGGCATTTAATTGGTCTATGAGAATAGCTTTGTAACTCATCGTTGCACCTCACTCAGATTAAACTTTGAATCAGAAGTTACGTAAGAACCATTTTGGTAAATTAAACAATTCAGTTGCATTCCATAGGCACATCCACCATCAATGCCTATCTTGTCTTCACCAAACCAAACATCCGCAGATCCATGAATGTCTATCGTTGTTGTATGGCCAAAGACGATCTTTTTGTGCAGATTGGTAAACGTATGATGAATAAATTTATCTTTGATATACATAAAATCATGATCTGGTTGTTTCCACCATTCTATGTAATCAGGGTTTAATCCGGCATGAACGTAAATATGTGTCTCATCCTCATGGTATAGAGGTAATTCACTCAAAAAATCAATATGATGACCGTAATCTATTTTTATTGACTCTCTCGCTTGGTCCAACATTTCATCAGAAATTTCCCCTTCAATATTACAATAGCTCTGAAGTGTTTGAAGCCCTCCATGTTCAATAAACTTGGCTTTAATTAATGAACTTCCCTCATTTATAAAATCAACAAATCGTTGATCGTGATTACCTCTTAATGCGATCGCATGATGTTCTTTTACTAATCTGATAACCTCTTTGACCACTTCTTTACTGTTAGGACCTCGATCCACATAGTCACCGAGCAAAATTAGTTGATCATATTTCGAATTGTAATTGATATCATCCAATAACTGATTAAATGGATCAATGCAGCCATGAATATCGCTAATCATTATCGTCCGATTCATAGAAACTCCTTTTAGAACAGTTATAATATAAAATTTATCCGTTCATTGACTTCGCAATCTTCATCACAAGATCTTCTGACATGTTTCTGCCAATGATCTCGTATTGCAGTGCCTTTCCATGCACATCCTCTTCGATCCATATCAATTGGGAATTTTCATTATCGGAAATATAAAATGCTTGGACGCCACGTATGCCTGTTTCCTTAACCGTAGTACCACCATGATCAGGCAATGCGATCCGGCTCTTCGTTGTCCCGAAAATATTAAGTTTATAACCACCGTATTCTTTATACGTAATGCTGATGCCCACAACCTTCTTATTGGACTTCAGGTCTCGTATCACTACATTTCTGCCTGACCTGTTACTTTCTTCAATCATTTCATCAATTTCTTGCGGAGTTAAATTATCAAATCCATAAAATACATGAATGGCATCTATATCAGAATCAATCGGAAATTTCGGCTGCCATGGAGAATAATGTTTCTGCAATTGTTCCAAACCGTCTTCCCATGGAATAGCTGCATAATTGGTCTGTTGCGTGAATTGGTTCTCTGTAACATCTGCGGTGTATATCGCCTTCCCTTCACCAGGCTTTAAGTCAATGACGATCCGGTCAATCGCATTATCATTGCGTAAGGATTCAATTTGAATTTTTCCAAGCACATCTCCGCTTTTGTTTTTGATATCCATTGGTCCTTCACTCCTTTGCTTTCAAAAATACCTTTCTGATCTTCATACAATAGAAAGCTGAGCCCTACAGAAGATAAAGCGATCATGAGGGCTCCAAATATGCAAATGGTCGGCAAGATATCCTCGTAACCATAACGTGTCGCTTATTCGTCTGAGATAAAAACCTTTTGGAAAATCGTTATCCTCCGTAAGGGCTTCAGATGCTATAGTAATGGAGCCGGACGGAGCTTTGTAACCGTCTGAAATATTGGTAGAACATATCTCGGGCTGATCCAAATATTGCATTCTTAGATAAGGTCCTAACTCAACCGGACAACATTCCAACCCAAGATCATTTGCTCTTCGAAATAGCTGAAAAGTCGTAGCACCATCCGAAAATCCAAGTTGTCTGACGGTTAACTCAACCGTTTGCAAGCTTTGCTTTCTACTGGAAACCATAAATCTCTCATCATTTAATAACTGTTCTCCATATTTATTCAATGAAATAGAGTATTGATCCAGTTTCTGAATAAGCTGTGGCTTTGTTAAGCCGCCAATGTCTACAGTTCTTATTTCAACTGAACAGTCAGGGTATACGTTCTCATCTTCAATCAACATCCGTATCCCCCCTAATCTAGATTCACTTCTATTTGACTTTATATATCGAATGCAGTCGCTCACCTATTTCTGAATCCGTTTACATACATATCCTCGGTAAATGATAGCAGCATACCAAGGCTCTTCATTAGAAATTCAATTCACAATTATGGTGTTCCCACACATCAAATAAGTTACCGTCCAGATCTTCTAACACAAAAAACTTCCCATACTGTCCCTCATCACTAACAGCCCCTACTTTCACATTCTCTGATGTTAAGTAGTCATGTAAAGAACCAATATCATCAGTAAAAAATGTAATGACCCATCTCTTTTTCTGATGAACTTCAAATGTCGCTCGTGTTTCATTATCGCTTTGGATCAAGTCCAAAATTGGGCGATCACCCCGAAATAAACTCAAATATCCTTCGCGTTGGTGGCGAATGTTAAATCCAAAATGTTTTACAAACCAGGCGGCTGACACTTCTAAATCTTTCACTGGAATTACATTATACGCTATGCCCAGGATCCTTCCATTTCCCATATGTTACCTCCATACTTGAGATGTGTATAAGACCTAGCACTTCTGCGATGTGATACAAGATTTAATTTGAGCAATATGGTGCTGACCGTGCCATACAAATCTTTGAATCGCGATATCCAGTGTAATTGTACCTAACACTTCTGTACGGAGTTTTCGTCTAAACTGATCGGGATGTAAACCATACAACAGCGTGAGAAATCGCTTGTGTAGTATCTCCATCAGCAAAATTGAATCTTCGATGGGTGTTTTCCTGTAATCATGTAAAGATGCCCATAAATCCTCTCGATATGAGCTTGCCATCGGTTCCTCTTCAGTCAAGGCTCTCTTAAATCTGATATAAGCGTTCATGTCATTGTCCGCAAGGTGGTGCACAATCTGTGTGATTGTCCAACCGCCATCACGATAAGGAGTACAAAGTTGATCATCATTGAGATGTTCTGTAGTCTCTCTTAAGGTTTTCGTAATTCCGGGAATTTGGCTTATGATGTGGATTCGGTCCTCATTAGAGAATTTAAAAATTGGCTCAAAGTGTCCTATCGGAAAGCGTACATTTTCATCCAAAGTTGACCGCCTCTCCATTTCTCTACTATAGAACCAAATCATATCCAATATAACCCACAATGTTCCATTTGCGAAGTGTAAAAGCAAAAAAGAAGCAACCTCGTTATCAGGCTGCTCCTTATATTAAACTACTCTCATATCTGTATTTGGATTAGAAAACTAGCGCAATTAAACCTGAGTTACGAAGATACAATCATATAAGAAAGCGCCACTATCTTGGGTAGAATGGTGTTTGTCTAGAACAACACCAACCAAGATAGGAGTAACTTTAAGGTACAATCTACCATAATGAGTGACCTTATTCTGAAAATTCAATCAAAAAAGGATGGCTTTTCTCATCTAATGCATTATGAATTCTGTCATAGAAATTTCCCCATGTTATCATTTGCCCAGCTTCTTCTAAAGTAAAGTAGCCCACTTCTTCACTTTCATCACTGGTAGTTAAAGATCCACCAATCGGTTTTCCAGTAAATATATTGTTGCATACGCCACGCGTTATGTTCTGATACAAACCACAAAATTTAATTAATTCAATGTCAATCCCTGTTTCCTCTTTCACTTCTCGAACCGCTGCCTGCCTAATAGTCTCTCCTTCTTCAACACAACCTTGAGGCATTTCCCAACCTCTTCGACCTTTCATGAGTAAAATCTCATTATGTTCATTGAGAACGATTACACTAGCAGAAACAATAAATTTCATGCTAATTCCTCCTGTTATATTTATTTTTTTTAAAATATATCTTATCTTAGATAGTTCCTATCTTAGGTCCGCTTCAATCGTTCCTTCCTAACTAATAATATAATTAACTGCTTCTTCGAAATCACTTGCAATAAAATCTGCTTCTGTGTTTAACCATTTATGTCTGTATTTATTTAAAGCTTCATTCCCTGCTCCAGTCAAAACTAATATCTTTTTGCATCCAGCATGATGACCTGCTAAAATATCAGACCATCGATCCCCAATTACAATACATTTACTTAAATCTAAATTGTTTTTCTTAGCAGCGTCAAGTAACATTCCTGGGTTCGGTTTGCGGCATTCACATCTCTCAGTATGTTGATGCGGACATATAAAAACATTATCAAAGCCAAATTCTATCATTTCTCTTACAAATACTTCTTTTGTAGCTTCACCTCTTGAAATACCGGGCTGATTCGTAAATCCGTACAGTTTAATTCCAAGTGTTTTTAATTTTTCCAGAGATTTTTTAGTGTATGGAAATAATTCAAATTCCCCCGGGTAAAGGACTTCATCTGAACCACCGATCGTTCCATCACGATCGATAAAAACTGCTTCAACAGTGAATGCTCTCATAATTAACCTCCAATTATCGGATTTTGATCATTTATAAATACACCTTCACTAAGCTTTACGATAATATTTCTGTAATCACCACTCGAAACCAACATTAAGATTATCTCTTGGAAAACATCTAAGAATTGATTCTAAATCTAGCTAAAGTTTGTCTTCAAACCACTGTTATTCCTCCCTGCTTCTAACATTAGCGATAATCTCACAAAACGTTCCCGTACTCACGACGTTCATTTTTAAATATGTAATCTGGAGCGCTTCCATAAAATACATTTCCAGTAGACTATGGCTCCTTTACGAGCCACAGCATAAATATAATGTTATACGGCGGAATCGATTCTCTGATTTGACTAACATATTATTTTCTTCTTCAACTTAGTTTCGAATCTGCTATATGCTCCAATAGATCTCCAGGCTGACATCCCAATGCCGTACATAATTTATCGATTACTTCTAACGATACATACTCATTCGTATTAAGTTTTGCCATCGTTGCCGATGAAATCCCCGTCATTTTCAATAAATCCTGCTTCTTAATATCCCTGTCAATTAATAATTTTTGAAATGGTTTATAACTTATCATTTGGTACCCCTTCATTTCCGAATTGAAGGTTTGTATAGCGACCTTCTCAAAAACAACTCCATCAATAATCAATTCTCATTTGATCGGAATCTTTAATTCAAAAGGATACATGAGCTTTACCTCAGGACATGCGTAGAACTCTATTTCTTTATGATGACGCAGACCTTTTTGTTCATACAATATTAGAACGTGAAATCTATTTACAGGTGTTAAGGATACTCTTCAATTACATAATGAATTAAATATATCATCCAATTGAGAGCCAGGTGGATAGAAACGTGAATATTATGTTATGTGATGCTACTTCTTCTTTGTAATTTTTATCTGCAATTATTTATGGATTTGATCTTTGATTTTAGAAATTTGTTTACTTATTAAATCGTAAATTTTTTCGATCTTGTCTTCTTCAACTCTATTCTTCACTAGTTCAGTTTTAATTTCCTTTTGAAGTTCAGTTAGTGCTTCAAGTTTTAAAGTGATGTACCAGCCTGTCCATTCTGTCACTAGGCTATCGTCAAAACATTCCCCATTGGTATGAAAGAACATTCTATAATAGCCTATTCTTTCATTGATGTAGTAAATATCTAATGTAGATATAACTTGCTGAGAATAGAGGCTATCTGCAATCTGATAATCAGGATGAAAAATGGTTTTATGCTCTATCGTATCTATTGAAGCTTTAATATCTTTTATATTGAATTCATTAAAAAACAAATCAATTTCTTCAAGGGATTCTTTTATGTAGTTATTAAATGCTACCCAAAAACCTTTCAAGGTTCGGTCTATGATTTTGTGTGTATCAATCCAGCCTTTTAGCGCTATATTATCCATTTAAATTCATCCATTCTATAAATTTTTATATGGTTTTACATAACGTTGTTGTGTTTATGACGTCCCACCACCTTAAAGGAGCATATAACTTCCTTCGGACCAAGGGGCCGACGCCCCTACGTATTAACGTGTTTTCATCTGATTCTACCAACTTCTTTGATAAACTTAAACTGCTATACCATATCTGAAATAAACATGGCTTTAGTTCCTTCTTCTGGCTTAAATCCAAATAATCCATAGAATTTTTCTGCACTATCATAAGATATAAGCACTTTTGTTTTGATATTAGAATATCGACTAAGCATTTGTTCCATCATTCTCTTACCAATTCCTAATGATTGATATTCTTTGTGTACTAACATGTAATGAAAATATACTGTCATCACTCCGTCAGACAATGCATTTATTAAGCCAACTAATTTGGTACCATCCCATGCAGTAATAACCGTATGCGAGTTGTTTATTGCTTGTCTAAGATCTTCTGGGAAATCTCCTGATTTCCAGTCCACCGAGTGAAACAGTTCTTGAATTGCGTGTGTATCAATGTCTTTTAATTCTTTGAAAATGATTGTCATAATATTGCTCCTATGCTTGTTGTTTTGATTGAGAGTATTGGACAACGTTTCTATATTCATGAACCCCAAAGGGGATGTTTGCTGAAACTCTTCTCGAAATCCATCCGCAGCCCCAGGCTCCGAAGGAGCAATGCTTGAATATTATGTTATAGGACTGAATCGCTTCTCGAATTGACCTTCATTATTTATTTTTCTCCTGGTACGTATTCAATTAAATCAGATAATTTACAATTAAATGTATCGCATAGCTTGAATAAGGTTTCCAGCTTTGTTGTTTCTATATTTGTTTCCCTATAGAGTTTATTGATCGAATTCCGGCTTAAGCCCGATTTTGCCATCAATTCTGTTATATCATCTATTCGATGTTCTGCCATGAGTTCTCGTATATTACACTTGATTATGTTCATCTTTTCCCCTCCGTAATTCTATCTTATCTTTCATATTAGCAATCATCAACAGAAAGCGAAGTTTTAACTCTACAAAGTCAAATATTCACCTTGCAATTAACTCTAAGAGGTCATATAATAACTTTATAGAGTTAATTGAAGGAGGAACTAAATATGATTAATACTGTAGAATCATTAACAGAACCACTGATAAGAATACGTTTAGATTTGCTCTATACTAAGCTTCTGGAGTGTCATAGGGAGTACACTCAGCTTTCTGCTGAGACAGATGAATATTTTAAAACACTTCGTGATGCTTTGCCCGATCAACTTCAACATACAGTTTTTCTTTACGAAGACGCACAAATCTCACTCCAATCCATCCTAGAAAGAAGTATCTACATACAAGATTTCAAAGATGCCCTACAACTATTTAGTGAATTGCAGAATTCTAGTATTTAGAGGGTTATATGACCCTCTTTTTCTATTGTTTTTGATTCTGTCGTATAACCTACCCGTAGCCGAGCCACTTCCTTGGAATGCCTCGAGCGGACTAGGATAGGTACCAGCCGGTCCGCAGGTAAATATGATGGTAGACGATGCCGTACTGAATTAGTTTTCATTAAATGCTTTTAATTTCTTGTACTAAATTCTTGTATATATTTTTTTCGATCTTGTACATAGTGTTCAGTGTAGTTAGTTCCTTTAAAATCTTCTATTACATTTCTCCAAAATGTCCTTGCCGGAAGATTGCTCTCCATTTGCGAAATCTTCCAATTCGCTTTGTACATCTTAAATGCTTCTATTGCTGCTTTACGACCTATGCCCGATCTTCTGTATTTCTGTAAAACCATAAAATCGTATATCACATGCGTCGGATCTGGATCAGTATCCATATTCTCAAAAAGGACTACTATAAAACCAACGAGTTTACCTGCTACTTCTATAAAAAATGGATTCCATCTTTCGTCGCCTTCCCAATAATAATTTATGTTTACTTCGAATTTTCCGTTCCTATCTATATCTCGACCTGTATATTTACTGAAGTCATACTCGTACAATTCATATAAATTGATTAGTATACTTTTATCTTCAGGATTTACTCGGACAAGTTTTAATTCCATGTTTGCATCTAACTCCTTTTTGTTTTTTCAATGCACTTCGCGTTTTCACCTAACGTATGTCCATTCCTGACTTTGATTCCCCTTAGATAGCTCTTATCTTAAGTAAAATCAATGTGTCGTCTGGATTCACGTTATCGAAACTTCGCAGGCGACCAAGGCGTGGTATTCCCGCGACTTGAATACAGTTATGCCCGTTACTCTCTTCCAAGCATCACCTAAAACCTTTGATCCAGATTCCAACTCTATTTTTTACTTTGGTATAAAAACTCAACTTCACCATCTAACAAATATTGATATTCAAATAATTGCATTGTTCTTTCCCTAATTCTCTCCCGTATAACCGTGCCTAGGCTTACCGATCCTTTTGATCCAAGGTAACCATTATTAATAAATGTCTTCTCTACAAATTTTGTTTCCTTTAAGTGATACTGTAACCATTCTTTCTGCGATTCAATTAGTGCTTCTCTTGGTTCTTCATCCAACTTAGAAAGAAGTTTTTTATATATTTGATTCAACTCTTTATCCCAAATCTCTGTATATTTGCTTTCCAATGCCCCCCATCCCATTGTTGTAATAATCTCTTTTGAATTTTGAGCCTCATTAAATTCCACTTCATAATCATGATCTATAGAATTTCGAAGCATTTCATCATAAAATTCTCCTTTCAATTCATAGTTCCCAATGCTCATGGATAACACTTCATTGTTAGAAGCATCTGATTGACCTTCAGTTATTTCTTTCGATTCTGTTTCATCACCTCTACTCACTACATCAGGAGGCAGTTCAGAATTCATTATTGATTTAGTTTCGCTGTTCAAGGTAGTCGATTGACTGCTATTTTGGCAAGATGAAAACACTATTGTAATATATAATAAGAAGAGTATCTTACCTTTCATAAATTAATCTCCTTTAATGCGCATAAAGTTACTGTACCCACGACGTCTCACTGACTTAAGCGACCAATGGGAGCGGCCTGGATCGGTTAGTCGGTACGGATGTGTCCGCTGGATACACTCCCCTGCTATTCCCCTTCGGCAGACCGAGGAGCCTTTAGGCGCCGAAACACGGATATGATGTTAGAAACTCCCTAGACCTATGGCCTCAAAGTCCTTAATAAGTCCTTTTGCTTCCCCAATATTATTTAATCCCCATTGAGCATAATCTTTCGCGTCCCTATCATTACCTAGAAATTTATGTGTTCGTGCAATTAACAAAGCCAGCCTTAAATCAAGTGGAGCTCCAAAATCTTCAATCTTCTTAGATCTAGCTATTATCTCGGCCAATGAAATTGATGTAATCATCCTAGGATTATTAAATTGAGAAAAATAACTCATTCCTTGATCCAAAAATAACTGTGTCATTTCATCTATAGTAACTATTGCATCCTCGTCTGTTTCTCCGTATTGAAACCATCTTTCACGCTCCACTGTAAAAAATCTCTTAAACCAATTTGCTTTTTTATCAAGACGTTTTCTGAATTCACAATCATAGGTCGTGATTTCATTCGAAGACTTAAATTCACCAATAGAATTCGGGAGAAAATCTAGATGTACCCCCATCTCCATAACACAAGATCCACCGGATTTATCTGCCTGAATCACCAGAGTGTAAATAAAGTGATTATCAGTTGTCTTAACAAAATGATGATCGGTTCCCATAAACCCAACCTCATGTAGTTTTGGAGCAAAATACACCCTAATTAGCTTTCTAAAATCTTTAGTATTCACGTTTTCATATCCTTTGTGAGATTTTCGATAACGTTGTTTTATTCACAAACCCGAGAGGTTAAAGAGCACCAGCGACTGGGTCGAAGACCTAGCATCGTAGGAGTTGTCTGTCTGATACGAGTTCCGCGAAATATCTTTAACAGACCAAGGGGCATTAGCCCCTGCAGCGTGGTTAATTTGCTATCGGATATTTTAGTCCCATTGAGCAACCTACAAGTTCTTTCCATATTCATTAAGTACTTTATTTACAAATTCGGTCTTCCCATCCGTATAAGACTGACGATTTTCTCTATATTTAATAGCACGTTCTTTCTTTAGATTGGCATATTCGACTACAAATTCGGGACTGCTAATTAATGCATCTCTGAAGGATATATGTCTTAATAACTCTTTGCTCTCTCTATTACAAACATATAAATGATGTTCAGGTTTCTGTATTTTTACTATACTATAAGGCACATTTGCATCCTTTCTTGCAAAAGCTTCTCTGTTCTCAATACCCAAATTCCCTTCATGATAGTAACCTAAACTTTCTAATCCTTGAATTACATCTGGAAGCAAATCCATAGAATCAATTACTACATCAATATCTAAAATAGGTTTTGCCGCTAGTCCAGGTACTGCGGTACTACCAACGTGCTCAATTCTAAGTACTAGATCCCCGAGTCTTTGTTCTATGATGGATTTTAGATCAGAAAACATTTCAGGCCATTCATTGTTGTAATTTTCAATAATTATTGTTTTTTCACTCATCCTTGAGATGCCCCCCAAAAATAAAGTATTTACGAATATTTTAGATAACATTCCTGTATCTACGAACCCGAGAGTCTTAAGTGACCGAAGCGAACGGGTCGCCAGACTTATGCTCACAGGGTTGTCCGGCTGTTTTCACTTTCCTGCTCATAACTTCGGCCGGGCATAAGGTGTTAGCACGCAGAGTGAATACGTTATACGCCCCCTCTTCTTCAAATCCCCTCAAGCTATCGTTTACTTAAGTGTTTAATATATCTTCCATCTGTTCCGTCTTGAAGCAACTCTAGTAACCCATCTGGTACCAGTTTTACTGTCAAGTTCCCCTTAAAATAATGAAGTGGTTTCCATACTGCTTTATAGGGTTTACTTCCTTCTATTCCATCTATTTCTTTCAAATCGTAAAGTGATCTATTCATAAGTTCAGCCTCATAAATAAAATCATTTTCGTGTCCAATTTGATCTTGGTAGTTGAATATATTCTCAATTACACCAATCAAGATAGGTTCTGAAATATCTGCACCAATTTCTTCTTTGACTTCACGAATTACGGTGATTTTGCTACTTTCTCCATATTCAACGGTTCCCCCTATAGGTCGATAATAAGTTATTCCTACATCCTCATCAAAAAACTCTTCTAACAGTAGTTCTTCCCCTCTTCGGATAACACAAAGTGAAACTGTTCTAATCATTAATATGTCCTCCCTGCTTCTATGCAATTAGCCCACACAAATATAATTAGAGAATGTCGTATAACCTTCCTGTACCCACGATGTCCCACCGACTTAAGGACCGAAAAGGGTCTCCAGCCGCGATGCGGTTAGTCAGGACGGATGTGTCCGCTAAATTCTCTTCCCTGCCGTTCGCCTCTCGTGGACAAAGGAGCTGTCAAGCTCCGGAGCGTGGATATAATGTTAGATGATGTCAGTTGCTTTTAGCGTTAACTCAATCCTTCTCTTACAATTTGCAATAATTCTTCTTTGTGGTCTGGGTGACATGCAATTAAATAAGGTTCTTCTTTCATTCCGTTAAACTTATTTCCATCAAAATCTATAACAAGTCCCCCTGCTTCCTTAACCATTAAGATACCTGAATACAAGTCATCACCTTCAGAATTGTACAGAACAATTCCATCAATATCTCCTTTGGCCAACATACACCATTGAAGCGTTGGAGCCCATAATCTTAACATTCGTTTAAATCTAATATCAATGTGTTGTCTTAGTTTTACTGCTTGTGGGTCGTTTTGTACTCTGTGACCTTGAATCCAACCTATATTTCCTTTGAAAATATTCGGGTTACTCTTAATTTGTATTTGTCGATTATTGCAGCTTGCCCCTTCACCAATAACAGATACAAATAAACGTTCTGTTAGAGGTTCATAGACCACTCCAAGCACAGGCTCTCTTTTGTACATTAAGGTAATTGATATCGCAAAAACAGGTAAACCAATCGCAAAATTATTAGTTCCATCTAAAGGATCAATTAACCATAACCAATCGTGCTTAGTTCCGATAAGCCCTGCCTCTTCACTGTGTATCTGATGACTTGGAAATACGTCTTGTATTTGTTTGATAATGATTTCTTCACAGATATGATCTACTTCAGTAACCACATCCCCAAATTCATCTTTAGATCTCAGTTCAACAAAGTTATCAAACTTCTCTTTAGAGATTAGACCTGCTTCGCGAATAATTCTTATTGCAATCTCTTTTGCGGTTTGAATAATCTTACGATCCATTACGCACCTCATATTGATTTTGATTTTAGCTGATTTCACATAACGTTTTGTGTTTACGAAGACCGACGAATGCCTGATACGTCTATCTGGATACATTCTTCTGCTTATAGCGTCTACCAGACCGAGGAACACTAGCGACGATGCTTGAACATCTGGTTAGGCGATGTGGTTGCCCTCCATGATTACCCTTACATACTCATCCCAATTCTTATCATCTGTATTGATTTCTATTGTTGGAACTCTTGAGATTTGAGCTTGATGTCTTAATACATTTTGGATTCTTAATAGTTCACTTACCGACGATCTTACTTCTTCTTCTGTTTTATAGATCCATTCTTCTGGTTGTCTACTTTTAATTCTTTCTTCTACAACTTCGGGCGAGATTGTAAGCAAAATACACCTGGCACCTAAAGACTCAAGCTGTTCTTCTATTTTATTTATCTCATCCAAATCCGAATCTACAAATGCGGCTCTATGATTTAAGTGAAACCTCTCCAGAACATAAAATAGTCCCCTAGATCCTCTAGATGCAGGACCAAGTTGAATTGCCCATTCGTTAAGTTTCTTTAGCATTTCAACCCGCTCTTTAAGTAACTCAATATGTCCTTCTCGGGTTAGACTTACATATTCTCCATGTTTATTATTCAAAATTTGAGAATAATGTTCTCCAAGAATAACTACGCTCCGTTCTGAGGATTCTTCTTGTGATTGATAACGTTTAATTGCTTTTAATACTGAAGTCTTCCCGGCATTTGAGTATCATTCAAGAATTATTCCTCTAATATGCATTTAAATCTCCTTCCACTAGCAATTATTTCGCTTAACGTTTCTATATTCATCGTTCAACGTAGTTGAATATATGGTGAAGCGCTTTCATCTGGCAGACCAAGACTCCGAAGGAGCCGCAGCTTGAATATTATGTTATCTGATGCTGATACTTCTTTTAAATACCCCAATACATTCTTTAGTTTTTATCTTTCAAAAGTTCTTCCCATTCTTCGATTGATAATTTATTTGATATATTCTTTAAGTTTTCAGGGACACTTACAAAACACATTAATTCTAAACTATTTCCATCTGGATCATTGAAGTAGACCGAAGCATTTCCCTGATTAGGCCTAACAAATGGATCTATTGAATCTCTTTTTCCAAATGGGACAGGCTCTATTTCAATGGTTTGAAGCCATTTCACACTATGTCTAAGATCTTCATAACTAACTCGAAATGCTATATGCCTTAATGATGGATGATAAGAAGTGAGATACTCTTCGCCTTGCCATAGACCGACCCAACTCTTTTCTTTTTCAATCCAGAAGAAAGCTGTATCTTCATCTCTCCAGGCCAGCTCTAATCCTAATTTAGAATAAAATTCGATTGATTGATGTAAGTTACTCACTGGTAAATGTGCTTCATACAACCCAAGTATCATATTTTCTCCTTTCAATCTTGCCAGTTTCAGATAACGTTTTGTATTGGCGATGTCCCGACGGGCTTAGGGGCTGGATGTGGTCACTCGCTTCTCAAGGTGATTACGATCGTTAATATATTGTTAGTCAAATGAATTTCTGGAAGCAGCCATTGTATTTAGAGTGTTCTCAAAATAGCGATATACTTCATCTGCGATTTCCAGAAACTCTTCAACAAGTACATTGCTACTATCCAAGTAACAAGCATATAAATACTCAACTAAAGCGGAGTCAATCTCACAATAGTTTAATATGGCATTCTTCATCTTGATGATTTCATCTTCCCATACCCCTGTATCTTCTAAAACCAAAGAGTATAATGCACGAATTAATCTCTTAGAGTAACCTTTAATATATCTAGTTTTCATTGAGTGATCACTAACATTAGAAAGTGAACGATGAACACGATCTACTTCCTCCTTGGTATCTGTATTTAAGTCTAAAATGAATTCTGGAGAAATTATGATCGGGGGTACTTTTTCACCAATGTCCTCCCCATGTATGCAAACACAAATGATCTTAACCCAAAAACCCCAATCGTTCGGTCTACTTAATACATCATCAATCGAGCAAATGATCGTATCCATCTTAGTGACGAATGAATATTCTTCCAAAAGCCTGTCTTTAATCATTGATAATCTTTCGTAATCAATATCTTCGGGATTTGCACATACAATAGTAAAGTCTGCATCTGACTTACAAGGTTGAGCCGTTCCTTTGGGAATCGAGCCACACATATAAATGCTATGAATCTTATCTTTGAATTCGTTAAGAATATGATCCACATACTTATCAACCAAATCCTTATATTCACTTTGTATTGCAATTCTATTTATAACTTTTTCTAATATCATATAGACTCCTCCTAAAATAAGAACTTCTTCGAGCTATATATAATGAATTTACGAATTTCAATGTGCTTGGTTCATTAAGATTGAGATATATTCTTCATCTTTAAGCCTTGTCACCGTACAGTTTTCAATGGATTCAAATTCTACTATTCTCTCTTCAATTGTTTTATTAGTACTATCTTTAAATATGTCCTCTCGATCATAGTGAGGAAAAATAAGCTTGTCGATTACACCTAATGCCTTAAAATCCGTTAAATTCATTGTGTTCATCTGTGGAGTAAAGAAATCCACAATGTTAATATTCGGCCCCAGTAATAACGTTCCTGCACTTACTCCAACGATAATTGCATTCTGTGCGGCCAGTGTTCTGATAATTTCATCAGCACCACTTTTCTTAGCGTAATACAATAATGTAAATGGATTTCCACCATTGATATATATAACATCTCTATGTAAGAGAATTTGCGGATCATCAAATTCAATATCTACAAAATTGATATGCTGAAATCCCATGTCCTTAAACTCTTGCAATGCTCTTTGTGCATATCTATTCGTTTCTTTTGAAGGGGATGCTGTTGTAATAATTGAGACCTTTAATTGAGAAATTTCTCCATCAATAAACTCCAGAAATTGATTTTTAATATCTTCAGTATAAAAACCACAAGAGGTTAGTAACAATCTACTCATTGCAATCCCCGTCCTTAACTAATAGTATATCTAATCTTTATAATTTGATTAAGGAATCCCTTGGTTTCTGCTAACGTTCCTGTATTCAGGACTCGGCGTATGCTGAGTGTCCGGCAAATGCCGGACGAAGGATGACTGTCTGCAGCATGAATATTATGGTAGGTGATGTCGGGCGCTTCTTTGAGTTCTCATTTAAAATGTACTTATGTCCCTATCCTAATGCCTTTCCATAGCACCTTCTTGAAGTAATCCAATTCATAAATATTTTGGGTTTTATGTTCAGTCATTTAAGCTTGAAAGTAAGTTTTCCTTTATAGGTATCAAAGCTAACTGTCCCTCTCGTCCATTTTGGAGCAGAGTAATCAAAAGTATCTTCTTGGGAAAGATATAAGTCATGTGGCTCTTCTATCACAACTTCCTTAGTCGTTAACTCAGTTAAGAATAAACCCCAAAACTTCGTTTGGTAGACACGATACTGTGTAATGCCTTGATCCAGCAGATTAGCTCGATGTTCAACTATAACTTCACTATAATGTCCAGGGCCAGGGATATGCAGATGTTTGTAGCTGTATGGATCAAATACTGGAGCAAATGAATACTTAATCAAAAGAAGAGAAGAAAAAATAATCAAAATAACAAAAAGAATTAGCTTTTTTCCTTTACTTTTATAGCCTAACCAAAAAAATAGAATGATGTGTAGTACGATAGGCACTACAAAGTTACTTTTTTTGAATATAGTAATATCATAATTGATGATAAATGAAAATAACCAAATTATATCTATAATCACTATTATCAAGATAAATTTCTTTCGAAGTTTCAGGAGGGAATTGTTCATGTTTATATATTCCTTTCGCTTCAGTGCTTTAATGAAGCCCTTTCTGATTGTTACAAGGGTCGGCATCGTACAAAAACTTGCTTTGAAGAAAAGTTTAGACATTTGGGAACTGGAACCAACCAAACGATCTCCTTAACTGATCTATATCACTTTTATTTCCATTCAGGTGTTGTTATCTATTCCTTCGATTTGATAAAGTTTTTAGCATTCTGCTGAATTTCACCTTACGTTCCTGTATTCACGACTCGACACATGTCGAGTGTACGGCGGATGCCGGGCCAAGGGCTAACGCCCGTAGCGTGAATGTTATGTTATGGATCAGTCGTCTTAGAATCTGCCTTCACCCCTAAGACTTTATTCTAATTCTATCTAAATACTTCTACTCTTTGAGTCCTGAAATCATTAAAAGCATCAGTATGTTGCTGATTAAATAAATCAGGCATTTCATCAGGATTAAAGAATTGAAGTTCTATACTTTCTTCATTACTACTAATCAGTTGTCCGTTAGAAATGCATCCCTGATAAAAAAAAGAAATCGTTTGTGCCTTTTGTAAACAAGTCCACTTAATCCTATTTTCCATCTGATTTGAATTTGATAGGTTTTAGCGATTTACAATTAACAATAAACCTTTATTTTCTTTTGTGATTATTATTTCTCTATTTTTTACGGATATCTCTCACTTCATTAATTAACACATCTAATCTTTCAATAATTCTTTTATCATTTTCAAGTTTCTTTTTTAATCTCCCATCTATAATTGCTACTCCCATAACAATAATTATAAGCAGGATCAAAATTAGCACCTTGATCACTTCCCCTCTAGCAACAGAACGTTGCAATTGAATTAACTCTATAATTAGATAATATATACTTTTTCTTTTTACAGTTTTAATCATTTTTCAATCTTACAGATAACGTTCCTGTATTCACGAACCCTCACTGGCTTAAGGGCTACAGCCGGGTCTGACGGACTTAGCCAGTGCAGGGTTGTCCGGCTGCTCCCAATTCCCCTGCCTGACCCAGGGCCGAATGGCCCGAGGCGTGAATATATTGTTATTTGCAGTGCCCTCTTCTGTGACCAAGCTATGGGCTATCTGTTATTTAGCTTTTCCAATAATTCTAACTCCTCTTCCTCTGAAAGTTGTTCTTCCGCTCTTGTTCTCGTCTCATCTATCTTTCGTACTTTTAATCCTCTTTTTATGAGCCATTCTTCACCAGGTTTCATGGTAGTTGCTGGATGTGGATATACATCCTCACTTATAATTTCCTCATCAATTATGTAAATGTATCCACATAACTTACCATTATGAAATCTTGCGCCATTCTCATCAAAAGAAACAATAGATGGTTTCTGCGAAAAGATTCTTGCTAACTCTCGATCTTGAGTTATTGTGCTTCCGACTAGTAATTCATTTAGAAATAATGGCGAGCCATGGAACCAAGGCTTACTGTAGTCCCAATCTCTCATAATTATCACCTTCAATTAAGTTTTATTATGTTTCTTCTTTTATTGTTCTTTAGTTTCTTCTTAATTTTAGGGTATTGCGTATAACGTTGCGCATTTCTGACGTCCAAACGGCTTAAGGATCGGAGGTCCGGGTGGCTCTGCCACTTAGCCGGCTGGATGTGTCGCCTGATTCCAATTTCCTGTCATTCCTCTTTGGGCAGACCGAGGAGCGTCAGCGACGAAGCAAAAATGCATTGTTATACGCTGCCCCTTCTTCTTCGATTCCACATCATTATATGTCTTGTGTGTTTTATGTATTTATTATGTCTTTACGTGTTTTATCTTTTGGTTCTATCAAATCCGTTTCCGCATAGGAAAGATCCCCTCATTTACTCTCGTACGCCTTCAGCAGTATCAACTTTGGTTTGTGTAGTAACTTCATTCAATGAACGCTACCCTTATAAGAGGCTCGTGTTCCTCGGACCGGAGATTTGCCGATGGCTTCATTCAGATTCCTGCTCAAGTTGGACACCCCTGCCTTAAGCTATGGCTTACTTCTAACCTCACCACTCGGGACTTAATCCTTGATATAGAATACATGCTGAACGCACAATCACAATTTAAGAGGATTGTTGTCCTCCCTTTAATTCGCAATAGACAAATATGTATTAATGACATGCACAATACCAAAAAGTACTGTTGGTATAATAGCCAGATAATTTTGAAGCCAAATCTCAGCTATTATAAAATATACTACCGGGAGAACGGCCATCCCCAAAAAAATAATCGAGTTTGCGTTGCCTGTAAAATACAATATCCATAGCCCATAATAAAAAATCAACATTATTGCCATACCAATTATATACGGACACCGCATTTCAGATGCTTGTTTTCTTACAACAAATATCAGAAGAAAGAAAAATATCGCCTGACTTCCGTGCTCCAAAACATCTAAAATCAAATGGCTATTTGCATTGTTTCCTGATATATCTGACGCAGGGATTAAAAAATAAAATATATTTGGTATCATTGGCAATAAAAAGATTATCAGACCCTTCCATGAAAAACCAAAATGATAATTCATTTGATCCTCTCTTTCGCATAATAGAAATATTCTTTAGTTTGCACTTTATTATGAATCCGCTTCTCTGGTATTCCTCTTGATGACCAAGGAGCATAACTAACGATGTGGAAATTTATTGTTATATGGTACACCTTCTAATATTCCGTTCATCCTGGTTTTCAACTGCTACGTTGTAAATGTATTCTTTCACCTATATTTATTATTTGTTATTAATTGGTTGCATGGTTTAACATTCTTAAGGGGTTGCGTATAACGTTCCTGTATCTACGAACTCGAGAGGCTTAAGGGAGCACCAGCGACCGGGTCCGACGGACTTAGCCTCTCAGGGTTGTTCGCTGATTCAACTTCTCCGCTTTCCACTTCTCGCGAACCAAGGGCCGAACGGCCCGCAGCGTAGATATTATGTTATAGGTTGTCAGCCCTCTTTGAGCTATTTAAATTCTTTAATTCCATTCTCAAAAGCTTCTTGATCATTATGATCTATCCCATGTAAAGCTTCCTGTAAAGCAAAGGTGCTTCTATAAAAGTGAACTCGTTCTGAAATTTGTTTTCCACCCGGATACAGATTAGTGCATATTTCACAAAACTCTTCTCCGTAACTGGAGAGAATTCCTGCGAAATCATATGCTGGATCCCCAAGTCCTGAGCCTCCGAAGTCAATAACTCCTGCAATTCTGTTTTCTTTTCGATTCCATATGATATTGCCTGCTCCAAAGTCTCCATGAATATAGGTTTTCTCTAAATTCTGACTATGAGTATTATTTAAAAATGTATTAAAGTTATCTACTACTTTTTCTTGCGCATCTACACGCATAAATGGAAAGAGTTTCTCTCTTATTCTAATAAACAGATTTTCTATAATTCTATGTACACTTTCATGTTGTTTTTGAATAACAACTGCTTTCGGTATTTCCATAGAATGGAGTTCAATAAGAAAAGCAACAAGTTGTGAGGCAATTGTAACCATTAGGTCTTGGCTTTTGATGGTTAATAATTCTTCCTTCCAAAAAGGAGCACCTTCAATCAGCTCATAGCCCATGAAAACCTTACCTACCTCCATCTCATCAATAGATTTATAGGCTGGATAGGGAATCTGCAATGTTACAGTCTTACTAATAGTTTCTAACATCTCGGTTTCTCGCTTTAATTTCTCTAATCCTTCCTTATACTTAGGAAACCTAAAAACGAGAGATTCATTAAGAATAAATACGTTATTATTCTGTCCGATCTCATTTTGTTTAACATCTTGAATATGTAAATTTGGGTAAACTTCTTGAATGCGTCGAACGAAGGTAGAGATCATATACAAGCTCCTTCAATAATAAATATTTTGTTTACTTGAATTGTTGCTTATTTCCTATAACGTTCCTGTATTCATGAACCCCGAAGGGGTTGTCTGCTGAAATGCCTCTTCGAAATCCACCTCGCAGACCAAGGCTCCATAAGGAGCCACAGCGTAAATATTATGTTATATGTAGTAGGCCGCTTCTTCGAATACTCCTTCAAATACTTCTTCTTAATTCCTGATTAAATAGTTTTGGCTTATTTGTTTCTATAGCTTTTAATAGTTCTTCTCCAAAAATACAAATTGATTTCTCCCATGGGTGACCTAAATACCCCCATGAAAAATCCTTCTTAATAAAAAGGTAGTAGTCCCCATTGGGATATAAAGGGATAGGCCATTCATTCAGCTCATTCCTGGGGCTATCAAGCCGTGGGTTAAACAAATATGATTCATGTTGCCAATCGAGTACATACAAATATTCATCTTCATCAGAGCACTTAATCATAGCCTTTGTTATACATGTCTCTAAATCACTATATAACTTCTCGAAATTTGGTCCATATAGATGAGCAATATTATAAACAATAAAGGGACTAGGCGGAGTAAAACTTGGCCATTCTTCCTTATAAATACTGGGTTTGAAATTAAAGTTTTTACATACTCTCTCCCATAATTGATAGTTAAGAGAAGAATCGATCTTCATCCAGTCTTTCATAGAATCACCCTCATATATTATTGTTTTCCGGCCTATTTCCTATAACGTTCCTGTATTCACGACCCAGCATATGCTGGGTGTCCGGCGAATGCCGGACCAAGAGCGAATGCTCGCAGCGTGAATATTATGTTATAAGATGTTGGCTCCTTCTTAAATTACTCACACGTACTATAAATTAAATTCATCTTTAATTAATCTTGCGACTTCATCTGCACTTAAATTTGTATTATTGATTCTCAAATAGTTCTCTCTAGTAATTTCTCCCTCTTTAGAATTGAGTCGATGTTCTTCCATCGTTTTGATTAAGTCCATTTTAGAATGTTCAATATTTCTTTTTGTTGGTTTTTGATCGAGTCTAAACGCCGTTGTATTTCGTTTTAATCGTTCTTCTATATCTGACTCTAATTCAACAAAATAAATTCCTGCCCCTTTCGATTCAAACAAGTTACATGTTTGCTTGACGAATTCCCAGTCCTTCTGAAGATCAAACCCCCAAAGGTAAGTAAAAATAAGTCCATACTGGTTGCTGCTTGCAAACGATTCAAAAAGCTCTCTTCTTACAATACTTGATAACCTCCAAGTTTCACTACCAAAACCAAAAAAGGGATGAAATAGCTCGATCGACATATGATTGTGAAACAATTTCAATTCCGTTATTTTCGTTAATTCATGACCAACCGTCATCTTTCCAACGGCCTGTGGGCCAAATATCAATATGAACTTCATAGGTATCACCCCGGTTCTTAATATCTTGCGCCAATTTCTTATAACATCATATCTACGAACTTCGTAAACACCTCTCTTTTCAAACAATATCCGAACTACATATAATATAACCCAAATTAATCCATATGCGAAGTCACAAACATACTCAAAAAAGCAGCTCCAGTGTGAACTACTCCATTCATTAGACATAACTAACCTGTTGGATGCAGTTTAACATTTGGGCTGCTCTTTCTTCACTTAACAAAAGAAGAATTACGGATAACCTTTAGTGATCAACCTTTGCTCCCCTTCACCTAAAACATTACTTCGTTCCACCACTCCAAACCACACGCTCGCTCATCGCTTTATGCTGTGCAATCAGGCAGAGTTCTGCCGCTTTGAATGCATGTTCCTGTGTCATGGCTGTCTCGGTGCGATCCAGACAATCGCGAATCAGCTGACCGAAGAACGGGTACCCGACCTTGCCTTTTACATTGTAGCGGTACTCCCCTTCATGATTGACCAGGTACACCTGATCCCCCTGAGGTTCCCTTGCGATGTCGATATACTTCCGCAGTTCGATATAACCGTCCGTTCCAAGAATAACCGTACGCCCATCGCCCCATGTGCCCAGACCATCCGGTGTGAACCAGTCCACTCGGAAGTAACCGGAAGCTCCGTTATCACCAATCAGAGAAGCTTCGCCGAAGTCTTCCAGTTCCGGGAACTGTGGGTGATTGAAGTTATGCACACGACTGAACCCTACCTCAGCGTCCGTACATGATGCAAACGTCAGAAATTGTTCGATCTGGTGACTCCCGATATCACAGAGAATACCGCCATACTGCTCGTGCTTGAAGAACCAGTCGGGTCTTCCTCCAGCATTCAGGCGATGCGGGCCTGTACCCATAACTTGCACTACTTTGCCGATTGCCCCCTGTTCAATGAGCTGCCCCGCATAGATCGCACTTTCTACATGCAGTCGTTCACTGTAATACACCATATACTTTTTGCCCGTTCGCTTCACTTCTTCTCGTGCAAGCTTTAATTGCTCCAGCGTGGTGAACGGGGCTTTGTCTGTAAAATAATCCTTGCCTGCGGCCAGAACTCTCATGCCAAGCGGCGCACGATCTGAAGTGATCGCTGCACTTGCCACCAATAACACCTCATCATCTGCAAGCACTTCGGCTTCAGATCCAGCAACTTGAGCCTGTGGGAACTGCTTCTGAAATGCCGCTACCTTCGCCGGGTCCGGATCATACACCCACTTGAGGGTAGCACCAGCCTCCAACAATGCCCCAACCATGCCGTAGATGTGTCCATGATCCAGCGCGACAGCAGCAATCGTGAACTCACCCGGACCACATACGACCTCTTTTGTAACACTTTTTGGTGCATAGAACATCCCGTCTTTAGCCATGTCATCCCATCCTTTTTATAAAATGTTGATTACAATGAACTCGTCTATATAAGCTGAACTAGAGATTATTCACACAGACACTACGATGACAGAATAACCTTCCAATCGCTGTTATCCCCAGATTTTTTGATTCCCTTTTCCAAAGGGGAAAATCCGGGGATAAAGGCGAACGCTTCGCTTTTCCAGGTTTTTTCTGTCCTCTCCGTTACGTGTAAATGATTAGTTCAACTTATATAACAAATCGTCTTCATTTAAACGTCTGACTCAAATCAGCAGGTTGACTGCCACTGAATGCCTTGTCTTTCTTCGTCGTTGATCCAGCAATGCGTTCCTGCAGATGCTCGTAGAACAGATCCTCATCGATCGGCAGATCCACCCAGTTATCCGTCCAGGTGGACAGTAACATAGCGTTCGATAATGTTAATCCGTGTATACCATCCTCACCGGGAGCAATAAGTGGTGCGCCTATACGAATGGCATCTACCCAATTGCGAATCAGACCCGGATGCCCCGTTTCCACACCTGTAATCGGAATCTCACATTTCCAACATTCTGGTAGTCCAAAACCTCCGGTAAACCGCTGATTGAATTCAGGCTCAGATTCCCGAAGTCGCCAGAACGTAAGTTTTCCGTCTTCGATCACGATTTTACCTCGGTCTCCGTTGACCTCAAATCGGTTCGTACCTGGTGCTTCACCAGTAGTCGTTACGAAAACACCAGTTGCTCCATTTTCATACTCCACATAAGCGGTTACATCATCTTCCACTTCAATGTTCCGATACTTGCCAAATGAACAGAAAGCACGCATTCGTACCGGCATCATGCCAATTGTCCACTGCCACAGATCCAGTTGATGCGGGTCCTGGTTAATCAGTACACCGCCACCTTCTCCTGCCCAAGTTGCCCGCCAGCCGCCGGAATCATAGTAACTTTGGGATCGGTACCAGTTCGTAATAATCCAATTGGTACGGCGTACCTCGCCCAGTTCCCCCGACGCAATTAAGTCTCTTAGTTTAATGTAGAGTGGGTTGGTCCGCTGGTTATACATCATGGAAAAGACTTTGCCACTGGCTGCGGCCGCTTCATTCATCTTGCGTACCTGTTTCGTATATACACCGGCCGGCTTCTCGATCATGACATGCAAGCCATGCTGGAAAGCCTGAATGGCCTGTTCCGGATGATCATAATGCGGCGTTGCAATAATGACTGCATCAATCGTACCCGAAGCCATCATCTGCTCTGCATCCTGCCAATAGGTGACCGTTGCCGGAAGGTGACTGGATACCCAGCTCTCCATCTCTCTTCTTACATCACATACGGCGACCAGCTCTGCACCGGGTACTTCTCCAGCCACCAACGTTCTGGCATGTGCTGCTCCCATGTTTCCAATACCAATAACCGCTACTCGTACGATACTCATGACTGCTCCTCCTCGTCCACACGACGCTCAATTTCGGCGAAAACGTCTGCAAAATGCTGTAACATCGCCTTGGATTCCAAGGCACCACTAAAGTCCTCTATTCCATAAAATCCGTCATACCCGACGGCACGAAGATCCCGCACCATCTGTACCCAATCGACCATGCCTTCAGTCAGCGGCGTCCAGTGACATTTCCAAGCTGTATTCAGAGTCACTCCGCTGCTCTTCTCAGCCACCTTAGCCTTTTGCGAATCTTTCCCTTCTGGTTCAAACCACCCGGCATTTTTTACATGTACATGAGCCAGATAAGGCCCCAGTAACTCAAGTCCCATCCGATGATTCTCATATCCTTCATGCACCATATTGCCTGGATCGTACAATACACCAACATGCTGCGGGTCGAGCGATTGCACAAGCCGATAGGCCAGCGATGCGGTCGGTGCAATCGTCTGATGATGTGTCTCTACAATCGCCTTGATGTTGTACTGTTTGGCCAAATCCTGTACTTCACTCAGGTAATCCACGGCTTTACGATACAACTCAGGATAACTGGTCTTGCGATCATATACAGGAACACCCACACGCATCATAGATGCTCCTAAACCAGCCGCAGCCTGAAACGCCTGTTCGGTGGCAGACAGATCTCCACAGTCCAGATACGGTACAAGTGCGATGGATTTTCTACCTTGCCCTACCGCTGCTTCACGAAAAACAGGAACCTGTTCTTCCCAGCGGCTCGGATCTACGGAGCATCGATTATTTCTCCAGTAAGAAGGCTCTTCAGACATAGCATCTTCAGGAATTCCACGGAATCTCCATTCAATTCCATCAATCCCCGCCGCTGCCGCAGCCGATGCCAATTCTTCTGCATTCAGATCAGGGGTAGCCACGGTGAATACAGACAGTTTCATCATGATCCATCTCCTTATGTAAACGTATTCATTTCATGTCGTAAAGGCATTGTATCACTCCACTGAACGTCACCATAGGGGAAAACGCCAACAGATGAATGACAGATAACGTACAGAGCACATTCCCCATTCAGAGATAACTTCCAAGAGAATGATGTGATCAAAAATCAAAAAAGACATCCCTGGAACAGATTTCAATTCTGTTCAAAGATGCCTTGTACAATAATCATATATATAAGATGAAATTTAAGGAAAAGGTTCCCTATCAGTTATCAAGTCGCCACTTGAGTAGCTGTCTCTGGTTCTGGCTCTTGTACTAGTCCAACTTGCAACCAGCGCCTATCTCTCTAATCCCGATCAAAGAACACGTGTTCAGCCTGTATTTTCCCCTGATCTATTGTCATGATGCCAAATGAGTATTGCTTCTGAAAACGTTTATCCGTAGGCGACCCCGGATTAAATACCAGCGTGTTATCGACGGTATGCATCACCGGGATGTGTGAGTGTCCGTAGATCACAGCATCCACATGCTGGCCTGCAAAGGTATGAATTGCATTCTGCTCCGTACCCTTTGATCCCAGATGACCGTGCACAAGCCCCAGACGAAGTCCTTCCACTTCAACAATACGGGAATACCCCAGTTTTTC
This sequence comes from Paenibacillus sp. FSL R7-0198, assembly GCF_038000415.1. Taxonomy (NCBI): domain Bacteria; kingdom Bacillati; phylum Bacillota; class Bacilli; order Caryophanales; family Paenibacillaceae; genus Paenibacillus; species Paenibacillus sp. FSL R7-0198. The sequence goes on along the minus strand of NZ_JBBOCB010000001.1, from coordinate 6,288,190 downwards.
CGCGATTTCGGACGGGTCTGTATTACCCGCTACGCCTTCAACAGGTGCATACTCGCTAAGCAATGGGTATACGCTCCAATCCGACCAGTCACCGGCATGAAGAATGAGATCGGCACTCGGCAGTACATCAAGGAGCCTAACCGGTAATTTCTGTGATTTACGTGAACAATGCGTGTCAGAGATGACTACAATTTTCATATAACAACCCACCTTTCCTTTAAGAGGTCGTTCAAAAAGTCCGCTTTTGATTACGAAGGATGCCTAACGGCATCGCAGCATCGAATATGGAATTCAGCCGAATTAAGCATATGCTTACGAAGGTTGTTTCCTTAGGAAACATTGTAGTTGCTCATGTAGTTTCCTAAGCTCCGCTACTCCATTTCTAGCTTCATCCCATCTTCTCGGTACTGAAAACCACCCTTTTTGAACATGCACTTTAAGTCTTTATTGCAATCTATTCTGTCTGTGATGGAACAGCTTGCATCTGTGAACTGGAACGTTCCATATCTTCGAGTGTAATGGATGCAAAGAACTGCTCCACCTTCGCCTCGGCAACCTGATACAGATTGGTCAGCAAGCTGTCAATGTGCAAGCCCACTTCACAATCCGGGTTACAATTACCGTGAATTGGGAACAACGGACCTTCGTCCTTGGCAGCCTGATAGATCATGGCCAACGTAATTTCACTTGCCGGCTTAGCCAGATAGAAACCTCTTGTTCCAGGAGAGGAGTTCACCAATCCCGCCTTTTTCAGCCCGCCCAGAATACGTCTGACGACGACAGGGTTGGTATTCACGCTACCTGCAATATGTGCAGACGTGATTCGTTCAGGCGCGCTGAGAGACAATAACAACAAACAATGCACACTGACCGAAAAATGAGTACTCATGATTAACCACCTTTATTTAATATAATCCAGGACATGCTGCCGTTATTCAGAGAACAGATCCTTTTCGGGACGTGCTCTGATCTTGATCTGTCGCACACTGTACTCCAGTTGTTTCACAATATCATCCAGCTGTTTGCGATCAATCTTGGTCGGATCTTCCACCGGTTTTGCAGACGACTTGAGATCACGGATCGTTAACTGCTGTTCTTGCCATTTGTCCATCAGATCTGCAATATTGGCATAGAAACGTTCGTAATCTTTGATGACCAGATCAAGATAAGCATCTACCTCATCCGGATCATAACCACGAAGTTTATAATTAAATTGTTTTTCATGTATCGATAACGCATCTAGCTGCACTCCCAATTGTTTAAACAATTGTCTCTGTTTATCCAATCTTCGTTTCATATGTTCATCCATATTGACAACCTCCATTATAAGCCAAGCCGTGGTTCTATTTCCTGTAAATATCATACGGCATTTTCTCTCTCTATTTTTATAACACATAATCCGTCAGATATAAAACGATACAGCCCTATTCCTCACGAAATGATTGCTTTTCACCCAATTCGGGTAAAGACTCACTACACCCCACAACGGGAAAGGAGCATGCCCTTATGAGTACATTAACTAAAGATCAACATCAAATACTGAAAAACGCCCTTTTGGAGCAACGTGAAAACTTGCAGCGTCATTTTGAATCCAGCATGGAAGACGGTGCTCCAGTCGAGTCGCTGAAAGATTCAACTGGTGAACTGTCCTCCTATGATAATCATCCGGCAGATGCGGGTACAGAAACATTCGAACGTAGCCGTGATCTGGCGATTGACGATACATTAACAGACGAATTCAATCAAGTGAACGACGCATTGGAACGTATGGAGCAAGGTACATATGGAACCTGTGTAACGTGCGGAGAAGATATTCCCTTCGAACGACTTGAGGCTATCCCTTATACCGCTTACTGTATTGACGACACGCCTAATCGGGAGATCAGCAACGATCGGCCCGTTGAAGAAGAAGTAATGACCATGCCTCCGAGTGGTGCTGGAGAAGGAAGACAGCAGCGGGCCGGCAAGTTCGACAACGCAGATGCCTGGGAAGCGGTCGAAGAATATGGTACATCTAATTCCCCCGCAACCGCAGCCAAACGTGATGTGAAGGGCTACGATGAGAACATGTAACTTCGTTATGAAATGAAACGGTAAGCGACAAAATTGAATTTGATTCCATAGGCTGCTCCACCATTAGCCTTCCTTATCACGCATTAAAAAGCCGCCATTGGGCGGCTTTTTCTAGTTTTCTCCGAAGCAGTCTCTCACGTTTGCTGTTACTTGCTTCCAGCAATAACGCTGAACCCATGGATTCCATCCGTTTATTCTTTCGATTCACTACCAGATGATGCAGATTCCTGCCGCTTAGACACAGATCGAGACGTTTTCGGCGTTGATTTGCCCTTACCGGACGTAGCTTTCTTTTTCTCTTTTGCATCTGTCTTGGAAGCAGGTATTTTCACTATAGGTTTGGAGAGCGCTGAGAATAACTGAAAGACCTCATGTTCCCCCTGTCGATTCTCTTTTGTTGTATAAGGCTCACAGATTTTTATGATGTTTTTATACAACTGCTCTACTTCCTCACGGGTTGCATACAGCGTGATGTCCGAGAGAAACATCCGATCTTCGTTTTCCGCCTGATGCATGAATCGCTGACGACTTTGTTCAAACATCTCATTTAATAATTTAAGCGTCTCGGATCGAAACACCTGTTTCAATGGAGAGTTTTCCTTGTCTTCATCTTCGTGACGGAGATGGATCTCTCCGGTGAATGGTTCGTAGTATTTTGCGATAATCCCATTAATCTCACGCGTGGAAACGATCGTCAGCAGACCGATTTTCTCCAGCTTTTTTACATGATAGTGAACTTTGGCTGGCACCTCACCCATCTGGTCGGCGATCTCTTTGACCGTGGATGGTCTGCCCTGCTTGTTAAACATATTCATAATCTGTATCCGATACGGATCGGAGTAAATTTTAATTTCTTCAATTGTTGAAAGAACCTTGTGCTCCATCCCTGTATCCTCATTTCCGGGGTACCTGTTGTCCATCGATGTCTCTATTATACCGCTGCGTCAGGACTTCGGTCAAAACGAGCCGGAAATGACTTGATACAGAAAATCGGCTAATGATCACTTCTGAATATCTTCACAGAGCACTTCGAAAACTTTTGCTAAATAACAGCATACCTGCTGACATGGCCAGCATAACACCAAAAACGATAAACAGAACCGGCATGGTCAGCCATTCTGCAAGTGCTCCCGAAACCAGACTCCCAAGTGGTGCAACACTCAAGACAAGCATAGTCTGAAGGGCATACACTCTGCCCAGCATCTCCGAAGGGGTAACTTCCATAAGATAGGTACCAAGCGGAGTTGTAGCCAGCGGAATCCCCATACCCATCAGTAGACAAAAGGCCGCCGCAACCGGCAGTTGGAAGGAAGTCATATAAGCGGGTAGTGCCGTCATCGCATAACTGAGACCCAACATGACAATACCGCTGATGACCAGCACACTTTTACGATATTTCGCTCCCCTTTGTGTCAACCATACACCGCTAAGTAACATGCCTCCCACCATCAGCCCACTGAGCAGACTCAATCCCCCAGCGCCAGCATGCAGCGTTTCAATGACATAGGGTGTACGGAGAACATTAAACGGCATCAGGCAGAAATTAATGAAGGCAAACAGGATAGAGACAATTAACAATAAGGAATGTTTACGAAGAAAATGAAAAGCTTCTGCCATTTCGGAGAATATACTACTTTTTTCGGATGGAAGAGAATCTATTTCAATCGATGTCCTACTATCATTGTTAGCAGATGTTGAGGTTTCAGGATAGCCGACTCGGCTCATAATTAAAGCACTTAGCGCAAACAACCCCGCATCAATCAAGATCGTCCAGGCAATGCCTATTGTAGCAATAAGGGCACCAGCCACTGCAAGTCCTGCGAGTTCGGCCACTCTGGTTGCGGAAGAGGACATGGCATTACCCGAAAGCAGCATCGATTGGGGAAGTAATCGGGGGACACTGGACACTTCCGCAGGAGTAGTGAAACATTCCAGCAAAGAATTCAGAATTGTAATGACAAACAGATGCCAGACTTCAAGTTGACCCAATCCAAACAGCAGAGCTGTAATCCCCACAAACAACCCGCGGCCAGTATTCGTAATCACAATCACTTTTTTGGGAGACATGCGATCAACCAAAGCCCCGGCGAACAGACCCAGAAGAATATTGGGCAAAAAATTCACCGCCAGCAACGTGCCCATCAGCACTTTCGAACCGGTCAGAATGTACACCATCCAACTGTAAGCAATCGAATCAATCGAATCACCAAATCTGGATACAACTTTACTAAGCATAAATTGCATGTACGGTCTGATTCGTATTAGCTCACCCATACCCTGCTTGCCAACTGCTGTGTTATCGTTCATGACTGTCCACTCCCTAACGTTAAAATATTTTTCATGTTAATTTTATTTTAACGTAAGTTATGCAGAAATCAATACCTTCGTGAAAATAATTTTAACGATAAGTACGCAAAGTAACATCTCGCTCTACTTTTAGATGTTCGTAATCAACATAAAGACTTTTTGAACAACCTTTTTAACAACCTCCCATAACACAAAAAAAACAGACCACATGTGGTCTGCTCGGCTGGACGGATTATATTTGAACTGCCTTTATTTGCTGCCTACTTCTCAACACGCAATTGAAATCCAGCCTGTTCAGCCTGTACCTCCAACATCAAATCACGTACCCGACCTGCTTCATTCCCCAGTCGTTCTTCGCTGATTCGGTAGTTGGTCCATATTAGCTCTAGTGGAAGTTCAACCGTACCCGTCAGGCAATCCCATAGAGCGTCGAGATTACCCCCATAAAAATCCGGCAGCTTCAACTTAACCTTTAATTGCTGATGAAGTTCAGCGCTACTAGCAAAGTCTTCTCCATCCAGAATCACGGTGTTCATGACTGCTCCTTCCTCTATTTCATGCGTGTAAATGATACATAGTGATCTGTCGTTTTGTAGATGAGTCCATCATTGGAGTACACAATCCGATCCGAATTACGGAAGCCGGAAGTATAGTTAATATCTGCTTCGCGCCATGTACGTCCACTTGCTGAAGGCAGAAGCCCCTCCCGATTGCCAAATACGTCTCCACCAATGCTTTTCCCAGGAGCCACTACAGCCAAGTTTCCTTGTGAAGCTACCCAGCCGAGTCCTGTTGCTTGTGATTTGGTAATAAAGTTACATGGCAACGTTCCATTTGCACTCAAATAGTTTGCTACACCCGTAAACGTATTGATGATGGTACATGTTGCAGCAGATGCCTTCTGCTGTCCAACTGGAGTGAACTGTGAACCTGTGAGGAAAACAAACGTTAACAACAATGCCAGTAATGCGGTGGATATCAACTTTTTCATAATCCGGCCTCCCGATCCTTCAAAGTAGATGAACGTTGTCACGATATGCATCCTGCAAGCTGTAATCTTCTGGTTGTGCGTTCTGCTAGATTATAGTAAACAAGTCATCTCATGACTATTTATATCACATCATTTTGGTAGAAATATCAAATTCAGACGTTTAAATTGTAAAATATTATAATTGTAACATTTTAAGACAGAAAAAAGACTCTCATCCCTGAAGATGGAGTCTGCATTCACCAGTATGTGTAAACTGACTTGACCTAATCTAATCGATCAGCTGCACACGTTGACGAGTTCGAGCCGATTCCAGGCATGCATCAATCACGCGCATGTTTTGAATGGTATTTTCCGGACTGAAAGGTAGAGCTGCTCCATCAAGCACAGCCGTTGCAAATGTCTCTACCTGAAGCACATAGGAATTCGACACCGATACACGCTCCTCACGGCTGACCGAATCCGTATGCACAATAATCTGAGGTGGAATATCACTGTTTTCCCAGCCAAACACTTTTGGCAGTTCAATCCGCCCTTCCGTCCCGAGAATCTCCATCTCCGCTCGACCTGAAGCCCACATGCCACAGTCAAAAGTTAAGGCTACCGAATTCGGAAATTCGACCAGTCCCGAGGCCATCATATCCACGCCATCATGCTCGTCCGAGAATAAAGCGTGTACGGTCACCGCTTCCGGTTCCTGTCCCAGATACATCCGGGCTGCCGAGATCGGATACACGCCAAGATCAAATAATGATCCGCCGCCCATCTCTCTTTTGAACCTTACATTTTCCTTGTCATCAGCGGTATTACACGTAAAGTTACCATGGATGGCTCTGACAATGCCAATCTCTCCACTAGCTATAATCTCTTGCACACGTCTGTGCTTGGGATGATAACGATACATAATTGCTTCTGCAAAAAGAACACCTTGCTGCTCACACGCCTCAATCATTTCTGCGGATTCATCTGCATTCAGGGCAGCTGGTTTCTCACACAACACGTGTTTGCCAGCCTGTGCCGCTTTGATGGTCCATTCTTTGTGCATATGGTTAGGCAAAGGAATATAGACGGCTTCAATGTCCGGATCAGCGATGAGCTCTTCATAACTGCCATACGATCTGGCAATGCCGAGTTCTTCGGCAAGGGTTTCCGCCTTTTCTTTGCTGCGGCTGGCAATCGCCAACACCTCACCACGTTCAGACTGCTGGATTGCCGGAATGACTGCATTTTTGGCAATGGTTGACGTACCGAGTACCCCCCACTGTAACTGTCTGTTCATGCTCATCTTCCTTTCATACCGTAATTGTCCTCTTCTGCCTTGTGTAACATGCCGAGACAACGATCCAGGTCCGTTTTGACCTGTTTCTTGTATAACTCAGCTTTTTCCGCACCATCATCCGTGAAATGATATAAAACGATTTCCTGAAAATCGACCTTTGGATCATTGCCCTTCAGTTTCTTTGTCCGATAAAAAACACCTTGCTGTACCAATTCATGTAGTGCCCGATATACCTCGCTCTGGGGTGGTACGTAACCGTAGTCTTTGAATTCCTGCTTCATCGCCTCCAGCATCTCGTAACCATACCCCCTGTGCTGTTCAACCATCGTAATCAGATACAGCTTGATAAATGCCCGCTGTGCAATCATAAAAGCCACGTTCATTCCCCTCCTGTCAGAACCTATATATCTAGTATTATAAAACTTATGTTCGGGTTCTGCCATCTTTCTCCGCTTTGCCTCCCTTTTGTCCATCTTCAAAGAAGGTGAGAAAGAAATCGTGTGGATACGCGGTAACTTGGGGGAAGAACAGAAAAAGGTCTTCTGTTGTGAATTTTTCATGTAATGAAATTTTAATTTTTATTCAAAATAATCAATTTCATAATACCTTTAGCTGCTTCAATCAAGGCTGGATATAGATCGAAACGGTTCAATTTGTCTATATCCAGTTACAGAAATCCATTTTTAGTGAGTTATGAAATTGATTCAAAAGTTGTTTATTTCAGGGCTCAGGGAGTCGTGAGATCGAATTTTAATAATAAGAAAGACTGTGCACAAGCTGTAAAAGCTGTACTACCTGTGCTCCTGTATCTTGTGTTCGTTTACTCTCGTACTCCCGTACACTTCTGTGCGGCTGTGGTGATCTATTATGAATTTTTCATATGTTGATGGATTCATTTATCACGAACAGACTTCGGTACGATTCCCACAATCCATTTGCCCCAGCTTACACGAGAGATAAGCCATGTCACTACACAGGATAATGTAAGAGCCAACAACCAGGTGATGATCATCCGAACGACAGGGTTCCAGCCCATAGCAACGTAAAACAATTCATCCGGAATGTAGCTATACCGCAGCATCAACATATGCATCAGATAACCGCCATACGATACACCACCAATCCATCCCAGCAGTCGTGTAACTCTGAGGTTATGCAGTTTTCCGGCCAGCTGGTACATGACCATAATAGAGGCTATCAGAAAGAGTGCCATATCCGGGCGGATCAGGCTGACCGTATAGAACGTAATTTTGATTCCCTCCGGCTTCTGAAACTCCAGCATTAATAAATAAGTAAACCGCAGACCCAGAACAATAAACACTGTCCAGTATATCCAGCGCAATCGATGAATCCATTCATTCCAATGCTGGACGGATAACCCCGCTGCTGCACCAAGTACAAAATAAAAAAAGAAATAGAGGAAATTGCGGTCTGCATACGTTGTAAAAGCATCTGTCAGCACCGGGATATTCAGCCATTCCATGAACTTGGCGATGTTTCTTAATTGATCCGCAAGTACAAGATACACTACACCAGAAATCAATAATGCGATCATACGCCCCTTGGCCTCATATCGGTTATATACATAACGAATTGCACGCAAGAAGAGCGGAAATAACAGATAAAACTGGATCAGCATAATAATGTACCAAAAGTGTGAAGTCGTTTTGCCAGTAATCAACTTCAAGCCTAGGTCCGGGATGTCATTCCATCCAAATCCGGTCCAGCCCCGCGGTGCAAGTGTAAAATAAATGAGTGACCAGATCAGATAAGGCACGATGACGTCGTTTACTCTTTTTCTCATGAACTGGCCATAATGCAGCTTGTCTCCCGTGTTATAAAACAGCACCATACCTGTTATGAATATGAATAAAGGAACTGCAAATTTGGAGAGCATCAGCAGTATGGCCAGTAACACACCATCCTCCAGTCTCGTCTCCGGGACCAAAGAGTAATGTGCGATGGAATGCTGAAGAACCACCGCTCCAAAGGCAATTCCCCTTAAGCTCTCTATTTCTGTAATTCGTTCTTTGCGAGGCATACATTCAGCCATCCTTTCTTGGTTTTGCGATAAAAACAAAGTACAATGAAGCCGTAGATTTAATGAACGGAGTTGATTAACATTTCACTAATAGACAAAGACGTAACCACTACCGATTCCAAGTATGTCCAGCAACATCTGGCTAACGAGCGAACTTTTCTGGCCTGGGTACGCACCGGTATTGCCATGGCGGGCATCGGCTTTCTTGCTGCCGGATTTGGTTTCAATTCGTCGGCGTATGATCGGCTTGCACATATTGCGGCGATTATTACCGGTATCACTTCTCTGATTGGCGGCATATCCATCATTGTGTATTCGGCAGCAGCGTATCATCGGAAGCGTACACAAATCAATGAACAGACGTTTCAGGCATCGACCGGATTGATCCGGTTTCTTACCATGATGCTACTGGTGATTGGACTCGCTTTGGCTGTACTGTTATATGTATTGTTATTCCCGGCTTGACTGGGTAAAAACACCATCTGCCATTATTGACACGCACCCATATGCAACACAGGGACAAAAGCCGGCTTCCCTTAAGGAAACCGGCTAATGACCATCTGGTGGATCATATATGTCATTCCATTTTGCAGATAATAAGTCATTGGGTTTTATTTCATATCGATTAAATTCGCGGCAAGATTACAGGAATGTATTGTTACCGAATCGCGCTGCCTTGTTTTGGGCTTCCAATCTGCGTTCTTCCATATCCAGATCCGGACGTTCAGCAGGTACATCTGCGCCATGAACTTGCGTTCTGTCCCGATTAAGTTGGCTGTTGCTGCTAAACACATCGTACACATCGGTGTCCCGATCGGTGGAATCTACGAGTAGCAGAATTTTGCCATTCTGTACATACTCCTCATACTGTTTAGCGTCCTCTTCCGGAATACCGAGACCGACCAGACCACCCACCAATCCGCCAGCTCCTGCACCCACGGCTGCACCGGTAAATGCTGCTGCAATGGGGCCTGCGGCCAGGATGGGTCCTATGCCGGGTATGGCCAGTGCACCGATACCTGCGAGCAGACCGGCTACGCCACCAAGTACACCACCTGTTGCTGCACCAGCAGCCACGCCCTCAGGGGCTTTGGTACCTGTCTCTTCCCGAATTGCCTTCAGTTCGTCCCGATCTTGTGTAACAACGGAGATTTCGTCTGAAGTGAATCCTTGTGCTTTCAGACCCTCGATAGCCTGCGATGCTTCACGTTCTGTATTAAACACACCTACGATTTTCTTCTGCATAGTGAATCCCTCCTCATATTATTGAGTGGTTCGCTATGTTATTACCCGCCTAAGTTTCTTTTAAACGTTTGCAAGTCAATATACTATGTGTTGATAGTAAAAAATTGCTGAGATTCATTCCTTTTTAATCCTCATCAGGTTGTGCATTCAAACTCAGGCATGTGATACGTTGTCAGGCATACTCTTACGCGGAAGGACATCGGCGTCCAGAACATCTTGAAGTACAGGGTGGCTGATCCTGACGGATTGTCCCAGACGATTTTCTAAGGAACCGAGGACGTCTTATTTAGCCTTCGGGTCTTCATTTAAGTTTGTAAGGAACATGAGACACGTTATTTACCAAAATCACCTGACAAACCCGTTGTAAACAGCTGGTTATTCAGATATAAGGTGTTTCAGATTCCTTAGATCGCTGCGGCGCTTCACATCGCTGAATAAGACGTCACAAGTTCGTTAGCGCTCCGCTCCATGGTTCTGCTCCATGTTCAGCTCCCCAGGCACCTCCAGTTACGCTTCGGCCTCGGCAGGTTTGAAGATACGCTCTGGAGTGTGCCTTCAACCTCAAAAAAGAAGATTTGCCGAATTCTCCTTCCATGCCGGAAGTTTTCAGCAGGCGTGCCGGGGCACGTCAAGGGAAAGTGACGCAGCATGGGACGAAAAGGCAAAGTGACGTAACATGGAGCGAAAAGATAGTAGAAGATGCACGTTAGCGAGTTCGGAGACACGTCCTGGTTCAAGGTGATTCTTTAAGACAGAGAATGATTCGATCAGCTACAAAACTGACTGTTGTTCAACAAAGTCTAACCCTGATAACGCGCCCTTTGGGAACCAAATCGTTGATATTTGAAAAACGAAATAATTCATCTATTTCCCCCGTGGCTTGGCCCGATTTGTGGCGACCGCTTCAAGTGGATTATCCGGCCAGTAATGCTTCGGATAACGACCTTTCAGATCTTTTTTGACGTCAAAGTACGTCTCTCGCCAGAAATTGGCCAAGTCTCGTGTAACCTGTACAGGTCGCTGAGCTGGCGATAACAAGTGGATGGTCAACGGGACTCGCCCACCAGCTATACGCGGTGTCTCCTGTTGTCCAAACATCTCCTGTAATCTCACCGCTAAAGCAGGGGCCTCTGGACGGCTGTAGTCCACCGGAATACGTGAACCACTGGGCACCTGTATATGCGTCGGAGCCTCATCGTCCAGTTGTTGTCGTTGCGTCCAGCTCAATCCACCCAGTAATACATCCTGCATCGACAATCTCTTCAGGTCGGCTGCCGATCGCATGCCTGTCAGATAAGGGGTAAGATGTTCTTCCAGCTCTTCGGTCAGATCATCTTCGATCAGGTCGGGCCAATCAGGTAGATGGAGATGCAGGAACCGCAGCCTGTCCGCAAGTTGTCTGGATGTTTTTGTCCAGGGCAGACAATCCAGCCCTTCCATTCGTATTCCGGTTAACAGTGCTTCCAGCACCTGATCTTCAGGTGGCTGTGCAATACTGCTCTCTTTAATCACAAGGGCTCCAATATGAAGTCTCTTATGTGCGCGCACGCTGCGGGTATTGGAATCCCATGCCACTTGCACTTCATTGTGCAGCAAGTGCTGACCTGCCTGCAACAATGTCTGCTCCTGCAACGGCGCAGCCAGCAGGATGCGCGCATCTGCGCCCTGGTCGTCTGCCTCGGCTGCGACCAGATACGCTGAACGGCTCAGCGATTCTGTCGCTGCGAGCCGTACGCCGCGGCCGCTGCTCAGCAGATAGCGGCCGTCCTCCCGGCGTTGCCCGATCCGGTCCGGATAGGCGAAGGACAGCAGCAATCCGCAGCTGTCCTCATCCGGCCGCACCGGATCGGCCGCCGGGCCGAGCGCCGAGCGCAGCTGGCGGCTCTCCTGGAGCATGCGCCGCACGGCCGCGCCGTCTGCGACAGCTGCTGCCGCTTGCGGCATGCCGCTGCTGTCAGCGGTCAGCAGCGCCTCTACGCGCGGGCGGAGGTCCGTGCCCGCGCCTGCACTGCCACTGCTGCGGAGGCCCGCAGGCTCCTGCAGCAGTGCCGCCAGCATGCTGGCGTAGCTGGCCAGCCCAAGCTCCGCCGCGCGGAGCAACATGCTGGCCAGTCGCGGATGCACGCCAAGCGTGTTCATCCGCCGCCCGAAGGGCGTGATGCGGCCTGCGTCGTCCAGGCCGCCCAGCTGGCGCAGCAGAGCCTGTGCCTGGCCGTAGGCGGCGTCAGGCGGGGTGTCCAGCCATTGCAGCTCTGCTGGGGACTGGACACCCCAGACGGCAAGCTCCAGCGCCAGCGGCGCAAGATCCGCGGAGGTGATCTCCGGGCGAGCTGCCTCAGGCAGCCCCCCATGAACCTCTTCGCTCCATAGCCGGTAACACACCCCCGGGGCAATTCGCCCCGCACGACCCCGCCGTTGGTCGGCTGACGCCTTGGACACTGGCAGGGTAACAAGCCGGCTCATGCCCGTGCGCGGCGAGAATGCCGATGCTCGGCTCAGCCCCGCATCCACCACAATCTTAACTCCAGCGAGTGTGAGACTCGATTCCGCAATGGAGGTGGACAACACAACTTTGCGTGAGCCCTCAGCCGCCGGGCGTATGGCCTCATCCTGTTGTTCCACCGGCATACTGCCATACAGGGAATGAACTTTCACATGCGCAGGAAGAGAACTGTTTAATAACTCTCGCTCTGTACGGTGTATCTCTCTTGCGCCAGGAAGGAAAACAAGCACGTCCCCCTCCTGTTCGGCTAATGCCCTCGTCACCGTCTGAGCCGTGAATTGTTCCAGCGGCATGGCTGCTGGTCTCGGCACATATCGTGTTTCCACCGGAAACGTGCGCCCCGGACAATGTATTGATCCTGTGCCTTCGCCAAGCAACCCACAGACGGGAACAGGATCAAGGGTAGCCGACATCACCAGCAATTTCAGATCTGGACGTAACATCGCTCGGGATTCCAATGCCAGAGCCAAACCCAAGTCCCCGTGTAGGTGACGCTCATGGAATTCATCGAATATAATCATCGCCGTATCCTCAAGCCCCTGGTCCTGCTGCAACATCCGGGTCAATACCCCTTCCGTGACAACTTCAATGCGTGTCCCCTGACTCACCCGGGTATCCATGCGTACGCGGTATCCTACAGTCTGACCCGCTTTTTCCCCAAGCGTAGCCGCCAGTCTCGATGCAGCCGAACGGGCGGCCAACCTTCGGGGTTCCAGCATTATGATTTTCCGTCCCTCAACCCATGGCTCGTCCAACAAAGCCAGCGGTACAACAGTTGTTTTTCCCGCCCCCGGCTCTGCAATTAACACACCTGTATCTTGATCCCGAAATAACTGTTTTAACTCAGGAATAATCTCTTGTATTGGTAACTCTATATGCATATGATCGCTCCTAGTGAATGTACCCTAATGCTCTTCAGTATCTTTAATCGAATGTTAGCATTATAACAAAAAAAGCCGTTCCAAAGGAACGACTATCGCAGACACACTTATTTAACCAACATGAAAATTATTCAGAACGCTCCCTTAACTGAGCAATGACTCGGCACCATCAATGACGATCTCTGCTCCGGTAATATGTCTGGATTCGGACGATGCGAGGAAACTCACCAGATCGGCAACATGTTCCGGCTGACCCGGCCCGTCCGCAAGTGGTTGCTGTCCTTCCGGGAACTCCATCGGAATAATGATCTGTTGCAGATCATCCGTTTTGACCGTACTTTGATCGATATTTGTCGCAATCGCTCCTGGGCAGATCACGTTTACACGTATCTTGAACTTCGCCAGCTCCAGCGCAGCCATCTTCGCAAAAGCAACCTGCCCTGCCTTGGACGTGCTGTACGCCGACATGCCAAAGCTTGAGAAGCGTTGATTGCCATTAATCGAACTCGTGATGATGATACTGCCTCCACCCCGTTTTTTCACGTGAGGCAATGCATACTTAATGGTGAAAAATGTTCCATTCAGGTTGGTTGTAATAATCTGCTGCCAATCTTCAACCTGAATCTCCTCAATGGGTGCCGATACACCGTTAATGCCCGCATTGGCAAAAACAATATCCAAACCGCCGAATAACTCAACGGTTTCCAGCACAGCCTTTTCCACACGTGCCGGGTCGGAAATGTCTACATCAAATGCTCTTGCCGCACCAGGGTGCAGCGCATTAATCTCTGCTTCCGTTTCCGAGATCCGATCATTCACCAGATCAAACAATGCAACATGTGCACCCTCTTTAGCCAGCTTGACCGCAGTGGCTTTCCCAATCCCGGAGCCTGCTCCGGTAATAATCGCAACCTTGCCTTGGAAACGTGACTTGCCGTTATGTTGTGTCATTATCCATTCCACTCCTTTGATTAGCAATTATGTAAGAATGTACGTTCAAGCTCATCATTGGTACTGAAAACCGACCTTTTTGAACACGCACTTAAAATCAATTCTTCACAAGATTACCCAAAAAGAGTGTCTTTTAAATCAACACCAGCAAGTTTTTTCACCGTTGATCAACACCAACGTCACAGCAACATCAGGATCGGTCCACAACTTTGTAACTGGCACTCACCATTCCAGCTCAATGAAAGCGGCATCATCTTCAAGACCGCCGGTATGTGTGGCATCCAGCAGTACCTGAATGTGTTCATCCGGGACATAGGCTTGAATGGCATCCAGATCATTTAATCCATCCGTATATAACTGAAGACGTAATGAATCTCCTGCGGATCCTTTCATCTCGTAGATGTGCGGCTTACCACCAACAGGTCCTTCAAGTGTAGACCAACGCTCATTTGTCTTGCAGTGAGTCTGAAATAATTCAGACTGTTCCTGGCCATTACGCCACAGACGAATGCGCGAATCTCCTTGCCACGCAAGCCACACCCGACTTTTGCGACCGCCTCCCGTAAGCTCAATCCGTCCACATACATACATGGCTTGACTGCCCCGACTTCGCTTTTCCATCAACACTTCACGCAGCAGCAAAGGGGAACTTTCCAGTGGCTGTAATTTCTCCAGTTGCTCGGATGCCGGAAGGGTCAGGTCATGAAGAAGACGCTCCACGGCATCCTCCGTCGGATTCTGCGTCGTTTCCAGCCAATCCAGTAAGGCATTCCCCAGAAAACGCGCTGCAAAATCACCCAGATAACTCATGCCTACCCCATCACACAATACAAAATTGCAGACATTTCCTTTCATACGTACCGCAGCAAAGTCCTGTCCGGTATCTCCCTGATGTACCGTCTCAGCCGCTCTGCCGTAACCATATCTGCACTTAATTGTGCCCTGATAGCGGGTTAGTGGCTGTTCTCCCGTCTGTACACTCACATAGCGAAAGTTGCCATGCCGTTGCTCGGCATGGCCCCCCTTATCTCCAGCAGACAATGTTGCCAAACGCATCGCTCTCATGATTCCCCTCCTATCTCACAGGCGTAGCAGCGGACATCTGGAACCCGATTGATACCAATTCTGCACATGTACCTGGCAGCATCATGAGTGCACCGGGTGCAAGCAAATAATCAGCTTCAACAAGCATTTCCCGATAACTTTCGGGCAGGACGGATGACATATTCCGCAGCTTCTCTCCATGTTCATCCTGTAGATTCGTTTCCGAAGAGATTCCCTTCCATCTTCTAGGTTCAGCAATTGGCCCTTCCAGCAGATGATCGGATATAAAAATATTCTCCACCAGCACATTGCCATCAGGTACACTCATGCCCATGATTCTTTTCGCAATGGGCTCGGGATCTTCACCTGTGGCTACCCCATCGGTCATATGGCACACAAGTGGTGCAGGACAATCCTGCATATTCGGAATTTCGGCCTGCAGAATCTTTTCAGCCTGCAAGAAAGCCTTCGCAGAATCCGAAAACCGTTTCGGTGTCAAGTCAGGCAGAGAACCAACTGCAGCGATCTCGTCAATTCCTTTGATACCGTTTAACAAGTCATATACATCATCGCTGTATGCCAATATGGCTATACGATAGCGAGGTGTCAGACGATTACCCTTGGTAGAGCGAAATACCATTTGGCGGATCGCAAGAGATAAGGCATCATAGACGACGTCAATCCGTCGACGATTTTCCAGAACCATATTCATGGAGGCGCTAATATCAATTAAATATATGATAAGTGCAGGTGTACGCTGTGATGCTTGAATCGTGTAGTTCATCTAGGGTGAGTCACCTCCGTCATTCATTCACGTGTTATTTTATAAGTTGGGCAACGTATAACTGGTGTTGCTCAGGAATTTGTTAATGGCACTCATTCGAGCTGCCACTTTACCGACCCCTTTGAAATAAGCAGCATCGGTATTATATAGATTTTTGAAATCACGGGCATACGCTTCCGCATTTTCAATCTTTCTGCCTTTTTGTGCGTTATACGTTTTATTGTAATGAGCAATCAGCGTGACTACATTCTGGGCTCGTTTTTTCTTGAGCGCGGCTTTCTGAGCAATCTCCTGTTGACGTTTAACTTCAGCAGCCGCTTTACGCTCCGCTTCCTGTCTTGCAAGCTTGGCATCATTCTCTTTTTTCCAGACCAGATAAGCTTCATATTTTGCCTGTTTATCGTACTTCTCTTGCTGCGCTCTCTTGGCGGCTTCTTTTTTCTGCTGTTCCTGCTTCACCAGATAGGCCTCATATTTCGCCTGTTTGTCGTACTTGGCCTGTAGCGCCTTGCGTTCTTCTTCTTTTTTCTTTGCTTCCGCTTCCTTCTGCTTGGCTTCAGCGAGCTTTTTCTTTTCCTCTGCATCCAGTTTCGCAGCCTCTGCGGCCTTTTTCTTCTCCTGCTCTTCCTGCTGTTTGAGCCCAGCTGCCTTTGCAGCTTCAGCCTCTTCCGCAACTTTGATATCTGCCAGTCGTGTGGCTTCCTGCTGTTCTTTCTGCTTCACCTCTGCCTGATCGGCGAGTATTTTGACCGTTGGCACGCCACCTGCCAGCAATACAATAAGCACAGCGGAGGAAATCATGAACTTTTTGGATCTGTAGAATGGCACATGTACAGGCTTGTCTGTGTCTTCTTTTGGATTAAGCTTGGCATCCAGTTCCTTAATTGCAGCCTCGACTTCCATCTGCATCGCGCTGTTATGAGGAATGAAATGATAAAGCGAACGGTACACTTCCAATGCTGCAGCCGGTTTATCTTCATCCTCCAAGGATCTTGCTTGCAGGAACAGACGGTTCACAACCGCTTCCTGATCGGGAGAGTGTGGCGTTTGAGGAATGTTCCCATCTTGCGTATTCACTGGCTCACTTACTGGTTCTGAGCTCTTTTTCAGTTTCTCGTCAGCTTCGGACGAATTGGCAGCTTCTTCTTCCGACGTCACAGCAGCAGCCGCATTGGCCTGATCCACGTCTACCGCAGCCAATGCAACATACCACTCGCCAAACGTCGGACAGCTGCTCAGATCGTGACTTTCCCAAGCTCGAATGAACAGATCGGACAGTTTGGAACCCCAACGTTTCTCGAGGGACTCCCGCATCGCATAATACCGTTCACTTACCGTTTGCATTTCATGCTGGTCAAAATAACTTTCGCCCCATGCTTTCTCTACAATCACGGGGTCCGACCAACTTAACATTTCAGCAATGATAACAGCTCCGGCAAATCGGTCAGCATATGAACTCCACAAACCGCTGTGCACTGTTCGATGGGCTGCATAACCGGGCGACCCGGCAAGCAGGGCATCCGGACGATCCATCTTGGAACCGTACATCTGCTCGACATCCACAAGTTCTACCGCAGACGTCTTCCCCAGGTTCTCCACTTCGGAAAAAAACGGAATCATTACATTGGGAGCGGACATATCACAATGAGCCAGTCCACGTTGTTCCATAGCCGAACCCGTTCCAGCAAGCGCTCTGGCCAGCTTCAGGCTTTCCTCAGCCGTCAACTGTCTCTGATCACTAATCACATCGAACCAGGTCTGACCTTGCACCCATGGCATCAACACCGCATATAACAGATCGGGATGTTTTCCAATGAGCGCTCCGTTTCTTTCCGGAGTGAGCACATCACGCTTGCATACCTGCAAACCTGGCAGTTCACTATAAGACTCCATATGCTCAGACTGATATACCATAGCCGGAATACGGAATTTAGGAAAAAAGACTTTTAGTGCTTTGGCCCCATGAAGGGAACCATTTCGGGGTAACAACTGATAAACAATCCCCTGCCTTCCGGCTTGGGCATAAGCCAGACCCGGCGCAGCCGGATGTTGCCCAATCGTATAGGCAATGTCGTTAATCACCACTTCATCCCCGGGATTTGGTTGAAAAGACATGCTTATCCCTCTCTCTGTCCTAGTGTCATAGTTGCAGCAAAAACCGGGTGTTGTGACAACGCCCGGTTTTTGCTGTAGTTGTACATCTTCAGCTTGCTATCCACCTATAATTCAGGGCGAATTCAGACTTCACATCGGCCTGATCTATGTAAAGCAGATTAACGAGCTTGGTCAGCTGTACGGAATTTGTTAGCAATAGCTGTAAGTTCAGCGCTGATGCTGTTCAGCGTTTGAACGAATGATTGCATTTGTTTGCTAGCTTCTTGGAACTCCTGGAAGAAGCGTTGCTTTGTCATACCTTCCCATTGTCCTTCCATGCTTGTGATGGATTGAGTCAATGTAGATACGATTTGCTGACTTTGCTCACCGCTTTGTTTAAATTGGTTGGAAACCTGATCAAGCTGCTCTGGGGTAACTAAAATACGTCCTGCCATTGGTAAATTCCTCCTTGGTTTGTGCAATTAAATTTTTACTTGTTCAAATTGTACTATACCAGGATCGATCGGACAAAAGCCGAAGGACCTAATCCTATTTACCCCATTTTCAGCACTTGAAACTTCTCCTAACAGCCTATTTACAAAAAAAAGATTCACTTTCTGCTGTTACTTTTATTCACCCTGTTCAGGAAACCACAGGCTCGGTCCCTCTTCTTCCCCGAAAGGAAGGATCTGTGAATCTCCAAGCTACAGGCTCAGGCTGCATAGCCTGGACTAATGTAGCCGGGGAGCCATCAGGCGGAGCGGCATCCTGTACACGATATACGGCCGCCATTGCGGAAAGGGGATCGGATACTACAGCTACAGTTGCAGAATGTGCAGGCATGATTTCTCCTGTACGATTGTTCTGAAGAACATTCAGCATATTGACCGCATTACCATAGGCTGTGTTCACATGACTCAGCACGGAACGATACTCCATGTCTGCCTGCTGGAATAACAACGCTTTGCGTCCCAGCTGTACGCTTAAGTCCATTAATCGACGCAGCGCATCCTCGCCCAGTCGTTTACTGTGATTCCATTCATTCATCACCGCTGCGCGGGATTCAACCTCCCACTCCAGCGAATGAATCGCCTGATCCAACACTGTCATCTTTTGCTGTATTTGCTCCGCTGCATACTGAATCTGCTTGCTCAGTGCCCGAAGCACATCCGGTTCCACACGAATGCGCATTTACCATCACCTTTCCTCTTCCCCTGCAGGCTGTTTAAGCCAGTCCAGCAGCATCTCGTGAAACTGTTCTCTAGTCGTCAGTGCTGCAACTAGCCAATCATCTGAAGCCGCAGTGCTCATCCGGAACAACCAGTTGGATACCGCACTTGCAGCAAAGGCTGCGGACTGCGACTTCCACCCATCTTCATTCCATACGAGCAACCTAAGCTCCCCGTCTGACTCCTTACCCACCAGACAGCGTGCCAGTGCAAGTGAGCCCTCAGGATCACTTGTCTCCTGTTCGAGTTCCTCTGCTACGGTCTGTACCCCGCTGTTTTCGAGCTCATTCATGACATCATAAAATTTTTTCTTGGAGCACATTAGGGCCGGTTTCTCCGCAGGAGAATGGCCGCTCCATTTCATCCGCTCTATCAGAACATCAATGGCTTCACGAACACTTCCCAGATCGCTGAGCCGGAACGAGTCCGGTACGTCGTCAACACGGGAAACTTCAACGACCCGCTCATCCGTGCAATGGATATAACTCTCATACGACTTGCTGTTGATCGTGTAGCGAATCCAACAAGCTCTGTCGGACAATCCGGCAATGGCTACCCTCGAGAAAACGGTCGGTGTCATGATCAGCTCATCGGTATCCTGATCCCGAATCAGATATCCTTTGTCAAGCAGGGAGGTTTTGACACGCTCCCACTCCATCGCGATATCCTCCGCCATATAGCCGCGAAACGGATCTTCCACACCAAGCAGTCGGTCTGAACCGAGAATACCAGCCAGGAAAAAAAGTTCCTTTGTTTGCAACGTGACTACCTTTTGCTTAGAATCATGAACCGTCAACATTATGAGCCACCTCCCCTCAAACTACAACATGCCATCGGTCACGAATTTCAGAAATCCAATCGGTCATTTTCCAGCTGTCATCACATGGAACTGCACCTTTAACCCTGGAATATTTACGTTTTACATAATAACCTTGACCCGGAGGCAGTACCTTCAGCCCACCTGAACTACCTCCAGATTCGGAATAAGGTATACGGAAGAACGAGAGATCGTTAGGGTCTAAAGTCCCGAACAGCATTCCGCTCTGGGAAGCCTTCACATCCGTTACCCAGTCAGAACCAAAGGTTGGAAAGTCTGCCGGAACTCCGGATAGAATCACGTGTACACCGCGATCCCTTCCTTGACGAACAATCGCTCCCAATTGATCTTTTACATTAAAATCGTTTAGCTGCTTGGACAAGGTGTCCGCATCGTCGATGACGAGCACAAGTTCCGGTCCACCGGAAATCTCGCCTCTTTTCAGAACTTCATCGTACAACTGTTGAATCACAGGTGCAAGCTGTTCTTCTCGCGATACATGTCCACGGACATGGGGCAAACTGCTGATTTCCCCCAGCCCACCTGAGCCATAACGCATATCTACTGTGTATATTTGTACAGCTTCCGGAGAAGCATGATAAGCCAGTGATAACATCCATGTCAACAAAAATGTTGTTTTACCGCCTTCCATCGGACTCGTTACCATGAAATGCGGACCTTCACGCAGATTAAGCTGGAATGGTTCCAGATCATCCGTAAGCAGTCCCACAGGGACAGTTACAGACGATGTATCCCAAGCCTGACCATATGATCCTGTCCGAATGAGCAGATCCTTGAGTTTGATCTCTTCCGGAAGTGGAGCAATCTGCGGCGCTTCTTCCCCTGTCCAGCCTTGGCGAATCTCAGCAATCGTACGGCGCAGTGCCGATGAACGCTTGCCCTCATCTGCCCCGGAAGAAGGCAATGCCGCCTGGAACATTAATGGAGGCACTTGGCCTTTGACCAGACCTCTTCCTGGCGGAAGTTGACTTGGTGCCTTGGAAGGTCTTCCCACGGCATAATAATAATCGCTTGGATCGGATAACTCAAATGAAACCGCATTGGGAATATTGCTTCTGAATTTTTCAAATACATCGGTTACCCGATTGGCAGTGAGCACAAAGGTGATACCCAAACTTCCGCCTTCACGCAGGATCGTCTCCAGAAGTTCATTTTCTTCCGGATAGGCATTGCGGAATGAAAGATAACCATCAATAACGACCACAACCTGCGGTACAGCCGCGTGAGCTGTCCGGCGGTACGCCGAAATCGTTTTAACACCCGCCTCCGAGATGATATCTTTGCGTTGTGCTGACAGCTTGAGAATATAGCGGAATAACCGCTTGATCCGGTCTTCCTCTTCAGCCATCATCACGCCACCGATCTGAGGTAGTGCTGCAAAGTCCTTCATCATGCGGCCCATGTCGATAATGTAACCATGCCAAGGCTCAGTTCTGTGGGAACGGGCCAGAGACATAAGCAAGGTCTGAACAAATGTTGTTTTGCCCAGTCCTGGCATACCGTACACGACCAGATGGCCTTGATCTACAGGCAATGCAAGCGGTTGTTGGCGCTGATTCGGGAGATCATCCAGCAAACCTACCAGTGGTTTCAGACCACTCGCCCCGCCATCAAGCAGCAGATCCCGATTCTCTTCTTCCTGCCATTCCTGAAGACCTTCCCATTCCAATGTCTCTGGTAAAGGTGGCAACCATGGTCCTGGCAAACGACGGATACCCGCATCCGCTGCAGACTTCGCAACATAATCAATAAATACCTGAAGCTGTTTCGGAACATCTTCACCTTTGAGAACGGCTCTGCGCTCTCCGGTTAACAGAGGCTCCCGCTTACCGTTCAGGCGCACTTCCATAACAGGCAATACCGTTGTTGAATCCTCCTGCTGGTTATAAGGTGCACCACTCCAGGCAAATTGCATTTCTTCAAACACTTCATCACTACCAACCTGGAAATATCCACGACCAGGCTTTGTAATCCATGCAGCATTTGGAATCTTGATCATGTCCCTGCTATCTCCCTCACTTTGTACGCGAAGGCAGATCCGGAAGCGCGAATTACTCCATATTTTATCGTCTACAACACCAGCTGGCTTTTGGGTTGCCAGAATTAGATGAACCCCAAGTGTCCGGCCAATGGCCGCGATACTGATCAATTCATCCATGAACTCCGGCTGGTCCCGCTTCAATTGAGCAAACTCGTCAATGATAATAACCAGATGTGGAAGTGGCTGTTCATGTCTGGAGCGCAGAATCTTGTAATATTCATCAATATGCTGGAGGTTTCCCGCATCATTTAATATTTTTTGCCTTCTGACCAGTTCGGCCCGAAGTGAGATATTTGCCCGCTCGATCAGATTTCCATCCAGATTGGTGATCGTCCCCACCACATGAGGCAGATCAACAAATGTATTGGACATTCCGCCACCTTTATAGTCAATCAGCATGAAAGCCAGATCATGTGGATGGAATTCAGCAGCGAGTGAAGCTACGATGGACTGGATGACTTCACTTTTACCTGAACCGGTTGTACCTGCAATCAGACCATGGGGACCATGACCCTGACGTTCAATTTTGTCATGCAGGTTTATCGCAATTTTTTTGCCGCCAGCTCGGACACCCATTGGTACAGGCAGCGTATCAGGATATCTCGTCTGTCCCCACCTGGACACCACATCCAAATCTTCCACGCGTGATGTGCTCAGCATATCGAATAATGGAAGCACTTGTGGGATATCTGAAGCAGATGACCGCTTTAACCGGATCGGTGACATATAACGGGAGAGTGCCTCTGCCATCTCCTTCGAGATCACATCAGGCTTGTACGTTTGTTGAATAACATCTGCATCTTCCGTTTTTTTGATATACACCCCTTTGCCCTTGGAGGCATCCATAATCAACTGACAATGCATCGGCAGAGACTCCTTGCGATTAGCCAGTATGATAGTGCATACATCAATTTCCTGAGCCGATTCCAGCAACAAGGGGAGTAACGGTTCTTCTTCAATCAATTGCGTATCGGAGAGAATTACAACGTAACATGGCGTTTGTACGCTTTTCTTGTAACGGTCTTCCTTATTGTTACGACGCCGGTTCAACACGGAAAACAAGCTGTCCGCTAATTGATGCGCACCGCTGTGCCTGTCGGCCATATAGCGTTGTCCTTGGTCTTCATCCCAGATATGGGGCATCCAGCGAAGCCAATCCCATTCCTTGCTGTCCTTTTCTTCATAGAAAGCAGCAAGCTTCAATTCATCCGGGGAATGGCGTACCGTCAGCTGTGAGATGATGACTCGCAGGGAAGCAAGCACTTCCTCCCGATCACCGACAAGTCCCATAACCTTCGATTGGAACAAAGGCAATGTAATGGAAGCATCCGGTACCGTCTGGAATTCAGCCGCAAGTTCATGGGCCGCTTCAATCAGCTCGTCCTTCTCGTATCCATCAATCCGCGGTACCTGAAGTTTGATGCGGAATGGAATCTCTCCCGTACCAATGCGAACCTGAAGGAAATCATCATCCTCTGGTGAACGTTCCCACAAGGAACTGTTCCGGTTCTTCACCACTTGAAGACACACACCCGGATCACCATGAATTTCGTACAGGCTCTTCACTTGCTCCGCCTGAGCTTCTTTCAGTTCTTCACGGTGTTTGTCCAGTTGGGCAAGATACATTGTTTTTCGTTCTTCCAATTTTTTGCGATATGATTTCTTGTTGCTCAGATACACGAAGAATGGAATGGTGTAAGAAGTAAGCATCATCATGACCGTCATCATCTGAAACATCATATAATTGCTGTTGCCCATTTTGCCGGTCATATTGATATATACGTAGAAACCAATGCTGACCATGGTCATCATGATCGGCACAATAATGGATATCATGGAAAACGTGGGTTTGCTCGGTTCTGTTGGAGGCCTGAGTATTTCGAGTCTCTCTTCCTTGAGAACCGGTGTCATTCTTGGAGAACGCTGATATAACACATTCACGAAGAGAAGACCTCCTTTAGTTCGTTCAATAATGAATGTATACGTTCAAAAGCCCTATTCGTTGCTGTCCTGTTGAAACAATGAACGTCTTCCATATACAGGCGCTTCTTCCGAAGTCGTTGAAAAAGCCCGCTGGACACGTACGCAACTGCCTTGCCTCAGCCCTGTTTCCATTAACTGCTGTGCGTTCTGTGGAGAAAACCACAGACCTTCCGGAAACTTGGCTTCAAGGATGTACTGAATGCCGTCGCCTGGTGCCTGTCCAAAAATGCGAACGCCGAGTAATGTCTTCAAATGTTCAATGGTACATTCGTCCGGAACATCGATGTCGAACCATTCTCCTTCCTCGCGGCCGGAATACACGGTTAGAATCATCCGAATCCCTCCCATGGTCTCATATGTAAATTGTCCTAATGTCAGATTAAATCAAAAAAAAGAGAATGAATCGTTATATCAACCCTATTTTCTTACATAAACACCCTGTTTGCAATGTACCACCTGTAATTTTGTTACATATGACCCACGTATATATTAAAATATCGTACATTCGACTCAGAACTTTCGTGGCAGTTATGCAATTAAATATTGCGAGGATACGAAAATTTTCGTTTTTTGTTCCATTTAAATGGTAATTAATTTTCGTTTTTCAGGACTTTTATTCCTTCGCTCACAATTGAATTGTGAACACTTTTCAAACATTACCCACCTTTATGTTTTCATAAGCTGATTTTAAGGTAATTTTAAGCATTGGAATTTAATATTAGCTGTATGAAATAACAACCGTGAGGTGATTTCAAGTGAGAACCCTAATAACCTTTCAAAACAAATCAATCCCTGTATATTTTAATCAAGAAAACAAACAACCTATGCAGAAGACATTAAGATTGCTTAGCAGTGCTCTGGAGCATAAAATTAGCAACGGTAAACGCGCCATTCAAAAATGTCTGCATTCTTTAATTAGTATTGAGATTGTTAATGGAGAAGCCATTCTCCACAGTCGAAGTGAAAACGACTCCCTTGCTTTATCCTTATATTAAAAGGAGTCACCCAAGACACATTCATTACAAGACATCAAAAAGGAAGCTGTCGTTATAGACAAGCTTCCTTTTTTGAGTTGTATACACGTTAACAGCGGATCGCAATTATTATCAGCCATCACTCAGTGCAGTTTGCTCAGGACATAGGCGGCATCATGTTCTTCCGCAATCTCGGCTTTACGAATACGAATGACAAACAGCCGAACCAAATTGGCACGTGTATGTTCTTCCTGACAGGTATTCAGTTTCCTCAGAATAAAGCGGTCAATGGACATGAATTTAAAGCCCCTTTGCCATTGGATTTACGGATCGATTCTTCCGTGTATCCATAAATAACCAGATAGCGTCAGCCCCAAACAGCTTTTCCGTTCTTATATTAAGCCGTATTTTGCTGCGGTGTAAAATTGTGCAAAAAGCCCGTCCCACCAAGCTGGAGACGGACTTTCGCATGATTTGTCGATCTTTTTGCAGCCCATTCTAATCATCCATAAATGCCTCTGCCAGTTCACCCTTTTTCGACTTATTTCACTCCCGGATATTCCCGATATTGGTGCTGAATGCTGATCCAACGCGTACGTGTAAACTTCTCAATGGCCCAATCCCCACCGAAACGTCCAATCCCTGAAGCTTTTTCACCGCCAAACATCACATGCGCTTCATCGTTCACAGACTGATCATTTACATGCACCATACCCGATTCAATGCGCTGGGCAACCTGATATCCTCGATTCAGATCTTTGGTGAATACGGAACCACTAAGTCCATAAGGAGTATCATTTGCCAAACGAACAGCTTCCTGTTCATCATGAGCCTTCATGATCACTGCCACAGGGCCAAACAATTCCTGCTGCACGATATCCTGTTTAGGTTTAACATCGGCAAGTATAGTAGGAGATAGCACGCTGCCTTTACTGGTTCCCCCGAGCAATAACCGTGCACCTTCGGCCTTGGCTTTGTTCACAAGCTCCAGCAATCGTGTTACCTCTTTTTCCCGAATGAGAGGACCCACGAGTGTTTTGGCATCAGCCGGATCACCTGCCTGGACATTCTTCGTTTTGGCAACAAATGAATCGACGAATTGGTCGTAAATATCGTCATGCACAATGATACGATTCAAAGCCATGCAGATCTGTCCCTGATGCAGAAACTTGCCAAAGACCGCGGCTTCGGCAGCACGTTCAATGTCCGCATCTTCCAGCACAACCATGGCGTTGTTGCCGCCTAGTTCGAGTGCCGTTTCTTTTAAATGTTCACCCGCCAGTTTACCGATCCCCTGTCCAACTTCTGTGGAACCCGTAAATGAAATTACTTTGGGAACCGGATGAGCGACAAAGTAATCCCCGATCTCGCTGCCACTTCCGGCAACAACATTCAACACGCCCTCAGGCAGACCGGCTTGTTCAAACAAATCGGCAATGAGCCAGCCTGCCGTAATTGGAGTGTCCGATGCTGGTTTAATCACCACACCATTACCAAGGGCAATCGCTGGAGCTACAGATCGAAGGCATAGATGCAAAGGGAAGTTCCACGGCCCGATAACACCAATCACTCCCTTCGGCTCGCGAACCACACGGTTCTCTTTGCCAGGAGTATTGGACGGAATAATCTCACCCTTCATGCGATAAGGAAAAGATGATGCTTCATCCACAATGCGTTTAGCCGCTGCAAACTCCGCCTCCGATTTGATTCGGGTACTCCCGGATTCCGTGATCAGCAGCTGAATAATCTCCTCTTTTCGCTCTGTCATCAGGGATGAAACTTTACGCAATACCTCTTCTTTCGCAGCGGGCAAAGACTTCGCCCATTCAATCGAATTTTTCTGAGCTGACTCATAAGCCTGATCTATGTCATTCTTATTGGAAGAGCGCCATGTAGCAATGACTTCTCCCGTATAAGGATTGATATTCTCCATTGTTTTCTCACCGGAGCCATCTACCCAACTGCCATTAATATATTGTTTCGTCCATGTTGTATGTTCGGTGTCCATTAAAGTCATGTGAATACGCCTCCTGATCAAGATTAGATGTCACACCTGCATAACGGTGTAATACATCATTAACCTTGTTCAGAATTACGCAAACGTGCAGTTCTGAATTAGCTCTTCCATTCTTTAAGCTTAAGGAAACAATACAACCCACCGAATTCTGTCGCCATCTGCACGTCTTTCATCATTCGGGCAGGCTCTTCTCTCCAAAGAGGCTCAAGTCTTCCCATCCGTAGCCAACTTCGATCAGATCTTGACCACCAATGCGGAGGGACTGTTTCTGGACTGGAGTGCCTCCCATCTTTTCATAGAAGCGGCAAGCTGAATTACGCTCCAAAGCCCATATGATCAAACGTTTCATATTGTGGGTCTGCAGATGATGAACGACATGTGTCGCCAGTTGCTGACCTATCCCCGTTTGTTGCACTTCCTTCAGCAAATATATAGCGTACAACTCTCCATCATAAGGTAATTTGCCTTCACGCTCCTTA
This sequence comes from Paenibacillus sp. FSL R7-0198, assembly GCF_038000415.1. Lineage (NCBI taxonomy): Bacteria > Bacillati > Bacillota > Bacilli > Caryophanales > Paenibacillaceae > Paenibacillus > Paenibacillus sp. FSL R7-0198. The sequence goes on along the minus strand of NZ_JBBOCB010000001.1, from coordinate 6,260,439 downwards.
CCCCCACACGCAAATCCGACAATGTTCCCATCATCTTGTTCAGCTACCACCAGAATCTGATCCTTTTCGCCAGAACGAATGGTCTTCTCCCACTGGGACAATCTTGATTCTATAGTCAAATGATCCAAAAAATTGTCGGGCACAATTCCCCGATACGTTGTCTTCCAACTCTCTGTATGTACATGGGCTATACCTTGCGCATCTCCTTCACGCGCCAGCCTGATCAGCATAGCTATCACTCGCTTTCTCTCGTAACTTCCATAGTTTTACCATATTATATGTTCTTCTTTCTATAATTCCAAATTGATCCATTGAACTACCTCTTATAAAGTAAAATCCGGCCCTACGGCCGGATCGTTACTCTCGTGCCTACAGATACCTTGGAAGACAGATCCAGTACATCCGAGTTGTACATGCGTATACAACCATGGGAGACGGATTTGCCAATTGACCAAGGCTCATTGGTTCCATGTATGCCATAATGGGGAGCAGACAGTCCCATCCAGAACACGCCAAATGGCCCACCTGGATTGGATTGTTTGTTAATAATAGTAAACTCCCCGTTTGGAGTCTGTGTGAGCATCTTGCCAGTACCCACGGGATATCCCTTAATCACCTGATTGCCATCCAGAAGATATAACATGTGGTCAGACAGATCTACAATAATCCTGTAATCCGGCATAATGACATCCCTCCTGACCTATCTTATGCAAGGTGCCGGATGATGCCCGCCTGATTTCAGGCTTCCTCCCACTCTTTCACACTACGGGAGTGCTTGGGTTTACGACTATTGGCCGGTTTGCTGGAGGCGGTACGTCTTCTCGATGCCACTTCTTCCTTGCGTTGCTGATATTGCAATTCCTTTTGCATTTTCAGATAATTATTCAGTCTTTTTTCATCCAATGAACCATCCTGTATGGCCTCTTTCACTGCACATCCGGCTTCCCGTGTATGACTGCAATCCAGAAATCTGCACGTGGCCGCAAGCTCCTCAATTTCTCCAAACGCATGCGACAGCCCATCATTGCCTTCATCCCAGAGATTAAGCTCCCGCATTCCTGGAGTATCGATCAATACGGCTCCCTGTGGAAGAACAAACATCTCCCGGTGTGTTGTCGTATGTCTCCCACGGCTGTCTCCCTCGCGGACGGATTGTGTAAGCTGCACATCCTCACCCATCATCCAGTTCACCAGCGTAGACTTGCCACTGCCAGAAGATCCTGTGAGCGCAACAGTCAACCCTGGCTGCAAATATCGTTCCAGTAAGGATTTTCCTTGCCCCTCCACTGCAGATATTGCAAGTACTTCAACGCCTGGAGCAATTCCTTCTACACTTCGGATCTGTTCTTCCACATTGTTGCATAGATCACTTTTGCTCAAGACAATGACCGGCATTACGCCACCATTCCAAGCCATCATCACGTATCTTTCGAGTCGTCTAAGGTTAAAATCATGATTAAGTGCAGCCACGATTAACAGTGTATCTACGTTTGCGGCGATTAATTGTTCCTTGGTCACTGGACCTGCCGCCTGCCTTGATACCCTGCTCTGACGTGGCACCAGATTGTGAATAATTGCTTCTTCACCTGCCTGACCTGTAATCGCCACCCAATCTCCAACCGCTGGTACCAAGCTGGTCTCCAGACTATCATGACGCATTCGGCCTGATATTCTTCCCCAGCATTCGCCCTCTTCTGTAACCAAACGTTGCAGATGTCCATGGTCTGCGATAATTCTGGCTGGCTTTTTCTCCTGCTCTTCCATTCCTGTCTCTTGCCACAGTTTCTGCCACTTTGCAGACCAGCCGTACTTCTCAATATGATTATCTAAAATAAAAATTCCTCCCAAAATAAGTTTGTTTACTTCATTCAAGCCGAGTGAACAATTATCTCCGGTCCAGATCAAAACAAAAAACCACGAGTAGAAGTACACCCGCGGCAATAAGTAGTTAGCTGAATAAAGATCATCCCTTCTCGTAGATATACCGGATAGAGTACTTAACCCTCCGATAATAAACAATTCAGGAACACCCTTTTATTGGCAAACAAAAAAGCCACGGGTGCGTCACCCGTGGCTTCATCTGAGCATGTCATACTTCACGTTACAATGGATACTGCTATCCAGCTAACGCAAAATTACATGCTTTGATCCGTTCCGGAGACGCTGTTCATATTCAAATTAACGTATACTGCATTTAAGTTTGTCATAAACAATCGCCTCCCTTGTAGAATTATCCATTATGTTACACACTGAGCTTTGCAGTTGTCAAGCCCAAACTATTTTTACCCGTCTACTTTATTTGACCTGATCCCAGCGTGTCCACATCTCCTTCGGATTCAATTCATAGATCTCCTCTTCCCGATACATGAACTGATGCATGATAAATTCCCGCCGAATCGTGGCAAAGTCTTCATGGTATTGTTTTATAAATGTATTGATTTCTTTCTCCGTATACTTCCGACCAAATTCAAGCTGCTCGACCAGATGACCAAGTACAATCAGTTTTTTCTTGTATTGAGCCGGAATCTGACGCAGTCGCCCATCTTTGGAGAAAAAATTTCTCATGACCGACGCTTTCAATGTTTCGTTCACATCACTCATATCCGTAACCTCCTCTCGCTTAAAAATAAAATCAACCGAAGCCTGTGCATTCTCGCGGATAAACGAAGGATTGAGTGTGAAATACACTGTATTTTTCTCCCGTCGTTCCTTAATCAGCGCCGCCTCTCTCAGCTTGGATGCATGATGTGTCACGGTTGGCTGTGACAGATTCAGCCGTTCGGCAAGTGCCTGTCCGTGCAGTTCACCCTGTGCCAGCAACAGCAGCATGCGGAGCCGGGTCGGGTCAGCCAACGCTTTATGATAAGCCACAATTTTCTCCAGCTGCATCATCGTTCATCTCACTTTCAATTAGATAAATATCTAATTTGATATTAATCTTTTCCTCTCTCTACGTCAACTCCTTTGGATTCAATTAAACTTGTCTGAGTTAAACTCACGCTTGAACTGGCATTGGCTCGTTATTTACGGTAGGATTATATTGCTTGAAATAAGGAGGATTAAGAACATGGAAGATGTCATTATTATTGGCGGAGGCCCATGCGGTCTGTCTGCTGCCATTGAATGTGAGCGGCTGGGACTGTCCGCTGTGATCGTTGAGAAATACAATATCGTTCAATCTATTTATCTGTATCCAACCCATATGCAGTTTTTCAGCACAGCCGAGCTGCTTGAGATCGGAAACGTTCCGTTCAGCACACCTAATGATAAACCGTTTCGTTATGAAGCACTTGCCTATTATCGCAGGGTAGCCGAACATTTTGGTCTGCGTGTTCATAACTATGAAGAAGCCCGTGAAATTAAACGCAAGGATGATGGTACGTTTGAGGTACATACGCTCAATCGCCGCGGGGAGGCCATCGTACATGTTGGACGCAATGTAGTTGTGGCTACCGGTTATTTTGACCATCCTAACTATCTGGGTATCCCTGGAGAAGATAAAGATAAAGTAACTCATTACTTCCGGGAAGCCCACCCTTATACCCGTACACGTGTCGCCATTATTGGCGGAAGCAACTCCGCCGTGGATGCGGCCATGGAATTGGTTCGGGTCGGAGCTCATATTGATATGGTTTATCGCGGCAACGGTCTGTCCCAGCATATTAAACCATGGGTACGTCCGTTATTCGAGAGCATGGTGACAAAAGGTCGTATCACACTACACCTGGAATCACGCGTGAATGAAATACTGGATGATTCGATTCGTCTGATACACACGGATGGTTCCACTCGGGAACTGGATAATGACTTTGTGCTGGCAATGACCGGTTTCCGTCCAGATCGTCAACTACTCACATCGGTAGGTGTGGAAATGTCTGATGATATGGATAAACCTCTATATGATGCACAAACGATGGAAAGTAGCGTACCTGGTGTATATGTGGGCGGAGTCATCGCTTCGGGTCGTAATGCCAATGAAGTCTTTATTGAATCCGGGCGCTGGCATGGACGTTACATTGCAGAACATATCGTTAGCAAACAACGTGGACAGATTGAAGGGAAATGAAAACCATGGATATGACTTCCCTGCTGTTGCTCGGATTTGCGGCTCTCGGGATTATCAGCAGCAACACACCTGTGACCGTAGCGATGGTATTTCTGCTGTTGCTACGAGTCCTGAACCTGAATCAGGCATTTCCATGGCTTGAAAAATACGGACTTACACTGGGCATTATCATTCTGACCATTGGCGTGATGGCACCTCTTGCCAGTGGCAAGATGAGTCTGCAGACGATCGGTGAGTCTTTCCTGCACTGGAAATCACTGCTCGCCATTGGCGTAGGATTACTCGTGGCATATCTCGGAGGACGTGGTGCTACGCTGATGGGTACACAGCCAACTGTCGTTGCAGGGCTGTTAATCGGAACGGTACTTGGCGTTGCCCTGTTCAAGGGTGTACCTGTGGGGCCATTGATTGCGGCGGGAATTTTATCATTGTTACTGGGCAAATCCTGATTCAAGTTGTGAGGGTTGTGACCTGACATGCTATGCAGATTGGCTGTATTTCCCACCGTTGTGTGATATACTTCTATTCATGCAAATCATGTACACGAGTCTACAGCAGAATAATGCATATTAGAGGTTGTTCAAAAAGTCCGCTTTTGATTACGAAGGATGCCTAGAGGCATCCTCAGCATCGAATATGGAATTCAGCCGAAATGTCTTCTCGGTACTGAAAACCGTCCTATTTGAACACGTACTATTATGGTTATGCTGTTGCATAAACGTATAGATTCACTTTGCAACTATTAATGGCGCAGGAGGATTAAGGAACCATGTCACGTCAGTTTATTACAGAAGCCGTGATGGTGGCCATTTACGGTCAATTGCTAGCGCCGCCCGCGCCTGTTGAATATATTGTTCCTTATACCACCATCCTTGAGCTATATGAATTCCAGACCAGTCCTGATCCCATGATGGATAACCCGGCAGATGATCAGCATGTGAAATCCAAAATCAATGAAATGATTTCTTATTTCGAGGAACCGCTGAATAAGAAAAAAATAGAGCGTGCATTACTTATTCCATGGGCCAAAAGCCCCTCCATTTTATTCGGTGACCAAGTATCCGTTGCCATTATCAATGCAATAGATACGGCACAGTACGGGGAGTATTTCGATCCCATTGAAACAGAACTGCTGCTGACATCTCATCGCCTGAGTATCCCGATTCTCACCGATCAGGTTGAACTGATCGCACGCATAATTGAGTCCGAATCACCTGTACAGGTATTTGACATTGATGATTTTGATTTTGCGATGGATGATGAACCTCTCGATCAGGTATAAATGGCTCAATGAATACGTAAGTAAGTTTCAAAAAAATGACCTCAGTACCCACTTTAACGTGGATGCCAAGGTCATTTTTTGCGTTAACACTTATTTTATTCGGCAATATCCCGCGCTAACAGAATTCGGCTAATCTCATTCAGAGTTGGTAACGACTCCAGAGCAAAAAACTTCAGACCCGCATCGCTATTTACACGCGACTCCACAAGGTCATCCTGAATAATCACTGTCCGGAACAGGGCAATGACATAATACTCTTCATCTCCGCTTGAATGCAGATACCGCAGGTCAGGCCCGGAATACAGACCTTCCAGAGTCATCGTATCAGCAGTCCAACCTGTCTCTTCCCATAACTCCCGATGTGCAGCATCTTCAATGGCCTCCCCCGGGCGCATCTCACCGGCTGGCAACCGCCAATGACCGTGCCCCGCATGCTGAATCAGCAGTAATTCACCTTGTTCGTTCTCAGCCCGCACCGCCGCTTTTACAACAATATGAGAGCGTTTTGCGATATACTGGGCCAAATCTCGTGGTGGCAGATTCACTGCTTATCCCCTCCTCCTACTCGGAAGCCGGTGGCGACCTGTAATCCATCTATTGCTTAGCAAGACTTCAAAAATTAGATTTCCGTATAACGATATTCGATATCCTGACCTTCATCAACGATATCCACATGCAGTTGGTGCCCTTTCAGATACCAATAATCGTGATCTTCCATAAAGAATTGAATCCCCGACACTTCGGTTTGATCCGCAGGATGTCTTGGTTTCTCCACAGCAATACCTAGCGAAAATCCAGGGTGAAGACCTCCGCCAGAGCTATAACGGGCAAAAAATCGAATGCTGTCTCCCTCGTTCAAATTCAGTTCTTCCTTGTACCAGCGAGCAGCTTGATCGGATACATGTATGGTACTCATTTGGTGTCAGCTCCTTCTGTATATATATGTTCCATCATATCTCGACAGGGACTTGAATACAAACCCGAGAGAGCATATGAAGACAAATTAAGTTGTGAAAAATGTTTGACAGATTGTAAAAGCTGGTGTTAAGATGCAAACATACGAGGTCTACATTGTATTTATTTCCAAAAAAGAAAGGGTGATTACGGTGTTTAACAAAGATATGATAGGTCAATTCAGCACACAATTAAATACCGGAGCACACCCGAAATCATTATTCCGTTCATAAGTCGGCATGACAAGGCGTTCTTTCATTAGAACCTCTGTGATGTTTACTCACAATCGAACTTATGTATGGTGGCGGCTCTGTTCTCGGAGCCATGCTGCCGTATGATCATATGAAGACATACCGCCTGCGTGCGGTATGTCTTTTTTTGTGGGTACATTTCGGCATACATGAACGGAATCTGCATTTCTCGGACATCGAAAGGAAGGGATAACACTTGTTCTCTGTACTTAAAAACCTGGCCTGGTTCTTCCGGCTGGAACGCAAACGATACCTAACCGGTGTCATCTTGCTTATTCTGGTGGGCATTGCCGAACTGCTGCCCCCTCGTCTTCTTGGCAATGCCATCGACGAGATTGTGCGCGGTTCCATTACCGGCACCTCACTTACCCGTTATATTTTGCTTATTCTGGGAACAGTCATCATTATCTATCTCGTTACATACGTTTGGATGCACAAACTGTTTGGTGGTGCCAATCTGGTGGAGCGGCTGCTTCGTTCACGCTTTATGGACCACTTGTTACGGATGACTCCTCCCTTTTTTGAGAAAAACAGAACAGGAGATCTGATGGCTCGGGCCACCAATGATCTTCGTTCCATTGCTACTACAGCAGGCTTCGGCATGCTGACCTTAACAGACTCTACAGCCTTTCTGGCCACCGTATTGTTCGCCATGGGTTTCCTGGTTAGTTGGAAACTGACCTTGGCGGCAATCCTGCCATTACCTTTTATCGCCATTGCCATGATGATCTATGGTAAAGCTGTACATCAACGTTATACCCTGGCACAGGATGCATTCGGAGATATGAATGACCAGGTGCTGGAATCCATCGCCGGGATCCGTGTTGTGCGTGCCTATGTGCAGGAACGTCTGGACGAGAAACGGTTCGCCGACGTGACCGAAGATGTGTATCGCAAAAACCTGGCTGTTGCCAGAATGGATGCCCTATTTGAACCCACCATCCGCCTCTTCGTTGGACTCAGTTATGTGATTGCACTTGCCTACGGCATATATCTTGTATTTCATAATGAAATTACCCTGGGGGATCTCGTATCGTTCAACATGTACCTGGGGATGATGATCTGGCCCATGTTTGCTATCGGCGAATTAATTAACCTGATGCAACGTGGTAGCGCTTCGCTTGATCGGGTCAACGAGACTTTATCGGTAGAACCTGCCGTACAAGATGTGGAGCAACCTGCTCACGTTACGAATCCGGAAGAAATTGCGATGCAGGATGTTACATTCCGTTACCCAAGTTCCACTGTCGACAATCTCAGTCATATCAGCTTTTCGCTACGACGGGGTCAAACGTTGGGTGTTGTGGGTCGTACGGGTAGCGGTAAGTCTACTTTGCTCAAACAACTGCTTCATGAATACCCTGCCGGTTCGGGCACATTAAGCATCTCGGGTCATCCGATTCAGGATATCGCCAAAGATGACTTGCACAGCTGGATCGGGTACGTACCACAGGAACAAGTTCTGTTCTCCAAATCAGTTCGTCAGAACATTCAATTCGGTAAACCTGGGGCCAGTGATGAAGTCATCATGGAAGCCATTCGTACCGCCGCTTTTGACGGGGATCTGGGAACCTTGTCCGATGGACTGGATACACTTGTTGGTGAAAAAGGAATCTCTCTGTCCGGCGGACAGAAGCAGCGTGTATCGCTGGCGCGTGCCTTTATTGCTAATCCTGATATTCTGATCCTCGATGATGCCTTATCTGCTGTCGATGCACGTACTGAAGCCAAAATTATTGAAAATATACGCAACAAACGCTCGGGCAAAACCACGCTGATCTCGACTCATCGCCTGTCTGCTATTGAACATGCTGACCGAATCATCGTACTGGAGCACGGGAAAATTACGGAAGAAGGCACTCACCAGGAATTGTTAGCCATGAACGGCTGGTACCGTGAACAGTATGAACGGCAACAGGTCGAGTCCAATCTGTCCACGTAGGAGGTCAATTCATTGAAGTCTAATACAGGCAAAAGGCTGCTTGATTACGCCTTGAAAGCCAAAGGAACATTTATCGCTGCATTAATTATGCTTACCATTGGTGTTGCGGCCGAGCTTGCCGGTCCGTTCATCGCCAAATCCATGATCGACAATCACTTGCTCGCGATTGAGCAGCCTTTCTATGAGACAACAGCTTCAGATGAAGCCGCAGTCTACAACGGTAAGAATTACAAACGCGAAGGCTTGTTCGAACCGGGTGAAAACAAAGGTTCCGAAGTGCGGGTATTACAAGCCGGCAGAAGTTTTTATTTTGTAAACGAACCGGTAAGCGCACCTGACGGGGACCGCACATATGCGGATGGAACCCTCACGGTTATACGTGCAGGTGAGGTAACAGGTCAATATGCGGCAACCCCCCTGTCAGCAGGTGAACTGTTTGCTTTTTACAAACCGGAGATGCCCAGCATCTATCAATTAATTGTGTATTACATGATCTTCCTCGTGATCTCGGTCATTATGGAGTTTGGTAAAACATTCTGGCTGCAGTCCTCGGCCAACAAGGTCATTCAAAGACTGCGTAACGATGTGTATGCCCACATTCAGCGACTGCCGGTACACTTTTTTGATAACCTGCCCGCAGGTAAAGTTGTATCTCGGGTCACAAACGATACAGAAGCCGTCAAGGATCTGTTCGTTGCCGTTCTTTCGAACTTTTTCTCAGGTATCATCACAATTACGGGTGTGTATGTCGCACTCTTCCTGCTTGATGTCCGCCTGGGTCTGATCTCATTATTCGTTGTGCCGATGCTCGTTACATGGATTGTGCTCTATCGGAAATTCGCCACTCGTTACAACACGATTATTCGGTCACGATTGAGTGAGATCAATGCCATCATTAACGAGTCCATTCAGGGGATGTCCATTATCCGCGTATTCCGCCATCAGAAACAAACCAAACAGGAATTCGAAGATCTGAATGATGACTATATGAAACACCAGAACAAAATGCTCAACCTGAATGCCTTCACCTCACACAACCTGGTTAACGTATTACGGAATATCGCCTTTGCGGTGGTCCTGTGGTACTTCGGTTCCAGCGTGCTGGATGGCACAAGTATTATCTCCCTGGGTGTTCTGTATGCCTTCGTTGATGTTCTGGGTCGCTTGTTCCAGCCAATCACCGGTATGGTGAATCAACTCGCCAACCTGGACTCCTCCCTTGTATCTGCTGGTCGCGTCTTTGAGCTGATGGATGAAAAGGGAGAAGCTGTAACCGATGGCTCCATGCCAAGATACAAAGGGAATGTTGTCTTCGATGATGTATCCTTTGCCTATAAAAAAGATTACGTGCTTAACAATATCTCGTTCAAAGCATCCCAAGGTCAGACGGTCGCTCTGGTCGGTCATACCGGTTCGGGTAAAAGCTCAATCATTAACCTGTTATTCCGGTTCTATGATCCGCAAAAAGGCAAGATCACGATTGACGGTCAGAACGTCAAAGATCTACCTAAACAGTGGATTCGCGAACATATGGGGATTGTATTACAGGACCCGTATCTGTTCACAGGCACCATTGCTTCCAACGTCAGTCTAGGCGATGAAAAGATCTCCCGTGAACGAATTGAACAGGCGCTGCGTGATGTAGGAGCTGAACGCATACTGGCTCATTTGCCTCAAGGCTTTGACGAACCCGTCATCGAAAAAGGAAGTACATTGTCTGCTGGACAGCGGCAGTTGATCTCCTTTGCTCGTGCACTGGCGTTTGATCCGGCCATCCTCATTTTGGATGAAGCGACAGCCAATATTGATACGGAAACGGAAGCATTAATTCAGAACGCACTCGAAGTCCTCAAAAAAGGACGTACCACCTTCATCATTGCTCACCGTCTCTCCACCATTCGTTCAGCAGATCAGATTCTGGTTCTGCATCGCGGGCGTATCGTTGAGCAAGGTGCACATGATGAACTGATGGAGCTTAAAGGCCGCTATTATAAGATGTATCAGCTTCAACAAGGTGCGCAAGCAGCAGCGGTCGCAACTCTCGAGAATCCGTCAGGTAATTCCGTTCCAACCTCAACCTCCTTTGCCGGAGGCAATGCATAGCAGAGTAAAACTGAAAGTTCTTTAAGTAACCAATTAAAAATGATGTACTCGACGGCAACACAAAAACCGATCTACACCGCAAACCCTGAGGTAGCTGTGTAGATCGTTTTTTTGTATTTCATCGGGATTCAAATTCCGATACTGTTTATTTCCTCCAGTCAAAAAAACAATCCGCGTGCAACCTCATGGCTGCTGCGGATTGTCTATCCATCCTTTGATCGTATATCCCATGTACATCACGGTCTCTCTTGCGAGAAAAGGAAACTTGCTGCGCCAGGTTCGATACGCCGTAGTTCTTGTCGGAGAGGGTACGGCATCCATACCCAGTCCGGCAGCCAGCTTCATGGCCCGTTTCATATGTAACGGATCACTCACAATCGTATAGGTTTGATAACCGGCCTGTTCACCAATCGGAATTGAATTGATCAGATTCTCCTCGGTAATTCTGGATGTGGTCTCTATGCGAATGTCCGCAGGATCTACGCCATGTGCGATGGCATACTTCTGACCCACTTCAGCTTCCGTATGTTCTCCATCACCACTTGAGCCACCTGTGAAAAGCAGATTACGAACGGTACCCTGACGGTATAATTCAATCCCGTGTTCAATACGTTCGCGAAATACAGGTGAAGGGTTATCCCCCTCCACTGCTGCACCCAGAATAATGGCTGCGTCCGATATCCTGGACGAATCCTGATCCGTATATACAGATATTCGTACTGCCGTAACCACAGTCCATAGGATTCCCACTAATACTACAGCCAGAGCCGTAATTAATATCCAGCGTTTCGTTATCCGTTTTCTTGTCATTCATCCTCTTCCAAAGCCCTTGCTTGCATACTCTCGGTATGCATCCGCTCCAGCGTTTGCAGAGCTGCTGCGGATTCGGCATCCAGACCAAGCTCTGCAATCCAGGCACCCGTATATTGCTGAAGACGGATCTCCAACTCCTGTGCACGGTCTTTGAAATCCTCCAATTCCTTAATCATGCGTGAGCGTCCTTCCAGACTGAATGTCTCGTGAATTCGTTCCTTGAAATAATGATGTACAATACGGTTACGTTGCTGCCATAACTCATTCAACTGGCGAGTCTCTTCCTCAGAGAATGTAAAATGATGGCGCACTTCGTGAATGAGCTGCCCCAGTGAACTGCTCATCTTTCGTTCGTACAGATCTTCCAGATCCTCTTCAGACACGGCTTTGCCCTGAGACATTTTCATTAATAAAATCAGATTGACCAGCTGCTGTTCGAGCGCTTGCCCGTAGTACACTGCCAATCCGTAATAGGCAAACAATTCCCTGGAGTGTTCGCTGTCCAGCATGTCACCATTCTGGATATCTGTATTTTGCATATGCGAGCGCCCCCTTCAACCGTACAATGTTAACCATTCCATGTCCCTCTATCCTAACCAAACCAAGAGCAACATTCAAGTTATCGGGAAGCGCGTCTTCTAACTCCGCAGATCTCTTCTTCCGGACAGCCACACATGGATGATTAGTAACCCTAATGCATAGAGCACAGTCCACAGCATAACCGAAACAAAAGAGTCCATCTTTGATTCATCAAATAACATCATCTCACGAACCAGATAAAAAGCTGGCGGAAGAATGCGGCCAAGCCATTCTAACGATTCAGGCAAACGTTCACTTAAGGAACCTTGGATAAACGATAGTAATAATACAATAATGAGGGCAGGCATACTTCGACTAAGCAAGGGAATGTACGATTTTTGAAAAAATACACTGATGCCCAATCCCAGCAGTGATAACCCCAGATGTCCTGACCAAGTCATCATCCACTCCTCACCTGTAGGTTGTCTCTCGAACATTCCCGCGAACACGGGATACAGAACAGTGATTACGGTGAGCATGAATTGCATGATCCAGGCACAGATGAGTTGACTTGTTACAACCTTACGCCTGCTTCCTGAATGAAGGACAAGTAATTGATACTGCTTAGCAGGTTCGGTATTCATCACCATTACTCCGAGCCAAGCAGCTGCCAGAAATAACAGCATAGCCGTAACACTGTAACTGTCCGCAATAGGGTTGGGTTTGTAGGAATAAATCAGCAGCATGGCGATGATATAAAAGATAACCGGTGCAAAATATTTCTGCGAGCGAATGTGATGCCTTAACAAATATCGGGTCAGATAGATCATTTGGCTTCTCCCCCCGCATCATCCATGGAAGAGCTTAAGTCCACAGATTCTGTGACATCTCCACGACTCGTGTATACAGCTGGATGTTGTCCTCCCAGCAGACTTTCCATATGTAATTGACTTTCTTCCTGTTGTACAGACACAACCGAACCTCCGGATGCCAAAATCATTCTGAGGACATCATCTGTTGATTGTTGAACTACTTTCCAATCCCACAACCAAGAATTTGATTTCTCCGAGCTTGTATTACGAACTAAAGACAGTACTCCCGGTTGTTGTACAACGGATAGATCGTTAGCCAGATCCTCCCCAGCTTCCGTCAGACTTTGAATACGTACAACGGGTTCGCCAGCTTGAAGTATATCTTCACGACTCCAGTAGCGGAGCACGCTGCCTTTCTTCAACACAATCACCTGGTCTGCCAAACGTTCAATAAGCAACGGTTCATGGCAAGCTGTTACAATGGATGTCCCTTCATTCTTCCATTGTCCCAATAAGGATACAACTGCCTCTTGAGCTGGAATATCCAAGCCTGATAAAGGTTCATCCAACAACAAAAGACCACCCGGTCCAGGTAACAGGGCCTGAATCAAATTTACTTTTTGCAGTGTACCCTTCGATAATAAGGATAACTTCTGATCGATCGCGGTATCCAGATATAAAAGTTCACTAAGTTCTCTAATCCGCCCACGCAGTACTTCGGGGCGAATGCCCCGAATACGACCCATATCCCACAAGTACTCTCCAGAGGTAAAGGGTAAACGTGGCAGGCCATCTACTGCATACCCACCAGAACCCTTCATTGTGCGCTGGATCGATCCTGTACCGGGTAACAAAATACCTGCCAACATACGTAGCAACGTGCTTTTGCCCGAGCCGTTTCTGCCAATAAGCACAGCACATTCGCCCTGTTTCACTTCCAGATTAATTTGATTCAGTACCTGAGTACTGCCTAATCGCTTGCTCACTTGTTGAAGCAACATACCTCGACCTGATGAGTCTGGTACATCTTGATTGGCTTTTTTGAAAAGTACACGTATACTCCTTATCACCTGGGATCACATCCGTTCTGGAGCTTGCACACCTAGCAAATGTAAACTGTACGCGAGGCGTTCGGCAGTCCGTTTGGCCAAGGCCACCCTGAAGGATCTTACATCAGATGGCGCATCCACAATCCGTTCGGCGTGATAGAAGCGGTTGAACGCCTGAGCGACATCTATTGTATATTTGGCAATGACCGAAGGCTCATTCCGATGAATTGCTTTTTCCAAATACTCGGGATATTCACCGAGCAGTTTCAGCAATGCCCATGAGGTATCTCCGATAATGAATGAAGTAGTCACTGTTTCATTCTCACCATCCGCAAGGCTGAGGTTAGTCAGAGGGTTTTCATTTTCCACGCGGATCGCCTCTTCTGCCTTGGCAAGCACACTTTGAATCCGGGCATGGGTATATTGCACATAAGGTCCGGTCTCCCCTTCAAAACTCACCGCATCCTCCAGGGAGAAGTCCACATCATTTAACCGATTATTACGCAGATCACCGAAGATAATGGCACCGACACCAACAGCCTCAGCCACCTTCTGAGGGTTCTCCAGATTCGGGTTTTTCTCCTGAATAATTTGCAAGGCACGAGCAACTGCCTCATCCAACACTTCCTGCAAAAAGACGACTTTACCACGACGTGTAGACATTTTCCGTCCCTCAAAACGCATTAAGCCAAACGGGATATGTTCACACTTCGCAAACCATTCATGCCCCATCCGGGATAGGACCGCAAATACCTGCCGGAAATGTAGCTTCTGCTCGCCTCCGACCACGTATAACAACCGATCTGCCTTCATCACCTCATGACGATACACCGCCGTAGCCAAATCCCGTGTAGGATAGATTGTTGTTCCGTCTTTTTTAATAATCAGGCACGGGGGCATGTTCTCATCCTCCAGACGTACCACGAGTGCTCCATCACTCTCTTCAAGTAAACCTTTTGCCTTGAGTTCTTCAACCACCGCGCCCATCTTGTCATTGTAAAAGCTTTCCCCCAGCGTATGGTCGAACTGTACATTCAGACGTTCATACATCCGGTTGAATTCCTTCATGCTCACTTCCACAAAAAACGCCCATAACCGCTGTGCTTCTTCATCCCCTTGCTCCAGCTTGCGGAACCAATCCCGTGCCTCAATCTCCAGAGAAGGATCGTTCTCCGCCTCATCGTGGAAGCGCACATACAGTTCTAGGGACGTACGGATCGGGTCTGCCTGCAAGGCTTCATCATTGCCCCACCGCTTGTACGCTGCGATCTGCTTGCCAAACTGGGTTCCCCAGTCTCCCAGATGATTCACACTTATGGAGGTATAACCCGCTTCGTTATACAACCGATACAGTGCTGCACCGATTACAGTAGAACGCAAATGTCCAATTCCGAAGGGTTTAGCGATGTTAGGGGAAGACATATCAATTACAACACGCGAACCTTGACCAAGCTGAAGCTTACCAAATGCGGCATTTCCCAGTTCTTTTAGCAGATTCGGCGCGAGCTTCCCCCGATTGAAACGGATATTTACATACGGCCCGGCGGGAGTCGCTTCAATTCCAGATGCCTGCAATCCAGTTGCGAGCTCGGCCGCAATAAGTGCCGGTGCTTTTTTTAATGACTTCGCCAATGCAAAACAAGGGAATGCTGCATCACCCATCTCCGACTGCGGTGGGACTTCGAGTAATCTCAGAACCTCTTCTTCATTCAATCCCGTTAAAGGGGCAATATCGGCTGCAGCCTGCTTCATCAACATTTCGAACACTCCTTATCCATTCATTATTAGCTGAAAATAAACACAAAAAAGCTCTCGTCTCTACATAAGAGACGAGAGCTGACTTAACAGTTCCCGCGGTACCACTCTAGGTGAACAGCTACTCTTAATATGCATCAACATGCATACCAGTAGAACCTGCTCCGCTCGATGCGTATAACGGTCGCAAGCCGGGGTACCCTCAGACAGATATGGCCTATCCCCAATCGGGATACGTACATCTTTTCGGATAACCATCTCACGGGTGCGGTTCACTCAGGTCATGTCATACCGGCTTCCACCTCTCCCGGCTCGCTGTCATGTATGGATCTGGCTACTCTCCCGATCAGTGATATTCTTCGTTTCAATTCATTGCCATCATTATACATACCACGATCAGACTTGGCAACCTGCATTAAAAATCCCCTACTGAAAGGCAACACATAGGCACATCGTCTCAGATGCCTGTGTTCACTACCTTCCCTTAGGGGACCAAGGTCATTATCGGTTTTAATTATATATTCCAGAGAAATGATATTTACGCTACTGCTGCCATCAAGCGGCAAGCTTCTGCACATCTGCGGCAAGCCTCTGCACATGCTTGGCAGTGATCATGGTGGTGTTTGCCACACTCTGCGGCGCAAGCTTCACAAGCTTTCACACACAATTCGCATATTTCAGCAATAAAATCACTTCCACGTGTCATCGCTTGTGCAGCAAAACTGCAGATCTCCGCACATTCCCGATTCAAACGAATACAATCACGCAGCATCGCCAGATCGTATTCTTTCAGACTCGATATGTAACATACGTTGCAAGCATTCATGCACTCCAGGCAAGCATCGATACATTGTTGATATTGTTGTTGTGTCATTTAAAGTTACCTCCCAGGCAAAGTTTGCTATGCTTCTTAATACCCAGTTGGGAGGAATATTGAATCATCTAACCTACTTTATCGCTTCCAATTCCAGTAATTGGTCACGAATGACAGTTTGGTCAAAATGTTCACCTATAAACACAGCAACATTAGGGACATCTCCCTGAGGTGTGATCTTCATGTAGTCCGATTCACGGTAGGCATACTGGAACCAGAAGCGGCTCGCCGTGTCACTAAACGATAAAATGCCTTTTGCTCGATACACATCCCGTGGCAATGCGGATACAAATTTTTCAAACGCCTCGCTGTTCACCGGATGACTGAAATAATGCGTATATACCATGACATGTTCGTGTGAGGCATGAGGAGCAACATGCTCGTGACTGTGGTCATGGACATGGCTATGGGATGCGTTAGTATTCGTAGTATCGTCTTGGACCATGTGATCTGTATCTTTATGAGCATGACTGCATCCATGTGTACCACAGGCTTCTGTGTGCACATGATGATCTTCCTGAGCCAGCTTCCTTTCTTCAGAAGCTGAATCACGTACGTGTACGTCTGCCCCGCTGCGAAGCAGCAGATCCATCTCCACCTCACATTTCACTGTAGGAATTACAGGTGCGAAGCCATTCCATTTTGCCAAAAGCTGTTCCAGATCCTTCAGTTCCTGTGCACTCACCCGATCCGTTTTATTCAAGAGAAGCACAGACGCACAGCGAATCTGCTCCTGCATCAGTTTGAACGTCTGCCCCTTCTGCTCCTGATATAGGCCAGATAGATGTGCTGCATCCACAACGGTAATGAGACTTTTCAGTTCCAGTCGCATGTAGAGTGAGGTCTCCGTTACCGCATCCAGAATCTCCATGGGATTCGCCGCACCGGTTGCTTCGATGATGATCACATCAGGTGATTCCTCCTGAACAAGATCAGCAAGTTGCAATCCCAAGTCACCACGTACGGTACAACAGATGCATCCACCTAACATCTCTGTCATCGGAACGGTGGAATCCACAATCTGACCATCCAGATTAACTTCGCCTAACTCATTCATCACCACTGCGGGACGCAAACCCTGCTGTTGCCAATGTTCGATCAACTGAACAAGCAGTGTTGTTTTGCCACTTCCCAAAAAACCTGACAGTATATATACAGGTATGGATTGTTCTTTTAAAATCGTTTCGTTCATCCTTAAACACCTCTCTGATTGTCCTTCTTGTAACCTGATCTATCTATATCTAGCGAGTGTACACCATCCCGCATTCGTTGTGCAATAATGTTCAACTCTTCCCCAGTACATTGCCTGATTCTACCGGATGGTCTATGCTATGAGGACATGTTGATTGAAGGAGGAAGTTTCATGACTAATTCAGTGGAACAACATCGCCAGGAAGCTCCGACCACGGTATCGTGCATGATTGTTACAGTATCGGACACACGCACTAAAGACACTGACACCAGTGGCCAGCTCATGCACCAGCTTCTGAATGAAGCGGGTTATCAGATTGTTGAATACATCATCACACCAGATGAAACGGAGAACATTCGAAGCATCCTGCAAGATGCAGCCGTTCGTGATGATATCGAAGCCGTGCTGCTTAGCGGCGGAACAGGGATTGCACCCCGAGATACAACTTATGAAGCTGTATCCTCACTACTCGACAAGGAACTCCCGGGCTTTGGTGAGATCTTCCGTTTTCTCAGTTACACCGAAGATATCGGTTCCGCTGCCATCCTGAGCAGAGCCGTCGCTGGAACGATCGGACGCACAGCCGTATTCTCCATGCCGGGTTCCAAAGGAGCCGTCAAATTGGCCATGGAAAAACTCATTTTGCCCGAGCTGCGGCATGTGATGCGTGAAATATATAAACCCGTCTGAAAGATCAGACGGGTTTTTCGGGTTTATTTTCAGCTGTACGATATGAATTGAAAGGTTTGATGCTGTCAGCTCTACCTACGTTAATTGCTCCAGCACATGTTGGAACACCTGCATAACGTCCTGCTCATACTCGTCCTTTTCCCCACCAGAAGCCGTATACACGAGTGAGACGTTTCCTTTGCTGCGAATCGTTGTTCGGCCAAGCGCATTTTCCAAGACAGCTTCATCACGATTCTCACTATACATTTGTTTCATGCTGGCAGCCCGGGTTGTCGCATCACTGAAAATATGGACTTTCACGATGTGTCTGCCACTTCCATTCAACAAATACATATAAGAGATCCCACCATGGCCGTCATCGGCAGACATGTTATTCATCAGCTGAATGCCTTTTGCTTCAAAACTCTTACTGATCTCACTCACCAATTCACCGTTTAATCCGTGTCCTTGACTCTGTGCTCTCATATTTCCTTCATCTGTCGCTTCGCGGGTGTAGACCTTTCGCTCCTGCTCAATGGATGATGCCGAACAAGCCACCAGGGACCAGACACTCGTGATCAACAAGCCACTTACAAGTACCGACTTCATTGTTCTTCGAACTATATTTCGCTCTTTTCTACCAAACCACATGCCAATCCTTCCTTTCCAGCCACGTGTACTGTGACCCAATCAGGTAGAATTAGCATGTCTAAGGACTTAGAATCTTATGCGGATGGCAGATCTGATATCGTATTGACCACAGTCCGACCTACTGCACCACCTTGGAGTATCGTCTCCAGCGTATGAGGCAACTGGTCTAGAGAAATTTCGCGGATTCCCAGTTCCAGCGCACGCTCCGGTTTCCATTCTCCGCCGAGCAGTTTCCACAATCGTTCCCGACGTTCCATCGGACAATACACAGAGTCTATACCAATAAGCTGGATGCCACGCAAAATAAACGGAAGTACCGTGGATTCAAAAGCTGTGCCGCCTGTTAAGCCGGATACCGCTAACGCACCTCCGTATTGAATCTGTTTTAATCGCTCCGCAAGTGCTGGTCCTCCTGTTGGATCAACAACTCCCGCCCATAGCTGTTTCCCCATGGCTCCTTTGGCTGGAGCATCAGCTTCTTCACGAGTAATAACCTCTGAGGCACCCAAGTTTCGGAGCAATGACTCCTCCTGATCCTTCTTGCCTGTGCTGGCTGTTACTTCAAAGCCAAGTTTCGCCAGAATCGCAATTGCCATACTTCCAACGCCACCTGTTGCACCCGTAACCAGAATCTTGCCCATCTCCGGTTTCACTCCAGCCTGTAACAGCGCATCTACCGAAAGTGCAGCCGTAAATCCTGCGGTTCCAATCGCCATGGCTTCTTTCTCACTGAGACCCGGTGGCAGAGGCACCAGCCATTCACTGCGCAGACGAGCATACTCGCTGTATCCTCCGTAATGGGATACACCAGGTTCAAATCCTGTACTGATCACCCGATCTCCTGGTGCAAAACGTCCACTGACCGACTCCTCTACTGTTCCAGCCAGATCAATTCCCGGTACCATCGGATATTCACGAACGACACCACCCTTTTCAAGCGTCGCGAGTCCGTCTTTATAATTGACACTGGAATATTGCACCTTTACCGTAACATCTCCATTTGGCAGATCTTCCTTCTTCAGTTGCTCTATAGAAGCGTTCACTCCGCCCTGTTCTTCTTTACGGACAACGTATGCGTTAAATTGATTTTTCATTGATAGCCACTCCTTCTTTGAATTTTGTATATTTTTCCATTAAGCACATGAATTTTTCGTATTTCGGCTTAACGGCTACCTTTTACTTTTGGATTCTTCCTCATGTTAATGATCAAGCTCTGTCTCTCCTGAGCGTCAACAGATAGATTAGTGGACCCACGATGGGGATAATGCCTGTCACTGCCCAAGCTGGTGAACGTCGACTCGCTTCAGTATCCCTGTATATCGCAATCATGGAAAGTAAGGTCAGCAGTACAAAATCAATCGTCATGATATGTACAAAGGCAGATTGATTGAATGCTTCCATATATACATCCGGATGACCTTTCGTCACGGCATAGAATGCTGTCCCCAGCGTCAACAGCAGAAGGACAACATGCGTCAGCTTGTGGGATGCTACCCGTGCAATTCCCGACTTCCGCTGACGACCAAAGTGCAAGCTTGTGTAACCCGAAGATCTATTCGCGGACGATGACCATGCATAATAGGGAAGCAAAGCAAAAGCACCTAATCCAAAAGAAAGTATAACAAAAGGCCAAGCCTGTACACGGCCACCTCGTTCTTTCACAGATGTTCTTAACAGCATACAGGCATAAACTGCCGGGAAAATACCTAACCACGAAAACACCGTAAGTAACCAAGGCTCTTGGCTTTGCATTGTGATCAGTTCTTTGAATATCGGATCACTTCCAGGTGACTGCCCCGGTGCCAACAACAATGCATAGGCAATAAAAGCGATCCAGACCAGTCCTAGTATCCATCTCATATCTGCACCTCCTCTTACTTTCATCCCCTACAGCTGCTGGATTGAATCAATAGTTGCAGAATTTGGCGGCTCCTGCGCTTTCCCGAGAAATAATTACTGCTTTTCCCCTACATCTTGAATTGGGCATGGCTATTTCCAGTATAGCCTGCTACCTCGGCAGTCTGTCCATGAGATTTCTTACATCACTGGTCCATCTCATCGGGATCATATAAGAAAAAGTCTATCGAGGTACTTTCATAGAAGACAGACCGCATTTAGCTGAAGTTTTTCTTACGGTCATCGAATTGTTCGGCTCCGCTAAAAACGCAGAAATTTTATGAGCATCAAAAAGGCATAAGCCAGTATTGCTCACTGGTTATGCCTCTCTGTAATTCTTGTGTGTAGATCATTCCTCTGTGGATTTCACATGTTCCGCAATGAGCTTCTGCTTCATATTCCATGCCGCAGGACTGATGTTCACACGATAGATCTCCGGGTTGAGCTTCCGTTGGTATTCCGGCCAGAAGAGGTTCATCTGTTCCCGGTGGTACGCCCGAATCTCATCCAGGTTAGGCAGGTCATACACTTTGCGTCCGTTCACAAAGATCGGCTCCAGCATATTGATCGCTTCGTAGCGGGTAACCGTCTTTTTCAGGTAAGGGTGTAGCGGGTTGAACAGCTTGAGCGGTCCGCCCTGTAGCGGCTGCTCTTCATCTGGATAGCAGATATAATCTGCAATCGCTTTGCCATGTTTCGGATCAATGATCCGAAACACTTCCTTTTTACCTGGAGTGGACACCTTTTCAGGATTGGCAGATATTTTGATCGTAGGCAGCATGGCACCGTCCACTTCACGCTCCACCAATTTGTACACTCCACCCAAAGATGGCTGGTCAGAAGCGGTAATCAACTGTGTACCCACACCCCAAGTATCAATCCGTGCTCCTTGAGCCTTCAGGTTGAAAATCGTATTTTCATCCAAATCATTGGATGCTACAATTTTCACATAATCCAGACCAGCCTCATCCAACATCTGACGTGCCTGAATCGACAAGTACGCTAGGTCACCACTGTCGAGACGAATGGCATTCATCTTTTTGCCTTGGCTCTCCAACTTCTTGGCTGTCTTGATGGCGTGAGGTACTCCACTGTTCAACGTGTCAAAGGTATCAACCAGCAGTGTAACCTGATCAGGCAACACTTTGGCATACACGTCAAACGCCTCCTGTTCGCTCATAAAGCTCTGTACCCAGGAATGGGCATGTGTACCTGCTGTTGGGATTCCGAAGCGCTCTCCAGCCAGCATGTTGGACGTTGCATGGAAACCTGCCACATACGAGGCACGTGCGCCCCAGATGGCAGCATCCGCTTCCTGTGCACGCCGTGTGCCGAATTCGAGCAACGTATCCTGCTGCGCTACCTGTTTGATCCGCGAAGCCTTGGTTGCAATCAACGTCTGATAATTCATGAAGTTAAGTATCGCCGTCTCCACCAATTGTGTCTCCATAATGGAGCCCTCTACCCGAATGAGCGGTTCGTCAGGGAAAACAATTGCACCCTCCTTCATGGAATGAATCGTCCCCTGAAATGAAAACTGGAGCAATTCTTCCAGAAAGACCGGATCGTAATTTTCCTCTTGTTTGGATAAAAATTTGATGTCGTCCATCGTAAACCGAAGCTGGCTGATATAGTTCACAATCCGTTCCAATCCGGCAAATACCGCATATCCGTTGCCAAAAGGAAGCTTACGGAAATAGGCTTCAAATACCGCCTTCCGCTTGTGAGTACCATTCACCCAATGGGCGTACATCATATTGATCTGATATTTATCCGTATGTAAAGCCAGGCTAGTTGTCTGCATTTGTCTCATCCTCTCTGACTTCCGCTCGTGCCCCCAGATTTGATCTGTGAACACGGGTTAACATATGGAGACTTATTCTTCATAATTCTGTTCATCCGTATTAAACAAACAAGTCTCCCGTAAAAAACTCTATACACCATTCACCACATTCATCCGGTTCCTAACATGAGGCCAACCAAACATGACTATGGAGTAAATTAAGCCAAGACTGTCTCGCTCGCCTTAACCACCGAAGCACCAAGGCTGGAACGAAAATGTCCAAGTGCCCACTCATGCCCTGCTGGATTGAAGCTCGCAACGGCATCTTCATATACCGTAATATGAAAACCTTTATTGTAAGCGTCCACTGCGGTATGCAATATGCAAATATCCGTGCATACCCCAATCAGTGCAATATCCGTAATACCACGTGCACGCAGTCTGAGTTCCAGATCGGTCCCACAGAATGCACTATATCTCGTCTTATCCATCCACTGTATATCTGTTTTCCGTTCTTCCATCACTTGGGCAAGACGACCATATAACTGTCTTCCCTCCGTATTTCTGATGTTATGAGGTGGAAAAAGTGCAGTCTCCGGGTGATACGGATCATTCTCTTCGTGCAGATCCACAGCCATGATTACCTCATGTTTGTTCTTACAATAGGCCTCGGTTACAGCTGCAATCGTCTCGTCGATCTCTACTGCCGGCTGACCTACAGGCAAAGAACCTGTCACAAAATCCTTCGTGTAATCAATGACAATCAGTGCTTTCATCGTCAACACTCCCTTAGCCCAGAAATGGTTGATCCTGATTCAATCAGATGGACACATCTACACCTTATTACGTATAGATGGACAGGCGTGGTACAAGTTCTGTAAAACGATATAACTGCGCCGGTCGCTGCGAGTACTGGTTGGAACTCACCAGGTTCCCCTCTTCATCTCTTACTTCTTCCACAATGCCTTTACGGCTGCGGGTAGACGTAATCTTGCGAATGAAGTTTGGTTCTTCAAAATCCGGTACAACACTTTGAATAACCTGATATAATTCACTTAATGTAAAATCACGTGGCAGGAACTGACGAGCAATCGTCGTTTCCAGCATCTGCTGTTGAATACGTCGATAAGCATCTTCAATGATTGTTCTGTGATCAAAGGCCAGTTCCAGTTCTTGCAGCGCCTCCTGAATGGTGAACAATCCAACATCCTCAGCATCATCTGCTGCTTGGCGTTGATCCAGCATCCATTCTTCCACAAGTGCAAAAAATGCGTGGGAGATAATCCAGCCCCTCGGGTCACGACCCGGCTGACTGTATACATTCAAGTACTCCAGATGTCCACCGTCTACACCTGTCTCTTCCATCAGCTCACGCTTAGCTGCACCATAGATGGATTCATTTTCCTGACAAAATCCACCGGGTAATGCCCATCTGCCTGCAAAAGGCCAGCCTTTGCGCTTGATCAGCATCACTTTCAGTTCCCGAATGGGAAGTGTCTTCGTCACCGTCTTGCGCTCCCGCTTGGTCAAGGTGAACATAACGATATCCGCAGGAACACCATCGGGGGTACGATATTTTTTGGAACTATAAGCACGTGCTGCTTGTTCGTCGCTCTCTGCATTAAAGTGTTCGTAGTTTTCGCTCATGGGCACCACCGACTATTTTCATTTTGATAATTTCATTATGACATAATAATATCTTTTGTCAACCGCAGGATTCTTGGTTACGTTCTCGGGCGTGCTATGCGGAATGTCGCCGTTGCCATACATCCCAACGTGCCCGCTGCATCACGAACCTCCGATTGAGTCGTAACACTGCGTCCTGCTTGATGCAGTACCGTAGCTGTCACCGTTAACTCCCCTTGTTTCATTGGTGCAAGAAAATGCACGTTCAGATTTGTTGTCACACAGCCGTCCACTTCCATTGCTGCTGTTGCGACCATCCCCATCGCCTGATCCATCAGTGAAGTCAATACACCCCCATGAATAATCCCCATGGAGTTCGTATGATGTTCGCCTGCTGTCAATGCGATCTGTACTTCTTTACCGTCTCCTTTAATATATCGACAGCCGAGAAATCCCCAGAATCGTCCGTCTCCGTCTTCCACCATTTTGTCCAAAATACTCATTATTCATTTCTCCTTTATTCACTGTACGTATCAAGCTCTCTTGATGTCATGTGCCTTTATCATTAAAAATCAGCTGCGCCACACAAAATAACCCCACAGCGTGGAGCTTTGCTTGGAATTATATTCCGAGTACTTGGCGATAGCCACTCCACGTTTACGGTTATGTAATGTAAGAAAAGCTTCCGCTCGAAGCCTTAACGATGATGCCACATTCGTGTT
Source organism: Paenibacillus sp. FSL R7-0198 (assembly GCF_038000415.1). Taxonomy (NCBI): domain Bacteria; kingdom Bacillati; phylum Bacillota; class Bacilli; order Caryophanales; family Paenibacillaceae; genus Paenibacillus; species Paenibacillus sp. FSL R7-0198. Next base: position 6,235,480 of record NZ_JBBOCB010000001.1, on the reverse strand, counting down.
TTAGCAGTTGCTTTTCTTGCGATTATCGAATCCTTCAGCTCCGCTGAAAACTTATAATTCATATAATCGTCAAAAAAGGCGCGGACAGCGTCCGCACCCTTCCGTCATTTAACCGCAACTGGTCGGAGGTGAATCCGTTCCAGCCTCCACGTTTACTTTTTCAGAAACCGTATCCCGGATTACAGAGATCACTAGTTGAAGCAAGTAGTTGATGTCGCTCTGGCTCTGCTGGAATTCCGTAACCAATGGAATACTGTCCAGTTCGCTTTGCAGATCGTCAATTTCCTGTTCAATTTTGCTGACCATCTCCACATTTTTGAAGCTTTCAAAAGCAACGATTTCTTTTTGTTTCTTCTTGATCGTTGCAATCAACTGCTGGATGCGCTCATGATCCCGAATTTTGGTTTCAGCCTGTTGAAACTGTCTAACTTCCTCACTCGTTCCGAGCATATCAGCCAATTCTTTGGCTTTTCCCATAATGTCGTCGCGTATGACCAGATTGCGCGTATCGTAGGTTGGCATTCCATAATGGTTGTACTGCACTTCTTCCTGCGCCACTGAAATCGCTCCATTCTATGAGATGATATAAGATGAGAACCTGGGCTCAAATGAGTTCAAACGTCTGCTCCATGACCACTGCGGTTACGGATCGTTCTTTTGATCGCTGTTGTCTCCGGATTTTTCTGATTACAACTGTTCAAGGTTAAAATCCGGAGACAAAGGCGAACGCTTCGCTTCTACAGACCGATTCCGTCCCCTCCGCTACTCGCGCAAATGTCCGAACCTGATATTGAACCCCAAAATTCTCATCTTATTTGTGTGTGTGTATTACTGATTGGCAGCTACCGGCTCGGAGAGCAGGTTGCCCCTAATATAAAAAGTCATCGGATCGGTGATTTCCACTTGTACGAAAGTACCGATCAAATCTTTAGGTCCATCAAAATGCACCAGCTTGTTGCTGCGCGTACGTCCTGCCAGAACTTCGGAATTCCGTTTGCTCTCGCCTTCAACGAGCACTTCAACGATTTTGCCGCGTTGCTCTTCATTGCTTCGGTGGCTGTATTCGTTGATCGTTTCGTTCAAGCGCTTCAAACGTTCCTTCTTCACTTCCATCGGTACGTTGTCTTCCATCACCGCAGCCGGTGTACCTTCCCGTGGGGAATAAATAAAGGTATAGGCAAAATCATACCCTACTTCACGGACAAGGGAAAGTGTATCTTCAAACTGTTCTTCCGTTTCCCCCGGAAAACCAACAATAATATCCGTTGTTAACACGACTTCTGGAATGGCCTTTTTAATTTTGTCAGCCAGTTTAAGATAGTGTTCCCGGCTGTACTTGCGGCTCATACGTTTGAGCACTTCCGAACTGCCAGATTGCACCGGAAGATGAATGTGCTCCACCAGATTTCCGCCCTTGGCCAGCACTTCAATCAAGTGGTCATCGAAGTCACGTGGGTGACTGGTTGTAAACCTTACTCGCGGAATATCAATTTGGCGAATGGCATCCATCAAGTCACCAAAACTGTAGTTCAGGTCGGTGAAATCCTTGCCGTACGCATTCACATTTTGACCAAGCAGCGTGATCTCCTTAAAGCCTTGTCGTGCCAAATCCCGAACTTCGGCAATGACATCTTCCGGACGACGGCTGCGTTCTTTGCCCCGCGTAAACGGAACAATGCAATATGTACAGAACTTGTCGCAGCCATACATAATGTTCACCCAGCCGCGCATACCCTCACGTTTCTTCGGCAGATTCTCAATAATGTCGCCTTCCTTGGACCATACCTCAACAACCATTTCTTTGCTGAACAGCGCTTCCTGGATTAGATGTGGCAGTCGATGCACATTATGTGTACCAAAGATCATATCCACAAATCCATGCTTCTGCATGATTCGGTTAACGACGCCTTCTTCTTGGGACATACACCCGCATACGCCAAGTAACAATCCCGGACGTTCGAGTTTTAGCGTTTTCAGGTGACCAAGCTCACCAAATACTTTATCTTCCGCATTTTCCCGTATGGCACACGTATTGAGCAGAATAATATCAGCTTCTTTGCGATTCTCTGTAGCCTGATATCCCATAGACTCAAGCAGTCCTTTGATGGTTTCCGAGTCATGCTCGTTCATCTGACATCCATACGTATATACAATATAATGTTTGCCTTTCCCTATGTTTTTCAGTTCATCGGGAACGGCATTTTCGTAAAGCACCTGGACGTCTTCCTTGCCCCGCTGTTTCTCCTGACGATGATTGGGTTCCGATTTGATGTTAATCTCACGGCCCCGGATTCTTATCTTTTTGCTGAATTCATCTTGCGAAATTACTTTGGCATCGGAGAAATCAAAATATTGGGAGTAATCCTTTTTTGAGTCTTTAGCCATTTCCTTCGGTCACTCCTTACAGCCTCTATTAATAAAAAATCGTTCATTCATCCCTGTTCCAGGTGAATTTCTTGCTTGGAACACTAAAAGAGCATTACAGCAAATTATAGCATGAATTGGGCTGTAGTTCCACATCCAAAGCGCATGTCCCTTCGTCTAATCCGTAACATGCCATGTTCAGAAGAACACTCTGAAAATACAAAAACCTGAGCCTTGCCATCAGGGGTGGGATTAACCGTACCCTGTTGGCTGTGCTCAGGTTTATATGTTATTCAGACCGCCCCAATTGGCGGCTGAAGCTATTACATGTAATTAATCGATGATTTCAGCAGTGTCGCCATTACGAGCGCCAGCAGCGTTAGCTTCATCTGTATCAATATGCATGTCCAGTGCGAAAGAATCGGATACACGAGCCAGTACATTTTCCAGTACAAGACCGCGATCTCCGCCAAGGCGAACTTTCAGCATTTGTTTGTCCTCGATACCCCATTTAGCAGCATCCGAAGTATGGAAGTGAATGTGACGAGCAGCAACGATAACACCTTTATCAATCGTAACTTCGCCAGCAGGACCTTTAACTGTGATTCCTGGTGTACCTTCAATGCTTCCAGATTCACGTACAGGTGCTTTAACACCAATGGCAAATGAATCTGTCATGGAGATCTCCAGTTGCGTTTCAGGGCGAACAGGTCCAAGGATACGCACTTTATCAAACTGTCCTTTAGAACCAATTACCGCTACAGTTTCGTTAGCAGCGTATTGGCCAGGCTGGGACAGAGGTTTAAATTCAGTCAGTTCATAACCTTTGCCAAACAAAATTTCAACGTGCTCTTGGGATACATGAATGTGACGGGCAGATACGCCCACAGGTACTGTTTTACTCATTGTAAATTTCACTCCTTGTTTATCTATGGCCTGTACTCAGGCTCTTACCAATCCAATGGTATTATACCCCTTTTTGGAGTGAAATGAAAACGAACTGGTGAAAATTCATGAAATACACTTATTTCACCATCATTCCCGTCCTTTATTTGGAAAACTAGTTTCAATTCAACACATTCAGCGCACACACCAGTTCACTATTTTATGGAATTCCCCTTTATCTTTGGATTGCTCTCTGGCAAGTGTTCCCCCAGATAACTCATCGCATTCCCCCACAACCAGCCACGAACCAGATGTTCATCATAATGTTTGAGCAGGATTTCCGTCAGTCTCGGATAATGCCCTGAGTGTTCAAGTCTCTGAATATACGTTGAAATTCCATCAAAATCAGACCCCATCATCAGATGGTTCTGCCCGCCCAGAGAACAGATCTCCTCAATATGAGGAAGCAGATCTTCTATACGTACCTCACCCTCCTGTTTTACAAACCAGGGTACAAACGTCAGTCCGATCCGCCCTTCCCGGGCAATGATGGCCTGAATCTGATCATCTTTCAGATTACGCACATGGGGACATACGCTATAACTGTTGGAGTGGGAGGCGATAAACGGACGTTTGCTCAAGTCAGCCAGTTCCCAGAAACCTTTCTCCGTCAAATGTGACACATCTAACAGCATTCCCATTTCATTACACTGGCGCACCAGTTCTTTCCCCTTCTCGGTCAGACCTGCTCCACGCTTCTCCATTACTCCGTCAGCCGCCCAATTGGCATAGTTCCACGTTAGTCCAATGATTCGAACACCCATCTGATAACATAACTCCAGATAGAACAGGTTGCCCTCCAGACCATCCACACCTTCCAGTGTGATTAATCCCCAGGGACCCTCTGTTTGCCCCACCTGAGCCACCTGTTCACGCCATAACAACGTCTGTGTACCGCCAGGCCGCTCCTGACTTCTCTCTACACGTCTACGATATATCTCCAATTGCCCCATAACATGTTCAAACTTGCCTCTTCCAAGAACTTCGGGTAAATAGATGGCAAACGCCTGCAACCCAACTCTACCCTCTTTCAAGCGTTGCAAATTCACATCCAGTTGTGGAGCATCTTCAAAAGAAAAAGCAGGCTGCATCAAAATTTTGCTCAGTGCATCACAGTGAAAATCGGCTACACGCCAATCCGACATGGACATCTTAAACCCTCCTCCATATTTCATTGCAAAAAAACGCAAAAAAACCTGTCTACATCGTAAACAGGTTCAATGCATACTGCATGTATTATCTGGGCTCCACAATCAGCTTAATGGCCGTTCGGTCCTCGCCGTCGATCACAATGTCTGTAAAAGCTGGAATACAAATCAGGTCAACTCCGCTTGGTGCTACAAATCCCCGGGCTATCGCTACCGCTTTAATGGCTTGGTTCAGTGCTCCCGCTCCAATTGCCTGCAGTTCAGCATTTCCACGTTCACGAAGAACCCCTGCAAGAGCGCCGGCTACAGAATTAGGATTGGACTTTGCTGAAACTTTTAATACATCCATGGTAAGTACCTCCCTGGGAATGTTGAAAGTTTGTTTCCACTTACTAGATGTTATTCGCGGGAGGCAAAAAAATTCCTTCTTTTTAGACGGGTTTCCCTGCAAAATGGGACAATACCCCTATTCCATGCGCCACTCGTCCTCCGTCAGACGAATTTTTTCGATGCGTGTTGCCGCGCCTGTGGCTTCATCAATTTCAACAAAAACACCATGGAAGTGCCATTTGCCATCATCCACAACAAAACGTACAGGTAGCTGGGTGTAGAACTTACGCAACACAGCCTCACGCTCCATACCCAATATGCCGTCACGAGGTCCTACCATGCCTGCATCCGTCAAGTAAGCTGTTCCTCCAGGCAAAATCCGATCATCGTTACTCTGTACATGTGTATGTGTACCTACAACGAGAGACGCACGTCCATCCAGATGCCATCCCATGGCAATCTTTTCTGACGTCGCTTCAGCATGCATATCGACCAGAATACATTTATGGTCTTGGCGTAGCTCGTCTACAATCTCATCAACCACACGGAATGGACAATCCAGAGCAGGCAGGAACGTTCTTCCTTGAAGATTGACAATCGCTAGCTCTTTCCCTTCACCTTTGACAACCGTGTATCCTCGTCCTGGTGTACCTGGTGGAAAGTTTGCTGGACGAATCATGCGGGGCTCATCATCTATAAAATCAAAAATATCCTTATTGTCCCAAGTATGATTACCAAGTGTAATACCATGTACACCCCAGTTGAAAAACTCATTCGCGATTGCACCGGTAATGCCGCGACCTGCTGCCGCATTTTCACCATTCACAATCACCACATGTGGCTTATACTTCGATTTCAGGTACGGTAAATTTTCCTTTAATGCCTTACGTCCCACGTTACCTACAATGTCACCAATAAACAAAACTTTCATTGATTACTGCCTCCTCAATTCCTGCAAAGTCCTCTTGCTTAAAATGTTGAACCTTTGCAGGACTATCTCATGTTCCATGATGTGTAGTTGCCATTTAACAGGCTATCAACAGGAAAAGTGGCCCACTACTGCGGCCACTTTTCCGTAATGCTCTATTTTGCGTATTCAACCGCACGGGTTTCCCGGATGACGGTGACTTTGATGTGACCCGGATAGTCGAGTTCATTCTCAATCATCTTCGTGATGTCACGGGCTAAGCGGAAGGCTTCAGCATCATCGATCTTCTCAGGCTGTACCATAACGCGAACTTCGCGTCCGGCCTGAATGGCGTACGATTTCTCGACACCTTCGAAGGATTCTGAGATTTCTTCCAGCTTCTCCAGTCGTTTGATATACGTTTCCAGCGTTTCGCGGCGTGCGCCTGGTCTTGCTGCGGATAGCGCATCTGCTGCGCCAACCAACATGGCAATGACCGAAGTCGCTTCGCAATCTCCGTGATGGGACGCGATACTGTTGATTACAACCGGATGTTCTTTGTATTTCTTCGCCAGTTCCACGCCAATTTCGACGTGTGATCCTTCCACTTCGTGATCCAGCGCTTTACCGATGTCATGCAATAGACCTGCACGTCTTGCCAGAGTTACGTCTTCTCCGAGTTCGCCAGCCATCAGTCCAGCCAGATAAGCGACTTCCATGGAATGTTTCAAGACGTTCTGACCGTAACTTGTACGGAACTTCAACCGGCCCAAAATTTTGATCAGATCCGGATGCAGACCATGCACGCCCACTTCAAAGGTAGCTTGCTCACCGTATTCACGGATGCGCTCATCCACTTCTTTGCGGGATTTCTCAACCATCTCTTCAATCCGTGCCGGGTGAATACGTCCATCAGCCACCAGTTTCTCCAGGGCAGTACGGGCGATCTCACGGCGAATCGGGTCAAAGCCCGACAGAATAACAGCTTCTGGCGTATCATCGATAATGAGGTCAATCCCTGTAAGGGTTTCAAGCGCACGGATGTTACGTCCTTCACGACCGATAATCCGGCCTTTCATTTCTTCATTTGGCAGGGTAACAACAGATACCGTTGTTTCCGCTACGTGGTCAGCCGCACAACGTTGGATGGCGAGTGTAATAATCTCGCGGGACTTTTTGTCCGCTTCTTCCTTCGCTTGTTGTTCAATGTCCTTGATCATTTGAGCCGTCTCATGACGAACTTCCTGTTCTACGTTGGACAGTATGATACTGCGTGCGTCTTCCATGGTGAGGTTGGATATACGTTCCAACTCTGTCACCTGGTTTTTGTAAATCATTTCGATCTGCTGCTGAGTCTCATCAATTCGTTTCTCTTTGTTAGCCACTTGCTCTTCTTTACGTTCGAGTGATTCCAATTTTTTATCCAGCGACTCTTCTTTTTGCAACAATCGTCTTTCTTGTCGTTGAATTTCATTCCGACGTTCACGAGTGTCTTTTTCAGCTTCAGCGCGAATGCGATGGATTTCATCCTTCGCCTCCAGCACCGTTTCTTTCTTCAGTGCTTCTGCCTCTTTCTTCGCGTTCTCCACGATTTGTACGGCAGCTTGTTCCGCACTAGAGATTTTAGCCTCTGCAAGAGATTTGCGAATAAAATATCCTACTCCGAACCCAATGAATAGCGCGGCTGCAACGAGAGCGATCGTGATTGCAATTTCCATACTGTTCACCTCCTCGTTGGTTCCTCCAAGGCATTCCTTGGGTCAATTTGCAGTTTTCAAACCTTACATATGTTTGGGAATAACGAATACTCACGGCGATCCCCCGCCGATTTTCATTTCACATGTACATGTTTCCACGTACTATTCACTGTTTCCAGCGAACCCATAATTAAGAATGGTATAAATCTTAAGAAACCGAAACCGCTTTTTTGGAAGGAAAAAGGGTTGTCCATTTCTTACAGACTCATGTCCATTTTAGTATTTGACGAAAGAAATTGTCAAGAGAATGCAGTATAGAGACTGTAGTCTGCTAATCCCATAACAACGCTTCGTCATCTTCAGGGCCCCCAGCCTCATCTTCTTCAATTAAACAATTCACGACACGGCGCACCATATCCATTGAAAAACCACGTCTCATTAGGAAGGGAAGCGTTTTATTTTTCTTCTCTTTAACGTCCCCTTTGACCTGATTCCATTTTTTGCGTCCGGCACTCAAGGCAGTCTCAAATTCCGCATCTGTACTAATACCTTCTAGTGCCTCAACAATGAGATCATTGGCAATGCCCTTTTGACGCAGCTCTTGCCTTATCCACAGTTTTCCCTTCCGCTTGCCCTCCATACGCTGTCTTGTCCATTCCTTTGCAAATAGATCGTCATCCACTAACTTCTCCCGTTCAAGTCGATCCAGCGTCTCTTCAATTAATGGTGCAGCAAACTCCTTCTGACGAAGTTTCTGACTTAATTCATGGCGTGTACGCGGCTTATGTTCCAAAAAGCGCAGAGACTGTGAATACGTACGCTGTCGCTCATCAGCTACAACAATTTCTTCAAGGTCCTTCTTCATAAACGTATTGCCTTGAGTCATCCTGTATTTAATCATCACATCTTCAAGAACCGTAATGGAGTGGATGCCAAAAGTGATTCGATAACGAGCTTGCCTGCTCTTCGTTCGTTCTACACGTGTAATAATAAGTTCTTCGTTATCCGGAAATTGGGATAGGCCGTCCTCTTCTGCTTCTTCATATAAATCCTCGTCATGTTGATCCATTCAGGTCTCCCCTTTCATAACATTTTCATTCTGATTACGCCAAGCACATCTTCACATAAGACAGAGAACACCAATACAAAAGGCCGGGGACTCTGCCCGGCCTTTACTCCACAGTTAGCGTGCCAACAGCCCCTGTCCATTGGGACAGGGGCTGTTGGACAGCATGAGCACTCCCCAACTACAATCCATTATCCAGATTGATCCAAGCTCAATCAGATAAGTTTACGGAGTCCAGTGGGAAACACCCTCAGGGCCCTCCCTACAAGGGAGGATTTGAGAGATTACTCGTTGATTTCAAACAATTCTTGTTCTTCTTCTGCTTCTTTTTGTTGCTCTTCACTAGTTGGCGCAGGGACTGCGGTAGTCAAGTTACTAGCTACCCGAATTTTTTGTTCAATGATTTCAGCAATATCTTTATGCTCTTTCATGAACTGCTTCGCGTTCTCACGGCCTTGTCCTAAACGCTCGCCTTCGTAGGAGTACCATGCACCACTTTTATTAACGATGTCCAGCTCTGTACCAATGTCAATGATACTGCCTTCTCTCGAAATACCCTCGCCATACATGATATCCACTTCCGCTTGTTTAAACGGAGGTGCCACTTTGTTTTTCACAACTTTAATACGAGTACGGTTACCAATCATGTCATTGCCTGATTTGATACTCTCAATACGACGCACATCCAGACGTACTGTGGAATAAAACTTCAGAGCACGACCACCAGGTGTTGTTTCCGGGTTACCAAACATAACGCCGACTTTCTCACGAAGCTGGTTAATGAAGATTGCGATTGTTTTGGATTTGCTGATTGCACCAGACAATTTACGCAGCGCCTGAGACATCAAACGCGCTTGCAAACCAACGTGTGAATCTCCCATTTCGCCTTCAATCTCTGCTTTTGGAACCAATGCGGCTACAGAGTCAATAACGACGATATCTACTGCACCACTGCGTACAAGAGCTTCTGCAATTTCCAGCCCTTGCTCACCCGTATCTGGCTGAGATAGAAGCAATTCGTCAATGTTAACGCCCAATTTGCTTGCATATTGAGGATCAAGAGCATGCTCGGCATCGATAAATGCTGCTTGTCCACCAACACGTTGTACTTCGGCAATCGCATGCAATGCGACAGTTGTTTTACCTGAGGATTCAGGTCCATATATTTCAACAATACGGCCTTTAGGCAAGCCGCCTGTTCCTAATGCAATATCCAAAGCCAAGGAACCACTGGGAATAATTTCCACATTCATATGAGTGGACTCACCCAGTTTCATGATGGATCCTTTACCAAATTGCTTCTCTATTTGACGGAGCGCCATATCAAGCGCGGCACGACGGTCTGACAATAAGCTCACACCCTTTACTGTTTATAAGATAATGATACCTTGTTTTAACACGTTTGCCAAGCTTTTTTTCGAACATACATTCGTTTTTTTTGTAAAGGCCGAGGCGCCTCTTCCTCAAGGAAACTTTCCATTAAACAGAAAAAAGAACCGTAAACAAGGCTGTAAAGCCTAATTCTACGGTTCTTCCGTCTTCCTTAATTATACTTGCTTGGAACTGTAAATGCAATCGAAGCGATTAACTAATCAATCCATCGCCACAAGTTTTTGCCATAAGCGATAGAGAATCGCTTTGGCTGAACGAATGCGAACAGTCTCGCGATTACCATTAATACGCAGCTCATGAATCTCCGTCTCTTTTCCACGTTCAGCAAGAGCGATGAAGACAAGTCCGGGTGGTTTACGTTCCGAATATCCCGGTCCAGCTACACCGGTAACAGCCAGGCCAAAATCAGCATCGCCAATCATACGGATCTGTTCAGCAAGCACTTTTGCAACCTCAGGACTTACCGCCCCTGGTGCATCTTCACCTTCCAGATAATCATGAGGCACATTCAGCAACTTTTCTTTAATTTCATTGGAGTAACAAACAATTCCACCTTTGAGCATTGACGCACTTCCGGGTACAGAGGTCAGACTTTGCATGACAAGCCCTCCTGTACAGCTCTCAGCAGCGCTGAGCGTCAACCCCATGTCAGACATCATGGTAACAATCGTGTACTCTATAGGCACATCCTCGTTCGCGTAGAGATGTTCTGTCAAACGCTCCCGAATCTGAACCTCCATCGCATCCAGCTTCAGCTTCGCCTCTCCCTCACTCGCAGCCTTCGTGGAGACACGTACCGTAACTTCGCCTTCGCTCGCGTAAGGAGCAATCGTAGGGTCTGTCTGCGCGTCAATCAGATCCAATAGTCGATCTTCCAAAGCAGATTCACCAATACCTGCGAATTTGAGCATTCGGGAATAGATTGGCATCTCTTCTGTGAGCACATGCTGGAACAGCCAAGGCTTGACTTCCTGTTCAAACATTGGAATCAACTCTTTAGGTGGTCCAGGCATTACAACATAATATTTGTCATTGTCAGAAATCGCATTTCCTGCCGCAAGTCCTGTTTCGTTGGCCAGAGGTGTTCCGCCATCAATAACGATCGCCTGACGTCGGTTATTCTCTGTCATATCCACATTACGATCTCTGAAAAAGCTCTCAATTTTGTCCATTGCCATTCGATCTGTATGCAGTTTCCGGTTAAGAACAGCTGCGAGCGCATCCTTGGTCAGATCATCTTGGGTAGGTCCGATGCCACCGGAAAACAAAATAACGTCTGCACGGCCCTGCGCAATGCGTATAGCTTCACTAAGACGGTTCAGGTTATCCCCAACCACCGTTTGGAAATATACATCGATCCCCATCGCAGCCAATTCACGGGATAGGTATCTGGCATTGGTATTGACGATTTGTCCAAGCAGTAGCTCTGTGCCAACTGCAATGATTTCTGCCTTCATTGAGCATCCTCCTGTACACGTGGTGAGTGATCAAAGGGCAATAGGATAATCTCCTATTGCCCCTGACCCAATGCTTCCTTCATGATTACCCATTTAAGAACAAACCATTATGCTTTTGTTAAATGAAGCAAATTTTTGTTTTTGATAAAGTAATCGATACCCGACCAGATGGTAATAAGCGCTGCTGCCCATACCGCGATAATATCGACGTGAATACCCGTGTATGAAAACGGGAAATTGTTCAACAGCAACAGCACAATCGCCACAATCTGCACTACAGTCTTCAGCTTGCCCCAAGCACTAGCGGCAACAACCGAACCATCCAGCAATGCAATTTGACGCAAGCCGGTAACTGCGAATTCACGACTAATAATAACAACTGCAATCCAGGAATCCAGCTTGCCCATCTCCACAAGCGAGATCAAAACTGCAGTAACCAGCAGCTTGTCTGCGAGCGGATCAAGCAGTTTCCCCAGATTGGTAACCATGTTATTTTTCCGCGCAAGGTATCCGTCAATTCCATCTGTGCTTGCGGCGATGATAAAAATAACAGCAGCAATCAGTTGATTATACGGAAGCGAAAAACTTCCAAGCTGCAACGGCTCTGGATAAAATGGAAAATCCACGAGCAGGAACACCATCAAAAAAGGGATTAAGCAAATTCGTGCAAGCGTAATCCGGTTGGGTAAATTCACAAGACGCCCTCCCTCATATCCTCCATTACTCCAAACAATCATCATAATCCCGTTATCATCATCCGGAACATGAAATGTACAGTTTCAATGTCAATCCGTATTAACATGATCCCACTATGTAGAAACGCAAAAAATAAAGTCAACCGCTCAAAAGCAAAACCGCTTTAAACGTTCCGGTGACTTCCAGAAGATGTACTGCTTTTCACAAAGTCAGCAAACGATGAGGACTGGACTTGATGCATGACTGCCAGCAATGCACACTTAGTATAATATACGCCCAATACCGTGTCAAAAAACACTTTTGCTACAAAAAGGCCATATTACTTGAAATTTGTATATTGCAAATCCAGAGGCAGGTTAGCACCATTTAGCAACTGCATAACTGCTTGCAAATCATTTTTACTCTTACCAGTTACCCGGAGTTGGTCTCCCTGAATCTGGCTCTTCACCTTCATCTTGGAATCCCGAATCAGGATATTGATTTTCTTGGCGATGTCCTGATCAATCCCCTGTTTAAAATTCAAACGCTGGCGGACTGTACCAGAAGACGCCGGCTCTACTTTGGCATAATCAATGTTTTTCAATGGTAGACCACGCTTCGCCATTTTGGATTGCAGCACGTCAATGACAGCCTTGAGTTTGGTCTCATCATCAGATACGATCGTTAACGCATCCTTATCCAGTTTCAGGCTGCTCTTGCTGCCCTTGAAGTCATAACGAGTGCCAATTTCCTTCTCGGTTTGTGTAACGGCATTTGTCAGTTCTTGCAAGTCCATTTTGGACACGATATCAAATGAATTTTCTGAGCTCAAACCAGTCACCCTTTCAGTTAATCGTATGTTCTGTAACATTATAGAGGATACCTTAAGCAAAAGTCTAATTTCAAGCTGTTTTACACAAAGAAAAAAGCATTTTTGGCTTCCACTTGAAGTGGCTGCCAAAAATGCTTGCTGGTCCAGCTTCCAACCTAATAGCGGCTGCGGTTGGGCTGTCTGAACATATCGAGCACACCCAAAAGCACATGTGCAAGTCCAAAACCCAATATTCCGTAACCCCAAGCACTTGGAGTCAGGTAATAACCCAGGAGGCTGACAATGATCCCTAAACCTGTTACGATCCAGCTGACTGTCACAGCCATCCACCTCACTTCACCAAAAGTTAACTGCAAGTTAAGACACGGTTATTGTCTCCTGCAGTTGACCCGGTTATTCGTTCCCCGTGGTACCCCCTGTACCGTCCGTTGATCCATTTTCAACACCTGTAGAAGAAGTAGTAGTACTACTACTGTCTTCACCAAGCTTCAAACGGATCCGATTGGTCGCCTTGCCATCCGTTACAACTTGCCCGCCAACCTCAATCGTGGTCGCTGCAGCGTAACCGGACTTAATATACATGCCTGCACTATCCAACTCAAAGGTATAGCTGTCACCTTCGGCTGTGTTACCATACTCCAACTTCTCTCCACTGGAGTTTTCGCCTTTGTACACTTCCAGCCAGCTATGACCTGTTGCTTTGATCGTAACCGTTACAGGTTGCCCTGCACTACCGTTAACTTTAAAGTTCGTAATATTTCCTGATTTCCCATCTTCCGCAACAGTCACATTAGACGGTGAATTGTCAGTTGGTTCTTCCTCAGTTTCATCCGTCTGTCCGTCCGTTTGGCCATCAGTTTGACCATCCGTCTGTCCTTCCGTGTCTGTACCGCCGCCGTTACCGCCAGCTTCGCCCTCACCAGTACCGTCAGTACCTGAATCTGTCGCAGGCGGATTAGATGCCTGTCCGTTGTCGGCAGGTTGATCCGGTTTATCCTCAGGCTGTTGTTGACTGTCCGTAATTTTGACCTGATCAAGCCCCGGATTATCTGATTCATCACCATTGTTATACACCACGTATACATACAACAGTACTACGATCAAAACAGGGAATGTCCACATCAGCGCGACAGACATCCACCGATTACTACGCTCAACCGGACGGCTGGAACGCTTCTGTATAACCGGTTCCATCGTTGCTTCCGCCTCTTCTGCGGGTACGTCTTTTTTGTGTCCCTCCAGCAGCTCATCAGGGTTCAGTCCCACGGTCTCCGCATAGGTTTTGATGAAAGCACGCACATAGAAGCTACCCGGCAGCACTTTATAGTCTCCTGCTTCTATGGCCTCCAGATACCTCTTGCGAATTTTTGTCATTTCCTGTACATCGTCAAGACTCATCCCTTTTTGCAGCCGGGCCTCCCTTAACTGCTGACCCAGTTCAGACATGCCATCTCCTCCTTATGTTTATCTCTTGAGTTGTTGCTAATCTATTTCATGATTCCGTACGGTTCCTTACAATTCGTCGGTGTAGCTAGCCGTAAACGTATCATAAATAATTTCTTCATTCGGATTGTTGCGAAGTTCAATAATAATATCAAAATCATTAAAATCATATTCGGATTCCTGTACAAAAATATCCGGATGTTCAATAACTTTGGTGCTAGGCATGGTCATAATATCCTGCAACAGGTTGTAATGCCGCTCACTGGAGCGTATCGTGCTAACAATACCGTCGATAATGAACACATTGTTCGGGTTCAATTCGTCTTCGGACATTTGACTCCTTATCGTCTGACGGAGAAGTGTGGAGGAAACAAACGTCCATCGCTTCATTGCACATACGCTACCCGCAATAATGGATTCCGTTTTGCCAACACGAGGCATTCCGCGCAAACCGATGACCTGATTACCTTCCCTCTTAAATACTTCACCCAAAAAGTCCACAAGTAACCCAAGTTCATCTCGTGTGAAACGAAATGTCTTGCGATCATCCGAGTCACGGTCAATGTATCTGCCATGACGCACGGCCAAAATATCCACCAATTTAGGTTGCCGCAAAGCCGAGACGGTGATGCTGTTTACTTTGCCAAGCATTTCACCAAGCAAACGGATTTTTTCATCATCATCCGATTCAAGCAGCATGCCTCGAGTTTTGCCTTCAACACCGTTAATGGTCAATATATTCACTTCAAGCATCCCCAGCATAGAGGCAATATCGCCTAACAGACCGGGTCTGTTCTTATGTATTTTATATTCCATGTACCATTGTTTAGATTCCATTTCAACACCCCGTAATGCATTATTCCACATTATTCGACAGCAACAGAACGTGTCCACTGGACAACAATCTGAGACATCTTCTAAAAATGGGTCACGTTAATGATATATAAAATGAAAATGAATTACAAGAACAGCTCTGTAATCCGTTTGTAATCATTAGAGAAAAGCCCCCTTGCGGGAGCTCTTCATCTGTAATCTTATGCGTTTTGTTTGGCCAATTTGACCATCAGGCACGCAATCGTACGACGCTCATCTGCATCGCCGACATCCCATAACTCTTTCAATGCCCGGTTGGAATGGTTCGCCGGATCGACTTTCTCATCGAGGAAATCGCCGATTTCATACGCAAGTTTGTTGATGGTTTCTTCACTCATCCCCATCTTCTCTGCTTGCAGTACGCGGTCACCCAGGAACTTCTTCCATGTGTCAAAACTGGAGAGCACTGTTTTTTCTGTTGACATGATAAATCCTCCTTAGATGACGCATGAGATTTAAAATCAACAGTTGTAATATGTGCTTTCGAGACATTTTATATACGAGCAATTTGAAAATAATCTAGAGACGGTTGCTTCCAGGCAATCTTCACCTGTTTCGTCTACAACCAGTCAAGTTTTCTTGCTGTTTTACGTTAACCAACCGCCATTCGGACTGATAATCTGCCCATTGATATAACCCGATTCAGGGAGTGCCAGAAAATAAACCAGTGATGAGATTTCATCAGGTTGAGCAAGTCTTCCTGCTGGAATTTCCTCTTCCAGCATCTTCAGTTCACTCTGATCCAGATGGTTCAGCATGGATGTCTGAACGGCGCCAGGAGCAACGGCATTTACGGTTACTCCGGAAGGTGCGAGTTCTTTCGCAAGCGCCTTGGTGAATGCATTCACCCCACCTTTGGTTGTGGAATACAGCACCTCACAAGAAGCACCAGACAGTCCCCAGATCGACGATACATTAATGATTCGGCCATACCTTTGGGAGATCATGTGAGGCATCATTTCCTGTGTGCACATAAACGTGCCTTTGAGGTTAATCGCCATCACTTCATCCCAGATCTCCTCTGTAACATCAGACAACATCCCGTAGTGCGAGATTCCTGCATTATTCACAAGAATATCTGGCATGAGATTATGCGACTCGAGCTTCTCACGCATGCGCTCAATCTGTTCCCGGCTGCGAAGATCCGCAGACACGGTCATGATTTTTCCACTGCCCTGTTCCATGCACCGTCTGGCGGCTTCATTCGCTGCTTCATGCGATTTCATATAGTGTATAACAACGTTCATTCCCACTCTGGCGAAGCGTTCTGCGATAGCCGCTCCAATACCACCGCTTGCGCCAGTTACCAGTACAGTCATTTCCCCGATTGCCTTCAATTGTCCCGTTCCCCTCTCCATATCAAGGACTCACGACTAGCGATACAGCCAGTTGATCCCAGCGAATATGCTCTCTCAGTCTGAGATTTACATCTTCCAGTGTAATCGATTCATAGAGCGGGAGCATATTGAAAAAATCACCGCCACGGAATTGCTGACGTGTAAATTCATGCGCAATGTTCTCCGGAGAATTGAGCATACGCAAATATCCGCCTATTTTCTTTTTGCGTGCACGTTCAAAATCCGTGGATTCGAACCCTTTTTCTACAATGGCATCCACTTCTTCACGTATACGCGCGAGCAGTTGATCAGGGTCTTTTGTATCACCACCAATGGCTGAAAACGCATATTGCGGCGAACTGTTATACTCATGTCCAAAGCTGTCCGAGATCAGATCTTCATCGTAGAGCTTCTGGAATAAACGTGTGCTTGAGCCAAATAAAAGATCCATCATCAGTTGTGTTGTCATATCTCGCCGTAACAATTGTTCCCCGGTAAGTCCAACGTCCGTCTCCTTGAATCCAAACAGAAATTTGGGCAGTGAAACAGCCAGTTTTGATTCCCGTCTGGCTTCTCCTACCTGCTCAGGCTCCGGTTCGAAGAAACGTTGAATGCTCCCCTGTGGCTTATAATCCTTCTGCTCCTGGTTCGATCGAACCATATCAATGACTTCCTGTGGATCTACACCACCCACCACAAACAAGAGCATATTACTCGGGTGATAGAAGGTGTTATAACACTCATACAACATCTCTTTGGTAATCGTACGGATGGATTCCACCGTTCCTGCAATATCGATATGCACCGGATGTTTCTGATACATGGCTTCGATCAATCCAAAATAAACACGCCAATCCGGATTATCAGCATACATGTCAATTTCCTGTCCAATAATGCCTTTTTCCTTTTCCACATTTTGATCCGTGAAGTAAGGATTTTGCACAAAGTCGACTAATGTTTGTATATTTTCATTCACATGTTCGGTCGCTGAAAACAAATAAACCGTCTGATCAAAGCTCGTAAACGCGTTAGCTGAAGCACCATGAGACGCAAATGTTGCAAAAATATCACCTGTTGGTTCTTCAAACATTTTATGCTCAAGGAAATGAGCAATCCCATCCGGGACCTTCACTTCTTCCTGCCCTTCAACCTGAAAATGATTATCCACCGATCCATACTTGGTTGCAAACGTAGCATACGTTTTCTGGAATCCCGGTTTAGGCAAAATATAGACATGCAGTCCGTTATCCATTACTTCGTAATATAGTGTCTCCTGCAAATGCTCATACCGAATGCTCTCCACCGATTATTCCTCCTTCTCGTCCCGCAAGAAATAAATCGTATCCAGACGGAATTGTTCTGCCGCCTCACGCACATCTTCCTTGCTAATATGTTCTACTTGAGCCAACAGTTCTTCAGCCGTTCTTTCTTTGCCAGACAACTGTCGGTTGAAGTCATAAGCGATCATCTCAAAAGCAGAATCCTGCATTTCCTTAAGCAGGTTACGGATCATCGCTTTGGTCTGGGACATTTCAAGGTCACTGATTGTACCGCTTTTCATTTCTTCCAGCTGCTGCTTGATGATCGTGACGGCCTTCTCATAATTCGGGATTTCAATCCCGGATTGAATTGTTGCAATGCCCTTATGTCCGTCATATCGCGAAGATGCGTAATACGCGAGGCTTTCTTTTTCACGAACATTGACAAACAGTTTGGAATGAGGATACCCACCGAGAATCCCGTTGTACATTAGTGCTGCGGCATACTGAGGATCTCCATAAGTGATAGATGTACGGAGTCCCATATTGAGTTTTCCCTGACTCACATTCAGTCGCTCAACAACGGTCTCTACTTCCTTATCTCCTCGAACCGCTGCCTGTGTCTGGTAATCAGAGGAGGACGTTCGATCTACATTGAAATGACGCTGAACAAGGTTCTCGACCTCCTCCAGTGTCGTATCCCCTACCACGTACAGATCCATACTCGCCTGCTGCAGCCACTCCTGATAAGATGCAGTCAGTGTGTCGGGCTCAATCCCGGGCAGATCCTTTCGCTCACCCAGTGGGTGAAGACGGTACGGCTCGTTCTTGCACATTTCCTCGATACTGCGTTCAGCGGCATAGCGCATTTTATCATTCACGATGGACTCCAGCTTTTTACGAACCGTCTCTCGCTCTGCTTGTACATAAGACGTCCTGAAATGTCCATTCTCCTGTGCAGGTCGTGTAAGAACCTCTCCAAGGAAGGCAAATGAACGATCCAGTAGCTGCTCATCCCCTCCAACAAATGAATCATTAATGGTATCCATTCGGAACTGTACAATCTGGTAATCCCCGCGTTTATAGACGTCAAAACCAAAACCTGCTCCATACAGATGCTCCAGTTGCTCACGAAATTGCGTTGTTTCCGGATAGGACTCCGTGCCGCGTCGCAGAACAAAAGGGGTCAGCGCTACTTTGGTTACTGTATCTTCCCGTAAGGGAACTCCTGCATATAGCGATATAGCAAACGTTTTGAAACGTTTAGTCGGAAGCACATGTATACGAAACTCTCTCTTGGTACCTCGTTCGAATCCTGATGTATTCAAATGTCAAAACCCCTTTACGGCGTCATTTATCATGCAATCGTATTAAGCTAAACGTAACAACCATTTTAACCCATTCAAAAGGCAAGAAGCAACCGAAGTCACGCCTTCTGGTTGCTTCCAACATCATCACATACAAAAAATATGCTGTCCGATTGTTTTCACTTGTGGGCGGGTCCAGATCCATTTGGATGTTGCTGTCTTCGGGTTAAAATAATAGAGACATCCACCGGACGGATCCCAACCATTCAGGGCCTGCTCAACTGCCTTTTTGGCTTGTGCGTTTGGTTCCAGATAGATCTGTCCGTCCGCTACAGCCGTAAATGCACCAGGCTGAAAAATCACACCAGAAGGCGTACTTGGAAAGCTTGGTGAATTTACGCGATTCAGAATTACTGCTGCTACTGCGACTTGACCTTCAAACGGTTCACCCCGGGCTTCACCATATACAGCGTTAGCCATAATCTTGAGTTCATTCTCTGAGAGACCAAGGGCATTGGCAGATCCCATATTGTCTTGCTCTTTATCTGCCGTATTGTTGCTGCCTCCACCCCCACCTGAGGATTCCTTGTGTAGTGGCGGCTCTGTTGGCGACCATTTGGTTGACGCATTGTACAACTTGAGCTTGGTCTCAGCTCCAACCACACCATCTGCCTTCATGCCAAACTCGGATTGAAACCATTTGACGGATTTCAGCGTGCTGCTGCCAAAATTACTGTCGATTTTACCATTGTAAAATCCCAGGTACTTCAGACGCCCCTGAAGCTCATATACATCCTGACCGTAACTTCCATATTTCACTGTATTGCTGCTAAACGTAGGCAAGGCCTTTTCTTCTACCTGTGGTGTACGCTCGGCTGAACTTTCAGTTGCTGTATTCCCAGGAAGCAAATAACGAATTCCCAATGCGGATATCAGCAAAATAGCAGTGAAAAGCCATAGGTTCATTTTTCGCATCGACTGTGCTCTACCTTTCTCTTGTGGGATTAACAGAATCGCTAAGGTTATTATGACAAGCCTGCTTGTTTCCTATGCACCAAATCATCCGATCTTTGGAGTAGATGGCAAAACTTCAGTCTCCTGAGCAAGCAAAAAGCCCTCAACCAATAAGGTTGAGGGCTTAAACGATTCGTTGTAACCATGTTTCATATTACACTACGAGCTTATTTTATTCTGCTGATACTGTTCAAGTGAAACCAGTACTTCCCTTGGTTTGCTGCCCTCGTAAGGACCGATTACACCCCGGGCTTCCATGGAGTCAATTAAACGCGCTGCACGTGTGTAGCCAACCCGCATACGACGTTGCAACAGGGAGACTGAAGCTTGTTTTGCCTCCAAAATAATCTGTACAGCTTGCTCATATAACTCATCCTGCACTTCATCTGCTGCCTGAATGGAATCATCTACTTCAGGTACAAGGGACTCATCATACTGCGCTTCACCTTGACCACGTACATAATTCACAATATTCTCGACTTCTTCATCGCTCATAAATGCACCTTGTACACGAACCGGTTTTGATGCGCCCATTGGCATGAATAACATGTCTCCACGACCCAACAGCTTCTCAGCCCCACCCATATCCAGAATCGTTCGGGAATCGACTTGGGAGGATACGCCGAAGGCAATCCGCGATGGAATGTTAGCCTTGATTACCCCGGTAATAACGTCAACCGAAGGACGTTGTGTGGCAATAATCAGATGGATTCCGGCTGCACGAGCCATCTGAGCGAGTCGTGCAATGGCATCCTCCACATCTCCGGCTGCAACCATCATCAGATCCGCAAGCTCATCCACAATGACAACGATATAAGGCAGAACAGCCGCAGGATTATCTTTCATCAGATTATTGTAACCCTCGACGTTACGTGTGCCTGATTTGGAGAACAGTTCATATCGTTTCTCCATCTCAACCACAATCTTTTTGAGAGCAAGTGACGCTCGTTTAGGATCAGTTACTACTGGTGCCATCAGATGTGGAATTCCGTTATATACGTTCAACTCAACCATCTTGGGATCAACCATCAGGAACTTCACTTCATCCGGCTTGGCTTTGTACAATATGCTGGTAATAATTCCGTTAATACACACCGACTTACCGGAACCTGTAGCACCTGCGACCAGCAAATGGGGCATACGAGCCAAGTTACCAATGATTGTCTGTCCCGAGATATCTCGGCCAAATGCAATGGTCACTTTGGATTCTGCATCCTGGAACGTTGCTGTCTCCATTACCTCACGCATCGTTACAACCGATACCTCGCCATTAGGTACTTCGATACCTATAGCAGACTTTCCGGGAATCGGTGCTTCCATCCGAATATCCTTTGCCGCCAGAGCCAACGCGATATCATCAGTCAGGCTGACAATCCTGCTGACCTTAACACCAATATCAGGCTGAATTTCATACCTTGTAACGGCAGGGCCCCGGACCACTTCAAGCACCTTGGCGCGAACACCGAAACTCTCCAGTGTAGCTTCCAGCTTGCGTGCTGTCTGCATATAATCCTTCTGGTCACCCGCCTTGCCCCCATTGTTTGGCTTGGCAAGGAGACGGAATGACGGCAGCTTGTACGGCTTAGGAGGTGGCGGTGGTGGTTTCACCGGTTGTGTTTCCTGCCCTTCAGGAGTAAGAGTATCTGTTCCCTGCATTGCATCATTAGGGACTTCTTCTCCACTCTGAATCTCATCCACAGCATTCAACCCGTTCGTACCCGCATCGGATGCAGACCACTCTGTCTCTACCAGTTCATCCGTTATTTTAATGGCATGCTCGCCCTGTTGTACTACGTTTGGATCGGCCAGATCATCCGGGAAAGGATAAGCATCGTCCAGATCATCTTCAATGCTTGCCTCTTCTGCTCTAACGTGCTCGAAAAAGTCTCGAATGATTGGCGCTGAGTTAGGTTTAGCCTGAACAGGAACACGTGATGAAGCTGATTTGTTCGCTACGTCTTCGGTCGCATCCTGCCACGCCTCTACATTGTGATCTTGTTCGGCGCGGTACACAATCTGTTCTGTTTCTGCCGAATCGACCTCATCCATTTCACGTCCTGATGTCGCCTGTTCCCGATTAGCTCCCCATTTCCCAAAAAGTTGGAAGAATATGGGCGATTTTCGTTTTGGCAGATGCTGTTCCTCTAATTCATCCTCATACTCATCTTCGTCATCTTCAACAGGAACAGGCACCACTTTACGAGCGTTACCTTTCTTCCTTCCATCAGATGCTGAAGCAGAACGTGCAGAGGGCCTCGACTCCAGCTTCTTGTACATCGAACTCCCGGCATCCCAAATCTTTGTACGGAATATTCGAATCAAATCCACATAAGATAGACTCGTAATCAGCATAAAACTGATGATAAACATGACAATCATGATGAGTCTCGCCCCAAGGCTGCCGAACAGCCACAGGAAAAGAGCAAATTGCCCAGCTCCGAGATAACCACCGCTAATGTCCTTGTTAAGCATGGAGTCCCTCTCCCCTGGCGCAGCAGGGGTTAGCAACTCGGTTTGCATATCATTATGTACCTGCGTAATCACAGCACCAGGCTCAAGCGCACCAACCGGAATGAGCTTCTGGTGCATTGCAGAGACAGTACTCATCAGGGTTAAGGCAAAGACCAGCAATACCAGTCCTGTTTTGCGAGTAGTCCAGCCACTCGGCCATTTCCGGTGAATCATCACCATGAGACCATAATAAATACCAACAAGTGGAATCGCAAAATAAAACTTACCAAGCATCAGTCCGAACATCTTGGAAAGCGAACGTCCAACGGTGGCTTCACCCGATAATGCTATGACAGCAAGAGTAATAAGCACAATCCCGTAAATTTCATATTTTAAAACGCCACTAAAACCAGCGCCCTTTTTTTTCCTCTTTTTTCTTCTGGCCAAAATCAGGTCACCCCCAGAAGAATATTATACCATACAAATATAATCCGTACATATGTTCTTTTTCTGCTCAATTTGTCTGAATTCGTCGCGTTATGCTGATCCCAAGTTACCCGAAAGCGGAATGGTCGAACCGGGCATATTTGCAGGATTGAGATAGGCTTCAAGTGGACAATCCAGCAAACGTACAATAACGGCTTCATTGTCATTAACAGGTCTCACCTGCATCAATAAACCATTCATCTTGATCTCCTTTGTATCTTCGCCCTCTTTCCACATTCCCGACCAGAGTTGTTCCGGGGGCATCACTGTATATAATGTCATTGGGTATAACCTCCCGCCTGCAGGGTCTGTCTCTTGTCTCCTATGAGCTGATTTAACTGAGCAATGGCTTGTCCAATTCCGCCTACTGCATCCATCAATCCATATTTCACTGCATCTGCGCTTCCTACAGCTGTGCCGATGTCCCGATTCAACTCACCGGTCTTAAACATCAGCTCTTTGAACATCTCTTCAGAGATATTCGAATGCGAAGTCACAAATCGAACAACCCTCTCCTGCATTTTCTCCATATACTCAAACGTTTGAGGTACACCAATGACAAGGCCGTTCATCCGAATCGGATGGATCGTCATCGTTGCACTTCCGGCAATCAGGGAATACGTTGAAGCTACAGCAATCGGTACTCCAATGCTATGCCCGCCTCCAATGACCACAGTAACCGTAGGTTTGCTTAGAGAAGCAATCATCTCAGCAATGGCCAGACCCGCCTCTACATCTCCACCCACCGTGTTCAAAATAATCAGAATACCTTCAATACGCTGATTCTGTTCTGCGGCCACCAGCTGTGGAATGATATGCTCATACTTTGTTGTTTTATTTTGTGGTGGCAAAATCAAATGCCCTTCGACCTGTCCAATAATGGTCATACAGAAAATATTTGATTCACCAGCAGGCGACTGTGTCTGCCCAAATTGCTGAATAGTCTCTGTCACGGGAGAGATGGCCTTGTCCTCCTGAATCGGAATCTCCGGCGCTTCAACTTCCGGTTGATTGGATCTTGACGCCTGCTTGTCATTCATACGTTCATTCATTTCAATAATCCCCTTCTCCAGAAACATTTAATGTATTTCCTTAGTATGGGGATTTTTCCAACCGCCTTATACCCGCTACATCAAATTGCTTCACATATTGGCCCTATTGCAGATCTTCCTGAAAACGCAAAAAAAGCCCCTTCTCTACGAGGAACCGTCCAATATTACTCGTAGAGAAGGGGCGACTGTGTGCCTGAATATATGTTTTTGTTTAGCCTATTTTAAACTTCCATAATGATTGGCAAAATCATCGGTCTACGACGAGTTTGCTCATACAGGAAGCGTCCCAGTGCATCTTTAACATTCGTTTTGAGTGAAGCCCACTCGTTAACGTTCTCACTCATCAACTTCTGCAATGTGCTGCTAACGATCCGGTTGGCCTCATCCAGTAGTCCTTCCGATTCACGTACATACACAAATCCGCGAGAGATGATGTCAGGACCGGAAACAATTTTTCCATCCTGTTTGCTCAGTGTTACCACAACAACAAGGATACCATCTTGTGACAACAATTTGCGGTCACGAAGTACAATGTTACCCACATCGCCTACACCCAAGCCGTCGATCAACACATTACCTGCAGTAACTTTACCTGCTCTACGTGCTGCTCCACCTTGAATTTCAATCACTTCACCGATATCCGTAATGAAAATGTTCTCAGGTTCTACCCCTACAGATTCAGCAAGAACCGCGTGGCGACGCTGCATACGGAATTCACCGTGAATTGGCAAGAAGAATTTCGGTTTCATCAGGTTGAGCATCAGTTTCAGCTCTTCCTGGCTACCGTGACCAGATACGTGGACGCCACTGTTAGCACCGCTGTAATGCACGTTAGCACCCAGACGGAACAGTTCATCAATCGTACGGCCTACATATTTTTCATTACCTGGAACCGGTGTTGCTGCGATAATGACGGTGTCACCTGGCAGGATGTCCACTTTACGGTGTGTGGAACGAGCCATACGTGTCAATGCTGACATTGGCTCTCCTTGACTTCCTGTGCAGAGAATCACGACACGATCAGCTGCCATCTTGCCTACTTCTTCAGGTTCAATGATCATGCCATCCGGAATCTCAAGATAACCCAGTTCTGAAGCAATACCCACCACGTTCACCATGCTGCGTCCGATAACTGCAACTTTACGTCCAGTCACTTCTGCTGCATTGATCACCTGTTGGATACGGTGTACGTTGGAAGCAAATGTCGCTACAACAACACGTTGACTAGCTTTACGGAAGATATCTTCCAGAACGATACCCACATTTTTCTCCGATGGTGTGAATCCAGGTTTCTCAGCGTTTGTACTATCGGACAACAGCGCTAACACGCCATTTGTTCCGATCTGTGCCATACGCTGAAGATCTGCATATTGACCATTGACTGGAGTATGGTCGAATTTGAAGTCACCTGTGTGAACAACTGCACCTTCCGGTGTTTCGACACATACACCAACAGAATCCGGAATACTATGGTTAGTAGCGAAGAACGATGCTTTCAGAACAGATCCAAGTTGGATCTCGGAATCAGCATCAATCAGAATACGTTTTGTTTCTCCCAGCAAATTCGCTTCTTTCAACTTGTTTTCTACAAGTCCAAGCGTAAGTCTTGTTCCGTATACAGGAACATTCAGATGTTTGAGAACATATGGCAGACCACCAATGTGATCTTCATGTCCGTGAGTAAGGATGATTCCTCTTACTTTGTCACGGTTCTCAGTCAGGTAAGAAATGTCAGGGATGACAATATCAATACCAAGCATATCTTCTTCCGGGAATTTAAGACCAGCATCTACGACTACAATGTCGTTGGCGTATTGGATGACGTACATATTTTTACCAATCTCGCCTACGCCGCCCAAAGCAAAAATCATCAGTTTATCGTTATTATTTTTCTTAGACAAATGAATCTAAACCTCCTATGGTAGTTGGACGTCGTACCTTATTATTTATTGTAAGTTAAGAAAAGTAGTCCATACATCACATACCCACCTATCGGGATGAATGCAAAAGAACACCTTTATTCACGATATTTGGAAGAAGTTCTTCGAAGTTATTCCCTTTGACCAACAAGTTGGATTTGAAATTCCCTCTTAGCCGTTCCTTCCTTTTTCACCGCAAAGCTACACCACGAAACGATGTCGCTTTCAATTTCAAAAAAATACCGCACCCAGTCACTTGACATCATTATACATGATTAAAAACAAAAAAAACAAGTCACTCTCTCGTTAACCTGTAGGTTTCCCCTTAGCAGTGGAAAAGAAACCTCACATTACTCGTAAAAAAAAGAACCGCAGCCTCTACGAAGAGGAGCGGTTCTTTTGCTGATCTGAAGGATATTCCCATGATTAATAAATTAGTCCATATACAACCAAAATGATTACAAATTAAGCAAACCTTTGATATAAACCTGCTCCTCTTCCGTTGGCGGAATAAGGGGCAAACGTACGGACCCAACGTCTAGACCACGTAATGTCAGCGCATATTTCACCGCTACCGGGTTCGGTAGAGGCTGTGGACACTCAAACAGGCCTTTGAACACTGGGAACAACTGCTGATGAATCTGAGCAGCCTGAAGAGGTGCTCCGCCATAGAAGGCGTCAATCATTTTCTTCATTTCTGCCCCTACGACATGACTAGCCACGCTGACAATTCCGTGTGCTCCAACCGCAATCGCTGGTAAGCCTGAAGCATCATCACCGGAATAAACTCTGAAATTTTCTGGAGCACTTGCTGCAATCAGCGTAACCTGCTCCATAGACGCACATTCTTTCGTAGCGACGATGTTAGGAATCTGCGCAAGACGAAGCGTTGTCGCTGCTGACAGGCTGGTTACTGTGCGCCCAGGCACGTTATAGAGCATAATTGGCAGCTTGGTGGAGCCTGCAATCGCTTCAAAATGTTTAAACAAACCTTCTTGGCTAGGTTTGTTGTAATACGGAACAACCAACAATATGCCATCCACTCCGGCACGTTCAGCTTCCTGTGTCAAATGGATGGAATGTGCCGTGTTATTGCTTCCCGTTCCGGCTATAATTTTGCACCGACCGGCCGCATGTTTCACTGCAAATTCGAATAATTGAACTTTCTCAGTATCACTAAGTGTTGGAGACTCCCCTGTTGTTCCAGAAACCACAAGCGTCTCCGACTTTTGATCTACAATCAGATAGTCGATTAGACGTGCCGTTTCCTCCCAATGAATCTCTCCTTGTTCATTGAACGGAGTGACCATTGCTGTAATCAATCTTCCAAAGTCCAATTCGATTCCTCCTTCAAAACAGGTTTGGCTCCTCTAACTTCAGTTATTTACAAATGAAGTTCGAATGAGGCGTGAAGTGCCCTCAGGGCCTGAACCATATCTTCTTTTTTTACGAGTACCCAGATCGTTGTATTCGAATCTGCTGATTGCAGGATCTGAATGTCAGCCAGTGTCAAGGACTCTACGATTCGAGCCATAATTCCAGGTACACCATTAATGCCTCCGCCAATGACGGACACTTTGGCACAACCGGACAGGCTTTGTGGCTTGAGACCTATCTCCTGCAATACCTGTATGGCTTTCTCGGAATCACTGTCAAAAACCGTATAGACAACTCCCGAGGGGGTAACATTAATAAAATCAACGCTGATTGAATTCTCAGCCATGGTTTTGAACACTTTTAGTTGCAATCGATCTGCACCACCAGGCACATCCACCGTAATTTGCGTTACATTGCTCACGTAGGCGATGCCTGTTACATAACGGTCAACAATGCCTGTCTGCACATCCTGGAATCCTTCCGGATGCGTAACCAGCGTTCCTTCCGTGTCTGCAAAAGTAGATCTTACCCGCACTGGAATCTGGGATTGCATCGCAATCTCAACCGCACGTGGATGGATTACCTTGGCCCCGTGGTGGGCCATGTTACAGATCTCTGCATAACTCACAACAGTCAGTGGACGTGCATCCTCAACAATTCGCGGATCAGCGGTGAGTATCCCGTTCACATCTGTGTAGATATCCACCATTTCAGCACGTAATGCTGCACCGAGAGCTGTAGCAGACGTATCACTTCCCCCACGACCCAGTGTCGTGAAGTCTCCGTTCTCTGTCTGCCCCTGGAATCCGGTTACAACAACGACACGGCCAAGCTGAAGCTGCTCCAACACACGAACAGGACGGACATCCAATATCCGGGCATTCCCGAAATTGTCGTCCGTCACAAAACCTGCTTGTGCACCGGTCAGCACTGTAGTTGGAATGCCTTCATGTTCGAGTAAACTGCTCAACGTTGTCGCAGATATGATTTCACCACAGCACAGCAGTAAATCCTTTTCGCGTGCGGATAGTGCGTTTCCGTTCTGTGCAGCCCAGTCCAGCAACGTATCAGTCGCATATGGCTCGCCGCGGCGCCCCATTGCAGACACAACGATGACCAGACTCAATCCTGCTTCAAGTTCACGTTTAACGTGACGGAGCACATGCTCTCTCGCCTGAACAGTGGAGAGAGACGTGCCTCCGAATTTCTGTACCATGATACGCATCTTTATTCCTCCATTTGTGTACGCAAGAAGACTGGACACGGGTCAAATCAACAAATGGATCACTCTAGGGAGCGTTCTGATGCGATAATTTCAGCATTTTATACGGCATTCCATGCCGCTCCTTGTTTTTTGTAATTGTCTGGGACAATCGCAAAATCAAAGGTCGCGGTTGTTATCGAGGTCATGACGCATACATTCACAATAGACCTCTCCCGCTTGCTTAACCTGTACTGCCCGCAAGCAGGAATGCCTTATAGACAGGAACGTGGACAGAGTAGCTGTTCAATCCAGCATATCGTCCCCCATGATTTTCTTTGTCTCTCGAACCCTTCTTCATTTCTCCAAGCGCATAAACGTTGTCACCGAATCATTGTTCCATCAAGCCTGTGAAGAACGCTCCACAATCATCGGCTGCAACTGTTTGCCCTCAAGAGCACTCCAGCAAGCCTCTGGAATCAATTCCATTTTGGCGACTAACGAGTTTGGTTTTTTCACTGGATCGTCCTGCCCAAATGGCACAAAATACAAGTATTTGGCCACGAGCAATTTGGCGATATTCGCAGCATTCAAGCCCAGACCGTCATTCGTGGAAATCGCGAGCACAAGCGGACGCTGATTGCGCATTTGCGCTTTGGCTGCCATTAGCACTGGACTGTCGGTCATCGCATTAGCCAGCTTGCTTGTTGTATTCCCTGTGCATGGAGCAATCACCAGCACATCAAGCAGCTTGGAAGGCCCTAATGGCTCCGCTTCAACAATTGTAGAAATGATATCATTACCTGTTATATCTTTCAACTGTTTTTGCCAATTCTGCGCCGTACCGAAGCGTGTATCTGTCGTCAGAACCGAATTCGAAATAATCGGAATGACGTTGGCACCTTCAGCTACGAAGCGGCTAATTACCGGCATAACCTCTTCAAACGTACAATGAGAACCCGTAATTGCATAACCTACCGTTTTTCCCTGCCAGTTCATGATTTAACCTCCCGTGCGTTCTGTTCTTCCAAAAGCAAACGGATCAACGCGTCGGCAATAATGCCGCCAGCCGTTTTGGGAGCAACAATGCCGGGGAGGCCAGGCGCAAGTAGCGCTTTGATACCGCGTTTGTCGGCATACCTGAAATCACAGCCGCCAGGAGCGGATGCGAGGTCGATAATGACAGCCTTTTGCGGCATTCTGGACAGGATTTGTGCTGTGATTATCATAGTCGGTATCGTATTAAAAAGCAAGTCAACTTCCCCGGTTTGAGCGGCCAAATCCGTTGTCATGAAAGGCTTCCAGCCCATTATTGTAGCGCGGGCAGCATCCTCTTCCCGCCTGATTCCCACCCGTACATTTGCTCCAAGTCCCTGCAGTGTTTTGGCCATTGTGAATCCTGTTCGACCAATGCCAAGCACAATGCATTCCGAACCATGGATTGTGAAGTCCGTCTCCCGAATAGCTATGGCGATGGCTCCCTCAGCTGTTGGAATAGAGTTATAAAGTGCAATATCATCACGATCAAGTACTTCAACAAGTCGCAGCCCATTTTCAAGACAAAGTTCGCGCAAGAACGGCTTTGCCATACCTGTGAACACAATACAATGCTCCGGTAATGCTGCAATATGTTCCTTTTTCAAATAGATCGGTGTGTCACTGAATGAAGTACTTACTTTTCCCTGGTCATCGCAACCGACAACAGGCAGTACCAGTACATCTGCGGAAGCAAACACTTCGTCCTCCAGTTCCTGGTGCTCGATCCCTGGAATGGAACGCTCTATTTTATCGAAACCCACCACACTTACCGTTGCATCCAGCTCAGCGCACTTTTGAATGACTTCAAGCTGCCGCGCATCTCCGCCCAGGACTACAATCCGGACTCCGGTCAGCATCGGGACGTCACTCCTTTCACCACATGTATGCCTTATCGTATGCAGGGGCCCACAGGGGGGTGAAAACAATAATTGCATTCCACCGTCCTTATCTCAAATGTAAAAAAAGAGCCGCCCCTGTAGGGACGACTCTAAAGAATGAGTATATTTACGCTACTTATTTCCCGGTATGACCGAATCCGCCTTCGCCACGTACCGTTTCCGAAAGTTCATTCACTTCCGTCAATTCAACCGCAGGCACGGTCTGGAAGACGATCTGAGCGATGCGCTCTCCCCGTACAATCGTGAACGGTTCCTGACCCAGATTAATCAACAGAACTTTAACTTCTCCGCGATAGTCCGCATCAATGGTACCCGGTGTGTTGAGGCAGGTAATTCCATGTTTGAAAGCCAGTCCGCTCCGAGGACGGATCTGTGCTTCCAATCCAGCTGGCATTGCCATCGCAAGTCCGGTAGGAATCAGCGTACGCTGACCCGGCTGCAAAACAACGTCTTCCTGAAGCGCAGCTACTACATCAAAGCCGGATGCCAGCTCCGACATTTTTTGAGGCAGTTTAATATCTTCATTGCCCGGCAGTTTCTGTATTTGAACGTAATGCAACAAAATCATCCCTTCTCAATCCAGCGATCGTTTTATCTGAAGCGCCAACCATAGCAAGTGCAAAAGGTTCAGCAAACATCAGATCAAGTACCGCATTAATATCGTCCATGGTAACTTGCTCAATTTTGGTGATCATCTCATCCAGCGTATGGTGTCTGCCCAACATGAGTTCGTTTTTACCCAGACGATTCATGCGACTGCCTGTGCTTTCCAAGCTCAGAATCAAGCTGCCTTTCAGCTGTTCTTTTCCTTTACGAAGTTCATCTTCGGACAAGCCGTTTACAGCCAGGTCGCGCAGAACCTCTTTGGTCAGATCGAGCACTTCTTTGGTCTGCTTCGGTGCTGTACCCGCGTATATCGTGAAAAGTCCACTGTCCGCATGAGAGCTATGATAGGAATACACGGAGTACGCAAGACCCCGTTTCTCACGAATTTCCTGGAACAGTCTGGAGCTCATGCCTCCACCAATGGCGTTGTTCAGAACAACCATAGCGAATTGCAGCGGATCTCCGATTTTACAGCCCGGGAACGAGATACAGATATGATTCTGTTCCGTTTTCTTTTTGTGAAAGAGCTGTCCGCTTTGGAAGGCTGGCATCGTGACTGCTTCCGTTACTCCATTTACATCAAAAGCACCAAAATGTTTCTCCATCAGATCGATTACACTGTCATCAATATTACCCGCGATACTAATGACCGTGTTCTCAATCGTGTAGTGCTCCTTCATATATGCACGCAGATGACTGGAATCCATCGCTTTGAGACGTTCTTCCGTACCCAGGATTGGGTATGCGAGTGGATGCTCACCATAGGCGGCCAAGGCCATCAGATCATGAACCATATCATCAGGCGTATCTTCATACATCGAGATTTCTTCCAGAATGACGTTTTTCTCCTTGATCAATTCACCATCATCCATTTTGGAGCGGAAAAACATATCAGACAATACATCAACCGCAATCGGCAAATGTTCATCCAACACCTTAGCATAATAACACGTGTATTCTTTGGAAGTGAACGCGTTCACGTTACCGCCAATCGCATCGAACTGCTCCGCAATCGCCTTGGCATCATAACGATCTGTTCCTTTGAATAACATGTGTTCAATAAAATGTGATACTCCGTTACTTGCAGGTTGCTCATTGCGCGAACCTGTCTTGACCCATATTCCGAAAGACACAGAACGGCAGGTCGGTATCTGTTCCATGACAACTCTGAGGCCATTGCCCAGCTGAATTTTTTTCATGGTTGGCCCTCCTACATCTCTATAATTGCCTTGATCTCAACCTTGAAATTGAAATCGACATTTGGTTCCAACTGTTTGATATTAACAAAAAAACAACGTTCACTCAACCGCAGAGGTATTTACACGTTCCGAAGACAGCGTCTCACTTACCGTTCCGAGCACGAGACCTTTGGCCCGAATGGATTGAATCATACCCTTTAAAGCTCCCGAAGAAGAAGCAGTAGGGTGCATTAGAATTAACGTGCCTGCCTCGGTATTTTTAGCAATTTTGGCAACAACGGCATCCGGGCTTGGCTTACGCCAATCCACAGTATCTACTGTCCATAACACGGTTTGCAGTCCCATGGATGAAGCAATGTCAACGGTCTTCTGATTAAAGTCACCGGAAGGCGGAGCAAACCAACGATTCTCTACACCCAGTGTTTTATGGAGCAGATCCTGGGTTTTGCTAATTTCCAGCTTAGCCCGTTCTGCGCTCAATCGACTCATATTAGGGTGAGAATATGCATGATTGGACATCTCATGCCCACGCTTCTGAATTTCTTTGGCCAGTTCAACGTTTTTGCTTAACCAACTTCCATCCAGAAAAAAAGTAGCCTTCACTTTCTCGGCATCCAGCGTATCCAGCATCGGTTTAATATATTCGTTCCCCCAGGCGACATTAATCATAAAAGAAACCATCGGTTTGTTCGCATTCCCCCGATAGATCGGATGTGCTCCCAAATCTTTAAGCTGAATCTCCGGCTCAATCTGACGGTAGACATACGCTATTTTGGTATTTAACGTTCCACTCAGCGCCTTACGGTATGTCGCTTCCACATCAATCTCCATGCCATTATAACCAGGAATCGCTTTCCATACCCGATCCACTCTGGCATTCACCGGAGCAATTTTCGTTTCAGCCGCTTTATCCCGAATCGCGGACAACAGCGCATCTTCTCCAGTTGCCTCCTTAAACATGTCAAAAGCATTTTGCGTACCTGGCCCATCACGGATCTCCGTAATGTATGTACGTACACTGCCAACTTGTCCGATCAATATGACCGCAGTCACACCCGCCAGAACAGCCGCCAGCTTTTTGGATTGGTTTCCCACAGCTCCATCCTCCCGCCGTCTTTGTCCCCATCATATGAGGACAAGGGCAAAAATATGAATGCTAAACCATGGTTTCATCCTTGCTTTACGTATTTAAACGTTAAAAAAAGAGCCAGAAATTCACATTCTGTCTCTTCATTCAATCTATCCATTTATAACTTGTCGCTTCGGTATCCTAGGATTGAGCCGGAGCTTCAGCAGTCAAAACTGCTTTACGGGACAAGTTGATTCGACCTTGTGGGTCAATTTCCGTTACTTTTACCGTAATGGAATCACCGATAGCTACAACATCTTCCACTTTGGCAACACGTTCAGTTGACAGTTGCGAGATGTGCACCAGACCTTCTTTGTTCGGAAGTACTTCAACGAATGCACCGAATTTCTCTACGCGTTTTACTTTGCCGACATAAATCTCGCCGACCAATACTTCGCGCACAATACCTTCGATGATCGCTTTGGCTTTATCATTCATCTCCTGGTTGGAAGAAGCGATAAAGACACGTCCATCCTGTTCAATATCAATTTTAACACCGGTTTCTTCGATGATTTTATTGATAATTTTACCACCTGCACCGATGACATCACGGATTTTGTCCGGATTGATATGCATCGTTGTAATTTTAGGTGCATATTGTGATAACTGCTCACGTGGCGTATTCATCACTTCAGTCATTTTGCTCAAGATATGCAAACGACCTTCTTTGGCTTGAGCCAATGCTTCAGACAAAATTTGACGATCAATACCATCAATTTTGATGTCCATTTGAATCGCAGTTACACCTTCAGGTGTTCCGGCTACTTTGAAGTCCATATCACCGAGGTGATCTTCCATACCTTGAATATCACTCAGAATGGATACATGATCTCCATCTTTGATCAGACCCATAGCTACACCCGCAACTGGAGCTTTGATTGGTACACCTGCATCCATCATAGCTAGTGTGCTGGCACAGATACTTGCCTGGGAAGTTGAACCGTTGGATTCCAGAACTTCAGATACGAGACGAATCGTGTATGGGAAGTCTGTTTCGGAAGGGATGACTTTGGAAAGCGCACGCTCACCCAGAGCACCATGTCCGATTTCGCGACGGCCTGGAGCACGTAATGGACGAGCTTCACCTACGCTGAATGGTGGGAAATTATAGTGATGCATGAAACGTTTCGTTTCTTCAAGACTGATTCCGTCCAAAATCTGAACGTCGCCCAGTGCACCAAGGGTACAGATGCTAAGTGCTTGTGTTTGTCCACGTGTGAACAAACCTGAACCGTGCGTACGTGGCAGCAGGGAAGTATCACATTCAATTGGACGAATCTCAGCAAGTCCACGTCCATCCGGACGAACTTTATCATGCGTGATCAGACGGCGCACTTCTTCTTTAACGATATCGTGCAGGACTTCCTTCACGTCTTTAAGCAATTCAGGACTTTCAATATATTTCTCTTCGAAGTGAGCAACCGTTTCGTCATTCACTAGATCGATTGCATCTTGACGAGCATGCTTCTCGGCAATTTTAACGGCTTCAACCAGACGAGCACTTGCGAAATCACGCACACTGCTGTTGACTTCAGCATTAACGGCATGCAACTTAACAGCCATTTTTTCTTTACCAGCAACTTGCACGAGTTGTTCGATTACCGCAACAATGTTCTTGATCTCGTCATGTCCAAACATGATTGCTTCAAGCATTACTTCTTCCGGTAATTCATTAGCTTCAGCCTCAACCATCATGATGGCATCTTTGGTTCCTGCTACCACCAGCTCAAGTTCACTGACTTCAAGCTGTGCAATCGTTGGGTTAATGATGAACTCGCCATCAATACGTCCAACTTTCACGCCACCAATCGGTCCGCTGAATGGAACATCCGAAATGCTCAATGCTGCTGATGTACCAATCATTGCAGCGATTTGCGGTTCGCAATCCTGGTCCACACTCATAACGATATTCAGAACTTGTACATCATTCCGGAAACCTTCCGGGAACAATGGACGAATTGGACGGTCTGTCAGACGGCTTGAAAGAATAGCTTTCTCACTCGGTCTGCCTTCACGTTTAATAAATCCACCCGGAATTTTACCTACGGCGTACAATCTTTCTTCATAGTTCACCGTTAATGGGAAAAAGTCCAGATCTTTCGGCTCACTTGATGCTGTCACGGTACACAATACCACGGTATCCCCGTATGTTACCTTAACGGCAGCATTAGCCTGCTTGGCCAAACGCCCGGTTTCAAACGTAAGCTTTCTTCCGCCAAGCTGCATTTCAACACGCTGTTCCATGAAATTCCTCCTTTTATTCGTCCTAACTCAATGGATTCTGCATATTCACAGTATTTCCTGCTTGTCCTGCATTCATTAGCTATGTAAGATCTTGCAACATGCTAATCTGCACAACAAAAGCTCCTCACGGAGCCCCATCTACAAATATATGGCAACATGTTCATCTACAAAACAACCCGGCTGTAAGTTCCGCTTGTCCTTTTAGACAAAAGAATGACGGATAACAGCCAGGTTGGTTTTGAAAACATGTACGATAATTAACGACGCAATCCGAGTTTTTCGATCAGTGCGCTGTAACGTTTAACATCTTTGTTTTTCACGTAAGCCAAAAGCTTACGACGTTGACCTACCATTTTCAAAAGTCCACGACGTGAGTGGTGGTCTTTCTTATGCGTACGCAAGTGGTCTGTCAAACTTCTGATGTTTTCCGTAAGGATAGCAACTTGCACCTCTGGAGATCCTGTATCGGACTCGTGAGTTTTGTGCTCGTCGATCAGTTGTTGTTTACGTTCTTGAGTCAATGCCATCCTGTTCACCTCCTTCAATATAATCGCCATTAGCCTCGTCACCGCCGGTGAGAGCAAGCAACCAAGCCAAGGTTAATGTTGTCTCAATCGACAACGTAGTACAGTATATCATAATTGCCTAGTTAAAGTAAATGTAAACATGCATTTAATCCTGAACCTTTAAGATAACAGGCGGCCGGCAGTTAATGCATCTTCACGAATCTGGCTAATCAATGCATCAATGGAGTCAAACTTTCGTTCTGCACGAATATAGTGAACGAGCTCAACCTTTAGTTCCTGGTCATACAAGTGTCCATCAAAATCAAGCAGATGCACTTCAAACGTAGGTTTCATCCCGCTTTCGTGAAACGTAGGTTTCACACCGAGATTCATTACGCCATGCAGTTCCTGTTCGCCATACTGCACACGAACAGCGTAAACCCCCTTCGACGGGGTAACGTAATGATCCGTGAGTTCAAGGTTGGCTGTAGGAAATCCAATCGTTCGTCCACGCTTCTCCCCGTGAATGACGGTTCCTCTGATGCTGTAAGGTCGGCCAAGCCACTGACTGGCCTCATCCATCTCCCCACGCTTCAACAGGCCACGAATGAGAGAACTGCTCACTTTTTCACCATTTAAAAGGAATGGAGGAACGGTCTCCACCGTCATCTCTCCTTCTCCCAAAGTACGAAGAAGTTGTTCATCCCCTGCACCCTTATGACCAAAACGGAAGTCAAAACCCACCACCGCTGTTCGTGTCTGAAGAGGAATCAACAAGTCGTGTACGAATTGTTGTGGCGTCAACCGTGAGAAATCTTCATTGAACTCCACCACGTAGAGTACATCAACGCCCATTCCTGCCAAGATGTCTTCTTTATCTCTCAAGGGAGTTAAATAACCCTCGTAATCCCCTTTGCGCATAACTTCCTTCGGATGTGGATGAAAGGTCATGACCGCTGCCTGCATGCCCGTTTCCCGCGCAATGCGGACAGCTGATAAAATGACACTTGCATGTCCGAGATGCAGTCCGTCGAATTGACCAATCGCAAGCACTTGGGGCAGTGTGCTCAGCTCAGTCGAATGTAACGTCTGCGGATAGGTTAGCATTACGGTTTTCACAATCATTCACCTGCATTTCACTAGATAGGCCAAGCTTGAGCATCACCACAACTCCAAGCCCTAGACCTCTTTATTCCGGCAAAAAGACTTTAACTGCCCTCACCGTTGGTTTTAGTTCATCCCGTTCAAATATCCCCAGAAACGTACCATCCTGAGCATACAACCGCAATAAACCAGGTTGCTCTACAGGCGGTTCCAGAAGACGTGCAGACAGTTTCTGACCTTGAAGTGCTCCTTTGGCCTGTTCTTCTCCAACCTTGTGGGCCGGAATTGAAGCAATAGCCTCGTCAACAGGAATCAGCACCTCCGCCAAAGTCCCGTCAGCCATAAGTTGTTCCACTTCTTCAATACGAAGACAACGATCTGCAGAGATACCTGCCGATATCGTACGCTCCAGTTGAACCATGGTCGATGGATATCCGAGTTGCCGGCCAATGTCTACACACAATGTCCGAATATAGGTACCTTTTGAACATAAGGCCCGGAAGGAGATATCGGTGGTCTCACCCTGAGTCTCAATCCCTGTAAGTTCGAGCTCATAGATTGTGACCTCACGGCTTTTACGCTCTACCGTCTTACCTTCACGAGCAAGCTCATAAAGACGTTTGCCGTCTACTTTTACCGCAGAATACATAGGTGGTACCTGTGAGATCGTGCCCAAAAATTGCTCAAGCACCTGTTGAACCTGTTCCTGTGTTACTTCCACAGTCGTTTCAGCCCGCTCAATAACTTCCCCTGTCATATCCTCTGTGTCAGTAGACAGTCCCAATCTGAGCGTAGCCAGATATTCCTTCGGAAGCTCCTGCATGTACTCCACCACACGTGTCGCCCGTCCAAGACAGAGCGGCAGAACGCCTGTAACTTGTGGGTCCAGTGTGCCCGTATGCCCAATGCGCTTCATTTTGAGAATGCGACGCATTTTGGCTACAACATCATGAGAAGTAAATCCCGCCGGTTTATATACCGGAAGTACACCTTCAAATGGCTTTACCATTGTGAATTCACCTGCTTCAGTACTTTTGCGACAATATCATCAAGTTTGCCTTCCAGACGACATCCGGCTGCGAGCACATGCCCGCCTCCGCCAAAGGTCTGTGCTAGTGCAGCAACATCAATCTTACCAGCTGAACGCAAAGAAACCTTGACTGCATTCTCGTTGATGACTTTGAAAAAGATACCAACTTCCACGCCCTGAATGTTGCGCGGATAGTTCACTACCCCTTCAAGATCTTCATTAGCTGCTCCACAAGCCACCATATCATCTGGTGTAATAACAACCCAGGCTATCTTTCCATCTTCTGTCATCTGCAGGCTTGATAGTGCCTGATGCAAAATCCGAACTTGTGGAAGAGTCACCTGCTCTAACAAGGTCTGGGCGAGATAGGGTCCATCCACGCCATGTTCAAGCAGTCTGGAGGCAGTTGTCATTACATTTGGACTGGTGTTGGCATAGCGGAACCCACCTGTATCCGTAAGCAATCCTGTATAAACTGCCGTCGCAACATCTTTATCCCATGTTATTTGGAACAGGTTAAGAAAATCGAACAAAATTTCAGCCGTTGCAGCAGCATCTGACTTAATGATGTTGACTGTACCATAAGCGTCATTTGTAGGGTGATGATCAATATTCAAAATAACAGCATCATCTTCGAAATAATGACGTGTCAAACCTACTCTGGCAAAGTCTGCACAATCCACAC
Source organism: Paenibacillus sp. FSL R7-0198 (assembly GCF_038000415.1). NCBI lineage: Bacteria > Bacillati > Bacillota > Bacilli > Caryophanales > Paenibacillaceae > Paenibacillus > Paenibacillus sp. FSL R7-0198. The sequence goes on along the minus strand of NZ_JBBOCB010000001.1, from coordinate 6,196,508 downwards.
AGATAACAGCTTTGTATTTTCGCTGCGGTGGTTGTTCGGTCATGTTCACAATGTTGCCTGCTTCCCACAAAAATTGCATGCGCCCGGGGATTTCGCCTTCATTAATCATCGTGAATGTCTTACCCAGACATGACAGCAGCCAGCCCACCGTTACCGTCGAGCTGACTGCGTCACCGTCCGGCTGTACATGCGACACGACCAGGTAATCATCATGCTCCAGCAGAAATTGCTTTCCGGCCTGGAGCGCCTGTTCATAAGTGTGCATTGCCGTCTCCTCTATTCTGTTACTGGGATTCGTTCTTGTCGGAACCAATATCGCCAAGCAGCTTCTCAATTCGGCTGCCATAAGCGATGGATTCGTCAATCTTGAATATCAACTCGGGAACATGCCGGAACCGGATACGTTTACCCAGCTCGGAACGCAAAAATCCATTTGCTTTTGCCAGAGCTTTGAGCGTGTTATCTTTTTGTTCCTGTTCACCGAAGACACTCAGATAAACTTTGGCTTGCGACAAGTCTCCTGTCACTTCGACTCCCGTTACCGTAATAAAGCCGATACGTGGATCTTTCAGTTCAGACTGGATGAGCAGACTGATTTCTTTCTTGATCTGCTCGCCCACTCTACCTGTACGAATCTTAGCCATCGTTGTTCACCTCATGCTTCCTTGCTTATCGTTGTACTGTCTCCATAATGAAAGCTTCGATAACGTCGCCTTCTTTGAGATCATTATATTTATCAAGTGTGATACCGCACTCGTAACCTTGTGCTACTTCTTTGGCATCATCTTTATAACGTTTCAGGGAATCCAGCTTACCTTCGTAAAGGACAATGCCATCACGAATCAGGCGTGCTTCCGCAGAACGCGTAATTTTACCCGAGGTAACCATACAACCAGCGATGGTACCCACTTTACTGATGGAGAACGTGCTCCGAACTTCAGCATGACCGATAACTTTTTCTTTGTAGATCGGATCAAGCATACCTTTCATCGCTTGTTCAATTTCTTCGATAACACTGTAGATTACGCGATGCAGACGAATGTCTACTTGCTCTTGATCTGCAGTTGCTTTCGCCTGGTTATCAGGACGTACGTTGAAACCAATCACGATGGCATTGGATGCTGCTGCCAAAATGATGTCGGACTCAGTGATTGCACCAGCGCCGCTATGAATGATTTTCACGCGTACACCTTCAACTTCGATCTTCGCAAGGGAACCTTTCAATGCTTCAACCGAACCTTGTACGTCACCTTTGATGATTACGTTCAGATCTTTGATCTCGCCATCTTTGATGTGCTGGAACAGATCATCCAACGTTACGCGAGTATGTGTACCCAGATCGGATTCACGTTGCGTAATCGCACGTTTGTCAGCGATGGAACGCGCTTTGCGCTCATCTTCAAACACCATGAATGGATCTCCCGCACCTGGAACTTCAGTCAAACCTGTGATTTCTACAGGTGTTGATGGTCCAGCCTCTTTCAGACGACGACCTTTGTCATTGACCATCGCACGGACACGACCGAAGCAGTTACCTGCTACGAAAGCATCGCCGACTTTCAATGTACCGTGCTGTACGAGGATACGTGCAACTGGGCCACGTCCTTTATCGAGCTCGGCTTCGATCACTGTACCACGGGCACGTTTGTCCGGGTTCGCTTTGTATTCGTTCACTTCTGCAACGAGCAGAATCATTTCAAGCAGACCTTCCAGACCCATTCTTTGTTTCGCTGATACGTTAACAAAGATGGTATCTCCGCCCCACTCTTCCGGAACGAGTTCATAGTTAGTCAATTCTTGTTTTACTTTATCCGGATCAGCGCCCGGTTTGTCAATTTTATTGACAGCCACGATAATTGGAAGCCCCGCAGCTTTGGCATGGTTAATTGCCTCAACTGTTTGTGGCATAACACCGTCATCGGCAGCTACGACAATAATTGTAATATCCGTAACCTGTGCTCCACGTGCCCGCATTGCTGTAAACGCTTCATGACCCGGAGTATCCAGGAACGTAATTTTTTTGTTGTTGATTTCGACTTGGTATGCACCAATATGTTGCGTGATTCCGCCTGCTTCGCCGCCTGTTACATTCGTGGAACGAATGGCATCCAGCAAAGTTGTTTTACCATGGTCAACGTGACCCATGATTGTAACTACTGGAGGACGAGCTTGCAAGTCAGCAGCATCATCATTCTCTTCAAGTGTTTCGAAACGGTCATCTTCAAGCACAATCTTCACTTCAACCTCAACACCGAATTCACCTGAAAGCAGAAGGATCGTTTCGATATCAAGCTCTTGGTTGATTGTTGCCATAACGCCCATAGCGATGAGCTTTTTGATAACTTCGGAAGCATCCTTATGGAGCAACTTCGCTGTTTCACCAACGGTCATATCACCACGAACGATGATTTTCTTAGGTGTGTTATCAATTTTCTCACGTTGTTGGTACTGTTGTTGATTTCTGTTGCGGTTGTTCTTGCCACCACGGTTACCACGGAAGTTGCCGCCACGGTTGTCATCATAACGACGTCCACCGCCACCGCTGTTCGAACGATTACCACTATTGTTGTTGCTGCCAGTAGTACCACCTGGGCCGCTTCTGCGTTGGCCTTGTCCTTGGCTCTGACCTTGGCCACCGCTACGGTTGCCAGCAGTACCTGTATTACCACCGCTGTTAGGGCCTGAAGTTCTTACTTGACCGCCACCGCTGTTATTCGGACGTTGACCCGTTCCTTGCGGACGGGATGCAGTACTGCTTTGTCCACCTTGAGCTGGTCTTGGACGGTTAGTTGATTGTCCTCCTTGGCTTGTGCCTTGGGAAGAGTTCGTTCTGTTGCGGCTGTCTTGGCCGCTGGGTCTTTGGGTGCCATTGTTATTGTTGGAATTTGGTCTATTGTTCATACCTACCTGCTTTTCCTGTTGTATTTTTGTTTGTACGGGACTACCGGATGGGTTACTGCTCTTCGGCGTGTTCACTCCGCCGGCCGGCTTGTTGCTGTCCACTGGTTTGTCACTGCGCACTGCCGAAGTAGCAACTGGTTTTGCATCGTTGCCTTGTTTCGAAGCAGCAGTGGATTTTATATCTTTAAAAAATTGTTCCACCTTACCGACTGAACCATTCTCCATGACACTCATATGATTGTTTACGGGAATTTCCAGCTTTTTAAGAATGGTTATAATTTCTTTACTACTCATATTAAGGGACTTCGCATATTCATAAACTCGCAATTTATCCTTGTTTTCCTGTTTACTCAATATACTCCACCTCCGACATTATACCGACTTGCTTGGAGATCATTTTTGCAAACCCTCGATCCGTTACTGCAAGAACAACACGCGTGTCTTTACCGATACTTGAACCCAGACTATCCCGGTCAAATCCGATCAACAGAGGAACCTTATAAGTTCCGCATTTATCGCGAAATTTCTTTTGTGTATTGGCTGAGGCGTCACCCGCAACAATAACCATTTTAGCTTCGGAAGAACGGATCGCTTTAAGTACAATTTCTTCACCTGTTACAAGTTTACCTGCACGCATAGAGAGTCCCAGATAAGACAGCGTTTTAATATTAGTCATGTTCACGCTCCTGTGCTGCTTTGAATTCATCCTCAACCGCGATGAAGTCAGCTGCTAATTGCTCGTAAATTTCAGGTGAGACTTTGCCTTTTAACGCCCGATCCAAAGCCCGGTTTTTGAGTGCAAGCTTAAAACAAGACTCTTTGCCGCATAAATAGGCACCACGTCCGGATTTTTTGCCAGTCAAATCGATCAGCACTTCATCCTCTGGCGTTTTAACAATGCGAATCAGCTGCTTTTTGGGCATCATTTCCTGGCATGCCACACATTTGCGCAGCGGCACTTTTTTTGGTTTCATACGTCAGCGCCCCCCGTACTTTACTTTAGTCGACGGAGACGGAATCCTGATGCATTTCAGAAGAAGAATCTTTTTCTCTGCCGAATTCCTGTTCCGCCTGGCTCTCGCTCTTAATGTCGATTTTCCAGCCGGTTAATTTGGCTGCCAATCTGGCATTTTGGCCTTTGATACCAATTGCGAGCGAAAGTTGATAGTCCGGAACGATAACCCGAGCCATCTTTTCTTCCTCAAATACATGAACTTCCAATACTTTGGAAGGACTCAGTGCATTAGCAACATATTCGTCTACCTGATCGGAGAAACGAACGATGTCGATTTTTTCACCGCGCAGCTCACCCACAATGGTCTGCACGCGCATTCCCTTAGGACCTACACATGATCCAACTGGATCAACTTCTTCGTTGCGGGAATGAACGGCAATCTTGGAGCGGAACCCTGCTTCGCGAGCGACGGAGCGAATTTCAACTACACCGTCAAAGATCTCAGGCACTTCCAGTTCAAAGAGACGTTTCAAGAGGCCCGGATGGGTACGGGACAAAATGATTTGCGGCCCTTTCGTCGTATTCTCGACCTTGGTGATATACGCCTTAATACGGTCACCATGAACAAACTTCTCGTTCGGCATCAATTCGGTCAGCGGTAAAGCCGCTTCGATTTTGCCCAGATCGATGTAGATATTGCGCAAATCCTGACGCTGCACCACTCCCGTAACGATATCTTCTTCCTTATCTACGAAAGCGTTGTAGATCAGGCCGCGTTCGGCTTCACGAATCCGCTGGGTCACTACCTGTTTGGCAGTTTGTGCCGCGATACGTCCGAAATCACGCGGCGTAACTTCAATCTCCGCAATATCTTCCAGCTGGAAGTGTGGGTTGATTTCTCGTGCAGCAGGCAATGAAATTTCGGTACGTGAATCCAGGACTTCTTCCACGATCAATTTACGGGCATACACCCGAATAACTCCCGTATTACGGTTCATGTCAACACGCACATTCTGGGCCGTGTTGAAATTCCGCTTGTAGCTGGAAATTAGTGCAGCCTCGATCGCTTCAAACAGCACATCCTTGCTGATCCCTTTTTCCCGTTCCAATTCATTCATTGCTTCAATAAAATCCATACTCATGAATGTTGATCCCCCTTTCAAACATGGCATCTCATACGTAAAACGGCGAAAGGCTCTGAACTCATGAGCACCTTGCCGTTATCGTGAGATGTGTCTTTTTCATTAATAAAGTGAACAAGGCACTTAAAACAAAATAGCTAGGCGCGCACTGGCAACCTTATCATAAGAAATGGCATGCTGTTTTTTGCCTGCTTCGATCACGAGTTCCCCGTCATCAAAGGAAAGCAGCTTGCCTTCAAATTCCTTCAATCCGTTCACCGGTTCGTAGGTTGTAACAAAAACATTTTTGCCTACAGATTTGGTAACGTCCTCAGGTTTTTTCAGTGGACGCTCCGCACCGGGAGAAGACACTTCAAGGAAATAGATGGTTGGAATCGGATCGTTCTCATCCAGCTTGGCGCTCAGCTTTTCGCTGATCAAGACGCAATCGTCGATGTCGATGCCACCCTCTTTGTCGACATACACCCGTAAAAACCAGTTGCTGCCTTCTTTGACGTATTCGATGTCAACCAGCTCGAAGCCTTGTTCGTTCAAGTAGGGTTGGATCATTTCTTCCACGGTAGATTTAATGTTCGTTGTGCTCAAAACCAATAACCTCCAACTTAGGTTACACCAGCAAAAAAGCACTGGCAGATTATTCAATACCCAAGATTCTTGTATACCAAAGACTAAAGAGTGGGTTTCCCCACTCTTTAGAAATTCGTACTATCTCGTTCACTTCAAAAATTATAACATAGTCTGGTAATAGTGACAAGTAAGCGATGGTTCAGGCAGTTTACTTACTAATGAAGGAAAAATTACGTTTCTCCAACAATCGCTCTTTTTAGATCCAAATTCAATCCTAGAAAAGGGAAAGCTGATTGCTCTCTGGCAAGCCACGGAAACATCCCATATTCGACAGGAGTTCAACAATGGTCTTACTTGCTTTCGACTTCTGCTGGAAGTCCTCAACCGATAGAAACTCACCATGATCTCTTGCTGCAGCAATATTGCGAGCAGCATTATCCCCGATTCCTGCCAACGCCGAAAATGGAGGGATTAGTGATTTTCCGTCAACGATAAACTTTGTCGCTTCCGAACGGTATAAGTCAATGGATTTCAGCGAGAATCCGCGCGCTGCCATTTCCAGACCCATTTCCAGAACAGGTAACATGTTTTTCTCTTTCGGAGGTGCCTGGAAACCTAATTGCTCAATTTCCGTAATTTTGCGATAGATCGCGTCATATCCCTGACACATCAGTTCGATATCAATCTCATCCGCCCGAACGGTAAAGTAAGTTGCGTAATATTCAATCGGATGATAAAGCTTGAAGAACGCCGTACGTACTGCTGAAATAACATAAGCGGCCGCGTGAGCCTTCGGGAACATGTACTGGATTTTCAGACACGAATCAATGTACCATTGAGGCACTTTACAATTCTTCATCTCGTCAATCCATTCCTGTGGCAGACCCCGTCCCTTACGAACACTCTCGGTAATCTTAAAGGCAAGACTTGCGTCCATTCCCGTTTTATAGATCAGGAACAACATGATATCATCCCGACAACCAATTACTGTCTTAATGTTACACGTTCCGTTCTTAATCAGATCCTGAGCGTTACCGAGCCATACCCCAGTACCATGGGACAATCCGGAAATTTGCAGTAAATCGGCAAAAGACGTCGGCTGGGATTCAACAAGCATCTGACGTACAAACTTCGTGCCCATCTCTGGCACACCAAACGTCGCGACTGGCGACCTAATCTGTTCTGGTGTAACACCCAGAGCTTCGGTTGAGTTAAACATGCTCATGACTTTGGGATCATTCATCGGAATGGTCGTTGGATCGACTCCTGTCAAATCCTGTAACATCCGCATCATAGTCGGATCATCGTGCCCCAGAATATCAAGTTTCAGCAAGTTTTCTTCAAAAGCATGATAATCAAAGTGTGTTGTTTTCCACTCCGCATTAACGTCATCAGCTGGGAACTGAACAGGTGTAACGTCTTCGACCTCAATATAATCAGGTACAACGACAATACCGCCAGGGTGCTGTCCAGTGCTCCGTTTTACCCCTGTACATCCCGAAGCCAAACGATTCAATTCAGCTCCGCGCCATTTCTTGTGATGTTCTTCCTCATATTTCTTGGCAAAACCAAATGCTGTTTTCTCAGCCACCGTACCAATGGTCCCCGCACGGAAAACACTCTTCTCACTAAATAGTACTTTCGTATAGTTATGAGCATGAGGCTGATAATCACCAGAGAAGTTCAAGTCAATATCGGGAACTTTATCTCCTTTGAATCCAAGGAAGGTCTCAAACGGAATATCCTGGCCTTCTCCTTTAAGTGTGCCACCACAATCCGGACACTCTTTCTCTGGAAGGTCAAATCCACTCCGAACACTGCCGTCCAGGAACCACTCGCTGTGTTTGCATTCCGAATTCACACAAATATAATGAGCAGGTAGTGGATTAACCTCGGATATACCCAGGAATGTAGCAACAACAGAGGAGCCTACCGATCCCCGTGAACCTACGAGATAACCATCCTGATTCGATTTTTTAACCAAGCGTTCCGAGATCAGATAGTTGGCAGAAAAACCGTATTTAATAATTGGAATGAGCTCTTTCTCTAGTCGTGCCACGATTACTTCTGGTAATTCCTCGCCATAGATGGACTTGGCAGTGTTATAACAGGTATTACGGATTTCTTCGTCTGCACCTTCCAGAATCGGAGTAAACAGTTTGTCCGGGAATAACTTAATTTCCTCAAAGCGGTCAGATAACTCCACCGTATTTGTAACAACGACTTCGTAAGCTTTATCTTGGCCCAGGAACTGGAACTCTTCCAGCATTTCCTCTGTCGTTCTAAAATGTGCATCCGGTTTACGTTGATCTTTCAGTGGACTAAATCCTGTAATACCGTGAATGGTGATATCCCGATATAACTTGTCACGCGGTTCCAAATAGTGCACGTTACCTGTGGCTATGACCGGTTTATTAAGTTTTGCACCTATATCGATGACTTTACGGATTGCTGTTTTGATTTCTTCGGGTGTAGCCACCAACCCTTTATCCACCAAATGCATATACATTGTAAGTGGTTGGATCTCCAGTATGTCATAGAACTCAGCGATCTCTTCCGCTTCTTCGAGCGATTTGTTAAGCACCGCTTCGAAAAATTCACCTTTTTCACAGCCTGATATAACAACAAGGCCTTCACGCAAATTAATCAGTTTCGATTTGGGAATGCACGGTACCCGCTTGAAATGTTCCGTATGAGAGAGAGAGACCAGCTTATATAGATTTTTCTTACCCACATCATTCAGTGCATAGATTCCACAGTGGAAAGGTCTTGTATTCGACAAGTCGACACCCACATAATCATTCAAGCGATCAAGCCTCGTCAAACCTTTCATCTGGGCAGCATCATTTAATAATCCGATCAGGATACCCGCGAGTGCAACCGTATCATCAATGGCACGGTGATGACTTTCGAGTCCAACCTTATATTTATCCGCCATCGTATTAAGACGGTGGTTCTTATTTTTTGGAAATAACAATCTCGCCAGTTCCAACGTATCAAGGACTGGATTAGGAAGCTCTGGCATTCCAATTTGCTTCAGGGAAGCCTGGATAAAGCCCATGTCAAAACGTGCATTATGCGCAACAAGCACACCATCACCAGCAAACTGCACAAAATCACGGATAACAGGCTCCAGCTCAGGTGCGTCTTTTACCATGTCATCATTAATATTGGTCAACTGCTGAATGTTGTAGGGAATGCGTTCATGCGGATTCACAAACGTTGCAAACCGGTCGATTTCTTTACCATCTTGCATCTTCACGGCTGCAATCTCAATGATTTTGTTCTGTGTTACCGACAGACCTGTGGTCTCGATATCAAATACAATGTATGTTGCTGTTTGCAGATCCAATGGCTGAGGAGCCATTACAACGGCAACAGAGTCATTCACAACATTCGCCTCAAGGCCGTAGATCATTTTAATCCCGTTTTTCTTAGCAGCCTTTGAAGCCTCGGGATATACCTGCACCCCACCATGATCACTGACAGCAATCGCCTTATGTCCCCACTCCGCTGCCATTTTCACGTATTTGTCAATTGAAGTTACAGCATCCATCGTACTCATCGTAGAGTGCAAATGGAACTCCACCCGCTTCTCTGGTGCATTATCTTTACGAGATGGCGGTGCTTTGACTTCAATCAGATCCGATGGAATCATCGCGAGTTCAGGAATTTGCATAAACCGGTCATATTCTACACGACCACGTACTTTTACCCATTTACCGTTAGCCAACAAACTGAGAATTTTAACATCCTCTTTTGTTTTGGCAAACATCTTCATTTGCATGGAGTCCGTGAAGTCGGTCAGGTAGAAGGTAAACAACGTATTTCCGTTTCGCAGTTCCTTACGATCCAGACCAAATACCGTACCTTGAAGCGTGACTTTCTTCTCTTCATCCTGGATTTCCTGCATGGGTACTGCTGGCTCCTTGATGTCGTAACCCATCTGCAAACGCAGATCACCCTGCTCCTCATCCACCGGGATTTCCGTGTCCACTTCACTCATCATCTTCTCGATGACCTCAAGTTCTTCTACACGTTTTTGGGCCTGGAACTGTTCCATAGCCTCTTTATTACTTCCCACTTCGCCCACTTGCATCTTGATGCGAAGAGGTAGATGAAAGTATTTTTCATAGAATTTTGTAATAGCTTGATCAATCTGTTTCTTACGAGCCAATTCCATCGACGTTGCATCACTCATTGTCAGTTGTAGGAGATCCTCTTCACATTCAAAGGTTGTCCGGTTCATCCAGCCATTTACAGACGGAATCTCACGGGTAACCCACTCCAGAAACAGATTCCAATATTCACTGACGATATCACCATTTTGTACCTTGTCCGTGTATTTGAAGCCAAATGAAATTTTGGCGATATGATTCATCTTCTCTTGAATATGCAGGCAAAATGTGCGATAGATTGGAGCAGGTACCAACGTATCCTTCGCAATCAGAATATTCCATTCCCGATTACTTCGATTGGTCTCTACTTGTTCAATCCATCCATCCAAAAAATAGGGCTCTAACAGACCAGCCGGAAGCTCTGCCTGTTTCATCAACAACTCAAACCGTTTTCTCTTCTCCTCGAATCCGCTCATCGTGTTCCTCCTTGTACCCCCTTAAAGCATGAAAAGCCCCTGCATTCAAAAATGTCACCGATCCGAACTCGCACCGACTCATTTTATCCGACAGAAGCTCTCCATTCATTACTCTTACAGTCCGTACGTGCCATTATATACATTGAACAAAAAGATATTTACACTTACCACTCCGATAACAGAACAACCTTCCGATCACTGTTATCCCCAGATTTTTTGATTCCCTTTTAGAAAGGGGAAAATCCGGGGATAAAGGCGCAGCGTATGCTTCCGATGTAGCTTTCTTTCAGAAAGCTTTTAGCTCCGCTTCTTCAGGTTATTTCTGTTCTCTACGTTCTCATGTAAATGTTTAGTTCAATGTATATAGTCAAGTGATCCTGACTTAGTATGCTCTTGCAAACACAACCGTGTGTTCTGCCTGTTCACCACAAGCCAGGCACGTATGCTTTTCTTCCGCAGGCTGGAACGGAATGTTCCGGCTTGTTGCACCTGTAACTTCTCTTACTTTATCTTCGCAAGCTTCTGAACCGCACCATCCAGCCAGTGTAAACCCGCGTTTATTTTCCATCAGTTCTTTCATCTCATCGAGTGTATCCACGGAGTAGAAGTTATCCGACATAAATGTGCGAGCACGCTCTAACATATCTACCTGAATCTGTGTCAGCATAGCCTGGATTTCTTCTACCAGGTTCGCTTGCTCTACCACTTTCTTCTCACCTGTGATCCGTGATACGAGTACACAAACGCCATTTTCCATATCACGTGGGCCAATCTCCAGACGAATCGGAACACCGCGCATCTCGTATTCATTGAATTTCCAACCTGGGCGAACATCGCTGCGATCATCCATTTTCACACGGACTCCAGCTTTTTTCAGCTCAGTGAACAACTCATCTGCACGCCCAACCACAGCATCACGCGTTTTAGGAGGTCCAATTGGAATCATGACCACTTGTGTTGGTGCGACTTTAGGAGGAAGTACGAGACCACGGTCATCTCCGTGAACCATAATTAATGCACCGATCAAACGTGTGCTTACTCCCCATGAAGTAGTGTAAGCCAGCTCCAGCACATTATTCCGGCTAAGATACTGGATTTCAAATGCTTTTGCAAAGTTCGTCCCCATGTAGTGAGATGTACCTGCTTGTACTGCACGTCCATCCTTCATCATGGCTTCGATCGAGTACGTATCCACCGCACCCGCAAACTTCTCGGATTTGGTTTTCTGACCCACAATTACAGGAATAGCCAAATATTCCTCAACTACTTCACGATAAATCTCAAGCATTTTCATCGTTTCTTCACGTGCTTCTTCTTCCGTCTCATGCGCAGTATGACCTTCCTGCCACAAGAACTCACTTGTGCGAAGGAAAGGCAACGTTCTTTTTTCCCAACGAACTACGTTAGCCCACTGGTTAATCAGTACGGGAAGATCCCGATAAGACTGAATCCACTTGGAATACATGTGACCAATAATCGTTTCGGATGTAGGACGGATTGCCAGACGTTCTTCCAGCTTCTCTCCGCCAGCTTCCGTAACCCATGGTAATTCAGGGTTAAAACCTTCCACGTGCTCTTTTTCCTTTTGAAAGAAGCTCTCAGGAATGAACATCGGGAAGTACGCATTGCGATGACCCGTTTCCCGGAAACGACGATCCAACTCATCCTTAATATGTTCCCAGATTTCAAAGCCATCTGGTTTGAACACAATACAACCGCGTACGGGTGCATAGTCCATGAGATCAGCTTTTTTGATAACATCAATGTACCAGCGTGAGAAATCCTCACCCTGTGGTGTGATTTCAGTCACGAACTGTTTATCATTTTCCTTTGACATAAGACTCCAGCGTCCTCCCATAACGACTATCTCTGAATGTCCAGAGCGTAGTCCAACCGTAATTATCCGTTAATTAAACGTAATATATCATTGTAAGTTACTGCCAGCATCAACACAAACAACATTGCAAATCCGATGAAATGCACCATGCCTTCGCGATTGGGATCAACAGGTCTGCCGCGCAGCGCTTCAATTCCCAAAAATACCAGACGACTGCCGTCCAGTGCAGGTATTGGTAGCAGGTTGAAAATCCCAAGGTATAGACTCAAAATCGCTGCCCATCTCGTTAACTGCTCAATCCCTTGTTTAGCAATTTGCCCTGTCACTTCAAATGTACGAACTGGACCACCAATATCATCCATGTTGAATTGATTGATCAGATGTTTAAAACCTTCAAATATCACTTTGGTTGTATCAACCATGGCCACGCCCGAGACTTTAAATGTCTCTACAAATCCAACAGATCGGGTTGGTAACGTAGGTACAATTCCCACTTTACCGCCCTCTTGTCCTTCTACAGCACGTGGAGTAATCGTTATATTAAACGTATCCGAACCCCGGCGCAGCGTCCATTCCATCGGCTTGTCTTTGGAATCGGCAATCATCGATACCATCTTTTGTGAATCTGTACCAATAACAGTACCATTGATCGTCTCAATAATATCGCCTTTTTGCAGGTTCGCCTGATCGGCTGCCCCACCTTCAAGCACTTCACCAATTTCAAGATTTTTTGGGTTTTCTACCGGAACTCCTGCCATCTGCGCATATACAGCAAACAGCACAAAGGCCAAGATAAAGTTCATGAGTGGGCCCGCAAAAATAGCCAATGCACGCTGTCCAACGGTTTTGCTGCCGAATTGACGATCTTTCGGTGCAATCTGCGTTTGTTTGCCACGACTTACCAACATTGCTTGAGGATGAATACGATACTCCTGAATCTCACCATCTACATCCAGTTGAAGCTTCAGGGCGTTCTCCATATCAATGGAGATGACTTCACCACGTATTACATTTTTACGGTTATCCAACTGATCCAGATAGATCATCTTCACCTGGTCATCCGCTGATCTTACCGCGATGGTCTGTCCTTCCTGGATCTCTACCAGTTCCGGATCTTCCCCTGCCATCCGTGCATATCCACCAAAAGGCAACAAACGCAATGTAAACTGGGTCTCGTTTCTTTTATATGAGAACAATTTGGGACCAAAACCGATCGCAAACTCCCGTACAAGAATACCGGCGCGTTTGGCAAAATAATAATGCCCCCATTCATGAACCGTCACGATGACAAAGAACATGAGCACCGTTAGAAATACCACTTGTATGGTTTCCAATCCCTATCCATCCTCCTTCACGGCACATACCGCAGTCTGTCCCTCTAGATTATCATTATTCTCTGATGCCGCACAAGAGAATCACTTCTTCCAATTTGTTATGAAAAAAAGAGATTACAGACTGGCCGCAAGCTTACGGCTCTCCTGATCACAACGCGCGATCTCCTGCAGATCAGGCTCGTCCACATTGTGGTGTGCTTCCAGCACAGAAGCAATAATATCTTCTATTTTAAGGAATGAAATCTCTTTACGCAAGAAACGGGCTACAGCAACCTCGTTGGCTGCATTAAACGCCGTCGTTGCGGTTCCTCCCATTTTACCACACTCATACGCCATTCTTAAACACGGGAACCGTTCCATATCCATCTCACGGAAATGTAATTTCCCAGCTTGAGCAAGAGACAGACGCTGTGCTGGTGATGGCAAGCGGTCAGGATAAGTCAGTGCATATTGAATTGGAACTCGCATATCCGGATTCCCCAGTTGTGCGATGATGCTAGTGTCATCAAATTCCACATATGAATGAATAACACTCTCTGGGTGAAGCAATACATTAATCTGATCATATCGAAGACCAAATAACCAATGTGCTTCAATGACCTCGAGACCCTTGTTAACCATCGTTGCCGAGTCTATCGTAATTTTGGACCCCATTGACCAATTCGGATGTTTAAGCGCATCCTCTATAGTCACGCTCTTCAACTGTTCACGGGTAAGATCACGGAATGATCCACCTGAAGCGGTGAGCGTAATGCCTGCCAAGCGTTCTCTGTTTTCACCATTCAAGCATTGGTATATCGCAGAGTGCTCACTATCGATGGGCAGCAAAGAGACTCCTTTGGCAGCAGCTCTTGTAGTAACAATATGCCCCGCCGTAACCAATGTCTCCTTGTTCGCCAGCCCGATCTGTTTGCCTGCATCTATGGCAGCAAGCGTTGACTCCAATCCAACACTCCCCACCACCGCTGTAACAACCGTATGTGCATCAGTTCCTGCCGCAACTTCTACGAGTCCTTCTGTGCCGTAAAATAGTTGCGTTCCTGCAGGCAAATGTGGAGCTACCTTCTCCGCCAATTCTTTGGACCCCACCGATACTTTCTTCGGTCGATAACGTTTGGTTTGTTCGATCAGCAGGTCTGTATTGCCTCCGGCAGCCAGTCCCTCCACTTGAAAGAGTTCTGGATGCATGTCAACTACATCCAGTGTCTGGGTTCCAATGGAACCGGTTGACCCAAGAATCGCAATTTTTTTCATGCTGCACCTCATCTTAAATTATCCAATGCCTACGGCGAACAATGCTGTTATCTCAGACTCATGTTCTTCTTTAGTAGGGCAGTAGCATTAGTATATGTACGAATGGAAAAACAACAATCCAGCTGTCGCACCGATCAAGAATGCCTCCATGCCCTGGGAGAAGACTGCCTGAATCCTTGATATTATATACACGTTTGTATGCAGACTGGATCAAGTCACCCATCTGACCTACAACTGCACAGGCAATTCCGATCACAATCGCTCTCTGCCAGGAAAGCAAACCATCTGATACTAATGCAAAAATAACAGAAGTAACAATTGCAATCACGATGCCACCCAGTGCACCCTCCACGGTTTTGTTTGGACTGATGGAAGGCCACAGTTTGTTTTTACCAATTAGTTTCCCTACAAAATAAGCTCCTGCATCACTGGCCCATATGGAGCCCAGCAACAGGAATGTCCAGAACAACCCATGAAGCAGATGTCTGGATTCTGCAATGTAATAGAAACCGATCCCTATATACAACACGCCAAGGAAAAGCATCGCCACTGTATTGACGGGAACCTTATTTTTGGTGACAACCGAAGCTGTCATCAGTACAAGCATTACTATCCAGATGACCTGAAATAAGGATAGCGGTCTTGCCTCCCACAGCATTTCCCAAGGAAACACAATGGCAAAAACACCAGCATATCCAATCAGGGCCACACCTGAAAAAGGCATCACCCCGGTCATTTTAACAAATTCATAATAACCGATGAGAGCCATAAGCAATACCAAACCATGGTACCAGGGTCCGCCCAGCATGCAAAAACCTAAAAACAACACACCTGCTATGATTCCTGTCGTTAATCGCTGTTTCAACGGCTTCATCCTCCATCTATTTCAAACCGCCGTAACGCCTTGTTCTGCGCTGATATTCGGCTACTGCTTCAAGCAAATGCTTTTTGCCAAATTCGGGCCAGTATATATCCGTAAACCATAATTCACTATATGCAAGCTGCCAGAGCATAAAGTTGCTTAATCTCAACTCTCCGCTCGTCCGGATCAGCAGATCCGGATCGGGCATGTCAACCGTCAGCATATGTCTATCAATGAGTTCAGGTGTTATGTCCTCTGCCGATAGTTCCCCCGATTTCACCTGCAGAGCGATCTGTTTAACACAGTCCGTCATTTCACGACGACTTCCATAGTTCATTGCAAAGTTCAAAACGAGACCTGTATTATGTTCCGTAAGACGAATGGCTTCCCGCAAGGCATTAATGGTATGAGAAGGTAAATGTTCCTCTTGACCCATCATGCGAATGCGCACATTTTTTTCTATAAGTTCATCCAGCTCTATGGCCAGAAATTCTTGCGGAAGTCGCATCAGAAAATCCACTTCTTCTTTTGGACGCGTCCAGTTTTCTGTCGAAAAAGCGTACATCGTCAGATATTTGATGCCCAGTTCATCCGCCGCGATGGTCGCACGTTTGACCGCCTTCATGCCATTTTGGTGCCCGGCTATACGCGGGAGTCCCAAACGTTTGGCCCATCGTCCATTGCCGTCCATGATGATGGCGACGTGCTGCGGGATATTGTCCTCGGATATAGTCAGCGTTTCCTGCTTGTCAGCCCCATTCCACCACGACCGAACCCGTTTGATCATTCCTGTTCCTCCAAAATCCCTGAAGTTTCTTTACCTGAAGCTTGGAAAAAGAGACAAAACCCCACCGTATTGGAGGGGCTGCGCTTGTCTTACACTTCCATGATTTCTTTTTCTTTGGCAGCGAGTACCTTATCGACTTCAGCAATAAACTTGTCGGTCGATTTTTGGATATCGTCCTGATGTCTCCGGGATTCATCCTCGGAAATATCTGACTTCTCCATTTTCTTGATGTCATCATTCGCGTCACGGCGAATGTTACGAATCGCTACTTTACCTTCTTCACCGAACTTCTTTGTCAGCTTAACAAGTTCCGCTCTACGTTCTTCCGTCAATGCCGGAATAGACAGACGGATCATGCTACCATCATTGGCTGGAGTAAGACCCAGATCCGATTTCATGATGGCACGCTCGATGTCACCCATGGAAGATTTGTCCCAAGGCTGAATCATCAGTGTACGGGAATCCGGAGTACTGATATTAGCGAGTTGGTTCAATGGCGTCATTGCTCCATAATACTCTACCTGAATTCGGTCCAGAAGAGCTGGAGTTGCGCGGCCTGCACGCAAAGTAGCCAGGTCACGACGCAATGCTTGAATTGCTTTTTCCATACGCTCTTCGGCGTGTTGTTTAACCGCTTGTGGCATTAATCTACACTCCCTTTAACGATTGTTCCGATACGTTCGCCCAGAACAACACGTTTGATGTTACCTTGTTCCGTAATGGCAAATACGATCAACGGGATGTTGTTGTCCTTACAAAGCGAGGATGCCGTCGAATCCATTACACCAAGGTCTTTGTTAAGAATATCCATGTAAGTCAACTGATCAAATTTCACAGCTGAGCTGTCCTTAAACGGATCTGCTGAGTATACACCATCAACTTTATTTTTGGCCATCAAGATAACTTCTGCTTCAATCTCCGCTGCGCGCAGTGCTGCTGTTGTATCCGTGGAAAAGAACGGGTTACCTGTACCTGCTGCAAAAATAACGACCCGGCCTTTCTCCAGATGGCGAATAGCTCTACGACGAATATAAGGCTCTGCAATCTGTTGCATCGCAATAGATGTCTGAACACGCGTAGGCACTTCAATCTGCTCTAAAGCATCCTGCAGTGCCAGCGAGTTCATTACTGTCGCCAGCATACCCATATAATCGGCAGTTGCACGATCGATGCCGTTTTCGCTACCGGCAATTCCACGCCAGATGTTTCCGCCGCCACATACAATAGCAACCTGTACACCAAGTGCAACAACCTCTTTTACCTGTTGGGCAATCGACGAGATCGTATCTGCATCAATACCGTAGCCGTTTTGACCGGAAAGAGACTCTCCGCTGACCTTTAAGACAACACGTTTAAATACTGGCTGTTCCAATTATTCACCCTCCACTTTGAATCGAACACGCTTGGTGTTCAACCAACAAAACTTCTCGCGCATGGCCTCCTGCTTAAAAAGAAAGGAACACAGTTGTGTTCCGCTCTTTTAGGAAAAACGTTTAACCGGTAAGGCACTGTTTTCCTGAGATATAAGGGAGTTTACGCTTCGAAGTTTCATCATTCTTATATCTTCGAAAATCAATTCTGCTCGCCGGTTTATAAGAACCGTCTTATTTGTTTACTTGGGACATTACTTCTTCTACGAAGTTGTCTACTTTTTTCTCAAGACCTTCACCCAGTTCGTAACGAACGAAACGACGGATGGAGATGTTTTCACCAATTTGGCTGATTTTTTCGTTCAGCAATTGAGAGATCGTTTTGTCTGGATCTTTAACGAAAGTTTGTTCCATCAGGCAGTACTCTTCGTAGTATTTACCGATACGGCCTTCAACCATTTTTTCAATGATTTTCTCTGGTTTGCCTTCGTTAAGAGCTTGAGCTTTCAGGATTTCTTTTTCTTTTTCCAGCTCATCTGCAGGAACTTCTTCGCGTGTAACGAATTTAGGATTAGCTGCAGCGATTTGCATAGCTACATCTTTAACAAAATCCTTAAATTGATCCGTTTTACCAACGAAGTCTGTTTCACAGTTAACTTCAACCAAGACACCAATACGTCCACCAGCGTGGATGTAAGATTCAACAACACCTTCAGTTGCTGCACGGCCTGCTTTGCTTGCTGCTGCAGAAAGACCTTTCTCACGCAACAATTCAGCTGCTTTCGTTACATCACCGTTTGCTTCTTCCAGTGCTTTTTTGCAATCGAGCATACCAGCGCCCGTTCTTTCGCGAAGTTCTTTTACTGCACTCGCATTAACTGCCATTATAAATTCCCTCCAAAATTAAGTATTGTACGTACACTCTAAAAAAAGGGCAGTGAGAGGTTATCCACCTGCCAACCACCCTTTTCATTTAGTTTATAACATATGTTCGAATCTATTAAGCGGAAGTTTCTTCGCCTTGGTTAGCTTCGATTACAGCATCAGCCATTTTACCTGTCAGCAATTTAACAGCGCGAATCGCGTCGTCATTACCTGGGATAACATAATCGATCTCGTCCGGATCGCAGTTAGTATCAACGATACCAACAATTGGGATACCCAATTTGCGAGCTTCCGCAACAGCGATACGCTCTTTGCGTGGATCGATGATGAACAAGGCGCTTGGCAGGCCTTTCATATTTTTAATACCGCCCAAGAATTTCTCCAGACGATCTTTTTCTTTGCGAAGCAAGATAACTTCTTTTTTAGGCAATACAGCGAATGTACCGTCTTCTTCCCAAGCTTCCAACTGTTTCAAACGATCAATACGTTTTTGAATAGTTTGGAAGTTAGTCAGGGTACCGCCGAGCCAGCGTTGGTTAATGTAGAATTGACCAGCACGTTCAGCTTCTTCTTTAACGGAATCTTGAGCTTGTTTCTTAGTACCCACGAAAAGAATTTTACCATTCTCTCCTGCGATTCCTTTAACGAAGTTGTAAGCCTCTTCGACTTTTTTCACCGTTTTTTGCAAATCGATGATGTAAATTCCGTTTCTTTCAGTGAAGATATAACGATCCATTTTTGGGTTCCAACGACGAGTTTGGTGACCGAAGTGTACCCCAGCTTCGAGAAGCTGCTTCATGGAGATTACTGCCATCTTCACACACCTCCTAATATGGTTTTTATTGTGTCCTCCGCCGGCATCATTTTTCGCCAAGACTCTCCATAAGGAAAGCACCCTCAACAAAATTAGCACATGCGTGTGTTTTAACACCGTTATCTAATATATCACAACTGATTGTCTGATGCAACAGTCTTTGAAGCTAAAATCTACTTTTTACTTTTTGCTAGTATCGAATCATTTTAAACCTGATATGTAAATCAACACTAATTATTATCAAGCTTTGAAAATGCACCGTTTAATACGCAAAAACCGCCCTGTCCGAGCATGCTCAGTTTGACGGTTCTTTCGTAATTTTTGCGATAATGGATTTGAAACTTTCACCTTTTTCAAGCGCATAAGTACCCACTTGGATTTTGGTATTGATTCGCTCAGCTTTGCCAGCCTTTATGAATGCTTGAGCATCATCTACGATTCCCGCGGTTTTTAGATTTGCTGCAACGATCGCCAGACTATTGCCTGAACGTACTTTGAATGATACTGTTGCGCCTTTCGGATTGCTCGGCGTTACAGGTTCTGTTGTCTTCGGCTCAGTTATCTCTTTCTGCCCTTCAACTTCACTTGCAGCAGGCTCTTGTGGGTTCTCAGGCTCTGCAGGTGTCTCCGTAGAGGTTACTGTCTCAGGTGGCGTTGCTGTATTCCCCTGCAACTCACTGCTCTCCTGCTTTTTCTTTGCTACCCACTCTGCTTCTGTGTATAGTTCCTCTTCAGAACCGACCAACTTCATATCCAAGGTTTTTGCGGCCGTTTCAAGCTGTTCTTTGGTCATATTGGCAGTCTGCTGGGGGTCCAGATTACTATCGGATAATGCATTTTGTCCGACTGTGGCCAGTTGAAGCAAAACTGCACCAATAATCATGCCGCTCCCCAGACCAATCCATAAGGATCGCTTGTCCATGACTTAGCTTTCCTCCCGTTCTGCCAATTGCAGTATTAACTGTACCTCACCGCGCTGAATGCCTGTCTGCTTGGATATGGCATCCATCGACTTACCTTCAGCATGTAGAGTAAAGAGTTCTGCGTATCGATCTTTAATCGACTCACGTTGTGGCAAAGATTCGACTTCACTAGTCTGTACGTCTGCTTCTAACGCCTGCTGGGCAGCCTCTGCTTGTACACTTTTCACAAGCGCTTGTGCTTGCAAGCCTTCGGAAGCTTGTACCGGTACACTACCTGAGTGTGGCACAGGTGATGCGACAGATTCATTTTTTTTGCTCTGCTCCAGCTGATCCAACCGCTGCTGTAATTCCTGAAGTTGCAATTGCATGCGTTGATCGGCTGCTGTCGCTTCTCCCTTCATTTCAGCCACACGTTGAATAAGAGCATCATTATCATTTTCGATCTCGGTCATGTAGTGTTCAAGCGTAGATTCCATCTCCTGCACCAGTTGATGCCCAGGCTCTTGCGCCTTGTTTTTACGAGGCATAATATAAGCGTAGGCGATGGCGCAAGCCCCTAATATGACAATAATGATCCATGGTGACAAATTGGGTTCTCTCCTTCTGATTCAACCATCGGTGCGAAAGACTGCATGTCCATAACAACCATTTATTATAAAGACAGATCTATGTGTTTTCCTTTGTACGGGTGCTCTGCAGGTTTAACAGTTTCTTGAGCCTGAGCAGTCTCCTGTCCATCGGAACCACTCTGCTGATCCCCATCATGGGTATGACCATCACGCACCGAAGTCTGTGAAGTTTCGTCCATTGCTTCACTTCGTTGCCTTGCTTCATTTGCTTCTTTCGACGTTTGCTCTGCCAAAAGATTTTGATCCGTAATCGGTCGCTGCTGGGCTTCACTTTGATAACGTCCCGCTTCACTTGTTCGTGGTACCGCAATCTGCAACTCCACTGCTTTGAAACTCATACGCTCACCTCACGGTTTCGAATGGATTTCTTCCTGTGCCTGAATGCTGTACTTAAACGTATGGAACCATCGTAATATCACCATCGTGATAATAAAATGAAATTCGACTCACTGGATCTTTAATAAATTTCGTGTATCTGCCGATAACTATTTTAGAGCCTCCATAAATCATCTTCAGAATATCAACACGAGCCTTACTTGTATCTTCAAGTGCCTTCTCAATTTCAAAGATACGCATTTTCGTTTCTTCACTTATACGAAGAGCGGATTTCTGCGTAGCATTCAGCTTGATTCGCATCGACATCTTATCTGGAGTTAGTTGTCCAGCGGCAGCTAATTGATCCAGCAATGTCAAAGCTTTCTTCGTTTTGTCCAAGGAATCCATCTGCTCTCTGACTTCCTTGCGCAAATCATTGAGTTCGTTACGCAGCTTTGGCAGCACACCAACTTCAATGGAAGTGACCGTGGACATGCTGTTGCCCACAACACGCGCTGAGACGTTCTGACCAGCCTGGATCGAGCCACCAACGATAAGACCTTTGGTGCCCGCACAGATGACACCATGGCCAGCACGAATATTGGAATGCATAATACTTTGGGAAACCAGAACATCTTCACCGGCATCCACGTTGCCTTCTTGAATGAAAGTACATTTAACATTATGGCCTGCTTGTACCAGTCCTTTGTTATAACCAATAATACCACCGGTAATTTCGATTGAGCCGCCTGCTTCCAGTTCAGCTCCTTCGACACCTCCGACGACGCGAATGTCACCTGCTGCTTTTACTTTAAATCCGGTAAGTACATTGCCTCGTATGACAACTGTGCCTACAAAGTCGATATTACCATTATTGTAATCAACGTCACCATTGACTTCATAGACCGGAAACACATTCAGTTTGTTACCGTCTGTTTTGGTAACCAGCCCATCCAGTGCAGCATACATCGCAGAACCATCCGGGTTAATCACAACGTTTTTCCCTACTTTAAACCGAGCTTCTTTTCCCGGACGATAAGGAATTTCCTCGCCCGTCACTGCCCTGCCGGGTATACCATCGCAAGGAGCGATACGCTCTGCAATGATCTGACCACTACGGACATTATTTAACCGGGTCACTTCTTTGTAATCGACAGTTCCATCTTCCGATTCCAGTGGTCGTCGTTCATTCGTATCGTCCATTCCAACCAGAATCTTGATGAAGCCATCTGTTCCTTGAATGGGAGCGACACCTTCTGCAATCTTGTATTTATCTTTCAAATAGGTTTCAGGGTTACTCACAAAAAGTAACAATGCTTCTCGCGATACACCTTGTTTGATGCCCTTGTCCGCCACAAATTGTTCAAGTTCATCGATCGTGCAGGCAAAGCCTTCTTCCTCTTTGGAAAATTCAAGGTAGGCTGTGCATTTGTCGTCCGATAAAACAATGTTTAAACATTGTTCCAAAGCAGTCCGCTGTGTCACTGCAATTCTTCCCCCTTTTAGACTTTCCACTCCCCAAACTCCAATGATATTACTTCTCTCTATTAATCTTTACGCATCAACAAATCTTTCTGTTTGTCCAACGTGCCGCGTAATCGTAATATTGCCTTGGAATGTAACTGGGATATACGAGACGGAGAAAGAGACATAACCTCAGCAATTTCACTAAGAGAAAGATCTTCGTAATACAAGAGTGAAACGACCGTTCTCTCTTTTACCGTCAACTTGTCAAGCCCTTGCACCAAAGCTTCCTTCAAATAAAACTCATTCACTTTATAATCCGGATTTTTGGCTTTCTCATCCACCATCAAAGACAGACGAGTTTCAGACTCTTCCTCACGAATTGGGTCCTCCAACGAGCAAAGTGACATGACTGCCACTTCCTGAAGCATATGTTGAAAATCTTTAGTGGACACGTCCAGATACTCGCTCATTTCCTCATCACTAACGGACCTGAGATAACTTTGTTCCAGCTGTTGATAGGCGTCTTCGATTCGTTTGGCCTTCTCCCGCACAGAACGCGGAACCCAATCACCTTGACGCAGACCGTCAAGAATGGCTCCGCGGACCCTCCATGATGCATAAGTTTCAAATTGCAGACCACGTTCATAGTCGAACTTCTCCAATGCATCAATTAACCCCATAACGCCATTGCTCTCCAAGTCATCCTTGGGAACATTTTTGGGCAAACCAACAGCCAGTCGACCGGATACATAATTTACAATGTGAAGATACTTTTCAATCAAAGTTTTCTTGGCTTCAAGATCTCCATGTTCTTTCCACTTTTCCCACAGATCAGAATGGTTCAAATGTGAAGCTTTACGCTCGTTCAATTGCTTTCACCCTCCTTATTTGTCTGTCAGGTGACGAACGGCCTGCGCCAATTCCTCCGGATCCTTGGTCCGGACAAGTTTAGGCGGATCCAAAGGGGCGAATCCCGTTGGAGCTTTCGTCTCAGATGGCGGAAGATCGTCCCCAGATGAAGCGTTCTGTCCACTCTTGAGCAAATCATTCAGCTCTTGTCCATCGTCTTCGATTTTAATGTCCACCTGTGAACCTCTTTGATCTTGAGCATTTGGTGAATCATAACCATACCCATTTCCCTCGATCTGAGGGTTCAGCAGCAATCCCAATCCCCAGCGTAAACCATATGCAAGGACAAACCAGGCTACGAATCCGATCAATCCGCGAATTAAACTGGTCATCAGCACATTGCTGCTGTATGCTACAAAAAAAGTAAGAATAAACCCAACGATGCCTGCTCCAAGATTAATGCGGTAGTTTCCTATCATAGTCTTATAGTTCCTTTACACCCATTTGTACACTTCGAATAGTCAAAAGTCCAGTTTCACAATCCATCTCAATCGTGCGTCCATAATTCCCACCCGTATCTTCTGCTAGAAGAGGGATATTGAGTTTTTGAAGCCATTCTCGACATGAATCTGCATTCCTTGGTCCAATGCGCATTGTATCTCCAGCGCCAGCAAAGGCAAACATCTGAGAGCCTCCGGCCATTTTAGACACAATACGTGAGTGAGAAGCGCCTAGTTTTATCATTTTTTCCAAAAGCTCAGGCAACGCCGTATCCGCATATTTCGCAGTGTTCAGTTTCCCTTCACGGGCGATCTCTGAAGTAGGAAGCATGACATGCGCCATTCCAGCCAGCTTCAAATGTGGGTCATACATTGTTAATCCCACACACGAACCCAAGCCAGTCGTACGGATTACACCAGGAAGATGAGCGATGTTTAAATCCGCCATACCGACTTTAACGACGCTTTTGTCCTCAATCATGGCTCAGTGGCACCCCTAGCGATTCAAATATCTTTGCAAAGGATGGTGGATCCGGAATGAGGAAAAACTGACCCTCGACTTGATCTTCACCTTCAAAGAAAGATGTGTCAATTAACAATGCAGCGTCACCCATCTCGCCAAATTGCAGCAAGCCATAACTTAGAATGGCACCCGCCATGTCGATGGCAAGTCCAGGAACGGTTGGATACATAGACAACTTCGTAAAATCTGCCAAAGAAGAAAGATAGGATCCAGCTAAAATATTTCCAATCTCGGAAAGCGCTGATTGTTCCATATCTGTAAAAGCGAGTCCTTCTTTCAGATCGAACCCGGCAAGTCTGTTCAACAACATTTTAGCAGCCTCTGGTGTCATCATAAAGAAAAGATTTCCCGGTGCTTCGCCTTCTACACGAAGAAACACGGTAACCACGATGCGTTCATCTCCGCCCACTTTTTCGGCAACTTCTTCAAAAGGGAGCATTTGTACTTTAGGTACACCCATGTCAATCGGTCTGTTGAGGAGTTGAGACAACGCCGTTGCGGCGTTGCCTGCTCCAATGTTACCGACCTCTTTGAGCACATCCATCTGGAATACCTCAAATCGGTTGAACATCTCCACGGTACTAGCCCTCAACACTTTCCAGCTGTACAATCTCGCTTTTATTTAATACTTCGTTTAGGTTGAGCATAATCAACAAACGTGAATCCTCCAATTTAGCAACACCTCGCAGGTATCTCGCCTTGACGCCACCAACCACTTCTGGCGGGCTATCGATCGCACTGCTCTTGATATCAATAACATCATTGGCAGAATCTACGATAAAGCCAACTTGCATGTCGTCTACACCTACGATAACAATACGAGTCTGATCCGTGTATTCCGTTTCCGGAAGGGAGAAACGACCGCGTAGATCAATGACTGGAATTACAACACCACGTAGATTAATAACTCCTTTTACAAAGGAAAGTGTCTTGGGAACACGGGTAATTGGCATCATACGCTCAATCGTCTGAACCTTGTCTACCTCAATACCATACTCTTCGGAACCCAATTTAAAGACGATGACTTTCAACTCTTCTTCCATGTAAAAAACCTCCCTATTAAATGTAAGACTTAGCTCTATGCTTATTTAATAAATGCATTAGGATCAAGAATCAGGGCTACTTGTCCATCTCCGAGAATGGTTGCTCCAGAGATTCCTTCAATAGCAGGAAGATAGGTTCCCATTGATTTGAGAACAATCTCACTTTGTCCAATAAATTCTTCAACAGCTACGGCTGCAAGACGGTCGCCTTTGCGAATCACGACTATTTCTGTTTCTTGCTCATCAGCGTCGTTGAAATCCGGTACCGAGAAAACTTCGCTCAAGGACAAATACGGAATCAGTGACTCACGGAACGTGATCATTTTATTGCCGTGAATATTACGAACTTGCTCACGTTGTACAATGGCCGTCTCTACAATGGAGGACAACGGAACAGCGTATTTCTCTGAACCAAGTCGTACAAGCATTGCAGCAATAATGGATAGAGTCAACGGAAGCTGAACAGAGAAGTTCGTGCCTTTGCCTGGAGTTGAATGAATCGTTACATTACCGCCAAGCGAAGTGATCTTCGATTTTACTACATCCAATCCAACACCCCGGCCAGAGATATCCGAGATAATATCAGCAGTACTAAATCCAGGTGCAAACAACAGTTGATTCACTTCATCGTCACTCATCTTGGCACCTTGTTCTTCGGTTACAACACCACGTTTGATCGCGGTTTTCAAAAGCTTGTCGCGATAGATACCTTTACCATCATCTTCAATCTCGATAAATACGTGATTTCCACTGTGGAAGGCACGCAGGTTTACTATACCCATCTCTGGTTTACCTGCAGCTACACGTTCTGCAATGGATTCCACACCATGGTCAACCGCGTTACGCAGTAAATGCACAAGCGGATCACCAATCTCATCAATTACCGTACGATCCAGTTCCGTCTCAGCACCTGTAATCACCAGATCGATTTTTTTATCAAGTGTCTTAGCCAGATCACGGATCATGCGCGGGAATCGATTGAATACGGTATCTACCGGAACCATCCGCAATTTCAGTACAATATTTTGCAAATCTGTGCTAACTCGACTTAAATGAGCTACTGTATCGGATAAATCATTGTTGCCTGTTTCACTGGCCAGTTGCTCCAGACGCGAACGGTCAATCAACAATTCACTGAACAGGTTCATCAATACGTCAAGACGTTCAATATCCACACGAATGGTACGCGAAGGTGCAGCAGCTTGCTTCGGTGCAGCAGTTTTTGCTGGTGCCGTTGTGGTTTCTTCTTTGGGTACAGAATTCTTATCCGGCGAAGCAACCTCAGCTACAGCTGTTGGTACGGGTGGCGCTTCAACTGTAGCTGCTACCTGATTGGCCATCTGCTGAAGAGTCTCCTGATCCAGTTGAATGAGCTTCGCACTTTCAATTTCAGAGATACTCATGATGCCTTCTTCCAGTTCGTGCGCCTCTTTAGTTGTTATGTAATACAACGAGAAACTGCGCTCAAACTTCTCCTGCTCAATATCCTGGACAGATGGGTAAGCCTTAACGACTTCACCTGAACGTTCCAGCATATCAAAGACCATATAAGCCCGTACACCTTTTAACTGGCTATGCTCGCTAACAAGCACATCCACGTAGAACACACGATGACCTTCGGCGATCGACTGATCCAGCACTGAATATTGGAATTCATCCAGCTCCACAGCCGAAGAGATTGAAGCGTTAGCCGGCTTGTTTGTTTCTGTAGCAGGTCCATTTCCGTTTGTCATTTCACCATTTTCAATGGCTTGAAGTGAAGCTACGATTGACGACACATCTGCTTTACCTTGTCCACCTTCGGTAATATCCTGAACCATGGTTTCCAAAGCGTCCAGACTCTTGAACATGGTATCAAAAATGTAATCCTGCATTTTCAACTTCTCATTACGAACCAGATCCAACACATTTTCCATTTTATGTGTCAGTGATGCCAAATCTTCAAAGCCCATAGTTGCTGCCATACCCTTCAAGGTATGAGCCGAGCGGAATATAACCTGAACTATGCCCAGGTCTTCCGGATTGCCTTCAAGTTGAAGCATGTTTTCGTTAAGCGATTGCAGATGATCATTAGACTCATCAATAAACATGGATAAATATTGGTTCATGTCCATTGTGAGGCACCTCCTCCGTGAGTTACACTCCGTTATTTCACTGCTTGAACAAGTTTAGAAGCAATCTCCTGCAATGGCAGAAGATGACGAACGCATTGCAGCTCTACAGCAGAACGCGGCATACCATATACAACACATGTTTCTTCATTCTCGGCAAAGGTTGATGTAACTCCAGCTTCGTATAATCTCTTCATCATACGTGCTCCATCACTTCCCATTCCCGTTAGCAAAACAAGATGTCTTTGTAAAGATGTAAACGGCAGAAGTGACTCAAACATCGTATCCACTGAAGGTCTATGTCCATTCACTGGTTGATCTTCAGTCAACTTCACAATAAACTTCCCGTCTGCTGTTTTGTTAACTTTCACATGGAATCCGCCGGGTGCTATATAGGCGGTTCCTTTCTTCAGAACCATGCCCTCTTCAGCTTCAACCACATGCAGTGGACTGAATGTATTCAATCGTTGAGCCAGAGAACGTGTGAAATTGGGCGGCATATGCTGCACAATAATGACCGGTGCAGGCAAATCAGCAGGCAACTGCTCAAGCAATGTCTTGAGAGCCCTCGGCCCACCCGTAGAACAACCTATTGCCACAAGTTTGTTGAATGGTCCTTCCAGCCCCCCTCCACCTTTGGGAACAGGATTAGGCTTGATTACATCCTTGGCTTTTGCAGAGGCAGAGGTTGCCGCTATTTGATCAGCTGCCACTCTAGCTGCATTAGGTAGTCGAACTTCCTTTGGAGTCTGTACTGGATTAGCTGACCTCACTGCTTTTTCTGCCTTCGTCCCCAAATTACGCTCAGCCTTTGGCAAAGGCTCAGGTTTATTCTCTACGCGACCTGGTTTTGAAGGTGACAATGGTTGAATTGGTTTCTTTGCTTTGGCCTGAAAGGCTTCAGTCCGCTCTCGAAGAGAGCGTTGAATCGTCTCGACAGGGTCGATCGTTTTTTTCACAGGCTCCGCTCGATCCCTGGCCGGCAGTTCTTTCTGCACTGGCTGAGTTGGGGGAACAACTGCTCCTAGCAACATGTCTCTATTTTTCATGGATAACTCACGATCAGCTTTTCGTTTGATCTCATTCATCGCAGCTCGCATGCGCTCAACCAAGGCTTTACCAACTTGAGCAATATCCTGGTCATGTGAAATAGATGGTTTGCGAATGAAGTCAAATGCCCCAGCTTCAAGCGCCATAATGGTTTCTTTCATGCCTTGTTCATTGATACCAGAGAGCATAATCACAGGAACGAAAGATTCCTTCATAATTGATTTTAATGCATCCAACCCATTCATTTCGGGCATCTCAACGTCCATTGTAATAATATCGGGTTTCAATTCTAGTGATTTTTGAATCGCTTCTCTACCGTTTGATGCCGTTGCCGTAACCTTGAATTCCGGATCCGCTTGGATCAAATCCGTAACAATCTTACGCATAAAAGCGGAATCATCGACAACCAATACTTGATACGCCGCCATGTTGTGTCACCCCTGTTTCCTTTATTCAGAAATCATGTTGTCCGTTTAAGCCACTTATTCATAAATCCCCTGATTCCTGTCAAGGTTCCGGATCCCGGAGTTGCAGGTACAGCCAGATAACGAAGAGCAAGTTTCTCTATATCTTTGGAGGCTTTGGCATTGGGATACGCCAGACTATAGGGCATTTGCCTTTTAACCGCTTTGACTACCTGGGCGTCTTCTGAAATATACCCAAGCAGCGGAATATCCGTCTGCAAAAACCGCCTCGCCACTCCAGCTATTTTTTCTGCCACCCGTTCCGCTTCTCGTTCGTCTTCCACCCGGTTAACGATCATCCGAAAGGGCGTAGCATTTTCCTGGCCGTGCATAACTTTGACTAAAGCATAAGCATCGGTTATTGAAGTCGGTTCAGGTGTGGTTATAATCAGGCATTCATCGGCAGCACCGATGAACTTCATATTCTCTCTGGAGAGTCCTGCCCCAGTGTCAAAGATGACATAATCCATTTCCTGGGCAATATCCTCGACTTGACTGGCGAAGAACTCGAGATCACGATCAGACAATGAGAACAACTCTTTCATGCCCGATCCTCCAGCAATGTAAGGCAAGCCACTGGCACCCAGTTGTATGATTTCCCTTATGGATTTTTGTCGGTACAATAGGTGGTAAAGATTATAGGAAGAAGACGTACCCATAAGAACATCAATATTAGCCATTCCAATATCGGCATCAAATACAAGTACCTTTTGCCCCAAAGCCTGCAATGCCAAGGCAAAGTTCAGTGTAAAATTGGATTTACCAACACCTCCCTTACCACTGGCCACAGTAATGATTTTCGAGGATCGAATATCTCGCTCAATGCCTTCCAATTCCAATGGCGCGGAGACCATACTTCGAAGTGCAGCTGCCTGATCCTTCATTGTGACCATTCTCCCAGCAACTGTTTAGACAACGAATCTGCATCCGGCTTCAACAAATCGTCCGGAACATTTTGTCCATTTGCCACATATGCGAGCTTGAGTGGAAAACGGTGTAACAAGTTAAATAGCGGACCGCAGCTCCCAGTCTCATCCATTTTGGTGAAAATCACCTTATCCAGACCATATTTACTGAAATGTTCCGTGATCTGCACCATATCAGCACTTTTGGAAGTCATACTCATGACCAGAAAGGTTTCGCTATTCTCCACAGGAGCAAGCAAACTTTGCAGTTCCGAAACAAGTAATTCATTTCTGTAGTTTCTACCCGCTGTATCCATAAAGATCAAATCACAATTCTCTAATCGAGAAATGGCACGTTGTGTATCACCGGGCGATTGCACCACTTCAAGTGGAACATTCAGTATAGATGCGTACGTTCTAAGCTGTTCTACCGCCGAGATCCGATACGTATCTGATGTAATGAATCCAACTTTACGCTGTTTTTTGAACATTTGTTCAGCAGCCAATTTTGCAATTGTCGTAGTTTTCCCTACACCGGTTGGTCCAGCTACATAGACGATTCGCGTGGTAGGAAGAATGCCTTCTTCAATCCGTTGCTCCAAAAAGTGCATGACCTCAAGCTTCACCACTTGTTCTACATCCTGTTCTTTCAATCCATCCTCAGACCATTTTGCTTGAATTGAATCAAACCAGGATTCCCATACTTCAGGCCAAACATCTTGTTCTGTCAAACGCTCTCGGATCGAATGCAGCTCCTCTGGCACAGGGTCCGCAGAAGTACCTTGCTTTGAAAGCCTGGTCACCATCTGTTTAAGATCCTGTAATTCAGTCATCAACTTATCCTGCTGCAGGTCTGAACCTGTTGGCTTCGGACCAGTTGTTGAACCCGAAAAATCCGCCCCTTGCGGTCGCGGTTTATGATCCGTGCTCGAAGAACCTGAGCCGCTGTCTATGTTTGAACCGATATTACGCGATTCAAACACAGACGACGCAGCCGCAGATTGGTCCTGTACACTTTGATCAGCTATATTCGTTGTCGCCGACTCATCTGAAGCCGCAACAAACGAACGAGCTGTTTGCCGATAAGCCTCAGGTACAAATGCACGAGGTACAGGTGTGAATTGATTTTGTACTGGCTTTGTTGTTTGCTTGTTTTCTTCCTTATCCACTGCAGCTACAACTTCGATCCGTTTTTTGCGGAACATTCCCATCACACCGCCCACCTTAATCTCTTTGGTGGACAGAATAACGGCATCACTTCCCAGGTCTTTGCGAATTTGAAGCATAGCTTCGGGCATGGTCTCAACAACGTATTGTTTTACTCTCATAAGTTCACCACCCCGATACTTTGAATTTCAACATTCGGCTCCAACTCGCTGTAGGAAAGCACAGGAATGTCCTGCATTGTACGTTCAATAACCTGACGCAGATACATCCGAATGGTTGGAGAAGTTAATACAACAGGTTGTTGACCTGATTGAATCAAACGGTTCACTTGTTCACTCAGCTTCTGATACACACTTTGTGTAGATACAGGGTCTAGCGCGAGATAACTGCCTTGATCCGATTGTTGCACACTTTCAGCAATTTTCTTCTCAAGACCAGGTCCAACCGTGATCACGCGAAGTGTCTCACCTTTCTGTGAGAACTGCTGAGTAATCTGACGTGAGAGGGATTGTCTGACGTATTCAGTAAGCACATCAGGATCCTTCGTATACGTACCATAGTCAGCCAGTGTCTCGAAGATGGTCACCATATCCCGAATAGATATTTTCTCACGCAATAACTTGGCAAGCACTTTCTGTACATCACCAATGGAAAGTAGAGAAGGGATCAGTTCATCCACAAGGGCAGAATAGTTCTCTCTGAGATTATCCACAAGTGCTTTTGTTTCTTGTCTTCCAAGTAACTCATGCGCATGTTTCTTAATCAGTTCCGTCAGATGTGTAGCCACAACGGAAGGCGGATCAACGACCGTATATCCTGCAAGTTCGGCTCTGTCTTTGGTTACTTCATCAATCCATAGTGCCGGAAGTCCAAAAGCAGGTTCTGTCGTTTCAATACCTGTCACAGATTCCTCATCATAGCCAGGACTCATGGCAAGGTAATGATTCAACAACAGTTCTCCGCCGCCTACCACATTACCCTTGATTTTGATAACATACTCATTGGGTCTGAGCTGGATATTATCTCGAATCCGTATGACCGGAACGACTAACCCCAGTTCCAGAGCACACTGCCTCCGAATCATAATGATCCGATCCAATAAGTCACCACCCTGCTGATTATCAGCAAGTGGTATTAAACCATAACCAAATTCAAACTCAATAGGGTCCACCTGAAGCAAATTAATTACACTTTCAGGACTTCTAACCTCTTCAATCTGCTGTTCTTCTTCCAACTGTTCTTCCGCTACTTGTTTCAAATTCAGATTATTCTGCATACGCCACGCGGCATATGCCAACACACCTGCCAACGGAAGCGTAGTAATAACATGAATTGGTGTGAAGAAACCGAGCATGGCAATAACGAAAGCTACGATATAAATTAGTATTGGATATGTAAACAGTTGCCCCGTAATATCATCTGCCAAGTTTCCTTCTGATGAAGCTCTGGTGACGATAAGTCCTGCTGCTGTGGAAATAAGCAGAGCAGGGATTTGGCTTACCAATCCATCTCCGATAGTCAGTACAGAGTACGTTGACATTGCATCTGCAAAAGCCATCCCATGCACAGTCATACCGATTATAAATCCACCAATGAGATTGATCAGGAGGATGATAATACTTGCAATTGCGTCACCTTTTACGAATTTACTTGCTCCATCCATCGCTCCGTAGAAATCAGCTTCACGTTCAATTTTGGAACGACGCTCACGAGCTTGTTGCTCGTTGATCAAACCCGCATTCAGATCCGCATCAATACTCATTTGTTTACCAGGCATCGCATCGAGGGTGAATCGGGCAGCAACTTCAGCTACTCGCTCAGACCCCTTTGTAATAACGATAAACTGAACGACAACGAGGATCAAAAACACGATAAATCCAATCGCAATTTGCCCTCCAGCAATCCAGCTACCAAAGGTAGCAACTACGGCTCCCGCATCCCCATCACCAAGGATTAGCTTGGTTGTCGAAATGTTCAGTGCCAATCGGAATAGTGTAGTGATCAACAGCAAAGCTGGAAAAATAGAAAACTGCAACGCTTCTTTGCTGTTCATGGCAACAAGTAGTATCATCAGAGCAATTGAAATATTGACGACCAGCAACAAGTCCAACAGCCAGGTCGGGATCGGAAGAATCATCATCAACACAATGCCAATGATACCCGCAAGGACAGCTATATCTTTAATCTTCAATGAATGTACGGCCTCCGATCCCCTTTTATTTCGTTCTGCCCTTTAGTTTATATACATAAGCCAGCACTTCGGCTACCGCTTGAAACAAATCGGCCGGTATGGCGTCACCAATCTCGGCTCTCTGGAACAACGCCCGTGCTAACGGCTTGTTTTCCATCGTAATAACACCGTTTTCTTTGGCAATTTCCTTAATACGCAAGGCGACATAATCCTGACCTTTGGCAATAATCTGCGGTGCCTCCATCTCGGAACCTTCATACTTTAGCGCAACCGCAAAGTGGGTCGGGTTCGTGATGATAACATCCGCATTCGGCACTTCCTGCATCATACGCTGCATAGCCATACGACGCTGGCGTTCCCGGATTTTGCCTTTGATCAGCGGATCACCTTCCATTTTTTTGTACTCGTCCTTAATGTCTTGCTTGGACATACGGATCTTCTTCTCATGATCATACTTCTGATACATGTAATCAAATATCGCAAGTATCATTAATGCCACTGCAATCTTGATACCAAGACTTAAAGTGATCGACGCAGCGAAATGTAAAATAGCATCCAATGAAAAATGAGAAAGTGAAGCAATATCTGACTGGTAGCCCTTAATTGTACTGTAAACGAGATAACCGATAATCGACATTTTCAAAATGGATTTAGCAAATTCCACTAATGAGCGGAGAGAGAATATATTTTTGAAACCTTTAATCGGGTCCAATTTCTCAAGTTTTGGCTTCAAACCTTCCCCTACAAGAAGAAAACCAACTTGCATATAGTTAACGATCAAAGCAACCAGTAACGCACCCAGCAAAACGGGAGCGATCAATAACAAAACTTCAATGCCATAGCGCATCATAAGCGCCATCACATTCTCTCCGGTGATTTCCATACTCAATCGATTGATGAAGATATCTGTAAACAGACGAACTATACGTTCTTTATAGAAATTGCTGAATACCATCATGATCAAAAACGCGATTAGGAGAATGGATGCGCCAGATAGTTCAGCGCTTTTGACGACCTGTCCTTTTTTTCGTGTATCCTGTCTCTTTTTCGGGGTAGCTTTCTCCGTCTTCTCCCCTGAAAACAACTGGAGGTCGAGTTGAAGTTTCATCCGTGTCTTTTCCTCCGTTTCACTCAGCCGGGCCTTTGTCCAATGGTTCCAAGCAATTTTTCCATCGATCTGAATATCGCTTCGAACAACTGACTAAATACAAAGGAGAAACTGGGAACCAGCAAAAGCAAAATAGCAAGACCAACGAGTAACTTAAGCGGCAACCCAACTGCAAATACATTAAATTGAGGAGCTGTTTTGGCCAAAAAACCCAATCCAACATCCGTCAAAAATAACGCAACTACAATCGGAGCCGACATCTGAAAAGCCAGCATAAATGATTGACCTAAGGTCTGAATCAAAAATTCAGCAATACTTCCATCTGCCAACCGTAGGAAAAACACATTCGATAATGGTACCCACCGGTAACTGTAAACTATCGCATCCAGCAAATAATGGTGTCCATTCATCGTCAGAAACAGAAGCATAGCAAATGCATACTTCAAGTTTCCCGTAAGTGGCGCTGAAGCACCTG
Source organism: Paenibacillus sp. FSL R7-0198 (assembly GCF_038000415.1). NCBI lineage: Bacteria > Bacillati > Bacillota > Bacilli > Caryophanales > Paenibacillaceae > Paenibacillus > Paenibacillus sp. FSL R7-0198. Next base: position 6,161,486 of record NZ_JBBOCB010000001.1, on the reverse strand, counting down.
TCATTGGATCGTATACATTAGCCATACCAAAACCGATTTGTAGATCGATAAAGGTCCCCGCAGTCTGAACAGCTGTCATCAACAGATAAGCCACAAAACCTAAAAGCAGGCCAATTAAAATCTCTCTGATGATCAATAAGACATAGCTCAGGTCTGTGGGTACGGTCTGGTCTATTCCATAAATCAGATAGACAGACAATGTGACAAATGCAGAGATACCAATTTTAACTGAAGCCGGCACATTTCGAGCCGAAAAAACTGGCGCAGTTACAAAAAATGATGCGATTCGACAAAACATAAGCAGAGCGACAGGGAAACTTTGCAACAATGTCTCCATCTGCTAAAGCCTACCCTATGTATCTGTATAGATTATCGAGAATGTTAAACGTAAAATCGACCAAGATATTCAAGATCCAAGGTCCAAACAAAAGTACTGCCAGAAGTACGGCAACAATCTTGGGCACAAAAGCTAATGTTTGTTCCTGAATTTGAGTTGTCGCTTGAAAAATACTGATTGCAAGTCCTACAACCAGAGCTAGTATAAGCATAGGTGCGCTGGCCAGCAATGACGTGTATACCGCTTTCCCGGCCAGACCGATAATAAATTCCGAAGTCATGACCGTCCTCCTTTAACTTTCCGGATCAAGTGTTAAAACTCAATAACAGTGACTTGACAACCAGATACCACCCGTCGACAAGGACAAAGAGCAGTATTTTGAAAGGTAATGAGATCATGACCGGCGGAAGCATCATCATCCCCATTGCCATGAGTGTACTCGCGACAACAATATCTATAACCAGAAACGGAATAAAAATCATAAACCCCATCTGGAATGCTGTCTTCAACTCACTGATTACATATGCCGGCACCATAACAGTAATTGGGATATCCTGATAGGTCTTTGGTTGTTCAGTCTGATTGTACTTCATAAACAGTAACAGATCTTTTTCTCTGGTGTGACTAAACATAAATTTCTTTATCGGGTCCGCTGCTTTTTCAAGTGCCTCGGTTTGTGTAAGTTCTCCCTGAAGATAGGGCTGAAGCGCTACCTGATTTATGGAAGACAACGTCGGCGACATAATGAAAAGTGTCAGAAATAGTGCCAAGCCAACCAAAACCTGATTGGGTGGCATTTGTTGTGTACCCAAAGATGTACGTACAAAACCGAGCACAATCACAATCCGAGTAAAACTGGTCATCAGTACAAGCATTGCTGGTGCAATGCTAAGCACAGTAATTAACAGAATGATGGACAATGAACTTGTGCTTGGTGTCCCTCCGTCACCGTTTCCGATTTGAATATCAATATTCGGAATGGGCTCGGCAAAGGCAACTGTAACAGAAGCTAGACTGATAAGTCCTAGCAAACAACACGCTAACCAAATCTTTTTCTTCATGAATCCCTCGACCGATCTGTAGTATTGTCTTTATCCAGGAGCTTCTCCATCTTCTCTTTACGGTTAGGCATCTGCCGAAGTTTGGATTCAAACATTTCGTGAAAAGAAGTTGTGTCCTCCAGTTCCATTTCCCGCGGCGGTTCATCTTTACGGAAGCGTTTTGTGAGCTTGGCAATGAGAGGTGACAGATTCCCTTGTTGTGCAGCAGCATCTCGTTCGAAGGAATCAATGATTCTTTGCGCCTCTTCCAGATCCGAAACCTTATCTATCAACTGGATGTCTTCACCTACACCAAGCAGATATACACTCCCACCAATTTCTATAATTTGCAGCGACTTGTTTTGTCCCAGTCCAACCCCGCCAAGAGTACGAATTGTGCCGTGCCGGAACATTTGCTGATTCCGTTTGTTTAAGAACCGGATCAGATAAACAATAAGGACCAGGATGACGGCCAGGACAACAATCACCCATACAAGCTGTAAATAATAATTGGCTCCCGCGCCAGCTGTTTCTGGAAAATCACCCTGAGCCATCATCATGTCTCTTAAACGCCCAGTGTCTTGCTAATCGCTTCAATAACCCGATCAGATTGGAACGGTTTAACAATAAAGTCTTTAGCACCTGCTTGAATAGCGTCGATTACCATCGCTTGTTGACCCATCGCGGAGCACATAATTACTTTAGCGTTAGCATCAATCTTCTTGATTTCTTTCAAAGCTGCAATGCCATCCATCTCAGGCATCGTAATATCCATTGTGATCAGATCCGGACGAAGCTCTTTAAATTTCTCAATTGCTTGTGAGCCATCCTGTGCCTCACCAACAACCTCATATCCATTTTTGGACAAAATGTCCCGGATCATCATTCTCATAAATGCAGCGTCGTCTACGACTAAAATTCGGTTTGCCATCTTGATTCAAGTCCTCCCTAAATTGTGCTTATTGTAATTTCTGAATTCGGTCCCATTGGCTAACGATATCTATAACACGAACACCAAAGTTTTCGTCAATAACAACAACTTCTCCCTTGGCGATCAGTTTGTTATTCACCAAAATATCGACAGGTTCCCCGGCTAACTTATCCAGTTCGACAATCGAACCCTGTGACAGTTCCAAAATATCTTTAATTTGCTTCTGGGTCCTTCCTAATTCTACGGTGACTTTAAGGGGAATGTCCATCAATAAATTCAAATTGTTTTCGTCTACCTGCCCATACGCCCCATTTTGCAAATTGGCAAATTGAACTGGTTGTACGTTAACATTCCTATTTGGCATTCCACCGTAATGTTGAGGTGCACCATAAGGTTGCTGCGGTGGCATGCCATACGGCTGCTGTGGCGGCATTCCTTGAGGCATACCCATCGGGACCTGTCCATATCCGTTATAGTCCTGAGCAGGCTGTTGTGGAGCCTGTGGAGCCTGTTGGTGCTGAACGGGCGGCTGCTCCGCAACCGGTGGTGGCGTTGCTGGTACAGCTGCTGGTGCAGGTTCAGGTGTTGATGCCACTGGTGCGCTGGCAGTTGACTCCTGAGCGCCTCCAATCAGCATATCTACCATGTTTTTGGCAAAATGCACTGGAAGCAACTGCATCAGATTGGAATCGATCAGATCCCCGATCAACAAACGAAATGAAACTTGAATGAGGGTCTCATCTGCTGGAAGATTACTTACACCCTCTCCACTCTCCAGATTGAGAATATCGATTCCCGGAGGGGAAATATTCACAAAACGATTAAAAATCGTGGACATTGAGGTTGCAGAGGAACCCATCATCTGGTTCATCGCTTCCTGTACCGCACTAATATGGATTTCATTCAGTTCTTCATCGACCGGATTTCCTTCGCCACCCAGCATCAAATCAGCGATGACTTGAGCATCTCTCTTCTTGATAACAAGTGAGTTAATGCCTTCGAATCCATCCACGTAATTGACATGAACGGCAACATGCGGCTTAGGAAAAGCTTCTTCAAACTGCGTTCGACTAATGATAGAAACTTTAGGTGTTGTAATATCTACTTTGAGGCCTAATAGCGTGGATAATGCTGTTGCCGCGCTACCAAATGTAATGTTACCGATCTCCCCCAAGGCATCCTGCTCCAGCTCGGTCAAAAAATCATCAACCGTCTTTTCAGCGGGTTCCGAGCTGTTTATCGATTCCGATTGCCTGAGCAAAGCATCGATTTCTTCTTGGGATAAATAATCCTTACTCGTCAAATTCTTCAACTCCTTCGGTGACAATCTTGTCTATTTGCACAGCCACACGGTCTTTGATTGTCCCCGGACTGCCCATGTATTTCAGTTTGTCACCCACTTTAATGGAAAGTCCCTCATCAACTGGTTTGTTCAACGTAATGACATCACCAACGGACAGACCCAGAAATTCTGCAATTGAAATTCTCGATTCTCCCAATTCCGCAACGATTGGTAACTTGGCTTTGTTCACACGCTCTTTTAGAGCATCATACTCCTCCGGAGCTCTCGTTTTCTTCTCCGAAACAAACCACTGATGAGTTGACAACCGTGACATAATAGGTTCAAGAACGACATGCGGTATACATAGATTGATCATGCCTGTCGTGTCACCAATTTTGGTACTGAGCGAGATCAGAGCAATGGTCTCATTGGGAGATACAATCTGCATAAATTGCGGATTGGTCTCGAGTGCTTCCATCCTCGGGGTAATATCCAACACGGTCTTCCATGCTTCTTGCAAACTTTCAAATGCACGGCTGAATATTCGTTCCATGATGGTCGTTTCAATCTCCGTCATGGATGCAATCTTTGTTGGAGCACTCCCGGTTCCACCAAGCAGGCGATCCAACATCGCATATCCCACGTTCGGATGGACTTCCATCACCATTCGTCCCTGTAGTGGCTCCGCTTCAAAAATGTTCAATATCGTCATCTTAGGAATAGAACGGATAAACTCATCATAAGGCAACTGTTCGACCTGAACGACATTGATTTGAACGAACGTCCGCAGTTGGGCTGAAAAATAAGTGGTGAGAAAGCGTGCAAAGTTTTCGTGAATACGAGTCAAGCTTCTGATATGGTCTTTGGAAAAACGCACTGCCCGCTTAAAATCGTACGATCTGATTTTCTTCTGAGTTTCTTCCTTCTTCAATTCTTCTGCGTCCATTTCACCAGAAGAAAGGGCTGCTAATAGGGCGTCAATCTCATTTTGTGATAATACATCCACCATGTTCTCACCCCCTTACAGGTCTACAGCATGTTCTGTTCATTTACATCGTTGCTATCACAATAGATGAAAAGCTCGTACTACTTAGATTACCTTCTGGTAAAGCTTCATTAATAAGACCGGTCAATTTCTCGTTAAATAATATCCGGCCCTTCGCTGTAGCCAGTTCCTCAGATTTCGTATCTGCAAGCGTCTGAATGATGATTGGTTTTACCACAATTTCTTTGATTTTCTCAAAATCTTCTTTTGCAGTTTTGTCAGTCAACTTGAAAGAGAAGCTGACAATTACAACATGATCCGTATCAGCCAAATTGGTTTTAATTTCTCCAAGTTCAGAGGAAACCTCTACAATCTCATCCGCAGTCATCTTCTTGGCTTCTGAAGCTGCCGCCGTATGTGTGTCGTCCTTATTCCCGTTCTGTCCTTGCATAAATACAAACACAACCACCACAATGAGTGTTATTGCCAGCAACATTGTTGCAAGCCAGGGCATCATTTTTTTCATCAGGATTCCTCCGTTTGCTGCACTTTAATAGTGGCTGCCTGAACCCCGATTTCACGGTTGTAATCTTTAATCTTGGAAATAACGTCATCAGCTTTTTCAAGCACAATCAGTCTCTTTCCAGTTACCAGAGTAATATACGTATCCGGCGTTTCTTCAACAATTTCAACCATCAGCGCATTTAACCACATGGGAGAACCATTTAACCGCGTAACCGAAATCATGCTAAGCCCCCTTGATCAGAGTGGGAGGAGCAAGCTCCCCCACGTTTTAAAAATTCATTAATCAGCTATTAACGTTTCAGGTTAACAACTTCCTGAAGTATTTCATCCGACGTTGTAATAATCCGGGAGTTTGCCTGGAATCCACGCTGAGCTACGATCATCTCAGTAAACTCTCCTGTCAGATCCACATTAGACATTTCGAGCTGTCCTGTGATAATAGAGCCAGTTCCATTTTCGGCATCATTCGCTGTCAAAATTTCAAGCTCACCATCGGGATTGGCATTTGCTGTCATACGGTATAGATTACCGCCGATCTTCTCTAAACCTTCCGGATTGACCACTTTTCCGATTCCAAGTTGTGCTCCCGCTTCAACTGTTCCATCCGCCATAGTTTGATTGATCGTACCATCCTGACCAATCGTGAAGGAAACAACATCATCAGGTATCGTAATATTTCCACCACCGTTATCCAGAACAAACAATCCATCGGATGTCAAAAGGTTACGTGCAGCATCCACATGGAAATCCCCCGCACGAGTCAGGTAAGGTACTTCCTGATCTTCACTTAAACGTACCAAGAAGAATCCATCTCCATTAATCCGCATATCTGTTGGGTTGTTTGTTGTCATTGGACTTCCCGCCAAATGTAATGTATCAATAGATCCTACAGATACACCTAGACCAATTTGTTTTGCATTCACACCACCGGTTGCATCACCAGGCGCAGTCACACCTGAAGTGGTTTGGCTCATAATATCTTTGAACATAACCCGACTGCCTTTGAAGCCAACCGTGTTTACGTTCGCAATATTGTTACCAATTACGTCGAGTTTGGTTTGAAAACCCCGCATCCCGGAAACGCCTGAGTACATTGATTTCAACATTTTTAAAAATCCTCCCAGTCTTCATTTGGTTACCGCATCAGTCGGTCAGCGGCATTCCGGCTCCCGAGAAGGGCCAGCCGGTCAAGAAATGATTACGGCACTATCAATCTGAGTAAACACATTATCCTTCATGCTCTCACTATCCATAGCTGTAACCACAGTACGATTTTTGACATTGACGATAAAAGCCATATCTTGCATTAAAATCAATGACTCTTTGGCTCCTTTAGCAGCAGCTTTGTCCAAAGCAGAACCAATCTGTTCCATTTGCTCGGTCTTGAGTTCAATGCCACGTTGTTCCAAACGTTTGGCAGCATGATTGCTCAATTTCAGAAGATTATCTTCCAGCACTTTTGCAAAAGGTTTTTCGGGTATAGCCGAAGCTTCTCCCGTTTTAGGTCTTTGAAGCATATTCGGTGTAATCGGGCCTGCGTATAATTGTCCAACCGTTATGCGATCACTCATATCGTTTTCCCGCTATCTTCCGTATCACCTGTTTCAGCGGATGATTCAACTTCCTGGCTCTCGTTCGTTTCTGGGGTTACATCCTGAACGTTCTGTACCGGAGTTTGACTCTCTTCTGCCTGTTTTGGATAATTCACCTGAATGATCTCATCCAGCTTAATCTCGTCGTTGCCCACTTTTGCGTATTGAACGCTATCTCTTACAATGATGGAATCTACAATACCCTGACGAAGAGTTCCGTTATCATCTTTATTAGAAGAAAGCCAACTTACCTCCATGCCAATCATACCGGATACAGCACCAAGGGACTGGTTCAATGTTTTAAGCTGGGTAGAAATATTGACCAGTTGTTCCACTGAGCTGAACTGTGCCATTTGAGCGATAAATTCCTTATCCTCCATCGGCTGCATCGGGTCTTGATTTTGCAGCTGGGTAATCAGGATTTTTAGAAACTGATCTTTACCCAATTCTTTTGTTGCAGCACTTGTGGTTGCTTTATTGGCTGCCGAATAGTTCGGCCAGGTATTATTCATTGAAACAATTTCATTAGCCATATTGTTCACCTCATTTCTGTTTAAGCCTTAGCACTAAACGTATCTCTCTGTAATTCAGTTCCTTCGACTTGCTCGCTACGCCAGTTACGCAATTCTTCTTGAATCCCTGCTGTAGCTATAGCATCATCCGATTGTTCCTCACGCTCGCGCGAACGGCGTTGTTGCTGAGAGTTACTTCCCGGATGACGGCCTCCGTCCTGATACATCTGTGATCCGATTGAACTGTTCTGTGTAACCTCAAGTCGTTCCACTTGAATTCCTTGGGCTTGAAGTGAAGAACGCAGCTGCGTCATTTGTTGTTCAAGCATGTCTTTAGCCATCGTATGCTCAGTCATAAACCGTGCAACCAACTGCCCGTTCTGCAAGGTAATTTGAACATCCAACTTCCCTAGATGCTCAGGTCGAAGTGAGATGGTCGCCTCGGAAAATCCTTTTTGCTGGACAATATCCAGCTTGTTAACAACAAACTGTGTCATTTCCTTGGCAAACCGTGATGTTTGCATTACAGGTTCAGCCGGTTTGCCTGCTGTTGTACCTGATGAACGCAAGGAGAGCTCTCCTGCAGTAATGATGGTTGAGTGTTCCACTTCTCCACCTGCATTTGAAACAGATGTTGTCTCAGCCTCAGCTTTCACCTGGGTTCCAGAATTCGCCACTGCGGCAACAAGAACTTGTGGTACGACCGAATCCTGTTTGGATGTTTGAAGCGAAGTACTTGGAGCGACCTGTGCAGTCTGATCCTTAACTGCAGTCAATGTATCCAGTATGGATTTCAGTTCAGTCCATCCTTTGTTATTAGTGGTATCCACTCCAGCCTCTTGAAGCTGACTCTGCAGAGATTGTAACAAATGTTTGAATTCAGGAGCGTTCTTCGCAACGTTACTCTCAGAATCATTCATTCCAGCTAGTAATTGTGTAAGCATATCTTGCAGAACAAAACGTACTGCTGCCGGATGCTGCGACAGTTCAATTGCGGGTACTTTTTTTACGCTTTCCGCTCCGTTCGAAGACTCGTCGGAACCTTCTGCATTAGTACCTGAAGGATTACTTAATTGTGTATACATCTGTTGAATCAGCGTTTGCAAACCTGCAAGTAGAGCTGGGTCATTTTCCAAAGCTTCGTCAAGCGAATCCAAGTCCGTGAACAATGAATTCAGTATATCCGTGATTGATGTCGCTTCTCCTTCTTCACTTGTAGCAAAGGAAAACACCAATGGATTGGCTGTTAAACTTCCAGTAGCGCTTGAACTATCACCTTCTGTGTTTCCTCCGGATAATGACTGTGCAAGAGTTTGGAGAAATTCACCACTAGCCCCTGCAGCTGAACCTTTCGATTGTGCTCCGGTTGTCTGACCTGCTCCTGTTGCAGATGCTGTGGATGCCATTTGATATACAATCGACATTTTTTTCACCTCCTCTCGGTTATACAGTTTAATCATTTCTACTTGTTGCCCATTAATCTGTTCAAAATTTTTGCAGTTTCAACCGAGTCCTCTGAAGACATGTTCTCAAGCAATTGAGAGCGTGTTGCATCATCTACTGAATTCAGGATGGTCAATGTTTTGTCAGGACTTAACTTGTATGTTTCCAATAATAGCTTGGCACCACTTGAAGCAGACATCGAAGCAAATGTTTGACTAAGCTGGTTTTTATCCAGGTTTTTGCTTGTCGTTGTGGATGCAGTTGAAGTTGCTGCGGTTTCTTTCTTCAATCTGGATTGCAGCGCATCCAGTGCCAGATCCCCGGACGGTTTGGCATCCTTCATCATCATGGTGACATCGGCTGCTGTTTTCGGGTCCATCTTTTCAAGCACCTTGGTCCGAGCGGATGACTGCATGGCATTCAACAACAATACCATTTCCTCATTCGTCATATTTTGCAAAATAGGTGCAGCTTTACTTGGACTCATGTCAGCATACATTTTAGCCAAATCTTTAATTTGTTTTTGATAATCGGATTCCGTTTCCGGCGTTGTTGCCGTAGCCGTTTCAGCCGCTTTTTCCGCATCATCCAACTTCTTCTGAAGGTCAGTGGCCTTCTTCGCTTCGGTTGTTGTTGCTTCCTGTGCTGCCTTGAGCTCTGTTTCTTTGGCAGTTACCTGGGATTTCAGCTTTTCGATTGTGGCTTCAGCACTTTCAACCTGCTGTTCACTCTTATCCAGCTTCTCCTTCTCAGGATCCAGAACAGGATCAGGTACCCATTCCTTGACTACCGGTATCTTGTTGGCGAATTCAAACAAATTATTACGAATATCTACATTAAATAGCGTAAGTAATACACCTAGCAAAACTACGGTGAATACAATCGGGATTGAAATCATGAGAAATTTTTCCCAACCGCCTCCCGACTCTTTTTCCATGTCGCTATCATCTTTAACAGCCATCGTTCATTCCTCCTTCACGAGACAACTTCGCGTCCGGCTCACATCAATTCGCGCGTCCGGCTTTGGCAGCGAAGCGTACAGTAGCCATCTCGTCCAGATCGTTCTGTTCCCGGAGGAGCATCTCCTGCTGAAATTTGATTTTGGCCTTGTCTCTCGCTCCAAGCCATACTTTTTCGTCAATCATCTTACCGTTTAGAAACGTCTGATTCCGCTGCACATTGACCTGAGCATGTTTAACATCACTGTTTTTGCGTGAAATGCACTCGTCAAGGTGATGTACATAACGCTGCATCTCCTGCAGACTGTTTACAGACGCTGTATTTTCCGTAGCAGATTGGATAATGCCGATCAGATTACTTCTATCATTAAGAAGTTGTATCAGATGTTCTTCCTCCGTCTGAAGTTTACCGATCGCTGTGGATAACATCCACTCTGCCTGTGTTTTTTCATTACTCTTCAGGTCAACAACTTTCTGGAAATGATATCGAAATTTCATCGTTTACCCATTCATCTCCTTGCAAATTCAAGAATCAAACGTTCCTGTACTTCACTTAAGGTGACTTTCTCGTCGACTTTCTGCTTGGTAAAGTTCCATATACTATCAATCTGATCTATCGATTCATCTATGGCTGCATTTGATCCCCGCTGGTAAGCCCCAATATTGATCAAATCTTCCGATTCTTTGTACACAGCCATCAAACGTTTCATATTATTAACGGCTTCCAACTGCTCTTCCGGAGCAATATCCTTCATAACACGACTTATGCTGGCTAGCACATCAATTGCTGGAAAATGACCTTTATTTGCAATGGATCGATTTAACACAATGTGTCCATCCAGAATACCCCTTACCGCATCCGCGATTGGTTCATTCATGTCATCCCCATCGACCAGAACGGTGTAAAAGGCTGTAATCGAACCGGTAGGTCCTGTACCCGCCCGTTCAAGCAGTTTGGGCAAACTTGCAAAAACCGATGGCGTATATCCTCTCATTGCCGGAGGTTCACCTACGGCAAGACCCACTTCCCTTTGTGCCATAGCATATCGGGTTACCGAATCCATCATGAGCATCACGTTCATTCCACGATCTCGGAAATACTCTGCAATAGTGGTCGCAATAACTGCTCCCTTAATCCGAATCAGGGCAGGCTGATCTGAAGTTGCAACAATGACTACGGAGCGTTCCAGTCCTTCCGGACCCAGATCCCGTTCAATAAAGTCGCGCACCTCTCGTCCACGCTCACCCACAAGCGCGATGACATTGACATCTGCTGCTGTATTACGAGCAATCATCCCCATCAATGTACTCTTACCAACACCAGAACCGGCAAAAATACCTACACGCTGTCCCTTACCTACGGTCAACAATCCGTCGATAGCTCTTACACCAACACCCATCGTTTCAAGTACACGTGGACGATCCATTGGATTGACCGGCGTATTGGAGGTAGAGTACATTGGCATTCTTGATGGAAGGAGGGAACCGTCCAGCGGTTGTCCAAGTCCGTCCAATACTTTACCGAGCAATTCGGAGCCTACCTGAACGCCGAGTGGTTTCCCCGTACCTACTACATCGCAACCAGGACCGATGGATTGAAGTTCACCCAGTGGCATAAGCAGCACTTTGTTATCTCGAAACCCAACAACTTCGGCTTGAAGAGGCTTGGCCGATTTACCAGGATAGATATAACATACGTCACCGATACTTGCATCTGGCCCTTCTGACTCCACCATAAGACCAATGACCTGAGTAACTTTGCCGTTAATACGAACAGGATCGAATTGGCGCAAATGTTCCATATATCGCTGTGAACTAAGAACCTTCATGTTGATTTCTTCGCTCCTCATCCTCAAGTGCTATGCGGACCAGTTCTTTTTTAATCTCAGCAAGCTGTGTATCAATTCTCGCATCTACACTTCCGAACGAAGAACGAATGACACATCCCTTATCTTTGACCGTTGAATCAGGCAAAATCTGCAATTCTGCTTGAGAGTCAATGGACAGAGACAATTCTTCACGAGCTGCCTGTACAAATGTAAACTGATCAGGTGCCACACAGAGTGTGATCAAACCCTGCTCCCGTTTACGTGACAAACTCTGACGAATCAGTTCCAATGTATGATCGGGTTCAATGGTAAGTTGCTTATCAATGACTTTCTCAGCGATCCCGCAAGCGAGCTCCACGAGGAACGGTTCGGCTTCCTGAATGATCTGATCTTTAGCTACATAAGCTTCCTTGAGCACTTCCTGGGCTTCAATCATCATCTTTTCGATCTGCACCTGGAGATCCAGTTCAGCTTGTACTTTGCCTTCTTCAAAACCCTGTTGGAAACCTTGTGAACGAAGCACTTCAGTCAGATGTTCATCCTGTTGTCGTTGTTCCTGCCACCAGCTGTCGATCTGTTCACGGGCCTCTTGAAGCATGCGCTCTGCCTCTTCTGAAGCTTCACGTACTTGCTTTTCTGCAAACTCCTTGGCATCTTCCAGCATTTCTGCGGTAAGACGTTGTGTTTCTTCGTCCACGCGTGCTTGAAGCGTTTCTGCTTCAGAACCTTCAGCACTGTCACCGTATAATTCCGTTTCAGACTCCTCAGTACCACCATAATGATGATGATTTTCAAGTTTTTTGCGGTCATCAACGGGTACATACTGGAAAGATTTAATCAAATTAGACAATGATATCATCTCCTCCACCGCGTGCGATAATGATCTCACCGGCTTCTTCCAATCTGCGTATCGTTCCTACGATACGTGTCTGAGCTTCCTCAACATCACGCAATCGCACAGGTCCCATGAATTCCATCTCTTCTTTGAATGTCTCGGACATCCGTTTCGACATATTCCGGAACACGGCATCCCGAACTTCTTCGCTTGCCACTTTGAGTGCCAGCTGCAAATCTGCGTTGTCGATATCCCGAATAATGCGCTGAATCGAACGATCATCCACATTGACGATATCTTCGAATACAAACATGCGTTTTTTGATTTCCTCTGCAAGCTCAGGATCCTGAATTTCAAGCGAGTCCAAAATGGTACGCTCTGTACCACGATCGACTCCGTTCAGAATCTGAACGATCGATTCGATACCACCCGCATTCGTGTAATCCTGCGTTACGGTAGAAGATAGTTTCTGTTCCAGAACCCGCTCCACTTGAGAGATGACTTCCGGCGAAGTACTATCCATAACAGCCACCCGGCGAGCGACATCTGCCTGTTTCTCTTGTGGCAAGGATGATAGAATCGCTGCTGCCTGTTCGAATTGCAGGTAAGACAGAACCAAGGCAATCGTTTGCGGGCTTTCATTCTGAATAAAGTTCAAAATTTGGTTCGGATCTGCTTTGCGCGCAAAGTCAAATGGTCTGACTTGCAGCGTAGCTGTCAAACGGTTAATGACTTCAAGTGCTTTTGATGAACCCAGAGCTTTCTCCAGGATTTCTCTCGCATAATTGATACCGCCCTGAGAAATATATTCCTGCGCCAGACAGATCTGGTGAAACTCGGCCATGATCATGTCCTTTTCGGAAGAATCAACCTTGCGCACGTTGGCAATTTCCAACGTAAGTTGCTCAATCTCCTCATCACGCAGATGTTTGAAGATCTGAGCCGATACTTCCGGACCTAATGTAATCAACAAAATTGCTGCTTTTTGTCTTCCAGTCAAACCTTGACTGCTTGCCTTCGCCAATGCGTTCACCTCTATTCGTCAGCCAGCCATGTACGCAGCAGATTGACGAATTCGTCTGGCTTTTTCTTGGCCAAACTCTCCAATTGTTTGCGCACCTGACTTTCGTTCGTTACACTGTCCAGCGTAATGGACGGGAACTCTGTTGCTATTGGAAGAGGAATCTCTTCTTCTTCGACTTCGTTTTGTTTGCGGCGACGGCGTACTAACAAGATAACTACCGCTGCGATCAATGCCGCTATGAGTGCGCCTCCACCCCACATCATCGTTGAGGAAAGCTGGAAACCTGTATTGTCTGCAGAGGCAGTCTGGAATCCTTGTGACATGACTGAAACTTTCTTTGTCAGATCGGCGTCACTTATTACAGTGCCTGAGTCTGCCAGTGAAGCACGAACAATGTTAACCAAAATGTTCTCAATTGCGTCCTGAACCGGTCCCTGTAATTCTGTTTCTCCATTCGGTGGTTCAACTGCAACGTTAATGGTTAAGTCTTTTACAGTATATGGACTGGAAATAATATCCTTGGCGATTCGATTAACATCGTAGTTTATAGTGCTTGATGATTCTTCGGAGGTAGAGTTACCGGCTGCATCAGATGATGGATAACCCGGAACTTCCTCTTGTCCTGTGCCAGCAACTCCACCTGTTGGGTTGCTTGCGCCAGTGTAGCTCTTTTGAATCTCCTGCACACTGATCTCGATGCCTTTCATATTATCTACATCAACAGGTGTGACCAGATTTTCCTTACGTGTTTCTTTGTCAAAATTAAGCTTGGAGGCTACCAAAACATTAACTTTGTCTTCGCCTACAATCTGGGAAAGGAATTGCTTTACGTTATTACGGACATCGTTTTCAAACTTTTTCTGTAATGCCATGTTCTCTTGGACTTCGGAAGACAACCCGCCACTGCCACCTCGGGCAGTTGGAATCAATTCTGCTTCATCTGTGTTTGTAATCGTGATGTTCTCAACAGGCAGATTAGGAATTGCAGTCTTAACCAAGTTAAAGTAGCCATCTACCGCTGCCTGATTGGGGTGATAACCCGGTTTGAATTGGAGAGCTACCGATGCTGATGCTTTGTCTTGTTCTTCTAAACCAGCAAAGATGTTATCTTTCGGCATATTAACGAGTACTTTAGCATCCTGTATCCCTTGCATCCGCTGAAGTAACTGTTCAACTTCTCCGTTTATAGCGTTGTTGTACTTTACATCAAACTCTTTATCCGTCATCCCGATCGGCGATGATGACTCCTCGAATGACTTATATCCTAATGAACCATTCTGAATAATTCCTTGAGATCCAACATTCACCTTTGCAATTGCAACACTTGTACTCGGTACGGATATGGTCTTGCCATCTGAACTCAATTTGTATGGAATGCTAGATGAATCAAGATAACTGATAACGCCCGCTGAATCACTTGCATTCAAATCTGTAAAAGCAACTTCATATTCCGTCTTGGACAATTGCATCGTGAGTACAACAGCAGCCAAAATCAGGAATAGGAAGGTGGATATAAATAATATTTTTTGCTTTTTGCTAAAACTATTCCAATACTGGGATGCCTTATCCCTGTACTGGGCGATTCTCTCATTCACTCTGTCACCCCATCCGAAACTTTGCTTAGTCTGTCCTTACTCAACCCTAACCGTTTCATAGGTTGACGATCAGGAGCAGCATCGCAGCTGCTTTGTTGTAATGATCAGCGCTATTATCGAAGCGCAAGTAGGTTATTTTATAACTGCGTTCGCATAACTTCTTGGTATGCTTCGACCACTTTGTTTCGGACTTGAGTTGTGAGTTGTAGGCTTAACAAGGCCTGTTCTGAAGCAATCATCACCTGATCCACATTCGCTTTGCCGACCAAAAATTGATTCGACATTTCATGCGATTGAGTCTCCTGTGCTGCAACGGACCCTAATGCATTCTGTAAGTATGTACCGAAGCTCTGAATGGTTTCGGCTGGTGTAGAAGGCTTACTTTCGGTTGCACTCTTCATCTGTAGCGGTTGTATCCCCTGTGTGCTAAACATGTTGTTCTGAATCATTAATGTCCCTCCCCTTCATCCCTGGTTTTTATTTTTCTTATTTTCATTTCAAAGCAGATTATCTTCCAATTTCCAAAGCTTTGGAGATCATCGCTTTGGTTGAATTCAGTGCTGTTACGTTTGCTTCATAGGAACGCGAAGCAGAGATCATGTCGACCATTTCTTTCGCAATATCCACATTAGGCATAAATACATATCCTTCTGCGTTGGCATCCGGATGAGAAGGGTCATACACAGGCTTCAAAGGTGACTGATCCTCGCGAATCTCCGTTACTCTTACGCCATCTCCTGAACCGCTACCTCTCATCTGATTTTGCAGCATCGTACCAAATGACGTTTTATTCGGCTCAAGCACAACCATTTTACGTTTGTAAGGAACTGCTTCACCATTGGATACGCTCGCGCGCGTCGTCTCTGCGTTGGCAATGTTGGAAGATATAACGTCCATCCGCAACCGTTGGGCTGTCAGAGCTGAGCTACTGATGCTAAAACTATTACTAATGTTCAATTTAGGTTATCTCCCTTCCACGCCAACACGCATAATTTTAATTTGTTCGTTCACTTGCTGAATATAAGCGTTATAACGCAACTGATTCTCCGCCAGAAGACTCATTTCTCTGTCGATATCGACATTGTTTTCGTTGTTATTCATGGAGGTTGACTGGTCCATATTAACTACTGGCGTTGGTACGGAAGAGGAAGGACCTATGACAAAATGCCTTGCATCAGTTACTTTACCTTTAAGAACAGGCATATCTCCATTCATTTGCCCTTGCAACATTTCTTCAAAAGAAACGTCCGAGCGCTTGAAATACGGGGTATCGGCGTTCGCGATGTTGTCAGCAATCGTTCGTTGTCTGATATTGGACGCATCGAGTGCACCTTGCAATCTTTTAAAGCTGATATCGTTTAAAAGATTCACAATCCCCCTCCTCTCTTTAGAAGTAATGGAAAAAGATTGAATCTTTTCCCTTGAAAATTCTTATGTTTTTTTCGACAAAAACATTCGTCTTTACACGGTTTTCTAGGACTTAAGTAGAATTAACTCTGATGTTGTCGTATAACATAAGTTTCTTCGAGTTTGGGATTTATTACAATAAGAAAAAAGCCCTATCTTTTCTGAAAGACGGGGCTTTTTGTGTATTTTCTGCAAATTATGAATTTTTTCGTAAATGTTCGGGCCCAAAACAAAAGTATGTTAATACTCTCCCTTATTGTTCTTAAACATTCTTTAAATTAAAAAAAACTTTCAAGCCTCAACATGAGCTTACAACGCCCGTAATTATGTATATTTTCGAATATTTCATAATTGATAATGTTAGAATTTTTTGCCGTTGTACTAAGGGTTTAAGGACAATATGATAGGTATACATACAAAGCTATATATTAATCAATTGACAAGTTATCTTTCAATGATGAAGAAAACTCGTCCTTCCTACACAACACTTTCTTAACAATTAAGTGGAGTCTATATATTTTAATTTTAAGAAAACAATTAGTGGCTTCAAACTTTTCTACAATTCATCATTTTGCGCATTTACGCAACATTTACCAATCCATCGACTAAACCGATGACCAGACTTGGAATAAGAAAAATTCTTTTAATGGGAATCATTGGTTATGGAAACGAAGAATAACTACCACTCCGATAGGTTTTAAATCCGTATACATGCGGCACAAGTCCTAGGTTTTGTCGATCCTTATAACAACCCCACATCTTTTATCGGTTGTAACATCGAAATCCTTTAGATAGAAACAAAAATAAACGATATGCGTCAAGTAAGAGGGCCTTTGTGATTCGCTAAAGGATCGCTTCCCTTTGTGGATCACATAAATGTTCTCTACTTTCTTGCATACCGTTCATTTATAGCATCATTTTAACAACTACATTGCTAATTCCATGTTACAGGATATACTGACTCAAATCACGATCAAGCGCAATATCATTTAATTTCTCCCGGACATACTCCGGAGTGATCACCATACGTTCCAGTGTAAGCTCAGGTGCCTCAAAGGATAAATCCTCCAAAAGCTTCTCAAGAATCGTATGCAGTCGACGTGCACCTATATTTTCTGTATTTTGATTGACGGATTCGGCCAATTTGGCAATCTCGCGAATGGCCTCATCCGAGAACTCAATCTCAATATTCTCGGTGCGCAGTAGATCAACATACTGCTTGGTCAATGCATTTTGCGGTTCAGTCAGAATGGATACAAACTCCTCCAGTGTAAGACTACTTAGTTCCACACGAATTGGGAAGCGCCCCTGAAGCTCAGGAATCAGATCAGAAGGTTTGGCAACATGGAATGCTCCAGCTGCCATAAACAGAATATAATCGGTTTTGACAGGACCATACTTCGTCATTACTGTAGAGCCCTCTACGATAGGCAGAATATCCCGTTGAACACCCTCCCGGGATACATCGGGTCCACTACCGCGTCCTTGACTGGCAACCTTGTCGATTTCATCAATGAATATGATACCTGTCTGCTCCGCCCGGCGAATGGACTCTTGGGTAACATCATCCATGTCGATCAATTTCCCTGCTTCTTCCTGGATCAATACTTTACGTGCTTCTTTAATAGCGAGTTTACGTTTTTTCGTACGACGAGGTAAGAGGCTGCCAAACATCTCCTGCATGTTCATGCCCATCTGATCATTACCTTGTCCAGCAAACATGTCCATCATGTTAGGCGCAGTGTCTTCAACATCAATCTCAATGATGTCATCCTCCAACTTGCCGGACAACAGATCAAATTTGATCTTACGGCGGCGTTCGGCAACCCCAGTATCCGGTTCTGGCTCATCCTGTTCCTGAACGTTGTTGCCATTATTACCAAAGATCATCTCAAAGGGATTACGCTGATTCTTGGACTTAGACTGTGAAGGAGCCAGAATATGTACAATTCGTTCGTTGGCAGCTTCTTCAGCTTTGTCTTTCACTTTTTCAGTCCGCTCCAGCTTCACCATCCGCAGTGATGTCTCAATCAGATCACGCACCATCGATTCAACGTCACGACCAACGTAACCTACTTCGGTGAATTTGGTAGCTTCCACTTTCACAAATGGCGCACCTACCAGTTTAGCAAGGCGACGGGCGATTTCCGTTTTACCCACACCGGTAGGTCCAATCATCAAGATGTTTTTAGGCACAATGTCGTCCTGGGTGTGCTCAGGCAAAAGGCTACGCCGATAACGATTACGAAGGGCTACGGCTACCGATTTTTTAGCTTTCTTTTGACCTACAATATACTTGTCAAGCTCTGCAACAATCTGTCTCGGTGTTAACGCTTGAGTATTCATATTGCTTCCCTCCTACCAGTATGTTGAATTATTTTACCTAACAAGGACAAAGAATCCCCTAGACGTCCTGGAGCAGATTACAGAATCATGCTCCACTACGGGAGATTTCTTTGGCTTATAACTCTTCTACAATAATATTACTATTGGTATATACACATAACTCCGAGGCAATCTGAAGTGATTCACGCGCAATATCTTTCGCTTCCAGGTTTACTGCATGACGTTTCAACGCACGCGCAGCAGATAAGGCAAAGTTGCCACCTGATCCGATAGCAATAACGTCATCATCCGGTTCGATAATCTCCCCGCCGCCTGAAATGAGCAGCATACCTGATTTGTCCATCACAATCAACAGCGCCTCAAGCTTACGCAAGATCCGATCCTGACGCCAATCCTTGGCAAGCTCTACAGCAGCACGCTGCAAGTTACCATGGTGCTCCTCCAGCTTACCTTCGAATTTCTCAAACAGGGTGATCGCATCCGCCACAGAACCAGCAAAGCCAGCAACAACCTGTCCGCGGTACAAACGTCTTACCTTCTTGGCTGTATTCTTCATCACAACACTTTGGCCCATGGTCACCTGACCATCTCCTGCGATTGCAGCCTTACCATTATGACGAACAGCACAGATCGTTGTAGCATGAAATGACATATCCATGATATCAGCATCCTCCCACGAATAATTTATACGCGTTCCGGAACAGTTAGACCTTCTGCCGCAGCAAAACTGGTGATGCCATCCAGGGCACGCTGTGCAAGAGCTTCATTTTTTTCCTTTTTGTTACGAATCTTCGTTTCAAGCTTCGGCAACAAACCAAAGTTTGCGTTCATTGGTTGGAAGTGCTTGAAGTCAGCCGTTGTAATATACTGAGCCATACTGCCAAGTGTTGTTTCTACCGGCAATACTACCAGTTCCTGCCCAAGTGCTGCTTTGGCTGCGTTCATGCCGGCAATAAGCCCTGATGCAGCAGATTCCACATATCCTTCTACACCCGTCATCTGACCTGCAAAGAACAGGTTTGGACGCTCTTTAAACTGATACGTCGGAAGAAGCAGTTTAGGAGAGTTAATAAATGTATTACGGTGCATTACGCCATAACGAACGAACTCTGCATTTTCAAGTCCAGGAATAAGGGAAAAGACACGTTTCTGTTCTCCCCATTTCAGATGCGTCTGGAAGCCCACCAAGTTATACAGGGTTCCAGCTGCATTGTCCTGTCTAAGCTGAACAACCGCATGTGGCAACTCTCCTGTATGAGGGTTAACCAGACCTACCGGTTTCATTGGACCAAACAGAGCCGTCTGTTTTCCGCGTTTCATCATCACTTCGATTGGCATACAGCCTTCAAAGTAGATTTCTTTCTCAAACTCTTTTAATTGAGCGACTTCAGCAGTAATGAGAGCTTCATAGAAGACATCAAACTCTTCTTCTGTCATCGGACAGTTCAGATATGCCGCTTCACCCTTATCATAACGGGAAGCCAGATATACCTTGTTCATATCAATTGAATCTTTTTCGATGATCGGTGCAGCTGCATCATAGAAGTAGAAATACTCTTCACCCATTAGTGCCTTGATTTGCTCAGACAATGCAGGTGAAGTCAGCGGCCCCGTTGCAACAACAACGATGCCATCTTCCGGCAGAGAAGTTAGTTCCTCATTCACCACTTCGATGAGCGGATGCTGGTGCAACGTGGATGTAATCTCACCTGAAAATCCATCCCGGTCCACAGCAAGTGCCCCACCTGCAGGAACTGCATGTTTGTCTGCTGCTGACAATACAAGAGAATTGAGCATTCTCATTTCTTCTTTTAACACACCCACTGCATTGGTCAATCCATTCGCACGCAGCGAGTTGCTACATACCAGCTCTGCAAATTTATCCGTATGATGAGCTGGCGTTTTCACACCAGGTCTCATCTCGTATAATTTTACGCGTACGCCGCGACTTGCAATCTGCCAGGCCGCTTCTGTTCCTGCCAGCCCGGCACCAATAACGGTTACTTGTTGTTCATTTGTCAAAATCATTTACCCCCATAAAGCAATTTCATATTTCACTATAATTGAATTGATTCACATTTATACTAATCTGCTGATTCGTCATCCGGTTCATCCACCGGCTCCTGATGATCACATGAAGTACACTGCAATCGTGCTCCCTTTTTGTTCCGCTTTTCAATCATTAGCGATCCGCAACTTGGACATGGTTTGGCTGAAGGTCTGTCCCATGAGACAAAATCACATTCAGGATATTTGTCACAACCGTAGAAAATACGTCCTTTTTTGCTACGACGCTCAACTACATGACCTTCCTTACATTTCGGACAAGTCACGCCGATATCCTTGATAATCGGTTTGGTATTCCGGCAATCAGGGAAGCCAGAGCACGCAAGAAACTTGCCAAAACGTCCGAGTTTATAAACCAGCGGTTTGCCGCACTTCTCACAGATCTCATCCGATACTTCGTCTTCAATCTCGATTTCTTTCATTTCTTCTTCCGCAAACTCAAGGCGTTTCTCAAAAGATTCATAGAATTCTGCAAGTACTTTGACCCAATCCTCGGAACCTTCCTCCACATGGTCAAGATCACCTTCCATGTTTGCGGTGAACTCTACATTCAGGATTTCCGGGAAAAACTCTTCCATCTGTTCGATGACCAGTTCACCCAGCTCGGTCGGCATGAATTTCTTTTCCTCAATTGCAACATATCCGCGCTTCTGAATGGTCTCCAGTGTTGGCGCATATGTACTCGGACGCCCTATACCCAATTCCTCAAGCGTCTTAACCAACCTTGCCTCCGTATATCGTGGTGGCGGTTGTGTAAAATGCTGTTTTGGCTCAATCTCCTGCTTCTCAAGTACATCTCCACTTTTCAGCGGAGGCAGCAGACGATCTTCATCGGTGGTACCATCGTCGTTTCCTTCAACATATACCTTCATGAAACCTTGGAACCGTACCTTCGAACCTGCTGCACGGAAAATGGTGTCCCCCGCAGCAATATCTACAGAGAGTGTATCCAGGATAGCCGAAGACATCTGGCTCGCTACAAAACGTTCCCATACCAGTTTATACAACCGGAACTGATCGCGACTCATGAATGACTTGATTGAGTCAGGATCACGCAGAATTGAAGTTGGACGAATCGCTTCATGCGCATCCTGAGCATTAGCTGCTTTTTTGGAATAGTTTCGTGGAGTCTCAGGTGCAAATGGCTCACCATACTTACCAACGATATATTCTTTGGCTTCTTCTTGTGCAGATGCCGCAATTCGTGTGGAGTCCGTACGCATATACGTGATGAGACCTACTGTGCCTTCTTTTCCAAGGTCTACACCTTCATATAGTTGTTGGGCGACCGACATCGTCTTGGAAGCTCTGAAATTCAATTTACGCGCCGCTTCCTGTTGCAAAGAACTCGTCGTAAACGGGGCGGAAGGGTTACGGCTCCGTTCTTTCTCTTTAACTTCCTTGATCGTAAAGTCTGCACCTTCGATCTGTTTCAGGATCGCTTGCACTTCCGCTTCACTGCCCAGCTCTGTTTTGGCCCCGTTCAGTTTATGAAACTTGGCTTCAAACGGATTGCCGTCTGCTGTCAGTTTGGCGGTAATGCTCCAGTATTCTTCCGGCTCAAAATCATCAATTTCATTTTCACGATCTAAAATGATTTTAACAGCCACGGACTGAACCCGGCCTGCAGACAAACCTTTTTTCACTTTCTTCCATAATAACGGACTAATTTTATATCCAACGAGCCGATCCAGAATACGTCTTGCCTGCTGCGCGTTAACCAAATCCATATTGATTTTCCGCGGCGTTTTGAACGCATCTTTGACCGCCTGTTTTGTAATTTCATTAAATACAACCCGGCAATCTGCCGTATCGTCCAGTTCAAGGGCATGGGCCAAATGCCATGCAATAGCCTCACCTTCGCGATCCGGGTCAGCTGCGAGATACACTTTTTTTACTTTCTTCCGTGCATCCTTCAGTTCTTTCAAAATTGAACCTTTGCCGCGGATCGTAATATATTTCGGATTAAAATCATTCTCTACCTCAACGCCGATCTGACTCTTTGGCAAATCGCGAACATGCCCCATCGAAGCTTTTACGATGAACTTGCTGCCTAAATATTTGCCTATCGTCTTCGCCTTTGAGGGCGACTCCACGATTACGAGTGCATCCGCCATAGGTTCATCCTCCTCTCAGTCATGAAACTGTCATGAAACTGTTTCTGTAAGCTTATGCATAGTTAATAACTTCTGCTAATTATATATTTCCACGCACTACGTAGGTTGTAGCTTCGTCATACCCTCGCGTATTTAGTGCCTGGTAATTGGCTAATCTGCTTTTTTATGATTAAAGATAACAGAACTGAATGCAAATGTCCAAAATCCCAACCAAGCAGCTCAACCAGTTGATCCAATGATTGTTCTCCCTGTTCCAACAGATAAATCACGCGTTGTTCATCTGGAGAGAGCTTAACCTCAGCGAATATCCCTCGCCCGGAAGGCTCGGTTGTTTCGGTCGAACGTCCTCTATTGTAAGGAAGTTGTTCTGCATTTGGCAAGCCCAATCGATACTCTTCCAATACATCTGCTGCACAAGTGACCAATTTGGCCCCTTGACGGATAAGATTGTGTGCTCCCCGACTTTTCGGCGATGTAATAGGTCCAGGGACTGCAAACACATCCCTGCCTGCTTCAAGCGCAGCATCTGCTGTAATGAGTGAACCACTGCGAATGTCAGCCTCAACAACCAATGTTCCCAGTGTCAGACCGGCAATGATTCGATTCCGTTCCGGAAATAATCCCTGGCGCGCTCTCGTACCTGGAGGATATTCCGACAAAAGCAGACCCGTCTCCGCAATTCGCTCGGCGAGGCTTGTATTTTCGGGTGGGTATATATTATCAATCCCGGTTCCGAATACTGCAATCGTTTTTCCTTTAGCACGTAGTACTGCCTCATGACACACGCTATCAATACCGCGGGCAAGCCCGCTTACAATCGTCAGACCTGCATTGCATAATTGCTCTGCCAGCTTTTCTCCAACTTTACGCCCATACACGGTTGGCATACGAGTTCCCACCATGGCAATAGACGAATTGTGTAGCAAACCAACATCCCCTCGAGCATACATTACCCAGGGAGGCTGAACGGTTTCCTTCATTAATATGGGATAATTCTGATCCAGATAAGTAATAACCTCTATCCCCTGATTGTAAACGTGTTCTCTTTTACTCTCAATCCAGTCGATAGTAAATTGGCTAGTCAAACGTGCAGCCTGATCTTTGCGCAATCCTGCTGCGACCCAGTCGCTTTCCCCATAATTCAATAGATCGGGTAATTCATGTTGTCCCAGAATCAGTTTCGAGATTGTTTTCTTGCCAATACCCTCCATCTCATGCAACCCAAACAAGATCCATCGTTCTTCCATACCATAAACCTCCCAGAGCGGGAAGAGTATCTTCCCTCATATTGTGTGTTAAGTGACCACGGAATGCAAGCGTTTACGCAGATGAGAGACAATTCCTCACCCTTTTCCCGTAAAAAAACGCAAAAAAGCAACCCTTCGCCCTGTTCAAGGACAAAAGGTTGCTTACCTTTTCCGTAACCATAATAGTCGGTCTACCAGAAATAGATCATTTCCGAGCCGTTTCTTCTATTATAACGAAAAAGAATTAATGTGTCGTGCACAAATTCAAAATACCGCGTTCCTCAAGTACACTCACCAAAGTCGAACCCATCTCAGCAGGAGTTGGTGCTACTTTGATTCCACATGATTCCAGCTTCGCAATTTTCTCTTTGGCTGTACCTTTGCCGCCAGAGATAATAGCGCCAGCATGGCCCATCCGTTTGCCTGGAGGCGCTGTTACGCCACCGATAAAGCCAACAACCGGTTTGGTCATGTTTTCACGTACCCAATCTGCAGCATCCTCTTCAGCTGTACCACCAATCTCACCAATCATGATGACCGCATGAGTCTGTGGATCTTCATTGAACCGTTTGAGGATATCAATGAACTCGGAGCCTTTTACAGGGTCTCCCCCAATTCCTACAGCAGAAGATTGTCCAATGCCACGTGTCGTCAGTTGATGAACGGCTTCATAGGTAAGTGTTCCACTACGGGAAACAACGCCTACGTGCCCTGCCATATGGATATAACCAGGCATGATACCGATTTTACATTCGCCTGGTGTAATGACACCTGGACAGTTTGGTCCGATCAGGACGGTATTTTTACCTTCCATGAAGCGGTCAACCTTGATCATGTCAAGAACCGGAATACCTTCTGTAATACAGATTACGAGGTCCAGCTCAGCATCAACAGCTTCCATAATGGAATCTGCTGCAAATGCAGGAGGAACGTAAATGACGCTCGCTGTTGCGCCTGTAGCTTCCTTCGCTTCCTGCACAGTGTTGAATACCGGCAGACTAGCTACTGTACCATCTTCCAACGTGATATCCACATTAGTTCCGCCTTTACCCGGTGTAACTCCGCCTACCATCTGGGTTCCGTAGTCCAATGCGCCCTTCGTGTGGAACATTCCCGTTGAACCCGTAATGCCTTGCGTAATGACTTTTGTATTTTTATCGATCAAAATACTCACGTTGCTTCACATCCTTACGGTTATTTTTCAATTCCCGGACAGCTCCGGTACTAAGGAATGAACTTATTTTACGAGGGCAACAATTTTCTGTGCACCATCGGCCATGGAATCAGCAGGAACGATATTCAGGCCAGATTCACCCAGAATACGTTTGCCAAGCTCCACGTTAGTTCCTTCAAGACGAACAACCAGCGGTTTGGTCAGGCCAAGCTGCTTCGCGGCTTCAACAACACCATTGGCGATAACATCACAGCGCATGATGCCACCGAAAATGTTAACAAAGATCCCAGCTACTTTGGCATCGGACAAGATGATCTTAAATGCTTCAGTCACCTTCTCTGTTGTTGCACCGCCCCCAACGTCAAGGAAGTTGGCCGGGTCTCCACCGTAGTATTTGATAATGTCCATCGTTGCCATCGCAAGTCCCGCACCATTGACCATACAGCCGATGTTGCCATCAAGTGCTATGTAGCTGAGGTCGTATTTGGAAGCTTCGATTTCTTTTTCATCCTCTTCATCCAGGTCACGCAGTTCCAAAATGTCTTTGTGACGGAACAGGGCGTTGGAGTCAAAGTTCAATTTCGCATCTAGCGCGATAACGTTTCCATCTCCGGTAACAACGAGAGGATTGATCTCGGCAATAGAGCAATCTTTTTCGACAAATGCAGTGTACAGCGCAAGCATGAACTTAACAGCTTTGTTCACCAGTTCATTAGGAATCTTAATGCTGTAAGCCAGTTTACGGGCCTGGAACACTTGCAATCCAATGGCAGGGTCAATAATTTCTTTGAAAATTTTCTCAGGTGTAGCTTCAGCTACTTCTTCAATCTCAGTACCGCCTTCTTCGGAAGCCATCATAACTACACGGCCTGTGGCACGGTCCACAACAACACCCACATAATACTCTTTGCGGATATCGCATCCTTCTTCAATCAGAAGACGTTTCACTTCTTTGCCTTCTGGTCCAGTCTGGTGTGTTACCAATACTTTGCCCAGAATTTCGGAAGCATAGGCACGAACTTCATCCGTACTCTTCGCCACTTTTACGCCACCGGCTTTACCCCGGCCACCTGCGTGAATTTGCGCTTTAACAACAGTCACCGGACTGCCCAGTGCCTCTGCGGCCGCAACCGCTTCATCGACTGTATAAGCAACCTTTCCGTTTGGAACGGTAACTCCATACTGTTTCAGTACTTCTTTTCCTTGATATTCATGGATATTCATTCTCGAATCCTCCTATCAACATGACTGCAACAAGGCGGGTTGGTAGACTAACAAAAGACAAATGTTGACTATTTTCACTTAAACCCAATTCATTGTAACACGTTTTTAAAACGCTTTCCTTAAAAAATTAATGGTTAATAGACAGTATTTTGATATGAGTATGATCCCATATTGTGAATGCTTGGGTATATATGGAAAAAACCTCAGCTAAAAGCTAAGGTTTCCTTGATGTAAAACTACATTTTATTTTTTGGCTGCGTTAGTGTTGGTTTGGTGAACTTTCTCCAGCAACCCTTTGAACTGACCCAGTAAAGCTTCAAACTCTGTACTGTTCAGACACGCATCTCCCTGAATGGATTCAGGTATGGACAATGCCTTGTTCCGCAGCTCACGGCCGGATTCGGTTAATGTAATTAATACTTTTCGTTCATCCTGAGCAGAGCGTTCGCGATTAATAAGTCCTGCTGACTGCAACCGTTTGAGAAGTGGTGTCAACGTTCCCGAATCGAGATAAAGTGCCTCCCCGATCTCCTTAACCGTACATTCTTCACGTTCCCACAATACCATCAGAACCAGATACTGTGAATACGTTACGCCGAGCACCTCAAGATAAGGCTGGTACATCTTCGTAATTTCACGTGAACAAGCATATATGGCAAAGCATAATTGGTTATCCAGCTTCAAACTGTCCGTCTGCATATATCTTTCTCACCTGCCTATTGTGCATTCTATTCCTTATAAAAAGGAACTATAAATCTATCTTATCACAAATTAGCAAAAAAACAGAATAATTGAGCACAAATGATTTTACTATTCAATTTAATTATGATAAATTAGATTGTGTAAAATACAATTACAGATAGATAATCAGCAGTACATCCCCATGATTTAACAACAATAATAGATAAGTCCCGGGAACAGATTCACGCTTTCTCGGGTCAAATTTAATAATCATAATGAAAATTTATACGTAACCATTTTCGCCAAAGCTATTTAATGATTTCCTTCCAGAAATAAAATTCAGGGATCAGGAAAGATGACTACAGCAATGATAATGACAGGTTGACTCCATGATTCCTTTTATATAAAATGCTTAGTAGAAGCTGAGGAAGCACCTTAATTCGTAGACTGGCCCGTATTATGCGGAGTCAAGAATCGAGTGAGGTGTTTCTTTGTCATGTACGGAAAATTACACAGTGCGTGTTTGTACGGAATCGATGGCGTTCTGATCGAGGTGGAAACCGATCTATCCAATGGTCTGCCACAGACGTCCATCATCGGGTTACCAGACTCAGCCATTCGAGAGGCCGTTGAACGTGTTCGTGCAGCGATCAAAAACTGCGGATATCAGTATCCGTTACAGCGGATCACAATCAATCTGGCCCCCGCTGATCTGCGCAAAGAAGGATCTTCCTTTGACCTAGCTATTGCTATTGGTTTACTCATGACAAGCGGCCAGCTTGTACTTCCTCCTGAGGAACGGACATTAGTGGTTGGCGAACTGGCATTGGATGGTTCGATCAGGTCCGTGCCCGGCATTTTATCCATGGTGGATCTGGCCAAACGACAAGGCTTTACGTCCGTGCTCCTGCCTTTGGATAACGTGGAGGAAGCGTCACTGATTCGAGGTATCCAGGTGTTTGGCATACGTCATTTACAGGATATTGCTCCGAAAAACCCAGATCAACCTGCTAGTTCAGTGGGAATACTAAATAATTCAAATGCAGGACCAGTCGTGTTGAAAAATTATGCTCACCTCGCTGCTCCTATAACAGATAGGCCACAGAAGATAATGGATAAAAAGACGAGACAGTCTTCATTACTGGCAGATGACTATAGTGATGTTCTGGGGCAGCACCATGTAAAACGCGCGCTTATGATTGCTGCAGCCGGCATGCATAATATACTGCTCGTTGGACCGCCAGGCACGGGCAAAACGATGTTAATCAAACGTTTGCCTACCATCCTTCCACCTTTGTCAGAAGATGAAGCGTTAGAAGTAACCAAAGTATTAAGTGCCGCAGGCAAGTTGAAAGAAGCGCCTCAAGGCCTGATTGCAGATAGACCTTTTCGCTCGCCTCACCATACAATATCCACCTCTGGTCTAATTG
Source organism: Paenibacillus sp. FSL R7-0198 (assembly GCF_038000415.1). Classification (NCBI taxonomy): domain Bacteria; kingdom Bacillati; phylum Bacillota; class Bacilli; order Caryophanales; family Paenibacillaceae; genus Paenibacillus; species Paenibacillus sp. FSL R7-0198. Next base: position 6,132,904 of record NZ_JBBOCB010000001.1, on the reverse strand, counting down.
GAGGCGGTGGTATTCCGAAACCGGGTGAAGTGAGCCTTGCCCACCGAGGTATATTGTTTCTGGATGAATTACCTGAGTTCCAGCGCCAAGTGCTGGAGGTATTAAGGCAGCCGTTAGAGGATCGCACAGTGACAATTAGCCGGGCGCGGGCAGCATTCACCTTTCCGGCCCAATTCATGCTTGCATGTTCCATGAATCCCTGTCCCTGCGGATATTTGTCCGCTCATTCGGAGGAGCAACGCTGCATATGTAGTCCAGCCCGTGTTGCCGCGTACCGAGCCAAAATTTCAGGACCACTGCTGGACCGCATTGATCTTCAGGTTGAGGTTCCTCCACCAGGCGAGTGGCGCAAGTCTGCTGCTTCCCCTTCCTCTGAAGAAATGCAGGCAAAAGTGATCCACGCTCATCAAATTCAGGCTACACGTTATGCCAAAAGTTCGGTTCGTTGGAATAGCCAGCTTTCGGGCACGCTTTTGCGACGAACGATCCATCTCCCCCAAGAGGCAGAGCAACTGTTAGAGCAAACGCTGCAAACGTTAAACCTGAGCATGCGTGCACATGATCGAATTATCAAAATGGCACAGACCATTGCCGATCTGGACCATGAAGGTGAAATTGTGACAGCTCATGTGGCTGAAGCCATCCAGTATCGTCAGTTGGATCTTAATTTATTTTGAAGCTATTTTAAGAAGCGTATGGAGGAAAGAACAGGCCTATTTACCCAAAGGCGTTGAATGGGCATGAAACTGTAGACAGCAGAGGAAGATCGAGAAGGATTTCTTATGCAGATTCTACAATGCGGATACGCCAACATGACAAAAACGTACAAGCCCTTCTCTTCTGTTAAGAAAGGTACTTGTACGTAAATTCCCCTGAAACATAAGGGATCGTAGATAGCTAAGGTCTACAATAATTTATTATTCGAAAAGAGTGAGTTTCTCCTTAGCTGGTGTGCGTTCTTTGGCAGAAGGAATAACATCAGGATATCCCATATAAATCATACCTACAATCTTCTCTCCCGCCTCTATTCCCAGCGGTTTGCGGAATTTGGGAGCGTACAAAAATGGCTTGGTCACCCAGAACGTTCCAATGTCTTCACTCCAGGCTGCAAGCATAAAGTTCTGAACCAATGCACTGACCGCAGCGAAGTCTTCGTCCCAGATATTCTGTCTTGGATCTTCTTCCAGCACGACAAGCATGACGGATGGAACTTGCATAATATTGGCTGAGAATTTGTTGTCTTCTCCCATTTCTGCGTCAATAGCCTCAGCCAGTTTCTTCCGTCCATTCCCGGTAAACAACAAAAATCTCCAAGGTTCACGCAGTTTATGGTTAGGAGCCCAGACTGCAGTGTCCAGCAATTCTATGATTTGCTGTGTAGGAACAGCTTCTTTTTTAAACTTTTTCACCGTACGACGGTTTTGAATCGCATTTCTGACTTCATTTGTTGTTTTCGTAGCTTTACTCATCGGCCGTACCTCCTGTTTATAAAATCATTTGCAACCGCAATAGTGATTCGCGGCCTTGTACATTCAATATAATTTCTTTATGACATAATAAAATACCAGTTTACCTTCTTGATTATACACCCATCTGATCACGAGATTCAAAGGGGAGGCAACGGTCAGTACCGTTAGGGTCATTACAACAGAAAAGACGACTCTGAATCTTGATTCACCACGAGGGATCATAAAGTCAGAACCGTCTTTTATTCTCATGTTATTTATTCACATATCATATCAACGAGTAATCAATCGTCGTAACTCGCCCCTTCAAACGTGCCATTCCCTTCAAATGTGCCATTAACAAAATCCATTTTGTTGTACTTCTCCTGGTTACCTGCAACATCTGTACTATAGTACTCTACCACCTTGACATCAGGGGCATAAAACTTGACGGGTCCTTCATAGTTTTTCCATTCTGCCCCATTGATTCGATATTGCGTTGTTTTTACGCCCGAACCTTTGACTTCATCTGTTGCCTGAAGTCTGAATGTAAATCCTTTGATGTATATTTTCCCGTTCACAGTATCTGTAATAGGAACTAATCTGTACTTGGTTACTGGAGGTGTAATATCTGCATCTTTCTTAAGTACGATATTAAACGTATTATGATCTCCTTTTACAAGAGTAACGCTCAGGCTCGTTTTTAAATACCCTGCTGCTTCTCCCGTTATCGTTCTAGCCCCTGTTGGTACGCGCTTTATTAAATAGTTGCCTTGAGCATCTGTTGTTGCCGAACCTCCAGCATTAACTTTAGCCCCATTTACTGGATTGCCCGATTCATCTACAACTTTTCCCCGCACGTGTGCCGCCTCTGCCAAAACAACATCCATTCTCAAGGTTCCTCCCTCCCGGACACCCAAGCGATCCTGTTCATATAACATATAATCATCGGCATCTACCCATATTGCAATGTTCGGATTATAAGCGTAATCAATTCCTGTAACCGCATATCGACCATGCTGATCAGTTTTCACTATACGATCAAAGACACTTGTTACTTTTATACGAGCATCTGGAACAGGTCTGCCTGCCTGATCTTTGACTGTTCCCACAATTGTGGAAGGTTCATAAATACGAAAATCTAGCTGTATTTGTTCTCCACCGGACAATCCGTAGGAGCCATAGTGTCTGTACGTCACATAACCCTCTGCTTCAACTACAAAAGTAATGTCCGTATTGTCTTCAACGGACTCTATAATACGATACCGCCCATTCCCATCCGTCTTCACGCTTTTCTCTGACGTATCCCCACGATAATTAAGCCAATACTTGACAGTAGCGTCCTTGACAGGTAATCCCTGACGATCAATAACTTTACCTGATACAGTTGCCTGGCTAGATGGATCGGCTGCATAAGAAACTCCGGAATACATGATTCCAAACAAAATGAAACATAAAGATAGTGTACTTAGTCGAATTATCCATTTGATACTTGTCTGCATCTTCTCACTACACCTCACCATTTATTTTATTGATCAAACATTCCTCTTTAACCTCTTAAATTAACTTACCATAAGTTCAAGCTTCCAGAATTCTCCGTCCCAAACATATTGCCAAATCCCCTGTCCACCGTTCATGGTCTCGCTGATATCCAGCACTTCCATCCGAGGGCACTCCCATACTTGTTTTACTGTGTTGTTCGAAGTATTCTGAAGCTCTTTCATACATCCCACCAACCTCTCTTTAAATTTCAACTTTCTTAGTTTATTACAAATGATACATTTTGTATCTATAAATTTATGAAATACACTGATTTTATTATCAATGCTCTATCCTCTGTTTGGTGACTTCATAGTTAAAACAAAAAAAGCCGCAGCTCCTGTATGAAGAGGAACTACGACTTTATTATATTAACTAATTTCAAAACTAAAACAAATGAAAAGATAAGACATAATTAAACTTGTACTTCGAAATAACTGACCGACCCACATTAAAAAGATACATTTCGTATCAATAAATACAGCAATAACTTTTTAGTGTAATTCTTAAAAAGCATTAACAATATGATTCACAGAGACAGTCTCTCCTGCTTGATCAAGCATTACGGCAATAACATCAAAGCGGATCTGAAGTTCCGTCTCTCCCTTCATTTGCAAATACACGGATGCGGTTGAGCGCACCTGCTGCATTTTACGCATATCCACCGATTCCTGAGGTGTACCGTACTGAGTGGCTCCACTTCTGCTCCTTACTTCTACAAAGACAATCAGGCCCTCGTAGGAAGCAATGATGTCAATCTCACCACTACGGCAACGCCAGTTCTGTCTAATGATCCGATAATTGTGCTCTCGCAGCCATTGACAGGCAGCCTCTTCACCTAATCGACCCTTCTGCTGTCGTGTAAGCTTCAGTCCCGGCTCCTTGCCTGATCTATGTTCTACCATGACTCGTCTTCCTCACGTCCTGAAGCCAGTCGATCTGCACGGTAGACGTAGGTTAGAACCTCTGCAACCAATTGATACAGTTCTGCCGGAATCTGTTCATCCAGATCCAACTTGGAGAGCACCTCCACAAGTGCTGCATCCTCCTGAACAGCCACACCGTTTTCTCTGGCTTTATCCAAAATGGCTTCTGCCACTTTGCCGCGCCCCTTGGCTACAACAACAGGTGCTTCGCTCTCTCCAGGAACATATTTTAGGGCAACCGCCTTTTTGGAGAGCAGGTCCGGTTGTGACGACTCGTCTTTCATACCTTCAAGTCCACCCCTTTGTATCGTTCAGGACTATAGTCCGAGGCCCTCGTTTTTCGTTCCGCGCCCGGCTCCTGGCCCGCAGGCCACGGTTCCGCCTTGAAGGTCAGCAGTTGATAGCCCAACTTGTCCAATGCCTGATGGATTACCTCTCGTCCGCTCTCCAGAAGCGGGCCCATCCCTTCCCGATCATTTAATACACGCAGACTGACAATGTTATTAACCACATGTACATCTACCAGAGTTGGCCCAAGACTTTTCATGTCCAGATCAAACCATAGACGGCAGTTGGACGCATCCAGCTCTCCACGTGGTCCACGACGTGACTGAATCTGAACAGACGCCGTTTCTTCCCCGTCCGGTCCAGTGATCGGAATAAACCAGTGCATCTGTGCAAAGGTAGCACTGCGATCTGTCGTCAGCAATAACTGCTGACCTGTCAGATATTGCACCGCTTGTCCGGCGGCATCCTTAAGCGCCGCCGGTGCACCTTCGCTGCTGGCAAGCTGCAGCAGCAAGCCCTTCAGCGTGTCCGCATTCGCCGGACTCGCCGCATCCCCCACGCGCGGCTGCACAGCCGCGCCGTGAACGGCCTGCTGCTCGTGCTCCGCACCGAGCAGCTTCAGCACGCGCCCCACCCACGGGTCCCCCTCGTGGGTGACAGGCGCGTGCACTGCCGCAGCTCCCGCAGGTGCTGCGGCACTACCGCCAGCCGGCGGCGCATCAGCGCCGGCTGGCAACGGCTGCGGCACGCCTACGGCAGCCGCAGCCGCCTGGCCGCCCTGCGATGCAGGGGCGGCCTGTGCTGCCGCACCAGGCTGTGCCGGTGCGGCAGTGGACGCGCTGCGCAGGGCGTCCAGCAGCGCCAGCAGCTTGGGCGCCAGCTGCGCTGCCGTAGGCGCTGCTGGCGCCGCCTGGCCTGCTGCGGACGGAGTCCCCGCAGCAGCAGGCGTTTCAGCGCGGCCGTCAGTCCGACCGGCCGCGCCTGCTTCTGGCTGGCCTGCACTTACACGGCCAGGCACAGATTCAGCTGCCGCCCCTGGTGTACCCGGGCGGCTCCCAGCTTGGCCCGCATCAGTCCCGCGCGGGCTCTCGCCAGGTATTCCGCTTCCAGACGGAATACCCGCAGCCCCTTTGCCAGCCGTTTCAACGTTGCTTGCAACTGCCTTTGCCCCGGCTTCAGCATTTCCTGCGCCGGTCTGCTGGTTTCCTTTCACCGCAGTACCTGCATCCTCTGCCCCGCCATCTGTCATGGATATAGCTCCTGCCAACGCCCCTTGTCCTTGTTGCGTTGACAAAGCAGGTGTTCCGGTTCCAGTCACCTGACGACCATTGCCTGATGCAGCCAATCCTTCTTCCGTCTGTGATGCATTTGGTACTACAGGTGCACCAGCCATGACTGCTGGTTTCAACGTAGCAGATTGTTCTCCAGGCAATACCGGTTTACCTGTTGTTTGTGTCAGCATCGTTTCCAACTGATCAGCCAACCCGCTTAACAACTGATGCAGAGGGGGGCCAAACACCGTCTGGTGTAATCCTTTTACTGTTTCCGCCGTAACCGGAAGCCCACGTTGAAAAGCAATCCCTGTCGCCTGCACCCATTCTTCCACAGGGACCTGTGCAGGTTTGGCAGTCATCATATTCTGGACCATAGCCACATTATCCTTCGTGAGCGGCAAACCGCTACGCTGCATGGCAAGTAACAGTTCCCGGTTCCCTTTTGTATCCGGCAGTCCTACATCCTTAAGCAGGTTGTTCAGCGAAGCTTGTGGCAGCTCAGCAAGTGTTCCAGCCATAGGTTTCATTACCGTTATGCCATTTTCACCTGGAGGCTGCACTTGAAGCAACGTGGTCTCACCCGGACGGAGTGGAGTCTCCAACTTGGCGCGTACCTGCACACCTTGAATCTGCAGAACTGCTTCTCCTCCATCATCGGATACACTAACGACGGAGCCACGAACCACCTGACCTTCCTTTAATTCAAGCGGTTTGGCATTGCCGGGCTTACTATCTCCCATTAACCCCTTTATCATGGAACCGATATTCAAATCTCTCCCCCTCCTTCCTTCAAACCTGTGTTAAAACAAAGATTGCTGCTCTCCAAGCAGGTTGCCGAGAAAACTGCGTCGATGCATCGGGGTTGCCCCCAATGCCATAATTTGCTCCCGATGAACTTTTGTTGCATATCCTTTATGTATCGACAAACCATATTCCGGATATAACGTATCCCATTCTTCCTTACATAGTCGATCTCGCGTTACCTTGGCAATAATCGATGCCGCTGCGATCGATTGACTATTGGCGTCACCTTTAATAATGGACAGTTGAGGTACATTCAGATCCACCTTCTCGGCATCCACCAGCATATAATCAGGCGTTTCTCCCAATGCTTCAACAGCTCGTTTCATCGCGAGTCTCGCCGCCTGCTTGATATTAAGCCGATCAATTGTCTCTGCATCCGCGTACCCGATACCTACCGCCAGCGCCTTTTCCATAATGACGTCATATAGTGCATCACGTTTTTTCTCCGTCAATTTCTTGGAGTCATTCACACCTTCCAGAATGAGATCCTTCGGTAAAATAACCGCCGCTGCGACAACATCCCCAAACAAGCATCCCCGTCCTACCTCATCAATACCAGCAATACGTTCAAATCCACTGTCCCAATACTCCCGCTCGTAGATCAGCAGGTCTCGAGGTTCACTGGCTTCTTTTTTCTTCTTCGGTCCAACCGGGGTATCCAGTAGATTCAACCCGATCACTTCATTATTTTCAACCATAACGCTCATCTCCTCTACCCACGCTTTTTCAGCATGCGTATCACTTACAACTTTTTTATAATATAGACGTAGATCCTCTGTCTTTTGTTCTGTACAACCTGTCACTCTCAGCAAAACTTTTCCTTGAGATTTACAATATAAAGATAGTGATGTCTTCATTTATCGGTATTTGATGGTTTAAATTGAATATATCAGACCTCGACTAATCTAAATTGCACCACCATTCATCATAGCACGATTTAGACGCACCTGATATATAGGCCAGCCAATTCCATAAAGCGTACTGTTCTTCAATCCTCTTCCATTTTATCGTTTCGACATATGTTCCAGCGCTACTTCCGCGTTTGTATACACCAAAAACGACCGCTCCGGGTAATCCCGTAACGGCCGCTTCTTTCGGCACTTGTATATATGAAATGAACAGATAAAGATCTTCATCGTGTAGAGTCCATTTTTTTAATAGGGAGCTTCCATAGAAAAACGTCCCATTTTACCCGCGCGCAGTTCACGCAGAAATGCTCGTGATGCCTTTTCCAGATCAATGCGTCCACCGCTTACAACACATCCACGGACACGGCCGACTTGTTCCATAATCGCAATAACACTGTCTGAATCATCTGCATCCTTGGAGAACTCCTGAAGTCCGTATCTCTCTTCCAAAGCGTCCCAGTAATAACGCATCAGGTAACTGATTCCAAAAAAGGCAATATCCTCTGCATTCAGAATTTCCTCTTTGATTGCACCTGTTACGGCAAGACGATAACCTACATTTTGATCTTCGAACTTAGGCCACAGAATACCCGGAGTATCCAATAACTCCATTTCTTTGCCTACCTTGATCCACTGTTGCCCCTTCGTCACACCAGGACGATCTCCTGTTAACGCAATACTCCGTCCAGCCAGTCGGTTAATCAGTGTTGATTTACCTACATTGGGAATCCCTACGATCAATCCGCGAACCGCACGAGGATTAATCCCTTTAGCAATTTGACGGTCAATTTTTTCTTTAAGAAGAAGCTTGGCCTGCACGGGAATATCTTTAACATTGGTTCCCGTCGAAGCATCTACAGGAAAAGCGGTAATTCCTTCTTTTTTGAAATATTCAATCCATTCTTGCGTCACTTTGGCATCTGCCAAATCCGATTTGTTCAACAAAATCATCCGGGGTTTATCCAGCAATATTTCGTCAATCATCGGATTACGGCTGGAGACAGGCAGACGGGCATCCAATAGTTCGATGACCACGTCGATGAGCTTTAACTTATCCTGAATCTGGCGTCTGGCTCGAGTCATATGACCTGGAAACCATTGTATCGTCACCTTGTCTTCACCTCATTATTTACTTCAGTTTCAGTGGTTGATCCACTTAATCTCACCGATCGGCCAGAAAATCACATCTGCACGACCAATAATATCTTTTAACGAAACATAACCGATCATACGGCTGTCTGTACTATTTGGACGGTTATCTCCCATTACAAACACATGACCTGCCGGCACTTTGCCATCAGGGAACTGCTCATTCGGGAAATCCTTCACGTTATAGGTTCCACCATTTGCTTCAGCTGCATCAATGGCTCCTTGAATATACGTTTCATCAACCTTTTTGCCGTTAACCATCACGGTATCGTCCTGAACCTCAACTGTATCACCTTCTACAGCAATAACACGTTTAATGAAATCTCGACCTTCGGATGGTACGTGGAAGACGATAACTTCACCACGCTTCGGTTCTCTGATATCATATAAGATCTCGTTGACGATCACACGTTCACCCGTTTCAAAATTCGGCTGCATGGACGGACCGTCCACAACAAACGGTTTGAAGAGCAACCACCGAATCAGAATGACGAGAACTAATGCGATAACAATGGCTTTAAGCCATTCAACAATTTCATTTTTGGCTTTTTTGGATCGACTGTTTTTCTCTTCGGCAGGATTGCCCCGGTCATGTTGAACTTCTTGTTCCATTCAAGATCTTCCTCTCTTCACAGTACATGTTTATAGCAGTACACACATCCAGCATTCTGTATCGTTCCAATAACTCCATGGATGGATACAAAACATTCACATCAGTTATGTAATCTTTCACCAAGCATTACAGTACATTTAATCCACAATTCAAATGCCTTCAAGAGGTTGTTCAAAAAGTCGGTACTAAAACCGGTCTTTTGAACACGCACTTCAATAACTGATTTCACAAGCCTCCCGGACTATTCCCCGCATGTGTTGCCATACCATTTTACTCGGAAGTGTACCTCCGGTTCAACTTTTCCCGGACAAAAACGAAAAGGGCTTGTCTCCAAGCCCTTCCCGGTATCCGTTATATTAACGAATTTCTTTAATTCTCGCTGCTTTACCGCGTAGTTCACGAAGATAATAAAGCTTCGCACGACGCACTTTACCACGGCGAGCCACTTCGATTCTATCGATTTTTGGGGAATGAAGCGGGAAAGCTCTTTCCACACCTACACCGTAAGAAATTTTACGAACTGTAAAAGTCTCACTGATTCCACCACCACGGCGTTTAATCACAACACCTTCGAACAATTGGATACGCTCACGAGTTCCCTCGATTACCTTAACGTGCACTTTCAAAGTGTCACCAGGACGAAAACTCGGAATATCCTTACGAAGTTGTTCTTGTGTAATCGCTTGAACGATATTCATCTATGACTCCCTCCTTCCGTACAGGCGTTCATACTTCTTCCAGAGATCACCTTGTCTCCTTCATTATCCATAGAGGACCGCCGTATTCCACATAACAGACTTATTGTATCACGCAGCATATCAAAACACAAGAGAAATTAAACAAATGCCTATTGTTCAATCTGCCGCTCTGAAACTCATCCATCACATGTTGACTTCATTCTAAAATACATTCTCTCATTGGACCGTGAATCAACGCTCTCAACTGCAAGTCAAGCTGATACAGGAAAAAATACTGTAACTTCCCGTGTAGAAATATCGTCTATGATATAACTTAATGACCACTTTAAAAGGAGAACCCCAAGACTCATGAAATATTGGAAAAAGATCACACTTGCCCTACTCGCCATGCTCATATGCTCCATTACACTGTATGCATATGCCGTAACTCATCCAACGAATGCACTGTCACACAAAGCCTGCACATCCTGGGACATAGTCAAACGTAAAGCATTCGAGCTGTCACACACTGACTTCTCTAACCAATCTGCGCTGGATCGTTCTAACTTCAAGATTGAACAAGGTACTGCTACAGAAGTTCCTGTGCTGATGTATCATTACATAGAGCCCAAATTGAATAATCATGAGACAGATAATAAATCCATCATTAATCTGGAGGATTTTGAGCAAAATATGAAATACCTGCATGATGAAGGCTACCGAACAATTACACTGGATCAGCTTGAACAATATGTTAATGGAAAGTTATCCTTACCACAGAAGTCCATTGTAATTACCTTTGATGACGGATACCAGAACAATTATACATTAGCTTACCCTGTGCTTCAGCAATATAATTTTCATGCCTCGCTGTTTGTCATAGGCAGTAAAATTCAGGAGCAACCTTCGGAATTTGAGCCCGCCATTAACAGTTTCATCTCCAAGCCAGAGATGCAGGTGGCAACCGACGTATTTGAATTCAACAGCCATACCTATAACCTGCATCACAAGGGATTTATGCGCTGTGGTAACAGTGTGCCTGTCGGTCTGGACACCAGTCTTCTGGATGATGATATCCAGCGTATGAAGCAAACCGGAATAGACACACCTTATCTGGCATATCCTTTTGGTTATACCAGTACACAGATGATCTACAAGTTACAACAACATGGATATCGCATGGCCTTTACCGTAAAGTCTGGATTTGTGCATCCAGGAGATCATCCCATGAAGCTGCCTCGCTTGACGGTCACCACAGGTACTGATTTGGCGACCTTGCTTCAACCCGAATCCAGTCCGCAGAACGAATCATCTGCATCGGAGAATGACCAGTAAAATCTACACTTTAACTTCACCGCCCGGATACAGAGTCGAGCTATACAGCCTTTTGGGCTGTGGCTTGGCTCTTTTTGCATCGGTAAGTGATAATGTCATCGGGGAGCTGGAATAAATCACTGCTTCCTCTGCGTCATAGATGATGATCTGTTCTTTCCCCGTCTGAACCAGGTCTGCATGCACCGCATATCCCTCTTTCGGGAATTCAGTAACCGTTTTCATGTCTCCATCTACCAAAGAAGGCAATACATCTCCACCTCGGCGATACGCCAAAATATAATCGAGTCCACCCTCATCCCAGTTACATACAGGCTCTATAATGGTTAACCAGCCACGAGTCTTGCGATTTTCTTTCCAAATTTCTTGGCCTGTACTATCCAGCATGAACATTCCATCCTTACCATTCTCATCCCCTCGGACAATCCGGTCCAGACCTGCAATCTGTAAACCTTTCATTCCAGAACAAAAATGGCCCAGTGCAATATGTTGTGATTCAATCGAATCTTCATAACGCCACTTCTCATTACCATAGCGGTCCATCATGACCGTCACACTGCCACCGATAACAACCTCGACTTCCCCATCACCGTCAACGTCTCCAAACCATATACAGTCAGCATGATCATCGAGATTATGACAAGACCATAATAACGTCCCATCATGATCCAGCATGTCATATCCCGCCATCACTTCATCTTTCCCATCTCCATCGATATCATATACCCATGGAAAATGTCCTGGGTTTCCCTCATGCTTCCACAACAAATTAAAATCATGGTCAAGTGCCCATAACGTCTTATAGCGGTCTTTCAGTATAATGTCCATTTTCTGCTGGTTGCCCGTCAGGTTGGCGAGAATAATGCAGTCATGTGCTTCATCACCTGGCAGATCACGTGTTTCTTTGATCTCTCCGGTCCGGCCATCCAACACGAGAAATTGTTTGTCCATGACACACAATACTTCATTATTTCCATCTCCATCCCAATCTGCGATCTGAGCGGGATAGTCTGAACCCGGACCACCTGCATCAGGATCAGGAGTTCCGACCTGCCATAGTAATGTTCCTTCCAGATCAAACGCAGTCAAACAACATACCTGATGCGGGACATACCGATCGTCTATACCCCCATCTGCCTGTACCAGCAACATTTCAAGTCTGCCATCCCCATTCAGATCTCCCAAAAGCATTTTGCAGCGTTCTCCAGCTTCGCTAATATCTGCTCTGGCGATTTCATAAGGCTGATTGCTCATCATCTTCCTCCTCAGCGTATCGTTAACATTCCATTACAGCTGAGTTCAACATAAAGAAAACCCCTGATTTTTACAACCCTATTATGTGCTCATGCAAAAATGTTCAAAGCTGCAAAAAAGTACCTCGGTCAACAATAACCAATTTAAAGGAATGATTTAAACCCACTCTAAAAACTCAAGACGATTGCCAAAAGGATCATTTATATAGAATCGTCGTACACCTTCATCTGCTCTTGCTTCGTCATCGACAATATGAATTTGGTTATGAATGAGATGATCACGTAACTGATCCAAATGTTGTACATGAAATGCCGGATGAGCTTTTGTGGCGGGAATAAAATCTTTTTGTACCCCAATATGCACTTGGTGTCTGCCACACTCGAACCATACACCACCCCGTTTTCTCAGAATTTCAGGTTTGGGAATCTCCGTCCAGCCTAACACATTATTGAAAAAATGACGTGCCTCCGCTTCACAACCTTCTGGTGCTGCGAGCTGAATATGATCAAGACCAATAATATTGTAAGTCATTCTCACACCGCCTTTCGTTTCACTTAATGAAACTTAGTTCCATTAATTATACTTGTATTTTATAGAATAGACTAATGAAAATCCAGTTCTCTTTTCAATGTACACAAAAAAAGCCAACCTTTAGTATCAAGGTTGGCCCTTTCGAACTCTGGAAAATAATATTTACGTGTTTATACGATACAAATACTTACTCTGTGCTATTTTCACGGTTTGAGCGCATCTTTTTCAGCCAAACTCGCTCTTTATCCGTCAAATCGGCCGTTTCCAACATCTCCGGTCTGCGCTCCAGCGTACGAAGCAACGACTGTTCTCTGCGCCATGCCTCAATGTTAAGGTGATGTCCCGACAACAGCATATCCGGTACTTTCATGCCCCTAAACTCGGGTGGACGTGTGTAGTGTGGATATTCGAGGAGTCCAGTACTGAATGAATCCGTCACCGCACTTGTCTCATTGCCAAGCACTCCGGGTATAAGACGTACGATGCTGTCGATCGCAACCATAGCAGGTAACTCCCCACCCGTGAGTACGTAATCACCAATGGATAGTTCATCCGTCACGAGAAATTCGCGAATACGCTCATCGTAACCTTCATAATGTCCACATATAAAAATCAGATGATCTTCCTGCACAAGTTCTTCTGCTTTTTTCTGTGTAAACGTCTCACCTTGCGGACACATTAGAATGATACGTGGAGCTTTCATCGTTGCCGAGGCTTCTCCGCGTTGCTCCAGAACATCTTCTACAGCAGCAAAGATCGGATCTGGTTTCAGCACCATACCTCCGCCTCCGCCATAAGGGGCATCATCTACTGTATTATGTTTATTGGTCGCATAATTTCGGAAGTTGGTTGCACCAAGGGATACGAGTCCCTTCGTTTGAGCTTTGCCCAGAATGCTTGCTCCAAACACACCGTCAAACATCTCCGGGAATAGCGTTAATACATCCACTTTCATGTTACAGCAGCCCTTCCATCAGGTGAATCTTCACTTGCTTCTGTTCGATGTCCACATCAAGTACTACATCATCAATAACGGGAATCAGCACTTCTTTACCAGCTGGCGTTTTGACAACCCATACATCATTGGCACCAGGAGTCAGTATTTCAGAGATCGTTCCGAGCGTTTCACCCTCTTCGGTGATGACCGAACACCCAACGATTTGATGGAAGTAGTATTCACCTTCGTCCAGCTCAGCCAGGTTCTCTTTTAACACTTTGGCCATGCCGCCTTTAAACTTTTCTACTTCATTAATGTTGCCGTACTCTTTCAGACGAAGAATATACATATTTTTATGCAAACGTGAAGATTCCACGTTAACCATGACTGGATGATTATCTGGTGTAAAGAAAAACAACTCTGCATTTTTCGCGAAACGCACTTCCGGGAAATCGGTTAAAGGCATGATTCTCACCTCACCGCGAATTCCATGCGTATTAACGATTTTACCTACATTCATAAACTCTGCCATAAATCCTCCTAAAATCCATTCATATGGTACTCATATTTGATGATCTCCATGCGACCGTTTCCGGTTACGGTTCGTTCTTCGGATCGCTGTTATCCCCTAATTTTTTTAATTATTTTTAAAGGTGAAAATCCGGTGATAAAGGCGAGCGCTGACGCTTCTTCAGAATCGATTCCGTACCCTTCACTACTTCCGCAAATAATCAAACTTGACGAGCTATTTCAATCATATTATTTAAGTTTCAGCATGCACGAAAAGGGGCTAGGACATGCATCCTAACCCCCTTTCGTATATCTTTAAGATATGATATCAACGGTAACCCGTTTATCCATCTTAACTGCTGCTGATGTGACGACCGTACGAAGTGATTTCGCGATTCGTCCCTGTTTACCAATTACCTTCCCGACATCGTCAGGATGAACGGTTAACTCATAAACGACAAGCCGGTCTTTCTCAACCGTCCGAACCGCCACATCTTCCGGATGATCGACTAAAGCCTTAGCAATTATGCTTACTAATTCTTCCATAGATGACCCTCCGAATCAGCACTTTATTTAGATAATTTAGACTCGTGGAACTTCTTCATCACGCCCGCTTTGCTAAGCAAGTTGCGGACAGTGTCAGATGCTTGTGCACCGTTTTGAAGCCATGCCAATGCTTTATCTTCATCGATCTTAACAACAGCCGGTTGTTCAACCGGGTTGTAGTAACCGATCTCCTCGATAAAACGACCGTCACGTGGGGAACGGGAATCCGATACCACTACGCGGTAGAAAGGAGCTTTGTGAGCACCCATACGTTTCAGACGAATACGAACTGCCATTTGAAAATTCACCTCCTTCAATGAAATCTGTATATGATCCAGCTTCGCTTAAATCAACGGAAAGGAAACTTCATTCCTTTGCCCATACCTTTAAGCTGCTTCATCGCTTTATTTTTGCCGCCTTTAGGTCCCATCATATCCGAGAACTGTTTCATCATGCGGCGCATCTCATCAAATTGCTTGATCAGACGATTTACTTCAGCCAGAGATGTTCCGCTTCCGGTAGCAATACGCTTCCGGCGGCTATGGTTGATCATGTCCGGGTTGCGTTTCTCTTCGGTCGTCATTGAGTAAACGATCGCTTCGATCCGGCCCATCTGTTTATCATCAACCTTCAGATCCTTGGCTTGTTTCATCTTGCCCATGCCGGGAATCATATCCATGATCTGGTCGATTGGTCCCAGCTTTTTCACCTGATCCATCTGCTCCAGGAAATCTTCAAACGTGAATTCTGCATTACGCATCTTCCGTTCCATTTCCTTGGCTTTATCGGTATCAATGTTTAATTGTGCTTTCTCAATCAGAGATAACATATCACCCATACCGAGAATCCGTGAAGCCATACGTTCCGGGTGGAACGGCTCCAAAGCGTCAAGTTTCTCTCCAAGGGAAGCAAACTTGATTGGACAACCCGTAACTGCTTTGACGGAGAGCGCAGCACCACCACGAGTATCGCCATCCAGCTTTGTCAGGACAACCCCGGTCAGATTAAGCTGCTGGTTAAAGTGCTCTGCTACGTTAACCGCATCCTGACCTGTCATACTGTCTACGACAAGCAGTACTTCATCCGGATTCACTACGCTGTGAATCTGGCGAAGTTCTTCCATCAGCTCTTCATCAACATGCAGACGTCCAGCTGTATCGATAATAACATAGTCATTACCGTTATCTTTGGCATGTTGAAGACCTTGACGTGCGATCTCAACAGGGCTTGTCTGATCTCCCAGTGTGAATACCGGCGCTTTGATCTGCTCGCCAAGTACTTGCAATTGTTTGATCGCTGCCGGACGATAAATATCTCCTGCAACAAGCAATGGTCTGCTGTTTTGCTTTTGCAGCATTTTAGCCAGTTTACCCGATGTGGTTGTTTTACCAGCACCCTGCAAACCAACCATCATCAGCACCGTAGGCGGTTTGTTCGCTTTAGCCAGTTTGGCCTGGCTTCCACCCATCAAATCCGTTAGTTCCTTGTTAACGATGTCGATGATGACCATTCCTGGCGTGAAGCTCTCCATCACTTCTTTGCCAACAGCCTTCTCTTTCACCTTGGCGATGAATTCCTTGACCACTTTGAAGTTTACATCCGCTTCGAGCAATGCCAGACGTACCTCGCGCATAGCCTCGGCTACATCTTCATCAGACACCTTGCCTTTGCCGCGCAGCTTGCTGAACACATTCTGTAATCGGGTCGTTAATCCTTCAAATGCCATGATCCCACCTCCTTAAGCTTTAATACTGTTTTCAAGACCGATACGTTCCGCTCAGCCAATTTTCATTCACTAAGCTGAGCAACGATATCGTGTATTTGTTTGTTGTTATCAATGGAGACGCCTGCGCGTTCCAATGCATTTTGCAAATCTTCAAGATTGCGATTACGCCGTTCATGCTTTTCCAGCAAGCCCAGCTTGCTTTCGTAATTTTCCAGCACTTGTTCGGCACGCTTGATATGCTCGTATACCGCCTGGCGGCTGATCTCAAACTCGGCTGCAATTTCACCAAGTGAGAAATCGTCATGAAAGTAATACTTTAGAAAAGTCTGCTGTTTCTCGGTAAGTAACAATTCATAAAAAGCAAACAGCAAGTTAATCCGGTTTGTTTTCTCAAGCCGGTTTTCTTGACTCACATCGGGGCACTCCCTTCGTCAAGGAAAAACACTTTACACTCTTGCAACGTTCCTAATAATACCTAAAACAAATCAGGTTGTCAAGCAAAAATACTTGTCACAATAAAAACAGCTCTGATGATATGTTATTTCGATGTTTAACGGGTGGTTTATACTCTTTTTCACTACAAGCAAATCCTGTCTGTATCTCTACGATCCACCTATGTAGAAGAAAAACGAATGCTTCTCAGTTCGTGGAGATGCATTCGTTTACGGCGTTCTAGCGAAGTGGTGTCAGGTACAGCAGTACCATAAAGAAATGAAGAATACTGCCTGCTAGCACAAAGAGATGCCAAATCGCATGATGGTAAGGAAATCCACGCCACATATAAAAAAGCGTACCCAGTGTATACATCAGGCCTCCAGCAACCAGCAGCACAATTCCACCTGTAGGAATGGCAGCCATAAGCGGTTGCCAGGCAATAACGATGAGCCAGCCCATCGCAATATAGAAAATCGTCGACATGAATAAAAACTTTTTCGTGAAAAACGCCTTAAAGATCACGCCGAATAATGCGACTCCCCAGATTATACCGAACAGGGTCCATCCAAGTGTACCCCGAACAGCAATAAACAAAAGCGGAGTGTACGATCCCGCAATAAACAAATAAATGGAAGAATGGTCGAAAATCTCAAATAAATCTTTCACTTTTCCATCTTTCCATGCATGCACGAGTGTAGAACTCGTATAGAGCAGCAGCATGGTGATCCCGTAGATCGTGAAACTGACCACATGCCAAGCTGTGCCTTTCATACTTGAAAATATAATCAATATCACCAGTGCAGCTACACTGAGTGCAGCGCCGATTCCATGTGTCACCGCATTGGCGACTTCTTCACGGCGAGAATAGGTATGAGTATTGGCCATTTTCAACCGTCCTTTCTAACCCTTTAGCATTGCCTGCTTTATTCTCATTATACACGTATTGCCAGTGACATTACACGTGACACTTATCACGTATATCACTGGCAATTACGATTAACGCTATTAAATTCAACCTATTAATTAATGCTTCTAGGAATTAGCTTCCTCTTCTTCAGCACTCTCAGCTGGCTGTTCCTGGATCAATCCGGCGAACAAAGCGTGCACAAATTGCTCCGAATCAAACGGCTGTAGATCATCAATTTTCTCACCCAGTCCCACGAGTTTCACTGGCAAGTCCAGCTCCTGACGGATCGCAACAACGATCCCACCTTTGGCTGTTCCATCCAGTTTTGTCAGTACGAGGCCAGTTACGCCGCTTTTCTCACCGAAAAGTTTGGCTTGGTTCAAAGCATTTTGACCAGTTGTTGCATCCAGTACCATCAGTACTTCATGCGGAGCATCCGGAATTTCACGCTGAATGACACGATATATCTTGTTAAGCTCGTCCATCAGGTTCGATTTGTTTTGCAGACGACCTGCTGTATCACAGAGGAGAACATCCGCACCCCGTTGTTTCGCTGCCTGTACCGCATCATACATAACCGCTGCTGGATCAGAACCAGATTGCTGTTTGATAACATCGACACCGGCACGTTGTCCCCATACTTCCAGCTGTTCGATGGCTCCGGCACGGAACGTATCTCCAGCTGCCATGATGACTTTTTTACCTTGCTGTTTAAATCGATGCGCCAGCTTGCCAATCGTTGTTGTTTTACCAACACCGTTAACACCAACGAACAAAATAACGGTAATGCCATCCGGATTCATTTTCAGTTCGTTATTCTGTTCACCACGAAGAAGATCCGTCAGTTTCTCGGACAATACAGGCTGCAACTCAGCCGCGTCCTCAATTTTGCGTTTTTTCACCTCAACGCGCAGGTCTTCGATCAGATTCATGACTGTATTCACGCCAACGTCTGCTCCGATCAAAATCTCTTCCAGTTCTTCATAGAACTCTTCATCGATTTTCTTGCGGCGGATTACGAGATCCGACACTTTTTCCACTAACCCTTTACGTGTCTTTTCCAATCCATCCTTGAACTGTTTGGTAACCGACTCCGTTTTGCTTGCAATGCTGTCTCTAAGCTTTTTAAAAAAACTCATAAAGCCCCTCCATCGTGTACATAATCTAAGCGCTTTTGCAAAAATGCTCAATCTGAATGGTTTTCAATAATTACAATGAGTTCATTTATCTCGCAGGTGTGGATCAGATCAGGCAATTACTGCTTCCTCATCTTCCAGTTTAACCGAAACGAGCTTGGATACTCCGCCCTCTTCCATCGTAACACCGTACAGCACATCAGCCTCTTCCATCGTACCTTTACGATGGGTAACAACGATGAACTGTGTCTGTTCGGAGAATTCACGCAAGTACTGGGCAAAACGTACCACGTTAGCTTCGTCCAGCGCTGCCTCAACTTCATCCAGCACGCAGAATGGTACAGGTTTGACATGCAGAATGGCAAATAACAAAGCCATTGCCGTCAAAGCCCGCTCCCCACCAGATAACAGTTGCAGGTTTTGCAGTTTCTTGCCTGGTGGCTGAGCCACAATATCTATTCCCGTTTCTAGTAAACGCTCCGGGTCCATCAGAACAAGATCAGCTCGTCCCCCACCAAACAGCTTGGTAAACACGGTACCGAACTCACGGCGGATGGCATCAAACGTGATCTTGAATCGCTTCGCCATCTCGTCTTCCATTTCCCGAATAACCTGATACAACGTTGTTTTGGCTTCCACCAGGTCATTCTTCTGTTCACTCAGGAACTCGTATCGCTCATTGACCCGCTGGAACTCCTCAATCGCTCCCAGGTTAACATCACCCAGGGCGGATATGCTGCGCTTCAGTTTTTGTACCTCTGCCTGTGTATGCTCTACATCTTCCGGCACAGGATAACGCTCTTTGGCCAGTTCATAGCCCAGTTCGTATTCATCCGTCAGCTTTCGCAGTATATTTTCCAGCTCAACATCCAGCCGGTTCACGGAAATTTCCGTCTGTCGCATTTGCTCTTCCACTGCTTTCAACTGCGTACGCTGTTCCTTCGTTTCGCTCTCGGCAAGCTCAAGCTTTTTCGACAACTCACTTCGGGCAGCACGTTTGAAGTCCAGCTCCTGGGAAGCTTCCGCTTTTTTCAGCTTGTACTGGTTCAGATCTTCAATCTGCTTAACACTCTCGGTTTGTGTTTTCTTGAGATCTGCTTCCATCGAAGCCAGCAACGTGCGATTCTGACGCAGATCTTTGACCAGCGACTCCACTTCACGCTCCAGACGCCGCAATTGTTCTCCATTGGAGAATCGCTCCTGATCAAGCTTGCCTTCGCGCACT
Organism: Paenibacillus sp. FSL R7-0198; assembly: GCF_038000415.1. NCBI lineage: Bacteria > Bacillati > Bacillota > Bacilli > Caryophanales > Paenibacillaceae > Paenibacillus > Paenibacillus sp. FSL R7-0198. Next base: position 6,112,742 of record NZ_JBBOCB010000001.1, on the reverse strand, counting down.
TTCAATTCGGTGAGTTGGCTCTGCAATTCTTCCTTCGCGGATTCATTGGCTTTTCGGGCAAACTCAGCTGCATGAATGGCACGATGAGTCGCTTTTTCTTCCTCTTCAAGCTGCTCCAGCTTCTTCACAGCAACGATGCGAGCCGTATCCAGCTCTTTGATCTCTTCGGTAAACCCGCTCTTCTCCTGCCCGGCAACGGCCACCTGTTCAAGCACGTGGCGAAGCTCATGCTCTACCTGCTTCATTTCCATCGAAGCCTGCTGTTCTGCATTTCGGGTATCGTCACCGGACTGACGAAGTTCATCCAGTTTGTCCTGACACTGCTCCAGTTGAACTTTTACATCATCCACACTGCGATGCAGTTTCACGATCTGATTTTCGGTGTCCAAAATATCCTGGTCGAGCTGGTCCAGCTGCCGTTTCCGGCTGAGCAGACTCACATTTTTCTTGTGCTGGCTACCACCCGTCATGGAACCACCCGCATTGACCACGTCACCTTCAAGCGTCACGACCCGGAAACGATACTGGCAGCGAGCCGCAATTTTATTGGCGACCTCCAGCGTTTCAGCAATAATAACATTACCTAACAGACTGCCAATGATCGAAGCATACTTGGATTCGAATTGTACGAGATCAGCACCGATCCCCACAAAACCCTCCATACCTTCGATCATGGAACGTTCAGCCGCTCCAATGGCACGAGGACGAATGACATCCAGAGGCAGGAACGTTGCACGCCCCAACTGGCGTTGCTTCAGGAAAGCGATTGCCTGTCTGGAAACTGATTCATTTTCCATGACCACATGTTGCAAGGATGCTCCCATTGCTGTCTCTACCGCAAGCTCGATCTTTTCGGGAACTTTAACGAGTTCAGCCACAGCTCCATGAACACCGGTAAGCGTGCCTTTACGCGAAGCCTTGAGAACCTCCTTGACACCCAGCATGAATCCGTCAAAATCATCCTGCATCTCTTTCATCGTATCGCGGCGGGAGACCTGAGCTTCACGCTTCTGTTCCCATTTACGAACTGTGCCCCGACTTTCTTCGAGCAGCTTCTGCAGCGACTGGAGTCGTTCACTTTCCGTAATGTAACCACCACGTAGATCACTGATTTCTTTGCCCAAGCGAACAACTTTTTTCTCAATGTCCGCTTTGCGACTTTCCAGTGTCTCTTTCTGCTCTTCCCATTTGCCTGATTCTTCAGCCGCGCGATTCATTCTGCGCTCCAGCGTTTCTTTCTGCTGATCCACATAACGAATTTCATTGCGTGTCTGAGCCATCTGATTCATCAGTTCCAGCAAGTTGCCTTTGAGGCTTTCCTCTTGCTGTTGACTAATGCCACCTGTAACACCGATGAGTTTGGCTTCTTCCTGGGACAACTGATTTCTCACATCATTCAGTTCATGCTCAAGTTTGCCAAACTTCTCACGTAGTGCAAGCAGCTCGGTTTCCCGTTCGCGATGTCTCTCTTCACTCGCAGCAAGTGTTACTTTGAGCTGCTCCTGATTTGTTTGCAGATGGTGGGAACGCTCCTTGAGCAATTCTCCAAGCCCTTCACTTTTCTCTGTCGCTTCACTGAATTGCAATAAAGCGGCTTGCAGTTGCTCTGTCTCTGTTTCCAGGATACGCAGCGCATTCCGATCATTTTCAAGCTTGGCATCATGGGTAGAGACAATCGCTGCGAGTCCAACCTCTTCCTGCTTCAGGGATTGTAGTCGCTCATTGGCCTTACTCCAGGATGCATGAATCTGTTCAATCTGGTACACATACATGGAAATTTCTTGCGATTTGAGCTGTGAACGAAGTTCCTTATAGTGGATCGCTTTCTCTGATTGTTCCTTTAGCGGTCCAATCTGATCTTCCAGTTCAGTCACCAGATCATGAATACGCAGCAAATTCTGCTCTGTCTCATCCAGTTTTCGCGTCGCATCCCGCTTGCGGGATTTATATTTAACGATACCTGAAGCTTCTTCAAAGATGCCTCTGCGATCCTCTGAACGGGTACTCAGAATCTCTTCGATTCGCCCCTGTCCAATAATCGAGTAGGCTTCCTTACCAATGCCGGTATCCATAAACAACTCCGTGATATCCTTCAAACGACAAGATTGCTTGTTAATAAAATATTCACTATCTCCGCTGCGATGTACACGACGAGTCACCGTCACCTCACCGAAATCCAATGCAAGTGCATGATCCTCGTTATCAAGTGTTAGCGACACCTCACCGAAATTAACGGCTTTCCGTGCGTCACTGCCTGCAAAGATGATATCTTCCATCTTGCCACCACGCAGCGACTTGGCACTTTGTTCCCCCAGAACCCAGCGAATTCCGTCCGATATATTACTCTTGCCACTTCCGTTCGGACCTACAACAGCCGTAATGCCACGAACGAACTCCATCTCCGTTTTGTCGGCGAATGACTTGAATCCACCCAATTCGATCCGTTTTAAAAACATAGGGTTTCTCGTCACCTCCTCTTGCAAATTTCAAGTATTGCATTCAAGCGCCTAAATAATTTGAACCATTGCATTACACATGATCACTCCAATTGCAGTACCATCCTCCGATCGCTCTTATCCCCAGATTTTCTTGATTCCCTTATCCAAGGGAAAAATCCGTTGATAAATGCGGAGCATATGCTTCCGATGTAGCTTTCTTTCAGAAAGCTTTTAGCTTCGCTTCTTCAGATTGGTTCTGCACTCTTCGTTTTGTGTAAAATAAGGTTCACTTATTTAGTTAACGATCAGGTAACCTTCTCCTGAACCTCTTTACAAAAAAAAGAGCAAAAAGCAGTCCGGCCGATTACTTCCGCCGGGGCGGACCCGCGGGCTGCTCTTTGCTCTTCGTTTGTCTATGCGCTATCGGTTAAGCTCCGGCTTCCGGAAGCTTCAGTCGATCAAGTGCTGCAGATGCAGCCTGTTGTTCCGCTTCCTTTTTGGAACGTCCTGTACCTCTGCCGAGCCTTTCTTGACCCATATGGACCTCCGAGACAAACTCACGTTCATGGGCAGGTCCCCGTTCCTCAACGATACGGTATTCCAAAGCTCCCATATTGTGATGCTGAGTAAGTTCCTGCAGTTCCGTTTTGTAATCACTCATTTGCAGCTTGCTACCCAATACAATTAATGGGAAGACATGCTGATCGAGAAATGCCCGGACAGGCGCAAGCCCCTGATCCAGATACAATGCACCAATGAAAGATTCAAACACATCTGCCAGCAGAGCCGGCCGTGTCCGTCCTCCAGTTAGTTCCTCACCTTTACCAAGAAGTACATACTGCCCAAAACCCAACGCTTCAGCAAATTTGACGAGGGAAGGCTCACAGACAATGGATGCCCGCAGCTTAGTTAATTCGCCTTCCGGACGGTTAGGATACAAATGATACAAGTACTCCGATACAGTCAGTTCCAGCACGGCATCGCCCAGAAACTCCAGGCGCTCGTTGTCCTGATGCTGACTGAACCGGTGTTCGTTTACATAGGAAGCATGGGTAAACGCTTGTTTTAAAAGCTGCCTGTTGTCAAATTTGATTTGAAGTTTATGTTGTAACTGCTTCAGATCTTCACTCAAACGAACTAGCCCCTTATGCTTCAAATTTTTTGAGAATAATGGTGGCATTGTGACCGCCGAATCCAAATGAATTGGACATGGCAATATTAACTTTGGTTTGACGTGGAACATTTGGTACATAATCCAGATCACATTCCGGGTCCTGATTTTCCAGGTTAATCGTTGGAGCCAGTGTCTGATGTGTCAGGGACAATCCGCAGATGACCGCTTCTACACCACCAGCAGCGCCAAGCATGTGACCCGTCATGGATTTAGTGGAACTCACGGCGAGCTTGTACGCATGATCACCAAACGCCTTTTTGATCGCAAGCGTTTCGGATCTGTCGCCTACAGGCGTCGAAGTTCCGTGTGCATTAATGTAGTCCACTTCTTCAGGCTCAATACCCGCATTACGAAGTGCCATCTTCATGCAACGTGCTGCTCCATCCGGATCTGGTTCTGTCATGTGATGTGCATCACCTGTCAGACCGTAACCAATCACTTCACCATAAATGCGTGCACCACGTTTTTGAGCATGCTCCAGGGATTCCAGAATCAGAACACCAGCGCCTTCGCCCATAACAAAACCATCACGTTCTGTATCAAAAGGACGGCTTGACTTCGCAGGATCATCATTACGTGTAGACATTGCGCGCATCGCACAGAACCCTGCAAGACCCGTTGGTCTGATTGTTGCTTCCGCACCACCACAGATCATGGCATCTGCATCACCATTGGCAATCAGCTTAAAGGAATCTCCGATGGAGTGTGTACCTGTTGCACAAGCGGTAACAACGTTAATGTTAGGACCTTTGGCGCCAAGGGAAATAGACATTTGGCCTGAAGCCATGTTGGAGATCATCATGGGAATAAAGAATGGGCTTACCCGTTTTGGACCTTTTTGCAACAATGCATTATGTTGGTCCTCCCACGTACCCAATCCACCAATGCCTGATCCAATGGATACACCGAAACGCTCTGCATCAATATTCTCGTTAATTTTCAGACCACTGTCTTCAACGGCTTTGAAACCTGCTGCCACAGCGAACTGTACAAAACGGTCCATTTTGCGAGCATCCTTGCGATCCATATATTCTTCCGGGTTGAAATCCTTGATCTCGGCTGCAATCTGTGTCGTGTATTCACTAACATCAAACGCCTCAATCTGAGAAATTCCGGACTTTCCTGCCATTAAACTGCCCCAGAACGTTTCCAAATCTTTTCCGAGCGATGTCATTACGCCCATTCCGGTAATTACTACTCTTTGTTTCAAACCGAGTCACCTCTATATCGACTGCATTACGCAAGTATTTTGTGGGAATATCCGCAAACAGACATCTATTCAACCAAGATAGGCCTGTTTGAGTAGAGCTGCTTGCGGAATGAGAAAAACCAATGAATGATGAGAAGTCCCGCCTGTTCGAAAACATGTGCGGGACTAAAAATGACTTTAGGTATGAGATTGTATGTAGTTTACAACTTCACCTACGGTCGTGATTTTTTCTGCATCTTCATCAGAGATTTCCAAATCAAATTCATCTTCCAATTCCATGACCAATTCCACTACATCCAAAGAATCAGCACCCAAATCTTCTTTGAAAGATGCTTCAAGTGTAACTTCAGCTTCGTCTGCGCCCAAGCGGTCGACGACGATGCGTTTTACACGCTCCAATACATCGGACATCCGGTTCACCTCCTTCTTTGGTATTATACGAGAATCGCAGGCAAAATGCCATAGAAGACATATGCGGCTCCCGGCCGGGGAACCCGGCCTTTTTCCGGCATTTCGGATCGTCCAGCGCCTGTTCCCCGACTATTGTTCAAGTCTGGGAAGAATTACATGTACATGCCACCATCAACATGCAGCGTCTGCCCTGTCATATAAGATGAAGCCTGTGAAGCCAGGAACGTGACTACACCGGCGATTTCATCCGGCTGACCCAAACGGGACAACGGAATACCACTTAGCATACCGTCCACCAGCTCCTGGGACAACTCTTTTGTCATATCTGTCTCAATGAAACCTGGTGCAACACAGTTAACTGTGATTCCACGAGAAGCCAGTTCACGAGCAGATGCCTTTGTCAGGCCAATGACTCCTGCTTTGGCAGCAACATAGTTCGCTTGTCCAGCATTACCAAGCACACCTACAACCGAGGAGATATTGATAATTCTTCCCGACCGTTGTTTCATCATTGGACGTGTAACCGCCTTAAGGCAGTTAAACACACCTTTGAGATTGGTTTCAATAACCTGATCGAATTCTTCCTCTTTCATACGCATGATCAGATTATCACGGGTAATGCCAGCATTGTTCACCAGAATATCAACGTTTCCCCATGCTTCGAGTGTAGCTTTGACCATTTGTTCAGCTTCATCCATCAGGCCAACATTGGCTTGAAGTGTAATCGCCTTGACTCCTTTGGCACGAATCGCTTCCGCCACTTCCTCAGCTGCCGCTTGGCTACCCGCATAATTCACGGCTACGTTCGCTCCAGCTTCTGCAAGTGCCAGTGCAATACTGCGCCCAATGCCCCGGGATGCTCCGGTAACGAGTGCATTTTTACCTTCTAATGGTTTAGACATAATCATTCCTCCTTTCCCCAAATCTATATCAGTTCAACCAAAGAATGTTTACACTTGCCACTCCGATGACAGAATAACCTTCCGATCGCTGTTATCCCCAGATTTTTTTGATTCCCTTTTCTAAAGGGAAAATCCGGTGATAGCGTATGCTTCCGATGTAGCTTTCTTTCAGAAAGCTTTTAGGCGAACACTCCGCTTCTTCAGGTTTTTTCTGTCCTCTCCGTTCTCGTGTAAAAAGTTTAGTTTAACTCATATAATTCCTTCTAATTCACTCGCCGTTGCTTCGAGCGTTTCAAGACTGTTCACATTGTACAGTTTTACGGTTTTATCTGTTTTTTTAATCAAACCGGTCAATACACTGCCAGATCCAATCTCGATGAACGTATCCACGCCTTGCTCAATAAGCCATGTCACACTGTCTTCCCATAATACAGGAGAATAGACCTGAGCTGTCAACAAATCCTGAACCTGTCCATCCTCTGCAGGTCTTGCAGTCACATTAGCGACTACAGGAACCGCTGCCGGTGAGAACGTAACGGTTTTCAGTTTCTCTGCCAGCTTCTCAGCTGCACCCTTCATCAACGAAGAGTGGAACGGACCGCTTACTTCAAGTGTAATAGCGCGTTTACCGCCTGCTTCTTTCACTCGTTCGGCGACAGCAGCTACGCCTTCCTTCACACCAGAAATGACGATTTGTCCCGGACAATTCATGTTGGCAAGTTCAACCGCATGACCACTTTCAGATACGTCACGGCAAAGCACCCCCAGCGCTTCCCGATCCGCACCCAACACAGCAGCCATCGCTCCTTGTCCACCCGGTACTGCCTGCTCCATATACTGACCACGTGCCCGTACAGTGCTCACTGCGTCAGCAAACGAAAGAACGCCCGCTGCCACCAGTGCACTGTATTCTCCCAGACTGTGTCCAGCCGTATAGTCAGGCTGAATTCCTTTTTCTTTGAAAGCTTCAAGCAAGGCAATACTTGCTGTCAACAGAGCCGGTTGTGTATTTGATGTCTGTTTCAACTCGGTCTCCGGTCCTTCAAATACAAGGTTGCTCAGCGAGAAACCCAATGTTTCATCTGCTGTGCGAAAAATCTCGGTTGCCGCAGGCACGGACTCATACGCGTCCTTGGCCATGCCTACAGCCTGTGATCCCTGTCCGGGAAATACAAATGCTATTTTACCCATCTCATTCATCTCCCAGATGTCTATTTTACCAAACGAGTACGGATGCTCCCCATGTCAAACCGCCACCGAATCCAACCATCAGAACGGTATCTCCGGCTTTCATGCGACCTTCCTCCGCAGCTTCTACCAGAGCAAGCGGGATGGAAGCAGCCGATGTGTTTGCATATTTATCCACGTTGACTACAACCTTTTCCTCAGGAAGCTCAAGTCGTTGCATCGCAGATTGGATAATCCGAATATTCGCTTGGTGAGGAACAAACAGATCCACATCCGTACGCTCCATACCAGCCTTGCGTAATACCTCAATGGTAGCCGTCCCCATGACACGTACCGCAAACTTAAACACTTCACGACCGTTCATGTAGATGTAATGTTTTTTATTTTCAACGGTCTCTGCGGAAGCAGGCAGACGGGAACCGCCGCCTTCCATCTGAAGAAGACTACCGCCAGCACCTTCGGCACCGAGATCGAATGCTTTGAAGCCGCGACCTTCGGGAACTTCACCAACAACTACCGCGCCTGCTCCATCACCAAAGAGGACACATGTGTTACGGTCTGTATAATCCGTAATGCGAGACAAACAGTCCGCACCAATAACAAGTGCATTGTTGTACATACCGCTTTGGATGAAGCTCGTAGCACTAGCCAAACCGTATACAAATCCGGAACAAGCAGCCGACAGATCAAATGCCGCGGCACCTTTTGCACCCAATTTGTCCTGCAAGATGCAGGCTGTCGATGGGAACGAAGAATCCGGAGTAATGGTTGCAACAATAATCAGATCAAGATCACTGCCTGTCATGCCTGCAGATTCAAGGGCTTTAATAGCCGCTTCATATGCCAGATCAGAAGTTGCCTGATCGGGTGCAGCGATGTGACGCTCTTTAATTCCAGTACGACTGACGATCCACTCGTCATTGGTATCGACCATTTTCTCCAAATCGCTATTTGTCAAAATTTTCTCAGGCACATATTTCCCTGTACCAATAACCCCTACTGGGCGCAAATTATTCATATCGTCACTCACTTCCCGCTAATTTCCTTAGATATACTCTCTACCAGCTGATTCTGCACTGCAATCCGAGCTTGGCGCACAGCATTTTTGATGGCATTGCCATCAGCAGATCCATGACTTTTCACAACCAGTCTGCTCAAACCAAGGAGCGGCGCTCCGCCATGCTCCGTATAATCCAGCTTTCGTTTCAACCCACGCAGCTCAGGCATTAGTACAGCTGCAGCCAGTTTACTTTTGAGAGAAGATGAAAATTGTTCCTTAAGCAAGGCGAAAATGGCACCTGCTGTGCCTTCCAGCGACTTCAGCAGTATATTCCCTGCAAAACCGTCACATACAAGCACATCACAAGCACCAGTCAGCACATCACGTGCCTCAACATTACCGACAAACCGAATTGGGAGTTGTTCCAGTAAAGGATATGCATGTTTGGTTAACTCATTTCCCTTGCCTGGCTCTGTTCCTACATTGAGCAAGCCCACTCGTGGGGACTCAATGCCCTGTACTTTTTGCCGATACAAACTGCCCATCAGGCCATATTGTGCAAGGTGCTCCGGTTTGGCATCCATATTCGCTCCCAGATCCAGCGCAAGCACACCTACATCATCAATCGTTGGAATCATAGGCGCAAGCGCCGGACGTTCAATGCCTTCCATGCGACCTACAACAAGCAAACCCGCTGTCATCAGCGCTCCGGTATTGCCCGCCGAGATCATCGCGTCCGCTTCGCCCTCTTTCAGCATGCGGCCTGCGACCACCATGGAGGCATCCTTCTTGCGACGCACTGCTTTGACAGGTTCATCATCCGAACCAATAACTTCGGAAGCATGCCGGACCGTAAGATTGGCAGGTCTCACACCTGACTGACTCAAAAGAGGCTCCAGCTTGGCTTCATCGCCGATCAGGACGATCTGTGTATCCGCCCATTCCGTGGCTGCGGCAATTGCACCTTCTACCGTTGATGCAGGTGCATTGTCGCCTCCCATGGCATCAATGACGATTTTCATTCCAAATGACCTCCTTCTCCGCTGTCTTCTCCACCTGAATGGTAGATTACAAAGTTGCCTTGAAACACCATTTCTTCACCTACATAAGTGAATACTTCCACTTTGGCTTTGCCCTTTTGACCCGGAATCGATCTCACATAAGCCTTTGCAATACATTTCTCTCCCAAATGAACCGAACGGACAAAGCGAATGTCTGCTGATGCAGTCAACGCGATCTCGTCATTAATAATCGCTACAGCCAAGGAGTTAGCCTGTGCAAAGACATAGTGTCCACGTGCAATGCCTGTTCTGGAAAACACGTGTTCTTCCTTAATCTCAAACAGGGAAATCCCGCTTTTGTCCAGTTGTAGATCCACAATATCACCGATAATCTCATGCAAGGGCAACGAGCGTACCTGATCATACGAGAGCTCTGCCATCAGTTTCATCCGCTCCCGAAGTTCGGGTATTCCAAGTTCCAGCCTGTCAAGACGAATCGTCTGAATACTTACCTTCAATTGGCGTGTAAGTTCCTGATCCGTCACAAACGGGTTCTCTTCTATCATTTTGGTTAACTGCTGTTGCCTCTGTCTCTTCGGTACACGTTCGATGCCTGACACCCCCCGCTGTATCGTTTACGGAACCGTCCCGTCCGGCCAGTTCAACCATTCTTTCGTGTTGCTTCTATAGTTGCATCCCTGGTCACCAGGGTCGTTCTCAAACGGATTATGGTTCATCTATATGTAACGTCAAATCTTAGAACCTGGTACTAAACTATAGTATATCTCATCCCGTGTCAAAAAGAAAGACTGGCCCAACAAAAACAATTCACCCTTGTGGAGCAAGGATTTCATGCTAGTTAGCTCACTCTACCTACACTCTCTAATCCAAAAAAAGTAGCACCTCATCGAAATGAAGTGCTACTTAATGTCCAACTATTATTGAGAGATGATCTCTCTTGCTTTGTACGTTCCGCACACTTTGCACACGTGGTGACTAAGTTTAAGTTCGCCACATTGTTCACATTTCACCATGCCCGGTACAGCCAATTTAAAGTGAGTGCGACGTTTGTCGCGACGCGTCTTGGACGTTCTCCGTTGAGGTACTGCCATTATTCCCACCTCCTTATCAAAATCAACCTTTGCAGGTAGTCTTAAAATGTTCGATTTTCAATCATGCTCATTTAAAAAAATCCTTGAGCCCTGCAAGCCGCGGATCGATAACCTGGTTATCACAACCGCAGTCACCTTCGTTCAGCTCATGGCCACACTTGGGGCATAACCCTTTGCATGTATCGCTACATAGCGGTATAAACGGAAGATCCAGCAGAAAAGCTTCCTCGGCATAACCCTTCAGATCAACGCTATCTCCATCCACATAGAGCGTATCATCGTCTTCGTGTAATTCCTCTGGCTGTTTTCCCTGCTTGAATTGCTCATGAAAATCAATATGAAAATGTTCATTGATCGGCTTAAGACAACGGGAGCACAACATGTCCACTCCTATGGTCAGCTTGCCATGAACATCCACAACGTCACCTTCTCTGAATTCTGCAGATAAGTCCGCAGTCAGCGGGGTAACGGCTGTGATATCTTGTCGGTTAGAAACCAGTTCCTTGATATCCCACTGTTCGTTAAACTTCAGGGGGCCATCACTGGTAGCCACTTTGCGAAATGGCATTAACATTTCCATCACTCCAAACGAAACCAATTTCATAATTCATGTCAAACGTATCACGACAGTTATACAGGTCAAGCCTGCTTTTGTAAAGCAATATATCCTGACTGTATGTATTCTGACGATTCATCGTTAAAAGTATTATGAAATTGACTTAACAAACAAAAATCATTATACCGATTTTTCAAGACGTTTGTCAACACTTTTAACTTTACACCCTTTTTAAAACCAATGGCTCAGAACCGTTTACTCCATCTGGTCTATTATAGACTCACTTCAAGATAAATCACAAGTCGTCATTTTAGTTGTAGTTCCTTGCAAACAGCGGTCACATTTCGTTAACGTTTAGTGTGATCTATATCACACAGACCCTCTTGCCCCCTACCTATACTTGCTATAAACCAAAGCACGATCAGCTCCATAACCGTTTATTATCCAACGATCTCATATCATATCGGGAGGGAAAATGTATGTTAAGCGAGCACACCATTAGAGTCATTAAATCTACAGTCCCCGTACTTGAAGTTCACGGTGAAGCGATCACACGCCATTTCTATGAAACGATGTTTACAGCTCATCCGGAACTGCTAAATATTTTTAATCACGCAAATCAGAAACAGGGACGGCAGCAAGCGGCCCTCGCCAATATGGTATACACCGCTGCCCTGCATATCGATAATCTGTCCTCCATCCTGCCTGCCGTCCGGCAAGTTGCACATAAACATCGCAGCCTGGGTATCGTTCCCGAGCAATATGCGATTGTCGGCACCTATCTGCTTCGAGCCATTAAAGATGTACTCGGAGACGCGGCAACGGATGAGATTATCACCGCGTGGGGCGAAGCCTATAATGTCATTGCAAACGCCTTTATCGGGATCGAGCAGGACATGTACACGGAAGCGGTAAACCAGACGGGTGGCTGGGAAGGATTTCGTACCTTCAAGGTTGCCAAGAAAGTGCAGGAAAGTGAAATCATCACGTCCTTTTACCTCGTTCCAGACGATGGTCAGCCTATCGCTACCTATGAACCGGGACAATACATCAGTATCAAAATCCAGCCAGAGGCACAGTCATTTACCCAGATTCGTCAGTATAGCCTTTCAGATACCCCTGGTAAACCTTACTATCGCATTTCCGTTAAGCGTGAGCGAGGTGTATTAGAGCGCCCTTACGGAGTTATATCCACGTATCTCCACGATCACATTGAAGAAGGCAGTCTGGTGGAGCTATCCGCTCCTGCTGGCGACTTCACGCTGAATGCAGACGATAAACGACCTGTTGTTCTCCTGAGTGGCGGTGTCGGTCTGACGCCCATGATCAGCATGTTAAATACGCTGGTTAACTTGAATGAGAATCGTACCATTACATTTTTGCATGCAAGTCCCAATGGTCAATCGCACGCGTTCCGTGATCATGTGAACAGTCTGGCCAAACGTAATCAGGGCGTTAAAGCTTATTATTGTTATACTCAACCTGAGGATTCTGATCATGAAAATGAGTATTTTCATAAGGAAGGTTATATGGATGTGGTCTGGCTTCGCCAAGTGATTGATGAACTGGATGCCACCTATTATCTGTGCGGACCCGTTTCGTTCATACGGGCAGTGTATACGGAACTTCAGGCGCTTGGTGTTGCAGCGGACAATATTCATTATGAATTTTTCGGGCCTAAAGCAAGTCTTTCTCCCGTGCCGGAGAGTGTCTAAACGTTCTGAGATTGTGAGATGTGATTAGCCTAACTTCTTCCTAATGTATATAAGTGTATGGGTAAGTGTCCTATTATGATGATTTATTAAGATGACTTATTAAGATGAAGAGGTCGTTCTCCATATATCGAAAAAGTGTAATATACAATAGATTTACAGGCACATTCTGACATCCGTTGATGTTGGATTTGTGCCTTTTTCTTGTCTGAATTGGTGCATGATTTGATCTAATACATGACATCCCCTATGATGGAATGGATGTTATACATACTCGGTTATCCAATCGAAAGGAGTACCTCTTAATCATGAAAGCCGTAGGCGTCATTGTTGAATATAACCCCTTGCACAATGGGCATGTCTATCATTTGCAAGAAGCTCGGCGGCTAAGCGGCGCAGACGCCGTTGTTGCAGTCATGAGCGGCCCTTTTCTCCAGCGTGGCGAACCCGCCATCGTGGGTAAAAGGGCGCGCACCGAGATGGCGCTGCACGCAGGCGCGGATCTCGTGCTTGAACTGCCGGTTGCGTACGCGGTCCAACCGGCCGAGTGGTTCGCCTTCGGTGCGGTATCGCTGCTGCACCGCACCGGCGTTGTGGACTCGCTGTGCTTTGGCAGCGAGTCCGGCGACCTGGACAGCCTGCAGCGCATTGCGCGCGTGCTGGCTGTGGAGCCCGCAGGGATGCGCGAGGACATCGCGCGCCGCCTGCGGGAAGGCGCCAGCTACCCCGCCGCGTACGCAGGCGCGGCAGCAGCGCTGGCGCCCGGCGGCGTCGATGCTCACGACGCCGCTGCACTGCTGGAGCAGCCCAACAATTCGCTTGGGCTGCACTACCTGATCGCGCTGCAACGACTTGGCAGCGCGGTCCAGCCCTTTACGGCGGCGCGTACCGGTGCCGCGTATCATGAGGCGACGCCCGGGCCGGGGGCGATCGCCAGTGCCACAGCCGTCCGCCGCCTGCTGATGGCGGACGGGCCCAACGCCGCCGCGCCATACGTGCCGGCGGCAACCCTTGCCATTCTGCATCGCGAATGGCAGGAAGGGCGCGCTCCCATACACTGGGAGCGCTTTGCACAGCCGCTGTTGCACCTTGCGGCCACCCGCCGTGCCTCCGAGCTGGAACGCATCGCCGAAGTCACGGAAGGCCTGGAACACCGGCTGAGCCGTGCACTCGCTCAGCTCCCGGAGCCTTCAGTCGAAGCACTCCTGAATGCATTGAAGACCAAACGCTACACACGCACCAAACTCCAGCGTATGCTCGCCCACCTGCTCCTGAATCACACCAAAGCGGAGTGTTCACCAGAGCAATTGGCTGCCGGACCGGGATATCTCCGAGTCCTCGGATTTAATGCTCAAGGGCAGAGCCTGCTTAAACAAATGAAGAAGACTGCATCGCTTCCAGTTGTGCTGAAACCGTCGACGTTCACACACAACCAGCTGGAATTGGATATACAAGCTCAGGTTGCGTATGGGCTCGCTTGTGAGCATAGGGACACACGCAAGATGTTCAGTGATTATTATGAGTCTCCGGTGAGACTGTAATCCGCTTTTGACCATAAGGCTTCATCTCTATGGAGCTTTTTATTCCATCATCAAACAGATCATTGATGTCCACTATTCGTTACTCAACTATACAATTAAAAAATCCCCTTGCTGCGCGCCGCTCAGGCACCTCGCAACAAGGGGATCTCCTTATTAACTTCTCTTGCTCTCTTAATTCTTTTAGTTATTTTAATCCCTTTGAGTCTTGTGGGTCTAGTGAATCTGTTGATCTTCTCAAATCTCTTGATCACACTTCATTCCACTGTAATCAATTATTCCGATATCATCCGTACTTATCCATCCGTTTCAACTCGAATCAATCTCTTCCCGCCCAATCATAATCCTATGATTTCACGGACAAAGTTTTCAAATAAGCCAGCGCATCATCCACCGTGCTCACAGGCACAAGTTTCATTTTGGTGCCGATCTGTTCAGCCTTGGCTGCTGCTTCCTTATAGTTATCCTTCGGCACAAAGAAGATCTCCGCTTCTTTCCGGTCAGCAGCTACAATCTTGTGCACTACACCACCAATGGCACCCACCACACCGTCCTTGGTAATGGTACCTGTACCCGCAATTCGATGACCTTTGGTCAGATCTCCAGGTGTTAACTGGTTATAGATCTCCAACGTAAACATCAATCCGGCAGACGGACCACCAACCTGGGTATCGGTAAAGGAGATCTGTTTGTCCGGATCTTCGGCTTTCACCTTCTGAACTGCACCAATCATTACGCCCAATCCCGGGCGGGTTTCACCCGTTTTACTGTCTTTTACCTGAATCAGCTTCACGTCCCGGCTAATGGTCTCTCCACCACGCTCCAGTTGCATTTCGACTGTATCTCCGACCTTTTTATCTTTTAACTGGGCAGAAAGCACCGTGTTATCCGGCGTAGCTGTTCCGTCCACTCCCAGAATGATATCTCCCGGAGCAATATCTCCTTCCGGTTTTGGATCTTCGGACAGTCCAAATACAAAGATATGTTCAGGTACAATAGAGTAAGCCACACCAGCCTGTTCATATGCAGCCTCCATTGCGGAGGATTGTGAGTCACTCATGAACCACACCTGTTCGGCAGAGTATTCCGCTTCGCTTTTGCCGCGCAATCGGTCTTCCTTTTTATCCACTTGAGCATTTTTATTGAACAGAGAGGTTCCTAGCAAAAACACATTGGCATATGTTGCCGACACGGTTGTCATCATGAACACACCGCGTTCTTCCTGGTCTCCGCCCTTAACGGTCACCATTGGTTTTACTTCATCTGCACTGCCAGGCATATATATGATATACGGCGTTGGCATGTACACGGCAACATAGACGACCAGAGCCACCACGATCACAAAGATCGAAGCTCTGAATCCGCCAGATTTCCGAATCCGATTCATCGCATGAGCCTCCGTTCTTTGTATCTCTATATAAGTTGAACTCTACACTAAACAGGGATCGTAATTCCACCTTGTGAATACTTCCATTCGTCGGTTAGATTCACACTCTTTGTTATGCAGATACTCAGCTCATCTTGTTTAATCATTTTTTTAAGTCTAACACTCTGGTCCCTGTGCATACAATGGTACAGGCCGGATAGGCCGCTGTATACAATAGCCTGTCCGGTCAAGGCCGAACCGCCCTTCGGGCGTCATTCGGCCGTCCATAACGATTCAGATGCCGAATCGGCGTTATCTGATATGAGGTGAAACGATGACATTACAGAGCGAGGTTAGAGATTCTGGCCCGTTACGAACGATAATCCTAAGTACCGGCGCTTTAATGTTGGTCATTGCCGTAGTTGCTTCCCCCAAAGAAGCGTTTGACGCCTCTATTCAAGGTCTGGATATATGGTGGAAAATCATCTTCCCTGCCATGCTCCCGTTCCTCATGTTATCCCAAATGCTCACTGCGTTTGGCTTCACCCACGCGATCGGCGCCTTGCTCGGACCCTTAATGCAACGCTGGTTTAGGCTTCCAGGCAACGCAGGTCTGGCGATTGCCGTTGGCATGTGCGGCGGATTCCCCGCAGGAGCAGATGCAGTATCCCGTTTATTTCAGGATAGACAAATTACCGCCAAGCAGGCGGTTGTCCTTGCGGCGGCATCTCATTTTGCCAATCCAATGATGATCATACTGGTCGTTGGTGCTGCTTTTCTCCACCAGCCAGCAGCCGGATATTTTCTACTCATGGTCCACTGGATCAGCGGCTGGATTGCTGCCATTCTTGCCACGCGTCTCCTGCCTGCACCGGGTAACCAGAAAGACAGGGTTGGCTCGACCGCCGTACAAGCAGATAAGAGCTCTCTTGATTCTCAGCCTGCAAGTCCTGCAAGTTCCACAAGTCGCTCATCTGCACCCCACCACGCAACGTTCAAACGACGCAGTATATGGTCTGATATGATGATCGCAGCCAGAGAAGCCCATCGTCGTGATGGAAGAGGATTTGGCAAACTGCTCGGTGACACCGTATCCCAGGCTGTACAGACCTTGATGATGACTGGTGGATACATGATCGGTTTTGCCGTATTTATCCGGCTGGTCTCCCTTTATCTGACCCCCGGGTCCTCTGCTGCGTTGTGGCCAGCCTTCTTTGAGCTTCATCTGGGCACCTACCATTTGAGCCAGACTTCACTTACACCCGCACTGCTCATGTCTCTACTTGCAGCCGTTCTTGGATGGGGTGGTTTATGTTCCCATCTGCAAGTCTCTGCTGTCCTGAAAACAACTGGTCCAAGCAGCAAATCGATTTTGTACTTTGCCGGAGTTCGTCTGACTCATGGATTAATTGCCTTTTTCATCAGTCTGTTCCTATGGATGCCGTTCAGCCGTTATAGCACAGAAGTCTGGACCACATTACAGACGAATGCAGAGCAAGACCTCTCGACACCATTCGGTTGGTTATTCATACATAGTCCAGGTAACACATACCCGATCAACACCATTTGGAGTATCTTCCCTGCTGCATGCATAGGTCTTGCCTTACTTCTTGCAGTGATGATTAGTCTATCGGGTCTTACCTTCTGGTTTAACCGCCGGTTTTCTCGCTGATTTTCTGACGGAGCGCAGCTTCCACTTCAGGTGAGACAAGATCTGTAACATCTCCATGATAATGAGCGATTTCTTTGACGATGCTGGAACTTAAATAGGAATACTTGGGATTTGTCATCATAAATATCGTTTCCGCATCCGGATTCAACTTGCTGTTGGTCGATGCCAATTGCAACTCGTATTCAAAATCAGTTACCGAACGTATACCACGAACGATGACCTGAGCTTCCTTTTGCCGGACGTAATTGGCTGTCAGATCGCGGAAACTGTCCACTTCGACATTCGGTAGATGGCGGGTTACTTCCGTAATCAGTTCTTTGCGTTCCTCCACCGTAAACAGCGGATTTTTGCTCATATTGTTCAACACAGCCACAATGACGCGATCAAATTGCTTCGACGCTCTGGCGATAATATCCAGATGCCCCATCGTTACGGGATCAAAACTTCCAGGATATACGGCGATCCGTTCCTGTCGGTGTATCATTTCAGTCATGAGGAGCCTCCTCTTCCGGTGTAATGGATTCTCCATCTTCAACTGCTTCTGGCGCATAATAATAGATGGATACTGCCGTCTCCCCATACAAAGCCTTGCGCGTTTGTTCAAACGGGCCGAATTGCTCAGGGTAATCATGTTTGGATTCATATTCAAGCACGATGGTTGCTTCGGGTTCCAGAAGTTCCAATTCGTGCATGGTCAGCATCAACTCGTGCCCGTTCTTCATGCGATATGGCGGGTCGAGAAATACCAGATCAAACGTTGTGCCTCGCTTGGCGAGTGCCTTCAATGCCCGACCTGCATCATTACGATATACGGCCGCCTGGTCTTCCAGCTTGGTTGCCTTCAGATTCATGCGGATGACTTCAATACTTTTTGATTCCAAATCAACAAAAACAGCCTTGTCCATGCCGCGGCTCAGCGCCTCAATACCGAGACCTCCACTGCCTGCAAACAGATCCAATGCTGTGCCGCCCTCAAAATAAGGACCAACCATGCTAAATAACGCTTCCTTCACCTTGTCGGTGGTTGGCCGCGTACCCGTGCCAGGAACAGCCTTCAGCGGCCTGCCTTTTGCACTCCCAGATACCACTCTCACTTGACGAGTCACCTTTTCTCTATGTAAGTTTATTGATACGACTATCGTACCACACTCGGGTTCAGTTTGAAAAATGTGCAGTCTTCATTTCCCTTGGAAAATTGTTGACGAATTGTTGACGCATATGTATAAAAAGGAAACAATCGGGCGATTCTATAATTATCGACATCACAAGTGTCGTAGACAACCGCGGAGAAGACTTACGTTTCCCCATAAGCTCTTCGTCCGGTTTCTCCTCTCCCATGAAAAGTAGGCCCTCGAAAGAGGGCCTATTTTTGTTGTTTATATCACATTATTTAGTTAATTATACTTTTCTTCAAATTCACTTATTTCGGCTTGCTCTTCGGTCTGCAACCATCCAATCTCCCTCAGCCACATGCCCATATCTGCGATAAACTCATTCACTTTTAGATGTTCAATCTTGTATTTCTGGATCTTTTCACTCAAAAACGCATAAAACTCATGGCTTAACGCATACCGTTGTTTGCTTTTGCTTAATGTCTTATACCGATCCTCGCTGACCACCAGATCAAAATAGATGACATTCTCCTTCTTCACATGCCTAACGGTGGATCTTCTATCGTATTCTTCAGGGAGACACCTGAAAACAAAGAATAGTTCAATATCAACTATTTGATATTTGCTTTCTGCTTGATCAAAAACAGACTGCAACTCATCCGAAAGATTGGCAACTTGCGTTAAACCTGAAGTGTCAGTTGATCGGCCCAGAATCATCACTAAACTCCTCCTTGTTCATTTTCACCATTCGTAATGAAACTAAAAAAGGCTGACTAGTGATGTAAACTCCGTCAACCTTTCCTATTTTCATCCTTCTTGTGCCTTACCCCAACGTATCAAGAGCTTACGAGTTCATCTCTCGATGCTTCCGATTAGACCTTCGCAAATTGATCAATGGAATGATAAGCAAAACAACCGGCAAAAGAAGATTTATCGAACCATTCTTAATCATCATGAAGGTAACAAACAGCACGGCGAGCCAAGTCATAATCTCCATCATTTCATATTTGGTTAACGTCAGCTTGAAAGCTTTTTTCGAAATGAAACGAATCAAGAAATATGCGATCAAGCTATAAAACAGAATCATTCCCAAGATAGCAACAAGGATTATGAGGTACATATCCACCATAAAAATCTCACCCGACCCTTATATCATTTCCTTAATTTTGCTTACTTCTCTTCAACAACAATCGTTGCATTATAGATCACAACGCGTTTCCCATTGAGATCAAATAATACTTTATTGCCGTATTCCGTATCTTCCACGTCAATTTTGCCATCATAGGTCTGAATCAATTCACCATTATTGCTGTACACTTTAACAATCCTCTCCAGGCCACCCGAGTTATTGGACCTCATCGTTTTGAGTGCACGTTCACCTGAAGCGGTATTGAAATACCATATGAAACATCCAACAATGATACCCAAGAAGACCAACACCGTCACCCATATACCTGTTTTTGCTTTTCTACTCATTTTGAACCCCCTCTTATGTTTCCTTTCTTGTACATTACGAGGTTGGAGAGAGAACGGTTTCATACAAAGCCTCTCAAGCTGTTCGTTGACATAACAAAACAGAGGCCTTCGATGAGCGAAGACCTCTGTTCTTTATAGGATACATTCTTTATTCTGTACGTCTTTTAATTACAGTGCACGAATGACAAATTCAAATGTTAGTTCGCCGTCCGAAGGGATCAGGTATTCCGGATGAACCGGAGCACCCCAGCTATCATCACCGCCAACACCCATTTGTTTACCTGCTACAGTCACGACCGTATAGTGCACAGGGGGCAATTCGTACGCATGTTGTGCGTTCTCCAGCTCAAATGCCGTATATGGTGATACATTTAGCTCAACCGGGGTTCCGGATGCTTCAATTTTGAAGCCACGTCCCGCATTGTCTGTCAATTTGGCCCAACGTACGCCCGTACGGTTGCCTGATTCCTGTGGTACCAGATATGGAGCCATGGTATCAGCTACCTTGCTGCCGTGGATACTGAGACGTGCGCCAAATGCGCGGTCTGCATAGTTTTCCTCGGGTCCCATCGCGAGCCATTCCACGTTTTCGAAGTCAGGTGATGTTCTGAAGGACAATGCATGAATTGGCAGGTTTGGCAATCCGGCTGTACCTTTGTACGTATTATGCACACGTACGCTTCCATCTGCATGAACGGTATATACCACTTTTACTTGTACATCCGCCGAAATGTTGAGCTTGTACGTGAACTCGATCCGGTATTGATCCGGTTTCTGTTCCGCTTTCCACTCTACAGGACGTGGCATCAGGCTCGCTGCATACCAGGCACCCAGTTCGAAGCCCATCGCCATGCCTTTGTCATTATCCGTCATTGCACGCCAGAAGAGCGGTGCAGGTGGCACAGCAATCGTCTCACGACCGGACAATTTCAGGGAAACCAGTGTCCCAAACTGTTTGGAGAACAGCGCATGTGTCTTGCCAGCACGAACACCGATATTAACGTCACCTTCAACCACCTGTACATCACTTACAAGGTTCAAGTCGACTTCAACTGCATCATTCACCTGATCTTGTGTGAAAATAAACTGTCCAAATGCCACTTCTTCACCTTTGTCAGCCCACAGAGTAGCTTCTTTTAACACAAATGCAGTGTTCACAGCGTACTCGCCGCCCGCCAGAGCTTCTGCACCCAGCGGAAGTTTCACTACCGTCTCGCTTTGTGCATCCACGTTCACTTCCAATGTTCCACGCAGCACTTCATGTCCCTCGCGCTCCAGGCTGTATACCAGTTCCAGCGCAGATGTATCTGCGAACAGATTACCGTTCAGGATTTTAACACCTTCACGATCCGGGAACAGCTTGATGTTCTGGTAAAGGAATTTGACCTCCTGCATTTTCGCAGTTACTTTACGGTCAGCATGGACAATACCGTTGCCACAGAACGAATAGTCTGATGGACGATCACCGAAATCTCCGCCATAAGCGAGGAACTCTTTGCCGTAACGATCTTTTTTATAAATGGATTGGTCGATGTAATCCCAGATGAAACCACCTTGATACATCGGATATTTGTCTTCCAACTCCGTATACTTGTGCATACCGCCAATAGAGTTACCCATGGCATGCATGTACTCACAGCTGATATAAGGTTTCGTCGGGTTTGCATTCAGGAATTCCTCAATGTCCGCCGGTTTGGCATACATGCGAGTCTCCATATCACTTGTTTCATCGAAACGGCGATCATGGAATACACCTTCGTAATGTACCAGACGTGTTGGATCAGCTGATTTGAAGTATTGGGATACTTTGTAGATGACTTCACCACCATGTGATTCATTACCACAAGACCAGATCAGAATGGACGGATGGTTTTTGTCACGCTCCACCATGGATACAGCGCGGTCCATAACGATATCATGCCATTCCGGTTTGTCACCTGGAATAACCCATGAAGGCTCAACGGCACCAAGTTTCTGCCAAGATCCGTGTGTCTCCAGGTTCATCTCATCAATAACATACAATCCATATTCATCACACAGCTCATACCACAGACTTTGGTTTGGATAGTGTGACGTACGTACAGCATTCATATTATTCTGTTTGATCGTACGAACATCCCACAGCATATCTTCCTTCGTAACCGCACGTCCACGACGCGGGTTGAACTCATGGCGATTCACACCTTTGAATACGATACGTTTACCGTTGATGTGCATCACTTTATCAATCATTTCAAAAGTACGGAAACCAACGGCTTGAGGAACAACCTCAACCAGTGTACCCGCAGCATCATATACACGAATATAAAGGCGGTACAAGTATGGAATCTCTGCGCTCCACAGATTCACTGTACCAATATCTTCACGAAGACTTACTTGTCCATCGTTAACCTTGGATTCAAACGTTTTAACGGTATTACCTTCACGATCACGAAGTTCAGCCTCTACACGTGCTCCAGCAACCGCTTTTCCTTCCAGTTTCAAATCTAGTTGCAATGTACCGTTCGTATAGGACTTGTCCAGATCTGTGCGAACATGAACATCACGAACGTGTGCAGTTGGGACCGTATACAGATACACATCTCTGAAAATACCGGAGAAACGCCAGAAATCCTGATCTTCCAGCCAGCTGCCTGTACTGCGTTGATACACCTCAACAGCGAGTTTGTTTTCTCCATCCTGAAGGAATGGCGTCAGGTCAAAATCAGATGGCGTAAAGCTGTCTTCCCCGTATCCTACGAATTGTCCATTAAGCCATACATAGAATGCAGACTCTACACCTTGGAAAGAAATATATACCGGATTCGACTCCCAACCTGTCGGCAGGTGGAATGTGCGAATGTAACTTCCAACCGGATTTTTATCCTGCGGCAATGCCGGCGGACGAATTTCGTTCAGTCCATCCCAAGGATATTGTGTATTTACATATTGAATCTGTCCGTATCCTTGTAGTTGGATATGCCCCGGAACTTCAATATCATCCCAGCCTTCACTGGAAAAATCGGATGTATAGAAAAACTCAGAACGGCTGTCCGGACGAATTGCATAGTTGAATTTCCACGTACCATTCAGATCATAACGCATGGACATCGCGCCTGAACCTACAGCCTCGTCCATTGTTTGGTAATAACGGTGATCGGAATAGGCATGAAGACGGTTCACCTCAAATACACTTACGTCCCCCAACCAGTTGATATCTGCCTTTGTTGCTTTCATCGGCTCTCTCTCCCTTTAAAACGTTATAGTTTGACTTATTCAAGGTTTACTCTGGGTTTCCTTTTGCTTTACATAAACAAAAAAGACAGAGGTACGCCATAACAGCGCCCTCTCTTCTTTCCTGCACCCGTCATTTACACGGATTATGCTGTTTTCATTACTTCACGGAACCTACCATACCTGCAACAAAATGTTTCTGCATGATGAAGAAAACGATTGCTGTAGGCAGTGTTGCAATCACGATTGCTGTCATGATTACTCCGTAATCCGGAGAATAACCAGCACCCAAATTTGAGATCAACAGTGGAATCGTTTGTTGGTCAGGTGTTTGCAATACAATGAGTGGCCACAGATAGTTGTTCCAGCTACTCATGAATGTAATGATTGCTGCCGCTGCATATGTTGTTTTCATGGTTGGCATATAGATCTTCAAGAAGATGCCGAGTTCACTCAAACCATCAATACGTCCAGCTTCCAGCAAGTCTTTCGGGAACATTTTGGTGTTCTGACGGAAGAAAAAGATCAGGAACGCTGTTGCGATGGTTGGCAGGATCACTGCTGCCATCGTGTTGATTCCAATAACCGGTGCAACTCCCGAGATTGTTGCAAACATACGATACAGTGGTACCATGATCGCTGCAAACGGGATCATCATGGATAACAACAGGATATTAAACACGACATCACGGGACTTCGTCCGATATACCTCGAAGCCATAACCTGCCATGGAACCAATAAACAGTGCCAAGACAGTGGAGATTACAGAGATAATCGCCGAGTTTCCGAGAGCCTGTACCAGATTTGTCGAATCAATCAGTTTGTTAAAGTTATCAATGAAAGCTGAACCCGGCAGCAGTCTACCCTTAGTGACATCGACTGATGCATTTGTTGAACTGACCAGCATCCAGAAGAAAGGGAAAATGGATACAAAGGCGACGATGGATAGGAACACATACGTGAAAATCCGTTTTGCTTTAGCTTTAGCCATTTTTATTATCACCTGCCACTTTAAACTGGATGATGGACAATACAATAATCAAGATTACGATGGAATACGATACTGTTGCTGCATAACCGAAGTCCGGTGAATATTTGAACGAAAGGTTGTAGATGTATTGTGAAATCGACATGGTCGCATTACCTGGACCACCTTTGGTAATATTCATGATCTCATCGAAGATTTGCAATGTACCAATCGTTGATGTGATTGACGTAAAGAGGATAATCGGTTTGAGCAAAGGTACTGTGATTTTGAAGAATTGTGTAAAAGCATTCGCTCCGTCAATTCTTGCAGCTTCATAGATCGATTGATCGATGTTTTGCAGGGATGACAGATAGAAAATCATGTTATATCCGGTCCAACGCCAAGTAACGGCGATTATGATCGTAATTTTAGCCCAGAACGGGTCTGTGATCCATTGAATTGGATCGCCAATAATGTGCAAGCCCATAAGGAATTGATTCACCATTCCATCTGGTGCGAACAAATATTTGAATACAACAGAGTACGCTACCAATGAAGTTACACAAGGCAAGAAAATCGCTGTACGGAAGAAGCTCCGGAAGCGTAGTGTGCTGTCATTCAGCAATACGGAAATAAACAAACCGAGAATAATCATTACAGGCACTTGAATGATCAAGTAGATAAATGTATTCGATAATGCTGTACGGAACGTTGTATCAACTAACAATCTTTTGTAGTTAGAAAGGCCCGAAAATTCAAGATTGGCTCCTACACCAGACTTGAACGATAAGAGCAGCGCTTGGATCATCGGGTAGAAGTAAAATGCAACAATCCCGACAACAGCCAGCAAAACAAAAGCCCATCCAGTCAAATTATTTTTCTTTTGGAGACTGTCTCCTGTATTCATGGCTTTCACAGTATGGCTCCTCTCTCTCCATGGAACATGGGTAGAACCCACGGAGCCTCTCGCCATATCCGGTTCGACTTGCGCCGGACATGGGAGATGGCTCCGATGTTTCCTAGGGTTCTATAAGTTACCTTGGGTATCTTAGTTTAATTGTGCTTCAGCTTGTTTTTGTGCATCAGCCAGAACGTCATCGATTGATTTACCGTTCAGGAATGCTTGCATTTCTACTACCAGAATATCTTCAATGGCATATGTGTTGATACCATAGTTTACGCTTGGAATTTCTTTCGTCCAATTCGCAAAGTCTGTGAAGATTTTTTGTCCGCCGAAGTACTCGTCTGCTTTGGCATACGCGTCACCATCAACTGCTGGTTTGTACGTACCAATTGCGCCGATGTTGTTCAACAGATCTTGATACAATTGTTTGTCAGAACCAAATGTTTTTGCTACAAAATCAGCTGCTTGATCTGCACCAGGAACGTTGTTCATAACATACCAAGAGCTACCACCCAAGTTGGATGCGTGAACAGAGTTTGGTTGACCAGCCATTTTCGGCATTGGAGCTATAGCCCATTTACCGGATTGGGAAGCTTCTTGACGTACAGATGGTGAGAACCAGTTACCTGTAGGAATTGTTGCTACGCTACCGTTATTGGCGTTGGCAACGAATTGACTCCAGTCAGAGTGCAATTTAACAATGTTGGCATCCATCATTGCTTTGTAAGTAATAAACGCTTCTTTCAAAGCAGCATTATTAGCAATGTCAGGTGTTTTACCATCTTCTGCGGAATACCATTTACCTGCAGTTTGGATCATCATACGAATCAAGCCAAGGTCATTCGGGTCAAGAGAAAGAAGCTCTTTACCTGTTTTAGCTTTTACGTCTTTACCAATTTGGATGTAGTCATCCCAAGTGATGTCTTGCAGGTCAGCTGCTTTGTAGCCAGCTTGCTCCAGCAGATCTGTTCTGTAGTACAAACCAGCAACGCCGGAGTCAAATGGTACTCCGTATTGTTTGCCATCAAACGCTGTTGGTCCGAGTTTGTAATCTGCAAAATCGGAAGCCGTGATACTGGAAGACAGATCTTTGAACGCATCAGGATATGCATTCAGGAAGCTTTGTGAACGATAGTCTTCAATCAGAACTACGTTTGGAAGACCGCTGGCAGTTCCGGAGTTAAGACCTGTGTTCAGTTTCTGAATGATATCAGCTTGAGCGTATTCAATGATGTTAATTTTCACATCAGGATTTGCTTTTTGATATGCTTCTTTTGCTGTTTCCATTGCAGCTACGTTAAAAGCTTTGTCCCAAGCCCAGACCGTAATTTCGTTTGTTTTTTCGTCACCACCACTAGCGGAATTACCTCCACCACCGGATGAACATGCGGACAACAGCAGTACTGTAACGAGCATCAATACCCACATTTTTTTCAAAATATTCAACTCCCCTTCGACCTCTTTGTGTGTAATTTGTTTGCGTTTTCTGAAAGCGGTTGCTTTCGATGTATTCATCTTATCATTCCCATATCTCCATTCGTTAGTAATAATTTTGTACGGATTTGTCATCTTATTGCCACAATGAAAACCTTTACAGAAACCGTTTGCATTAAATTTGGTTTTTTGTAATTTCTTTTGATTTTGTAATTTCTTGATCTTGAAATAGTACAAAATGATTTCACCCACTTTACCTCTGACACGTGAAAATCCCCCGCCTCTGTAGAAAACAGAAGCGAGGGATCTCGATTTTAAGTGTATTCAATCGAATCGGGTTTCGATTCAACTCGTGATTAAAGGCAATGTAACCGTTACTCTCGTCCCTTCACCGACATTGCTCATAATCGTGACACCGTAAGGTGAACCATATAATAACTCAATACGGTCATGTACATTGCGAATACCGATACCACTGAATAGTTGACGATTGTTTTTTGGATTGGGCAATGTTTCTCCCATGACAAGCCCTTCAATTCCATCACCATTGTCCATAATCTCACAGATGAGTGATTCTCCCGCTCTGGAAACCATGACATGAATCGTACCCGTTTCTTTCTTGATAAATCCATGGAAAAACGCATTCTCGATAAACGGCTGGATCACCAGTTTGGGTACATGATAGTGTGTACAATCCGGAGCAACGTAGAAAGCTGCTTTAATCCGGCCACCATATCTGACGTGATTAATGAAGACATAATTTTTCAAATTCTCGACTTCTTGCTCCACTGTAACAGTTTGACTCACATCACTGATCGTATTTTGCAGCAATCCAATTAATGCGTTAATGGTCTCCGCAGCCCTGTCTTTGTTGCCTTGTTGCACCAGAACTTTGACAGATGCAAGTGTATTGTACAAGAAGTGAGGATTAATCTGACTCTGTAATGCCGCAAGCTCTGCGTTACGTTGTTCATGCTGTGTCTGTACTAACTGATCCACATAATCATGCAGCTCATCAAGCATGTAATTGTAAGCATGGCCAAGCTGCCTGCTCTCGTAGCTTCCACTCACCGGAATGTAGTTGTCCAGATCACTTTTTGTAATGTTGGACATCTGCCTCACAAGTCTGCGCAGTGACTTGGTAATCTGGCTGGTGATGAGAAACACAAGGATGAGTGCCCCCACAACGATAGCTGCACAGATCAGGACAACCGTCTTCATGTCGATAAGTTGACCCATCGCCAGATCCTTATCCACTACATTGACAATATAAAACCGATAGAACGGTAGATACTCGGATAACACAACGCTATCCTGATCCATCACACGAGCATTAATACTTCTCGGAGAGTTGTTGTTCATTTCTCGGGCATACGATAGCAAATCCAGCTGAGTTGTTCCGATCCAGTCTTCACGATTCGATGATACAATCTCACCTTTTTCATTCATAATGACCACATCATTGCCACGACTTGTAAAGCTGCTGTAAAATTGCCGGAATAGGTCTTCTCTCATCGTGACATAGAGCGTACCGTATATCCGGCTGCGTGTTCGGTCCGTCAACGCCTTCGTCGCAGAGATCATCTGCTGACTCCCGAGCGTTGCCTCGTTTTGGTAAACATCAAAGATAAGACGACTCGGCGTCTCAGCTGCTTCCATCGTAATTGGCTCCTGCTTCAATTCATCCACGGACAACTGAAGGTGAGCACGATTCGTGGAATAGCTCCGTCCATTAATCCCGATAATTGTTATCCCTACTTCGTAGGATTCTGTGATGGATTGAATTCGATCCATCGTTTCCCTCATATTATAGAAGGATTTGGCCATCGTGAGGGAATCGGCATCTCCTTCGGACAGGAATCCTCGGATCGATCCACTCTGCGTCACATTATTCGATACGGCAGCAATGGCCTCATTAAAGGATTCAAAATTTGTTTTGATCTGATTAAGCACCTTGGAGTTTGTGATACTGAACGTCTCAGTAAACAGATTGGTTGACATGTGAATGGTCGTCCATAAGATGAGTACAGCAACGAGGACAATACTGACCACCATAACCAGAAACAACTTGGGAAACAATCCGAGACGAGATAATTGGTTCATCCATTTCTTCATGATCTTATCCTTCTGACTTTATGCCCAGAATTTGCGCCGGTATCGGCTTGGTGATAATCCGGTGAATTTTTTGAACACTTTGCAAAAGTAACTATGATCGGAATAGCCTACCATACTGCTAATCTCAGAGATCGTTACATCATCGGATCGGAGCAGTTCCTCGGCTTTTTCAATCCGAATTTTATTCAAGTATTCATTAAATCCTTCTTTTTTGTGCGATGAGAAATAACTGGATAAATACGATGGATTAAAATGAAAATGCTTGGCTACTTCAGCAAGCCCGAGCGGCTGATCAAAGTGCTCATGCATGTAATCCAGCAGCATCTTCATGTTGGGATCACTTCGTTTTCCACCCGCACCAACGGTGCACTCCTGAACTTCGGTCATGAATTGGTCAAGCACAGTCATAACTTCGTCCAGACTCGAAGCCCCGTCCACATTTTTAAAATACGTATATTTGCTCTCTTCCAGCCCGGCAGATTGGACATCCATATCCGCGAGGGTAATGGTCACGTTAAAGATCAAGTTACCGAGAAATGATTTGATCTCAAACACATCGGCAATATAATCCCGTCCAAGTGTTGCCGCATGATCCTGTAAATACTCCCTTGCCGCTTCGACCCTGTTACGCTTCACATGCTGCAAAAACATATTCACATTAAACTGGTAACCTGCGGGATGCATTGGAGGCAGTTCGCCATACACCAGGATTGGTCGATCCTTATAATAGAAGCGATATTCAATCAGCTTAACCAGGCGTTCCCGGTAAACAACACCCATCTGTTCAAATGAAGTAAAGCTTTCACTAAGCACCCAACCAGGACTGCCTTCTCCTGCTGCATTTTCACTGGCCAACTGTCTGATCCGTTCAAGCATCCATTGATCTCTCGCAGGATCGACATTAAGAAGCATCACAGGTAATGTACCCTCTGCGGGAACCATTGCACATTCTACTTCAGGCAGATCACTGCGGAGCTTGGATTCCATCTGTTCCTGATCCATCTTCAGTGGATTCCCTCCAGCACCCACGGGTTTATACACCAGCAAGCGAAAGGATTCATACGGAAAGGTATCTCGAATCATCGGCATTTCGCTATCTTCATCCAGTGTAAATCCGGACAGCATCTTCTCCATCAGTTGCCCAAGCCTCCAGCCATCGTGCGAAGGTTCGAACTGTAGCTCGGGAATTTTACCCGCTGTGCGTTGAAGGACTTGCAATAATTCATTCGTATCCAGCTTGGGTTTCAGTATATAATCGGCTGCCCCGTGCTGAAGCGTTGAACGTACATACTCGAATTCACTGAAGCTGCTAAGTACAATAACTTCAATCTGCGGATTACTGGCTTTTAGTGTACGGACAAACGTTTCGCCATCCATGACAGGCATGACAATGTCGGTAATCACAATATCCGGTTTTAACAGATTCACCTGCTGTAATCCTTCTTCACCGTTGGAAGCTTCTCCCACAATGATAAATCCTTCCGCTTCCCAGTTCATATGGTGCTTTATGCCCTGCCTTACCAGAAACTCATCGTCAACAATCAGCACCTTGCACAACCGGTTCATGATCGCGACCCCCTTGTCTAATCTTTCCTCTATATCTGTACAGGCTATACCAACTATTATATATCGGTTATAAACACTTTCCAGTGTTAGCGGTTACATTAATTTAAAATTGATTGTACATCTTTTTATATCCTAAAACGATCCTTTAAGCAATGGTAACTATCTATATTTTACACTATATTTCGACAAAATAAGAAGCCCCGACTCGCCATTCGATCATTTGGCGAATCAGGACCTCTATTTCAATCCTTTATTTCGTTAAATCACTCACTTATGGTTCAATTCCCCATTGGAGACTTCCCGCGATATAACCGGTGACTTTGGACCAGTCCGTATAGGAAGTCTGACTACCTGCAAAAGAATAATCATCCGTTTGCGTATAGTTGGTCCAATTGTTCTTGGAGATGCGAGTGTGGATTTCCGTGCTTTGTCCCGCATTCAGAGTTCCAGCGGAAGCTGAGAATCCAATCTCAAGCACGCGGTCAGCACCTGTCCGAACTGGATTGAGTGCACTGAACGTGCCTGTTACATTCGAACTGCCAGCTGTTGCCCAGTCAGCGAAGAAGTTCTGAGGCTGTTCACCGTTTATCGTGTAGTAGTATCTGATCTTTACATCAGACAGATTCAAGGCTGTAGTACCTGTGTTTGTCAGTTTGAATTTGGGACTAATCGAGCTGCCCGTCGCTGAAGTGTTGCTGTTAAACATCTCAATGCGTATGGTTCCAACAGGTGCAGCTGTCGTGTCTTTAATGAGCAGATTCAAGGTCGCAGGAGCGCCTGCGCTGAATTGAAAGGTTAGCGTCGCTGTGCCATTTGGCAGTGAAGCCAGGTAGTTTTTACTTAATACGACCTCATTGCCTGTTAACGTGTAATCTGTACCTGAAACCAGCGTTGCATTCCCGTTGCGAATGGATGTAAGTGTATTGCCGTTAAGTGTTAACGTGACTGGAATATTAACCTGATTGCCTGCTTTGCGATCAAATTCGGCTGTAATCGGTGTAATCGCAGAGTTGGTCACTGGTGTACCCCCGCCGTCTCCTCCGCCATTGTTACCTCCAACACGGTCAGCATACAAAATTCCCCGGCCATTTGTTCCGAGATATACTCTTCCATACAAACGAGGATCACCCGTAATTGTAGTTACACGAGCATACTGATGCTGATCATCATTGATACGAACCCAATTGGCACCACCGTCATCGGAGCGAAAGAATCCACGTGTTCCATCGATCTGTGCAACCGTGTATAACGCCACAACGCTCTGACCAGGGGCCGCTTTACCAAATCCGATACTGTCTGCTTCCTCTACATTGGCAAGCTTCGTGAATGTCGTTCCTGAATCTGTGGAATGCCATAATCCGTAAGGACCTTCTTCCTCACTTCCACCTGCAAACCAGAGTTCCCCTTCAACACCTGGAACGGCATCCAGATCAGAATTTCCTTCCATCGGAAGTCCGGTCGCAGGTGATGCCGTGAAGGAAGCACCACCATTCACACTCACATAGATTTTACCGGCTGCAAATCCATAGAATTTGTTTGGATTGACACGATCCGAAATCACTTTTGCCTGTGCAGGTATGCCCGTACTTGCCGTCCATGAATTGCCGCCAGTCGAATAATGTACACCTTTATCTGATGTGCTCCATACGAGTCGGTTACCATTCGCAGAGATGGCTACGGTACCCCCTCCAGTTGTGCCAGCAGGTTCTGCATTGGCCTTATACCACGTAGTACCTCCGTCACTGGACAAACCAATGGATTTTGCATTTGGATCAGCAGCATAATCTGCTTTACCTACGCGAACCATCGTATTTGGACTTAACTCTGCAAAATCCAGACTTTCTGTGGAAGAATAGTTCGGGCTCGTAAATATGGTTGCTGGCGCCTGATCCAGATTGTTATGACGGAATCCCGAGACATCTCCCACTCCGCTTATCAAATGTGCACCGCTTGGCGGGCTGATCAGATCCAGTACGGCAATCTCCTCAACCCCTTTTGCCATCACTGAAATATTGATTTTCTTATCATCATCCCAGTCTGTCAGGTTCTTCGTTCCATAGATCGTAGCACCCGTTCCATACATCATGCGATCGGAATCAAACGGATCAATCTCCAGATCACCGATCATCCAGCCCAGTTTCGGGGTTGTTTCGGGTGGGGCAGGATTGGTGCCAAATGTGAGCCATGGCGCTGCCGAAATATCCTGTGTATAACGTAACTTGCGGTTCGGATACCCTTCAAATTCCCATATGCGTGTCCACGTTGCTCCGCCATCTGTACTGCGGAACAAAGTGGCATCCGGCCACCAGGAATTCAACGTCGCAACCATCAATATACCGGGATTCTGTGCATCAACAGCCAATCCACCATATCCAAAATAATTATCCGTGCTGCTGCTTGGAACAGGGCTGATGTTGGTCCAGACACCTGTCGACGTATTCAGTTTCCACACATCACCTTTTTCCCCATCATAGGGTCCAACACCATCGCTGTACGTAATATAGAGGCTTCCGTCTGAATCGAGCACACCATGATGCGGGATATAACCTGTAGGTTGACCAGCAACAGCTGACCAAGTCAGGCCACCATTTGTGCTGCGATATACACTTTGATCTTTATCCGCAACACCCACATAGATT
The DNA here is from genome assembly GCF_038000415.1 of Paenibacillus sp. FSL R7-0198. NCBI lineage: Bacteria > Bacillati > Bacillota > Bacilli > Caryophanales > Paenibacillaceae > Paenibacillus > Paenibacillus sp. FSL R7-0198. The sequence goes on along the minus strand of NZ_JBBOCB010000001.1, from coordinate 6,080,036 downwards.
GTCTGGGTTGCCTGCCCTGCCGAACCTGTTGTTTTGTCAAACGTAACCCATGCCAGACCTACGATGTCACTGGTATATTCATTCGAAGGATCTTGCACATAATTTCCCGGATTCGGGAAGCTTGTGACTTCGTTCCAGGTCACACCGTAATCGGTACTTTTCCATAACCCATGACCACTTCGTGCACCGAAATACAGAATACTGTTATCATTCGGGTCCACGGTCAGGCGTTCTCCCATTGAACGTCCCGGCATGTTGCCGCCCACTTTGAACGGAAGTGTTGTGGTCTGCCATGTATCTCCCCGGTCCGTAGAGCGCAAGATGGAACCATTATTTTGGTCCCACGAATTCGTATACGTCCCAACGGCCATATACACCCGATCGGGATCAACCGGGTCCGTAGCCAGTGCATCCACACCATTCTTGTTCCAGTCATCCCAGCCGACAAAATCCGTTAGAGGTATCCAACTCTCGTCAGCCGCATTCCAGCGATAGGCTCCCCCGATATCCGTACGGGCATAGATCAGATCCTTTTCCGACTCATTGAAAATAATGCCCGGAACAAACCCGCCACCTGCACCAGTCACCACATTTTTCCACTCATAGGCTTCACTTGGTGCCGCCGCTGTCGTTCCAGCAAGTCCTCCCAGCGAAGCGGTTACTACGGCAACCGTCAGGCTCATCATTCGCAATTTCCCCATAAACGTTCTCATATCAACTTATCCTCCTCTTCTACTTCGTTACTGCATTTCGGTCTATCCCCGCTGTCTCATCGTGCTGATGATGGCGTGCCAGACGAATCAATGCATCTCTTGATACAAGAAGCCTCACCCCCTTCCAATTGTTGTTAAGCGCTTACATAATTGTTCTTGGTTCGCGGTTATCTGGATAATACTTTCAATAAATAACATTCGATGGCAATCCCCAAACCCCTCTGTCGAAATTCCGTTTTTTGTAAAATATTTTCATTGTTTAAAATCGTTTAAACAACAAAAAAAGATGCTGTTAGAACAGCATCTTTCGACATTTCATATAAGTGTAAAAAATGGAATCGTTTCTTACCTGGCAAACCAGATAGAGGTTAACTAAGGTTCACTGCATGACTAGCACCTGTTTATTTCTGGCTACCATAAGCGTGAGTCTCCTGCCCTTTAACTCCCGGTCTGATGACAAAAAGTGAGCCCGCATCCGGTGTCTCTTTCAGACGTTCTTCCTTAATCCCAATGCGTGCTGTTGTAATGTATAACTCTTCGAGATCCGGTCCACCAAAACAGCAGGATGTTACCTGATCTGCTGGCACCTCGATCTGTTGCAACAGTTCTGATGTATGCGGGTTCCAGCGAGTGACTCTTCCTCCGCCCCAGTGCGCAACCCACAGCATGCCCTCAGCATCAACCGTCATCCCATCCGGAAAACCAAATTCCTCCGGTATGTGAATGACACTTGTCCGATTTTGTATCGTACCTGCCGTCAGATCAAAATCAAACCGGTCAATAGAACGTGTCGGGGTATCAATGTAATACATGGTCTGCCGATCCGGACTCCAGCCCAGGCCATTGGATGTAGACACACCTTGTACCATTGTGCGAACGGGTTGCCCTTGCTCCAAACAATACAGCGATCCGGCTTTGCTTTCATTATTCATACTCATCGTGCCTGCCCAGAAGCGGCCCTTCGCATCACATTTTCCATCATTAAAACGATTGGTAACCTTATCTTGTTCGGGGTCCTCAATGGCATGACGCGCACCCGTAAGTAAGTTATACGTGTAAAATCCACTGCGTAAAGCAACCAAAACTTCGTCACCACGATAGGGAACAACAGCCCCGACATGTTCACCGACATCATAAGCCTGATCCTGCCCTGTAGCCGGATCATACACATGCACCTTAAAACTTTCAATATCTACCCACAATAATCGATTGTTTTCCGCATCCCAGCTTGGACCTTCCCCCAGTAATGCCGGGGTTTGTACTGCTACAGTTACGTCGCTCATGCCATCACGTCCTTATTCAGATTTGACGCCGCCTGACCATTCGAATCCGATGGCATCCAAGAATGCTTTGGACAGTACCATATGGCCCGTTGCATCCGGATGTACCCGGTCATAAGTCAACACAGACGTATAGAAATGATCCCAAAATGGAGCAAATGCAGCCTGTGTATCCACATACACCGCATCATACTCACTGGCTACCCTGCGTACCGCTTCTCCGTAGATATCCATCGTTGCCCGCATCGGGTCTTCCGGATTGGCCTCAAGATAATAAGGAGTCATCAGTACCAGACCTTTCAGGTTGGGACGAACCGAAGCCACCAGTTCACGCAATGTCGATTCGTATTCTTCAAGAAACACATGTGATTCTGTTGACAATGGGTTGTCGAACTGACGCCATACATCGTTAATGCCGATCATGATCGTCAGCCAGTCCGGTTTAAGGTCCAGCACATCACGATCCCAGCGCTGTTTCAGATCACGAATCGTATTTCCACCATTACCCACATTCTGGACACGCAACATCAATTCCGGATAGATGGAGCGCAAGAGCGCATAGACTTGCGCTACGTAACCATGGCCCAGACCTGAACTGCCTTCGCCTACAGGATGTTCCCGACCACAATCCGTAATCGAATCTCCGATAAACAGAAGCTTGTCATTTTTCTGCAATTTCATCTTCATTTTCTCCTTCGCTCTAAAGCGCTAATATAAGAATAATTGATTAGTCAGGACCGTTAACTTGTTATCATTCAGTGATTACCAGCCTTGATTCTTGAGCCATGTGAGACACAGATCCGACCATACCCGAATCGCATGGTTGTCCTCAGCCAATCCAAGACCATGTGAACCTTTCTCAAAAACGTGCAAATCATAGGGAATGCCATGCTCGCCCAATGCAAGTGCGTAACGCAAGCTATTCTCTACAGGCACTGCCTGGTCAGCGCTGGTGTGCCAGATGAACGCTTCAGGAGCATCCGCTCTCACCTGCTGCTCCGCGCTAAAAGCCTTAATCTGCTCGGCAGTCGCGTCAGATCCAAGCAAATTCTCACGGGAACCGGCATGTCCATAGGACTCCATCGTAATGACCGGATAACAGAGAATGACTCGGTCCGGGCGTGAACTTTGACGTTCAATCGGATCCTCATGATCCGGTTGTCCCTCGTCATACAGCGTTCCCAGTGTTGCAGTAAGATGTCCGCCTGCGGAGAAACCAAGTACTGCAATCTTGGCAGGGTTGATGCCATACCGCTCAGCATGAGCACGAACATAACGTATGGCACGCTGACCATCTGTTATCGGTGCAGGATGCTGGTGAGGCGCCACCCGATATTTCAGGACAAACGCACTAATGCCTGCACGGTTCAACAATTCGGCTATTGGAGCACCTTCGTGATCAGCCAAAAATCCATAGCCGCCCCCTGGACACACAATGATAGCGCTCTCGGAACCGGGCTGAATAAATGGAATCAAATGTGGCATTTCGTCTTCATGGCCCTGGGCTGCATAAGGTGCAGCATGATCCCATAAAGGTATCGTTGTTGTCATCTTCAATCATCCTCTCCAAGTAGAACGGAACCATGGGTCCGTTTAAACGTTTTCGAATCTCAGGAATCGATACCATCATAACGGTAATGCCCCTAAGGCATCAATACCTTCCTGGCATCACTTTTTGTTCATTTGGGTACATGTTAGTACAAATTACGAAACTGTTCAGGGGTGACCCCTTCAATCCTGCGAAAGGTAGCAACAAAATGGCTTGAATCCCGAAAGCCAACCCGAATTGCCGTTTCCCTAATCGTGGGTCTATGGTCTGCGGTCATGATTTCCTTGGCTTTGCGAATACGCAGCAGAATGAAATAGCTGTAGGCTGTCATGCCAAAGGACTGCTTGAACAAGGTGTTCAAATGTCTGGATGAGATCCCCGTCACAGTAGCCATATGTTCGAGCCCAATTTCGGGATTCGCATATTGCTGTTCCATGAATGCAATGAGCGGAGCGAGTCTCTCCACAGCATGAGAGATCGAAGACCGATTGCCCGTCATCCCATGTTTTTTGAGCAAAATCAGAAATCGATATATATCCGCTGACGCCTCAAGCCCCGACAAATCCTGATCACTTCTGATTGAATCCAGCACTTCCTGGCCGTAATCGTTGAACGGGCTGCACTGCTCCCACTGATAGAACGCCGCTTCACCCAGACTAAGTGACTCCAAGATTGCCGGACACTGGGAACCGCCAAATGTAATGTAAAGGGTCTCCCACTCTCCTTGGGCGCGCACATATTCATGCGGTTCATTCGGTGGCAGCAAAATACCGGATGCTTCCCCCATTATGACCGTGGACCCGGCAAACTTGAATTCTCCGGCTCCCTTCACGGTCTGAAGCCAATGGTAACATGGATACCCCACAGGTCTGGACACCTTCTCTTGATTGCCATTATAGCCAAGGCTCTCAATATAAAGGGGCAGCGGCTGATCACGTGATGTCATGAAATATCGTTGATGTCGGGGGGAGATTAACATGGGATGCCTCCTTGGGTATACGCTGATATAGAGTTCCGTATTCTTATATGAGTCATTACTTTTATTATATTTTAAAAGTCATATGTATCATATAGTATAGGATTATTCTTATACAAGAGGTGAACACATTGATTAGCAGCAAACTGCCCAAAATGTTCTACGGGGGCGATTATAACCCGGAACAGTGGGATCACGAAACCCACCTTGAAGACCTGCGCATGTTCCAATTGGCAGGCATTGATATTGCCACAATTAACGTATTTTCATGGGCACTAATTCAGCCTGATGAAGTTACTTACCATTTTGAAGAACTCGACCAACTCATTAATCGTTTATATGAAAATGGTGTCTATATATGCCTTGCAACAAGCACTGCTGCCCATCCGGCTTGGATGGCAAAGAAATATCCAGACGTGCTTCGTGTAGATGCCGATGGACGCAAACGCAAATTCGGTGGGCGCCATAATTCCTGTCCCAACAGCCCGACCTATCGCAAATATTCCGAGAAGATTGCAGATAAACTGGCTGAACGATACAAGGATCACCCCGCTGTTCTCGTATGGCACATCTCCAATGAATATGGCGGTGAGTGTTACTGTGATAACTGTGAGAAAGCATTCCGCGTATATCTGAAAGAACGCTATCAGACTCTGGAACAGGTCAACAAAGCATGGAACACAAATTTCTGGGGGCATACCTTCTACGATTGGGACGAGATTGTACTGCCGAGCAACCTGAGTGAACATTGGGGTAACAACAATTCAACGTTCCAAGGAATCTCGCTGGACTACTCCCGCTTCAACTCAGACAGCATGCTGGATTGTTATCGGTTGGAGTACGATGCGATCAAAAAACACATTCCGGACTCCGTTGTGACTACCAATCTGATGGGATTTTTCAAGCAATTGGATTATTTCAAATGGGCAAAATATATGGATATTGTATCCTGGGACAGCTATCCCGGTCTCGCAACACCCGTCAGCTTCACGGCAATGGCTCATGACCTTATGCGCGGACTGAAAGATGGTCAACCGTTCATGCTTATGGAGCAAACACCAAGTCAGCAGAACTGGCAGCCATATAACTCACTGAAACGTCCAGGTGTCATGCGTCTGTGGAGTTATCAATCTGTTGCGCACGGGGCCGATACCATTATGTTCTTCCAGCTTCGCCGCTCCATTGGTGCCTGTGAGAAGTATCATGGTGCAGTTATTGAACATGCTGGACACGAGAATACACGTGTATTCCGCGAAGTCGCTGAACTGGGCAAGGAATTGCAGATCCTTGGAGATACCACACTGGATGCATCTGTTGAATCCAAAGTAGCGATTGTGTTCGACTGGGATAACTGGTGGGCCATCGAAAAATCAAGCGGACCTACGGTTGCCCTGAATTATGTAGATCAGATTCACAAATATTACGCCGCTTTCTTCCGCCGCAACATACAGGTAGATATCGTCAGTGTGGATACGGATATTAGCAAATATGACATCGTTCTCGCGCCTGTCCTTTACATGGTTAAACCAGGGTTTGCCGCCAAACTGGAGAAGTATGTTGAAGCAGGCGGAACATTCCTGACAACCTTCTTCAGCGGCATTGTCAACGAGAACGATCTCGTGACTACAGGTGGATATCCGGGAGAGTTACGTAAGCTGCTCGGAATCTGGGTGGAAGAGATTGATGCCCTGCTGCCTGATCAAAAGAACAGCATAGTCCTCAAAGAAACCTACGGTGACCTTCAAGGAGAGTATGGCTGCGGCATGCTGTGTGACCTGCTGCACAGTGAAGGAGCCGAAGTCATCGCGGAGTATGGAAACGACTTTTATAAAGGCATGCCTGTTGTGACACGTAATACCTTTGGTCAAGGTGAAGCCTGGTACGTTGCATCCGACCCGGATGAGCGCTTCCTGGATGGTTTGCTGGGACAGCTTGCAGCAGCCAAAAACGTAGAGTCCTTGCTCGAGACACCAGAAGGTGTTGAAGTAAGCGCACGAACCAAAGACGGCAAACCCTACCTGTTTGTCATGAACCATAACGCAACCACGCAATCCTATGATCTGGGAACAGCTAAGGCACATGATCTGCTCACCAATCGTGAGCTTTCGGGAAGTGTTGAGATTGAAGCCCGTGGGGTGCAATTGCTCGAAATGAAATAAGGGATTTCGCTTAATTGGAATCATTCGGAATGAAACACTGTGATAGAAATACCCGTGATACAAAGTGTCACATATTCATTCCTTTTATGCTTGTTATTGTCTTCAGCGAGCATATTGGTATAGATTTCAGACCTTTATCGTCCTCTGTAAGCCAAAAGCTGCTACTTCCCGTATCCGTCTACACCGGATGCGGGTTTTTGGCATGATCTGTGGTCTTTTTGATAGAAGGAAATATCAGTATGCAAAGCGAATTGGACGAGAAACACATTTTAACAAAGCCTGCCGGAACATGCTTGTGAATCCTGATGCTGATCCATTATAAAATAATGAACAGTTGAAATATTGGTGACACTCATGATGTCACTTATTCGTTGTTACAATAGAAATATTACTACGACATCACTTTCCGGCGGCGCAGATCGAAACGGAGTGGCTGACATGAACAGAACAAATCGGCTTGCTGCCATCGTAATGGCATTACAGCATGGTCACGAAACGGCACACTCATTAGGCGAGAAATTTGAGGTTTCCCGTCGCACGATTCTTCGGGATATTCAGTCCCTCTCCGAGATGAATGTGCCCATTATTGCCATTTCCGGTCCGGGAGGCGGTTTCAGACTTATGGAGGGTTACGTATTACCCCCATTACAGCTGGACCCGGTAGAAGCAGCGACGCTCATATTCGCTCTTGAAGGTCTAAGTCGCTACGCGGATACACCCTTTCATGAGAAACGCTGGACCCTGATGAACAAAGTTAAGGCCATCATTCCGGATGATATCATGTCGCGAATTGATCCCATGCTCAAACAGCTGCATCATCATATTCCAGACCGCAATTACATTCTTCCTCATCTGGACGCACTGCTGGCATGCATACCCGAACACGGGTGGCTTAGTGTGTTATATCGCTCCGCAACACGTCAGCGGTGGTTGCATATCTGTCCCTCACGGGTATATGCTTCCTCCGGCTTCTGGTACTGTGAAGCATATTCGATCGAACATGGTGAACAGCGTCTATTCCGGGTTGACCGAATTATCGATGTCAAGGCGATCGAACCTCAGGATGCACTGGTGTTTCACGAACAGGCGGAGCAACAGCAGAGCAAGCCGATCCCTCCAGAACAGCCGCCAACACTAGTTAAGGCACAACTGAGTTACCGGGGAATGATTGAAGCTGAACAGGACGAGCATATTGGTGAAAAGATGATTGAAATTGCCCCGGACCTCTGGGAATTATCATTCCTTTGTCCACCAGGGGAATGGGACTGGGCCGTACGATTCTTTTACCGATTGGGACGTGAAGCTGAAGTGATTGAACCCCTCCAACTTCGCAGTGAGATTCGTCAGCATGCCGAGGAAGTGAGCCGGAGATACCTTGCTTCAACCAAGTCGTAGCTTGACTAAACACAAAAAGGAGCCTACTGATATCATGACTTATGAAGCCGTTATAACGTACGAACAAGCAGTACAGCGTATCCAGTCTATAGGGCTGCTGCCTCTGGCACCACTATTTGCCGATTATCCTTCGCTGTCATCGCTAACCCCCAAAGAACATTGGCACAAGGATGATGAACTCGATCCCTGGTTATGGCGTTCACGTCTGGCTGAAGAGGGCATTGCTGCTTATGGAAAGTTTGTCAAAAAGAAAGCGCTTCTTGTCTCATCTGAGTACTTCCCTTGGGTACACCGACTGCTTGCCGACTCCAAAACCATCAAGGAACAGTATGAAGCGGGTCTGCTCTCCCGTGAAGCGTTCAAACTCCATGCCTTAGTTGCAGAACAGGAAGGCATCGATGGACGTGCCTTGCGATCACAAGCTGATTTCGGGGCAAAAGAGGACAAAAAAACATTTGACCGTGGACTTCTGGACCTTCAGGGCTGTGCAGCCATTGTGATCAGTGGAACCAAAGAAAAAGAGGGACTCGCCGAAGGCAAAGTCGCATGGAACAGCTCCGCATATGAGACCGCAGATCACTGGATGCAGCGTCATGGCATTAAGCCATTCGAAGGCAGCGTAGAAGAGGCGCGTGAACTGTTGGCTGCGCAACTACAGCAACATGCTTCACCCGCCGCATTATCAAGCATCTTCAAAGCACTTGGCATCCGTGCAATCTAAATAAAGCCAATCCCGGTTGTAGTGCAAATTTCAACCGGAATTGGCTGTGGTTCACCCTATAATGCAACCTAGACGATTAACAACATCCAGCCAGAATGGATTTAGAGAATCACGCCATCCTTGAATATGGCAATCTCCCGGAAACCATGCTGCTCACTGAGTGTGTGTGACCGCCCTGAAGCAATGTCAATCAGCTGGCTGAACAACTGTACTTTGACCTCATCCATCGTCTGCCCCTCCAACAGCTGGCCTGCGTTGAAATCAATCCAGTGTTTTTTGCGATTAGCCAGATCGGATTGGGTCGCAATCTTGACGGTAGGTACCGGACCTCCGAAGGGAGTCCCCCGCCCTGTTGTGAAGAGCACAATATGTGCACCCGCCGCAGACAGTGCCGTTACAGATACCAGGTCATTACCCGGTGCTTCTACAATGTTCAGACCGGTTTGAGTTACACGTTTGCCATAGCGTAGAACGTCAACTACGGAAGAACGTCCTCCCTTTTGCGTACATCCAAGTGACTTTTCCTCCAGCGTTGTGATGCCACCAGCCTTATTACCAGGTGAAGGATTCTCATAGATGTTCTGGCCATGGTTCACAAAATATTGTTTGAAGCCGTTCACGAGGTCCACCAAATCATGAAATACCTGCTCATTGGCAGCCCGGTTCATTAAGATTGTCTCCGCACCAAACATCTCCGGAACTTCCGTCAGAATAGCCGTACCCCCGGCAGCAACCAGCATATCAGCAACTGCACCGACCAGCGGATTGGCTGTAATGCCAGATAAACCATCGGAACCGCCACACTTCAAACCAATTTTGAGTTTGCTGAGCGGAAGCGGCTGCCGTTGTTCATGTTCAGCGATCTCCACAAGTTCTTCCATCAGTCGAAGCCCTTCCTCAAGCTCGTCATCCGTTTCCTGTGCTTTGAGAAACCGTACTTTGCCGCGGTATTCCGGAGCAATACACTCACGGAATTCATCGACCTGATTGTTCTCACAGCCCAGACCAATGACAAGCACACCTCCTGCGTTCGGATGCTCCACCAAGGAGGCCAGCAACTGTTGAGTATACTTCAGATCATCGCCAAGCTGTGAACACCCGAATGGATGCGGAAAGTGAAATACACCATCTACCCGGCTTCCAAATTGGGACTGACCCATACGTGCCAATGCTTCACAAACTTTATTGATACATCCAACCGTATTCACAATCCAGATCTCATTACGGATACCTGCTTCACCATTGGGACGTAAATATCCATCGAATGAGCGCAGATGTTCCGGTGGCATGTCCGTCTGAACCTGGGCCCCCGGTTGGTATTCATATTCAAGCAATCCGTGCAGCCCCGTCTTCAGGTTGTGACTATGAATCCAGCTTCCCTGCTCAATCTGCTCTTGGGCAATCCCGATGGAGAAACCATACTTCATCACATCATCACCTGGGGCCAGCGTATGCACAGCAATCTTATGCCCCTTCGGCACGTCATCGAGCAGTGTAAAGGAAACACCGTCTGACAGGGTAATGCATTCTCCTTTGGCATAATCCCGAAGCGCTATAATAACATCATCCTGCGGTTGAATGGCAATCCAGTCATTGATTGTACTTGTTGTGTTCATTTCCCTTCACCTTCCAACAATCCGATTTCACGAACAAGTGCTGCACGCAGCCCTTCTCTTGCATCCAGATTTTCGCCCCAGATCAGGGTATCTGACAACACAGCCGCTACCCGGTTATCCAGTTGGTTCTGATCCCTATTAAGCGTGTCATAACCTTCCCAGTGTGCAGCCAAAGCAGCCAGGACATCCGGGTCATCCCGCAGCAGAATGTCGTCCCCATTCAGTCGTTGTGCCTTGTAACCTTCTGGCGTATTTACCGGACGGTAGAGACACAATAATCCAGCAAACCCTTGAATTAAACGTTCTGGCCATTTTCCGTGATTTTGCTCGTAAGACAAAAGTGTAGGCAACACACGAACCTTGAATTTACCGATCGTATTCAAAGCAATATCTTGCAATTTGTGATCAATATACGGGTTAAGGAACCGTTCGAACACTTCTTCCGCATACTGGTCTAGCTGATGATCGGGCATATCCAGAGCAGGGACGATCTCCTGATGCACCGCTTCCCTGATCCATGAGCCAAAATGTGGATCTTCCATCGTTTCTCTCACATGTTGCTTGCCTTGTAGAATGCCGAGGGATGACATTAAGGTATGTGCCCCATTCAAAATACGAACCTTGCGTACCTGAAAAGGCTTCAGATCTTTCACCCAATGTACATTGAGTCCTGCCTGTTTGAGTGGAAGTTTTTTGTCCAATGATTCATCACCCTGAATGGCCCAAAAATGATATGGCTCTGCCGTATTAATCAACTGGTCCTCATAACCCCAACGATTCGTCAGGGAATCGGCTTCCTCCTGGGTCGGCGCACCTGTGACAATTCGGTCTACCAGATTATTCAAGAAGTGATTATGGTTCTCGATCCATGAACGGAAGCCATCCGAATACCCATAATCCTCACTATGACGGAGGACACAACTGCGCAGCACATCACCATTGCCTTCAAGCAGTTCACATGGCAGATGAATCAAACCTCTGGATGGATCACCATTAAATTTCAAATATCGCTGATGCAGAAAAACCGTTAATTTCCCCGGAAATGATTGTACGGGTTCACCCTCGATATAGTCCGCATACGTATATTTCAATCCTGATTCGGTTGTATTGGAAATAACGAACTCAAGTGATGGCAGTTCCGCCAAGTTCAGAAAGGCATCCCATTCCTCATACGGATTGATACACTGTGAGAAAATGGAGATCAACTCTGTCCGCTCAACCGGCTTTCCTTGAGACAGCCCTCGCGTAATCATCGTGTATAACCCATCCTGATCACGAATCTGCTCCAGCTTGGCCTTGCCTCCCGGTCGTGGTTGCGTAACAGCTACACTTCCATGGAATTTGCCTTGTCTGGCACTCTCATGAAGCATCCAGTCTGCAAATCCCCGCAAGAAATTACCTTCTCCAATCTGCAAAACCTTCACGGGACGCTCCATAATCTCCTTGCACTTGCGCTGACCATCGCTCCCCAGTAAATTCAGCTTCAACCTTGGCCGTTTTGTGCTTGCCGACATGGACACTCACCTCATCGATTATTTGTACTGTCGGAATGCAGCTCATAGGCTCTGCATCCTTTTATTGTAAACGCTTTAAATTCATTGTATCATCAATAAAAGGAAATTAAATTGCTTTTATTGCGGTAAATATACTCTCTAATGACCAGGCTTAACATCTCGTTGAAGACGATCGTCTGGAAAGGAGTCTTTATGGAACGTTCACCTGTTCGTACGACTATTCAGGCAGAATCCGGTATTCCATTCCGCCTGGTGTACAGCGACACCAAATCCCCTCAGAACGAATTGCCAGATCATCTTCACGACTGGCATGAAATTATCTATGTATATCGAGGACAGGGAAGCATCTTTATTGATACTGGACTTGAGAATATGCAAGAAGGAGATCTGTTCATCATTCCTGGCAGCACGGTTCATCGAGCCTTGCCGGATGCAGGCAATCCTGTCACATCTTCCGCATTGTTCTTCAGCCCTGGATTGCTGGCATCCACCGCCGGAGGTGCTGCTTCTTCTTTGCTAAGCCTGTTTGAACGTTGTCGTAAACAACGCGTGTATAAGAGGCATCTGAACACAGAGGAGCAATCACAGGTGGCCGCCCTTATTGATGATATTCAGACCGAATTCCAGCTCGGTCATCATCTAAGCGCACATGCGGCCCTGTTAAGGCTGCAACTATTGCTTATTTTTCTGGAACGTCTGGAAACTGCAGGACCTGCGAATCCGGGTAAATCCGCTCCGGGTCCCTCATGGCTCTCTTCTACGATCTCTCATATTGACGATAACCTTCGGAATGGCCTGTCCCTCCCTGAACTGGCACAGTACGCCTCTGTATCCCCTGCCCATTTCAGTCGTGCATTCAAACGATACACGGGTATGACTCTAACGGATTATGCATTAGCGCGAAGGGTCATTATGGCGAAAGAGCATCTGGTACAAAGTGATGAGACGATGGCAGCCGTTGCCGATGCTTGCGGGTTCGACAGCCTGCCCCACTTTTACCGTCAATTCAAAAAATTAACCGGCACAACGCCCGCAGCTTATCGCAGAACCATGAACAGTTCTCGTTAAAATAGAACCAGACTGGACGTAGGTTCCTGAGTCTAATCATATATATCCACATATTCTTCCATATGGAAGATGTGGTATGATAATCTGGATTATTACTTGTCGGAAACATTGCATTCCGTTGTCAGAGGAGCTTAGCATTCCATGTTAAACGAATTGAATCGCAGGAATATTGGCATCTTCGCCCATGTGGATGCGGGGAAAACAACCACCACCGAGCATATGTTATTTGAGAGTGGTGTCGTCCGCAGTCCGGGACGTGTAGATGACGGAACAACAGCCACAGACTCCCTGGACATTGAGAAAGAACGTGGCATATCCGTTCAGGCAGCCATGACCTCTCTGATCTGGAAGAACACCATCATTGACCTCATTGATACGCCTGGTCACATTGATTTTAGCTCCGAAGTAGAGCGAACGCTAAGGGTAATGGATGGCGCTATTCTCATACTGTCGGCAGTAGAAGGAATTCAGTCCCAGAGTGAAGCCATCTGGCATGCCCTTCGTTCACTTCGCATCCCAACCATCATCTATATTAATAAAATGGATCGGATTGGCGCATCTGCCCCAGCGGTAATGGAGCAGATTCGTTCCACCCTGTCCCCTTTCGCATGCGAAATCCAAACATGCCATATCCATGAAGGTTCATTTCATGGCATCGACTCCCTCTGGAACCCGAATCAAGATTCTCTGTCAGATGGCACACCTTCCATTCCAGGTCTGGTCGAGATACTTGCCGAGCTGGACGAAGAGGTTATGGAAGCCTACATTCAGGAGACTCCGTTATCGCAAAGGGATCTGAATGAAGCATTCCTGCGGTATGTGCATCAGGGTGAGATGTTCCCTGTCTGTTATGGCGCTTCGGGCAAAGGAATTGGCGTCACGGCATTGCTGGACGCGGTCCTTGCATTTCTGCCTGCACCTGCACAACCAGTGGACTCTCCCGTATCCGGTGTTGTGTTCAAAATTGAACGTGATCGCACGATGGGACGCACGGCTTACGTCCGTATGTATGGTGGCAGCTTACACAATCGGGATACCATCCATAATTCGACGCGGGAGCTTGAAGAGAAAGTGACGCAGATTCGCCGCATGGATGGACGGAAATGGGCGGATACCGGTGCCGTTCACGCGGGGCAGATTGCTATGCTGTACGGACTGAGTGACACACATGTGGGTGACATTATCGGCAATCCTGAGGGTGTACCTCCTCTTCCACAGATGGCTGTACCTTTGCTGACCGTACAAATACATGGCAAGGACCCGGCATGTTACCCCGATCTTGTCGCAGCATTGCAAGAATTGACGGATGAAGACCCCTTACTCGACCTGCAATGGTTACCGGAGGAACGAGAACTGCATCTCAAGGTCATGGGAACCATTCAGCTTGAGATTTTATCCAGCCTGTTGCTGAGTCGTTTCGGATTGGATGTCGTGTTTGATCCGCCATCCGTCATCTATAAGGAGACACCCCGTACAGCCGGAGAAGGTTACATCGCCTATACGATGCCTAAGCCCTGCTGGGCCATCCTCCGCTTCAAGATTGAACCTTTGCCTCGCGGAAGCGGTCTGGTCTATTCCTCAACCGTAAGGACAGATGATCTGCTGTTACGTTATCAGAATGAAGTTGAACGACGAATTCCGGAAGCCTTGTCTCAAGGTATGCTCGGTTGGGAAGTAACTGATCTGCGTATCACGCTGGTTGAAGGGGAACATCATGTCTGGCATACACATCCGCTGGATTTTGTCGTAGCCACGCCTATGGGAATCATGGATGGATTGTCGAGAACAGGTACCACGTTACTGGAACCCCTTCTTCAGTTCCGGCTGACGGTCCCGGAAGAATACGGCGGTAAGGCCCTTAGCGATCTGGTACATATGCGGGCAACCTTCGAAGCCCCCGTCATTGGTAGCGGACGTTGTATTATTGAAGGAGTTATGCCTCTTGCCACCTCAATGGATTATCCGGTGAAACTGCGTTCCGAGACAAGCGGCCGCGGGGTGCTTACGACTTCGTTTGCCGGATACCAAGATTGTCCTGCGGATGTGAATCATGCTCGCAAACGCAGAGGAGTTAACCCGCTGGATCAGTCGAAATATATTTTAAGTGTACGAAACGCGATTACATCATAAATGGAGTTGAACCTGTGCTTATTAAATTTCTTATCTTTGGGCTTCTATGGCGGATTGTAGGTAATCCGTTCATTGCCATCCTTATTTTACTCGTTATACTGTATTTTCTGGATCGTCGTTACGTTGGGGTGTTCCCAAGCTTCACGAAACCTCTCAAGCGTATGCGTAACATCTCCCGGCTTCGGCAGCAGCTTGCCATGAGTCCCAATGAAGTTTCTTCCAAGCTGGAACTGGCTCGTCTGTTAATTGAACGCAAGCGGTATAGTGAGGCACATGCCTTATTGCTTGAACTGGAGCGCCCATACGAACAATCGGCTGAGTACTGGGAGGCATTGGGGACAACTGAGCTTCATTTGGGCAACATCGAAAAAGGCGAACGTCATATTTTGCAAGCCCTTGAGATCAACCCCAGAGTCAAGTACGGACGCCCGTACCTAACCCTTGCTGGAGCCTTCAAAGATACGCATGAAGACAAAGCGCTGGATTATGTGCATCAGTTTCAGGAGATTCATTCCTCTTCCAGTGAAGCTTATTATCTGCTTGGCACGGTTCATCGTTCCCTCGGACGCAATGCTGATGCGAAACAGGCTTACGAGCAATCGTTGAACGTGTATCGTTCGTTGCCCAAATACAAAAAACGTCAGGAGCGCCGCTGGGCTGTGCGCAGTTGGTTCCGCAAACGTGGCTTGTAATGCGTAATGTCATCCGTTATACGCTGTAATCTTCATATATCACTCTTCTAACCAATAAAAGTGCACTGATCTCTGCCCTCGTATGAGCAGAAACAGTGCACTTTATTCTTAACAACAACATTAATATACCAATATCTCACGCAGTCGTTCTTCATGAAGAGACATCCAGTCAATCCGCTGTTTGAGTTTCACAATCTGATCCACAGCCACTTCCGGCTCATCTGTACCCTCAAACATCCGGCTGATGAAATGCATGACCACATCCAGACTACGCAGCAGAATCAATCGAGGTATGGCTAACAACTCTTCCCGCTCCAGGCTGACATGTTCCCGAAAACCCCTGATCAGTCCCTCTTGTGCCTGCCACATCCATTCTTCACTCTTGTCCATGGTAAGAAGGTCGGACATCGGAACAGCCAGCTCCATTACCCGCAAATCCCATGTCGCAAATTCAAAATCCAAAATGGCACAGATTTCACCATCCTGCTGATCTGCCAATACATTCGAGGCATTCATGTCCCCATGAACCAATTGATGCGGCAGATGTTCCATTCCCCGCAGAGCTTCAAACAGATCTGGCAGCGCATCTCTCAGTTGCTTCAACTCATTTGCACATGCGGCCAATTGCTCCGAAGGCGATGTGCATAACTGTAATAATCGTTCTGGTGAACAGAGCGGATACGCATCCTGAATTTGATAGTACGGTGGGTATACAGGTTCAATTGTTATATCCAACGTAGCCATAACAGAAGACAGGGCCCCCGCCGCTTTACCGAGCCCTATCAATTGATCTGGTGTATGCCAGATGGGATTGACGCCTTCCCTATAATGAAACAGAGTCACGATTTTGGTATGACCTGTGAGGGTATCTTTTACAGGAAGGAATGTACCTGCCTCACCAGATAACCGCCTTACAGGTGAAGGTGTATCAAGCTTAAAGTTCGAACGTTGGAGGGCTTCCAGCACCTCGTGTTCAAAGGTGATTTTCATCGGATCATTATGTGTTTCATATTGTCTCATGACGTAATTAGTCCCGTCTACATGGAGCATGTAAGTAGAATTATTCATCCCACCCTTTCCACGCTCGCCTTTCCAATCCGATGTGAAACCGTATAAGGCCAACACTTCGGATATACGCTGCTGCTCTGAAGGATGGAGGGAACCGGAATCGATGTTTTGCACCAAAAATTAACCCCTTTATCTCACAAAATGGAACTGTCTTCTATTTATCTTAAAGGAAGTCCATCGCTTGGTCTAGTTCTGTTCCAAAGTGATCAAGAGAACGGATAATATCCCGTCCGATTAAGCTGCTCCGCAATGACACGATATCCTCTTGCATTGGGATGCACTCTGTCCCAGAACAAAAGTTCACGCTCACGACCTTCGAACCTGTCATAGACCTGAGCACACGCATAGTTGCCTGATCCCGCTCCATTCAGAAAAGAATTATATTGGCGCACCCAGTACGCAGCTTCCGTCGCTTGTGGATACGGGTTGTACAATCCGATGGATCGGACCATATACTCACTGTTTCCCTTTAACTGCCGAATGTGCCGCATGATCTGGGATACATTACTGCGGGTTTCTCCGAGCACCTGTGTCATTTTGCTGGCATTTGGAATGCCGTTACTTGCTTTAAACGTACGAATCAGATCATTCCCGCCAATGGATATGGTAATGATATTCGCTTCACGGAGCGATTGCCGCACTCGGGGATGCGAAGAGATCATCTGCAACATTTCCCCCGACGTCAGTCCATTCACGCCCATATTTTCCATGGATACAAACGTACGAACATTCATTTCTGCCATTCGCCGATATAAAGGAACAAAGCCGGTGCCCAGCAACGCTCCTGTACCTACCGTTAATGAATCGCCTATAGCCACATATCGATATACCATCCCGTCGCCCCTCTCTGCTGTGATTTCTCTGAACCATAATGAATTGCTCTATATCTTATGATGAGTGGCAAGACAAGGCGCGGGATGGTGTCCTTAGGCATGCACCTTTCTTTTGCATAAAACCATATTTCTTCTCTGTAGAGGTAAAAAAAGAAAAAAGCCCTGCCGCATAACGCGGCAGAGCCTGATTTATTGCAATGCATTACATGCCTATGGTCCGATCCGAATCAACGGAATCTGATTGTTCCTTGTTCGGGAATGGCCACCAGTTGGCCCGGCCAAACATCTTCACCATCACTGGAACGAAGAATGGCAGGAACAGCAGAGAGTACAAGATCAGTCCGCTAAGGACTACTGTGGCAATCTGCATCATCGAGAGAACACCGGATGGATACATGGCAGCAAATGTACCGCTCAGAATGACCGCGGCAGATAAAATAACAGTTCCCATGTTCTTCATCGCGTACAACATGGCATCCTGTACTTTCATGCCTTTGTTCTCATTGAAACGGTCCATCAGGAAGATGCTATAATCCACACCAAGTGCAATCAGCATGACAAATCCGAAGAATGGAGTAACCCAGCTGATGCCTGCGAACCCAAGGATATTAACAAAGACTACTTCAGTTACCGCCATCGATGTGAAATAAGCCAGTAATAAGGAAACGATCAGATACAGTGGCATAATGACCGAGCGAAGCAGCACAACCAGAATAATAAATGTACCCGCCAGCATCAGTATTACAGTACGTGTATAGTCGTTATTCGAGATTTCCTGCAAATCTGCAAACGTACTCGTAACGCCACCTACAGCTATGTCTGCTTTTTCAAGCGCACTGCCTTGTACCGCACGATGTACTGCCGCCTCAATGTCAGGAACACGATCAATGGCTTCTGTTCCGTATGGATTCTCGGCGAAAATAACGTCAATCGTCATCGTTTTACGATCTTTGGACAGATACGTATCAAATACCTGTTTGAAGTCTTTGTTGTTCAATGCTTCTTCAGGAACGTACCAGCCTGCCAGATCCGAATCAGGTGAATTCTGCAGCTCGGTCAGATAATCTTGTGCCGAATCCAATCCTCCCGAAACTTGCTTGATGCCATCGACACTCTGGTTCAGTCCATCTGTCAGTTGTGTCAGCTGACCACTCAGATCTGAGAAACCTTGCTGAATTTTCTCCTGTCCACCCTGAAGCTGACCAAGACCATCCTGGATGGAAGGGATTTCGCTGATCACTTTACCCTGACCATCAGCAGCCTGGTTGAGACCGGACTGCAACTGACCGATTCCCGTCACAATTTGGCTCAGACCATCGGCAAGAGCCTTCTGTCCGGCTGCTGCGGAGGCAAAACCTTCATTGGCCTGATTAATTCCAGCAGCGGCTTCTCCCAGCTTGGTCTGAATCTGCCCCAAACCTTGGGCGAGCTGCGCTGTACCAGAACCTGTTTCACCAATCGTACCTTTGATACGCTGGTAGTCAGCATCTTGCTGTAATTCAGGATAACGTTCTTCAAGTGCTGTGAAGGATTCCGAGAGACTGGTCAAAGCCGTTGAAACCCCGCTCAGCTGTTGCTCCAGTTCACGAGTTCCTTCCCCGAGTGCAGCGACACCAGCTCCCGCCTGACGATAGGCTTCAAGTAACTGATTGTTCGCTTGTGCAAGTTGATCTGCACTCGTTTTGGCTTGCTGAAGTCCGGCTTTCAGATCACCCGCACCTGCAGAACCATCTCGAATCCCTTTCTCAATCTGCCCAAGTCCCTCGCTGAGTTGCGTGATACCTGATTGCAACTGGGAGGTCCCTTTGGTAAGTTCCCCTGCTCCAGCGGCAGCTTCTTTTAATTGTGGTTCATTTTTACTTAGCTGACTGCTGGCTTCACTCAGACCATCACGGATTTTGTCGAGACCCGTCTTGCCTTCACCCAGTCCATCCGATAATGTTCCCACTTGCTGTGTAACTTCAAAATCTTTGATCTCATCACCCGTAGGTCGTGTCATACTACGGACACCGGAGATCCCGGGTACTTTCTCAACTTCCCGGCTGATTTTCTCAGCTACGGCCATATACTTCGCATTATCCATCGCTTCATCGTTCTGAATGACGATCTGACTTGGAAGTGATTCGCCCGGACCGAAGCTGTCGGAGATAATGTTAAATGCTTTTACTGAATCATACTTCTCACCAACCTCATCTAGACTGTTGAACGACAGTTTGCCATCATAGGTTGCCAGAAGAGGAACACATACTGCTGCAATGATGAGCAACGCAGCCCATGGACGTTTCAGCGAGAAGCGACCAGCTGCACCATAGATCTTGCTCTCGGCATGTTCCAGTGAACCTTTGGATGGCCAGAACATCTTTTTGCCAAGCACGGCCATAAAGAACGGTACAATGGTTCCCAGTGCAAGCATCATAACTGCAATACCAACAGCTACAGCAACCGCAGAACGGTATAAGATAAACTGGGCAAAGCCGATCGCAATGAATCCAACCAGCACGGCAAGTGCTGAGAAGAGTACCGTTTTACCAGCAGTACGATAGGTAGCAATGATGGCATCCCACGTATTCTCATGATGAGCCAGTTCTTCCTTGAACCGACTGATCAGCAGGATGCAGTAATCCGTACCAATCCCGAACATGACGGCGACCATAAATATCTGTGTAAACGTAGATATCGGGAAGTCCAACCCATCCACCAGGAATGCAACAATCTGTTGCGATACAATGTAACTGATCCCCACCGTCAGCAGCGGTACAAACGGAGCTACAAACGAACGGAACACCAGGAACAGAATAAGTAAAATAAAGACAACGGTAATATATTCCGATTTCTTAAGCCCCTCTTGGGAACTTTCAATGGTATCCTCGTCAATCAGACCTTTACCGGTTATGTAGTGCTCCACATTGACGGACTTCAATGCTTCATTCAGGTCTTCCCGCATTTCCTTGACCGTACGATCTCCCAGATCAATGGATAGCGACGTTAGAATCGTTTTGCCATCAGCCGAGATCATCTTCTCGGACAATTCAGGCTGAGAGAAAGGTTCCAGAATGGACAGAATGCCGAGCTTCTCTTTGTCGCCCTCCAATTGCTTAACAGCCTTCTCTGCCTCTTGTTTTCCCGTGGTACCCAGACCATCGGGATTATAAAATACAAGGGCAATCTGGCTGCCCTGCTGTTCTCCTTTTTGTGCTGCAACTTCATCCAAAATCGCCGATGCCTTGGTCGACGAGTATCCTTCAGGAACCGAAATCTGTCCTTTCTCCCGAATCAGTTCACTCATGTTAGGGGCAGTAAACATCAATACGGCAGCTACAACTACCCATAACCCCATCAACCACCATCGTGCTTTCAATATCGTTCTCATTCGTTCTCCCGTCCTCCTTCATGCGATAACAAAGCTGCAAGCTTCTCAAAAGATTCAATGAAATTACGAACCTCTTCCGGTGTAAAATGAACCAGATACGGCTCCAGAATCTGCTGTATTTCCTGCTCTGTCTCCCTGTACACCTGGCTTCCGGTCTCTGTCAGCGTCAAATATACGACCCGGCGGTCACGTTCATCTCCGGCTCGATGGACCAGATCCCGATCCACCAGCTTGTTGACCAAAGCAGTAATACTGCTCTTGCCTATGCACAGAAGTTCTGCAAGATCAGAGGGTGTACAAGACTGCTTCTCATTAATGAGTCGAAGTGAACAGAACTGATCCATCGTCAAAATCTGCCCTACACGTTCACGTATTCTGGTATCAAATCGTTTAGTCATCAGGAAAGATGCATCCAAATAGCGATTAATAAGACTTTTAGCATCCGGTGTGCTCATTCATCATTCTCCTTTCACAATATAGTTCACTTAACGAACTATTCTTCTGTGAAACTATTCTATAATGAAACAATCTCACAAAGCAATACTTTTTTCCTGTTTTTTTGATGAAAACGACAAAAAAACAGGACGTCCGACTCAGCTCATTGCCAAATCCAACATCCTGTAATGATTATAATTCATATATTTCTTAAAGTAATAAAAAGCCTTTGTGCTACTCTTCGTCTGTATCTTCCTCTTTTTCAAGCACACAACGGAATCGCTCCACACCTGGGTATAATTCACCCAGACTATATACCACAAACCCCGTATTCCGATAAAACTCGACGGCTTCCAGCTCGGTCTCAGCAATCAGTCTATCAGGATTGTATGTTGCCAGCAGTTGTGAGATCATACCACGTCCATAATTTTTAAAGCGGTTTTCAGGCAAAACCGAGATATGATGAATGGTAACCTCACTTGTTCCTGTCTTCTCATATCCAATCAGACCGATCAATTGTCCCTCATCTTCGTAACCGCCCATTTGCAATTCGTCTTTCTCTACATATTGTTGCAACGCACGGTTCAAGTGATCCGGATCAGGAAAGACCGAGTAGGACAATAGTTCCTGTACTTCCGGCTCCTGTATGCGTGATTTCAGATTAATTAACACCTTGATTCCTCCTATACCTTGCTTGTTTCCGTTATCGTATTGTAGTCGTTAGCCTTTAAAAGTTCAAGTCGTATAACGATTCAGCTCCGATTGAAGCACTGTTGAGATGTTATCCGATACGTTGATCTGCGCCAAATGATAGGCATCCAGCAGTGCGCCCCCAACTGCCGGCAAGTTACTGGATATGTATTGAATTTTTTTCCCTTCGCGCATATTGGCAGCATCCAGTCCTTTCTGAACAGCCTCCACCATATATGGTGAACTCAGACAACTTCCGGTAAGCGTCATGGACACTGTGGGCTGATCGAAACAGGATGCCAGCATCAGTATGCCCACAACAGCCGTATCGGCTGCCGAGCCGCACACCCTAACTGCGAGGGGAATATTCCGATCAGCAGCTTCAGTCACCATAGACGCCATCTGACCAAATTTCCGGTTGGTCGCCTGTTTATTTTCGGCAAAACCCGCTATTCCCAGCGCAGCGAGTTCTCGAATTGAGGCAACATTCCAATATCTCAACACCTGCTCAATCCAAGCTTGGTCATGCGGCCCATAACGTCCTGCGAGGATTGAATGCACGGTGTCGTAAGCCAGAAAACGTGCTGCTGTCGGCGCATAATGACCGAACTGATCGTTGCGGAGCCAAGCTCCCTGTTCGGTTCTGCCAAGGATCAGAGATCCTGTTCCTCCAATAGCGACAATACCTGGCTCACCGTCGAAGGCCGCTGTATGGGCGATGTGCGTATCGTTTACCGCACTGATCCTGCCTGTAATCCCCGTACGAGCGAGTAATGCCTCCGACCAAATCGTATCTTCAGGCTGATTCAGACCCGCCATTCCTGCCTGAATGGCAGCGATCTGATCTGATTGGAGTCCAGCCTGAGTTATTGCTTCGGCGATAGCTTCCAGCACATTTTGCTCGGCATTGGTATCGTGATAACGGTTGCAACCACTCTTTTGCACATAGGATAATATCTTCCCGTTCTGATCTGCGACAGCCACACGCGTGTGGCTCCCTCCTCCATCCATCCCTATTACATATGTATTCATCCTTTACGATCTCCCTTCAGACCACACATTAAGAGTGCCGGGTCCATGTCAGGTCCCGGCAGAGAGTTTATTGCTTTTGTACAGCAAAACGAAGCAGTTCACATCGGAATTGTGTTGGCTCATCATACTTTTCCTCTTCAATCGTCTGTGTGACATGTTCCTGAAGCAGAATATTCCAGCCTTTGTAAGCCTTCTCCAGTATAGCAATCGCCTCGGCTGTGGGCAGGTTCAGCTCAATTAACGGCTCAATCTCACGGCCTGTATTTATTTCTTTTTCCTCCACATTGGTACTCATCGTAATACAATGAATGCCCCCTGTTCGAGTTCCCGCTTGTAATCGCTCTAGCGCTTCCATGAAAGCTTGCTTATTCGATACATGTTCCAGACATGAGCAAGCAGCAATATAATCAAAATAATCCTTCTCAACAACATAATGTTCAACATCTGCTTTCACTGCCTGCACGAGATGATCAACCTGATATTCTTTCGCATACTTGCGAAGTCCATCTATAGCCTCGTCAAGCAAATCCACACCGATGACTTCACTGTTCGTTTTTGCAAGACGCTGTGCAATCGGTATCGTATGCCTTCCCACTCCACATCCCAGATCGAGGACACGCAAGTCCTCCTTATGAGCAAGTAAACGTTCCAGCATATCCATCACCATAGGCATGGGCCTCGACATCCAGGTACCAGAGGCGAATAATTCATTGTTCTGATAGAAGTTGGAGTGATAACCTGCCTCTGCTTTTCGTGCAGCCTCAAATTGTTCATTTCCCATCAAAGCACCCCCATCGTTTAGAAAATGATTTGCATCTTCTACTTAATACCCAGATTGTCACAAAAAAATCAATTAAACGCAGGCGACAGATTCTTTTTCATAAAGGATTCCAGTGCCGCCTCATATCCGGTGCGGTCAACTTGAAACGCTGTGCCATGACCCGCACGGGGGACGGTCAGCAATTCCTTTTTGGTTGGGCAAGCTTCATACAACCTGTACACCATTTCCGTTGGTACAAACGTATCAGCCTCACCGTGGATGAACAGCACAGGAACGTTAACTTTGGCAAGCTGCTTGAGAGCCGAAGCCTCTCTGAAGGAATACCCTGCTTTCCACCGGGAGATCAGACTTGTGACAGGTATAAACGGAAATGCAGGTAACTTGTATAATTGCTTTAACTGGAACGTCAGTTCTTCTTCCACGGATGTATACGCACAATCAGACACAATCGCTTTAACCTGAGTCGGCAGAGCTTCACCACCTGTCATCAGTACGGTTGCTCCTCCCATGGATATGCCGTGCAATACGATTTCCCCTTGTGTACCCACTTTTTCAAGCACCCAGTTGGTCCACTGGACATAATCCTTCCGATCTAACCAGCCAAAACCGATGATATCACCTTCACTCTGTCCATGACCTCGATCATCCGGCATTAACACGTTATACCCATGCTTTTCAGCATAGAATCGGGCAAAACCAGCCATTTCTCTGCCTCTCCCCGAATAACCATGTGCCAGAATAACCGTCTGATCCGACCCTTTATTGGAACTGAGCCATGTACCGTGCAGTTTTAATCCATCATGTGATTGAAGAGATATCTCTTCTGTAGGCTGACCATCAAGCCACTTCAGATCGGAAGCACTGCTGATGATTTCATTGTCCGGTTCAGGCATCAGATTCGGGTTATCCACCAAAAACGTTTTTGGTGTACGGCGAATGGCCGTTTTGAAAAAATAAAGCCCACCTGCCCACAAAAGAGCAAGAACGATCAGTACCAGTACTGCAAGTACGTAAAATAACATGAACGAGTTCTACCCTCTTTCCTTATTAAGATATGTTCAATCTTTACTTACTCGTTGAAGTGACACACATGCTGCTTGATAGGCAGGTAACAAAGCATCCAGCAAAGGTTCTGCTTTCCGTGATTGACCTTCCTTCGCAAACTGCTCTATCTGGGCAAACAAAGTTGATAAATAACGAATCCCAAGACTCAGACTCCCTGATTTCAGATCATGGGCTACTTCGGTTGCAGCAACATGGTCGCCGGACACAATATGTCTGCGCAGCACCTCAATCTTGCCGGGTGTCTCGGTACGATACATGTCCAACAACATACCGAGGAGGGTACGATCGCCATCGGTGTTTAATTCCGCAATCTCATGTACGATGTTCATATTTAGTACCTCTGTCGGTTCGGAGGATTGCTGCCACTTCTCGATCATCTTACTCAGAATTTCCAGCGTGAAGGGTTTGCCAATAAAGTCATTCATCCCGGCTTCCATACACTTGTCTTTCTCTCCCTGCATGACATTACCTGTCATTGCAATAATGGGTGTGGTATGGCGCATTTCATCCATTTCTATCGAGCGGATTTTGCGTGTTGCCTCCAAACCGTCCATCAATGGCATCATATAGTCCATGAGAATCAAACTGTATTTTTTGCTGAGAAAAGCAGCTATCGCCTCTTCCCCATTCACTACAGCATCCACTTGGGTTATTCCCAGTTTTTTGAGCTGTAACATAACAAGCTGTCGGTTGATGACATTATCATCAGCCAGCAATACAGATACAGAAGAAGCTTTATCATCCATGTCCTGCCCCTGATGCTCTTGAGCGGAAGCAACAGACTGGTTAGCGGACTGGTTACCGTCTTTCTTACCAAGTGTAAGTTCGAACCAGAATGTTGATCCTTCACCCTCCTGACTGTCTACTCCAATCTGACCTTCCATCAGTGTAACGAGCGACCTGCAGATCGATAATCCAAGGCCCGTTCCTCCATACTCACTTGAGCGTCCTCGTTCAGTCTGCATGTAGGGTTGAAATAACTGGTTCTGATCTTCTTCCGAGATACCAATCCCCGTGTCTTCGACTTCAAATCGGATCATTTGTGTAATCTCATCATCTTCCATAAGGGTAACTCGTATCCGCACCGTACCTTCTGATGTGAATTTGTTCGCATTCTGAATTAGATTGATCAGTATCTGTGTAATCCTCGTTGGATCCCCTTCAAGAAGAGTAGAGATTCTGGGGTCACAGTCTATCGATAACTGATTTCCGTTCTTTCTGACTTGGGGTTCGAGCAAACGAACAATATAGTTTATCGTCTCTTGCAGATCCACTTCTCCCAGTTCTAGTCGCATCTGACCCGCCTCAAGTTTGGACAGATCCAGAAGATCCTGAATCAGCTTAAGCAGCAGTTTGGCAGCATCCTGTATAACGGAAACCGAATTCTCCTGTTCTTCAGACAAGGGAGATAACTTGAGCATCTCAGCCATCCCCAATATGCCATTTAATGGTGTACGAAAATCATGACTGATACCTGCAATAAATGCGATTTTTGAATCACCTGCATCTACTGCTTGCTGACGTGCAGCTTCAAGACTGTTATTGTTCTTTGCAAGCAGACGCTGGAGTGTCACCAGTTCATTATTCATATCCGAGAATTCTGCAAGTGTTCGTTCCTCTTGCTCTTTACTCCGAATCATCTGATCCGATAACTGCTCAATCGTTCTGCGTAGCCTCTGTATCTCTCCGCTCTCATTAGACATCACATCATCCCTCTCTTAATCCCTAACCATATCAAGCTGATTACATGTAGCTGGCTGAGCCAGTAATTGTTCTGCAACCGCTACCGCTTCGTCGGCTCCTGGAGCATAACCGTCAGCTCCTATCGTTTTCCACAACTCCTGATCAATATTAAAGGGATATCCCCCAACCATAATCTTCACATGTGCCGTTGCCGGATGATGACGGATCAGATGAATCAACTCTTTGGCCAGATGAAGGTGATATGTCATCGTAACCGATATCGCAACAACATCGCCCTGATGCCGCTCTATAGCCTCTATTACACTTCCATTGGGAACATTGGCTCCCAGATAGTGCGTATCCCAACCTTCCATCTCGAACACATCTGTGAGCATACGCAGTCCGATCTCATGTTGTTCACTACCTACACAGGTAGCCACTAGTTTTTTATCCTGACCGGTATGAATTAACCAGCGAGAATAAAGACGTGATATGAATGACTGGGTCGCTGCCGTACAAAAGTGTTCTTGCCCCACACTGATACGATGGTATTGCCACAATCGTCCAATTTCATATTGGGTGGGCTGAAAGATATATCGATAAATATCACGAATCGTCACCCCAGCTTCTAACTGGGCTTCAATGATCTCGAAGGCTTCTTTCCGTTTATTCTCAAGCAAACACTGCAAGTACGATTGCGCGGCATCTCCATATGGCATGGATTCGTTGATGTAACCCGCCTGTGACTCCATGTGTGTTGTTCTATATATTCCCATCTCCAGGTACTCGAGCAAAAATGCCTTTGACGGATGGTCAAATTCTTCTTCCAATGTCTCTTTGATCAGATTGAGATTAATCGCCAGGTCTTCTGGTGATACCTTATAACCCTCAAGTAGAACTTTGAGCCAGGCAATATAATGAGTAAACAGACCTGGACTCTGTACGAGCGCACTTTCTGCCAAATAGTTCAAGCTATACTCCGAATCCTGTTTGGTTCGCATTTTTCCATTCTCGCCAAATCGCTCAAGTAAATCGGGCTGTCTGAGATACTGTTTCTCCGTTATTTTATCAGCTAATTTCGCAGATTCTTGGAGCAAACGTTCTCCTGCTTCTTGATGACTCATAGATGCACCTCTCCTCTACCCGCATCACATCTCCATCATCATTCGTGACTAATCCAGAATGAGATCGATGTTAGCTAACTTGCAATCGGGATAGGTTCTTCTACTTGATTCAATCCATCCATTCCGCTCTTAATCGTTCTGTTCCATTATACATGAACTTTCGATGATCATGTTTTACACACGATGAATGTATAGAACAATCTTCCTATATTATGGAGGGCCTTGCAAGCCAGTCAGCCAGTATATGCCTGTACTTTTCGAGATCTACAAAAAAAACTGACCTGCGTTATGAACGCAAGTCAGTTTTCCCTTCTGCCGCCAATCCCAGCTTCTTCAACATCTTAATCGCATCCACTTTCTCGGAAGGATCAAGTCCTTCCAAAGCATCAATGATGACCTGATGGTGTTGAGGAAATATCTGTGTGAACAATTCTCTTCCTTCCTCGGTTAACTCAGCGTAAATGACACGCCGATCTTCTTTGGATGGTCGACGAAACAGCAGATTTTTATTTTGCAACTTATCTACAACGTACGTAATATTACCACTGGACATTAACACCTTTTCACCAATCTTTTGCAATGCCTGCGGTCCCTTATGATATAACAAATCAAGCACACCAAATTCTGTCGTATTCAGTCCGTGACTCTGGATGTCCCGATTGGAACGTGAGGTCACAGAATTGTAGGCCCGAACAAGAACTACGAATAATTGTAAAGACAGTTCCCGGTTGTCCTCCGTGTTCAGCATTTCAATAATCCTCCATCAATTGTTTACATTTCGGCTCGTATGAGGGGCCAGCTTCTGCTCCCACTCCTCACGGAGCATCCCCATACGAATTGAATCATAGTACTGCCCGCGAACGATACGACACTTCCGCATTCGTCCCTCCACCTGTAATCCGGCTTTCACAGCCGCACGCATCATACGTTCATTACCAGACCAAGTAGTCAATCCAACCCGAACCAAAGGCATCTGTTCGAACAAATGACTTGACCACATAACAAGTGAGCGTGTGCCAACCCCGCGTCCCCACTGGACAGATCTGTATATTACAATCCCCATTTCCAGCCACATGGATAACTCATCTTCTATGTAATAGCTGATTGTACCCACAATTTGTCTGTCGGATTCAATAATACGGATTGATACGGGTTTGGTATCACCAGGATCAACGTTCATACGTTTGAGCATACCTTGTTCAAAACTTTCATAACTTTCGTGTTTAAGTGGGTAATAGGGTGCATCCCATTGCTTCCATTCAGGTACGTCATCACTGTAGATCAATTCATAGAGTTCTTTCAGATCCTGTTTCTCCACACACCTGAGTACAAGTTCACCATCAACGATTGGCAGTTCTTTCATACGATGAAAAGCACCCTCTTCCATATTAAGAACGATGAAGCTCTTCAATACTTCCGTCCGCATTGGCAAGAATGACTGTACTAGCCATATCCACAAATAGTCCGTTATCAACAACACCTGGTAACATGTTCAATTGAACATTAAGGTCCGCAGCGTGATCAATCGCCTCCAAGTGGCAATCTGCTATCAGGTTTCCGTTGTCTGTCAGATAACGTTGCTGTCCATCCATCCGCCATTGCGGTTGACACCCCAATTTTTCGAGCGCCTGGAAGGTCCACTCAGAAGCAAATGGAACAACCTCAACTGGAAGCGGGAATTTCCCCAACTTTTGCACGGCTTTGCTGCCATCCGCTACAATAATCAATTTGTCACTATTGGCCGCTACGATTTTCTCACGCAAAAGAGCCCCGCCTCCCCCTTTAATCAGGTTAAATTCGGGATCTACTTCATCAGCGCCATCAATGGTCAGATCCAGACGTCCAATCTGGTCAAATGGGACGATGGGAATCCCCCATTCACGGGCAAGCTTGTCCGAAGCCTCTGAAGTGGCAACCGCTTGAATGTTCAATCCATCACGTACCCGTTCACCGATTCGGCAGATGGCATAATAAGCTGTTGAACCAGTACCCAATCCAACCTTCATTCCATCTTCAACATATTCTGCCGCACGCTCTGCTGCTATCTGTTTAAGATTCATCTATAAACCCCCGCTGCTCATAATTTGAGAAATGCATATGTAGTTATTATAGATAAAACCGCTTCCGATGTATATCCGTGCCTTCTGTTGCATCTTTTCCATCATATTTTTGTTTAGTTGAAGGATGTATTTTTACCCACCATGTTATAGAATACAGAATGAAGCTAAAAAATGGGAAATTTTAAAATAAACAGTTCTAAATACCTATAATACATCTGATATGTCCATAAATACGTAAAATATTAAAAAAAATTTAACGATACTATTCAATTTAACGACATTTTATACGACATATTAATTATAGATGTGTTTTAATAATTAGACACCTATGGTTCATACGGTACATAAGTCTCTACGAAAGCGACTGATAAACCAAGACCATGGTCGCATAAATTTCCTTTGGAGGGGATCACGGAATGATCTAAGTTCACTGTACCAAAGCAACCCTAAAGTTTCTTAATTTAAAGAAGATCAGGAGTGGAATTTAGTGAAATCATTAAGTTGGAAAAGCATGTCGTTTTTCTCCAAAAATTTGTTACTCTCATTTACTAATATCATTATCATCGGGGTAGCACTTATCGCAAGCAGTTACTATTTTCAAAAAACAGTTCTTGTTGATCAACTGCACGGACAAGTGGAACAAATTACCAAAAAGTGGGCTGAAGATATCAATCCTGCCGAGGTACAAGCTGCTATTGCGGAAGGTAGTTATGATGGAGCAACACAAACGAAATTACGAGCGTATTTCGATGAGATGCAAGAATATTATCCTAACATTGCACAAGCCTACATCTTCGGTGTTGAGCTCGGTGGCGATAACAAGAGATTAACTTCCCTTGTAGCGATGCCGACCAACCTAAGAGAGGCTTTTCAAAGTGAGAACGTAAATATTGGTGACATGTATGAGCAACCGGTCGTTGTAGCCAATGCACTGAAAGAAATGCTTAATACGGATCGCCCAACATTCACAACATTTTATTCCGATGATTTCGGAACATGGACAACCATTGCATATCCAATCAAAGACAGCAACGGTAAGATTTTCTCATATTTTGCCATTGATGCAGATGCATCAGCCGTACCCGCAGGACTAAACTCCTTGCTCAAAAACGGAATTATCATCCTTGTGGCCTTCTTGCTGTTATTCCTGATTATCCAATACCTTGTAGTTAAAAACACACTTTCCCCTATCCGTCACTTGATCAAAGGAATTGATGACGTCAGTCGGGGTAATTTGAATGTCAACATTCCGACAGGCAAAGACGATCTGGGACTCGTTAACGAGAAGTTCAACACCATGGTTCGCAAAATTAACGATACTATCGTTAAAGTGCAAATCACATCACAAGAAGTAAATCAGTCTGCCAAAGAACTATATGAAGTTTCCGAGCGCAACAGTGAGAATGCAGATTCTATCAATAATAATGTGACTCAAATCACTTCCAACATTCGTTCACAGGAACAGGCAACCCGGGATAGTGCGCGTGCCATGTCCGAGATGGCTACCGTAATCCAGACGATTGCCAGCAGCTCGGCAAGTGTAGCGGATGAAGCCTATGAGATGGAACGTCGTTCGCAACAAGGTAACAGCGTTGTCCGTCAGGTATCTGAACAGATGAATCTGATTACGGAATCGGTTAAGAATACCGCTTCTGCCATTGAGGTTCTGGAGAGTCGTTCACAGGAAATCGGCGATATTCTCAATATCATCTCGGGAATCTCCAGCCAGACCAACTTGCTTGCTCTTAATGCATCCATTGAAGCAGCTCGTGTTGGTGAAGAAGGAAGAGGATTTGCAGTTGTTGCAGGTGAAGTACGCAAACTTGCCGAGCAGTCTGAACAAGCAACCAGCCAGGTTGGCGTATTGATCCAAGAGATTCAAGCTGGAATTAAACAAGCTGTACGTGCTATGGAACAAGGTACGTCAGAAGTAGATACAGGGCTCAGCGTAGCCGATCAAACAGGACAACTGTTCGAAGATATTTTAGAAGCAGCGAAAAAAGTATCTAATCAGATTCAGGAAGTATCAAGCGCGACGGAGGAAATCTCTGCGGGTACGGAGGAAATGACCGCTACAGCAGATGACTTGTCTTCAAGCGTAAGTAAGACAGCAAACAGCAGTGAACAAATTTCCTCATCTGTTGATGAGCAAAAAGCATCTTTGATAACACTGGTAGACTCCTCCACACGCCTTAACAGCATGTCTGAGGAACTCCAAGAACTGATCTCTCATTTCAATGTAAGCAAACAATAATTCAAATCCACAAACATTCGGTTTGAACCAAGGAGGAATAACTGAAGTGATTGAAAACCAACCATCTTCTTCCCATTCCATGGAATCTAGCTTGCCAGTTCTGCAGATTCCACTGGATTTTGGGCGACGTCAACAATCATTCTCTTATCAGTCTGCTCAAATCACATTACATGCTTCTCTGAGCCGTGAACTTAAACAGAAGTATGGAGAACAGATGGTGTATCCGGTACTCCTCTCAGCTTATGCAGCCTTGTTATTCCGATTGTCAGCTGAACAGGAACTTGCCATAGGTATACTTTCCCCCGATCAGGCAGCTTCCTATCTTTCATTACAGATTCAGGGAAAATTAACCTTCAGCCAACTATGTCATCAGGTGTCAGAGCAGCTCAAGATTGAATACACGTTGCAAAACGGTGGATACCCTGAATCGTTTTTTATGCTGAATAGTGTACAGTTGCCTCAAGCTCCTCAAATATTAAACTGGAACGTTCGAGATGATCAGAACATGCTCATCCTCGATCTGTTCTATGATAGTTCACTGTTGAAAGAGTCTACCGTGCTGAGATATGCAGAATATTATCAGACTCTTCTACTCGCCCTTGTGCGTGACGGTGAGAAAGCAATCGGTACGGTAGATATTCTTTCCGCCTCAGATCGATTGCTTTACCGTGAAATGAATGATACTTCTGTTCTCGAACCAGAGAATCAGACGGTTCATGGCTGGTTCGAAGCAACGGCAGCGGCATATCCGGATTCACCGGCGATAACATCGCCATCCAAAAGTTATACGTACAGGGAATTGAATGAACGAGCTAATCAGGTTGCACGTGTTCTGTTATCCAATGGATTGCAGAAAGGTGAATTCGTCAGTATCTTTATGGATCGAAGTCTGGAGACCATCATCTCCCTGCTTGGTATTCTGAAGGCAGGTGGTGCATATGTTCCGATCGACCCTGAGCATCCACAAGAACGTAACAGTTATATCGTGGAAGATACGGCGTCCTCATTCGTGCTGACAACGGAGGCTTCTTATGCCCAAGCTTCCAGCTTGTTCTCCAGTATAGCTACGGTACGTCAGATTCTCGCTGTGGATGGTCGTTTAGCCGGATTTGCAGCAAGTAACCCCAATCTGGATATTCAGCCAGACGATCTTGCGTATATTATCTACACGTCAGGGTCGACCGGTAAGCCCAAAGGTGCACTGATTGCCCACCGGGGTGTAACCAATCTTGGCAGTGTGGTTCAGCGTGATTGTGACATTCAACCAGGTGATGTATTAACCCAGTTTGCTACATACAGCTTTGATGCATCCGTGTGGGATACCATTGGCGCCTTGTTCTATGGAGCAGAATTATATCTATTGTCTGCGGAAGAACGTGTATCCGTTGAAGAATTCGCAAGTGCAATTGAACGAACAGGAACAAACATCATTACGATACTGCCTACGATTTTCTTCAATCAGCTTGCTTCCTACTTATCCGATGAAGGTTTCCACAAGCTGGCCAAAGTCCGAATCATTACTGTAGCCGGAGAAGCGTTATATGGAGAACAGGTTCGTGCCTTCCAGCGCAAATTTGGAAACCAGATTGATATTGTTAATGTGTACGGACCTACCGAATGTACAGTAGCCACAGCTACTCACCGCATCAGTGAGCAGGTTCCGGAACATGTGGTGAACATCCCTATCGGTAAACCGATTCATAACTACAAAGTATACATTGTGAATGAAGAGCAACAACTCTGTCCGGCAGGTGTACCTGGTGAGGTATATATTGCTACCCCTGCACTAGCCAAAGGTTATCTGAATCAGCCAGAACGTACTGAGCAAGCATTCATTGAGAACCCGTTTGCGATGGGTGAGAAAATCTACAAGTCTGGCGATATTGCCAAATTGCTGGATACCGGGTTGCTGGAATATGTCGGTCGCAGTGACTCTCAGCTAAAAATTCGTGGTCACCGAATTGAGATCGGGGAGATTGAAGATCACTTTGCACGGCTTGATCAGATCCAGAACGTTGCTGTCATTCCGAAGAAAGAATCCGATGGACAAAATATGCTGGTTGGTTACTTTACATCGAAAGATGGCAGTACCCTTTCTGTTTCGGACATCAAGGCAGAACTGACGGAGAAACTTCCTTCTTATTTTGTACCAAAGTGGATCTGTCAGCTGGATGAAATGCCGATTGCACCAACTGGAAAAATCAATCGCAAAGCGATGGTATCCTTGCCTCATGTGGAACGACATGAAGATCGCCCTGACCGGGTCATGCCTGAAACGGAGACGGAATCCATTATCCTGGACGCATGGAAAGAAATCCTTCAGCACGATGACTTCGGTGTCGAAGACAGCTTCTTCAATATCGGTGGGGATTCACTCCGGGTCATTCATGTACTGGTCATTCTGAAGCCACATTATCCACAGCTGAAAATCGCCGACTTCTTTGCCGAGAAAACAGTCCGTGCTCTCGCTCGTCGTGTGGAAGTATTGTCTCTCAGTGCTGCAGAAGTTACGAATTCAGTGGTGACCGACGGTATGATTACACAATTATCCGAACATCCTGTGGAGCTAACATCCCAGTTGGGGTATCCGCTCATTCGTGAACCTGAGCATGTGTTACTGACCGGAGCAACTGGTTATCTGGGCTCTCATGTGCTGCAACAGTTAATTCTGAATTCCAGTACACGAATCTACACCCTTGTTCGTCGACCATCCAATGGAATAACTGCAATGGAACGTTTGACTAACGTGCTGGAAGGTTATTTCGGCAAACAACTGACTGACCAACTCTTCACTCGCGTGGAAATTATTGAAGGGGATCTCGAACAACCTAATCTCGGTCTGTCCTCTGAACAAACGGCTTATGTTCAGGAACGAATTGACCGTGTCATCCACTGCGCTGCAGACGTACGTCATTTCGGCGATGCCGATCAGTTCGCCAAAACAAACGTGGAAGGAACGGTCGCATTGTTAGACTTGATTCGCAGCAAACCGGGTGCTTCCTTCCACCATGTATCCACGATGGGTATTCCGGAAGATCTGGCACTCAGCGGACAATGGGAATCCTCCCTGCAATATGATCGGTTCCCGGCTGACTTGCATGTGGACAACCTGTATTCGGACAGCAAGCTTGAAGCCGAGAAAGTGCTCATGATTGCGGCAGAGGAAGGTGTACCTGTCAGCATCTATCGTGCAGGTAATCTCACTTGCCACTCCGAAACTGGACGCTTCCAGTCCAATATTGATAGCAACGCCTTTTATCGTATGATCAAAGCGATGTTATTGCTCGGCAAGGCTCCTGCGGCTGACTGGATGGTTGATTTTACACCGATCAACTATGCAAGTGAGGCTATCGTTCACCTGGCCTTACGTCAGGATACCGCCGGTCGTGTATTCCACATCTGTAATCCGGAGCCCATCCGTTATGATGAGCTGATCCGTTCTGTAAATCGGGCTGGTTATGAAGTCGAAACGCTACCTTTTGCGGATTACACACGTTGGTTGTTCGATGCGAGCATTAGCAAGGAGCCTGAGGCTCTTCAGTTGGCTATTGCACAGCTTGAAGGCGACGGTGCGAAGGATTCAGCTTATGTCTATGCCTGCCCTGTCACAACGGCTTATGTGGAACCAGCCGGTATCTCATGTGCGAGAACAGATGATCGCTTCATCTCCGCCATGTTAGACTACGCTGTTCAGATTGGGTACTTCCCCGCCGCAATTCGGGACCATAAGGGCACTTCTACAGCAATGGAGTAAGTTCACTCTATCATCAGCATTTATTAATAAATAAGGTCACACGAAGAGAAGCCATCTATCGTCATTCACTGACGATAAGATGGCTTCTTTTCTTTGCATTTTTGGATCATTCTTTTAGACCCATCGGATAATTGCAATGATGGCAAGATGCGCTGGATAGAAATAACGCCAGACCCAACGTGGCCCCTTCATACGGAATCCCGCTTGGTAATACTGAGCAATAGCAATGCCGGCGGTTGCGAGCACACTATACATTTGCACAGAGCTGTTATGCAGCAGAAGATATAGTGCATTTAACAAGACATGTGCCACGACAAGTACAGGACCCTGGAAATAACGGAATAACAGAACCAATAACAATCCGTACATCCCATAATCCATATGGCTAATTTCCATGAACCAACCTGCTCCAATGACAATCGGAATCCCCAGTAGTTTGGATGGCAATTTATCAATAACGAATAATACCAACAGGGCTGACCACAATGTCCATACCACGTTCAGAGAATAATGATTAAACGCAGCCATGAACGGCACCTGTGATATGATCGCGATCCAGAACAGCCGCCATATGTATTTTTGTACGTCGCGTGTATGTTTATAACCGATATACACTGCAAAAGCATAGATTGGAAAAGCGATACGACCTATGATCCTCAGTTCTATAATATGTGGAAAAAAGACAGCCCCTATATGATCAATTAACATCGTGATCATGGCAATCCACTGCATCATGTTGCGACTCCCCTCCCTTGTTGCCGACGACACGAGTGTGCCATTCATTCATATAGTGCGTCTTTTTGAGCAACCTCTTATACATTAAGTTCATAATACATGAATTTGGTATCCTGTGCATATCCTTCGGATTCATATAAAGCTTGCGCTTGTTTGTTACTTAACTCAGTTGAGAGTGATATACGAAGAACCCCTCGCTCAGATGCCAATTGCTTGGCTGCTTGCAAGAGCTTCCTGGCAATGCCTTGCTGACGATAATCCGGATGCACATATAGATCATTAAGCACCCAGACAGGCCCCATCGATACTGAACTGAAACTGGGATACAGCTGAACGAATCCGGTGCAAATTAAGCCATTCGAGATTGGCTTTTCTGCTACCAAAATCATCGATTCATGGCGTTCCATTCGTTCTCTAATATACTGACGTGCTGCCTCAATGTCAGCATTTTGGTTGTAGAACATCCTGTACTCATTGAACAAACGTCCCACTTCGTTACAATCAGGAAGATCCGCTTGTCTGATTCGGTGCTGCATTTCACTCAACTCCTCTGGAATGGAGACCATCGTCTCTTCGTTTGTATTTCTTTCAATTGTATAACAGTCCTTTCCATTTCCCCATTCATCATCTGCATCAAAATTTGTAGTATCTTGAGCAGTGAGCTGACATTCGTTCATGAGCGCTTCCAGTATGCTTCTTGCTATCAAGTCCATGCCAATTCTGTACGTTTTGTTATATTGACTTCGTATTGGTAAAAATAAAAAGGCGACCAAAGCATCCACTGCTCCGTCGCCATAATTATTCAGTTCGATTCAGCATTCTGCTGTTCCTGACCAGGATCAGTATCGGGGAAAATGACGCCTTTCTTCAAAATCAGATTGGCATATTGCGCGCGCTCACCAGTTGCAACAATCACATAGGCATTCGAAGCACGTTTATAAAAATCAAATCGCTCTTCATGATCAAAAGCATCCGTGATGCCTTCATATTCTTCAATCAACCGGCGGTAGTCTTCCCATATGATCGGGATCACCTGATCCCCTTTCACAACCTGCATGACAGCAGCGGGACGCTCAGCATAGGTATCGAGTGGATATAATTGCAGGATGGCATCCAGCAGTTCAACGACTCCCAGTGCATCACAGCGTACCAGTCGCTTGGCATGACTGGCTGCGGGGAAATTGCCATCCGCCAGAACCAACTCGTCTCCATGACCCATTTCGGACATGATTTTGAGTAACTCTGGAGGTATTATTGCGGGTATATTCTTTAGCATACACAGCTCTCCTTGTTCATCTCCAACATCAGTTAGAGCAAATTGGTTTGGTTTTCTCCATTCTTCAAGCACGCTAGACATTGATTCTATAAAAGCGATTTCATTACCATTCTAACAGTATTTTTAGATCATTGCACAGCGCACACGTACGTTCGATATGAGAATATTTCATTTTGACAAAAATACTTGTTTGACATATAGTTGTTATAACAACTAATTAATTGGGACATTTTATTATGGAAGCGAGGTCTAGCAATCACATGGACTATACACTGGAACAATCTGTTGGATTCATGCTGGGTTTCACACATCGTAAAGCTGTAGCTTTACTTGCGACGCGATTCAAACCTTATGATATTACGACAGAGCAATTTTCTGTTCTCTTTAATGTTGACCGCGGTGAAGGTGTGAATCAGAAGGAGCTCGCTGCACGTGTCTTCAAAGACCAACCCACCACTGCGCGGATTATTGATCTGCTTGAGAAAAAAGGTTGGGTAGAACGCCGGACCAGCGAACAGGATCGCAGAGCCTACCTGTTATATCTCACCATGGAAGGCAAAGCGTTAATTGATATCCTCGTACCGATTGAAAGAGAAATGAATAAAGAACTTGCTGAAGGTATATCTGAAGACCAGATGGAAGCATTTAAACATACTCTTTCCCTCATTAACCGCAACTTGTAATGAATCACAACTCAGGGGGAATACATCATCATGAAAGAACAATCTACACAACAAGTTAGACTATGGACCACCGATTTTATACTGCTGATGCTGTGCAACTTCTTGTTGTTCTTGCAACTGCACATGATCGTCTCTCCGCTTCCGTCCTACGTTCAGGAGCGATTTCACGCCAATGCATTTGAAGTAAGTTTATTCACCTGTCTGTTTGCACTAAGTGCCATTGCAGCCCGTCTCTATTCCGCGAAAGCACTGGAGAAGGGCCTTCGTAACGCCATGATCTATATCGGCCTGTCCGTAGCCCTGCTGGCAACGCTCGGCTATTATTTTGCTGCCGGTATAGCCGTGCTTTTATTGCTGAGAATGTTGTTTGGTATCGGGTTTGGTATGAGCAGTACCGCTTTTCCAACGATGGCCTCGGACATTGTGCCCGTCAAACGAATGGGTGAAGGCATGGGTTACTTTGGGCTATCGACTAGCCTGGCTATGTCTATGGGACCAATCATTGGGGTCACTCTGCTACAGGGTGCTGGATTTGTAACCCTGATGTTATGTACTGCGGGTGTCCTCGCTGTGATCTATCCACTGAGTTATTCGCTGACACGCAAAAAAGCAGTCAGAACCGATAACAGTGAAAATATCATGCCACAAGCTACAACAAGTGCTTCAGGGTCCAATCCAAAACAGAAGACACCTTTCAATCGTAAGCTGATTCTGCCAAGTGTGCTGAACTGCCTGTTATCCATCACCTATGGTGGGCTTGTCGGATTCATCGTTTTGTATGGCAAGGAAGCCAATCTGGCCAATCCTGCGCTGTTCTTTTTGTTCAATGCACTCGCCGTGTTATTGGTTAGACCATTTGCAGGGCGGATCTATGACAATAAAGGTCCAAAAGCACTGCTCATTCCAGGGGCAATATTCGTTGCTGTCGGCCTCATTCTGCTCTCGTATGCAACCTCCATGTCTGTCCTGTTCATTGCTGCCTTTATCTACGGGATCGGTTATGGTTCCATGCAGTCGTCTCTGCAGACCTGGATGATTCAAGTTGTATCTCCTACTCAGCGGGGTATGGCTAACGGTATGTTTTTGAACTCGCTGGATCTGGGTATTGCAACCGGCGCCCTTCTTCTTGGCGCCATTGCGGCCATAACCAGTTACACCGATATGTATCGATATTCCGTAATGTTTATGATTCTGTTCTTGCTTATATATCTGATTCAGGGAAAACGAAGCGGCAGCTTCTCCATTGAACCTCATGCTCTGCTCGCTCATACTCATATCACTGCAACGGAACCACCTCAAGATCAATCCAAGAATTCAGAATCTGGAGCCGGCAACACCGAAACTAGCCAGTCGAATATAAGCAAACACGAATGATTGGTTAACGTCATTCTGAACATAAAAACGCGTTTACACCGAGAAAGCAAATTCATCCGCTTTCTTAGGCGTAAACGCGTTATTTTATTGGAACAGATCTGAATGTTAAAGTGAAGACACCATGGAAATGAATGTAGCATACAGCACCATCTATCTAAAATGGACTTCTCTTGCGACCTATGGAAGCATACCCTCTACTCGTCTCGATCACATCCATAGATGTTTCATCCTGTTTCTGCTTGCTTCCTGAAGTAGGTTGGTCTCCCTTATCCGGCTTAACTGCGAATAATGTGAGCAATCCGCCCACTGCGCCAGACGCAGCGAGCACACCAAAAAGCAAAAAATGATGAGAACCGATCAGCAAAGAAACGACAGGTGGACCGAGAGATACCCCAATGAATCGCATGCTGCTGAACAGAGCCGTGATTGTGCCCCGCTGTTTTTTGTCCACGCCTTCTGTAATCAAGGCATCCAGACATGGTAACGTTGCACCTATTCCGGCACTTCCCAATGTGAAAAGACCTACTACAACATAGATATTATCGAATAAACCTATAACGCCAAGGGATACCGTCAGAAGCGCAAGTCCTGTGAAGCCAAGCCATTTCATTCGTGTTTTGTTCTTGCCAATCCACTTCCCTGCCAGGAAAGAAGACAGACATAACGCTGCCAGCGGAATCGCAAGGACAAGTCCTTTAAGAACACCTTTCAGGGCGAATTCGCTCTCCAGCGTCTCGGATAGATAATATAACACACCAAAGATGACAAACATGCAAATACCGCCGATTGCAAACAACGCATACAACCAGCGTCCCTTTTCTTTCAATACGTCACGAATCGATGCCACAAATTCAGGAAAGGTGGGAGGCTTTTCTTTTTTCCGGGGAGTCTTCACCAGAAAAATAACAAGAACCAGCGAAAGCACACAAAGTATAGGAATAGCCATGAATGGCGCATACCACAACCAGACCGCCAGCGCTGCACCCAGAATCGGACTTATGACTTTACCGAACGTATTTGAGGTCTCAATGATACCCAGGCTTTTGCTAACTTCGTTTTCATCATTGAACATGTCCCCAACCAACGGGATAACGATAGGAAATGCGCCGGCAGCACCTATTCCCTGCAATAACCTGCCACCCAGAATGGTCCAGTAGGCTATGTTTCCGTTCAGCATCCATGCTGCCACACCAGCGACAGCACCTCCGACGGCTGCAATAACGAGGCTGGGAATGATAACTGCTTTTCTGCCAAAACGATCCGACAAGTACCCTGCAAGAGGAATAAGCAGGATGGCAACTACAGCGTAGACTGTAATGAGCATACTGACCTTAAATGCAGATACCTTCAACTCACGTTCAATCTGTGGCAGGATCGGTATAAGCATGGAATTACCCAAGGTCATAATTAAAGGGATGGAAGCAAGTGCGACGAGGTCCCACTTTTTATCGTTCATACCACAACCACCTTTACAGATTCTACACACAACAGCATTATTGTGCTTGTTTCGGAGGTTGATTATGCAGGACATGCTACAACTACAACAATCTAAAGTGCCGTAACGCTGCTCCACCTTTGAAAATAATATATAGCTCATTCACCTTATTTGACGCCTCAAGCGAACACTGTACCGTTGTCCACTTGATATCTTTCCCGTTCACACTGCCTCCAGGTCCAGATACTTCACACACACCGAGCAGTTCGCCCTCCATTCCTCCAGAACGAATCTCCAGTCTGCCCTCTTCCCCAAAAGCTGCCACTCTGGCTTCAAATCCTTTTACTTCCTGAACAGCATTATGGTGAAAAGCGATCCAGGATGACTGACCATCTCGATATAAGGGTTCTTTCCGAGTGATTGCCCGAACTGCCGAACGTCCTTCCAGACATTCATCCAACAGAACACCTGCACAAGCATCGTAATTCTCGGCAAAGGTAAGTAAGTGCAGCGGACGATCCGGAATCGTCTCACCTTCAATCTCAATATCAGCCGACTGGCGGATATCTGCGGAAGAACGCCCTGCCAGGATGGCCCAGGTCGCTGTCTCCAGGCAGTATCGATCTCGGGTAACATCCCATAGCGCCAGCTTCTGAACAGGAATCTCGAAACGTATCGTAACACGCGTCCCTGCTTTCAAATGGATACGACGAAAAGCAAGCAGTTGCTTCTGAGCGCGTTTCACACGCGAGGTATGTGAAGATCCATAGATCTGTACAACTTCATCACTGTCACGTTCACCTGTATTGTTTACCTCCACTTCAATCTTCAATTGATCTGTGGTGGTGGCTTCCGCCGGAGCACTGCGACTTACACGAATCGCTTCGTATTCGAATTCGGAATACGTCAGGCCATGACCAAATGCATATTGAACAGGTCCTTCATGATACATATAGGTCATGCCACTCTGAATAATGTCATAATCCATCACGTCAGGAAGCTGTGATTCATCTTCATACCATGTCATGTTTAATCTGCCTGCCGGGGCATAATGACCTAACAGCACATCTGCAAGAGCGTTCCCCAATTCCTGACCTGCATGTGTCATATACACGATTGCGCGGGCAATACCTTTCAACTCCTGCAAAGCAAATGGATAACTGCCCATAATCACAACCACCGTATTGGGATTGGCTTCACACACAGCTTTGACAAGCTCGACCTGACTCGGCGGAAGCAGCAGACTTGGGCGGTCAATTTCTTCTTTGCCGTTGATATATGGGCTGTTGCCAACAACAACGACAGATGCCTGACTGCTACGTGCAGCTTCTACGGCTTGTTGTATTCCGCTGGTCACAATATCAATATTGAATGCAGAAGGTATCTGTGTATTGCCTGGTGATTGACTTGCGTGTCCAGAGTCACCAATATCATTCGGGTTTGTATCTGTAGCTGTAGTTTGTTCTCCTTGTGGCCGGAGTGGTGATACAGCAGACTGTCCCTGATATTCGCTCAGTCCAACAGGGGTACCGTTCCACGTTCGCAAGGTGTTACTTCCATCTGTTAGAGGATCTATACGAACAACTTCCTTCACGAACCAGCCACCAATCTCCGGTGCGTTTGCCTGATAGATGCCTTGCTCGGTTAAGCTAACGTAACAGTTATTGTTCACACTTCTCAGCGTATGACTTCCCCAACCCCAATCCTGATGTATAAATTCGGTGGCCGTAGGTGCATTACCCTCTGGTACAGCGACGAGTGCACCTTCCGCACACAAGGTTATAACCTGACCGTTTGTTGTCTTCAACTGAATACGGTCATTCCCATCTGTATACGTTACGTCTGTTTGGGGTAGTCGATTACGCAATCCATCAAGGACGGATACACGATAAGGCAGTGTGCCACTGTACCAATCGGTATAGACAACATCGGCAAGTGGTCCAATGACACTGATCTTCTGTGATGCCTCTGGCTGCAACGGAAGCAATCCATCATTTTGGAGTAAAACAATGGATTCGGCAGCTGCACGATAACTGAGTTTAGCGTGCTGGGGTGCACATAATACCGACTCGGAAATAGACGCATAGGGGTTGAGTCCAGACCGATCTAGTTGTCCAAGTCGCATCCGCACACCAAAGATGTTACGAATCGCTCGGTCCAAATCAGCGATCTCCAACAGATTCTGATCGAGAGCAGCCTCCAGAGCAGATACGACAAGATCAACTTCATCCGTAAGACAATCCACTCCTGCCTTCAACGCACCTGCTGCTGATTCAGCATGGCTGGTATGATAACCGTGATAGTCTACCGTCTGAGACAGATCTCCTCCATCACATACAATAAAACCTGGCATCGCCCACTCGCCCTTAACCACATCATTCACATACGGACTCTCAATGGCAGGTGTACCATTAATGGAATTGTAAGCTGTCATCATGGACAAGGCTCCGCCTTCCACAAATGGTGTCTCAAATGCTTTTAAATAATATTCCCGCAGATTGCGCGGATCGATGCTGGATGAACAATTCAGCCGATCTTTCTCATTATTATTGGCAAAAAAGTGCTTTAATGTCGCGACCATTTTCAGATAAAAAGGATCATTTCCCTGCATACCTTTGACGAGAGCTGCCGACATTTCTCCCGTGAGGACCGGGTCCTCGCCATATCCCTCTTCCGTTCTGCCCCAGCGTGGGTCACGTTCCAGATCAACCGTTGGTGCCCACAAGGTTAACCCATGAACCTCAGGATTACGGTGATGGTATGCCCTCGCTTCATCACCAATGACGGAACCAATCTCCCGCATGAGCCTCGTATTCCAGGTACTTGATAGACCGAGAGGTTGCGGAAATACGGTTGCCTCCCCTTTCCATGCAACCCCGTGGGCAGCTTCACCCCCAACGTTGTAGGCTGGAATGCCCAGTCTTGGTACAGCTGCTTCGCGTGTAGGAATTAGTCTGATCTTCTCCTCCGTTGTCAATCGTGCAATCAGGTCATCCAACCTTTCCTCAAGTGAAAGTGACACATCCCACATCGGGTATTGATGATACTCCTTCATCCTTCATTCCCCCTGCGAATTAGTTAAGTCCAAGTTGCTTCCATTGCTCCAGTAAATCCAGCGTGCGCTGGTGATACTTCTGACCATCTTCAGGTTGATTGACCTGATGTTCATGAACGTAGGCATTAAAATATG
Source organism: Paenibacillus sp. FSL R7-0198 (assembly GCF_038000415.1). Taxonomy (NCBI): domain Bacteria; kingdom Bacillati; phylum Bacillota; class Bacilli; order Caryophanales; family Paenibacillaceae; genus Paenibacillus; species Paenibacillus sp. FSL R7-0198. The sequence goes on along the minus strand of NZ_JBBOCB010000001.1, from coordinate 6,035,381 downwards.
AAGACAGTATTCGATAGGCAAGCCTGCGTGCCTGTCCTTCAGCGGATGAGTCCAGTGGACGATTATATCCTTCATGAAAAGCCACCGATTCTGACGACAATATGGCTTCAAACTCCCTGTCGGCAAACATGGAACGATCTCCGTCAATGATGGCTGCAATGTTCAGCTCACCATTTTCCTCATGAACAAGTACATTTGCTTCCCACAGGTCATTATGAACGAGTACCGGACGGGTCACTTGATCAAATAAGTCTTTATTTTGGATGAAAATAGCTGCGATCTCTTCTCCCACACCTGACATATAATCGACTTGTGCAGCTTTAAGTGCCGTTTCTTCTGCAAAAGAGTGCAGCACCTCGGACCATTGATCCGAGCCTTTAATCGTCCCATCTCCTTGCGGCCAGCCAAACGATGCACCCTCGATCTGATGCATGATGGCGGTATAGACGCCAAGCTGATGATACAATCGCTCTTTGTCTATGTCTGAAATTGATGCGTGATCCAGCTGCTTACTCGGAATAAACTCCATAAACATGTACGTTCTTGGAATGATGGATCCGCTATCATCACAGGCGATAATGTTTGGAGCAGGAATGCCTGCTTTACGGTAATATTCATACACAATCGGTTCAGCCGCCATCATGGTGCGTTCAAACGAAAATAGGGGATCACTTGCAGAACCGGCCGCCATCTCTCCCCGCTCTGGAGCCAAACGTAAAATCACATCCGTATAGGATGTATGTTCAAGTTGAATCCGATAGGTTGTATTAAAAAGTCCACCTTGCAGGAGACCAAACTTCTTCACTTTGGTATCGCTTCCAAAATTAATTTCTACCAGATGATGCAGCATGTCTGCTGATATCGTGCAGTGCAAACCGGAATTCATTGTACTCATTTCATTCAATCTCCTATCATCGTAGACAAACAGACGGCACCTTTTCGGCACCGTCCTTTTCTTTTACTATATCATTTTACAGTTGGATTGTAAGCGCGCTTGCGCCTTTTGCTGCCGTAACGACAACACCATTTGCACCAGACACTTGGGAACCACCTTCAACGCTGGATACACTTTCAATGCCGCGAAGTACGATGTTCCAAGGTTTACCTGCACCTTCAGCACGAACATCCAGCACTGATCCATTACGTGTAACGTTAACTGTCAGCTCCTGCTCTGCCGCTTGGTTCACAACGACAGCTTGAGCCGTTTGACCATCAGCCAGTTCGAACAAGTGCAAGGACACATCATTCGCAAAGTCGTAATCCGGTTTGTTATCCACCGCACCCACAGCGATCAAGCTATTTGGTTTAACCATCATTGGCAGTGTTTTGAAGTCATGGTTTTCACTGATCCAGCGTCCACCTTGTACTTTCGCTCCTGTCAGATAGTTCGTCCAAGTTCCTTCAGGCAGGTAATAACGCACATCACCTTCCTTGTTGAAGATTGGAGCCACCAGAATCGAGTCACCAAACATGTATTGCGTATCCAGGCTGTATGTTGTTGGGTCCTCTGGGAAGTCCAGCAGCATAGCGCGCATCATCGGAATACCTTTTACCGTTGACTCTACCGCAGAATTGTACAGGTACGGCATCAGGCTGATTTTGAGTTTGGTAAAGTCACGGACAACGTCCACGGACTCCTCGTCAAACAACCAAGGCACACGATACGAAGTGCTTCCGTGCAAGCGGCTGTGTGAAGATAACAGTCCGAATTGTACCCAGCGTTTGTATACGTCAGGGCTCGCTGTGCTTTCAAAACCACTGATATCATGGCTCCAGAATCCGAAACCGGAAAGCCCCAGTGAGAGACCACCGCGAAGCGATTCAGCCATGGATTCATAAGTGGAAGAACAGTCACCGCCCCAGTGAACCGGGAACTGTTGACCACCTGCTGTTGCAGAGCGTGCAAACAGGGCAGCTTCGTTTTTGCCAATCTTCTCTTCGAGCAATTCAAATACAGCTTTGTTATAGAGCTGTGTATAATAGTTGTGCATTTTAACCGGATCAGAACCATCAAAGTATACAACATCCGTTGGAATTCTTTCACCGAAGTCGGTCTTGAAGGAATCTACACCTTGATCCAGCAGGACTTCCAGTTTGCTCTTATACCAATTCACAGCATCCGGATTCGTGAAATCCACCAGAGCCATGCCTGCTTGCCACATATCCCATTGCCATACGCTGCCATCGGCTGTTTTGACCAGATAACCGTTCTCCATACCTTCATCGAACAAGTAGGATTTTTCTGCAATATATGGATTGATCCAAGCACAGATTTTAAGACCCTTTTCTTTCAGACGTGCAAGCATGCCTTCCGGATCCGGGAACATTGCTTCATCCCATACGAAATCAGACCATTGGTATTCCTTCATCCAGAAGCAGTCAAAATGGAATACAGACAGCGGAAGATCACGTTCAGCCATACCATCTACAAAATGGTTAACCGTTGCTTCATCATAATCCGTTGTGAATGAAGTTGTCAGCCACAGACCAAAAGTCCATGCCGGTGGAAGCGCTGGTTTACCTGTTAAATTCGTATAATTATCAAGTACATCTTTCGGATTGTCACCGCCGATAATGAAGTATTCCAGAGTCTCTCCTTCTACGCTGAACTGCACTTTTGATACATTCTCAGATGCAATCTCGTATGATACGCGTTCAGGATGGTTTACAAATACACCATATCCTTTATTGGACAGGTAGAATGGAATGTTCTTATAGGACTGTTCACTGCTTGTACCGCCGTCCTCATTCCAGGTATCTACGATTTGGCCATTCTTAACAAACGGTGTGAAGCGCTCACCGAGTCCGTAAACGTATTCACCAATACCGAGATCCAGCTGTTCGCGGAAGTACGCTTCCTTGCTTGGACCTGTAATATAACCAGCAGCTCTTTGACCACTACCAGTAATCCGTTTCCCTCCATACAGGAAGCTAATGTCCCAACCGTTTGTTTTGTCGATTTGAACTTCCAGATTGCCACTTTTCAAAACAGCACCCTGTTCATTTTTTGAGATCTCAACGTTAGCTTCTTGTGTGTTAAGCTCAAATACAGGCCCTTTTTTCACTCCGCCTTTATGGTGATTCAAGGTTACACGGATAACGTTAGGCATAGGTGAGCTGTACGTTGCTTTCAGCAATGTACCATTCAATGTGTCGCCTTTGGTACGAATATATTTAGTTGCCGCATATACGGTCACAGCATTGTCTTTTTGCACAATATCACGAATGTCAGTCGGGTTTTGAATCTGGTACCCTTCACGAGTCATCCAGAATCCATCAGTAAATTTCATGTTTTCTTTCCCCCTTTGGTTATATTATAATAATATTGATATTAATAACGAATTTCTTCTCTTATTTTGACCAAATATATCACGATTTTGATAATAACTATCCGATTCTTTAGTATCAAGACCAATCTATGGGAACGATTACATTAATAATGATATAAAAGGAGAAACTGATATGGAACGTGAACGATTACGGGAAGACCGGATTCACGGCAATGCCATGTATCCCGTCAGTGTGTACCCGGATATTCAGCAACTCAATGGAGATAGCATTCTCGATTGCCATTGGCATGATGAGATGGAGTTCACCATGGTGACAAAGGGCTGCGCCGTCTTTCAGATTGATATGAACACTGTTGAGGTTCAAGCTGGAGAAGCGATTTTCATCAATCGAGGTGAGATTCATGCGGGGTATCTGAAGGGCGATGTTCCCTGCGTATTCTCTTCCATTGTATTTAATCCCGAGCTGCTCGGCAGCCGCACCTTCGATACGGTCCAAGAGAAATTCATCGGTCCACTGGTACGCAAAACGGTGATTCCCCCCAGTCATATCAAGGCAGATGAGGATTGGGGACAAGAAATTCTGGATCTCCTGAAACGTATCTTTGCGGACCATGCTACCCGAACCGAAACGTGTGAAATGTCAACAAAAGCGTACCTGTACCTCATATTTGCCCGAATGTTCGAACATATGAGACCTGCTCCGCTCAAAGGCACCGTGGCTACAGGGAGTCATGACAAGGTAGAGCGCCTGAAATCCGTGCTCGGTTATATCCACAAGCGTTATCCTGAACCATTGAAGCTGAAAGAACTGGCCGATGAAGCCAATATGAGCGAAGGACACTTCTGCCGTTTCTTCAAACAGATGGTGCAGAAAACCCCGGTTGATTACATTAACTATTACCGTGTTCAACAGGCCTGTGTTCAGCTTGAGAATACGGACCACAAGATTGTTGATATCGCCATGGATGTGGGTTTTGAGCATCTAAGTTACTTCATCACTACATTTAAAAAACATAAAGCCACTACACCTTCACAGTATCGCAAAATGTTCTATGAGAACGTAGGAATGGAGTCTGCCCTGGTTCAGGTGTAAAAGAAGAAGGTGCTCACAGCGATTCAGCTGCAAACACCTTCTTTATCACTTCCAATTCCCAAGAACTAACAAGATAAGGTTCTGATGCATGTTGTCTCAGCTAGAACTCATTTCATGTGCTGCTACAAGAACTGCGCTAAGGAATTTATTGATGTCTCACTTTTTCAGCGTCTTCCATGAAGTGTACTCATGTACGGAGAAACCGTTAAAGGACGCATGTACTGAAGCCATTTTTTCGACCAACTTCAATTGTGCTTCCATATAAGCAGATCCCTCTTCATAAAAAGTAATGAAGTCGCCTTCCTTGCTTTGCTTTGTTTCCACGGCGATCGAGATCGTCTTGCCGAGCAGAGCTGCTTCTGCAAGTTCATCCTTCGCTACACTATAGATTGCAGCAGCTGTATCGCGGTAAGCCATAATGGTGATGGAATCAAACTTGCGAATCATCCAACTGCTTACGGCCATCGTGGAACCCGGAATTTTGTAGTTATCGAGCCAGAAAGGCAGATCGGCCGCTACCGGCATCTTCATCCGTGATGCTCGCTCAACAATGTACTCCACATTTCCTTGCCACTGGGTAATTACACTGGCCTGATTGATTTTCCACTGCGGATGCACATGGGGCTCAATATCCAGATGGATACCAGCAAACTTCTCATTAGGCAACGCCTGCGCCTGATAGGCCTCGATCCAGTCCAGGAAAGATGCAATCTGCTCCCGGCTTTCCGTCAATCCCCACGCTGATCTTCCATCCATGACGTCAACCGCAATGTTTTTGGCTCTCGCTTGGCGAATAAAACTTTTATATTCAGGAATTTTTATATCCCGGTTCATCTGCAGATAGATCGTATTGATCTTGTTCGCTGTAGCGTAATTTAACACCTCTTGAGGATTACTTCGGATCTGGGTGGTATCCCACACCCATGTCGCTCTCACCGGTGCATCAAGTTTTCCATGAATCGTTGCATAACTGTCAACTGAACCATCCGCAATGGCTTTGGAAGAACAGGCTGTACTCGCACACAGGATCAAACAACTCAGTAATACGATAAAACGGTAACCCATTTTGCTTTTCATATTTGTACACTCCCTCTGAAGTTATCAGCTCTGACGTGCAAATCTGGATGAAATTGTGTCGTTTCATATTCATTTAATGGATATTTATTAGGTACGACGAATTTGGATTGCTTCTATATGCAATATCATCTTTAAGACTCACTACGAAAGAATCATATAACTATATTTCGGGAATTCGTAGTTCTGTATGTATAGTTCAAAAGTCACAATTATTCACTATTTTCTAAATTATCCCTTATTTCAGCATGACTTCAGTCATTATTGCCATATGTACACCAAGATCCAGAAGACCTAGAAAGCGGTTTCTTCCAAAATGCACAAAAAACCGCCCTAAGGCGGCTTTGCATGGTTCTCCATTTAATAATGCTCTAACAACATTTTCATTCATTACCCGATAGAGGAGCTACCGGGGTACCGTCCACCACTTCATCGAAAAGGGAAACCAGTTCAATACCTTCTGCCGAGATCCGCACAAGCCCCTTGTCGGACAATCGTAATTCTGGAATCACAACCAGTGCAAGCAAGGAAAGGGTCATGAACGCATTGTTCAACGTACATCCTGCCGACTGTAAAGCTTCACTGATTGCTGCCGATTGGGCTGCAACGACTTCGAAAGGCTCGGTTGACATCAAACCTGCAATCCGCAGCGGGAACTCAGTAACGCCTGCTGCTGTTACCATGGCTACCCCACCTTGCATGCGAATGACACGGTTGCCGGCTTCAGCCATCAGGGCATCATCATTACCGATAATCAAGAGGTTGTGACTATCATGAGCCACCGTCATCGCAATCGCTGCAGGTGATGTGAAGCCGATGCCTCCAACAAGAGCAACCGCCCGATTCCCGGTTTGTTTGTGACGCTCCAATACCGCAATTTTGCATACTTCCCCTGAAGTTGAAACTACAACCTTGCCGTTCTCTACCGTGACAGGCAGGTGTTTCTCCTTCGTGTCCACATGATTCTCCGTCACATGAATGATTTTGGCACCAATCGTACCCTCTGTAATCGGTGCAACCAGTTCCATATCTTCTGGCTGAATAGTAGCTTCCAACTTCACCGTGTTCAGCGCTTCTTCCGGGTACGTGAAGCTGTCCCAGACCGCCGTCATTTTCCCGTTCTCGGCTACTACTTGCCCGGCAGCAATTGTCATGCCCACACGTACATCCGCCAGTCGGCCGTCCAGCAGAATAATATCGGCTATATTGCCCGGAATAACCGCACCAATGTCGCGTGCTACACCGAAGCGCTCAGCTGTGTTAATGGTGGCCATCTGGAAAGCCGTGACCGGCTTCACACCTTGGGAAATTGCGAGACGAACTACAAAGTCCATATGTCCTTCTTTGAGCAGGGATTCAGAGCTTCGGTCATCCGTCACCAGCATCATTCGGCGTGTATCCAGTCCAAGCTCAGTGCAGGCTTTGATTGTCTCAGCCACATCATGCCATGCCGAACCTTGGCGCATCTTCGCATACATCCCGAGTCGCAGACGTTCGACCACATCTTCCTTGGTCACACATTCATGATCACCTGTAACCCCACTCGCGGCATACGCTGGCAGACGCCAGTCATCTGCAGCCCAAGTAAAGTGACCATCTGCCACTTTACCTGCCCGAAGGGTCGCCTGTATCTCACCGATCATCGTCTCGTCCCCGTAAACGACGCCAGGGAAGTTCATCACTTCACCAAGACCGATCATGTCCGGCCCCCAGGAAAGAGCCTCGGCTACCTCTTCTGGCCCGATATAAGCACCGGTAGTCTCCAGTCCCGGATGGGTTGAAGGCACACAGGAAGCCACCTGCATATAAGCAGCCATCGGTGTGGTCCGCGCTTCATCCAACATCAGTCTCAGACCTTTGAGACCTAGCACGTTAGAGATCTCATGCGGGTCAAAGAAACCTCCAGTCGTTCCTGATGGCAATACCGATCTCGCAAACTCGGTTACTTTCATCTGTGTACTTTCGATATGGCAGTGTCCATCCAGCAAACCAGGAGCGATATACTTCCCGTTCGCTTCAATAATCCGGGTATGTTCTCCGATCGTGTGGCTTACATCTTTACCGACATAAGCGATTCGAGCTCCCTGTACAGCTATGGACATCTCAGGCAAAATTTCACCCGATATCACGTTTACCAGTGTACCTCCCCGAATGACCAAAGTCGCCGGCAAATCTCCCCGTGCTGTAGCGACCAGATCCGGTACACAATCGGCCATAAGTGGCCGTTCAAAAGATGATTTGTTCATATTATTGCCTCCTTAAAATAAACGACCCAAAAAAAATATATTGTTACGATTATATGAGTCCAGACCTCATGTGTAAAGAAAAATCACATCCATTGTGCTTGAATACAAATTATGAAGTCATATTTATCCACGGGACCCAATCCTTACGAATTCACGTTAGGTATTTTCATTCCATACGACCACCTATATGGTTGGAACCTCAACATGTATACTGCTCTGGCTAAGTTAGCTTCTTCCCGATATATGTATCATATACAGAAAAGGCTCCCGTTCCATCGAACGGAAGCCCTTTTTATGCATATGAACTTGTTATGTCAGTCCACTTGTGCAGCAGATACCTTGTCAAGATCATACCATTCTTCCGACTGGGAGGTAATAAACGGACTCGGTGTGCCCACACAGTAAACATGCAGCAGATGCATCGCTCGCGTACAAGCGGTATAGAACAATTTGCGTTCATGTTCCTGGGCATACTGCTTCGCAGAGCCGTCATGGATCAGCACAGCATCGAATTCCACACCTTTGGCCAGATATGCCGGGATGACATGAACACCCTGCTCAAAAGCCAGTGTCGTTTTCTTGATTAACTTCGGTGCTGTGGGAAGCACTTTACTCAATGCAGCATGTACGTCTCTGCTCTCTTCGGCGGTCTTGCAGATGACTGCGACTGATTCATACCCTTCTTTAATCAAGTGCTGAAGGTCTGTGGTGATGACTTTCATATGACGCTCGGCATCCGAAGAAACGATCACTTTAGGCTTCTCGCCACTACGATTAAATGGAATAATCTCTTCCCCACCAGGCACCATGCCACGGGTAAACTCCACGATCTCCCGGGTAGATCGATAACTCCTGGTCAGTTCAATTACCTCTGTATTGTCTGGACCGTACAGGTTAGTCAAAGGTCCTGTTCCACTAAGAACGGAGGAGTGGGCATAGATTGCCTGATTAAAGTCACCGAGTGCTGTTATCTTCGCCCGAGGGAACAACCTCTTCATAAATGCCAACTGAAACGCAGAATAATCCTGGGCTTCATCAATAATGACATGACGGATATTGGAGTTAATATGGAATCCAAGCATCAGCTCACGCAGATACAAGTATGGCGTAATATCTTCATATGCCAGCTCCTGAAGCTTCAATCTGCGTAAAGTCATCTTACAGATTTCTTCCCATTGTGCTGGCAGCGCTTCGTCACCCAGCAGTCGCACCATCTGAGCCTGATCGTTGAACAGATGTGCATACAATTGTCTTATATCAACGAATCGCAAGGACTTGATCCATTTCCGCAACGGCTTAAGTCGGTCACTGACCACCATACGTGCCAGAATTTCTCTTTCCTGCTCGAAGTCATTAAACGTATGGGTCTTTCCCTTTTGCTTGCGCTTCAACCGTTGATAGGCACGTTGCAGATCCTCCGGCTCCATCAGATCCAGCTGCTGATCGACCCAAGGAGCATCCAGTTCACCTTTACCAAAAGCAGACAGTTCTTTCAGCATCCAGTCTCGCAACATCTCCAGTCGGCTGACCAGCTTAACGGATGACTCAAAACTGTAGAATTTCTCAGCCATAGCCTCTGACGTGACAATCGCTCGACCCTGGAAGCGAACGGGCTTGAATTTCATGCCGCTTGACAGCATGCTTTCCTTATATCGCGTAATCACTTTCAGGAAAGATTCCGATGACTTGAACCGAATGCTGGACATACGAACATCGTAATCGGGATCTTCCGTCCCCGTAAGTACATATTCGAGCTGAATAAACGGATCTTCCAATTGATACTCACGACCCAAACGGCGCTCCAGATACTCCTGGAAGGTCGTTTGCAGCATGTTTTCCTCCCCAAGCTCAGGCAGTACCGTGGAGACATAACTGTTAAACATCGGATTTGGTGAAAAAAGAACCATCTGATCCGCTTGCAGATGCTCGCGGTATTTATAGAGAAGATATGCCACACGCTGAAGCGCCGCGGATGTTTTACCACTGCCGGCTGCGCCTTGTACAATAAGCATGCGTGTCCGGTCATTGCGAATAATCCGGTTCTGCTCCTTCTGAATGGTCGCTACAATGCTCTTCATTTGTGCATCCGAAGTTCGACTGAGCACAGCCTGCAACAACGCATCACCAATGGTTACGCCTGTATCAAACATAAAGCGAATACGTCCGTCCCGAATGACAAACTGCCGCTTCATCTCTATATCACCGCTGATCTCCCCGCTTGGTGTATGATATGTGATCGGGCCTGGTGCTCCGTCATAATAGAGGTTGGAGATCGGTGCACGCCAGTCGTAGACCAGAAAGGATTCGTCTTTCTCGTCTAACAACGATGCGATACCCAGATATATGCGTTCCGCATTCGGGTATCCATCTTCCTTGAAATCAATCCGGCCAAAATACGGTGAATGATGCAATCGTTTCATTTTGTCCAGCGCAGCAGCTGTATTGAGATGGCTGCGCTCCCGATCGGACAGGACCTGTGACTGCTGCCGCATGCTGGTTGAAGTCTCCCCGACATCATCCGCTTCACTGAAGTTCATCGTAACTTCGTCCCAGAAGTCTTTTCTCATGCCAACCACTTCATCACGGAAAGAGCCGACTTCATCTTCTAACGTTGTGATCTTCCGCTCAATCTGATCGGTCACCATGTTGACCCGTTGTTGCTCTTCGCTCCATTGCTGCTCTGTACTCATATGTGAATAGCCCCTCTTTCCCCGGATTGTGTCCTCAAAATCCCATTTGACAAGCCCGAAAAGGCAATGGTATAATTATTAGAAAGTAAACATTTTAATTATATGTTAATTAGTTCTAATTTTCTGAAAACCATTTTTTATTGTACCAGTGACAACGTCCCGATGCAAGCGGAGGCGTTTTTTGTTGTTTTCTTTCTCATTATTACCCAATCACCGGGTCCTCAACTGATACAGCTCCTCATGCCTACTTTCGTAATTCTTCAATTGTCTCTTTCCAGCGTGTAATCGCTCCACGTTCATCTTTTAATTGAAAGGTTATTCCTGAAGTGATCTCCGCATATGGCGCGTGATCCACACGTACATGGAGCACTTTTGCTTCAAAACGATCCCTCGGATGAACAGCCCCCTTCATCTCAGGCAGCTGTTCTACTTCTATACGGATATGCAACAATCGCTGTCCTTGAACCGCAATCAAGGTAGCCTTGCCTGTTTTGCTCATGTTCATACTGGTCTGTGTACCTTGCCATAAAGCAAGTCTAAGCTGATGCGGATTGATCGCAATCACTTCCCCCATACTGATCATCGCCTGATGCGGCCATTGATCCTCAGATACGGTTAGCAGTTGCATGGCTTCATGCTGTTTATGCTCCAGATTTGTCCCACTCAACCATTCCATTAGTTCAGCGTCTAATTCCTCAATAATCATGTCTCTATCCCTCGGTTCGTTAATATTCATTCATGCCCTTCAGCCGTATGTATGACAAAACAACCCGGACGCGACGGTCCGGGCAATGTTGTAGTTCCATTGTATATGATCGCGAAGCGTGTATGCAATTCGCACTTAGAGGTTGTTCAAAAAGTCTACTTTTGATTACGAATCATGCCTAAGGCCACTTAAGCCAATTCAAAATTTTGTCCTGTGATTCTTTGTCTTCACTGGCGCTATGCACATGTTCGGCAAGTCGATTTAGACGTTCCAACTGATATCCGTAATCATAAATCGCAGCAGCCACGATCGACAATCGTAACATCCCTTCCTTGTCGATATCAAACTGGGTGATCGTCTGCTCCATGAAATGGTCATTATCCAATACAAACTGTGCGGCCTCTTCCCCATTAGGTTTCAGCTTATCCTCGAACTTGAGCAGTGCATGCTCATGGAATTTGATAACCAGTTCAAGATGTGAGTCAAAAAACTGATCCATGGCCGTTGTCCGCGGTGCCTGGAAATAGTGGCGTTCCACCGAATCCAGCACCTCATACCCTTTTTGCAAACTCAGCAGCATTTGTTTGTAGACCACCATCTGCCGAGTTTCGCTGAATTTCGAACGTTTCATCTTTTTCTGTTCCTCTTCGAACAAGTTATACTTGTCGGACAGAGACTTAATGGAACCGCCCAGGTTGCTTTTCTCCTCCCGGAATACAACTTCCTTGATCTCATCCGAGATCGAAGTTCGCAGAAGCAACGACATACCACTGAATACACTATGGATCTGCTTCACGAACTGAACCTTCGGTTTAGGAGGAAATACCGTAATGTTGATGAGAAACGCCGATACAATACCAACCAGTGTCAACAGAAAACGATTGAGTGCAAAATGCCAGTCACCCGATGCTTCCATAATGGATACAACCGTGACAAGTGTAAGGCCAACCGTCTCACCCATATTCAATTTAAGACAAATCATGATGACAAGTACAATAATTAATCCAACGGCGATTGGCTCATTGGACAACACCATGCCCCCCACCAGAGCGACAATAGCTCCCAGCGTGGTCGTTTGCAATTGATCCAGGAAGTATTTCCAGGAACGATAGATGGAAGGCTGCATGGCGAATATAGCCGCGATTGCGGCAGGCACGGGAGATTGCGGGTTCAAGAACAGGCTGCTTAGGTACAAGGCAAGCGTGACCGCGATCCCCGTCTTAAGTACACGTGCACCAAACGACATGGTGGTGACCCCTCCTCTTTACCGAACCTGAAATTTTACATTTGATAATCATGTTCATTATTACCCCATATTTCTTTTTTTGCCTGAATTCATTCAGGAGAACGATTTATTGTACCATGTAAGGTCTTTCGTTGCCATGTCATAAGTCAGAGGTATTATGAAATTGATTCCTTTATGTATGTTAATACACATTATTAACCCAAAAAGAAGCAAATCTTCAAAATGGATTTTCGCCACTTCAAAGATTCGCCTCTGTTATTTATGATACCTCTGTGGAATGCTCATGCTTATTATGCCTGCCTAACGGTCCGTGCCCTCCCATTCCCTTTTGAACTGGTCCACAAACTGCACCATATAATCATGACGCTGTTCCGCCAGCTCCTTGCCATAGGAGGTATTCATCAGATCCTTGAGCTTGAACAACTTCTCGTAAAAGTGATTTATCGTTGTGCTGCGCCCATTGCGATATTCCTCACGGGTCATCTGCTCCCGTGGGGGAAGGGACGGATCGTACATCTCGCGCCCTCTGGCGCCTGAAAAGGCAAAGGTTCGCGCGATCCCAATCGCACCCAGTGCATCCAGTCGATCCGCATCCTGAACAACCTGTGCTTCAAGCGAACGGACCGCAGGACGCTGGCCTCCCGCATATGAGATGGTGCTAATAATACCCACGACCTTATTACGCATATCCGGGTCAAGAGGTTGGGTATCCAGCCAGTTATTCAGTTTTGCCATCCCGGCTTCCAAGCTCTCATTCAGCTTCTCATCCGGTACATCATGTAATAATGCGGCCAGTTCGCAGACAAATGGATCTGCACCCATGCGGTGAGCGAGTTCAACTGAAAGTGCGGTTACCCGTTCAATGTGCGGCCAGTCATGACCATCACTATGCTTGGATGAGTCCCCTTGAACAAAGGATCGGGCGGCACGCAGAATAGCCTCTCCTGCCGTTATTCCATCTATGTTATGCATGTGCCCTAATTCCTGCAGATTCCCACCAGGTTGAAGAGGGTTCTCTGACATCTTACGATTCCCCGCCTTCACGGGCCTGTTCACGCGGAATACGCCGAGCTACACCCGTCTTAATAGCTGCTTCAATCACGCGACTGCGCATCGATTTGACCACTTTATCATTGAACACACTCGGAATAATGTAATAACGTGTACGCTCTTCGTCCGTAATGGCCGAAGCAATCGCTTGAGCGGCTGCCAGCTTCATTTCTTCATTAATTTCGGTGGCTCGGCAATCCAGAACTGCCCGGAAGATGCCCGGGAAACATAACACGTTGTTGATCTGATTCGGATAATCCGATCGTCCTGTTGCCATTACCGCTACAATATCTTCCACCAAGGCAGGCATAATCTCAGGTACCGGGTTTGCCATTGCAAACACGATTGGATCTTCTGCCATGGTCTGCACATCTTCGCGAGTTAACAGATTCCCGCGGGACAGGCCAATGAACACATCGGCTCCACGAATAACATCACGCAGCGAGCCAGTCTCCAGTTCGGGATTAGTACGAGCTGCATAGTCACTCCAGACTTCATTCTCATAGGTTTGTGTCCGCACAATTGCACCCTCACGATCGACACCTATAAGCCGGCTGGCTCCCGCAGACAATAATATATTGCTGCATGCTACACCTGCTGCACCGATACCACAGACCACAATCTTCACATCTTCAATGGACTTGCCCACCAGTTTGAGCGCATTGATCAGACCGGCATATAACACAACGGCTGTGCCATGCTGGTCATCATGAAATACAGGAATGTCCAATTCCTCATTCAGACGACGTTCAATTTCAAAACAACGTGGTGACGAGATATCCTCCAGATTAATGCCGCCAAAACCAGGTGATATCGCTTTCACAGTACGTATGATTTCCTCGGTATCCTGTGTGTCCAGGCAGATTGGGAAAGCATCCACACCTGCAAATTGTTTGAATAACATCGCTTTACCTTCCATGACAGGCATCGCTGCACGAGGCCCAATATTACCAAGTCCAAGTACTGCACTGCCATCAGATATGACGGCCACTGTATTCCGTTTTATTGTCAATGAGAAGGCTTTGCCAGGTTCTTCTGAAATGGCTGAACATACACGTGCCACATCCGGAGTGTACACACGTGACAGATCTTCCCGGTTTTGAATCGGGGTCTTTGGTGTTACTTCGATCTTACCGCCCAGATGAAGCAGGAACGTCCGATCCGATACGTTAATAATGGACACACCTTTAAGCTGGCGCACCCCTTCTATAATTTTACTGTTATCTTGCGCATCTGTAACGGCGACCGTCAAGTCGCGCACGCTTACATCCTGATTGGTGGAAATCACGTCGATGGCAATGATGTCTCCCCCAGCTTCCGAGATGGCCGAAGCCACTTCGCCAAACTTGATATCCTTAGTTGTCATTTCCAGTCGAATAATAATGCTGTTACCATCCAAATTTCTTTGATTCATTTCCATTCCTCCCAGACTGAAAGTCTTGAGTTACATGTTACGTGTTTGTCTTCGCTGCGCGGACACGTTTATCCTTTATCTTGTCCAGAAAAAGTCATTCAACAGCCAAATGCATAAAATAAAAAAGATGCCCTGAACACCAATATCAGGCGTTCAGGGCACTTTTTTAGTATCTTCACTCCGTTTATAAAGTAAGGATGAACCTATATTATTTCCGGGCAGCAGGTCTGCGCAGAACACAAATGTCATATGGCTTCAAGCTGAGACTTGATTCCACAGCATCACCACTGAGCAGATCAGTGTAGGACTGTCCATCTAATTCTACCAACTTCTCATCTGGTGTGTAGTTCTGTACAAACACATAATCAGCTGTACCATCTGTACGCGTATGTGCCGTTGTTCCGGCAGGCAGCTCTGTTTCAAGTCCACGCTCAATGTTCAGGTCAGCGATTAGTTTCGCATAGAAATCATCATAGAATGGTGCTTTCAGACGTGTCGCTACATAATATGCTTTCCCTGAACCCAACTGGTTAACCGTCAATGCAGGGCGTCCAGCATAGAAGTCAGAACGGTACGTAGCCAGGGACTTCGCGCCTTCCAGATGAATCAGATCACACAGTTCAATTGCATCATACGCTGTATTGAGCTGAAGCTCATTGCCCTTCTCCGGAATGATTCCGTTCAGATCACGATCATGCAATCCGTCAATTTCCTCGGACCAGATGCCAAGTGTCTTACGCAGCGGGCCTGGGAATCCACCGAGGAAACACAGATCGTTTTCGTTAACAATACCAGACCAGTAAGTTGCTACAAACGTACCGCCTTGTTCTACAAACTTCTCAATGCGTTCCCCGACACCTTCACGTACCAGATAGAGCATTGGAGCAATCAGCAGCTTGTACTTGGACAGATCTGCATCCATATCAATAACGTCTACAGCAACTCCCTTTTTCCAAAACGCTTCGTAATGCTCTTCCACGGTCTGCTCATACTTCACACCAATATTACGTGGACCCTGGGAATCATTAACGGCCCAGCGATTTTCCCAATCAAATATGATTGCAACTTCTGCCGGAACCGCTGTTCCTACAATGGCTTCCATGCCTTGAAGAGCCGTTCCTACATCAGTGACATCTTGGAACACTCGAGTGTGTTCCGTTCCTACGTGGTCTACCACCGCACCATGAAGTTTCTCACTGGACCCCCGGCTTTTTCTCCACTGGAAGTATTGAACACTATCGGAGCCGTGTGCCACAGCCTGGAGAGAAGAGAGCAAATGCATGCCAGGTTTTTTCAGCTTGCTGACATCTTGCCAATTCGTAGAACTTGGAGTGCTCTCCATCAGCAAGAACGGCAGACCGCCTTTGATGGAACGAACGATATCATGCATCATGGCGATACGGGATGCCTGTTTCGCGTCGTCATCTGCATCGTGCCAAGTCGGATAACTGTCCCAAGAGAGGAAATCCAGAATATCAGCGAACTTCCAATAGTTCAGGCCACCATAAAATTCCATCAGGTTTGTTGTGACTGGCAGATCAGGATTCTGAGCTTTCAACGGTTTCGTTTCATGCACGATAAAATCAGCTGTCTGATCCGTAACGAAACGGCGCCAGTCCAGATTCATCGCGTGTACCTGTGTCTCACCGTGTGGAGCCGGAGATTCCACTTGACTCCAGTCTGTAACCGTATGGCTCCAGAATGTCGTCCACCAGGAATGATTCAGTTCATCAAGTGTTTGATACTTCTTCTGAACCCAACCACGGAATGCTTCCTGACAATAATCACAATGACAGTCTCCGCCGAACTCGTTCGAGATATGCCAGCCGATTACAGCCGGATGATCCGAATAACGTTCCGCCAGTCTTGTGTTGATCGCAGTAACCTTCTCACGGTATACCGGGGAAGTATAACAATGGTTGTGACGGAAACCGTGCAGATTGCGGACACGCTTCTCGGATACGCGGAGCACTTCCGGGTACTTTGCGGACATCCAGGCAGGTCTGGCACCACTTGGTGTAGCCAGGAATGCATAGATGCCGTTTGCTGCGAAACGATCCAACACCTGATCCAGCCATTCAAACGTGTATACGCCCTCTTCCGGCTCAAGGGATACCCACGAGAAGATACCAATGGACATCACGTTACACTTGGCAAGCTTCATCAAACGAATATCTTCTTCCAGAACTTCAGGATAGCGGAGCCATTGCTCCGGGTTATAGTCTGCGCCATGCAACATGTGCGGGGCTTTGGAACTTACAGGTGGAAATTTGTATGTCATAAGGACAACTCCCTTGCATTAATTAATTACTGTTTTTAGTTTATATACGATAACAACGATTTCACAGAAGATACGTATTACGCTAGATTACACGTATGTCACGACATCTGATTCTTCTGCAGTAGCGAGTGCTGTAAACGATTCCAACTTGCGACCTTTAAAATCAAACATGGTGAGGTTGCCCCAGTTATTCGGATGACCGACGGACCATTCTTCTTTACTTGGTATCCAGGCAGGTTCCCAATAATAGAATCCATGCCCCAAACCACCAGGAACTTCGCGAATAATCTGCAATAGATCCTTCAGATATTTGGTCTGTCCCTCTACACTTGCAGGGTATCCTGGTAACAACATATCTTCCTGATTCAAAATCCATTCAATGCCTTCCGGCTGCTCCAGCGTCCATGGATAAGCGGTTTCAACTACATTGATCGGTTTGCCATAACGCTCAGCCAGATCATGAAGATTGTCACGTAACGCGTCGAGTGTGCCATGCCACCAAGGATAATACGAGAGACCAATGATATCAAACTCCACACCCAGTGCTTCAAAGCGATCGTAAAACTTGCGGCTCTCGGCGTTATCTCCACCACGGTCAATATGTATCATAATCTGAATATCCGCGTCAACGGATTTGACCGCAGCAATTCCGTACTTCACAAGGCCTGCAAAGCGCTCCCACTGTTCATCCGTATCATGCTCTTCTCCACCGACACGTCCCTCATTCCATAACATGCCCGGTGTAATCTCGTTGCCCACCTGCACCATGTCTGGAAGCGCATCGTGTTCCTTCAACGTTCTCAGAACGTCAGCCGTATACATGCATACCGCACGTTGAAGCTCTTCATAGGACAGATTCTCCCATGCTTTCGGCTTCCATTGATTGGCTGGGTCAGCCCAGCGATCAGAATAATGGAAATCAAGCAAAAATTTCAAGCCCTGTTCCTTGATCCGTTTGGCTACCTCCACCGTCCGCTCCAGATTGCAGAATCCACCAACAGGATCATTCCAGATTCGAAGTCGTATCGCGTTAGCGTCATTAATCTTCAGGATGGACAGCAAGTCTTGTTCCTTGCCATCCACATCACTATAGCTCCCGCCATGCTGTTCGATTTCATCCATAAAAGACACATCCATTCCCAGAATGAATGTCTTTTCCGTCAAGTTGCTCACTGTATCAACCTCCATTAATTTGGGGTACAGGCTCAGCCTTTAACTGAGCCCAACGTCATACCTTTGACAAAGAAACGTTGCAGGAAAGGATACACAATCAAGATCGGTGCACTTCCGATGAAGATCTGAGCTGCCCTTACCGTCGTTTGAGAGAGAGCTTCCATTTCTTTTGGATTCATGCTCATGCTACTCATATCACGTCCAATAATGACCGTTTGCATAAATGTAGCAAGTGGGTAATCCTTGGCGTTATTCATGTAGAGCAATCCATCAAACCAGGAATTCCAGTGGAACACCATACTGAACAATGCAATTGTTGCAATGGACGGCATCGAGATGGGAAGGAAGATACTGAACAATGTTCTGAAATGGTTAGCTCCATCCATCAGTGCCGCTTCCTCCAGCTCTTTTGGAATACCGCGGAAGAAGTTCAGCATCAGAATGACAAGGAATGTGTTAACTGCCCCAGGGAGTACCAGTACCCAGAAGGAATCCATCAACCCGATCTTCTGGATAACCATGTAGAACGGCACCAGTCCCCCGTTGAAAATCATACTGAATACAAAAATCCAGGAGTAGATCGTTCTGCCTTTGAATTCACTATTTTCTTTGGACAACGGATACGCCGCCAGGAACGTAATTAGCAAGGTAATAGCTGTACCAATTACCGTACGTAGAAGTGAGATCCAGAGCGAGTTCAAGAAAATTGGATTGTTCATCGTTTTTTTGTAAGCCTCAAGTGAAAATCCTACGGGCCAGAGATTGACCAGATTGGCGTCGGCAGCTGCCTTCGTACTAAAGGATACAGCCAGGACATGAACCATCGGTATGATACACATAATGGCGATTAAAATCAGAAAGCAGGTATTGACTATATTAAACACGCGATAAGGCAATGATTTATGATACATCGTGGTCCCTTCTTTCTCTGTTCATTCGTTTAGAATATGCGATATCCAGCGTATTTTTTGGCTAAGCTGTACGATACAAGAATCAAGATCATACTAATGACCGATTTGAATAATCCGATCGCGGTTGCAAAGCCCATCTCACCATTCTGCATTGCGGAACGATATACGAATGTATCAATGATGTCACCCGTTTGATATACGAGCGGGTTATACAAGTTGAATATCTGGTCAAATCCGGCATTCAGTACGTTACCAAGTGCCAGTGTTCCTACAACCATCAGCATCGGCACAAGCGAAGGGATTGTAATGTGCAGTGTCTGTTTCCAGCGTCCTGCTCCGTCAATTTCCGCTGCTTCGTACAATGCTGGATTAATTCCGGCAAGGGCAGCCAGAAAGACAATCATGTTATAGCCAAATTCTTTCCACACATCTGTTAGAATGACCGTAGATCGGAACCAACTGTTGTCTCCTAGGAAGAAATATGGCCCGAGTCCAAAGGTTCCCAGAACCCGGTTAACCAAGCCGCCTGTTGACAACAGATCTATCAAAATCCCGCCCAGAATGACCCAGGACAAGAAGTGAGGTAAATAGACAAGTGTTTGAATCGTTCGCTGTATAGCCATCTTGCGAACCTCATTCAAAAGAATGGCAAAAACAAATGGAACAAATAAATTAAAAATCAGTTTAAGTACAGCAATAATCAATGTGTTCCAGATGACCTGTAAGCTGTCTTCACGTTCAAACAGATATCTAAAATTGTCCAGTCCAACCCATTCAGAACCGCTAATCCCAAGCCATGGCTTGTAGTTCTGGAATGCCATAATGATCCCGCCCATAGGCACATAACTGAAGATAATCAGAAAGATAATGGCTGGCAACAGCATAACGTGGAATGGCCAAGTGCGTTTCAAAGTTCTCATGATTGCTCCCCCTGTATTTCTTCCTACTCAAGTACTCCCTGAGTGGCTTATAATGCGATTATATCAACCTTTTACGGGGTCCAAACAGCACATAAAAGCAATATAAATGGCACAAATTCAACCACTTTGCCTCAGCTTGAATAAACACAAAAAAGCGCTCAGACGTTAGTCGTCTGAGCGCTACTTAAAACTATTTTTTCACACTGTCATACCATTCATTGACCTCTTGGGTGATTTGGTCACCGCCACCCGATTTCCACGTTTGTACAAAGGTATCAAACGCATCAGCCGGATTTTTGCCATAGATAATTTCGTTAAATGCCTGATTCTCAATTTTGTTCAGATAGTCCAACTTGGATTTCATTGTCTGTGTTGTCGGACCTGTGAACATGTTTTTGAAGGAAATTTCTTCTTGGCTTAACAACACTTTCGCTGCTGCTGGAGTTTCTTTACCGTAATTGACAGCAACATCTTTTTCAAGCTTCGTTTCAGGCTCTTTGCCGTCCGCTAAGTTCAGAAGTGCTTTCATCTGGGCATCTGGAATACGAGCACCGTCGCGAACAAGCAAATAACGTACAACGTTCACGTATCCGCCTTCGATTTGGTCAATCGGCATTTGTTTTCCATTTGCATCCAATTGATAGTCATAACCTGCAAACAAACCGTTATCATAAGGGCTGCCTGGTGCCGGGTCTGCATAATTGTCAAACAGGTAGTTCTGGTACGTAAAGAATGCTTCTGGGTGTGCCATATCTTTTTTGATCAATGTAACACCATTAACGAACTGTGTTCCGTGACGCATCGCTTTGCCTTCAGGACCGGTAGGAATTTCAATCGGTTTCCATACCGCACTCGGTACATTTTTCACTGTATCAAGAAGTGGCCACCCACTCATCCAGTAAGGTCCTGGAATAATGCCGGCAGTTCCTGCAACTGCTGGCTCTGCTGTTTTGTTCTCATCCCATAGAGCTGCTTCCTGCGGGATATATCCTTTTTTGAGCCATTCGCTCAATTTGGTCAGACCTTGCTTCATGCCTGGATTAATGGAGCCATACTCGAGCTTGCCATCTGAAGCCAGATTCCATTGTTGAGGTAAGGTGCCATATGCACCAAAGATCCAGGATACATCTCCCATCCATGTGTTCATGGATGTTTTGAAACCAACGCTGAGCGGAGTGACTTTATCAGGAGCCAAGCCGTCCGGGTTATTGTTTTTGAATGCTTCCATAACGGTTTCCAGCTCATCGATTGTTTTTGGTGCTTTCAGATTCAGCTTGTCCAGCCAATCCTGGCGAATCCAGAGCAAGTAATCATTGTTGTATGCGTAGTCCAGAACAGGGATACCCATTCTTTTGCCATCACGACTATATTGGTTCCAAACGTTAGGATCTTGCTCCATCGCTTTTTTCCATGTGTCTGAAGCATATTTGTCGAACAGTGGACCGACTTCTTCGTACATACCAGAGTCGATCAAGTCTTGAGCAACGAGATTGTCCGCACTACCAATCGTCACGATATCCGGCATTTCCTGTCCAGAGGACATAGCCAGACGAAGTTTAGTTGCAAACGCACTGTTTGTGTCTGTTACTGACCAGAGCGCGCTGACATTAATCCCGAATTTTTCCTTGGCCCACTTGGTTGCCACGTTATTTTCCATGGATTCGCCATTTTTAAACTTCAGCTCAGGATCGATTCCCCATGCTGTTGTAATGGTTACTTCCGGATCATACTTTTCTTTGTATTCGTTTTGGGTTCCAGATGTACTTGGTGTTGCACTATCTCCGCCCCCACTGCCTCCTGAACATCCTGCAAGAACGACAGTTAGACTCAGCGTTGTAGCGAGAAGCGTCAAGAATCTCTTTTTCGTTGATTGCGCTCTCATGTTGTTCCCCCTTAAATCGTTTTGGTTACCCTTTCATTATAGGCTGACCAGGCCTTTGAGCCTATGATACGAAATCAAGATTTCTGCACCTTTGCCAACCTATATTCTGGAATGTTGTTGTAATTATGCCTGATCCCGAAATTCATTTGGTGTCATGCCATAATGTTTTTTGAACATTTTGCTGAAATATTGCGGATTTTGATAGCCAAGTTCACTCGTAATCTCGTATATTTTTTTATTGCTATTCTTAAGCAGATACAGAGCACGCTCCATGCGCATACGAATCATGTAGTCCCCAAGACCTTCCCCTGTCTCTGCCTTGTAAATTTTCGATAGATATACGGGGTGTAAATATACCTTGTCCGCAATCATCTTCACTGACAGATCCTGTCCTGTATCTCTTGTAACCAACTCCTGAACCTGCTTGATCACATGTCTGCGGCTCTGCACACCTTCCTGATCGGACAACTCTTCCTGAAGCTTCGCCAGCATCTCGGTTGCCCAGCGCCGCAGCTTCTCGGGGGATTGAATCAACTGATGAGCAAGGAGCAGATCGAATCCCGCATGATCAATCTCATGCACCAGATGCCCCTGTTTATGGGCGATATACATAAATGCATTGGTTACCGACAGATACATCTCATACACGTGTTCTCTGGACAATCGAACCTGTTCTGCCGCGTCAAAGACCGCGTTCAGCTTAAGCGCTGCCGCTTCCCATTGCTTGGTCTCAAGCAATTGAGGAAGTACAGGCGGTTTGTACAGCTCTTCGAGCGCCTGCGTTGCATCATTCTCCGGTCTTTTGCTGAGTGCCTGATCCATGTCCATATAAGTAATCTTGTGTTCTTCCGGTCCTGAAAGGACAAGCGAACCCAGACTTTTTCGATAAGCTACTGTCAATTCATTAAAGGGAAATGACGGTGTAACTACCATGGACAGGTCTCCCTGCAAATATCGAATAACATGTTCACGGAAAGTTTCAGCTGAGATTCTCAACGTCTCCAAGTTCATTTGCGGAGCTTCGATCTGTTCTTGATTCTGCAAAAACATTACCAGACACTCATGCGGTCCGCGACCAAACCACACGTTAAATTGCTCTCCGAGTACTTCCTCTGCAATATTACCTACCGCAAAATCCATCAGATCCAGAGACTGCTGGTCCATTGATGAGAAGCGTCCTGTAAGGCGAATCAGCATCATCACAGCCGATTGTTCCGGGTCAATATGAATCTCATATTGTTGCAGTTGTTCCCGAAGTGCCCGCGCCGTGATCTCACGCCCCAGCAGCAGATCATGCATAAGATTTTCCCGTAAAATTTTATAGTCAGACTTCCGACTGTACAAGAGCCGGTGATATTTATCGAATTCATCCCACTCATCGCGAAGAGATGTGATAGCTGCCGACACGGAACTCATAAATTCATCATCGTTTACAGGTTTCAGGATATAATCCGCCGCCTGCAATTGAATCGCTTTCTTCGCATAAGTAAAATCACTGTGACCCGTCAGCAAGATACAGCGAATGTGGGACCAACGTTTGCTTACCTCTGCAATCAGATCCAGTCCGGACATGCCAGGCATGCGAATATCGGTCACCACGATATCCACTGCATTTTCCTCCATAATTTCCAGTGCTTCTTTACCCGAAGCGGCACGAAGCACAGTCGTTACTCCAAGCTCTCCCCAGGGGATTGTAAGTTCCAGACTTTCTGTTACGTATGTCTCATCATCTACCAGTAATATATCAATCAAGTGATTCACTCCCTATTTCGTTCATTCTGCAAATGGATTCCATCGTTCATCATGCGCTACACGTTCCAAGTGCTTATCCTTCATTCTCCAGAAGAAACTGCTGCTCGGCAGGCCACGACAGCGTAACGCGTAATCCACCAAGTTCCGATTCCGTTATATCAAGCCCTGCCTGCTCCCCATATCGAAGCTGGAGTCTCTGATTCACATTCCACAGGCCACAGCCCATCTCCTGATCCATCGTTCCCCTAAGCTTATTCAGAAGCGTCTCACGTGCCTCCTGTGTCATGCCTTGCCCATCATCTTCAACCACAAGAACCATGACACCGCCCTGTTTTTCCCCGGATACTCTTATTTCTCCGGCTTCCGCGTCCGCTTCGATACCATGAATCACCGCATTCTCCACTAGTGGTTGCACGATAAGTGGCGGTACCTCCTGTCTTAACATCTCATCAGACAGATCAATCTTGTAATGAATCCGATCCATACGCATCCGTTGGATCTCCAGATAACAGCTGACAAATTCAATCTCTTCCGTCAACGGTACCACGTCCCGCTCCTGTCTTGTCGTATACCGATAATATCGTGATAGGTTATGCGACATCGCTACAACCGCGTCCATGCGCTTCAGCTTCGCCATACTTGTAATGAAGGAGAAACAATTATAGAAAAAGTGCGGGTTAATCTGCGATTGCAGCTGCTTCAACCGGGCTTCACGCACATGAATCTGTTCCAGATAAACGTGTTCAAATAACTGCTGGATCTGCTCCACCATCAAGTTGAAACGTTCGGACAGGAAACTGAATTCATTGCGGCCCTTTGGCTTAATTCTCACGGAATAATCTTCCTGCTTCAACCGCTGGAATCCGCGAATGAGTTGTTTTACTGGTACCTGCACCTGTACATAGAACAAATACGCCACACCAAAACTCATTAACAACAAACAAATCATGGAAGAATAAAACAGCATATTGGATTGATGAATGGGCTTCAGAATATCTGACAGGGGCATGTAGTCCACCAAATACCAGCCTGTTGTACTGGATTTCACGGTATTGACCATGTAAGGCTCGTTCCCGATCACTACTGTACGATTATCAACGTCCTGAAGTTTATGGACGGACAGTTCTTCCATCAACTGATTCGTTAATGAACGATCTGAAGTCCGGTTATAGATAACCCCCGACTCTTCTCGGAAATAGAAGGGATCATGCCTGCCATCGTCCTTGAATTTGTCGAGCATATCCCGAATGTTATCACTATCAAATTCCAGTTTAATAATCGTTTCCGCATTATTAGCCGGGTCTTTAATGCCGTACGGAGATACCGTAATCCAGCTAAACATGAACCGATCATCTTCCCCATCCTGAATTTTGCGTACATCCCAGCCGGAACTGATATTCTGCCTTAGCGCTTGTTTATCGTAAGAACGTGCGTCCCTTTCGGAAACCACCCTTCCCAGCGAAGGAGAGTACAGATATAACTTTGTGGCCCAATTGGATGAGCTTTCCTGAATACTTAGCTTATTCTGAATACGTTTGACCAGGTTGATCGCATCCAGATCAAAGTAGTTACTGTCCGCATAGATTCGCTTGAAGCTGGCAATATCAGGATCATGTATGAGCAGATTCGGCCATGAGGATAACAGTTCAATGTGTGTGTTCACTTGATTTTGGAAAAATTCAAGCTGGTTACTATTCGATCGATTCAACTCATCTCTGAGAACAGCTGTTGTTTTGTGATTGGAGTACCAGTACAGAAGTACTACAGGAATCAGCATAATCAGAATAAGAATGACCATTTTGGAAAACAGGTTTGTCCGATATGACATCTTTTCATCTCACCTTGTCTTAATTTGTCGTGACATTAATTGTAATGATGTAAGCGCTAAAGACAAACTATTTTTTTGAGACAAACCGATTCATTATCTAGCGTAAGCGTTACCAATTCAAGGGGGAAGGAGACAAAACCAATATTTCTGCACTAAATGCAACTTCCACGCACAAAAAGAGCCGGCGATTAGCCAGCTCTCTATCTAATTTCATTATATATCTTAAATCGTTCTATTCAACTCAAACCTTATTCCACTTCTGTTTATGTAATTATTCTTTTTTCTATGAAAATATCAACTAT
Source organism: Paenibacillus sp. FSL R7-0198 (assembly GCF_038000415.1). Classification (NCBI taxonomy): domain Bacteria; kingdom Bacillati; phylum Bacillota; class Bacilli; order Caryophanales; family Paenibacillaceae; genus Paenibacillus; species Paenibacillus sp. FSL R7-0198. Next base: position 6,009,523 of record NZ_JBBOCB010000001.1, on the reverse strand, counting down.
GGAATATCATAATCAAATACCGTATTCGCTCCATCCACGCCTACATCCAGTACAATATCCATAAGTTTCCCATTGACGAACAGAGGGGATTCCGCTTTCCCGTAAAACTCCAACTTGCCTGTAAACGTTCCATGGCGTTCAATCTCAACATGTACGGGCCTTAATTGGACAGACTGCAAGGCTTCCAATAGTGGATCGTCCTTAAACTTATAACTGCGTGCGAGATCAGGCAATAACACGGCGGATACGGAATCTCTGCCGTAATTTTTGAGTGTCAGGTCACATGTTGCTCGGGTCTCACCCGTTTTCAGCACGTTAAAGGTACAAGAGCTTGCATTCTGTACATAGGATACCGCATTAATGCCTGAAGCTCCCCACTTGGCTACATACATGAATTTATCCGTCATGTACGAATAACTGAGAACGATAGCGATAACTACGATCCATAACCCTTTTGCAAGACCGGGGAACGATTTCCCGATTTCTTTGCGTGTAAGGTAGAAGCCGCAAGCGAAGATTCCCATCCCCAGGAAAAGTGTGATATGTACACCACTTAAATAAGACGTAGTATACGGTGATATACCTATTGCTGACAGCATGGTATCTCCAACAGAAAAACCAAGGTGATGGTTAAATGTAAAGATGATAGCAAATAGCAATAAAGCCCCTGAGAACACAAGTCTGGTTCTCGACACACGAACACCCCCTAATCAACCACCTTATTATATCATATTTTTCCTATTTATGATTAACAATCCAAATCAAAAAAACAACAATAAAAAAAGAACGCCTTCGGTTGTTCACCGAAAACGTCCTCCCTATTTGCCACCGATAAGAGCTTGTAGAACACAAGTCTCTCTATCATAGCTGATAATCATTTACTTCTGGGCAAGGAATGCATCAAGTTGTTCCTGTTTGGCTGCAATAATTTTATCAATTCCTGCTGCTTTCAATTTCTCGAGATATTTCGGAATCATCTCATTTGGATCAACGGCGCCCGATGTCATACCCGGCTTGAACTGTTTGTTCACGTTGTTGACCGCAGCAATTTCATTTTTGACAGATTGACTGTTGAATGTAAAGCCCAGTGCTGGAGACTTCACACCTTTGGCGTTAAATTCTTTGAACTTTTCCCACTTCTGCGGATCTTCATTATCCCATAGGAAGTTCAGGAACTGGTTACCAAGCTGCCATTGGGCACCTGGGTTATAGGTACGACTGTTGGCATCAACGCCTTCAGGGAGAGTAATGATATTATCCTGTCCGTCTTTTTTCACATAATGAGTACCTTCAATTCCGAAGTTCAGCAAGTTGTTAATTTCCTTGTCGGAATGCAGCAGGTTAATGACCTGCATCGCTTTCTCCGGTTGCTCGGAGGAACGGGAGATTGCAAGCATCGCTCCAGACGCATCACCCGTCGTGATTGTCGGCTGTGTCATCTCAATCTGAGTGAGTGGGAAACCCACATACCCTTCTTCTTCTTTATCCTTGCCTGGCTTCATGCCATCTGTCCAGAGAAACGCTTTTCCAGCCTTCGCCTGGTCTTTCGGGAACACATTGGAAGTAGCAGCATCACTGTTGATGTATCCCGCTTGATACCACTTGCGAGCGAGTTCAGCCGCTTCTTTGAATTCAGGGGTCTCCACTTCATTCAGCACCGTTGTTCCGCCTGCTGTTTTGGAGATGACCCCAGGTACGGAAGCATCACCGAGATAATCCCAATCCAGATTCTCCAACAGCCCGTTACCGTTGGTATTGGACATATAGAATGGTGTAATGGCTGGCTCGTTTTCCTTGATTGTTTTGAGCAGTGGCTCCAGATCAGCCCAAGTTTTTACGGCTGTCAGGTCCAGCTTATACTTGTCAGCCAGATCTTTACGTACCAACACACCACGTGTGGCAGCGAGTTCCTTATTCGTAGGAACCCCGTAATTCACGCCGTCCACCTGGGAACCTTCCAGAAAGGCAGGATCCAGGTTTTTCTTAATATCCTGACCATGTGCATCAAGCAGATCATTCAAGGGCAAGAATGCGCCTTTAGCTACATTCACCGTGTAGTTCTGCCAAGCTGCTGTGAAGATAATGTCTGATTTTTCACCTGAAGAAATCATGAGATTCAGCTTGTTATCCCACTGTCCCCAGTCAATTGCATTGATCTTAAGCGTGGCTCCGATCTTTGGTTCCATCTTTTTGTTAATCTCGGCTTCCACCAGAGCGACATCCTTCTGTGGTGTCCCTGGGTAGAACAGTGTCACTTCATAGGGTTTGCCCCCACCTTCACTTGCTCCTCCGCCTTCTGCGGCAGGTGTTGTCGTTCCACCCTTGTCTGATGAGCAAGCTGCCAGCACCAGGCTCAGCGCCATAACCGTTGCCATCATGCGTGACCATACCTTTAATGATCTAACCAATTGAACCCCTCCTGTCATGTGTTGAACCATACAACCGAATTCCCCAATTCACAAATAAACCGATAACTACTTCTGTATATGCCCTTTCAGTCCATCTTCATTTACCTTGCCCACTCCGCTAACCGGTTCAGAGTTATCCCTTCACAGCGCCAACCGTAAGACCTTTGATGAAATAACGCTGGAAGAACGGATATGCCAGTACAATTGGACCAATACCGACTACAGCCATCGCCATTTGCAGAGTTTTGTTAGGCAGATTCAGCAATCCACCCTGCGACGAAATCTGTGAAGAGACGTTGGAGTTGGTTGTTAAATATTGAATATCGAGCAGCGTCCGGTACATAAGGTACTGAAGGCTGATCGTCCGGTTATCTGATATAAAAATCATGCTAAGGTACCAGTCATTCCAGTAATTCAGTGTACTGAACAACGCGACGGTTGCCATTACGGGAAGAGAGAGCGGAAGCACGATACGTGCAAACGTTCTCAATTCTCCCGCACCATCAATCCGAGCCGATTCCAGAATGGACACCGGAATGGAGTTCGCGAAGAATGTACGCATGACCAGTACAAAGAATGGGGATAGCAATAGCGGCATAATGAGCGCCAGTATGGAGTTTTTCAGATCCAATACGTTGACATAGACCAGGTACCAAGGTACCAGACCCCCATTGAACAACATTGTGAAGAAGATGAAAAAGGCGAACCAGCCCCGGTAAGGCAAATCTCTCCGTGAGAGCGGATACGCGTACAATGCGGTCAGCGCAACACTTGTAATGGTACCTACAACAGTAACAATAAAGGATATACCATACGAGTGAATGATCTGATCCATATCTCTGAACAGAAACTCATAAGCCGTCAGGCTGAACTTCTCTGGAATAAGCTTATATCCATTGGCAATGACTGTTGTCTCGTCCGAAAATGAGATGGCGAAGACAAGCAGGATCGGCACGATACAGGCAATGGCATAGAACAGAAACATCGCATGAATAACGGATGCGGAACGCTTCGATACGGCTAGTGGATCACGTGATTTCACAGCTGACTTGCCTCCTCTCAAAATAATGCATTATCTTTATCTATTCGCCTTACGATGGTATTGGATACAAGAACCAGCACAAATCCAACGATTGCTTGGTATAGACCGGCTGCTGATGACATCCCGATATCTCCACCGATAAGGAACGTACGATATACGTAGGTATCCAGTACATTCGTTACAGGGAACAGCGCTCCCGATTCCAATGGAACCTGATAGAACAGACTGAAGTCTGCATAGAATATACGGCCAATTTGCAATAACGTCATAATGACGATTAATGGGACGAGAAACGGAATGGTAATGAAGCGTATCTGATGCCACTTGGTTGCTCCATCGAGCACAGCTGCTTCATAATATTCTTCATCGATACCCACGACAGCTGCCAGATAAATGACGGCATAATATCCAATATTTTTCCATGTGTTCACCAGTGGCAAAATATACGGCCAATACTTCGGCTCTGAATACCAGTCGATCGGCTGACCGCCGAACATCTGCAGAATCGTTGAGTTCATGAAGCCTGAATCCTTGCCCAGGAAAGCCAGTACCAGATAACTGACCACAATCATGGACAGGAAATACGGTAATAACATAAGTGATTGATATAACTTGGACATCGCCTTGTTCTTCACTTCATTGAGCAGAATAGCAAGCCCGACACCTACAAAGAGATTCAGTGCAATGAACACCGTGTTATACGCGAGTGTATTTCGGGTAATTTCCCATGCATCACTGGTTGAGAACAAATATTTAAAATTGTCCCATCCACTCCATGGGCTACCCCAAATACCATCAGCATAGTTTACATTTTTGAATGCGATCAGAACGCCGAACATCGGCATGTAGTTGTTCACCAGCAGAAACAGGACACCTGGCAAGAACATGAGATACAGCACCTTGAATTTGCCAAGATTGTGCCACACAGACTTGCGCTTTCGGACTGTTTCTCCCGGTATATCCGATATCCGTACTCCCTTACCCGCCTGGGGTTGTGTCTTCATAACTTGTTCTCCCTCACTCCTCTTGAATTCTTCCTCAGGATGAAGCTCCGTTGCGGCTCCTGTGGTTCAAGTATACGGCGGGGCGAGTAAGACCTCTATCTGCTGTGGTGACCTGTTGACTTATCAAATTATGACTTTAGTGCCAAATTAAACAAAACAAAAGGCGCAGCATGCTGCGCCCTGAACTATACGGTACGTGACTGTTTTCGGAACTCCTGTGGCGTTATACCCGTGCACTTTTTGAACATTTTGGTGAAATGCGAGTAATTGTAGTACCCCACCTTGCCAGCGATATCCGTCACTTTAACGGTGGACTGGGACAACAATGTCTTCGCTTTGGCTACTCTGCCCTGCAGGATAAACTCAGATAGGGACATCCCCTTCTCTTTCCGAAACAGACGTGATAGATAAGCGGGATTGAATCCGGCAAAAGCTGCAAGCTCCTCTCGCATAAGTTCTTCACCAATATGAGTTTCAATATAAACGCACAACTGATCCACAATGGTCATGGGGCTATGATCGTCCGGATATAATACTGGGATAACACGATCAATCAGATCCGACGTCCACTGCTTCAACTGCGGCAACGACCTTGTCACCATACCCTCTTCCGGCTCCCGTTCACCCGGATAAAGACTGCGTATTGATACGTTTTTCTGATGAAGCAACGGATAGACCACATGCAGCATGGCATGATAGTAGAGATGAAGCATTTCAGGAGACAAACCCTCCTGTGCAGCAAGCAACTCAAAAATCTCATCCACACGTTCTCGCAAATCCCCCACTTTACCCGTCTCAAAAAGAATGGATAATTCCGAAAACCATGGAATAGGCAAAAAGCGATCTTCCTGATCTCTTCCCCGCTCATCATAGACAAAAACTTCTTCAAGCTCCTTAATATTGCGCCGTTCCATATCCATCAGTTCATTTAACATGCCTTGCAACTCAGTTACAGCAACCGGGGCACCAACATAACAGGACAACCGACAGTAGAAATACGTACCACATTCCTGGATATACCCCTGACAACGTTGTGCCACTTCGCTCGCACTCGGAATGATGCCATCTTGCTCGTAAGCAAGCACAATATTTAATCCACTTTGATCCTGGAACACCTCACCGGGCTTGTCGCCTAGCAGCATCTCTTTGGCTGCATTACGAAGGGCATATTCCAATACCTCTTCGTCACGCAAATCAAAATCACGCACCCATTCCTCCACCGAGATCACAATGGGTAACACACGAGCCTGCGGATCAATCTCGGCACCATACAGTTCTGCGAGCTCTTGCAACCGTTGTTCGGTTAACGTGATACGCTGAGAGATGGCATCCTTCCAGAAGCGTTCCGTCAGTAGCGGTTTATGGGTTTTCCAGCGTTTGTATACGGTCTCATAAACTTCGTTGGTACGGGTACGCTGCTCTCCATCCTTGATCTTCTCCACTGCCTGAGTTACTACCTTAATCAATTGATCCGCTGGAGCCGGCTTCAACACATAATCAAAGCTGCTTAGCTTAATGGCTGTCTGAGCATAATCGAATAAAGCATGCCCTGTCAGGAAAATGGTCAGTATGCCTGGATCATGTTTTAACACCCAACTTTGCAGGTCAAGCCCTGTTTCACCAGGCATCTCGATATCACAGATCATGATATCAATAGCATTAGCCTTTAAAATCTTTCTTGCCTCTTCGGCATCACCAGCACTGTATACCTGGTCAATGCCTGCTGCTTGCCAATCGACGCCTTCCACCATTGCTTGTAATGCATACACTTCATCATCCACGATCAACAGGTTCCGCATAGGCTCCCCCTTCTTCCTCTTCGGTCTGAGCGGGTAAATCAATGATGACTTTGGCCCCATGATCCACCTCATTGCCAAACTGCAAACTGGCTTGATCACCATACTTCACTAAAAGCCGATGAGCCACGTTCCATATACCGATATGCTGTCCACTCGGGTCTTCAGCGTATTGTCCATGTTGCAGACGCCCCAACAATTCCTCTTCAAATCCGACACCATTGTCCACAATCATCAGTTGAAGCACCGTCCCATCGTCCTGACCGGACGACTTCTCACCGAGGCGCGCCACGATCCGAATGACAAAGGCTTGTGTCCGGCGCTGAAATCCATGAATAATGGCATTCTCCACAAAAGGCTGAATGGTTAATGGCGGAATCACATAATGTCCCAGATTCGACTCAACATCCAGTTCAAAATCGAATCTGCTTGGAAACCTCAGCTTTTGAATTTCCAAGTAATGACGAATGTGCTCGAGCTCTTCATCCAGACGAATAACACGTTTGCCTGCACGCAGACTGAATCGAAAATAATCGGCCAGATGACCAGCCATCTGCTGTACCAACTCATGTTTTTGCAAGGAAGCCAGACTATGAATAATATTGAGTGAATTCAGGTAAAAGTGAGGATTAATTTGCATCTGTAGTTGTTTGAACTCTGCCTCCCGCGTCCGCAGTTGTTCCTCATACACATCAATCTTCAGATGCCTGATCTCACTGGTCATTTGATTGAAACTTCGTGTCATAAATTCAAGCTCCGAAGAAGATGGCGGGTCCAGCTTCACATCGAGATCTCCACGGCTGACCCTTCTCATGCCTCGGATTAACGCATTCATCGGGCGGAATAACAGATGCCTTAAAAAGATCAGTGCAGTAACCAGAATTACTGCCGCACCAATGGGAAGCAGACGAATGATCTGCTGGAAAAACGGGAGGTTACGCATCATGTCTTCCTCAGGCAGCAGCACGATATAATTCATCTCGGACATGGCCGAGGCAATACCCAACATCAAATATTGACGTGCTTCTCCCTTGTTCACAACTTCAGAGATAACCTGATACGGATTCTTCAGGCCGGGAAGATGCGCTGCAGCCAGTTGAATCTGTGCAGTATTCAATGTGGAATCTGATAGCGCCCCACCGTCTGTTCCAACAATGACTGCGCCTCCCCGATCTCCGGATTCAGTGAATTGTTGTGTATGATTCAGTGCATTCATATCAACAAGTGCACCTGCATAGAACTGCTGGTTGATTCGCACCGTTTTCACCAGCGCATTCCACGTCCCGCCACGCACGATGCTCCATTCCGGCTTCTGGATATCCCCTTCGAGTTGCTGCATCTGGACTGGCATACTCTCCTGCACAACCGACTTTTTGACATCATAATTGCCCGAAGTGGCGAGCAGCAGATCATCATTCACGGCATCATATAGAAAAAAAGAATCGATTAGATTATAAAAACCGATATCTGTCATGAATTTGTTCATAATCCGTTGCTTTGCAATGATATAATCACCGCTGCCGTATTTCAGAAAAAACAGAGAGATAATATCCGGGTCCCGCTCGCCCAGACTATACAAATACCGATTTGTCTCCTGTAATACACGTTCGTTTTGCTCCACACTCTTGGCGAGATGATTCATATTGGTGAGGGATACTTTGTCACGTACAACTTTCATGGCGTAGACGTTGTTGTAATAAAGCAGCATGAATAATGGCAGCATGATCAATGTAAGACCCACTATAAATTTAAAACGAAGTGAACGGATCAAATTCATGGATTATGGATTCCCGCCCTTTTAGTTCAACATATTTTTTCTATTTTCTTCCTTATGATGGCATGTTTATTGTAATCACCCCTGCTTGCCATTGTCTATGGGGTCCCGTGACCTTCATATGTCAATTCTGATGACTTTCATCCGCCCCATTTCAAGCGTAACAAGCTTCATGTTGTAATAAATTCTCCAGTTGTAAAATAAATCCTTCATTTATAGCTCAGATGCTTCTCCCTAAAAATAAATGCTGCGGCAAGCCCCGGACTCCACGAACGCCCGATCTTGACATGCATACGATATATCACTCCTCGGGTTAGTCACCAGGATGTAGGGAGGACTGTTCGATGAATATTCAACTCACTGCGTTACACTATGTCTACCTTGCATTTATCGTCTTGATCATCGCAGTTATGATCCGGCGCAGGGACACCACCATCATCTGTGTTGCAGGTATTCTGACCATTGGACTTCTGGCAACCGAAACCTTAAGCGGGTCAGTTGCTGGGATCTTCAGCAGTTTTATCTATGCAACAAAAGAATTGTTAAGTACAATCTTTATCATCTCGATTATTGTGGCAATGAGCCGTGTTCTGATCAGAACCGGCATTAATGAGGTCATGGTAACACCTGTCACCCGGTTTATCCGTTCTCCTCAGGTCGCATATTGGGGTATCGGATTGATCATGATGGTCGTATCACTATTTTTCTGGCCATCCCCGGCCGTAGCACTCGTCGGTGCAGTACTGCTTCCTGTAGCCGTGCGTGTAGGGCTTCCTCCGATTGGAGCTGCTATTGCCATGAACCTGTTTGGACATGGGATTGCACTGTCGGGAGATTACATTATTCAGGGGGCTCCCAAACTTACGGCTGATGCAGCCGGTCTACCCGTTACTTCCGTCATGACGGCCAGCATTCCTTTGGTTATTGTCATGGGAACCGTATCTACACTTACAGCCTTCTGGATGCTGCGCAAAGAGATGAAATCAGGCTCACCTGCTCATTCCCCAAACGATATATCAGGCACCATGCGCATGGAACATTCTTCCTCATCAGAGGCTGTGTCTACTTCTCTACCTGGCAATCTGCCTGTTGAACGTCAAGCCATGTCACCCCGCCTGCAAAAGGTGTTCGCTCTGCTTATCCCTCTGTTATTCGCAGTTGATGTGATTCTGATGTTTGTATTGAAGTTGCAAGGTGGCGACGCAACAGCTCTGATTGGCGGAACCGCTGTGGTTATACTGATCGCGGTTACCCTTGCCGCACATCGTCATGCCGGACCAGAGGAAACGACCAATTATTTAATCGAAGGATTTCAGTTTGGTTTCAAGGTGTTTGGACCGGTTATTCCTATAGCCGCATTTTTTTATCTGGGAGATGCTGCGATTACGGAGTTGTTCAACAATCCTCTTCCTGAAGGTTCACACGGGATCGTGAATGATCTCGGGGTTGCACTTGCTGGACTGGTGCCATTGAATGATACGGTGGGCGCCATTACAATGACGGTAACTGGAGCAGTGACCGGAATGGATGGTTCGGGGTTCTCGGGGATATCCCTGGTTGGCTCGATTGCGTCCATGTTTGCAGGTTCGACAGATTCCGCACCTGTGCTGACAGCACTCGGTCAGGTTGCAGCCATATGGGTAGGTGGCGGAACCTTAATTCCATGGGCATTGATCCCTGCTGCTGCAATCTGCGGAGTCAATCCTTTTGAACTTGCAAGACGCAACCTGAAGCCTGTACTGCTGGGACTCACGGTAACAACAATTGTAGCCATCTTTCTGATCTGACCAAAGGTTATTTACACTGACACTACGATGACAGAAGCACCTTCCAATCGCTGTTATTCCCAGATTTTTTTGATCCCCTTTCCCAAGGGGAAATCCGGTAATAGCGTATTCTTCCGATGCAGCTTTCTTTCAGAAAGCTTTTAGGCGACCGCTTCGCTTTTTCAGGTTTTTTCTGTCCTCTCCGTTATCGTGTAAATGATTAGTTCATCTCAAATAGACATTTTAAAAAGACGTGCGTGAACGGGCCCAGTTCCAGAGATCTTCACGTTTCATCTCTGCCAGATGCAGCATGTCCACATATGGATCTCCCTGTAATCCAAGAACAGAAGCAAAAGCAGGCTCCGTCTTCCACCCTGCCTGTTTCAGTCTGCGGATCTCACGGTGTCCCGCGTCTCCCCACAGTTGCAACAATCTCCACTCTACGATCATATGTAAGTATGCATTCTGCCTGTAAACTGGCACGGATTGGGCAAAAATCTCCACAGACCAATGTCCCACTTGCAAATTACAAGTCACATAAGGACGTTGGTCTGGAAGATCCCCACCACGTACACATTGAAATTCAGCAACGGCTCCGATTCGATTGTATATCTCGGCTTCAAACACATCCAGATCCTCTGCATAACACAGCAGATCCAGATCACTGCCCAGAATATCAATATCAATCGGTACCGTTCCTGCTGGATATGGGTGATAGTCAGCTAATATCTCGAGCAATCCACTGCTCTGTAACACATGATATGCGTCCTGCTGACGTGTATTACCCGAAGCCAGATGTGCCATTACTTCTGTGGTAGTACTCATCTCCCCGCCTTGGACCACAGTTAGTTTGAGCCTCCTGTAATGACCTGTTTCACACGTCCCACTTGACCGCTCGTCAGTCGTACTTTGATTCCGTGTGGATGCGTAGGTGACTTGGTTAACAGATCCTTTACAATGCCACGTGTCAGCTTACCTGTAGCTTGATCCTGCTTCAGCACAATGTCCACTTCCAGACCTGGCTTAATATTCACACGTTGTTGTCCATTCATTATGTTCGCTCTCCTCTATGTCGTGATTCATACCCTGTATACTATATAACCCTTAAACACAAAGCTCCATCTATTGTAGACGTTTTGGTTTCAAAACAAAAGGGACGCGGCAATAACCTCCTAAGGCTGGTTCCATGGTTAAATGAAGACCAAGATAAAGAAACCGCAGATCTCATCATCTGAGACCTACGGTTTCTAATTGGATTACCACGTTCAGGGTTGCACATGCTTCAAAATAGACGAAGGCGAAGTTCCATCCTTCGCAGCTTCACGTGCCTTCACAGCAAGCAGCTCGGACACGGTCACGAATCGATATCCCTGCTGCTGTAACTTCGGCAGGATCGTTTTGAGTGCAGCTACCGTATGCGACTTGCCTTCCACCTTATCGTGGAAGAGTACAATATCCCCATTACGTGCGTTCTTCAACACTTTGTTAACGATAGCCGATACACCTGGAGAAGCCCAGTCTCGAGTATCCTGATGCCACGACCAGAGTACAATGGTATACCCTTTTTGTTTGGCAGCCTGAATGACCATGTCATTGTAATAACCGCCCGGTGGCCTGAACAACAGGGGACGCTCTGCACCTGCTTCAATGATGGAACTTTCTGCTTCGTTCATATCCTTCATGTACTTGTCCGCACTAGTTGATCGAACTGCATACGTGTGCGCATACGTATGATTGGCGATTTCATGCCCTTCGAGCTGTTCCTGCTTAATCAGTTCAGGAAATTTATCTGCCCATTTGCCAAGTACAAAAAAAGTTCCTTTAGCATGATACTGCTGTAACAAAGCCAGAATCTGCGGAGTCTGAATCGGATCTGGTCCATCATCAAAGGTAAGGGCGATGAGTTTATCCTGTGTGGGAACTTCCCACACAATCTCTCCTCGTTCCTCATAATACTGACGGTTCTTCTGTACAGGCTTCGCATAGGCAGAACTGCTACCCAGCAAAATAATTAGCGTGAACATTCCGATGACTCGGGCTGCCTTCAGGTTCATGTGGTGTCCTCACTTTGTCTTCATACGTAAACTCCCTGTTAGCATTTCCCGATTCACCCGAACTCATTAACGAAAGATCTGATCCACGACTGCAATTTCTTCAGCAGTTAATTCCACATTTAATGTTTGCAGATTGTTAATGACCTGCTCCGGTCGCTTGGCACCCGGAATCAATGCATCAATCGAAGGCTGAGTCAGGTACCAGGCCAAAACCAGATGAGCAACCTCAACATCTTTGGATTGTGCTATGCTGCGCAGTTGCTCAACTTTATCGAGATTTTCAATAAAAGCTTCACCTGTAAACAGCGGGTTCTTTGCCCGTCCATCCTGAAAGGTTGTATCACGATTATATTTCCCGCCCAACAGTCCCGCTGCCAGAGGGAAGTAAGGAACAAAAGAAATGTTATGCTCAGCCGTATACGGCAACAGCTCTTTCTCCGCATCTCTTTTGAACAGATTATATTCAGATTGCAGTACGTCTACATGCCCGTCCTTGTTGGCTTCACGCAACTGATCAATGGAGAAATTAGATACGCCAATGGCACGGATTTTGCCAGCGTCTTTTAATTGTTTTAACGTATCTACCGCTTCATCCTTAGGCGTATGTTCATCCGGAAAGTGGATGTAGAACAGATCAATGTAATCGGTTTGCAGACGTTTCAACGCCTCATCCACGGATGTTTTCAGAAAAGCAGGTGAGTTATTTATGACAATCTTGCCATCCACTAATTTATGAGCTGCCTTGGTTGCAATGATGGTATTCTGCCGCTGACCGGTTTCCTTCAGTACTTCACCAATCAGTCGTTCGGAATGCTCCGGTCCATAGATGTATGCCGTATCCACAAAGTTAATACCTTGTTTCAAAGCTGTACGAACCACTTCCTTACCCGTCTCATCATTCAGCATGTCCGGATAGATATTATGTCCGCCTACTGCATTCGCACCCAGTCCAATGGGATTCACGATCAGATCCGTCTTGCCCAATCGAATTTGTTGTTCTGCCATGTCTCATCTCTCCTTCACTGATCGATATAAGTACATTTCTGTAATGATGCATGTTTCTTGTTACATATTATATCAAACCATTTAGCATATTTAAAATATCGGATTTATCGGATTAGGTGTTTTTCAGCGCAGTTGCTTCCACGTCGTTAATAAACCGGCGCAGTTTCGCAGCCACATCACGGGTGATTTCGCCGTTTTCATACAGTTGCTGAACCGTATTGCGCTGTTCCTGAATAGCTACCATCTGCAACTCCAATTTCTCCTGATTAAACGGATCTTCCGTTTTACCCTGGTTCCAGGTGCGCAATTTGGCAATTACACGCTCATACTTGGCAATGACCGACAGTGCGACGACTCGATTCCCATCGTTCATATGGGCACGAATAGCCTTAATTGCTGCTTCAGAGGTGCGTAACTTCACCTGACGGAACAGTTCTGCATTTTCAAGCATGAATGGTTGATTCGGCTTCTGGGACCGGTTGGTGAACAGATGTCCTAACACACGGCCGATCTCGCTGATCGAAGTCATGAACTGAGTGTTTGTGCGATTCGCCAGCATCATTTCCTTGCGATCCAGCCAGCTGTCACATTTGAAGGCCGCATCAGAAGCAATTGCATTTTCGTCCAGCATTACTTCAACTTCTTTACGCTCCGCGCGGGTGGCAATCAGGTTAATAGCCGTTTCTTGTTTCTGAATATCTTTGCGTTTACCGGCGGTAAGCTGACCTGCGGCCTGTCTGATGTACTTGGACAAGTCGGAGACAACTGCGAGTGCAGCAGCTTTATTCTCATCGTTCATTTCGGATTTGACAGCTCGTATTGCCGCATTGAGCATAATGTCATGTGCTTTTCGTTCTGACTTCTGCGGTGTTTCTTCTGTGGATTTCCCATCGTCCTTGGCCAGAACCGGAAGAAACACACTCGCCGCAATCAGGGAGAAGAGGATAACCCCTGCCGCGAGGAAAATAATCAGATCCCGTTCAGGGAAAGGTGATCCATCCTGAAGCACATAAGGGATTGAGAACGCACCCGCCAATGTTACAGCCCCCCGTACCCCAGAGAGGGAAATGATCGTAATATCCTTGAATCTGGGCCGGCCAATTGAGGATTTGGTACGCAACAATTCATTCCCTTGCCAGAACAGATAGATCCAGAGAAAGCGCAGAACCAGCAATAACACCGAGATTAGGCCCACATAGCCCAACACCTGCAGATTATTAAACGATACATTTTCAAAAATGGTACTCAGCACATCCGGGACCTGTACACCCAGAATAACAAACACCAGACCATTTAGTATAAATAAAATGACTGACCATGTGCTCGCAGATACCACCTGCATTTTTAACTGAACCGATTCAGCGCGGTCACGCTCAATGGCGTGGATAATACCACCTGCCACTACCGCAAGAATACCGGATACCCCAATTTCTTCACTCACCAGATAGATGATAAATGGCGTCAGGATTTGCAGCAGCATGTGAATGGTTACATCTTCCATGCCCAGCCTGCGAATCCACATCCCGAGCCTGATTAGCAGAAAAGATAACAATGCCCCGACGAGAAGTCCGCCAATTGCAATCAGAATAAAACTAAAGGTTGCCTGCGCCAGGGAAAATACACCTGTAACCGTGGCTGCAATGGCGAATTTGAAGGCGACCAAGCCGGATGCATCATTCATTAATGCTTCACCTTCAAGAAGCCTATGTATACCTTTGGGCAAATGTACCCGCCCAGCCATGGCGCCAACGGCCACTGCATCTGTCGGGGACAATATGGCTGCAAGAGCAAAAGCAGCAGGTAACGGAATTGAAGGAATCAGCCAATGAATGGCATATCCCGCCACGACTACTGTCACGAATACAAGCCCTAGTGCAAGCAAAAGTATCGGTGCACGCAGATTCCATAATTCATTCCTTGGTGTTCGCTTACCATCGTTGTATAACAAAGGTGCGATGAAAAGGACAAAGAACAATTCCGGATTCAACGGCAGGTGAACACCTGCGGGAAGCAAAGCTATAGCTACACCAAGCACAATTTGAATGAGCGGAACGGGAATAAAGGGTACAAACCGGTTTAAAATATTGGATAAACCAATTAGTACCAGTAACACAAGTACGGCAATAAATATTTCCATGATGACAATCCCTTTCCGCTATAGAAGTGGTGAAACCTTTGTTGTATAGGTTTATTTTAACATAATCCAGACTTTGTTATAAAAATGTTGTCATATTCATATACCCATTTAACTGGTCACAGACTAATCATTATAAGTTGAACTATTCATTTACACGATAACGGAGAGGACAGAAAAAACCTGAAAAAGCAAAGCGTTCGCCTTTATCCCCGGATTTTCCCCTTTGGAAAAGGGAATCAAAAAAAATCAGGGGATAACAGCGATTGGAAGGTTATTCTGTCATCGTAGTGTCAGTGTAAATAATCTTTAGTTAACTTATATAGATTGAAGAATTCTGATGGATTCTGTATATAAGATGTTACAATATGCTCAGGACAATACCCGTTTGGAAAGGAACTTGCATCTATGGCATTTGGAATTAAACGACAAGAGCTTGCTGCTTGGAAGGAACAAGTGGCTCGGGGTGAGATTGCGTACCTCACTCATTTCTGGATTGACAACCGATTCCCCGGTATCACCAGTGTCACCAAAGTTGGCTGTGCAGATCTGGAACGTCTCGAACGTTGGTGCAACGATCATGGGCTGGACCCGCGATACATTCATCGGCGGCAGCCCTTTCCCCACTTTGACCTGATGGGCAGCAAGCAAAAAGAAATTTTGATCCAAGAAGGCATGACAGATCATGTGGTTCGCTTTCATTTGTAGATCAGCTCAAAAACGCCAGTCTTCAAGGTTCATCCCCCCGCAATTAGGGACGAACTCATGAGGACTGACGTCTTCAAGGATCAAGTCATATATGGACTACCGGTGGATCTGCTCAAACGACTTCATGTTCTCCAGCAGTTTCAGTTCAATTTTCTTCAGCATGCCAAACATCTGCTGTTGCTCCTCTTCGGAAAGTGCTTGCAACAATTCCCATGTCATTCGGCCGCGATTCGCATTAAGTGTCTTGGCTAGCTGCGCGCCTTCATCCGTTAAGGACAGCCACACAATCCTCCGATCTTCTTCACTGCGCACCCGCTGGATCAACCCTTCCGTCTCCAGTTGATTCAGTACAATGGTGGTTGCGCCGGAAGACAAACTAAGTTGTCTGGCCACATCAACCGCCATACATTTTTTTTCCCGTAAAATCATGCCCAATATATGACTTTTTGTCGGATTCAGTTTACAGTTGGTTTCGGTCTTCTGCTGCTGATCCAATACTTTGTTTTTATATCTGAAGAAGGCCTCCAACAATTGATCTACATTTGCCAATTGAGAGTTTCGCTCCGTATCCGGGCTCATAAACGTTCCTCCTGCCTTTCATCATAACCTACCTTATATTGTAACATATTTACACTATGATGTTTGTGAAAAATGCGCTTGTATCCGACACCCTATCGTTGACTGCAAGACTCTTGTTTTATTTCCGGTTTCACCTATTGCATTATGGCAACGGGTTTGTTTATAATAACCTATATCTTTAAAGTTACTTTTAGTTACTTAATGATTTTAATAAATCTGTTGTTATAAAGTAAATGAAGCGCCATCATTATAATGTAAGGGACTTATGCACATGAATCAGAATATACAATCTCAACTCAAAACAGATGTTTGCATCGTCGGTGCTGGACCTGGCGGTGCTTTGCTTTCTTATTTACTGAATCAAAAAGGAATCTCCACGATGCTCATTGAGCGGCAGCCCCACCTGCACAAGTCGTTTCGCGGGGAGTTGCTCAATGTGGACGGCGAAGCCATTTTGAATAAACACGGCCTCTATTCCCTCATTCAGGAACGCGGAGCGCTGCTCTTGGAAGAGATTCAGTATTGGGAAAATGGGCAGATTATTCATACGGTATCACCAGGCAATGGAGAATCTCATGTTGGTATTCATGTACCTCAAGATCATCTCCTGGAAGCCATCGTGTCGCACGCTGAGCAGCACAACTCCAATGAACAAGTACTGTTTAATACCATCATGACTGGCTTGCTACGAGACAAAAACGGCCAGGTCGTGGGTATTAACATTCGGCAGAACGGCGTTCCTGCCTCCATTCAAGCATCTGTTATTGTTGGTGCTGATGGCAGATATTCTGCTGTACGCAAACATTCCGGTTTGACCCCCGAGATTCGCAAGCACGGGTATGATCTGCTCTGGGCACGCATTCCAGCACCCGTAGGTTGGGAACCCGCTGTTCGGATGGCCAGCATGGATGGTCAACAGCTCGCACTGTTCTCACAGTTCGGCGGTTATGTTCAGATTGGATGGAACATTCCCGAGGGAGCTTACTCCAAGCTGCGAGAGCAGCCGATTGCTCCTTTTGTAGATAAACTTGTATCTGCTTTTCCTTGCCTGTCTGATTCTGTAGCTGCCAACATTCAGAGCTGGAGTGATTTTGTTCTGTTATCCGTCGAAAGCAGCTATTGCCAGTCGTGGGCACAGGACAATGTTGTACTTATCGGTGAT
Organism: Paenibacillus sp. FSL R7-0198; assembly: GCF_038000415.1. Taxonomy (NCBI): domain Bacteria; kingdom Bacillati; phylum Bacillota; class Bacilli; order Caryophanales; family Paenibacillaceae; genus Paenibacillus; species Paenibacillus sp. FSL R7-0198. The sequence continues at coordinate 5,992,091 of NZ_JBBOCB010000001.1, read as the reverse complement.
GCCGCTCATACCATGACACCAACCGGTGCGTTTGGACTTAATGCCGCGCTCGAAGATGCGGATGTGCTCTCCGAATTACTTGTCCAAATGGCCGCAGATCAATTCAGTTCCACTGCACAACTTCAGGAACTTCAGACGATTCGCGGTGCAAAGGTACAGCAGCAACTTGCACGACAAGTGGAGATGGAATCCTCTTTCCAACAGCGTTATGAATCCTCTCTCTAAACCCAGTTAATACGGATAAAATGTTTATATGCCCAAACAGCCGATCACTTCCTCATAGAGAAGAATCGGCTGTTTGGCTTGTTGGTTTATCTTTTTCATGTAATTCCGTACCCTTCTTCATTTTCGTTTGCGTGGAGCAAACGTGTCTTCTCTGGGTGCTTCTTGTACAGTATCAACGTCCTTCGGATAGGATGAGATGTTATCTTTTTCATATACTGCTTTCTCCAGATTGTTTAAGCGGCGCAATACTTGTTTGCTTTTACGAACGATATATACAATACCAATAATCAGCAGGATCAACATCAGAATGAATATAACCATCTCCGGATAAAAGACAAATGACATAAAATTACCTCCTTTTGAAAACGATTGCTTTCCATCATTCTAACCTTAATATGCCAACATGTGAACCCGATTGGAAGTTTCGCTTGTGGACTAAGGACAGGGTAACCTGACACAACGACATGAACTCACCTGCTGCAAAAGCAAAAAAAGGTGGCATCCCTGATCAGGATTACCACCTTGAACCTCGCATAAGATTCGAAGTCTGTTATTAATATTTTATCCTTCTCTGCCGTTCATGGCACTGACCCGAAGTTCTGTCAAAGGCAGAGAAGAATGCTCCGGATGACGAAGTCTTACCGTCCGGCTCTCACCGGGGAGCAGATCGAAATAATTGTCACTGAATCGTACACGCCCAAGGGGAAGCTCCAGCTTCACCAATCGTGCAATCGCACCACTGGCCGTAACCGTAACAGACTGCTCCTCCTCGTTCACATGTACGCTCAATTGCGACTCAGGCAACGTCACATCCTTAGGATCACGCAAGAAGTACCGATTAATTGGCGCCGCGAACCCTTCGGATACCAGCTCAACCATTACTTCCTCCGCACGTCTGCCCTGTAACACCTCTGCTTCAGTTAATTCAGCAATACACAGTGAGGATTGTGATGTTACTTCAACAGCATGTGTGCTGGAGTAGATCTTCTCTCCATTCAATGCATAGACATTGAGTCGAAGCTCCCCTTTCAAGACTTCACGTGTATCGTTCACAACCCACAATGCAAGCGGCTCCCCCGGCTCATGCTCCAGTGACAACAGGACAGGATGAAAGAATATTTTCCCGTAATAAAAGGATGCCTTCGGTAGCAGTTCATAATCAATCATGGACCAGCTTGTTCCTGGCCAACTGTCATTTAATTGCCACACGAGCGCACCGCTGTTACGGTGATTGATGCGCCGGAAATGTTCAATTCCATAGCGCAATCCTTCTGCTTGAGTCAGCATGGAATAATTCATGTACTCCTCTATATTTTGCGGAATGCCTGTGTAACCTTCCATCAACAAAATACCTTTTTGATGATTGGTATCCTTGTTACGATAGGCCATCTCCGGACTACCCCAGTAAAACTGACCTGCGGGCATATTTTTCTCCAGTGTGTAGCGATTGGCCGAGGCGTGCATACCAAATTCACTGCTGAACAGCGCATGATCCTTTTTATAATTTTTGAACGTTACACCTTCAATACTGTAGTCCAGCAACGGCGGCTCTCCATACTTCCTTGGATAGACCGAACCATGCCATACCTGCCAGTTGTGGCGGTCCCCCACATCTGGATCATTAGCATCCTGACCATTGCTGTCCCCGAACGGTGAAGAGGGCCAGTACGGACGAGACAGATCCAGTCGTTCCAGCACCTCAGGGATCAGCTCATGATAGATAAGTTCACCGTAGAACGGGCTGGTAATATCTCCACTTGCCGACTTCATATCATAGAGCCAGTCTATTTCATTATTGCCACACCAGATGGCAAGCGAGGCACGGTTACGCAGACGCAGGACATTGTTTTCTACCTCTTGCCGTACATTATCCATGAAATCACGATTGAAATCCGGGAACAATGCATTCGCAAATGCAAAATCCTGCCACACCAACACCCCTTGCCGATCACACTCATCGTAGAAGACATCCTTCTCATATATACCACCAGCCCAGACACGCAGCATGTTCATATGTCCTTCCACCGACAGCTCGACAAGCTCACGATATCGAGAGTTCGGGATGGCGCCAATCAGATGATCAGCCGGAATCCAGTTGGCTCCCTTGGCGTAGATCTTGACTCCGTTCAGGATAAAAGCAAATGCATCTTCACCCCGTTCATTGTGAAGAGCCAGCTCAATCGTTCGTAACCCATAAGGCTCGCTATAACGATCCACCTCAACGCCATCTGCGTATAATGTAACCTCCAGCGTATACAGATACGGCTCACCCAGATCATGAGTCCACCATAACTGAGGTGACGTGACGTTCAACCTGATATCTGCCTTACCACCTTCTACAGGTAGTTCAGTGGCACCTGCCACCTCGTGTCCATTGCGATCCAGCAAACGAACATTACAGGACGCAACCACAGCCTGTTCACGTTTCTGTCTGCTACGGAAAGACAAGACGGATTTCACATCCGCCGTGACGCGTAAGACAGCCAGCTCTGTACTGACTGATTCCGTGCGAGCATACACACTTTCCAGCTTGGCTATTGTTCGTTTTTCCAGCCGTACAGCACCCCAGATCCCCACCGTAACCATACGTGGCCCCCAGTCCCAGCCAAAGTTCATCGCTGCTTTGCGCAACCATGGCCGTTCCTTCGTATACGAGGACCAGTCAAAGGTTTCTTTGTCCCGCTGATACAGGTGAAGCGGATCGAACTTGACAGCAATCGCATTCCAGCCACTGCGTACCAGAGACGTGACGTTAAATGTATGTGACATAAGCATATTGGCCGTTTTCCCGACTTCATGGCCGTTGACATATACCGTTGCAAACGTATCCAATCCTTCGAACACCAATTCAAAGTGCTCCTCAGTTTCTGCATCTCTCACCAGATTGAAGGTTGTGCGGTACCACCATTCCTTATGCTCAATCCAGCGACTTTTGGCATCATTATGACCGTAATAGGGCGGATCAATGATACTGCGCTCAATCAGTGCAGCATGTACATCCCCAGGCACTTCTGCCCCGATCCAGAAACGGTCATCCAGCGCAGCAGCTGCAACATCCACTGCCCGCTTGTCCCCAACTTCAAAATGCTGTATCTTCCATTGTCCCGATAAATCCTGACTTGAACTATGGGTCTTCATAAGTTCGCCCTCACTCTCCAATAACCCTGAGTAACACCATATCGAAAACGTTTGCAGTAAGGCAAGACATGTTTCCTCATCTGCTCATTTCTAACTTCCCGAAGGCTTGAACGACAACGCCTCTTCGCGATATTCACTCGGGGTCTTGCCGGTATGTTTTTTGAACAGCCTGCTAAAATATTTCACGTCCTCGTAGCCGCTGATGGCAGCGACTTCACTGACCTTCGCTGGAGACACCGCCAGCATATCCATCGCTCTTCGTATACGCATATCGGTGACAAAATCACCGAAGGTCACACCCATTTCTTTTTTAAACAGCTCACTGAGGTGACCCGGATGCAAATGAACATGTCCAGCTACCTGCTGCAGATTAATATCCTGCGCCAATGAAGATTCAATATAACCGATAGCCTTCTGCACATGAGCAGCCTGTCCCTGACCCATTCGGCTATGATAGATATGCATCAGACCATACAGATGATGGAACAGCATATCCCCGAGGTCACCAGCTTCAGCATCCGGTTCCGGCAACCATGGCTCGAGCCTTGCGGGTTCTTCACGCCCTGTGGCTCGCATTGTGCGAGTCAGCCAGCGATGACCTACAATGACGGCTGAGTGCAGACAAGCATTGAACGATTCTGGTGTGACCTCCGGCTCTGTAATCAAATTAGCCACAAGTTCCCGCGTCCATGTCGTTAACGTGACTGAATCATTATCCAGCAATAATGTACCAAGTGTGGTCTCCTCTTCGTGCGTAAGTACAGTTTTACCACCTTGGCGATCCTGAACGTGCTCATAATGCCATACTTTATAATCCACCAAACCCCGATATCGGAATGCAGCTGACGCAGTACTGTAGCTTTCGTGCAGATCTGCATATCCACGCACAGGCAGACCTACCGCTGCGCGCAGGGTGCACTTCAGTAATTGCTCCACCCGACGTAATGCACTCTCCAGCCTGAACGTAGTTTCATGTTCCACAGGCGGCCATGAAACTACACAAATAATTTGCTGTTTCTCTACATGAGCAATGGCACCAGGTAACATATCCTCCAGGGTATTCTGCACCGCAAATCGTAATAGCGCATCCGAGGATCGATCCCAACCCTCTGCTCGAAGAATAATGACTTGTCTGAGAATCTGTTCATCATCAAGGCCACCAAGCCCTGCCTCTTTTCCAACATCAGATCGCAAGAATGAAGGAAAATGGCCCGAAGCGGTGTCACCATCAATGATCCACCCGGCAAATAACCGCTCTCGATTCTCCCGCATAAGCTGTCCCTCTCTGGACTTCTCTGCCCAACGTTCCGAGATTCGCTGTTTGGCCTGTAATACGGTTTTGATGATCTCTTCCGGCTTACTTGTTTTGAGCAGATAATCTGTAACACCTTGGCGAATCGCCTGTTGGGCATAAGAAAAGTCATCGTATCCGGACAAAATAATGACCTCCAGCTCAGGTAACAATCGCAGGCCCTCTTCTGCCAGTTCCAGCCCTGATCTGCCTGTCATCCGAATATCGGTCATCAGGATATGTGGACGTTCCTCAGCCAAACGTGTTAACGCCTCCTCTGCCGAGGCAGCAGGTTGAAGAAGTTCAATTCCGAGTTCATGCCAAGCGATAACGCTGGCAAGCCCTGTACGGATAATCACTTCATCATCAACAATTAATAGTCTCATGACGAACCCTCCAAGATTGGAATGGAAAACGAAATCCGGGTACCTCCCCCAATCCTGCTGTCTACTTCAAGCTGTGCATCCGCTCCATAATGGAGCAGCAGTCTCTCATTCACATTGCAGAGCCCATAACCGCCTTGGTTTAGCTGTTTTTCCGGCTGTTTTCCCTTCCATTCCCTAATGCTTATCCTTAATTGTTCCAGCCTGTCCGGCTCCATGCCGACACCATCATCCAGCACCAGCACATTCATCTGTTCATTATCCGGGTCCTTGCGAATCATTATGGTGATGGTGCCCACGCCTGTTTTGGGCTGAATGCCATGAATCATGGCATTCTCAACGAGCGGTTGCAGCAACAGCTTCAGCATCATTCGCTTCTCAAGCGCTGGATCTACGATATAATGCAACACGAATTGATCAGGGAAACGAATTGACTGCACACGCACATAATGGCGAATATGAGCAATCTCTTGTTCCACAGGGCAGTAATCCTGACCATTATTCAAGCTGATACGTAGAAAATCACTCAGGCCCTCAACCATATCCGCGATCCGCTTCTCTTCAGACATCAAGGCAATCCAATGAATTGAAGAGAGCGTGTTATAGAGAAAGTGCGGGTTAATCTGCGCCTGAAGCACTCGAAGATCCGCTTCTTTTTTACGAGCTTCACCCCGAATAACCTCTTCCTTCAATAACTGAATATGTGCACCGAGCAGATTGTAACTCTCCCCAAGCCTACCGATCTCGTCATCACTTTCAGACCGAAACAAAGGAAGCGGGCGTTCCGGATCAATTCGGGACAGATGTCGGGTAAGTACACGAAGCGGCCTCGTCACACGACGAACCGTAAACCAGACCAAGCCAGCACTGATCGCAGCAGACATCGCAACGGCGCAACCGGTCAGAATAAGAATGTACCGATTCTCGGACTTGTACTGGTCATAAGGAACCGTTCCAACCAACGTCCAACCGGTCAGTTCTTCCGGATAATAGAGCAATGTCCGTTTATCGTCACCACTGCCATATGTGGTTGTTCCGCTACCGCCATCCTGAATTAACGTTGTGACTCCTGGTTCGGCCTGCTCCAGCTTAAGTCCAAGCCGGGATTTGTCCATTGAAGACAGAATCTCTCCAGAACTGCCGATGAGCTCCAGTCTGCCTTGCCCTCTGCCTAATCCCAGAGCGGCCCATCCCTTGGATATGGCCTTCTCATCCAGACTAATGGCTAACCAGCCGATGGGTCGATAATCATGGATACTGCGGATTGGCCGAACCAATGTGATCACATTTTGAATACCCGCGTAATTCTGCACCGGGTATACCCCCGTCCATTGTTTGACTGCTTCACCGCTTGGAACAGAGGGATACGAAAGGTTGGATTCATTGGATTCATACCAGGTAGCGGTTGACAATGTGGCATCAAAACGTCCCGGATATATAGCGATGTTAGCGATATATTTCTTGGAAGCCGCCAGATTGGTCATTCTGCCCAGGATATCCACTCGGTCCAGCTCATGATCTTCATTGTGGCTAAGATACTGCTGGATGTCCCGTTCTCCAATCAGGAAAATCGATAGGTTCTCGGCATCTTGCAGCATATAACGAAGATTCGCTTCCACCTGTTTCAGTGTATCCATGCCGGACAGTTTTGTTTTTTGCTCTGTAATGCGGGAAGAGATCAGAAAGGCGAACAGGCCCAAGGCCAGCAATGGCACAATCATTGAAGCCGTCACGACGACCGATAGCTTCCTTTGTAACGAAGATGTGAGCCAGCGTGCCAAACGTTTCTCCTCCTCTGGATGCGCTTTCGCTTATCCTTTGACAGCTCCTGCTGTCATACCTTTCATAACTTGTTCCTGGAATACGAGATACAAGATAATGGTTGGAATGACCGACAGTGTCATGGCAGCTAGCGTTAAGCCGTAATCGGTTTGATACCCATCCGCAAAGTTCGCAATGGCCAGCGGTAACGTTTTCAATCCGGTTTTGTTGATGAATACAAGCGCAAATGAAAAGTCATTCCACGCATGCAAGAAACTCAGGATCGTAACCGTAGACAACGCAGGTACGGACATCGGTAACATGATCCGGGTAAACAGCCCCCAAAGTCCTGTTCCATCAATGAAAGCTGCCTCTTCAATATCACGTGGAACACTTGTCAGATAAGCAGTAAGCACAAAAATAGCTGTAGGCAATGCAAAAGCCGTATAAGGTAATATTAATGCCCAGTACGTATTCAGCAAGGACATCTGTTTCATTAAAATAAATAAGGGCACAAGTGTACTATGGATCGGAATGAGCATGCCCACAACAAAGAAAGTCATGATTAAGCCTTTCCAGCGAAACTGGAAACGGGCCAGGATGAATGAAGCCAGCGCTGCAATAAACAGCGTTAGAATAAGTGACCCCACCGATACGATTAGTGAATTGCCAAAAGCGGTCCCCAGCCTGGAGCTTTCCCATGCATTGCTGAAATTGGCAACATTCCAGTTTTCCGGCAGTCCAAAGGGCCTGCTATAGAAATCTTCATTTGTTTTGAATGCACTAATCACGAGCCAGTAGAACGGATACAATGTTAAAATACCATAGACCGTTAGCAGCGTCCAAACAATTCCGCTACGTAGGCGGCGAATCGGATGGCCCGAGCTGCTTCGTGGTGATGGCATGGATACAGGTGTCACACGCATAATAACTCCTCCTCTCTATTGATTCTCTTTTCGTTTGCGACTGGTTAACCACTGGCTTGTTCCGATCAGCAGCAGGGAGATCAGTACGATGGTTGTTGAGATCGCACTACCAAAACCATATCGGTATGTTGTAAAGGTGGAATTGTACATATACGTTGCAAGCAGTTCCGTCGCATGTGCCGGACCACCCTTGGTCATGATGTAGACCAGATCGAATGATTTCAGACTACCCGAAATACATAGAATGATCGCTACCTGAACCGTACCCCAGATCATGGGCAGAGAGACGGATACCAGCTTCCGGATTCCTGAAGCCCCGTCTATTTTGGCAGCATCATGAATCTCGCCGGGAATATTCTGCAACGCCGAGATGAAGATAATTAGATACAACCCGACAAAGCTCCAGAGCAGCGGCGGTACCAATGAGAAAATGGCAATCTTGTCATCGGAAAGCCATTGCAGCTTCCAACTTTCAAGCCCCAGTGCGTCCAGCAGAAAGTTTAATATCCCGATCTGCGGATGATAGATATACTGCCAGATCATACCGATAACTACAGTGGATAACACCATCGGCAGAAATACGGCTGAGCGCAGAAACCGCTGTAATGGATTGCTTTTGTGTAAGATGACCGCCAGCATAAGCGCTAACGGAATCTGTCCAAATACCGACGCCAACACAAAAATAACGTTATTTTTCAGCGCCCGCCAAAATACAGGATCATGCCAGATCTCCACGTAATTATCCACACCAATATATTTGGATGCGCCGATGCCGGACCAGTTGAAGAAACCGTAGTATGCCGACCACACGACCGGTACAAATACAAACAATGCATAAATGATGACTGCCGGGGCCAACCCCAGCATAATAAAACGCCGACTGCGCAGTGCGTTCATCTGTTCACTTCCCTTCGATAAATTCCTTTACCAACTTGCAACTGACTATCCCATTCATACTTAAGACCCCTCCCCTGCCGGGAAGGGGTTTTAACGAATGCTTACTGACTAACTGCATTGGCTTGAGCCGCCTGAATTTTAGCCGCAATGTCTTCGGCCTTGCCACCCATAAGCAACTCTTGCAATGCATTATTAATAACCTCAACCGTTGCCGACCCCAGCTTGGAATCGTATACTGGCGTGATCTTCACTTCCTGCATCAGATCATATAATTCTACGAACAATGGATGTGCTTTGGTTTTGTCCAGATCAATCTTGTAACTCACCAATGTGCTGCTATCCAATGTGGCCTTCTGACCATCAGGTCCTGCCAGCGCGTAGAACAGCTCCATCGCTGCCTCTTTTTGTGCACCGCTCAGCTTTTTACTTACACCCAACCCGGTTCCTACTACACCGGATGTTGTTCTTGGTTCACCCTGACCTCCGTCCACTGGAGGAAGAATCGTAATATGTGTGTTGTTCAGCACCTCTTCAGGTGCATTGTTCACCAGATTTGCCAAGGCCCATCCGCCGTTCATGACCATCGCTGCCTTACCTTGGAAATAAAGTTGCATCATTTGTGTCTCATCGATACTATTGAATCCATCCTGGAATGCCTTGGTGTTGCCAAGCTCCTGCATCTTGTTCAAGGCTTCAATAAATTGTGGATCGGTAAAGCTTGCACCCTCTTGTGCTGTCGCTTTCAGGAACCAGTCTGTGCCGGTAATCCGATCAGCCAGTGTACTGAATATCGTTGATTGAGCTACCCAGTTGGCCTTGTTGCCAAGTGCCATGGGAATGACTTTATTTTGATTAAAAGTAGCAATCGCTTGTTCCAGTTCCGCCCAGGTCTCAGGCACTTTTACGTTGTACTGTTTGAACAAAGCTTCATTGTAATAAATGAAGGAACTCGGCGCCAGATTCATGGGCACGGAGTAGATATTCCCGTCTACGGTGTATCCGTCCAATGCATTGGGGATAAAGTTATCTTTCCACTCCGGCTTTGCGTCCAGCTCTGTATTAATGGGTTGCAACAGATCCCCTTTTACAAATTCCTTAGTCATGGCATCCGGCCACATCACGAACAGGTCTGGCATCTCGTTGGCAGCTGCCACCGTACGAAGCCGGGTTTTGAGACCATCTGTTGGCAAGCCTTCATCCACAACTTCAATATCTGGATGCGCCGCGCGGAAATCTTCAATAATTTTGCGCATCGCAACCGCCTTTGCATCCTGTCCGGTCCAGTTGTGCCAGAGTGTGACGGTTACTTTGTCATTGCCGCTGCCTCCTTCTGAAGTGTCCCCGCCAGCACAGCCAGCCAGAATAATGGAGAACAATGTTATTGCCAGGAAACCCGAAAGCCATTTTTTCAACATCTCTATATTCCCCCTCGGCGATTTGAATACACTTATTGTAAATGGTAACGCTATCATACCGTAAGGTGACGATCCACGGATGCAGGGGTGAAAAATATCGGTTCCCCTGTTTGGAACTTACTTTGCTGACTTATTGTTCATAACATATAAAAAAGAGCCCTCACAATGAGAGCTCTTTCTTGTTGCAGCCGTTGGTAGCTTCACCCCAGGCTATATATAATGAATAAGTGCTAAATCGTATTAAACATGGATTGCGTATTATTGGATACTGTTTTTCACCAGTTCTGCAAAAGCTTCGGACCCTTGCGTAGTGAGATGTACACCATCTTTTTCAAAATATTCGTCATGTCCCTCACTTGCACTGTTCCAGTCAATCAACGAGACATTGCTGTACTTGGATGCTGCCTCATTCAACGCCCTGTTCACCGTTCGTTCCCACGGACGAGGTACGCGCACAGTAACCAGATATACCCGATCCTCATCCTTCAGATAATCAAGCACAGCATTCAAGTTTTTGGAGTTAAAGGAACCATTCGTCCCGAGCTCCAGCACCACTTTGCTGCCCATTTGGTTGTTTTGTTTCAGACCTTCCAATACATCACCTGCCTGCCACATCTGACGACCAACATGTCCGTCCACATACACTCCCGATATACTTTGCTCGAGATACGGTTTTGCATCCAAAATCACCGAATCTCCAATGACGGTATAATGAACCTTGCCATCCTGGGCAGGAGGAGCTGTTTCTTCATTGTCCTGAGATGAATCAGGTGTATCATCCGTATGATCCGTATTATCGGATTGATTCGCTCCAGCGTCATCCGGCGCATCATTCTCGTTATTCACGGAGTCATTAGCCGGCTTATCTTCAGACTGAACGTCCTTGCCAGGATTCACTGAATTGCCTTGGTCGTCAGGTTTTGAGTCTGGAGCAGACTCTCCTGTTGGCTTCTCATTTTTCCCCGGATCATCTTTTGTTCCTGCTTCCGGTTTATGTGTATGAGCATCGTTCTTTTGGCCAGAGCCTGACGTTCCTGTAATAGCTGGCAACACATCCTGTCCCTGTTCCTCCGCCACGGAATTCTCTCCATTCAATGTGTTGGACATCGATACCGAATGGGAGTCGGAGTTCGCTGCATGTGAGACCATCATCTGGGATACCGTATAGGACAACAGCAGCATCGTCATCAACAGACCTGCCCGCTTCCACCATACGTTACGTATACCGATTGATGACCGCCCTCTTCCCCATAATCGGGACCAAGAATCACGGAATCCATTGTACCGAATCGAATTTTCAATATATTTAAGGGACAGTGAGGCCAGTATAACCGTTGCAGCAACCTGTAAAATGATTCGTACAGGATGTGCTCCTCCCGTATCCACCGCGGGATTGGTTAAAATAATGACAGGATAATGCCACAGATATAATCCGTAGGATCGCTCTCCGATCCAGCGTAGTGGCTTCGCTCCAATGATACGTGCCAGGAAAGACGATGGGTGAGCCAACACCGCTACCAGCAACGTTGTTGCAATAGCCTGAAGCACCATGCCCCCTTGATACAGAAACGGATCATATTCACTGCTATTCAGCATCATGTAGATTAATAAAGCAAGCGCAGCAAGTCCCGATACATCGAGCACAAGCCGGTTCATGCCAGGCAGAGAGTTCGATAGCTTGCGACTAGGCCACACCACGGCGAGAGCAGCACCTGCCAGTAGTGCGAATGCTCGCGTGTCTGTTCCATAATATACACGGCTCGGGTCCAAATCCGGATTATACATGATGGCCATTGCGCCAGCAGACAATTCAGCTGCGACAACAATGAAAACGACCAGCCATCCCTTTCTTTTGAACACTATAATTGCTGCGATCAGTAGAAGAGGCCATATAAGATAAAATTGCTCTTCCACAGCCAGCGACCAGAAATGTCCAAACGGTGATGGAGGGCCAAAACTTTCGAAATAGGAAACGTTGTGAAAGATATACCACCAATTGCTTATGTATAATACACCCGAAACGATATCACCACGAAGCGCAGCAAGCCGCGATGGGTCTGTACAGGCCAGCCAGATCATCACCACAGCTGTCATGGTCAGCATGCCTGGAAGCAAACGCCTTACCCGTCTTACCCAGAAATCACCGAGTGAAATGCGTCCATGTTCCTGCCACTGTGACACGAGAATATCGGTAATTAAATATCCCGAGAGAACAAAGAATATACCTACACCGAGCAGTCCACCCGGAATAAAATCCAAATTCAGATGATAAGCGATTACCGCAAGTACCGCGATGGCTCGCAAGCCGTCAAGTCCGTTCATATGTCTCTTACGATTTAACGATTGTGACATGCATGCCCCTCCTTGTTACTGTGAGTCAACAACATCGGTGTTGGGGGCATAAAGGAACTCCTGATCGTTCTGGTTGTCATTAACATACGTAGTGCACCTTCCATCTTTCATTTACAACATAAGAAAAGCTTCTGTTTGAAGCACTATCCGATGATGCTACATTCTGTGTGAATTCTATAATCTTAAAAAAGACGAGTTGCCTGTCCATTAAGTTTAATTATTAAAATATTCTTTATATTCATTCGTGAGTTCACGTTTAGCATTATACGCCCGAAATAAGCCTCATACTTTACAGCAATAGTTACAAACGATTAAACCGATGTAACCTTTCCTGCCAGCTCATATAGCTGTAAAATCATACTCTAATTTTGTCGTTAAATATAGTACTTTTCATCGAGTGGCTAAAATTACCTGTCCCACTTGCGCAAACCAGCATACCCATGCACACATCGATTGAAACAATTGAATTCATAACAAAAGGCTGCCGACTTGCTCAGCAGCCAATATCCATTATAAACCTATGTCAGACCGGATTGAAAGTTTTGCTCATAATTGCTTCTTCTTGCCTAGGACCCTAGAGGTGGAACGGGTGAATCTTTTCTTCTGTCCTCGCATCCATGATCCGGTATGCTGAACGCCCTGTGTACATCGGGATTTGCAACTTCTCCAGATCAACCATTCCATTCTCCAGAAAGTACTTCTGATCCTGATATCGCTGCAACACTTCGCCTGCAATCCATTCATGGTCACCATATGTCGTAATGTCCATAACCTTGCACTCATAAGCAAAATAAGCGTCTGTCAAAATGGGTACACTTACCTTGATTCCTTCCTCATATGGAATGCCGAATCTTTTGAATTTATCCGTATCTCTTCCACTGAACGTTCCTGCAGCTTGAATCCACTCCGATCGATGACCTGGCAGGAAATGAACACCGAATACGCCGCTCTTCTCAATGAGTTCATAGGAGTATGTTTCCTTACGAAGGGAGATGCCATATACGCCTGGTGATGATCCGATGTATGTATGCCATCCGGACGCCATCACATTCTGGACTCCCTCATGACGTGAAGTCACCACCGCTACCATTCCAGGATAAGAATAAAATATGGGTTCTTCTATCGGCTGACGCATCTAATCCCCTCTCTTCTTCGTTATAAAGACAATTTTAATTATAAAGTAAAGAAGCAGGTTGAAAAAGCGTTTGCAGAGGATTTCGCTATAAGCGACACATTCATTCTCATGTTATACTGAGATGGTCAATTTCTAAAATACGATACTGGGAATGTGATAGGATATGGTCAAATCAGTCAAATATACCTCCTAAATGAAGGCATTATTCAAATTTAGGAGGTTATAACTTATGTTTAATTCAATCGTGTTAGATCAGTGGGATCGAAAGCCATACTTTGACCACTACTTGAATCAGGTCAGATGTACCTACAGCATAACTGCTAATCTGGATATCACTCTATTGATCAACGAACTGAAGCTTAAAGGATTGAAGTTCTATCCCGCTCTTATTCACATGATCTCTACGGTTGTCAATACACACAGGGAATTTCGAACCTGTTTTGATGCAGAGGGGAAATTGGGCTATTGGGACGAAATGTCTCCGAGTTATACGATTTTTCATGAGGACGACAAAAGTTTCTCAACGATCTGGACAGCATTCCATGAAGATTTCGAGACGTTCCACATTCGTTATCTGGAAGATATGAAGAATTACAAAGATCACAAACAATTTGTTGCCAAACCCAATGAACCACCAAATACATTTCCCGTTTCCAGCATTCCCTGGGTGAACTTTACGGGATTTAATCTGAACATTTATAATGAGGGAACTTACTTATTGCCCATTTTCACGATGGGAAAATATGTTCAACAGAACGATAACGTTTATCTTCCCTTATCCGTTCAGTTACATCACGCCGTGTGCGACGGCTACCACGCTGGCGTTCTATTTAATGAACTGCAATCACTTGCAGATTGTTGTCATGATTGGTGTTAGTTAGCTAAATGACAAAAGGCATCCCTGACTTCATGATGGAGTCAGGAATGCCTTTTCTTTTTCCCTTTTATCTAAGTGATACTTAATTACACTTACTGTACCCACAGTTGCTGCATGTTTTGCATCCTTCCACATTCATCAGGGATGCCGAGCCGCATGAAGGACATAAATCTCTCGATTCGGTAAAGTTTTTCTGATCCTCCACTTGTGGATATGTGCTCTTCACTTGCTTCTGTTCTTGTAAAGCTCCAGTTTCATTCTCCTGCACATTGCTCTGTACATGACTTTCCAATGCTTTGGCGACTGCATCAGCAATCGATTCCACCCGGTTAGCTCCGAAGCCAATCGCACCCGTACCGCCGATACCCTTGAGATGTTTGATCAGCAGTTCCACCTTGTGCCCATGATCTCCGTATCGCAGAAACAGTGAGCATACCCGACCGAGGGCCTCAGCCATGGCGAATACGTCCGATCCTGCTTTGCCCACGTTCAGGAAGATTTCTCCCGGCGTTCCCTCCAGATCATTGATCGTAATGTAAGCCATCCCGAATGGCGTATTGATTTTGTATGTTGCACCACGCAGTACCTGAGGACGGCTTCTATATTGTTTATCCAGCACTGTAGAAGAGGAAGGGACTTGATCGGAAGAATGCGTTCTAACACCAACCTGGCTATTGGAAGTTCCATCACTTGCCTGCCCTTGTTTCTCTTCAGCTTCCGCCGTGTTCTGATCTTCGGCCTTGGTCTCTTCCTTCTTCGACGTGGACAACACCTGCACATCCCTGCTGCCGTCGCGGTATATCGTTACTCCTTTACAGCCAAGATCGAAGGCCAGTTCGTACAGCTCAGCCGTATCCTCCACCGTAAAATCAGCCGGACAGTTGGCCGTCTTCGAGATGGAGCTATCCACCCATTGCTGAATCGCGGCCTGCACCCGGATATGGTTCTCAGCCGACAGATCCATCGCCGTCACATAATAGTCGGGTAAAGCTTCACCCGGATGTTCATCCAGCCAATCTTGTGCAATCGGTACGAACTGTTCATCATAACCTAGACGGCTTTGACGGAAATACTTGAAGGCGAAATACGGCTCAATACCAGTTGATGTGCCCACCATCGTACCTGTACTGCCCGTTGGCGCCTGTGTGATCAGTGTGACATTTCGAATGCCCTGTTTACGAATCGTCTCTCCCACTTCAGGGTATGTCGCAACCATGTTTTTCATAAATCCACTCTGTAAGTACGGTTCAGCTTCAAATGCTGGGAAAGCACCCTTCTCTGCTGCAATCTCTGCCGATGCCAGATAGGCCGCCTTTGCCATGAATCCATACAGTTTATCCAGAAATTCAAGGGATTCAGGACTGCCATATCGTATACGCAGCTTAATCATCAGCTCTGCCAATCCCATCGTGCCAAGCCCAACCCGGCGTTCACGCTGCTGATTCAGTCTATTTTCCTCAAAATGATATGGTGTTGCATCGATGACATTGTCCAAAAATCTAGCCGAGATACGAGTGGTTTCCGCCAGTTCATCCCATGCCACATCATGATTCGTTTCATCGTAGAATTTGGACAGATTGATCGCTGACAGATTACATACACCCCAGCCAGGCAGGCCTTGTTCCCCGCACGGATTAGTACAGATAATTGGGTTAAAGTACCAGCTGTTGGACATCTGATTGTAATACTCCATGAATACCACACCAGGCTCTGCCGATTTCCAGGCTGATTCAATAATGGTATGCCAGATTTCGCGAGCCTTCAGCGTACGATAGTGTATCACCGAATGACCTGCTGCTTTCCATTGCTGCATATCCCCGTTCCACTCGGTGTCGTAGTCCGGATCGTTCGTATCAGGGAAAACCAAATCCCAATCTCCATCCTGCTTGACAGCCTCCATAAATGCATTGCTCACACATACAGACAGATTGGCATTGGTCACCTGCCCCATCGTTTGTTTCACGGTAATAAAATCCAGCACATCCGGATGCCAGTCATTCATCATCAGCATGAGCGCACCCCGGCGGCTTCCGCCCTGTTCAATCAGTCCAGTCGTATAACTGAACAGTCCGCCCCACGATACGGAACCGCTGGATGATCCATTGACTCCTTTCACCACCGCTCGGCGAGGACGCAATGAGGACAAATTAATACCAACACCTCCCCCACGTGCCATAATTTCCGTCATCTCGGTCAAGGTTCTCATGATGCCACCCCGACTGTCTTGCGGAGATGGAATGACATAACAATTGAAGAGTGTCAGTTCATCGCTTGCCCCCGCGCCCGCAGCAATTCGGCCTCCGGGTACTAACTTCCAATCTTCCAACACAGAGCGGAACTTGGACTCCCACGTTGCCCGCTGATCGGCTGTGGATTCGACAGAAGCCATCGCTTTGGCGAGACGGTCCCACATCTCTTCCGGTGTTTTTTCTATGTTGAGTGTCAATTTCTCCACACTTGTCTCGATCATCTCTCCACTTCGAGTCCTTACTTGTACAAGCTGGCCCTGACGTTCTATGATTTCGCCCACTTCCTTGGTTGGGAACTTGGGATCATCCTTGGTTAATACCAATACCACATCTCCGACCTTGGCATGATTCGGATCAGCATCTTTCCAGGCGTATCGGTCCAGAAATATTTTTTCGCTAAGTCCTTCTAATTGATGCGATCGTTGGTTTGATTTCATCGCTACATTCAACCTCCCCGAATAACGCTACATTTTCACTACAAGAGTAAATTATGACGAAACACCACATATAGTGATATAAATTCAGTATAATACACCATATATTGATTTTCCATGCGACTTTTATCATAGTCCATCTTCATAGACTCCCTATATTCGGACAAGCTTCTTGTACATAAACTGTAGTTCACATTGGTTCAACTAAACTTTTTACACAAGAACGGAGAGGACAGAAATAATCTGAAGAAGCGAAGCGTTCGCCTAAAAGCTTTCTGAAAGAAAGCTGCATCGGAAGCATACGCTATCCCCAGGTTTTCACCCTTTGGACAAAGGAATCAAAAAAATCTGGGGATAACAGCGATCGGAAGGTTATTCTGTCATCGGAGTGACAAGTGTAAATATTCCTTATTTCAACTTATATAGTTATGAACTGACTCTCATTCGTCCATACTATTACCTACGAATAAAACGTCATCACGTATGGCAGGGGAGGAAGCACCATGAACCGGAAGAATCCGCACCACATGAATCAACCAGTAGCCGAACTGCCCGTTCCGTTGGAATTTGATCGGAGCTGGATCAATCAGTTGGAATCACGACTGGATAAAGGAGGCCCTTGGGGGGATTATCGACTCTTCCAACTGGGCATTCAAGCCGAAGAAACCAATCTGATTCCCAATTTTGACGAGATCCAGTGTTTGAAGCATCTACAAGGCCTTACTCCACTCCCTCACCAGATGGACACTGCTCGCAGAGTATTATTTGAAATGTCAGGCCGGGCCATTCTCGCCGATGAGGTGGGTCTTGGCAAAACCATTGAAGCCGGTCTCATTCTGAAAGAATATATGGTTCGGGGTCTCGTATCCAAGGTACTCATTCTCGTGCCAGCGTCTCTTGTGTTGCAATGGGTACGGGAGTTGAATTCGAAATTTGGCATCCCTGCTATTGCCCAGAAAAAGGCCTATTCCTGGCAGAATGAAGTGGTTGTTGCTTCCATGGATACAGCCAAACGTGACCCGCATAAAGATATGCTGCTGAATACCGATTACGACATGATTATTATTGACGAGGCACATAAGCTCAAAAACAAGAAAACAACCAACTATCAGTTCATGCTGAAATTGCGCAAAAAGTATTGTCTGTTGCTCACAGCTACACCTGTGCAGAACGATATGAGTGAGTTGTTCAATCTGATCAACCTGCTGAAGCCCGGTCAACTGGGCCGTCAGGGTGACTTTGCGGCCAACTTTGTCGTAGACAAACGGGTTCCGAAAAATCAGGAACAGCTTAAGAACGAGTTATCCAAAGTCATGATTCGTAACCGCCGCGGCGAAGGCCCCGTTCAATTTACCAAACGGAACGTCTCCAACGTGAACTTGCAACTATCGCCCGAAGAACAAGCGCTGTATGATGGCGTGACTTCCTTTGTTAAAGACCAGTATCAGGAAGCTGGCGGCAATCTGAGTAGCATGCTATCCCTTGTTACATTGCAGCGGGAAGTGTGCAGCAGTCGGGATGCTGTGTTCGTGACACTGGTTAATCTGTCGAAGAAACTTCCGCTGGACTCTCCCCTTCGGGACAAAATTTGGGAACTCGTGGCCCATATTAAAGCGATCAAGGAGAATACCAAAGCGGAGAAAACGATGGAACTGGTTCGGAACATGAATGAAAAAGTCATTATCTTCACCGAATACCGGGCCACGCAGGAGTATCTGCTAAACTATTTCCGCAACAATGGACTTACAGCTGTACCCTATCGGGGTGGCATGAATCGAGGCAAAAAAGATTGGATGATGGATCTCTTCCGCGGGCGTGTGCAAGCCATGATTGCAACCGAAGCGGGTGGCGAGGGCATTAATCTGCAATTTTGCCATCATATGATCAACTTTGATCTGCCTTGGAACCCTATGCGGGTAGAGCAGCGGATCGGTCGGGTACACCGGCTTGGACAGCAAAATGACGTGAACATCTTCAATTTATCTACGAGCGGAACCATTGAGGAACACATCTTGAATCTATTGCATGAGAAGATCAATATGTTTGAGATGGTGATCGGCGGGCTGGATGTCATTCTGGAACGGCTGGAGAAGAAGGAGTCCATTGAGAAAAGTTTGTACAAAATCATGTTGGAATCACAAAATGATGAAGATATTCGCCGTAAAATGGACTCACTTGGACAATCGCTGAACTCCATTCAACGTGAGGTTTCAGATGAAGGCCCTGCCGTATCCGGGTTGTTAGATCTTCGAAAAGGAGGCAGCTAACTCATGACCATGTCGCCCCATGAAGTGCAGGCTTATGTTCTCACCTATCTGGAAGCACTTGATTGTCAGATTATGGAGCGTTCTCCCGCCCATGTTACAGTCAAACTCTCGCCTGAGGCGGACAAAGCGTTGACCAATCGCCCCTATTATTGGGGGTTCGTGGAACGAACCGGAGCACCCGCTGAGACGATGTCCTTTACATTTATATTTGATCCTGACAGTTATCAGCAGGCCATTGAAGCAGCAGAAGCCAAAGCTGCGGAAGCATCACCTCCTGTTGTCCCTAACCCTGCTGGAACAAATGGCGTAACCAATGGCAGTCCTCAAGGCGAGCCACCAAAAGAAACCATTCTAGGCCGTTACTTCGGTATTACGCCATCGCTGCCACAGCTGGGGCCAGGACGAATATTGCGTGAAGAAGTGGTGTATGGCAGTCGCAGACTGCAGCAGATTTTCGGCGCTGCCCGTGAAGGCGGTGCCTTCGTAAACCTGTTCGAACAGGCTGCCAAACGGCAATTGCGGGCTACAGCGCCAGCCGTATATGAGCCTTGGCTTGGTGTCTGTTTCAAGGTGGAGTTCGCCTGTGATTTGAAACGGGAGGAATTGCATTTTCTCGGCATCTCCCTTCGCTCGGGTGAAATTATAGAGAAATTCGGCACCAAGCTGAACCGACGTGATCTCAGTCCGAGGCTTGCGGAGAACATGCATGTGCAGACAGCTAAAGTTTCGTTAGTTGATGCCGGAGCTGCTTTGGAATCTCATTTGACGAACCGCTTGCTGGAACTCGATTATAGCTGGGCAGAGAAAGCCCAAGAGCGGCTTGATCTGGAGCTGGACGTGTTGGACACCTATTATGAAGCGGTACTCCGAGAAGATACACCTGAGGTAGAATCACCAGGTAACGTAACCTCAGACACGGAGAATGTCCATTCTGACCGCACGCCACCTGCACAACTGAAAAAAGTTGTGGATATAAAGAACGCTAAACCCATTGGAGCAGATGTAGAACTGGCGGCAGAAGCCGCAGTACCGATCAACTCCGAGACAGATGCCGAAGAAGAGAAAGCAAAACAGGCGGTAATAGATCGTGAAGCTATGAAACTGCAGTATGAGACACGCCGGACCGAGATGATCTGGCAATATGAACCCAAAGTGAAAGTGACTGCCATTAGCAGCGGCATGTTTCACTTAAGATAGACGAAGACACTACTTTTCCTGCAAATGCTGGCAAAAGTAGTGTTTATTCATGATCAGCTGCCCGACAGGTTGCGGCAACCTTTGCATAGCCTGTCCCCTAGAATGAAACTAGACCCGCTCAGGTAACGGATAAATGAAAAGTAGGTGTAAATTTGAAACGATTCTTTCATACATGTTGGAACAACGCTCGGAAAACAACCTGTATAACCTTGGGCTTGCTCAGTTGTCTTGCCCTGTTCTCTTTTTGGTCGATAGCCAATGCAGAGGAACAAAAAACGTCTTCGCTATCCCCCGCATCATCAACAGAGTATAGCCCCGAACATCATGGCATTCAGAATGAAAAGCTAGCTCCCGCTGCTGTGCAACGGTTTGCAGAGCAACAAGCTGTTACACTTGGTACAGTGAACGGCGAAGCGCATTGGAAGAACGCCGATCTGGATTTCTACCCTCTGGGTCCAGGTACACATAGCTGGCTCGTACAAGCTGAGTTTGAAGGCAAACCTATCGGATATATGATTATTACAGTCACAGAGCAGGGTCAGATTGTGCTTAGTGAATATGGTCATGGAGAACAGTCACCATACAACAATGAACTTCTTGGACAAGCCTTGGATCGGCAACATGTGAACCTTGAGGCATTACTTGCTGGCGGAGGAGAGCTTCATCTTGGTTATGCTCTTCCCCTGCTGGCTTATTGGAAAGTGGAGCAACCTAATCATCCTGCACTTTATATTGATGCTACGAACGGAGATGTACTGCCGTCAGAGTTCCTAAACCTGCTGGAGGCTGATTCCAAAAAGAACTCTGCCAGCATAACTGATTTATCCACAACGCCATCTTTATCAGTCGATCCACTTCATCTCCGACCCGTCTTCAATCCGGCTGACAATCTGTTGTGGATTACCTCCAAGCCTGTTGCTGCCGACCGGGCACAAGATGTGATACAACACGGGGAGAATCAAGAGATTGTTTTCTCAGCGGATGATCGGAACGTCGTATACGGCGGTCCTCTACCCGTTAGCGGTTATCAGCTGTGGCACACAGATCAGGAAGCAGAGTCCATTCTATATGTAGCGTTAGGCGGAAAATCATCCATTCAACGCTTTGTCCCTATGAGCACATTGCAGCAAGATGGCCATTTTTACATCGTAAATCCTTGATTATCAGCAAAATCTTAAGATTCAGTCAACTCACGTTAAAACTATAACTCTCCACAACAAATAAGACGCCTTCCCATGAAATAAAGGGATTGCGTCTTTTGGTTTTACATTAGGGCGTGTCTTAAAACTCGCTGAGTGAAGTAGGTGAGCGATCGTTACCCTTTGCCCGAAGAACTTCGTTTATGAGACTGGGTGTCCAATTCTTTTTCCTTTTTCCCCACCCACAGAGATACAGCAAACGGAATCATGCCAAACCACTTCATCGCCCATGGTTCTTTCCTTTTGGCGCGACCTTTCCGCTCGTCCTTCGGTGTATCGATATAATGAACAACACGCTGCGTAATGTATTTTACCAATTCATCACTTTTGGCCATAACATCTGCCTCCTTCGCTCCTGCACATTAGCGGAGCTTACGATAGTTCTATTGTGTGCAAGATGTGTTATGGTTAAACATTTTTTTATTGAAAGGAGTATGAAAAACCTCAGAATGCACAGTCTAATGCCAAAGGTATCCATAGAGTCATTAATCTGCATTCGATACCTATTTCATGAAGGAGTGTGTATTCCCATGTATAAGCTGCTGACCGCTTCGGTAGCCTTGCTACTCAGCATCCATTGCCTACCCATGCTGCCCCATGTCGCTTATGGAAAAGCAGCCCCGTCCCAGAACAGTCCATCCATGCTGCCGGTGACCGATGGAGATGCTTATCGCTCAAGTCATCATGCCTTTGCAGCACCCGTTATCCTGCTCGATGTAGGCCATGGCGGTATTGACGGTGGTACATCAGCCCAAGGTGTGCTGGAAAAAGATATCAACCTGGCCATTAGCGAAAAGGTCTATCTCCTGCTTCGCAGCAAAGGTTATGCCGTTATCATCAATCGACTTGGTGATTATGCACTTAGTGATGAGAACCGCTGGCTGAACAGCCGCTCCCGTCATACCAGGGATCTTGCCCAACGTAAAAGCCTTAGCGAAGAAGTAAGTACAGATATTGTGGTCAGCATCCATGCCAACTGGAGTCCCCGATCGGCCGCACACGGCCCGGTGGTATTGCACCAGAAAGAAGGCAGGAGTTATTTGCTGGCCCAATCCATTCAGGACGCTATGAACAAGTTGTACGGAACGGAGCACGGGGTCGTATGGGGCAAGCCCTTTTATTTATTGAATTACGTGAAGCAACCTGCCGTCATCGTCGAAACTGGATTTTTGAGCAATGCGGCAGATCGAGCCAGAATGAGTGACCCCGCTGAGCAAAAACGAATCGCCCAATCTATTGCCAATGGCATTATTTATTATCTGTCGGTAGTGTAGGAGCAGAATGCCATTGCCACACATCTCGAACCAGATCACCGATTCCTACAAATTGAACCTGATTTTGCAGACGGGCGACGGACTCACGAATCACTGCGGATGTGTTCATCCCCGAATGACCGACATGACCAATAACAACACAGATATCCTTGTCGATCGCACGCTGAGCAGCCAAATCCATTTGCTTGCGAATGTGTTGTTTGGAGTTTTGATCATCCAGGAAAATGTCATTACCTACAGGTGGCATATTTTTGGATACGGCCAGTTCACCCACCACGGAGCGAAAGTTCGTACGGCTGTCTACAAAGAAGAGGCCCCTCTCCTTGCATACATCGAGCACAATTGACATGATGCGTTTGTCCGAAGTAATTTTGGAACCCATATGATTGTTCATGCCAATTGCGTGGGGCACATCATCAATCGCTTTCTCCACGCGTGAGCGGACTTCTTCATCTGTTAGATTGGATGTGATTGCACCCGGGCCCAGCCATTCAGGTCGTCCTTTCTTGGGTTCCATGGGCATGTGCACAATCACATCCATCCCCTTTTCATGTGCAGCCATCGCATCTTTCTTCGTTGTTGGCAAAAAAGGCATGACCGCTACCGTTAGTTTAACTGGCATCGCCAGGATCTCTGCCGTACCCTTCATGTCATTACCAACATCATCGATGATAATCGCTAACCTTTTGTGATTCGATGTAGACTCTGAAGCTGCCGCTGTAGGACCTCCTGCCGATATGTCTGCGTAATACACAATCAAAAATGCCATGATACATGCAATGAATCGATAAATCTTTCTCTGTACCTTCATCATGATTCCCTCCCCGTAACTTCTGTGATCTCATTGTTTGATAATGAAGGTAGGAATATGTAAGCCAAAGCCTTCCTTAATAACAATATCCCCGCCATTGGAGACCTGTATTTCAAGCAAACACCGCCATCATTCCAGTTTTCCTTTTGCAATCAGACAAGAACTGTCATTGAATAGTTAGAAAATAGAGATTAATTAGAAAAAATACTGTAATTTGTCAGGTTTTCAGTTTAGGAATTATTTAGTAGAATCAACAAATGAAAGAGGTTCTATGCTTCATTTCTATCCTATGATTTATGGAAGGAGGTTTTGAAAGGGTTTACATAAAATAAATGCCAGTCAATCCGCTATTCTTGTTTGTTTTCCTGGTCGCGGTTTCTCTATGTAACCATTTACCATTATCGAGGAGGATGAAAGTAGTGAAATTCAAATTCAAAAAGACGATCAATGTTTTATTGGCCTGCTTAACAGCTCTGCCCCTCATGTTAAGTCCTACACAAGTTTCGGCGGCAAGTGATGCCAACATTAATTTGTCCTCAGAAAAACAACTGATCAAGGGCTTTGGGGGCATTAACCTTCCTGCCTGGATTGGTGATCTGACTCCCGCTCAACGTGAAACTGCATTTGGTAATGACCAGAATCAGTTAGGCTTTTCAATTCTCAGGATCTACGTCGATCCAGATTCTAATAACTGGTATCGTGAAGTTGCCACAGCCAAACGGGCTATTGAAAAAGGGGCTATCGTATTTGCATCCCCATGGAATCCTCCAAGCAGCATGGTTGAAACATTCAACCGCAATGGGGACACCAATGCCAAACGTTTGAAATACGACAAATATGCCGCATATGCGCAACATCTGAACGACTTTGTAACCTACATGAAAAATAACGGCGTAGATCTGTATGCCATTTCTGTGCAAAATGAACCGGATTATGCTCATGACTGGACCTGGTGGACTCCACAAGAGATCCTTCGATTCATGAAAGAAAATGCCGGGTCCATTCAAGGTACCAAAGTCATGGCGCCTGAATCGTTCCAGTACTTAAAGAACATATCCGACCCAATCCTGAATGATCCGCAGGCACTTGCCAACATGGACATTCTGGGAGCACATACGTACGGAACCCAAATTTCGAACTTTGCCTACCCTCTCTTTAAGCAAAAAGGAGCCGGTAAAGAACTGTGGATGACTGAGGTGTACGTTCCGAATAGTGACAACAACTCAGCAGACCGCTGGCCTGAAGCACTGGACGTTTCCTATCACATGCACAATGCCATGGTAGAAGGTGATTTCCAGGCCTATGTGTGGTGGTACATCCGCAGACAGTATGGTCCGATGAAAGAGGACGGTACCATAAGCAAACGCGGATATAATATGGCTCATTTCTCCAAATTCGTGCGTCCAGGCTACCTGCGAGTCGACGCAACGAAAAATCCGGATACGAACACCTTTGTCTCAGCCTACAAAGGTGATAACAAAGTCGTCGTCGTGGCGATTAACCGTGGAACTTCAGCCACAAGCCAAAAATTCGTTCTGCAGAATGGTAATGCCTCCACTGTGTCCTCATGGATTACGGACAGCAGTCGGAACCTGGCAAGCGGAACCCCGCTTACCGTATCCAATGGAGCCTTCACGGCACAGCTCCCGCCTCAGAGCGTAACAACATTTGTTGCCAACATTACTGGCGGAAATAGCGGCGGGAATACAGGCAGTGGCACTACGTATGAAGCTGAGACCGGAACATCACTTACGGAAGCTGCCATTGAAACAATCTACCCCGGTTACACTGGCTCCGGGTATGTTAACTTCAATGCGATGACTGGTTCAGCCATTCAATGGAACGGCATTAATAATGCTACAACAGGTACCAAAAACGTAAAGTTTCGTTATGCGCTGGAAAGTGGAACACGGAACCTCGACATTTTTGTTAACGGAACCAAAGTTATCAGCAACGAGCCCTTTCCGGCTACGGGAAGCTGGTCCACTTGGGTTGAAAAAACAATACAGGTCCCCATGAACACGGGGACCAATACATTGAAAGTGGTTACCACCGGATCGGAAGGACCGAATATTGACAGCATTAATGTTACCGCAGCGCAATAAACGTTCCTTAGGGCTGATGGAAGACATTTGCTGTACATGCAGCTAAGCACTAACCTCTTGGATACTCAAGTCTAAAGTTAGTGTTATATCAAAAAATGCAAAAAAGACTCCTTAAGCGTTAGCTTAAGGAGTCTTTTTTTTAGATGCGGTCGAGAGGACTCGAACCTCCACGGGGGGTTAGCCCACACGGACCTGAACCGTGCGCGTCTGCCAATTCCGCCACGACCGCATATTGTATCTCCACCATCAATATCGGCGACAATAAATAATATATCATGCGGAATCTATCATGTCAACACTGAAAATAATAACAATAAAACCCGAACCAGACGTCGATTCGGGCTTTACCTTTAACTACAAATTAAAGCTTGGAAGGCCAGTTGCCATACCATGCATAACCGCCTCTTCTTTCTTTATCAATATCACTTAATTTGTATTTAACTACCCCGTCACGACCAATAAAGATTGGTTTATCTGTTCCGATCTCATAGAAGCGTGCCCAAATCGGTGCAGCTTTGGAATCAGCGATAATTTTACTATCTCCATTAGCTCTTTCATACTTGTAACCCGTAATTTTCACCTTGTTAAACCAAGCCTCCGCTCCTTTAATGGATGCGGTAATTTTAGCGTTAGCAGGTCTGGTTTTCAGAAATTTAACAATCGTTACACTCTCTCCAGCTGTCAGCGATGGCACTTCGTAGATTCTTGCGCTCGCTGGTTTAAGGGAACTGGAATCATGTTGTTGTCCCCATGCTGTCAGCTTACCACCTGAAACGACTTGTGTATTCAGAATCGCCTCCACACCTTTGGCAACTGAATTTTTACTGCGATTAGCAAGTGTGCTGTCGATAAATGAGAAATCACCTTTGCGTGCCGCTACTTCATCCAACATGATCATTACATTAATCATGGCATCATCATTGTAAGTGATATGCTTGTGATATCCAGAGCTTTGGTAAACTTGTGGCCATCCGCCGTTTGAATACTGCATGTTGATCAAAAAGTTAATTCCTTTGATTGCAGCTGTGGAGTATCGCGGATCATTCGTCTTTTTAAATTCCTTCGCCAATCTTCTAATTTCTGAGTATGTAGCCTTGTTGTCTATCGTGGACTTCGCCCACTCTCCACTTGTCTGTTTATAATCTTTTCTCCAACCTCCATCCGGCAGCTGGTTCTTCAAAACATCTGAAATACTCGCTGTAGTACCCGATGCATCCGCAGCAGATACCGTCCCTACAGGGAGAACTGCCATTCCAACTGCTGAGAACACCATCGTACATGCCAGGACAAAAGTAATTATTTTCTTCGCTTTCAAATGTAACACTCTCCTATGTTCGTTTTTATAAATCTGCCACTTCTACTTTACCTATGATAAGCGTCCCCAAACCTCCTTTATTTGTATTTATCGCATAATAAAATCAATTTTAATCCAATATGTGGATTGGATAATCAGATAATATGCAAAAAATCGATTTTTGTCAATATATGCAACTTAATGAATATAATCTCTCTAATTCTACATAACGGGATAGTTCTTTTAACTCATGACAAACCTATTTATTTATCCAAATTCGTCTTAAACGAATCAATAATGACGTTTTTGTCATGAATGATACCCAAACTTAATCCCTTCTTTCATATAAAAACCTTAATTCCGCTAACATTGAGGTATTACGAAGGGTTTTAAATGGGTTTGACAATTACGCATTTATGCAATATAGTTTCAAATAGTTACAAAAACTTAATTATTCATTGCCGAGTTTCATGTTTGAAAACGGGGGAACCAATTTGGGTGAATTATTCTTATACATAGGAAATATAGGGAACCTTCTACCGAACCCTTAGCTAACTCCGTAGGCATCGAAGGGAGAACATTGATTTTGAAAAAACTGATTATCTCCATTTTTGGAGCAGCTGTATTATTTACATCCGGGGCAACAAGCACAGAGGCAAGCAGTATCAACTCCGTAGTGAACAACATGACAGGTATTCCTTACAAATGGGGTGGCACGACTGTAGCCGGCTTTGACTGTTCTGGTTTTATGAGATATCTTTTCAACAAATACAGCATTGAATTGCCACGTACTTCTCAGCAGCAAGCCAAAGCAGGTACTCCGGTAGCCAAAAGTAATGTTCGGACAGGTGATCTGGTGTTCTTTAATACAACAGGCAAAGGCATTTCACATACAGGTGTATATATCGGCGGCGGACAATTCGCTCATGCCTCCAGCAGTAAAGGTGTAAGCATCACAAAGTTATCGAATCCATACTTCAATGACCGCTATGTAACAGCACGTCGGGTAACTGGACAGTTTATGTATGATAAAATGTTGGGTAAAATGTAATTCACATACAAAAAGGCATCGGTTATTAACCGGATGCCTTTTTTGTTTAACCATTTTTTGTCTTCAACTGCTTTCTTAAACAATGTAAAATGTTTTAGGAAATAAAAGGAGATGAGGAGAACAATTGAAAAAGTTAATGTTTGTTTTAAGTTTTGCTATTTTAGTAATAGGTAGTTTAGGATGCAGTAGCGAGAACGAAAAAGATTTTAGAGATGTTTCATGGGGTACCAAGATCGACAAAGTCATTTCAACTGAAGAAAAGAACGGTAACTCAGGTTATGAAGAGGACGTACATAATGAACATGAGAAAAGTATCGAATATTCTAATCTTGTAGTTCTGGGTAAGAAAGCAGATGCTAAATACGTTTTCACTGATTTATTAGACAATGATAGCATTCTGGAAATGATGGAAGAAGGAAAGGAATTATCAGAGGAATTAAATAACCCCAATACAACAGAAACAAGGAAAGAAGAGATATACAAAATAATGGACCAGCGCCTTGAAGAAATGGAAAATGCAGCAGATGAATATCCATTAGATGACTTCTTGCTCCACGAGGCCACATATTATTTTGGCATGTTAAATAGTCAGGATTCTGATGAAATTCTGGAAGAGCTAACGAATAAATATGGTCAGCCTGGAAGCAAGACCTTCGATAATTCCATTATATATCTCTGGGATACTGATCGCTCTAAGATTGAATTTCGTCCTGAACGGTACTCCACAATAAACTATACAGCAAACTACTCCGTTATGGAGAAATTTGCTGATGTGGACAAGTATAATAAAAAAGCAAACAGTAAAGAAAGTAAAAACGATCTTTAAAAAACAGGGTTATACTCCCATATTGAAGGGAAGTATAACCCTGTTACTTTTTCACAATGTTTTTTTATATTAATGTAGCGCCTTCTGCACTCGCATCGCGCCCTGAGACAGAGCATGTCCGCCTCCTACAGCTCCGGCCACGGCTACGGTCTCCATGATCTCCTGATCTGTAGCGCCCTTGGCACGGGCTTCTTCTACATGGTAGAAAGTACATACCTCATTGTTGGCAAACAATCCAATGCCGAGCGCAATGAGCTGTTTTGTCTTGGCATCAATCACGCCAGGTTGGAAACATTCTCCCGTAAACTCATGATATGACTTCACCACACCTGGCAGTACATCGCTTAATGCTCCAATCTGATCCTTGTAGGCATGAACTTTATCATTCATCAATGTCATCGCTTGTAGCACACCCTCTCGGCTATAGTTACAGATCTTCCTCACTGTACCTATCTTCTCTCCCGAGTGAGTCAATTATGCCAACAAATCATGGTAATTCCAAACATTTAACGCTCATGGCTCTGCCATAATTATAAACTGTTACTCACTAAGTGGACTCTGGCGCGGCTCGCTGAACAGCTGATATCGGTAACCGCGATCCAGCTTGACGACACGTCGATTCTGACGACGGATAAGTACCTGCTCGCCATCCCAGGCAACAACAATCCCGGTTACATCGTTAGATTCCAGCTCGTCCCGTACTACTCTTACTTTCTCACCTGACAGACGCAGGGCGTCCAGTTCTGTATCACTGATCATCTTCATGGCTCCTATATTCCAAATTTATTTACAAAAAGAGACCTAAATGAAATGTCATTTAGGTCTCACGTGACTGTATTGGACTGTCATGTCATTCGAAATTATGTCCCGACTGAAAGTTACCGCTGCGCGTGCTCTTTGCTGTCGTTCTTCTCGAACCAAAAATCAAGCACTTTGGCGGACATCACACGTTCTTCAAGGTACTCCACTTGATGCGGTGTAAATTGTTCTTTCCAAGAGAAGGACAACTCTTCGCACAAGCCTACAATCGTCAGTAATTCTGACCAGGCAACATAGCGTTTGTACCAGAAAAATTGAGGATGTTCAATCATATAGGGATAAAGGTCATCGAATTCCGTATGTTTACAATCCAGGGCACGTTCAAAATGAACTTTCGATTCCGCCAGCTTATCATTAAAAAATTGTTCTGTTGCCGGTTGGTTCCCCATGGTGTTGCCTCCTCTCCCTAACATAACCCCATTATAAATGAAATCCGCGGTCATGCAAAGGCATAGTTCAAAAAATAGGCCCTATTCCTTTAAAATGTCACATTTCGTTATCGTCAAATTGTACCGTACCATCGTTCAGGGAACGAATGCGTACCAAGGCTTCCACCGGAATACCCTGTTCACGAATCGTGCGTGCCCCTGCCTGGAAACTTTTCTCGACCACAACGCCGAATCCGACGAGTTCCGCACCGGAACGCTCGATAATTTTGATGACGCCACGAGCGGCATCTCCATTGGCAATGATATCATCAATGAACAAAATACGGTCATTCTCATGGATGAACTCGCGGGATACCATAATGTCAGTTACAATTCCTTTGGTAAAGGACGGTACGCGTTCACAGTAAGCATCAGGATCAGCCAGAAGTGTTTTTTTGCGACGGGCGAATACAAGGGGCACCCCAAGTTCATAGGCTGCGGCAAAAGCAACCGGAATCCCTGAGGATTCTACCGTAATTACCCGAGTCACTCCACTTTCACGAAAACGGGCAGCGAACTCACGTCCCATCTCCATCGTTAATGCAGGATCAATCTGGTGGTTCAACAGACCATCCAGCTTTAATACTTGATCCGAGATAACCACACCTTCTTGTA
The DNA here is from genome assembly GCF_038000415.1 of Paenibacillus sp. FSL R7-0198. NCBI lineage: Bacteria > Bacillati > Bacillota > Bacilli > Caryophanales > Paenibacillaceae > Paenibacillus > Paenibacillus sp. FSL R7-0198. The sequence goes on along the minus strand of NZ_JBBOCB010000001.1, from coordinate 5,961,122 downwards.
AAATTCGTTGTTTCAATAATTCCATGATTTGACCTCCCAAGCCTATCCTATGAGGTAAAAGTATCATATATCTATCTATAAGTTCAAGCGAAATTGCCTGGGCGCTGTCCTTGAGACGCAATTCAAGCCAAAGCTCATTATCGATTGTCATGACTTTCGTGGGTCAAGCATACCTTGTACCATGGTACCCGCATGTCCAAACTATACAGGGGCCTGAGAGGGGAAACACATGAAACAGGCATTTCGGGTGCTGCAGATCGCATTTACATACATCGGAACGGTTGTCGGAGCCGGCTTCGCTACAGGGCAGGAAATTTTGCAGTTTTTTACCCAGTATGGCAAATGGGCCACCATCACCATAGGCTTATCTACCATGCTCTTTGTCTGGTTAGGTACCAAAATGATGCTGATCGCTCACGATACCGGGTCCCGCTCTTATGAGGATCTGAACAAACATTTATTCGGCCACAAGGCGGGAAAATGGATCACCTGGGTGACCCTTCTCATTCTCATTGGCGTGAACAGTGTCATGCTTGCCGGAGCAGGTTCCGTTTTTGTCGAACATCTGGGTTTGCATTATCAGACAGGTCTGATCGTCACACTTGTAGGGACATATCTGCTTCTCGGTCGAGGCATTCAGGCCATCCTACAAATGAATAGCATCGTCGTGCCCATGATGCTCCTGTTATCTCTGCTCATGATCACCAGTACCATCCATCATCCAGGCGCTTCCCGATTCATCACACTGACGACAGACTCAAACCCTGTTCAAGTGTGGCTGTCTCCACTGTTGTATACTTCATTCAATCTGGTGTTGGCTCAAGCTGTTCTTGTGCCTGTAGGTAACCAGATTCGTAGTCGGAGTGTGCTGAAATGGGGTGGAGTATTGGGTGGAATTGGTGTTGGTTTCATGCTGATGGCAGCTCATTTTGCCATGTCGGCTCAGATGCCCGGCATCATTCAATTCGAAATCCCGATGGGTAGCATTGCCTTTCAACTTGGATGGGCAGTGCAATCTGTATATGTATCCCTTATTTTCATGGAAATATTCAGTACCTTTGTAGCCGATATCTATGGAATGACCTTGCAACTCAGACAACATATACGCGTCCACCCCCGTTTCATTACATTAACCATTATGCTGTTGTGTTACTCACTCAGTCAGTTTGGATTCAGTTCCCTGCTGTCCATCCTTTACCCCATCTTTGGAAGTATGGCATTAATCTGGGCTGCCAAATTGGTACTGAACCGCTGGGGCACCTTTCGTAAACGCAACAATATATGAAATCTCACGGTCCATGTACTTCATGAATATGAGCATTCGTTTGCCTTATAACCACAAGTCACCGCGGGTACTCTTTCGTTAAACATGACAAAAAGCCGCTGTTTATCACAGCGGCTCGCACTTTTTGCTCTACGTTTTAGGCTTGGCTAGGAAACTGTAGATACATCTTTTTCAACTCATTGACCGATCTGCCGAGCGAGTAATGTGTCTTGGCTTTTTCACACGCTGAACGGGCAAGTTCATAACGATAAGCCGGGTCCAGCATCACCTTTTCAAGTGCTTCAGCCAGTGCAGAAGGATCTTCTGCCGGTACAAGCAACCCATTGCTACCGTTCTCGATCTGTTCCGGTATACCACCTACATCCGTACCCACAAGGGCAAGACAACTCAGCGCCGCTTCAGCGAAGACGGAACCAAATGCTTCTGCCCGTGAAGGAAGTACAAAAACATCAAAGAATGGCATGAATTCCTCAGGGTGCAGCGTGTAACCATAGAAGATGGTCTCATTATAGATCCCCAATCGCTGCGCCAATTCTTCCAGATCAGGACGAATCGGTCCATCTCCAATAATATGTAACACATAATCATGACCTCGGCCCTTCAGTTCCGCACAAGCTTTGAAAAGAATATCCAACCCTTTCGCCGGAACAAGCCGACATACCGTGACCAGTTGTGGTATCGCATTATCATGAGGAATCGGCTTAAACCGCTTCTCATCAAATCCATTGGGAATCACACCGATGACATCAGGTTCCTTTACGTAGGGAGCCAGATAACGACGGAACGAATCCGACACCGTTAAGAGACGCTCTGCCTGGTGTTCCAGCTCACCATATATCGCAAGCAGGAATCGATGCTCGGGTCCATCCGTTTCAATGCGTCCATTAAGGATTAATTCTCGTTCATAACTGGAGTGAATCGTCTGAATGAGGGGTGTATCCGGGAAAACCGTTTTCATCGCAAGTCCTGCAATTGGGTGGTGGGCATGGATCAGATCATAGGGCTTCTGAATACGCAGTTTGGTCCACCATAGATAATCACGATAAGTTTGAATATATTTTTGGACAACAGGACTATCCTGATATTCCGTCCAGTCAAACGTTTCGAACTGAACTTCCTCTCTGCCCTTGTTGCGAATTCGTTTTGGCAACGAGAACAGATCCATTTCCCACCTCGGGGTTGTAAATCTCTCTTGCATATACGGAATCATAGAGGATACACCTCCGGGCTGCTCCGGAGGAAAGAAAAGCGCCTGCAGCAATTTCACTGTTAGTTTCCCCCTTTCCACTTACGTACTGATCTACTATCCATTATGACATAGGGAAGCCGGAACATCTATATTACGTAAGATAGTGCAAACTTTTGGCTATTTAAACCGCTCAATCAAAGCTAAACTGACCAAGCTTTTGTTCACCAACTCGTATATACAACATATTCATGAAACGTGCCTCTCAGAAGCAAAAGCTTTAATTCAGCAGTTAACCGCTCGCGTTTGTTGTCAACATATTCATTGGGTAGTCAGAATTCTCAGCTCAGTAGCTCCACGGGCTTCTCATATGTACTGTAACCATCGGTCTCTCCCAAAAAAGTATACCCATTCCGCGCGTAAAAGGCGTTCAACGTAGCATTGCTCGCTCCGCAATCTAACCGAAAAGTATGTTTGCCTTCAAAATGTATGCCACTGCTGGACCATTGCAAAATGGACCGTCCCAGACCGCTCTGAGCATATTTTCTTCGAATCGCTAGCCGATGCAGATAAATCGCACCATCCTCGGCATGAGCTTTTGAACCCCAAAGATGAATATCCCAAGGGCTTGGCTGAACCAAAAGGATGACCATCCCCGCTACGTCCGCTCCTTTTTTAAATACAAACACATCCCCACGCCGAATCGCCCCTGCCGTATCATGTGAATCTTCACCTTTAAGCAAAGCATTCCATTGGGAAGAACCTTGGCTTTGTAACCATTCGGCTGTCTCCACCAGCAGGGACATCACATCCTCCGTGTCTTCCGGCTTCGCCTGAACCGCTTGAAAACCATCGTTAATATATTCGCTACTAATCTTGAATGAGTGCCTCATTGTTCTCCTCCGCTTCCTGATCTCTTTTAAACTAATGGTACTATACCGGGAAATGGATTTTTCGTCAAAATGAATGAGAACAAAAAAAGGTAAAAGGCAGCTGCCTTTTACCCATCTATTCTGGCTTCATCAATAATCTGATTTCGATACAACATCGTAAGGTGCAGAGTATCAAACTCCATTTCCTTGTCCAACTCCTGCATCAACACTTCGACCAGGCTCTTTCGCTGAATACTGGTACCAGGAACCTCGTAATCAATGTATCCCGTCAGATCGGAATGAGAAGTGTCTATTGTTGCTGTTCCCACAGGCAATCCACCTCGTTCCTGAAGAAACAGCTCATATACCCGGAACTCCCGATCCTTACGCTTTAGCATGACATAACATGTTTCTTCAGCAGCTTCCAACTCATCCAGATCCGATTCATCGGTATCCTCAAATTCCTCGGAGAAATCGCGATGTACCCACTCTAGCGTTTCGAGTTCGTTGCCCTGATGCCACATGCGAATCGTAATCGTATCGATGACATCTTCATCCAGCTCTCTGACCAGCAACTCTGCCGCAGCTTCCAATTGATTCTCTTCCGGCTCGTCATACCAGTGTATTTCACCTTGTACATCAGCGCCATATTGTTTTAAGGAAGCTTCTGCTAATTCCTGCCCTTCTACATCATTGAAAATATACGTCGATATGCTGCGTCCTGCGCTTACCATTTCCATCTCCAGAACCTGATCCCGATCTTCATATGTAAACGATTCGGCTTGTGAAACAGGAATTACCTTACTTCCACTGCTCTCTATATCATCATAGCTGCCTTCGTCATGATTCCTCTCTTCAGACGGCCACACTGTCTCTGACTCAGGCTGATGCAGAACCGAATGTAATGAGCCACAACTAACCAACACTTCATAATATGCAGCTTCCAACGCATCTGCAAGAGATCGAACATAGGCATGCACTTTTTCCACGATACGTTCCTCTGTACCATCTGTCAAAGACTCCTGCTCGATCTGAAGACTACCTGATAAACGATCTCCTTCTCTGTACACAAGGAAAAGTGAGCCTGCATATTGACCATTGACCATCACGTCCTTTACTTCTCCACCTGATGTCCGCAGGTCTGCAACCAATTCCACATCATATTTCATCACGCGTCCTCCTCCATTCCTAACGTTATTCTCTTAGGATGCCCCTGAGGACGGTAGATTATGAGGGAAGCGTGCATTTCAAATATTAGATGTAAGGTTAGACGGATAACACATATTTTTGGATCGCGTGTGCCACACCCTGCTCGTTATTCGAGAGTGTAACCTCGTCCGCAGCAGCTTTCACCTCGTCCGGTGAGTTATCCATGGCAATGCCTTTGCCCGCAAAGGTCAGCATCGTAATATCATTGAAGTAGTTACCAATCGCCATGATCTCCGAAGGCAAGATTCCCTTCGATTCGGCAAGCCTTTTAAGCGCAGCGCCTTTGGACGCTTCGGGATGCATCAGATCAATAAAAAAGTCACCACTCCGTGTCATATAATAAGGCAGATTCCAGGTAGACCATTCCTGAAGTACTGCATCCATCTGTTCGATCGGTCCAAATGCAGTGAATTTGGCCAGCGGTTCTGTCATATCAACCCACTTGGGTAACTTCAGTGGCTCGGCCATAAAGTTGTAATACATCTCACGCACCTGCAAACCCAAACCTTCCGGTTGATCCACATATAGACCAAATGCCGTATTGATGTCAAAATGTACTCCATTGGTTCGACAGTACGATATGATCGGCTCTAGTCCTTGTCCATCTAATGCAAAATGATGAACCACCTCACGGGTATCCACTTGCGCCGTTACGGCACCATTATGTGTAATCACATATCCATCCAGTCCCATCTGCTCCATAAAAGGAATCGTGTTGGCAGGACCTCTACCTGAACACAGAACGATCTCTGCTCCCTGACGGGAAGCTTGGATCAAGGTCTCCTGAGTCCATTCGGTTAGTTCATGATGATCATTCAGCAGTGTTCCATCTACATCAAGTGCAATTAATTTATAGGTCATTCTAGCTTCATCCTCATCTGTTAGTAGTCGCACCCACCCAAACCCTCCCTTCCGAGGGAGGGCCCCAGAGGGCTCTGCCCTCTGGACTCCCGTCTTGCTCACCGGTGTTAGGTCGGATCTTGCTATGTCACGGTTGTCGTAGGAACGCTTGTTGCCGGGCACACCGCTGGTCAGCGGCGGTCCCGCCCAAGCTTAACCGGGACCATTACGGGCAAGGCTTCGCTTTCTGCCCGGCTCCCTGCTCCACTTCGTGAAGGTCGGGAGCTTTTCGCCTGCGGCGTTAGTATCGGGGCTTCGCTTCCCTCCACAACTCCCTGCTCCGCTTCGCGAAGGTCGGGAGCTTTTCGCCTGCGGCGTTAGTATCGGGGCTTCGCTTCCCTCCACAACTCCCTGCTCCGCTTCGCGAAGGTCGGGAGCTTTTCGCCTGCGGCGTTAGTATCGGGGCTTCGCTTCCCTCCACAACTCCCTGCTCCGCTTCGCGAAGGTCGGGAGCTTTTACTTCCGCAGAAGGCTCAACTCATCTGCGGTTAGTTCACGATAGCTTCCGATAGCAAGATCGGAAGCTAGTTCCAGCTCACCCATGGCTACGCGTTTCAGATAAATCACTCGCTTGCCTACCGCCTGAAACATACGTTTTACCTGGTGAAATTTCCCTTCGTGAATAATAAGCGAGATCGACGAGATCTTACCTTCTTCCGTTTCTTCCTGACCAAGTATAGTCAGTTGGGCCGGCAGCGTTTCGTATCCGTCATCCAATTGAATGCCCGCCTTGAAACGTTGCACATCCACTTCATCCACGTTTCCCAGAACACGGGCTTCATAGGTTTTGGGCACATGCTTGCGTGGAGATAACAGATCATGGGCAAGTGGACCGTCATTCGTAAGAATGAGCAGTCCCTCCGTATCCTTATCCAGTCGTCCCACAGGAAACGGATTGAAGACCCGATCCTCTTTGCGTAGCAGATCCAGTACCGTCTTATCTCTGTTATCCTCGGTAGCAGACACAACACCCGGAGGTTTATGCAGCATCAGATAGATCATCTCCCGATACACAATCCGCTCGCCATCGGCTTCAATGACGTTGACCTCGGGATTCACCTGTACACCACTGTCTTTCACCGCTTTGCCGTCCACATGGATTCTGCCTTGTTTCACCATCTTTTTAAGTTCACTTCGTGTTCCTACACCCATATGGCTTAATATTTTGTCCAGACGCAACGTTTGTTTGCCTTTTCCACTCATACCGATGTCCACCTCCAGCCTGCCGGATATTCATTCTTCAGTACACCATCCAGCCATTTTCCCCAGCCAGCAGCATAACCATCTACACATACAAGAACGTACCCTTTGGCAAACGTATCCGCCTTGAGCACCACTCGTTCTTCTTCAATATTTAACGTTTCACCCTTGAGGTACCTCACAGCCTCGCCATCAGCAGATGACAGATTCACGCTTCGCCGTGCTTCAGATGCATTCAGAGCACAAGCAAGCGGGTGGGACGGGACAAATCTTCCATTCTTGATCGTTCCCATAAACCAGCCTGGTCGAATGACTTTCAGTCCCTCCAACCGAGCTGCACCAACCGAGGATTGATACACACGATCTCCGTAACATACCGTTTCTCCAGTTAACTCAATCTCCAATTGTTCTTTCATAAACTGAGTGTAGATCGCAACCGGATCAATACTTGCCGGATCAGCTCCATGTCCCTGACCCCGTTCCGATTTACGTCCGCCGTGATCTTTACCTTTTTTGCTCTGTCTACCCGAATTCTTGCCGCCACCAGCCTGTCTGTCATGGGACTCTCGGGATTCAATTCGCAATAAACGTTCCTTTTTGCGATCAGCCTTGGTCATAGCAATTGAAGAAGCAGCAATAGAGTGATCCTTGTTCCCCTCTACTTCAATCCTGGACACATCCACGACCTGTCCATACTCCATTGCTCCTTCTTTAACTACTCCAGGTTGATCTGTTTCTACTTCTTGCCCTGCACGATGCTGTAATACAGCGACATAATGTCCTTCCCCTTCCAAAAGGTGAGGCCACAATCTTGCGGTACCACGCGTTTGATCCAGCACAGCTTCCGTCTCATCGGCCTTCTCAGGCATCATCTGACGTACCCATTCCGGACGTCCTGGAGCGAACCCTGTCTCATCAGGAATGTCCATTACTACGAAATCCCGGTTTACATTCAGGAACTCCGCAATCATCGCTTCATTTTCCTCCGGTGCAAAGGTACAGGTCGAGTATACAATCGTACCTCCTGGAGCCAGTAATCGTGCCGCAGTTTCAAGAATATCGCGCTGCATAAGTACACATTTTTCCACCGAATGATGTTCCCACGATTTCACCATGTCTTCATCCTTGCGGAACATACCTTCACCTGAACAAGGCGCATCGATTAATAGTTTGTCAAAATAATGCGGAAATGCATTTGCGATCCGCTCTGGCGACTCATTCAAAACAACGGCGTTCCGCACCCCGTACAATTCCACGTTCTTGGCCAGTGCTTTTGTGCGTTCAGCATGGATATCGTTCGTCACAAGTACACCCTTGCCTTGCAGCTTTGCAGCAATCTGTGTTGTTTTCCCTCCCGGAGCAGCACACAGATCAAGCACACGATCTCCAGGCTCCACCTGCAATAATTCGACTGGAGCCATTGCACTTGGTTCCTGTATATAATACAGGCCTGCATGATAATAAGGGTGCAGCCCCGGTTTAACACCATGAGGTACATAGAATCCTGTCTCACACCACGGAATAGGTCTTAGATCAAACGGAGCAATCTCATCGAATTGTTCCATCGATATTTTTAACGTATTCACTCTCAGTCCCGCATGGGGAGACTGTTCATACGATTTCATAAATTGTTCAAACTCATCACCCAGCAAACTTTTCATTCGCTCAGCAAATATCAAAGGTAACTTTACACCCATATTCCCACTCATCCTGTCTTGGTAAGATTGCAATATCGTTTTATTTTATCATATCCAAGCTTTGCTTTCCTATCATATCGTATCTATTCCACTACAGCGTGTAATGTAGTATACTGGCAAGTAGATTGATTCCTGAGCAAAAATTCGGGTGTTTATGCATATAATCCCAACCTTTATTTTTGCCCAAACTATATTTCGATATGATCGATGGGGGATGTCCAATGAAATCCAAGAAGAAAAAGAAAAGTGCTGCGATCCTTATATTCCTGGGTATTTTAATCATTATGATTGCAGCACTGGTTGTCGTAGACCAGCAATCCAAGAAACAGATGGATTCAGTCGAAAATGCTTATGGCATCGCTGCTTCCAAGCTTAATCCAGCTACACGCGAGCTACTTAGTGATCCCAACTATCAACAAATTATTGTACCCACTGATCTCAAAGCCAAAATCGATAACAAAGACAGCTTTTTTGTTTATTTCTTCGCTTCCGATTGCTCGCACTGCCGTGCAACAACACCTCAGTTGATGCCACTGGTTGACAGTGAAGGTATTGAGCTTCCGCAGTTCAATCTGCGTGAATTCGAAGCAGGATGGACCGATTACAATATCGAGTTCACGCCTACACTCGTCTATTATGAGGCTGGTGTCGAAAAAGACCGTATGGTTGGCGGACTGAAAGAGAATGGCAGTGACCAAGGCTACACACTGGATGATTACAAACAATTTTTCCAAAAATATAAAGGCAGTGCCGCTCCTTCGGCAAGCTAACTGCTAGATCCGTTTCCATAAGTATCTACAATAAGGCACTTGTATAACCAGACACTGTTCTGTTGAAGGACAGGCTGTGCCACCTGCAATCATCTGAATAAGACGCAACATTCAAAAACACCCCGATCTTTCCCTTTACAGGAATCGTCGGGGTGTTTCATATACATGGAACTTCATATCCATGGGATGCTCATTTGGATGTTAACGCTGATTACGGCTTAAATTTTACCCTGATCCATCGCCTTCATCTTCTCTTCGTATATTCGCCCTCTGGTAGGACTGCGCCGTTGCGGAATATTAGGTTTTAGCTCAAGCGATCTTCTAGATATCTCTTGTTCTAAGACCTCATCAACAATTCGTATGGACAAATCCCTGTAAGTCACAGACTGAACATCTGATAGGGACAGTTCCTTCACGATTTCCTGTACATCCCGTACCAAAGTCCCAAGGTCAATGCCCAGAATTGTAGCAGGATAAGGTTCCAGAAGATCAAGCGAGCTCTGTAACATCATCGTTCCTCCGCGGAGATTGCCATTCCTGAAGTGGTATAAACCAACCGCAATTTGCAACAACCCTTTATAGAGAGAATTCCGGTTACGTTCAAGCCACAATTCTTCCAGCACCTCATGGCACTCGAAATAATCCTGATCCCGATTGAAGTAGATTAAGTAGTCAATGTACAGTGGCTCATAGATGCTCATCCGGGTTTTCGCCCTTTCTGGCGTTGTTCAGAAGTTTCTTCACGTCATCGAGCAAGTCTTTGAGCCCTTCCATATCATGCCGTTCCCAGTAATCGTTAAATCGCTTCTGTGCTTCAATCGCTTCGCTGACAAGGTGGTAGAAGTACAATTGATGAATGATATTCAATGTTCTTGACACGATATTGGAATCATCCTCAAATGCCTTCTGCGCCTCCAAAATCTGTAGACGAATTGCAGACATCTCATTATCCAGTACAAAAGCAGCCTCAGCTGTTTTTTTCAGCCTGGCTCGCATGTCATCCGGTAAGCTCTCCCGGAATTTGTAACTCAGAGAATGTTCAATGGTAGCCCAGAAATTCATGGCAAGTGTCCGGATCTGAATCTCGGCCAATACGATCTTTTGTCCCAGAGCCGTCTGAACGGGATACTCAATAATCATATGGAAGCTGCGATAACCGCTCTCTTTGAAATTCGTAATATAATCTTTCTCAATGAGTACCGTGAGATCCTTGCGGCCTCGAATGTATTCGGCAACCCGACGGATATCATCTACGAATTGGCACATGATACGGATACCTGCAATATCCTCAATGCCTGTCTCCACGTCATCAAGCGACACATTCAGTCGTCTGGATTTCTCCAGAATACTGGATATTTTTTTGACACGACCGGTAACGAATTCAATCGGGGCATACTCTTCCCGTTTTTTCAGCTCCGCCCGCATTGTCTTAAACTTGACTTTTAATTCCTCTACCGCTTGTTCATAAGGAAGTAAAAATGTACCCCAGTCTCTACCGTCCATGCTTATGCCTCCTGTCTCTATAGCGTCCCCTGTTCTATTCCATTATACATGATGTTTGGTGGGGGGAAGAGTCCCGAACCATTTTACGCTCTTCCATGCTTCTATATTTTCAATCCGGGGATCCACATTCCTTCTTAACGATGCTCCGCACCAACCGCTTCAGAGATATGACGATAACCGTCCTTGCGCAGTAACTCACGCAGTCCGGCATGAATACGCCGATTCACCTCAGGTCCTTCGTAGATTAATGCTGTATATATTTCGACCAGACTTGCTCCGGCTTTAATTTTCTCGTATGCATCTTCACTTGTGAAAATGCCACCTGAACCGATGATCGGAAGTTTGCCTTCGGTCTGACGATAGATCTGGCGAATAATCTCCGTAGAACGCTCACGTAGAGGTTTACCGCTCAGACCGCCAGTCTCTTTTGCATGTTGGTGGGAAAGTCCTGTACGACTGATGGTTGTGTTCGTTGCAATAATGCCAGCAACACCGCTGTCTGCAATTGTGCGAACCATATATTCAAGTTCCTGATCATTCACATCCGGTGCAATCTTCACCAGAACGGATTTGGTCGCTCCGCCCGCTCGTGCATGCTGCACGTTCATCTCGTTCATAACCGCAGCGAGCAGTTCCTTCAATTCATTCCCATGTTGCAGATTACGCAAATCCGGTGTATTTGGTGAACTGATATTAACCACGAACAGATCAGCATAATCGTATAGTGCCTGAATGCACTTCGAATAGTCCAAGTGAGCTTCCTCATTAGACGTTGCCTTATTCTTGCCGATGTTAACAGCCACTGGAATACGCCGATCCTGTAGACGTGAAAGTTCTCCTGCCATGGCTTCCGCACCAAGATTGTTGAAGCCCATTCGGTTCACCAAAGCCTCATCCGGAGGCAAACGGAACAGTCGTGGTTGATCGTTACCTGGTTGTGCAAGTGGTGTCACGGTTCCCACTTCCATGAATCCAAATCCGATGGAAGAAAAGCCCGTTACGGCCTGTCCGTTTTTGTCCAGACCCGCAGCCAGACCAACAGGTGTAGGGAAATGACACCCAAACATGTCAACAGCCAGATCAGACGTTTCACGAACGCCGTACATCACACGTAGTCCGGAAGGAACCGGACGGATGCTGCCCACGCCACTAAGGCCGCCAATAATCAGATGATGGGCCTGTTCAGGGTCCATTTTGAACAACAAAGGTTTAGCAAGACTTCTGTATAACAAATCACTCACTCCGTTCTGGTCCGGTACGCCAAAAAGCCGTTGTCCGTCTTTTCATATGTAAAAAACACTCTACACACAAGTCTATCTGTTTCTTATTAAAAAGGAAAGTAGTTTGCGCATAGACAGCACAAATCGAATAATACAAAATGCTCACAAGAAATCCACCCGCCCACTGGAAATGACGAGTTGAATTCTTTACAATGAGAGCATGGTTACTCTACACCAGTTCTATTCCAATAAGGAGGAATAACTCATGGCTCCCAAACGTAAACCACCTGCATTACAGCAAAAGAAAGAAGAAGTGAATCGCAAAGCCATTGCATGGACAGCAGCCAGTGTAGGCGGCTTGATCATCATCATTGGTGCTCTTATCATTATTGCCAACATGTAGATGATTCAGGCTGAATCCATCTGATTCTACATATCCAACAGATCAATTCAGCCAGTGATACGTTTTGTTCGGATTATTCTGCTTTGGAACAAGTGTATGCTGATAACGCTGCTTTGCTTCTGGAACAAGCGTCAGATCTGGCAGTACATCTTCTCCAATGCGTACCGGAGTGCCTTGCGGAGCAAGAGCGAATAACTCTTCTACATCTCCTGTACGCATTCTCACACATCCAAGGGACTCATCCAGTCCGATACTGTCTGGCTCGTTGGTCCCGTGGATGGCATAATTTGTACTCGAGAGTTGCATACCTCTGCTTCCAAACTCACCGTTCGAGCGCCCATTCGGATTGACCACTTTATCTGTGATGATAAATGAACCCTCCGGGGTTCGATCACCGCCAAGTCCCACATCATACATACGAACAATGGTATTCCCACTAATTAATGCAAGTTTATGTTTATCCTTATCAATGACAATCTCCAGCGGTTCCTGCAAAAAAGGCTGACCTCCCAGCGTATCTGCAAAAGCGGCATTTTTGCCTTGAGACGAATTCGAAGTCGTTGAACCATTCTCTTTACCACTTGAATCGTTCTTTCCTTCCTGTGCCTTTCCTTGATGCAAAGCTAACAGCTTCGGAAACATCTCGGTCATCCCTGGCGCAGTCTCGCCCAGAATATTATTCGGAAATGGCTGGGCCATTTGCGTTACACTCTTGGGCCAAGCGTCATTTTTTTTGCGATAGGCAACGATTGCACTTGATAATGATGCAGCCGCTTCCTGCTTGGCGGTCCACGCCATAGCCATCTTTTTGATTTTCGGCGTGACTTCAGGAGGTTCACAGTTACATTGCTTGGCATCATAACTCTGTGCAGTTAATTTACCTTTTGTATTGGTTTGTACTATGTATTTCACAGGCATATTTCGCTTCCATAAAGACCAGTCATCCGAGGTTTGCATACCCAGTACAGCAGAGGTCTCTACTTTTGGGCCAGACCCGGACCAGGCAGCTGCGAGCGCAGTCTCGCCATGGTTGCCTCCACCAAATGCCGCAGCAGTAAACACATTACTTGGTGGCGCGGATGCAGTCACAGCCTGTTTATCCGCTTCTATAGGCGCTTCGATGTCATCTGTGGATTCCAGTGCTGCTGACAGTGCGTCGGCCGCTTCACGACTGAACCCCGGAGCGTCCGCAGGTGGCAGACCTGCCAGCACAAGCAGCATGAACAACGTAAGCCACATTTTGCGTCTACGTTGTTTTTTCTCTTTTTGCTCAGACATCTCCACCAGTTTCTCCTGATAGTCTACCCAGATGTCAGCAGGAGCTTTACTGCGTTCAAATGCTTCGTAAACCTCGCCCGCTTGCTGAAAACAATAATTGGCTTTGGCCTCCTGTCCTTCGCCCAAATACTCCTTTCCAAGCAAGTACCAAGCCATTTTATTGTCGGGATGTTTCTTGACATATGTTCTTAGATGAGTATTTTGCATCCGATCCTCCACTATTTCGCCTTTTTCCGTATATCCATATATATCGGCATAACATGGCGTTGAATCCATAGGACTTGAGTACCCGGTGGAAAAAAGGGTTTTCGACAATAATCGTCCTTGATCCACAGGTCATAAGATCACAGTTAAATGAAAACAAAAAAAGCACCTTCCCTTGTCGTAAAGACAAAAGAAAGTGCTCTGTGTTCATGCAAGAAATACTTAACCCTCTTTATTAAAAGGCTCATCCGCTACTTTAATTGAATCTGTAGGGCAGCCATCGCATGCATCCTGCATATCGTCAAACAAGTCGTCTGGAATAGCTTTGATACCATGGTTAGCATCGCCGTCAAAGATAACTTCTGCCAAACCTTCATCATCGTAATCGTAGATGTCAGGAGCTGTTGCTCCACAAGCGCCACATGCGATGCATGTGTCTTTTTCAACCCAAGTATATTTACTCATTTACATTCTCTCCTCCTAAAATTCGAAACGTACAGTGTTTTTATCTAGAAACATATTAATACAAAGTAAGGATAATTACAAATCATTTTGCAACCACAAGTCTCTATTATCCCTTATTTAATCAAGACTTTGCAAGTTATCTTTTTGCAGGGAAGTACCGCGCACTTTATGATTGCGAAGCAGCACGGAAGGATCATCTCCAAGCATGCCAGCGGTCACAACAGCATTCTCACCAAATTTATCACGTAACTGATCCATAATCCGAATCAGATTGTCCTTCTTGGGCTTCTGCTCATATTCGAACAAGTCCATCTGCACAGCGGATTCTTCTCTTGGAATCAGGTTTTGAAGTGTCACACCCAGCATACGGACAGGCTTGCCACTACCCCAATGCTTCTCAAATAGTTTACAGGCTTCACGGTAAATGACCGTCGCATCCTCCGTAGGAACTTCCATTAGACGTGATCGGGTGATTGTCTTCATATCCGGTGTGCGGATCGTAATCTGAATACCCTGGCTGAACATTTCGTGCTTGCGCAATCTTCTGGCTACCTGGTCACTTATATTGAGGAATACCCGATGAATCTCATTCATATCCGATACATCCGCCGGTAGAGTGGTTGTATGCCCAATGGATTTATTAGCTTCCCGTTCCGCGTGAACTGCGGAATGGTTAATGCCATTCGCAGAATTTTTGAGCCATGTTCCATTAACTCCGAATAGTTCGGTCAACATGTTCTCGTCCGACTTGGCCAATTGACCAATCGTTTCAATGCCCAGTTTTTTCAGCTTTTCAGCCGTTTTTTTGCCAATGCCAAACATCTCGTTGCATGGTCTGTGCCAAAGAATCCGGGGTACGTCCCTCATGCGTAAAATGGAGATACCGTTCGGTTTTTTCAGATCCGAAGCCATTTTCGCCAATAATTTGTTGGGTGCAATGCCAATGGAACATGGCAGCCCCAATTCATCCTTGATTCTACGCTGAATGCTCTCCGCAATCTCCATTGGATTCCCGAATTGCCTTGAACCTGTAATATCAAGATAACATTCATCAATGGATGTTGCCTCAAGTTGAGGGGTATAACTATACGCAATCTGCATGAAAGCTCTTGAATATTGACGATATAAATGAAAATCAGGACGAATCACAATGAGATCAGGGCACCTTTTCATGGCTTGGTGGACAACCATACCTGTTGAGATGCCTCGATTACGAGCGGCATATGAGCAGGTTACAATTACACCCTTTCGCAGTTCACTGCTGCCCGCAACGGCCGTTGCTTTTCCTCTATATAAATCTGGTTCCTCGGCTTCATGTACAGAGCAGTAGAAAGCATTCATATCGACATGCAGAATCACCCGTCCGGCTGTAGGGTAAAATTGATCCACATTCGCTGGAGGATTGCCGTCTGAAGACATCATGAACCCCCGCCCTTTCTTGCACACTAATTAATGAAACGAATTTCTTTCTTCTATAGTATATCAAACCCATTATGTTAATTCAGTCACGAACATTTATTTTCTGCGGGATCTGATCAGAGACCGAATAATTAACCATCCTACACTCACAAAAAATATCAAAGTGATCAGAGCAATAATCGTATTTTCCCATACAAAACTCAAAATTAACCCTCCTTTTCTTCCATATATTCCAATTAAAACTCAATAATAGATTATAACATACATCCGGATTATGATTAACATCCTTCTTTTTTCTCTAAAATCCGTTAATTGTTACATGAAACTGCGATTTCTATGTAGCATTTGGCTATAATGGTGCTATAATAATTAATTATACAAATTGACGACTTTAGGACAAATCAGCGCATTGAGTTTAACACAGTGTAGCGTTGCCGAATCGAAGGATTCGTCCACTAACGTACTTAACAGCTTTTCCCAACTTACAATCCAAACTTTTAAAAGAGCGCTTTATCTCAAAGGAGGATCTTCATGTCAAAGGCCATTTCCATCTTCGATACGACTTTACGTGACGGCACACAAGGGGAGGGTGTCAGCTTATCGGCAGACGACAAACTCAAAATTGCCAAGAAGCTTGATGACCTGGGTGTCCATTATATTGAAGGCGGAATTCCCGGCAGCAATACCAAGGACATTGAGTTTTTCAAAAGAGTCAAGGAATTAAACCTGAACGCAAAGGTTGTTGCTTTTGGCAGTACCCGCCGAAAAGGCAGTGTTGCTAGTGAAGACGCCAACCTGAAGCGCATGATCGAATCCGGTGCTCAGGCTGCAACCCTGGTCGGTAAATCATGGGACTTCCATGTGCATACCGCTTTGCAGACTACATTGGAAGAAAATTTGTCCATGATCTATGATTCCATCGCCTATCTGAAACAGAATGGAATGGAAGTGATCTTTGATGCAGAACACTTCTTTGACGGATTCAAACATAACCCGGAGTATGCTCAAGCGGTCTTGACCAAGGCCCACGAAGCTGGAGCGGACTGGCTCGTCATGTGTGATACCAACGGCGGGACGATGCCAAACGAGGTGCACGAGATCGTATCCACACTGCATAGAAGCCTGCCTCATGCACATCTCGGTATCCATACACATAATGATTGTGAACTGGCTGTGGCCAACACACTCAGCGCTGTACAAGCCGGAGCCCGTCAGGTGCAAGGAACGATGAACGGTTATGGAGAGCGTTGCGGTAACGCCAATCTCGCATCCATTATCCCGAACCTGCAACTGAAACTTGGCTATGAATGTGTTACTGAGGATTCCATGAGACAACTTACAAACGTGGCTCGTTATGTTAGCGAGATTGCCAATGTGAATATGCCGATTAATCAGCCTTATGTCGGCAATGCTGCTTTTGCTCACAAAGGTGGGATTCACGTCTCTGCCATTCTGCGGGATTCACGTACCTATGAACACATCGTGCCTGAACTGGTTGGTAACAAACAACGTGTACTGGTCTCGGAACTTGCCGGACAAAGTAACATTGTATCCAAAGCTCAGGAACTGGGGCTTGAGTTCGATCCAAGCAGTGCCAATTCACGTCAGATTATTGAGAAGATCAAAGACCTGGAGCATCAGGGTTACCAGTTCGAAGGTGCTGATGCTTCGCTTGAATTGTTAATTCGTGAAGCGAACGGTGACATGAAAGAATTGTTCACGTTTGAATCATTCAAAATGCTTGTGGAGAAAACGGCGGGCAAATCCGTTGTTTCTGAAGCTTTTGTCAAACTTAATGTAGCTGGAACAAGTGTGTATACCGCTGCTGAAGGTAACGGTCCGGTGAACGCACTCGATAACGCTCTGCGGAAAGCATTGGTGCAATACTTCCCTTCACTTGCCAATATGCATCTGTCAGACTACAAAGTACGTGTACTGGATGAGAAAGATGCCACAGCCGCCAAAGTTCGTGTATTGATCGAATCCAAAAATACGGAGAACACATGGAACACTGTCGGTGTATCCGAGAACGTAATTGAAGCAAGTTGGGAAGCTCTTGTACACAGTTTCCGCTATGCTTTGCTTCAAGAAAAATTGCAGGATGAGCCGGGCACACTCCCTATTCCTGCTCATGGGATAAGCAACCACTAATAACGCTTATTTCCCGGAAAATATAAAGAAGCCCTGCACCCATGATTCATGGATGCAAGGGCTTCTTTCTTTGCAGAAAATTAATTTGCAACTAGCTCTTTAATCTTACGTTCCAACTCTTTCTCGGGTAATATGCCCAGAACAATCTCCTGTATAACTCCTCTGGAGTCAATCAGAACATTCGTTGGAAAAGCCACCCCATTGTATTGAGCGTACACTGTCCCCTTCTCATCCAAGGGAATAGGGAATGTCAGTTGGTACTCATCCACAAAAGCTTTGGCATCTTTGAGTTTATCGTATGACGTTACATTAACCCCATACATGTCAAGCTTATCCTTGTATTTCGCAGCCATTCTGTTCAGCTCTGGAGCTTCCTGCTTACACGGCTCACACCAGGATGCCCAGAAACTGACGAACGTAGCCTTATCTTTGGCACCGCCCACACTGTACGTTTTCCCATCCATTGCTGTCAGAGAAAAAGCAGGCGCCAGAAGACCCGCACGTGGTCCCGTCTCTGTAGGCATCGGTTCTTCCTGCTTAAAGACGGCTGCAATGCCGTCACCCGCATTCTGGGCCAGTGCAATACCAACCAGCAAGACAACACCAAGGAGTATGTATATGTTTCGTTTCATAACCCGCCACCCTTTTATATAATTAGCATATTGAAACTGAAACCGTAATTTCTGCACATGCTAAATGTTTATCACGCTCTATCACAGTTGACCAGAACATGATTGCCAAATGTTCTCTTTATTATTGTACCCTTTTCCTTTAAAATTTTACAATCCGCATTACAGAAAATAAAATGAAAAAGGACTCCTGCCTAAGCAGGAGCCAAAGAGAGAGGGGTGAATACAAATGGCAGCACTTCACGGGCAGCAAAACGTCTTCTACATCCCTTCTTCCGTAGAGCAAGAGATGTCAAAGCACATGTTCATTTCGCTGCCGCAAGAAGCCTGCGGGGTTATGCTGGGTGAAACCGCAGCGGGCGGTATACGAATCAGTCGGTTTCAGCCCATTCGTAACGTAGCACCTGACCCGCTGCACCATTTTACTCTGGATGATGCCGAATGGATTCGGTGCGTATTCTCCGAGCCTAAGCTCATTGGTATCTTCCATTCTCATCCGCAGACCAGGCCTTTTCCTTCCTTAGAGGACTTGCAAGCTCTTCCGGCCTTTGCCGGTTTGCTTCAGATGTACCTCATCGGCTCACCCGACCTAACAAGTGGGTCGCGATCTCATATGCATCTGAACGGTTATCTGATTGAACCCTCGAAGGAATCGCAGGATCAGGCACACCGCGTTGTGCCTTCATACAATCTGCTTCCCGTTCCGTTATGCGTGACTTAGCTGGGTATACAAATCACCCAAGGTCTCCACATTTTTACGCATCATGTCCTCCAGATAACAGGACCATAACTGTGCAGTCATTTTGGAATCTTCCAGTGCATGGTGACGCCCATAGATCGGGATGCCTCTGGATTCCAGCAATTCATCCAGACCATACCCCGGCCTGCTCGGTTCAAGCCAGCGGGCCAACATCATCGTATCAATTAAACGATGTGTCAGTCTTACCTTTGAAGTCCGCCACAGAGCTGCATTCAGAAAAGCACGGTCATGCGCACTTGCGTGTGCAATCAGAACATTTCCACCTACAAAAGACATGAAATCATGCAGCCCTTCCAGCAAAGTTGGTGCGTCCAGCGTCATCTCCTGCGTAATACCTGTAAGTTCAGTAATATGTTCCGGAACCGCAGTCTTGGACTGCACCACCGTATAGAACTGCTCCCCTTCCAGTACCGCACCACCATGTATACGGACCGCACCAAATGAGATAATCTCATCCCCATGCTGGGGCGAAAAACCCGTCGTTTCCAGATCAAATACAACTGCGTCCAGCTCATTTAGAGGCGTATGCAGAACCTCAGGTCTGCGCTGTTCTCTCATCATAGAGCGGATAAACGCCATGTGTTGCGCCGTAGGGGCTCCCATAATGGAAGCGATGGCGGAAGGAACCCCTCCCTGACGCAGCGAATTCCAGAATCCTGTATTGCCCCTTGCCGGCTCTCTCATGGACGTCTCCTTTCTGCAAAACGCAACTGTCTTTGCAAAGCACGATGCACTCGTCGTACCAACCCGAGCGTATCCCTGAGCTCATAATGAATCTGCTTTTGTTTCATCTGTTTCTCATCCAGGAATCCACTGCTATGTTGCAAATCCCCTTGGATGACAACCGGTGTACTTCTCCGAAACTTTAGAGCGGCTATGAACGCCCGCTGGCATGCATCCAGTAATGTAAACGGAACAGCTTCAAGTGTTGTCAGTCTCTCCATTCTTTTTAACGTAGATGACTCCTTGATCCCATGTTGCAAAGCCAAATAACGGGCACTATTCACCAGCGGAATGTACAAACCATACTTGACATCAAATCCACCTGCATGTTCACCAAATCGTTCTGTGACCACACGTCCAAGTACATTCAATGTAGCTTTATGTTTAACCGTATTGCGAAGAACTGCATCCGAAAGTTCAGGAACCAGTCTGAACTGTTCATAAAAACTCGTGATCCATTCCTCTGCCAGACTTTGCTCACCTGCAACAAAACGCATGTCTGAAGCAATAATCAGATTACGAACAGGCTCCCAATTCAGGTCCGAGCTCCACTCTGCTAATTGTTGCTTCCATGACGCCAACGTTTTTCTCCACAATGGCTCTGAACACATGACTTTGCCTTCGCACTTGGCGTAACCAAGCCCTTCCAACATATCCGTCATTCGCTGTCCGAGCTGAGCAAAATATTCCTCTTTACCTTCATGCGGAGTATCGCTAATGATCATGCCATTATCCTGATCACTCCATAACGTTGCTTCTTCCCTGCCGGAACTGCCAAATACGATAAAGGCATAGGGGACGGGAGGTTGGCCGAAGCCTTCCTCAACCATCCCCTGAATGCATAACTCTACTGCTTTCCGTGCAATCCGGTCATGCAGTTCATTTACCGTTTGGTACCACTCGATCGGCGACAAGGAAGCGGACAACAATTCCTGGAGCTCGTTCTGTAATATCACACGTGCCTGACGCAGTTCTTGAGAAGACACCGCACCATCGATTCCCTGATAAGACCAGGAATAGTTTGTATACGAGATGGGTTCCATCATGTCCAGCCTCCTTGAAGCATGATTCAGCATCATTCACCTCAGGAGCTGAACGTACCACCATTGGATTTAGAATCTACATTTTTCATTTGTTCAGGGTATCCGTAAGTACCATGCTCACTGATATCCAGACCCATTGTTTCTTCTTCTTCAGTAACACGGATGCCCATGATTGCTTTCATTCCGCCCAGAATAATGAAGGACATTACCAGTACGAAGGCAAAAGCACCTGCCAGACCGAGAAGCTGTACGCCCAATTGGTGGAATCCACCGCCATAGAACAGACCCGCTTGACCTACACCAGCATTCTCGGCAAGTTCAGGAGTAGCGAACAAGCCCGTGGAGATCGCACCCCACATACCCGCAATACCATGCACGGAGAAAGCGTAGATTGGATCGTCAATTCCTTTACGATCGAAGTACTGTGCTGTGAAGAATGTGATGATACCCGCCAGAGCACCGATAACCAGCGCTGCCCAAGGTTCAACGAATGCACATGCTCCTGTAATTGCAACGAGTGCCGCAAGCACACCGTTTAACATGCTAGGAATATCAGACTTACCAAGTACTGCCCATGAGATCAACAGCGCAGCAACACCACCGGCTGCAGCAGCTACGTTAGTAGTTAATGCAACATAACCGAAGAATCCATCCCCCATGGCAGATAATGTACTACCTGGGTTGAATCCGAACCAACCGATCCAGAGGATAATAACCCCGAGTACGGAATACACTTGGTTATGACCTGGAATGATGTTAGGTTTGCCGTCTTTGTTATATTTACCAATACGTGGTTTCAACAAGATGGTCGCTACCAATGCTGCAGTCGCACCAGTCAAGTGAACAACCGTCGATCCTGCAAAGTCTTGCATACCCAGCTCAGCCAACCAGCCGCCGCCCCATACCCAGTGAGCAACAACCGGATACATGATAATGGTATAAAGAGTACCGAAAACAATATATACGCTCATCTTTGCACGTTCAGCCATACCACCGCAGGCAATGGCCAGAGATACCGCCGCAAAGGCGAGGTGGAATACGAATTTAATAGTCAGTGGAACATCGGAGAAAGCCAGTGATTCGAAGGAAGCAGCCATCTTGTCACCACTCAGGAAGAATCCTGTTGTTCCAAAGAAGCTGTTACCATTACCGAAACCAAGACCGAAACCCAAAGCCCAGAAGGCAATTACTGAAATCCCCAATGTCAGGATGGTCTTACCCGCAATGTGTCCTGCATTCTTCATTCGTGTTGAACCCGCTTCAAGTAAAGCAAATCCCCCTTGCATCAAGAACACCAGTACAACAGCCAGAAACGTAAAGGCTGAGTTCAAACCACTTTGAAGTTCAATGTTAGTCGGACCCTCCGCAGCCGCAAATGCGCTGACCGGAAAAGCGAACAAAGTAAGCATTACTAACATGGAAACCAACCATTTCTTTCTCATATACCCCACTCCCTCTTATGTTAAGTTTCTTCACATAACGTGAAACTCTTAATGTCATTATAAGCAGAAGAGAGGAAAGTTGACAAGAGTAATTTCATCAAAACTGAAAATTATTTCTGGGAATAAAGTCATACGTCTTTTTCTTGCACTTAAGTACATAATCACATTCTATGAGTACATAGATATAGAAATGCAGTATGCTGATTGCCAAAGCATAACGTTTGACTGTACGGTTAAAGATCATGTATCATACTTATTAGTAAGAAAAATTGGGCGTAGTCTAGAAATTCACAAGTGGAAACTACAATTCCCTACATTTGAACTTGCAAGCGAGGTGAATATCATTGGGGATATGAAACTTTTTCGGATTGGCGAACTTGCCAAGACCGCTGGTGTTAGTGAACGGACGATTGATTATTACACAAAGCTTGGACTAATCGCTCCCGAAGAACGTACACAAAAAAATTATCGTCTCTATAGTAATGAAACTTTAACGAGGCTTGAACGTATTGTACAGATGAAACAAGAGAAGTATAGTCTCGACGAGATTAAGCAATCTCTTGAGAAGTGGCGTCTGGTTAGTACAGAAGAACAAGTTGCCAGCAAACTGACAACATTGGAGCTTCATGTACAACAACTTGAGCGAGAGGTTAACGAACTCAAACCGCTACTTGGAGAGATGAAACCTGTACAAGCACGTAAAATGATGGCAGGACTCCTCACCAAAAGTGCCGGTACAATGGAGGCACTAAAAATCTTGCTTGAGAACACCATGATGTAGCTTATTTTTAGAAAGCGGAGGAATGAATATGAGTTTTAATAACGGTATGTTCGTATTGATCATTATCGCCTTTTTGCTCTCTTTATGGGCGCAATTTCGCGTTAAAGGTACGTTTAGACGTTGGTCGGAGGTACCGAACCAGAACGGAATGACTGGTTACGATGCCGCTCGCCAGATGCTTGATGCTAACGGCCTGCACGATGTTCCAATTGAACCTGTACGCGGCACGCTCTCTGATCACTATGATCCGATCAATCGGGTTGTACGTTTATCAGAACCAGTATATTACGAAAACTCAATCTCAGCTGTTTCGGTAGCGTGTCACGAAGTTGGCCACGCCATTCAGCATAAAGAAAGTTACCCGATGCTGGCACTGCGTCACCGGATCTTCCCAATTGTGAACTTTGCATCCGGATTAGCTCCATTCCTGTTGATTGCAGGATTTCTCTTCAATGCCATGAACCTTGTAGGTATCGGTATCATCTTCTTCTCCGTAACTGTAGCATTCCAACTCATCACTTTACCGGTTGAGTTCAATGCAAGTAATCGTGCCAGAGAGATTATGGTATCCGAAGGGTACATCCGTAATGAAGAAGAAAAAGGTGTTGCAAAAGTTCTGAATGCCGCAGCCTTGACTTACGTTGCTGCAGCGTTGATTTCACTGCTTGAGTTGATTCGTTACATCGGAATCTTCAACAGCCGCGATTAATTGGATACTTAATACAACAAAAACAAAAAACAATACCCCACCGTTAATCGGATGGGGTATTGTTTTGTTGTAAACCGAAATAATCAAGCAAGAATGAACGAAAGGACTGAGCAACCAGCGGCAGTTTATCATGCGCACGATGAATTAACCCGATAGTTCGCGTTACTTTTGGATGGGAGATAGCCACATGTGCCGGTTGCAACGGATTCGTCTGGAATAACGCCATCTCAGGCAGCAGACTGACCCCCATGCCCGCAGCGACCAATCCGCGGATGGTGTCGGTCTCTTCCCCTTCAAAAGCGATCTTAGGTGTAAAACCAGCTTCCAGACAGGCATGCCACACAATAGGACGAAGAGAATAACCTTTGCTAAATAATACAAATTTATCATCCTTGAGCTGTTCAAGTGCAATTGTCTCTTCACCAGCTAACGGGTGATTAGGAGGAAGGATGGCATGTAATTCTTCCGTGAGTACAATATCACCATCTACTTGATCATGCTTCTCTGGAAAAGGAGAAATAAATGCCAAGTCTACCTCTCCGGATAACACATCACGAATCAGTGTAGGGAACATCCCCTGCTTGAATCTGAATTTCACGTTGGGGTAGCGCTGACGGAAAGCAGCCACCACGGAAGGAATGAGATGAATCCCCAGGCTATGTGGAAATCCAATTCGAATCTCTCCATGCTCCGGGTCCAGAAACTCATGAACCTCCCCAACTGCCTTGTCCAAATCTTTTAATATGCCTTCAATTCGTTTGCAAAAAAGCTGCCCCACTGCAGTCAACTGCAGATTTCGCCCCTTTTGCATAAAAAGATCCACGCCCAGTTCTTCTTCCAGCTGATGAATCTGACGACTCACCGCCGACTGTGCCACATGCAACTCTTCAGCAGCCTGTGTTACATGTTCCTTCTGTGCCACTTTCAAAAAGTAATGCAACTGTCTTAATTCCACTCGCCTGATCGCTCCAATCTGTTATACCCTACTTATCCTTGATTGCATTCCATCTTGAGAACGTTCTGACTACCGCTTTAAGCTGCGAGGTTTCCACAATCTGATCAACAGTCCGTATATAAAGAATCCACCCAACAATCCGCCGAGGTGTGCCATCCAATTGATGCCTGACATGGCGAAGGAGAATATGATTCCGAACAAAAGCAATGTGTACATCGTTTTGCGCGAAGCCTCGTCCATCATCGTTCGCTGGAACAGTGCTACATACAGGAATGCACCATATACGGCATAGATCGCTCCTGAAGCCCCTACCGAGATGGTAATACTCCCAACCGAGTTGTACCACGCAACAGCAAGAATATTACCCAATACACCGCCACCCAGGTACAATACACCATACCTTACCGACCCGAGCAACCGCTCCATCGGTGGTGCAAATACGATTAACGCAAAACTGTTAAACAATAAATGACTGAAGCCCGCATGCAGGAACATGGATGTAATGTAACGCCACCATTCATGTGCGAACAGTTCATGATTCGTGAGTGCCCCAAATTTCAGCAGCACCATATTGTTCGTTGATCCACCGTTCACCGTTAACACAATAAACATGACTACATTGGCAATTAAAAAAAGCGACGTCAAAGGGAAATACTTCAAATAACCTTTCCAGTTCTCATAGCGAATAAATATCATAAATTTCTTCTTTCACTCCACCCTGTTCAGATCGGACTTACATCTCTGATCCATCGTAATGGTACATGTCCGAATTGGACAATGCCTTTCATAAAAGATTATAATGGATTTTGGCACGGATCACCAATTTATAAGGAGGAACATTATTATGACACAAGAACGTACAGGCGCAGCCACATTTAAAGGCAACCCTATTACATTGATCGGACCCGAACTGAAAGTGGGCGATCAAGCACCTGATTTTACCCTGAGCAAAAACCTGGTTGAGGATGCTTCCCTGAAGGACTTCGCAGGCAAAATCAAATTAATCAGCGTTGTTCCTTCCCTGGATACTGGCGTATGCGATGCGCAAACTCGTCGTTTCAACGTGGAAGCTGGAGAACTCGGAGACAACGTTGTTGTCTTGACAGTAAGCGTTGACCTTCCGTTCGCTCAAGCACGTTGGTGTGGAGCAGCTGGTGTTGACCGCGTAGTTACATTGTCAGACTACAAAACACGTTCTTTCGGTGAAGACTACGGCGTTCTGATCAAAGAATTCCAACTCGACATGCGCTCCATTTTTGTTTTGGATGCCGAAGACCGGATTACATATGTGGAGTATTTGCCTGAAATGACAGACTCCCCTAACTTCGAACAAGCGATCGCTGCTGTAAAAGCTTTGCTGTAGAGGGTTACCATACGTTCAGAACAAAAGCGAGGAAGGTTAACCTTCACTCGCTTTTTGTTATTTATCATCTATTTCAATCATTTGCTTTATACTTGCTTAGCTTCTTATCCAGTACAGAGAATAAGTTCATAATCGTGCGATAATTGGAACCCAAGTCTCCAAGTGAACCACGTGAAGCTGAATACATATCCACCGCACTACGAACAGGACTTACCGAGATAATGGAAACTGTAATATCCATCGTCCGTCCAAAGGTAGTCCGCTTCTCCAGAATAACTTCTCCAACAGAAGGCACTTCATGCAGCACTTTATAACCCGGAATCTTTTTGAGTGTCGAAGAGACCTCTTCCCAGGCTCTGTCTTTGGATAAGTTATAATACCGTGTTTTTAATTTGGGATCCTTGGCTCGATCGCTGGTCCCCTCCATGCTGCGGATGATACCGACGAGCGTTCTCTTTAAGGTCAAGACCCTTCCTCCTTTGAATGTAACCGTTCCATTTATGTATCTTAGTGTAACATTGTTCAAGTAGTAACAAAAGGGCAAGCATCATATTTATCGTAAAACCAATCAAAAACATTCATTACAACTTAAAAACACCCTGAAATTCCTTCTGAAGAGGAAAAGTCAGGGTGCTGTACATAAGATTTAGGAACCCGCCTATGCCGTCCGGCTACATTGTCTTATGAACCTGCTTGGCAGGTGGGTGACCGCAAAAATGCTTTTTGAAGTCCCCATGTCGTATAGACAGGGCTTTTCAGCAACATTCTGTGTTGATCTCCCGAAGACATCATCATTGGTTCAAAACAACGAATAACCGAAACGTACATCGCAGGATGTACAATTATTATATCCCTAACTGTGTAAAAAGTAAATGGCGATCCATCATGTTTTATTTTTGCAATGTAATGTTTTTGTCGTCTGATGGCTCAGATGTTTCACCATTCTCTGCTGATTGTTCAGCCAGCGCAGCAGCTTCCTCTTCTTCCTTCTTGAGTTGCATCTTCTCCATCTGCTCCTGCATCTTGTTGAAGGTTGCGTAGAAGTTAAAGAAAGCGAACCAAGCAATGATGCTGATAATGAAGAAAACGAACAAGACCGGATAACGGAAACCGATGTAGAACAGCAATCCACTTCCCAGCAATGTGGAAAATACACGGAATGGTCTGATCAGCGTAAGCAATACCGCGTTTTTGATAATGAGTCCGATGGACATATGATAGTGTACAACCATCGAGAAAAAGTTAAAGAGTGATACAAATAACAAGAGAAGCAGTACTAGCATAATGATTCCCACGAGCTGCATGTTGCGGAACTGCGTCATGTAAACTGTATAATCCAGATACATAATCGCGAACAGCAGTGTGTAAAAAATGCCCCCAATTAAACTTTGCTTGTAGTTTTCCTTGTAACCTACAAAGAAAGTACGGAAGATCGGTACATCCGTATCGCCCATATTCCATTTACGAACAACCGTAAACAGCGCCGAAGTCGCCGGGAACAGTGTAAGCGGTGCCACAATAGCTATAGCCCAGTTCATTTGCAATGATTCGTTTGCGAGGTTCTGCTGCATCACGAGCAGTTTCATAATCAAGAAAAACAAGAACGGAGACGAACAAATAGCCCACAACAGATTGGTTGCGGCCAGTCTCGTAATCCACTCTGTAAGCCGGTAGATCCCACCCATAGCTCCTTTAAATTCCAAACATTTCTCCTCCTCTGCAGCCTTGCGTATTACCTGAAGTCTAATATTAATATACCTTATTATAGATAGGAAAAGCCAGTACTTCCCGAAAAGAGATCGTCATTGTCCTTAGCTAACGCTTCTGGCAGTGAAAAAAATGATGCAGTAATTTTGAAAATAAAAAAATGGAGCAGTTGCCCGCTCCATTTTTCAGATCATACGTTTATATTACTCGAAAGAAGAATCTTTCGCTGGACGACGTCCTTCGTTACTGCTTGGACGCGGTTTGCGGTCACGGTTGTAACCACCTTCTCTGCTTCCACCGCCAGTGCTGCTGCCGCTGTTACGATCACGGTTGTAACCGCCACGTCCGCCGCCACTGCTGTTGCGATCGCGGTTGTAACCACCACCACTGCCGCCGCTACCACTTGTGCGGTTACCGCTGTAACCTGATGGTTTACGTCCGCCAGAGCGAACATCCGGTTTACGACGTTTTGCACGAATTGGATCTTCAGGAGTCAGATCAACTTGAGCATCTTTCTTATCACCTGTCAGGAGCTTCAGTGCAGCCGACAACAGTTGAACAGAATCATATTGCTCAAGCATTTGAATCGCAATACCTTTGTATTCGTTCAGTTCGCCTGATTGTACGATTTCCAGCAAGCGCTCTGCTGTCAAACGTTGTTTACCTTCAACCGCTTCTGCCATTGTTGGCAGTGGTTTACGTGGAATACGGTGACGTGTTACACGCTCGATGAAGTGCAAGTGATCAATCTCACGTGGTGTAACGAAGGACCAAGCAGCACCCTCTTTACCCGCACGACCTGTACGACCGATACGGTGAACATAGCTCTCCGGATCTTGCGGAAGGTCAAAGTTAACAACGTGAGTTACGCCAGATACGTCGAGACCACGTGCAGCCACGTCTGTTGCAACGAGAACGTCAATGCTGCCGTCACGGAACTTACGCATTACCGCATCACGTTGATTCTGGGACAGGTCACCATGAAGACCGTCTGCAGAATATCCACGTTTTTGCAAAGCTTCAGCCAATTCGTCAACACGACGTTTTGTACGTCCGAATACGATCGCCAGTTCAGGAGATTCCATATCCAACAAACGGCTCAATGCTTCGAATTTTTGACGCTCAGGTACTTCGATATAGGATTGGTCAATCAATGGTGCACTAACATGTTTCGGAATCACAGAAATGTGTTCAGGATTGTTCAAGAATTGTTGTGCCAATTTTTGAATGTTAGGAGGCATTGTTGCTGAGAACAGCATGGTTTGGCGCTCGTCTGGAACTTGTTTCAGGATGGATTGGATATCCTCCATGAAACCCATGTCGAGCATTTCATCTGCTTCATCCAGTACAACAGTTTGTACATCATCTAGTTTGATTGTTTTGCGGTTGATGTGGTCAAGGAGACGTCCAGGTGTACCAATGATGATCTGTGGTTTTCTTTTCAGTGCACGGATTTGACGCACGATATCTTGTCCGCCGTAGATTGGCAGGGAGCGAAGACCTTTGAAGCGAGTGAGTTTTTCAATTTCTTCAGCAACTTGAATGGCAAGTTCACGTGTAGGTGCCATAATAAGGGCGCGGATTTTCTCATCACTTTTTGTGATTTTGCTGATCAACGGAATACCGAATGCAGCTGTTTTACCCGTACCTGTTTGAGCTTGACCAATCAAATCTCTGCCTTCGAGTGCCAAAGGAATCGCTTTGGATTGGATCGGTGTTGCTTCTTCAAACCCGAGCTCAGTGATGGCTTGCAGCACCAGTGGTTCAAGATTGAAATCTGTAAAGTTTAAATTTGTCAAAATTATTCATGCTCCTTTTATATGGTGGACATGGTGGACAATCCACTTTGTTGTCTGTATTCTTAAGTAGCGTTAATATTTATAGGGTATCCCAACGGGACGGATTATTTTCACTAACGAATATAATTCCATGAATGGGTCCCCAACATAAGACTAAAACTACATACATGTGTTTGAAACATTTCAAAATTTTATTGCTCCATTTAGGAAAAGTTTCCTACTCAAGAATATCCACAAATTATTATATCACAAAACAATTCAAGATTACCAGCAATCTGGTTTTAAATATAAATGAGGTGATTAAATTGCCCAAAATAATTTGGCACTCTTTAGTGATCATTTTGGGTGCTGCAGCTATTGCCTGCGGCTTCAACTGGTTTTTGGTCCCCCATCAGCTTTTAAGCGGCGGGGTGTCCGGTATTTCAATGCTTCTGGGTTATTTTACAACGTTGAATCTTAGTATAATGTATTTTGTTCTTAACATTCCCCTGCTCATTGCAGGTTGGTTTATTCTTGGACGACGCTTCATTACATTAAGTATTCTTTCGGTAGCAGCCACTTCTTGGTTCATTGCGCTTCTGCCTGTTTTTGCTGTGGCTACAGACCCTTTACTTAGTTCTGTATTTGGCGGTGTGCTTATTGGAATGGGTACTGGTGTTTCCTTCCGAGTTGGCGGCTCCACAGGAGGACTCGACATTGTTGGGTCCATTTTCACGCGTAAACGAGACTTTCCGATTGGTACAGTGATGGCCGGCATGAACGGTTCGATCATTATGCTTGCAGGATACCTGAGTGACAATTGGAATACAGCCTTGGCCTCCATGGTATCCATCTATATCACAGGCAAAGTGCTTGATCTGATCCATATCAGTCACGTCAAAGTAACACTGTACATCATTACAAACGAAACCGAAGCCATGTTAAAAAAATTACTTGTTCGGCCTCGTGGAGTTACCAAAATTAAGACTCAGGGAGCATACACGGATATTGAAAAGGACATGCTCATGACCGTAACTACCCGCTACGAGTTGGTTGAAATTAAACGTATTATCAAGGATACAGATCCAAACGCTTTTGTTAACATTGTGGAAACGGTTGGTGTTATGGGTTCATTTCGCAGAAGTTGAGACACCTGTACGGTTAACAATTCACAACATTGTGGTATAATAACGGTGTACGGCTCCTAAATATGTTGTATAGCAGGTTCAACCCTTCAATTTCACAGGCCATATGCTTTCCCGAATCGCGCCGAATGACTTACCATTTTGGAATTCGAGTAGGAAAGGGTGATTATTGTGGATATGGAAACGGTAAAACTGTTTGAGATTGTCAACAGATGGTGCCCGGAAATGCTCCCTTTCTTGAAACCGAATGAACTCGACTCACTGATTGTCCTCCGGGATGGGCTGGGCATCCTGGAACAGGGAGACGCAATGGAAATCATTCAGTACAGTATTTGTGAGCATCAAAATGAGATTTACATTCAATAATTTTTTTCAGATTGATCACGCCGCTTCTTGCAGGGGATTTCCTCAGCAGGAAGCGGTTTTCATTTTTTCCATGTGTTTCATTACTTGATTAATATGGTTAAAAGCCCAGAGGCTTTAATGTATAATTCATACATGGAATGCACACATAAGGGAGTGGAAATGAATGAACATGTTTTGGGCTTTACTGGCTATGGCCTTTGGAAGCTTTGGTGGTGCCCCCGCAGTGGCAGACCAGGGAAACCCTCAATTCCAATCGTTAACCAACAGTTTTAACACCGCAATTATTCAATCTCAAAAAGATCAGGTTGTTATCGATGCCGATAACCCACCTGCCAAAATTGATCCTCAACCTGATGCACCTGTGGTCAAAGGTATTTATGTAACGGCCTACAGCGCAGGCGGCGCACGTATGAAAGAATTGCTGGAACTGACAGACAGCACAGAACTGAATGCCATGGTCATTGATATCAAAGACGATCTCGGATACATAACTTACCCCACAGAAAACAAAGCGCTTCAGAAAATGGGTAAATCCCAACCTTTTATTCGGGATATCGATGCCTTGATGAAACGATTGCAAAAACATGAGGTCTACCCGATTGCACGTGTCGTTGTATTCAAAGATACGATTCTTGCCAAGAAAAATCCGGAGCTCTCCTTCCGTAACAAGGATGGATCTGTCTGGGCTAATGGCAAAGGCGACAGCTTTGTGAATCCGTACAGCAAGGAAGTATGGGACTATAACATTGAGATTGCCAAGGAAGCTGCCAAGCTTGGATTTAAAGAGATTCAATTTGACTATGTTCGTTTCCCGGAAGGTTTCGAAACTCGAGCCGATGTACTGAAATATACCAAATCCGACAAGTCACGAGTGGATGTTGTGGCTGAATTCGTGCAATATGCACGCAAGGAGTTGGCCCCGCTAGGGGTCCGTGTCTCAGTTGATATTTTCGGTTATGCCGCTTCTGTACCTGCGGCTGAAGGCATTGGACAAGATTTTGTTAAAATATCCGAAAACGTGGACGTGATCTCACCGATGGTATACCCTAGTCACTATTCAACTGGCTGGTATGGGGTCAAGGACCCTGACAAAGATCCTTACACAACCATCAAGGGCTCAATGGAAGATACACACAAGAAACTAGACCCTACCAAAGAACTCAAACCCGTCATTCGTCCGTGGATTCAGGACTTCACAGCAAGCTGGCTGGGCAGTGGGCATTATATCAAGTATGGCAAGAAACAAGTGGAAGACCAGATTAGAGCGATGAAGGACATGGATGTGCATGAATATCTGCTCTGGAATGCGTCCAACCGTTATACATCAGGTGTACAATATAAGTAATCCGCACTCTTTCATACTTTTCATTTCATCCAACCTCGTTCTGCTTGAAGCGGAGCGGGGTTTTTTGGTGTTCATTTTTCTCTGTACACCCCTACTCTGCTTCTGTCCCTATTCAAATTGAACAAAATCCTCTACAATAAATAGCTGTCCATATATGACACTTGGATGACATCTCTTTAGAATAGCGAGGCACTGCCAGTGAACATGAACACAACTAGTTTTTCCCAAAAAGTGAAGCAATTCCTGATTATATTTTTGCCCATCTTCACCACTCAAATCGCCCTCTCTGCCATGTCGTTCTTCGACACCAATATGTCAGGCAAGTTTTCTCCGGCCGACCTTGCAGGAGTTGCAATTGGTACAAGTCTATGGATGCCAGTTCAAACTGGACTAAGCGGGATTCTAATTGGCATAACGCCTGTTGTTTCCCATCTGCTGGGTTCCAAACGTAATGATCAGATCGGGTATAACGTCATACAGGCGTTGTATCTCGGGATTGCTGTCAGTCTCGTCGTGATCGGAGCCGGGGCGTTGTTACTTGGCCCTATACTGAACGGAATGCCTCTGGAACCCCGAGTTGCCCAAGTTGCCTTCTATTTTTTGTGCGCACTTGCTTTTGGCATTATCCCGCTCTTCGGATATACGGTGCTGCGCAGCTTCATGGATGCGCTGGGCCAGACAAGGACTACGATGTTCATTACGTTGGTTTCCCTGCCCGTTAACATCTTTCTAAATTATCTGCTGATATTCGGCCGCTGGGGCTTTCCACAATTGGGCGGTGTTGGTGCTGGTGTTGCTACAGCATGTACATACTGGCTGATCTTTCTTATTAGTCTCTGTTTTGTCCATCGGGTCGAACCTTTCGCTCAGTATGGCATTTTCCGTCAATGGACCCGTGTATCATTGTCCAAATGGAAAGAGTTACTTAAGATTGGAGTGCCCATCGGATTTGCGACTTTTTTCGAAACGTCCATCTTCGCTGCTGTGACTTTAATGATGAGCCGTTTCGATACCACAACAATTGCTGCCCACCAGGCGGCGCTGAATTTCGCTTCTACGCTCTACATGTTGCCTGTGAGCATATGTATGGCTCTTACGATCCTTGTGGGCTATGAGGCAGGTGCGGGACGTCTGAGAGATGCCAAACAATACAGTCTGCTTGGAATTGGTGGAGCCATCGGCCTCTCACTGCTGACAGCGATCGTGTTGATTGTGTTCGGCGAACAGATTGCAGGCGTGTATTCAAACGATCGAGAGGTCATTGCACTTACGCAGCATTTCCTCATCTACGCCATTTTCTTTCAGATCTCGGATGCGATTGCTACACCGACCCAAGGAGCATTGCGTGGCTACAAAGATGTTAATCCTGCACTGATCATCACGTTCGTAGCGTATTGGATCATTGGCTTGCCTGTAGGTTATCTAACTGCTACGTATACTTCACTCGGTGCCTTCGGATACTGGATCGGCCTCATTGCCGGCCTTGCTGTGGGAGCAACAGCGCTTCTCTGGAGACTCTTCCTGGTACAAAAACAAGCCGTACTCCGCAAGGCGTAGTATTAATATACTCACTCTGTGAAACAACAAAAAGAGCACAATCCACGTTAATGCGGGATTGTGCTCTTTGTTTTTGAATCGAATTATTGGGACAAACGTTGTGCGAGCTGGTACGTTTCCATATCGAAATCTTTTTTTGTGTTAACCACTTTATCAATATCTGTCAGGGTAAGTTCACCCTTAATAATGCCACAACCTTTGTCTGTCTCGCCTGCGATCAGACTACGAACAGCGAAGTCGCCAAGACGACTTGCCAGGTTACGGTCGAAAGGTGTTGGCGTACCCCCACGCTGAATGTGACCCAGAACGGTTACACGTGGCTCATACGTTGGGCAACGTTCCATCAGTTCTTTTGCTACATCCTCACCTTTGCCTACGCCTTCTGCAACGATGATAATACTGTGACGTTTGCCATGTGCAAAGTTAGCTTTCATCCGATCTGCTACTTCGTCCATGTCAAATGGAACTTCTGGGACAAGAATCGTTTCAGCACCGGAAGCAAGTCCGGCATGCAGAGCGATATCTCCACAGTGGCGACCCATAACTTCAACAATGGAAGAACGTTCGTGTGAAGACATCGTATCACGTAATTTGTTTACTGCATCAACTACTATGCTTACAGCTGTATCAAATCCGATGGTATAGTCGGTGAAAGAAACATCGTTATCAATCGTTCCTGGCAGACCCATGGTGTTAATGCCCAGCTTGCTCAGTTTATTCGCTCCGTTGTAGGAACCATCCCCACCGATAACAACCAGACCGTCAATGCCACGCGCACGCAGAATGTCCGCACCTTTTTGCTGACCTTCAGCGGTATAGAACTCCTTGCAACGTGCCGATTGAAGAACCGTTCCCCCACGTTGGATGATATCCCCTACACTCCGCAAATCCATTGGGAAAATGTCATTATTCAAAAGACCCTGGTATCCACGTTGAACTCCAAATACTTCGAGACCGTGAAACAGTCCGCTGCGAACAACCGCACGAACAGCCGCGTTCATCCCCTGTGAATCACCACCGCTCGTTAATACTGCGATTTTCTTTACTGCTGTCATGATGTTTCTTCCTCCTCTAGTTTCACTTCAGGCTCCGCAATATCACACCTGACTTACATATTTTTCCGTATCCAGCGACTGAAAATGAAGAAAAATATTCTTGTGATCGGACTATTTTTCAGCAGACGTTTGGATACAACGCGAACTTCCTGTTGTTCGCTGACTTTGGGATCAGACAGGTAAATGGCAATCAGTCCTTCGATGATCATCCGGTGAAAGGAGCTTCCCGGAATCTTCTGCACATCGCTGCGTGCCATCTCCACAATAAAAGCAATTCGGTCCAGCATTGTCTCTACATTCTCATAATAGTTGCAGAAGTTGAGATCTCCCCCGATGCGGTCCTCATCCTGATCAATTAAATAATCGAGCATAATGTGCAATGCGCATACATGTGGGAAATAGGCCGTGTGGATCGAGGCCGCTTGCTCTTCAGTCAACTGATCGTCACTCGCAGCCAGAAACAGCATGAAAACGCCCAGTGTAGAGCCAGTTGCAGCAGCAAATTCGTTCCAACGAAACTGAGGTGTGCGATGCCGATGCTCCGACCACCATTCGAGCAGTGCCGTTTCTCTCAGTTCCGGCTTGATATGCTTATATACCTGCAGGTCCGTGTATAGGCCTGCCAGATCCTGAATTTGGGGCTTGGCGGACGTATAGCCCGGTAACTGACGGGTCAGTTCCTGACATGTGGTCACCAGATTCCGCAGATATCCACCGTCATCCTGCTCCTCACGGAGGGCATAATAATTGACGGGAATTGCTTCGGGATCTACCGCATCAAGCATGGATTGATGGAGAAGACGAAAGTCATCCGGGTCCATCGACGTGCTGCGGTCGCACAGATTGTCCAAATAATCACTAATAGTTTGATATGAAACGATCAGCGGAATCAGAATGTGTCTGTTGGGCAAATCAGCTAATGCGTAGACGGTTCCGCCTTCACAGTGAAACTGTTTATCCTTCAGACTGGCAAGTGCCTGTGTACGCAATTCCTCATTCGGAATCGCCTCAGCTTGAGCACGCCATCCATTCAGTGCCTCCCGTGTTTCCGGAATGGTGTATTTGTACACCCCTCTCATCAATGCCAGCGGTCCACGCGGATATTGATGACGTTTTCGATTTGATTGGCTCAAAATAAATGTGCCTCCACTTGGTTGAATACGTATTAGAGCGATTTTTAACCATTCCTATTATAATATGATCCCCTTAATTGTACAAATGATCTGCCGCATATTCCGCATAAAAAATCGCATCGGCGTTCAATGCTTTGTGATATACTAGGCATATTTCATCCATCAAAGGAGTCGTTGACATGTCGTCAAGTGAATCACTTTCGTGGAGACGGTTATTTTCTTTTTTTGTGCCACTTGGCATTTCCGCCTCTCTCGTCACCATTTCTCACGTCATCATAAACAGCACATTAGCACGTTCCGCTCATCCCGAGACGGTTATTGCCAGCTATGCCATCGCCGGTAGCTTGTTAACCCTCACGGAACGCCCCTCCACCCTGCTGCGGCAAACCTGTTCCGCACTGGTTCGCGATCGCCTATCCTTTCAGGCCCTCACGTTTGTGACCAAAATATTTCTTGCCTGTGTGCTTCTCATTGGGTTTCTCATCGTATACTCTCCCGTTGGTACCGGGGTGTTCAAATACTTGTTTGGTGTAAGTCCGGATCTGCTGAACAAAGTCATCGACGTATATGAAATTCTCATGTATGTGAGTATCTTTTCAGTGATCCGCAACATCTATCAGGGGATCATCATTACGAATAACCGCACCAAGTGGTTAACAATCGGCATGGTATTCCGTTTAGCCGGCATGTACGGCCTATCCCTCTACTTCATATATACAGACAGCATTGACAGTGGACGTGTAGGCGCTATCATTTTTGCTGCTGGCATGATGATTGAAGCGCTGGTCAGCTTTCTGGAGGGAAACAGCATCAAACGCAAGATGCCAGCCAAGCTTGAGGATCATCCCGTCGAGAGCAAGGGAGACGTATTTCGCTTTTATAAGCCGCTGCTGTTATCCAGCTTTGTAGCACTGTTCATAGGACCGGTTATTAACATCGTACTTGGCAAAACGACCGGGATCGCACTGGCCATTTCTTCCTTTGCCATAGCAAGCAGTCTGATGCAGTTAATGCTAAGCTTCTTTACATACATCCATCAGATCGTGCTGAATTTCTACCTTGTGGACGCCAAACTGGTACGGAAATTCGCACTTGTGACCGGATTTATTCCGTTTGCGATGATGGTGTCGATTGCCTATACCCCCTTGGGACCATGGGTACTCGAAAATGTCATGAGCGTTCAGGGCGAACTGTTGGAACAAAGTCTGTGGACACTGCGTGCGTTCGTCTTATTTCCGCTGATCTTCCCTTTTCTGGATTTCAGCAATGGCCTTATTCTGCTTCGCGGTCAGACAAAAACGATGTTTCGTTCGCAAACGGCGAATGCAATCTGCACGGTAATTGTGCTGCTTATACTGGTTAGTATTTTCCCTGCGTGGAACGGTATGATTGGCGCTGTAGCCCAATCCCTTGGCCTGCTCGCCGAACTTATCATTGTCTGGCTTGTCATCCGGCGCACACAGAAAGAACCTACGATGTCCGTGCCGAAAGCCCGTAAATCAACATCCCTGAAGGGGTAATAAAATCATTGAATTGTTATCAGGATTGGAGTCTCCCATCATGAAATTAAGTCACAACGCCCGCCCGGATCAGAACTGGCTGCGGGCTCTCATGTTCACCATCTTTGGTTCCACCGTTCTGGTGGTATCCTACTTCCAGCTTTACTTCAGTCATCTGGGCTTCAGTCGGGCTGAGATTGGTTATCTCTACGGGATCGGCCCACTCATCTCCGTGTTCTCCAATATGTTCTGGAGTATGGCCAGCGACCGCTACCAAACGGTACGCAAAGTGATGATCATTCTGCTTGGAGGCCAATTGATCACAGGAGTCATGCTCGCCAATGCGACAACTTTCGGTCAGGTATTTGTACTCGTAACCCTGTTTTACTTTTTCTATTATCCGGTCTATCCACTCTCCGATACGATGGCTATTACAACCGCCAGCAAGTACGGCCGAAATTTCACTTCCATTCGAGTCTTCGGATCGATCGGTTATGCCTTCTTTGCATTAAGTATCGGGTATTTCCTTGGATCTTTTGGTCCAGCATGGACGATTTGGGTCTGTGTTGGTCTTGCTGCCACTACACTATTGATCAGTTTTCAATTGAAGGATCAACCTTCGGGAAGCAGTAGCAAAATGGATCTATCGGGGTTATGGGCTATTTTGAAACGCAGAGATGTGCTCACCTTTTTTGGCTGTGTGTTTTTGCTTGCCATGGGACATCGCATGAACGAAGCATTTCTTACCATCACGCTAAAAGATCTGGGTGCCAGCGAGGGGCTGATCGGCTGGTCTTTGCTGATCTCTTCCGTAAGTGAAATCCCCATATTTCTACTGCTCAGCAAGTATGGAAACCGTTATAAAGAGCTGCCGCTCATTGCTTTTGCTGCACTGATGTATACGGTTCGTTTGCTTCTCATGTCCATATCCGATACACCTGCAGCTGTCGTTGCGATTCAGACGATGCACAGTGTTACCTTTGGTATTTTCTACGTTACGGCGGTCCGCTATATCATTCGCCTAGTTCCAGACGGTTACAGAGCTACGGGTATGGCTTTGTTCACCATTGTCTGGTCCAGTGCTTCGGGACTTCTTAGTGGAACGTTGGGCGGGCTGCTGCTGGAACATGCAGGCAGACAAACCTTCTATCTCACCGCTATGGCTTTCTCCCTGGCTGCACTGATCGGTTTCGGATTGAAGTTATGGTCCAGCATGACCAATCGTGTCTCCTGAACACACAGGGAACATACATCGTATTCAACCGTTATTTACACTGAGAAATCTTAGAATCAAAAAAAGCACAGCCTCCCTTGGGGGACTGTGCTTAGGTTCTTAATATTCAGCTATAAATTTATCATATATAAGAAGTCCGTTGACCGGAAAAATTCTTACAGTTTGTTTACGTTAGCTGCTTGAGGACCACGGTTTCCATCAGTGATTTCGAATTCTACCGCTTGACCTTCTTCCAATGTTTTGAAGCCATCTCCTTGGATTGCGGAGAAATGTACGAATACGTCCTCGCCGCCTTCAACTGAAATAAAGCCATAGCCTTTTTCTGCGTTAAACCATTTAACTGTACCTTTCAAATGAAAAACCTCCTAAAAATATCGCCATCTATGGCGAATACCCTTATTATACTGTATGGGCTTCCATTTTGCAATTTATCTTTCCATAAATGTCGAAAAAATTTGCTTTGAATCGTAGGGTACGGTATCATTTTACCAAAACCGTTAGTTTGGAGACTACCTATGATAAAAAAACATGAAATATACAAAACAGACAAGTGGAATATGATGACCGTAGAAGTTCAAGGCAAATATCTCGTACTGCGAGAAATTTCGGAAGAATGGGGCGAAGAATGCCATACATTCCTTAGCCGTCCTGCATTAATGCACTGGGCTGAACGCCGTTTTCCAAAAGCAGATTTTGAGAACCGTGAGGATGAATGGCGTCAATTGATGGCTGCCTTCAAAGGGGTCTAACCCATGCAGCTTGACTCAAGCAATGTCGTCATCTTTATTATCCTTGCCTTCTCCCTTGGTATTGTGCTTATTCTGGGACGCAATTCCATCCCGGATCGATTAAGACGGGGAATGGCGCTTATTGCTACCCTGCTCATTTGTTTCGCCTTTTTCCTGATCGTTTATTTTCTGTATAACATGGGAACCTAATCACGGGGACCCAGATATTCAAATATTTCAACGTGCCTAAGGTCATACTATACGAGATTATTCGTATCGTAAGGAGGAAGGCCGTTGAAATACCAGAAATCGCTATCTGTTATACTGGTACTTAGTCTGATTCCTTCGTCTCTCTCCGCACAGGCAAGCGAGACGAAGGCAGCTTCGTCCATACATTCATCAGATCATCAAAGGAGGATTTCCATGAGTCAATTATTGAAACGTTCCGAGGTGCCGGCTGAACATAGCTGGAAACTGGAAGATTTATTTGCCGATCAGAAAGCCTGGGATCAGGAATATGAAGAAGTATCGTCTTTGACCAAGAAGGCCTCCGAATTCCAAGGCAAATTAAATCAACCTGATGTACTCAAATCTTGCTTCGAATTCGAAGATGAGATCAGCCTCAAAATAGAACGCCTCTTTGTGTACGCACGTATGCATCAAGATGAAGACACAGCGAATCCTACATATCAAAACCTGTCCCAAAAAGCCCAGAAATTAGGCGTACGGGTTGGTGAAGCACTTTCTTTTGTCACACCGGAGATTCTTTCCCTGCCGGATGATCAGTTGGACGCATTTATTGCGAACGAAAAACTTTCTGCTTATACATTTACGCTGGAAGAGATGAAACGCGAAAAAGCCCACGTTCTTAGCCAAGCAGAAGAGGCTTTGCTTGCACAAGTAGGCAACCTTTCACAAGCACCACAGACAATCTTCAGCATGCTGAATAACGCTGACCTCAAGTTCCCCCGAATCAAGGATGAACACGGTAACGAAGTTGAACTGACTCACGGCAGCTACATTCAGTTCCTGGAGAACCCTAATCGTGAAGTTCGCGAACGTGCCTTCAAAGCAGTATACGAAACCTATGCCAAACAGAAGAACACAATTGCGGCTGCCCTGAATGCAAATGTAACCAAAAATATGTTCTATGCTAATGTTCGGAAGTACCCTTCCGTGATGGAAATGTCCCTATATGGAGATAACATCCCAACGGATGTGTATACCAATCTGGTAGACACCATTCACGAGAGCCTTCCGTTATTGCATCGTTATATGGACCTGCGCAAAAAGTTGCTGGGTGTGGATCAATTGCACATGTACGATCTGTTCGCTCCACTCGTAGACGAATACAAAATGGATATTACCTATGAGGAAGCGAAACAAACGGTTAAAGACGGTCTGAAACCTCTCGGTAAGGACTATGCTGACGCATTGCAGACTGGATATGATAATCGCTGGATCGATATATATGAGAATGAAAATAAACGTTCAGGCGCATATGCCTGGGGCGCTTACGGCACTCACCCGTATGTCTTGTTGAATCACAAAGATAACCTGAACAGTATGTTCACACTTGCACATGAAATGGGTCACGCTCTGCATTCACATTACTCGGATACAACACTTCCGTATCGTGATGCCCAGTACACCATCTTCCTGGCTGAGGTTGCATCTACAACCAACGAAGCGTTGCTCATGGATTATCTGCTTAACAAATCAACAGATCCAAAGGAAAAATTGTATCTGTTAACCTACTATGCCGACCAATTCCGTACAACGGTATTCCGTCAGACCATGTTTGCTGAATTCGAGAAAATCATTCATGAACGTGCGGAACTAGGTGACGCATTAACACCACAATTGTTATCCGAGATCTATTATGATCTGAACGTTAAATATCACGGAGAAGGCATGGCTGTTGACAAAGAAATTGAAATGGAATGGGCTCGTATTCCCCACTTCTATAACAGCTTCTACGTTTACAAATATGCTACAGGCTTTTCCGCAGCAACAAGCTTTTCCAAGCAAATCCTGGAAGAGGGCCAACCGGCTGTTGACCGATATCTTGGCTTCCTGAAGAGCGGTGGCAGTGATTACTCCATCAACATTCTGAAAAAAGCAGGTGTGGATATGTCTACACCACAGCCAATTCGTGAAGCTATGAGTGTCTTCAAGGAACTGATTGAACAGATGGAGCA
The DNA here is from genome assembly GCF_038000415.1 of Paenibacillus sp. FSL R7-0198. NCBI lineage: Bacteria > Bacillati > Bacillota > Bacilli > Caryophanales > Paenibacillaceae > Paenibacillus > Paenibacillus sp. FSL R7-0198. The sequence continues at coordinate 5,919,207 of NZ_JBBOCB010000001.1, read as the reverse complement.
ACTAACCAAATAAGGTTGTCTTTTCATGTGACCTGCATCCCTTGCCCGTTCGGGCAGGGGATTTTATCATCATTGCAAGATGCAACATACCCGAATATGGGTAATGCATATCTAGTTCTCAATTGTTCAACAAGGAGGCAACACCATGAAAATGCAATGGGCACTCATAGCAGGTCTTGTTTTTGCACTGCTCACGGGAATCTTTGCGGTCATTAATGTGGATTCCGTACAAGTCAACCTGTTATTTAACACGGTACAAATCCCGCTGATCTTGCTCATTCTCGGCTGTACCCTGATCGGTGGAATTATTGTAGGGTCATATGGAATTTATCGCCAATACAGACTGCAACGTGAAAATAAACAACTGAAATTGCGTGTATCTGAATTGGAAAGTTCCGCGACAAGCAACTCTTCGCTCGATTCTTTCAAAACGATGGATTCGCTTGACTCAAATGAATCCAACAGCCTATTGGAGAAAGATTCGATCCAGAGTCAGCGCAAAGGAAACCCTACGGGAACACTGTAACCAATCAGAGACAGCCTGCTGGCGAGTCAGGAATGGTAGTATCACATTCTCTCCCCCAGACAGGCTGTATTTTGTTTCACACCATACCCACGATCCGAGGAGGAAATTACACAATGAGTTTTACAATTGATGAATCATACGTTCTGTCTTTCCTGAAAAAATTGCTGGATACCCCAAGCCCAAGTGGTTACACACATCATATTATCGAGATGATCCGGAAGGAAGCAGCAGCACTGGGCATCGCCTGTGAGCTGAATAACAAGGGCGGTGCGGTACTTACATTGCCCGGACAGGACTCTTCCAAGACAATCGCTTTAAGCGCCCACGTGGATACGCTAGGAGCCATGGTACGCTCGGTTACATCCTATGGCACATTGAAGCTTACCTCTGTCGGTGGATTTTCGATGCAAAGTATTGAAAACGAATATTGCAGCATCCATACTCGGGATGGAAAAACATACACAGGCACCATTCTCTCCCTTCATCCATCTGTCCACGTTTATCCGGATGCACGTACCTTTGAACGGTCCGAGAGCCATATGGAAGTTCGAATCGATGAGGTCGTCTCCTCCAAGGAAGATGTGTTGAAACTCGGGATCTCTGTAGGCGACTTTATCTCCTTCGATGCTCGCGCAGTCATCACGCCGAGTGGTTATATCAAGTCACGTCATCTGGACGACAAAGCCAGCGTGGCTGCTCTCTTCGGCATCCTTGAGTCTGCACATCGTGAAGGCTGGAAACCATTACATAACGTCTCTCTGCTTATCTCGAACTATGAAGAAGTTGGACATGGCGCATCCTATATCCCTGCGGAAATCAGTGAAATGATCGCTGTAGACATGGGAGCCATGGGTGATGACCTGAGTTGTAAAGAAACCGACGTTTCCATATGTGCCAAAGATTCTTCTGGCCCGTATGACTACGATATGACCAGTCGTCTCATTGAACTGGCCAAACAGGATGGAATGGATTACGTCGTCGACATTTATCCCCACTATGGCTCAGATGGCAGTGCAGCATTACGCGGAGGAAACAATATCCGTGCAGCACTGATCGGTCCTGGAGTTCACGCATCTCATTCCATGGAGCGTACACATAAGGATGCTGTCCTGAATACGGCACGATTGCTCGCAGCTTACATTACAACCAAGTAAAACAGAATCATTGATCGACGAAATTATCATGGATAACATCCACATGTTCTTCTAAGCAAACGGCCCCTTCCAAGCACAGCAATTCGGTGTGCTTGGAAGGGGCCTTTGTTGTCATATCTCTTAATCTGCCTGTTCGACATATGCATGATATTTACGCTCCAATATCTCTAACTCTGCCTTATGGTCACGCATTTCATTTCTCAATACATGCATGGTTTTCCGAACCGCGCTCAGTCCATCCTTCACCTGACGTTCGGCTTTGCGAATTTTGTCCTGAACCATCCAGTCCACAAAGAGGTTATCGAAGAAATAGTCTGCGAATGAAAGCAGACCTCCCAGATGTAGATCGGCGTGTACAGCCATCTCTACATCCTCCAGTTCCTTCTGAAAACGTCGTAGACGCTTACCTGCATCCATGATGGCGACCTGAGCGTCATCCATTCTTCCTCGCTTGATATGCGTGGAGATGACCCCACCGCCCATCATGTCATATACACCCCAATTACCTGCCGAAGCCAAAGCCTTCTCGGCACGTTCAAGGGCATAGAGCAGATATTCTCCCTCCCGGAAAGCTTCATCCAGTTCCTGTAGCTCGCTCGCCAGATGTTCCCGATTCTCAGCCATCTGTTGCAATTCCGCATCCTGGTCCAGCAGACGACCTTCCTTCTTCCCCCACAGCGCGTTGTAATCGCTTTGCCAGTACTGATACTGCCGGCCGCCCTCCAACTCCTGCTCCACATGAATTCGTTGCTCCTGTACGTCTTGTAACATGCGACAAGCGGTGTCGTATGCAGCCTTGCTCTCCATCAGTTCCAGCTCTTCCTTCTCCAGACGTTCTGTCTTCTTGCCAATCAGTTGATAGAAAAAGGCCGACAATGTCATACTGTTCAGTCGATCAACATCCTTCTGCTCCTTCTGGAGATGCTCCAGACGACGCTTTACCTTTGCTTCCCATTCGCTTTCCTCCGTTTGAAGCTTCTCCAGACGTTTGGTCCATTTCTCGTAAATTCTCCCCTTTTCCTTGAGCACTGCCAACTGTTGATTAATTTCCTTATACATAAGTGTGGTGTTCTCTCCCTTCTATGGAATTCTTTACTTATACAACGTAATGAACATACAGAACGTTTCACATAAAAGCGCAAATTCGCAGACAAAAAATCGCCCTTTCCTCCAATGCGACATAAAGTCACTATGGAAAAAAGGGCGATGTTTAGTTATAAATCAAGACTTGCTCTGTTCAATCTGCTCTGCAAGTTCATTCAGAACGGTCCAGCGTTCCATCAATTCATCCAGATGACGTTCAGCCTCAACCTGCTCCGCCATTAACTCCTGTAGACGGGCAGAATCACTAAACGACTCTTCCATCTCTTTGTTAATCCGGACAAGATTGGCTTCAGCCTTCTCAATATTTTCATCAATCTGATCGTATTCACGTTGCTCTTTGAAGCTGAATTTCAACTTCGGTTTAGCCGCTGACACAGCAGGAGTCGTTTTCTCCGATGACTGCTTCACCTTCGCTGTTCCTGTGTCACTCTCTTGAGTAGCTCCAGGCGCATTTTTCAGCATCCATTCCGCGTACTCACTGTAGTCGCCGACGTGTACACGTACAGCACCGTTGCCCTCAAAAGACAACACTTTATCCACAGTACGATCAAGGAAATAGCGATCATGGGAGACCACAAAGACAACACCCGGGAAATCGTCCAGGTAGTCTTCCAGTACAGCGAGTGTCTGGATGTCCAGATCATTCGTCGGCTCATCCAGCAGCAATACATTCGGCGCAGCCATCAGCACACGCAACAGATATAGACGACGCTTCTCTCCACCAGACAGGCGGGAGATTGGCGTCCACTGGGATGCCGGGGTAAACAGGAATCGCTCCAGCATCTGGGATGCTGTAATCAGAGAGCCATCGGCTGTTTTCACATTCTCAGCCACTTCCTTGATGTACTCAATAACACGAAGAGATTCATCCATCTCCTGATGTTCCTGTGTGAAATAGCCCAGATTGACCGTAGGACCAACGTCAACCACGCCTGCATCGGGTTCCAACTTGCCAGATATCATCTGTAACAACGTGGACTTACCACTACCATTCGGTCCGACAATCCCTACCCGATCTCCAGGTACAGCAATATAACTCAGATCTTCGATCAGTTTGCGACCACCGACGGATTTGGAAAGATGCTCGATCTCCAGAATCTTTTTCCCCAGACGCGTGGAGCCAACCGATACTTCCAATGAACCCGAGCGCTGGATCCCTTGTTGGTCTTTAAGTTGTTCGAAGCGATCAATTCTCGCTTTTTGTTTTGTTGTCCGTGCCTTGGCACCGCGACGAATCCATGCAAGCTCTGTCCGAAGCAGGTTCTTACGTTTCTGTTCGGAAGAGGCTTCCCGTTCTTCCCGCTCCGCCTTCAGTTCCAGAAAGCGTGTATAGTTAGCTTCATATCGGAACAAACGACCATGGTCCAATTCCAGCATGACATTCGCTACACGATCCAAGAAATACCGATCATGTGTAATCATAAGCAGTGCGCCGCGGCGCTTCTGCAAGTACTGCTCGAGCCATACGACCGAATCATTATCAATATGGTTCGTCGGCTCATCCAGAATGAGCAGTTCGCAAGGGTGAATCAGCGCAGCTGCGAGTGCTACCCTTTTGCGTTGTCCACCAGACAATGTGCCCATAAGTGCATCGAATTGACGAATACCCAGTTTGGACAAAATACTCTTCGCTTCACTCTCCATCTGCCAGAGCTGAAGCTGCTCCATTTGCTGATTCAAACGTAATAACCGCTCTTGCAACGCTGGATCGGACGAATTCAGTTCCAATAATTCCATCGTTTCCGTATATTCACGCACGGTTTTCATTTCCATGCTGTCACCTTCGAATACTTGTTGCAGTACCGTATTATCCGGATTGAAATCCGGATTCTGTGCCAGGAACTGAATACGTACGTCATTACCGATCGAGATCTGTCCCGCGTCTGCAGGTTCCATACCGGATATCACACGCAAAAACGTGGATTTCCCGGTGCCATTTACCCCAACGACACCAATCTTGTCCTGATCAGCCATGCCAAATGAAGCATCCTTGAACAATATTTTTTCGCCATAACTTTTTGCAATTTGCTCTACCGTCATTATGTTCATTGCTCGTACCCACTTCTCTGTAAATTAAAATTCAATTATCACGTACATCCGTGCACTCACTTTACACTTGTAAAAAAGAACGGCATCCGTCCAGAAATAACGCTGCTGCAAAAGCAATTCGTTTGTTCAGATGTTCCTCATTGAACTCCGGATTCAACATGATATCCATCTTCAGCCGGTCCAGAATTCCGATATAGGCTTCAGCGAGCAATACAGGCTCAGGTACACTTGCACTCTCCAGTACCTCACACACCATACTCATGTATTGATTCATGAATGCCTTCATGAATTTCATCAGATCCGGATCATTATTGGGTGCCATAAAGAAGAGTTTAGTATGATTGCGACGCTCATAATAATACGTAAGGTGGGTCTTGGCTATTGCTCCAAGTTTATCACCTGTGTTCTCATGCGAGTTCAAAGCATATTCAAGACGGCTGATAAAGCTGTTACAGTCCCGCTTGGATACTGCGATAAATAATTGTTCCTTGCTTTTAAAATATAAATAAATGGTGCCTTTTGCGATGCCGGCTTCGTCTGCAATATCAGACATTTTGGTCTCATAAAAACCTTTCGAGCCAAAAATACCATAGGCCGCATCCAAAATAGCCTCCGATTTGTCTCCCTGTACAGTGCTCAAAATGTACTCCCCCCTACAACGCCAAAATGTTACCAAAACCAATCGCCACACATCCGCCGATCACCGAGCTAAGCACGTTCACCAGGTCGTTACTCATCCATGCCCAGCCACGAGCCCGAACCGTCGGATGCCCGCAATGTTCATGTACCTCAACTTCACGGCCACACACAGTACAACGATACATCATCTGCACCGTTGCGCCCAGATAGGAATCGGCAAAAGCCCCTGCTAACCCGCCTACAAGACCGACAAAAGTCCAACTAAACAGACTAAGCCCTTCTATCCCGGCGATCCAGGAAAACAAGAATGCTCCCGCACCAATCAGAGCCCCGCCTACGGCTGCAGCCACGGTGCCAAGAAGTGAGACCCCTCCTGAAGCACCAGGAGTAAGTACCTTCCACGTGAGAACAGAGCGCGGTGGCTTGCGACTGAGACTCCCAATTTCGGTTGCCCATGTATCCGATGTAACGGTAGCCATTACACCAATAAAAGCATACACCCATGCCGGATGTGGAAATATCCAGTATCCCAGGCATAGGAACATGCCCATTCCACCATTAGCCATCACTTGTCCCGCATCCCGATTTCCTGACTTGGCATAGGATTTCTCCAGCTCCTGCTTCCGATCTTTACGGAACCTGGAGAGCAACGTTGAAGTAATGAAAAACAACAATAACGTGCCAAACCAGAACAGGTTCCCCGCTCCGTAATATATCGTTCCCATCATGATTGCTGCCAGGCAGCCAGACAGGGTTAGCGACTTTTTCGCATAGGCAGCACCTGCCACCATAGAAGCGCATACGGCGCCAATAATCCAATCCATAATGTCTCCTGCATGCAGCGTATGTACAGCCCGCATGACGTTTATTGTATTTTTGAAATTCAATTATACCACGGTTTGATCTCAATGCCGAAACTCCTTACGCCAGCACACAAAAAACCTGTTTTGGCCTCGTGTAGAAGTGCCAAAACAGGTTATCGATCAAACGTCAAAACAAGATATCTTCCCTTTTCAAGTAACGTCTGTAATTCAATGTTCCTATGTCCTAATTTAGACCCGCTTCGCTCCGCCAATGACCCCATATCGGTAGAGTACTCTGCGACCAAACCAGTTGAACAATCGATCCGTCAGGAATCCCATAAAACCCAGGGAAATCAGCCCGACAAAGATCCAATCTGTTCGGAAAAAGAGTCTGGAATTCCAGATTAAGTAACCCACTCCCTCATTCGAAGCAATCATCTCAGCACCAATTATGGCCATATACGAGGTTCCCATCGCCAGTCGCACACCCGTGAAGATATACGGGGTTGTCGCCGGAACAATCACATGCAGCAGAATCTGCCGTTCATTGGCTCCCATACTGCGGGCCGACCGGATTTTGTCTTCTTCAACGGAGAGTACACCTGTCAGTGTATTCAATACAACAATGAAGAAGGTTGCGTACATAATGAGCGCGATCTTGGATTGCTCACCAATTCCGAACCACACCAGGAATAAGGTAATAAAGGCGATCGGCGGGATAAAACGTATAAAGTTAAGGAACGGTTCGGCGAACAGCCGGATGAGATGAACTTTGCCAATAATCAACCCTACCGGAATAGCAATGATGCTTCCGAGTACCCATCCCGCCAGTACACGAGTGAAGCTGATTCCGATATACTCCATCAGTGTACCGTCAGCAATCAATTCGCGTGCTCCCAGGATCGTGTGCCACGGACCAGGGATTACGTCAGGCCCATAGATAAGGGCACCAAGCTGCCAGATTAAGATGACTGTTACCCATAGAAGCGGGATAGACACCCATTTTTTCTCCAACCATTTCATCTTGTATATCACCTCAGTTATTCTTCAAAGTGGCCTTGAATTCGGTCATACAGGGTGTTGAACTCAGACGAGGCGATGTTCCTCGGGTAAGGTAAAGTGTTGTGGTAAATATCCGTTATATTCGAAGACGGACCTACAGACATAATGCCTATGCGCTCACCAAGCAATAACGCCTCCTGAATATCGTGTGTGACAAAGATAACGGTTTTATGTGTTTCTTTCCAAATATTCACCAGTTCCTTCTGCATGGTCCGTCTCGTCATCGCGTCCAGCGCACCGAATGGCTCATCCATCAGCAAGATCGCCGAGTCATTCGCAAGTACCCGGGCCAATTGAACACGCTGCTTCATACCACCTGATAGCTCTTTTGGAAATTTGCCCTCATGAGCGCTCAGTCCCACAAGCTGGATGTAACGATCGGAGATCTCACGCCGTTGCGTCTTAGGCACCTTGGACATTCGAAGTCCGAATTCAACATTCTCCCTCACGGTTAGCCATGGAAAGAGAGAAGAATCCGCCTGCTGGAATACCATTGCCCGATCCCTGCCTGGTCTGTCAATCTCCTTGTTATCCACCTTGAGCTGTCCACCCGACTTGGAGATAAACCCCGCGATCATGTTCAGCAGCGTTGACTTCCCACACCCACTGGGACCAAGCAGGACAAAGAACTCTCCTCCCTTGATAACCAGATCGACATCCTTAATGATATAATGCACATCCCCATTGGTCGGGGCATGATACGTTTTCCGCAGCTGTTCAATATGAATGGTATGCTGAGTTGCAGGTAAGGACATAACGGACACCTCCCATTTGAATAAGAATTATTTACTGTATGTCACTTTTTGCGGCAACGCCTGCTGGAGAGAAGTCAGATTGAGTTTGGTGTCGAGATCAAAATCCTGTTCAATGATTCCGGTGTCCACCATATATTGCTTCTGACCTGCCAAACTATCATAAGCAGCCTGCGTAAATCCAACTTCCCATGGATTGATCGGAAGGTCTTTCAACGTGGCATCTTTAGGCTGTTTGGTCTCTTGATACATCAGATCGGCAACCTCTTCAGGATGCGCTTGGGCATACGTGGATGCTTCATCCAGCGCCGCAAGAAAATCACTTACCGTTTCAGGGTTTGCCTGGATGAATTCATTACTTGATACCAGTCCCATACCAAGGCGTATAGGGGTCTGAGACATATCCGTCAGCTGATGTACTCCTTCAAGTGCATCGAATTTATCGGTTAACGCGGAACCTATAACCCAAGCGGCATCAAGGTCTCCCTGTTTCAGTGCGATGTAGGCTTCATCAAAAGCCCCCTGACCAATTTGCGTCACATCACTCAGCGCCACTCCCTGATCTTTCAAATATTCATCCCATAGATACGGAATAAATGTGCCTCGAATGAAACTCACTTTCTTGCCCTTCAAATCCGCTCCACTCTGAATATTCTCCCTAGCATACAGCTTCCAGGCGGCTGCCGCTTCATCCGTAGTCTGACCTGCAGAAGCGATGACTGAATATTCCCCTTTAGACAAAGCATTTAATACAGGGAAGTCCGCACCGTAAGCAATATCAACCTGTTTGATAAATAGTGCATTTACACCTTCAGCCGGTGAGCCAAACGTAATACTCTCTGCATCAATGCCCCTGTTTTCAAAAAAACCTTTGGCAATGGCTACCCTGAACGTTGGGTTGGTACTTGTATCTGCGATTCGAATTTTTACATTATCGGTATTCTTGCCGGTAGCGTCTTTTGCTCCAGATCCTGCTGCGTTTGAACTGCATCCGGATAATAGGAGTGTCGTAGCCAGAAATAATATCAATATGCCGGTTACTATGGATGGTTTTCTCACAATTTACACCCCATTCGATCTAGTCATGATTCTTGACGCTTAACCGCCTGACTTGCCTTCATCCGACGTTGCCACACAGGCTGCACCCTCCACAAATGGAAGAGTTGTCTCTACGCTCACGATGGATGCAGAACCTTTGGGTGCTGCTCCCGGGACCCTGTAGTTGGAGACATCAATGGCTTCGATCGCAACTTCCTGCGGTTTCTCCAACTGTGGAACCCACTGATAAGGAACTCGATACGAGCGATAGACCATATTGGTATTCCGCCGATCGGTGTAAGGAGAGACATACTCCCATACCAGCTCATGCTCCGCTGTGACTTCGAACAATCTGCCATTGGAACCTTCGGTTATCAGGGTGTTGCCGTTAGGTAAACGCTGGGCGGAACTGATGTATGGGCTATAAAATTTATAAGAATCCGTCGGAACCGAGAAACCTGCTTCTGCCGATGTATACTGCCAGACAATCTCCAAAGTGACCGGGTTAATCTCCAGTACACGGGAGTGATCCCGAATCGCATGTTTCAATCCAAATGGAGAAGCCGGATTTGGAAGGCCGTAACCTGCCCAGCCGCCATTGTCAAATACGAGCAAATTCCCTTCACCCGGTAGACCTTGGGGAATGATATGTGCATGATGCTGTCCGATAATTGTGCCAATGTGTTTCGCTTCAGTTGAAGTATAGTCTGGTCCTAATCTCCACACGATCTTTCCACTCTGTCTGTCTGTAATGGCAATAATATTGGCCTCTCTGGCATCCCAGATAATATTGTCTGGGTGGAACCGTTCGTCTCCTTCTTCATAGAAACGGTTGGGTCCAACATAAGAAGCAGAATTAATATGTAACCAGTCACCAACACCACCACCCAGATGACCGAAAGAGCGTGTATTCGGGTCACGGAACAGAACATTTCGAGCAGCTTCATCAAAACCTAATTCTTCAAAGTGTTCGTTAGGCAGCCACTCCCAGAGTACCTTCCCCTCCCAATCCACTTCGATAATGGCATCATCAAGCAATGGCTTATCTGAAATTTGCGGGTTACTCACATTTTTGTGTGCCAGAATAAGTGTTTTGCCACTCTTCGTCTTTGGCGCAAGGCCAGGGGCATAATAACCTACCGGATTTCCCTCACGCTGATAATCATGATGCTGGCGGGCATACCATAATGGCTCATACCCCGGATCTTCGATGTGTTCGTAGCTATTGTATTTCCATACAATGTTGCCGTTCCAATCCACCTGAACCAGATCGACATTATCCTGAATACCGAACTTCGGATCTCTGCGACCCGTGCTGCCCAGCACGTAGCCGCCAGGTAATATTTTGGCCGGAAACCCTAACAATCCTTTCCACAGGTGAACCTCCTTGCCATTCATATCGATCAATACTACGCCTTCTTCACCTGCCTGATAGACGGTATAACCGCCCCAAGCCTTATCCGGATTGAATAGCGTGGCTCCAGTTGGATATATTGTTGAGTGTCCCATTGATCATCTCTCCCCTAGAATGTTTGTGGTATATCAAATGTTGTTACCTTGACTCAACCTCAATAACTGAGATAGTTACTCTTCTTCCCGGTATTGTCCCGGTGCTTCTGCTCAAGGTCACTTGTGGAGGACCGATCCTGTTCTTGTATCCCGTTGTTCTCCGCCAATCCCAGCACCGTGTCCGAGAATCCCTCCAGATTCGCTACTACCCGCTCGTAGAATTGACTTTGCTGCTCCAGTTCCTCCGTCGTAAAACCCTCAAACAGAAGCGTGATACATCGGGCACCGATATTGCTGTTTCTCGCATACATCTCCCGCCCGCTGGATGTGATGTCCAGTAAAACCGTCCGGCGATCGTCTTCCTTTCGTCTGCGGATGGTGAGTCCCTTTTTCTCCAACTTATCGGTCAGAGCTGTAATGGCACCCGATGTAAAGTCCAATTGTTCTGCCAAATCCCCAAGTCGCTGTTCTCCCTCACGAATGATCTTGTGCAGGATAAGCATGCCTGGCAGGCTGATACCTTCTACAGAGATGCGATCCCGCTCTTTGACAAATCGTCTGACCATTTTGCGAAATAACCAATCCGTCCGCTCCAACGCTTCCCAGTCTCTATCGCTCATTTCATAACCTCCTTGATCGTTTGAAGCTTCAATAAAGATACGAAAAAAGGCCCCCGTGGACATTCCATAGTGGAGTAGTCCCGGGAGCCTTTGGTGGTCCAATCAGCTCGACTTAGTTTTCAGTTCAAATTAGTTCACTGTTCATTTAATGAGTATTAAAATAATTGAGATCATCATATAACCAACTAACCCAACCTGTCAAGTGTGAATTGTGTTAGTAGTCTTTTCTTTTTACAGTCATTCTCTGCCGGGTTGAAATTACTTATCCTGTTTTAAGTTTCACTTCAGGTTTCCCGTTTACACTATTCTCAGATCGAAACATCTACAAATACATCAACGACAAGTTACGATTCAGTTCGTACTCAACTACAGAAATGAGGATTATCCATATGAATATGAAAAGAGTCATTATTATAGGCACAATGATTGTCACCATGTCCTTCGCCGGAACAGCATGGGGCCAATCCGCCATCTCCCCCATACCTAGTGCTAAGTGGTCCATCGTTGACTTGGATACTCGTGAGGGAAGCAATGACGAGCTGCTCAGCGCTCTCAATCAGCCTTCAGAAGCGGATCTGTATCAGGAACTGTACAACGGGAAATCACTGAGGAGGATTACGGAAGAAAACAACGGGAATTTGGATGAAGTGATTGCTATACAAGTAAGACAGCTCAGAGAGCAGTTGGATGAACGGCTCGCAAGTGGAAGTATCAGTTTAGAGCAACATGCTGCACAACAAGCTGAACTGGAAGAGTTGGTCACACAGAGCGCAAATACAGCATACAGTTTGGCGTAAATTAGTAGCGTATCCGTTCGATGAAGATATAAATATATATCCACGATAACACAGCAAAAAGGAGCGTATGCACGCCCCTTTCTTGTACTCTATTCATCTCAAGCAGGTGTGATGTGTAATCCTTATTGCGCTGACCCAATCGTGCAGGCACCCAAGGATTCGCCGTCCCATGCCAGTTCGAGCACATCTCCTGCTTGTGTTGGTCCAACACCTTCCGGTGTTCCTGTAAAAATGACATCGCCCGGCCCTAGGCCGTAATGGTGACCTACATAATCCACAATATCCTGTAAACTGAAGATCATGTTACTAATGTTACCACGCTGGACTACCTCACCATTTTTGGTCAATGTAAAGTCTTTCTCCAGTAATGCTGCCGCACCCGGGAATGCCTGAAATGCAGTAACCGGAGCGGAATTTCTGAACCCTTTGGCCGCTGTCCACGGGTGGCCCTTTTTCTTAATCACGGTCTGTACGTCACGTAACGTAAAATCAATACCAAATGCATAAGCATCCACCAGCTCATCTACCGCCATACCTGGCTCATAACTCCGGCCGATTTGCACGACCAATTCAGCTTCATAGTGAACTTCACCCTTGGTAGCAGGCAATTCAAGCGTTTCACCATTTAGGGGCACGACTGCATGAGAAGGTTTCATAAAGATCATTGGTTCATCCGGAACCGCGTTACCCAATTCTTCCGCATGAAGTTTATAATTGCGTCCTACACAGTATACATTGCGAATGTTAGTTAACATGGGTATATTACCACCTTTATCGGATTGAATAGTGCATATAGGAAAGTTAGGGTCTGAAGAATCGGCTGCTCGTCTCCTGAAATGCCAGCTCCCATACGTCAGGACGGTTCGTACATAACATGAGTTCTGGATCAACTGCCGCCAGTTTCTTCATAATGGTCTTGTCATCCACTGTCCAAGCCATCACCCGAATACCTGAACTCCGCATCTCGTTCATTAATGATTTGTCTACATTGGTGTATCCAATCGAGAGGAATGTACAATTCATCTGCCGCAGCGCGGTTAACAAATCACCTGGTCGTGCATCGATAATCAGCCCCGTCTGGATCTCCGGTGCAAGTTTCTTCACTTCGATCAGAGCGGCTGGTTCAAATGAGGTAATCACAACATCATTTTGCATATGTCTTTTTCTCACTTCATATATAACAGCTGCAGGCAGACCCGGGTACATGTCTCCCTGCGTTTTCAGTTCAATATTCAAACGTACTCTGCCGCAAGAGCGATCTAACAATTCACTTAGCGCCGGAATCCGTTCGCCTTTGTAAGACTTATTTTTCCACGATCCGGCATCCAGACGTTGCAGATCAGCCCAATCGGTTTCCCGAACCAGGCCCTTGCCATTTGTCGTGCGATCCACTGTAAAATCATGAATGACCACGGGTACACCATCACGCGACAACTGCACATCCAGCTCCATCCACTGAACTTCAGGCCGCTCCATGGCCATCAGGAATGCAGCCATCGTATTCTCTGGTGCAATAGAAGAAAATCCACGGTGCGCTACACAAAGGTTGTTCATTCGATTCCCTCCTCAAAAAGGTTTTTAATTAGGCGAAGCGACTCCATTCCCATCATATCGAATACCAGGAGAGAGCTTTGCCATCTGTGCCAACAGCAGTTTGTTCGCCTCATCAATCATTGGAATGGCCTGACCTAGCCCGGCCTCATAAGGGATAACTTTCATGCTGCAAGCTGCATCTTGACTACAGCGAGCCTGAAATACCGCCGTTTTCCAAGTCTCTTCGGTGGTTGATCTGGAGAAAATGAAATTTCCCGTACTGTATGCAATCCACTTTCCCTTATAGTACTCCAACCCTTGCAACACATGAGGATGACCACCTATGACCAGATCTGCGCCAGCATCTACAAACTCATGAGCCAATCGGGTCTGGTCACTGTTTGGAGTACTTACACGTTCCTCTCCCCAGTGTGCAACCACGATCACCAGATCAGCCTTCTTACGGGCATCCTGGATCGCTTGCACTGCCCCTGTGGAATCATAGGCTTCAGCCACGCCAGCACGATTACCTTCCGCCTTCCAACTCGTTTCCGGTACAACGCGGGAGAACCCAAGCAATGCAATCTTCATACCTTTGCGTTCCAGATATGCTGGTGCATAGGCTTCATCCCTGTTCATACCTGCCCCGGTATGAGCTATACCATATTCCTTGAGATAGGTTAACGTATCTACCAGACCTTCTACGCCCTGATCCAGAATATGATTGTTTGCCAAATTGACAGCATCAAAACCCGCAGAGGCCATTGCCGCCAATGCTTTGGGCGAAGATTTGTATACATATGTTTTGTTAGCCGCACCAGTACCACCCAGGGTTATCGGTGTCTCCAGGTTGCCGATGGTAAGATCATCATCCTTGAATAATCTGCCTAGTTTGGCAAAGGGATAGTCATAACCGTTCTTATCCAGCAGTTCCGCAACTTTGCCTGAAAACTGGATATCGCCAACAAAGTTAATCGTGACATCCTTCGCTGAATTGGAAGGTTTCGACGTCCCTGATTCGGTATCTACACCTGCATTTCCCTTGGTGCCGGACGGTGTCGAATCCGCCGCTGGTTTTTTCGTTCCAGATTCGGCTTTCCCACTGTTGGTATTGCCTGAAGTATCAGGTGTCGCTACTCCGGATGTCTTATCCGCATCCGCTGTTGTCTCTTCATCCGTAACTTCGGGTTCTTCTTCCGGAATCTCATCGGACTCCGAGTCAGGAGCACTTACTTGATCCCCACCTTTGGCATCGTCTCCAATGGAAGGCTGATCCTGATCAACAATTTCTTGCTTCACCGGCTGGTCTGCCTGTTGCTGACGGTTATTCATGACATAAAAAATGCCCACCAGACCAATTGCCATGATCAACACAATATTAACGGTCCAGATGATTGTGATTGTATTGCGGGTGCGTTTACTAATTTTCTTCTTTACACTTCGCTCTGATCTTGGGGGATACATAAGCAACTCCTCTTCTTCTTCACAGCCATACATACCATTATATCAGGCATATTCTGGATTTCCATCATTCCTTGGAACTGTATCGATTGAAAGGATACGAACTCGGTTAGCTTCCTTATTTTCATATAAAAAAAGCCATCTCTCCAGTAGATAATTCTACGTTTGAGACAGCTCTCTTGCTGTACTTAATCTGCTGCAAGCTCTTGTGTAGCCTGGACAGACATCTCTTTTGCTTGTCTGATGCAATCAGGCAAGCCTACACCCTCATAACCTGCACCTGCAATGTACACACCCGGTAACTTGCTGCCAAGCTCCTCACGAAGGGCGGCAATATGTTGGAGGTGTCCCACCGGATACTGTGGCATGGATTTACGAAGCCTTGTAATCTCGGAGAAGATCGGCACTGCTTCAATACCCATCGTCTCTCTCAGATCCTTGAGAACCAGGTCCGTCAGCGCTTCATCCGGAAGCTCTACGTTCTGTTCGTCACCAGAGCGACCAACATAACAGCGAAGCAGTACTTTATCATCCGGACTCGTATGCAGCCATTTCGTCGATGTCCACGTGCAAGCGGTAATATTTCGACCCTCTTTTCGCGGAACAAGGAAACCCGATCCGTCGAATACATGCTCCACCTCTTTTTTCTCAAAAGCGAGCACTACATTGGCTACAGATACATAGTTAATCGCATCCAGTGCCGCTGTGTCCACGTGAGGTTTCAACAGCTCCGACGCGACATACGTCGGCACAGTAACCACTACATCATCAGCTTCAAGCATTTCGCCATTACCCAGTTCAACATGGTATCTGGTCTGCGCTCCATCAAGACGTTGCAGTGACTTCACCGCGGTGTTCAGACGTTGATCCACATCCTGCAACTCATGGACGAGCGCATGAACAAGGCTCTGCAATCCCTGGCGAAAGTTCAGAAAAGCGCTCCGTTTTGTACCGGTATGCGTCTCAGCCGGTTTACGACCTGTCATCATGCCCCGGATCAAGCTACCGTAATCACGTTCTACTTCTCCGAACTGCGGGAAGGTAGCCTGGAGGCTCAATCGCCGCATATCACCTGCATAGATTCCTGCGAGCAGTGGTTCCGTCAAGTTCTCCAACACTTCTGCTCCAAGACGACGTTCAATCATATAACCGAGCGATTCATCCTCTGTTGTACGACGCGGCGGGATGACAAAATCCATCAACGCCCGCAGTTTGCCTGCCGGAGAGACGAGACCACTTCTCAGGAACGGTCTTAGTTCTGTCGGAATACCGAGAACAAGTCCTGCTGGCATTGGATGAAGTTTGCCACGCTGCATGATATACGTTTTCTTCGACTCCGGATTCTGACTGACCAATTCATGATCAATCTCCAATTCTTTAGCCAGGTCAATCATTGCTGTTTTGCGAGCCAGGAAAGAATCCGGCCCTTTTTCAATCACAAATCCATCCCGGTGCAGTGTTTCAATCATGCCTCCCATGGACGAGCTTTTCTCGACCAAAGTAATCACAGGTTCAACTCCTGCTTCCCGGTAATGCTTGCGGATATAAAATGCCGCGCTGAGGCCGGTAAGGCCACCGCCGACAACAACAACACGGCGTTTCTTATCACCCATTACTCATCCGACCCTTGCTGCCATTGGCTTATAATAACGTCGCTTAACGTCTCCATGTATAGAGGATCGCTATTGAGAGAATCAATACGCATCAGGCGCATGTCGATCTCTTTGGCAATCGATTTGGCCTCAATATCAAGATCATAGAGCACTTCGAGATGATCCGAGACAAACCCGATTGGTGCCACAAGCACATCCTCTACCTGTTCACGCGAAAGCTCCTGTAACGTATCCAGAATATCCGGTCCAAGCCAAGGCTCAGCTGTTCGTCCGGCACTCTGCCACGTAAATTGCCAATTGGTTATGCCTACACGTGATGCAATCACTTCCGAAGTCTCCAGCAATTGTTGCGGGTATGGATCACCCATCTCCACAATACGTGCCGGCAGGCTGTGAGCACTGAACAACACCTTCACATCTCCGCGTTTTGCTCCAGCTTCCTCAAACGCATCCAACTTGGCACTAACACGTGTGGACAACGCCTGGATTAACTTCGGATGCAGATGATAACTCTCAATAAAGGACATATGAACGCCCAGCTCTTCTGCTTTTTCACGCGCACGTTTGATATAACTGCCTACACTCATCGTGGAGAAATGAGGAGCCAATACAATACCAATCGCTGTCTGAATTCCATCCTTCGCCATCTGTTCCACGCCGTCCTCAATAAACGGATAGGCATGCTTCAGTCCTTGATAACAACGGAATTCCACATCAGTGCCACGCTCATCGCGGTTCAACGTCTCCTGAAGGGCCTTGACCTGATTGTCTGTATTCTCCCGAAGTGGGAAAACACCGCCAACAATGGCTTCATAACGATCCTTCAGTTCCTTCAATTGTTCCGGTTCAGGCGGACGTCCTCTGCGGATATGTGTGTAATACGCTTCAACACTCTCCATATTTTCTGGTGTGCCATACGACATCACCAGTACACCTACAGTATTAGTCATTGGTTACCGTCACCCCAGTCTTCATTGCTTCGGCAGAATATTCATGAATATACGCCGTTAGTTCTCTGAGCTTCTCTAGCGATGCTTCAGGAAATAGTCCGTGTCCGAGGTTGAAAATATAACCCGGCTCCTTGATTCCTTCGTCAATAATCACTTTTGCTTGCTCCTTAATCAGTTCCATCGGGGCAGTCAGCAAATATGGGTCCAGGTTACCCTGTACTGCAAATTTGCCACCAAGACGTTTACGCCCTTCCGAAATGGATACTCTCCAGTCGAGTCCAATCACATCGGCTTGCAGATTATGCAGTGCTGGCAACAACTCACCGGATGCAACACCAGGGAAATAAATCTTCGGTACATTCAAATCCGATAATTCGGTAAAGATACGGGTAATCGTAGGCAACACATATGTTCTGAAGTCTTTGGGAGAAAGTGCTCCAACCCAGCTGTCAAACAACTGGAATGCCTTACCGCCATTCGCAATATGCGCACGGACATATGTAATAACCATATCACCAAGCTTCTGCATCAGCTTATGCCACACCTCAGGCTCGCTGTACATCATCGTTTTGGTGCGGATATAACCTTTCGAAGGTCGCCCTTCAATCAGATAACTCGCAATCGTGAATGGTGCGCCCGCAAACGTAATCAGAGGCACATCAAGCTCCTTATCCAGAATTCGGATGGTTTCCAGAATATGTGACAGATCTCCTTCTACGTCGATGGGACGCAGCCGATCCACATCTGCAGCCGAACGAATAGGATTATCGATTACCGGTCCAATATTTTTTACAATGTCAAAATCAATGCCCAGAGAGGCAACCGGATTCATAATATCGGAATACAAAATAGCCGCATCTACGCCAAGTTTGCGTACCGGCATGAGAGTAACTTCGGCCGCCAGCTCGGGTTGTTTGCAGATTTCTAGCAAGGAGTACTTTTCTTTAATTTTGCGATATTCAGGATCGTAACGCCCAGCTTGACGCATGTACCATACCGGGACACGGTCTACCTGTTGTTTGAAACTTGCCCGAATCAGTCGATCATTATAGCTCATGTAAGAAGCCTCCAATAGTTTTTGGACTCATAATTACCATTATGCCCTTTTTAAACAGCCGTAACAACCACATGCAGATGCGTTCTACGTGACAATACTATGACATTCCTTACACCCATCCCCCATATGCCAATTATGTTATAATGAAAGAATGGTGTTTTTTTGAGAATTACAGAAATATCTTTGAAAGGAAGTGAAAGCACTTTGAAAACGTGGAAAGTAAACCTCATTGTGCTTTGGTTCGGACAATTTTTGGTCAATTCGGGCATGACCATGATTACCCCATTTTTGTCTCTTTATCTCGCAAGAGATCTGGGCGTTGTTGGCGAACATGAAATTGGCATTTGGGCCGGATTTATTTTTGCAGCCAATTTCCTCACCTCATTTTTGTTCCAACCGCTGTGGGGCAAGTTATCAGATAAGTATGGTCGAAAAGTTATGCTGCTGCGTTCAGGATTCGGGATGGCCATCGTGATTGCCCTTATGGGTCTGGCACAGAATCCCTGGCAGCTTCTCTTATTGCGTTTGCTTAACGGTACAATCTCCGGTTTCAATCCTGCGGCTGTTGCGCTGATATCGGGTACCACTCCGAAAGACCGCATGGGTTTTGCCATGGGAATCAGTCAGTCCGGGCAGGTAGCCGGCACAATCCTGGGTCCGCTTATTGGTGGGTTGCTAGCGGATGCAGTAGGCTTCCGCCCCATTTTCTACATTACAGGTGGACTGATCTTTGTTGCTTCCATGCTCGCCATGTTCCTGGTGAGAGAGAAATTTGACCGTCAAGAAGCAGCTAAACTGCCGGCACAATCCGTATTGTCCGGTCTGAAGGAGCTGAACAAGTCACCTCAACTACCTGCACTGTTTGCTGTGACGTTTCTGTTGCAGTTTGCGATGATTAGCCCCATGTCACTCTTGCCGCTGTATGTGCAAAAATTGCATGGTTCGGATGTAAATGTGGCCTTCTGGGCAGGACTTGTCGGTGCAGTTACGGGATTATCCAATATGGCGATGTCTCCAATTCTCGGCAAGCTGAGTGACCGAATTGGTCCTCACAAGGTGCTGACGTTCTCCCTCATAGGAACAGGACTCATGCTTATTCCGCAGGCATTTGTTCAGACCGTGTGGCAGCTCATTCTTGTTCGTTTCATGATGGGTGTGTTCATGGGTGGCCTGCTTCCGAGCGTTAATGCCTTGATCCGTTCCTATACGTCCGATAGCATGATCAGCCGTGCATTCAGTTTTAATACGAGCACTCTGGCGCTGGGCAACATGCTTGGAGCGATCATTGGAGGTTTTATGGCAGGATTCATAGGGATCGAAGGTCTGTTTATCGTCTCTGGCGGACTGCTGCTGCTTAATATGGTTTGGGTCAGATTCAAATTGTATAACAAACCTGCTTCTATTCGGGAATCCTGATTCCCCATTCATCTCTATAACGAGTCCATCTTAATTTTTATTGAAAAAGCCGCTTCCAGCGCCTAATTGGCCTGAGAGCGGCTTTTGTCATTCATGTGCCATTCATTATTTATTTATTTATTTATTAGATTGAATTGTATCGGATAATGTTTCACACCAAATACAAAGGCACTTTGTATCGGTTGCAAGACTGTTTCCGGCACAAGCTGAATACGCTCCATGTGATGAAGCAATGTATGAAGAACTACCCGTGCCTCCAAACGAGCGAGTGGTGCCCCCAGACAAAAATGAATGCCAAACCCAAATCCCATATGCCTGTTGGGCTTGCGATCAGAGATGAAATCTTCCGGGTCTTCAAATTGGGCACTGTCCCGATTAGCTGCTCCAACCCAGGAAATCACCTGCTCTCCAGCTTGAATCGTCTGACCATTCAACTCTACAGTTTCCTTGGCGACCCGCCCAATCGCGACAATTGGCGGATAATATCTCAGCGTCTCTTCAATCGCAGAAGTAATCCGTTCAGGATGTTCGCGCAACTCCTGTTGTAGCTCGGGTTGTTCAGACAGTATACGAACCGCATTGGTGATCAGGTTGGTTGTTGTTTCATTACCGGCAGCAAGCAAGAGAATACAGAAGCCTACCACTTCATCTGCAGTCAACTTCTGATCATCAATCTCCGCAGCAAGCAGTAACGAGATCAGATCATCCTTTGGCTGCAACCGACGTTCTTCCATAATGCCAGTGAAATAGATATGCAACTCCTGCATATTTCTTTTTTTCTCCTCCAATAACTCCTGGAAGGCCTGCTCACTATCATCACGTGCGCCTTTCACCAACACATCAGACCAGTCTTTGAACTTTTGACGATCCGTCGCAGGGACTCCGATCAATTCCGCAATCACAATGACGGGCAATGGTGTTGCAAGGTCATCAATAAGTTCCATATGTCCTTCTGACAGGTGTGGAGCAATTAACTCATCTGTGATTTCCTGAATACGTGGAGCCAACGCTTCGATTGCCTTGGGTGTAAACGCCTGGTTCACCAGATCACGTAGCTGTTTGTGTTTGGGAGGATCTGTCGTCAACATGCTCGTATTGGCACGATCACGTGCAGAAGAGAACAGTTTCGGATTTTTCAATACGTACTTCACATCTTCATAACCGAAAACATCCCAACATTCTCGATGCTCATCATATCGGACTGGAGTGTTATCACGAAGTTCTGCATACACCTTGAAGGGAGATAACCTCTCTTCCAAAGTCTCCAGTTCCCGAATCGGAATGTAATTTGCATACTTTCTCGGTGCCTGTTTCATCGTTTCTCCTCCAATCAATATTATATATTTATTTACATATGTTGATCACCCCTATTATAAACATATCTCTATAACGAAACCAATCTTTAGACCATAATTGAGCCCCATTACCTAATTGCGCTACTACTATCCTCTCTTTCTGTTACCCACTTCTGATATGAGTCCCAATTCGACATTCTTTTATTGAAATACATCGTTTTATCAGGACAAAAGACTCATTATGTAATATTAACTAACATTAAAAGGGCTTATTTTCCTTCAAAACTACTAAAATCAGTTCCTTTCTATCTCTATATGAATGTATAATCTTTCATAATTCCTTATAAACAATCATTTTACTCTCATTATCTGCGAATGTAACCGATTACTCTATCATTATCTTTGTTTGTCATATTAATTAACATGAAATACAATCAATTTGAAATGGTATACATATTCTTCTTAACAAACTTAACATCACACTTACTTGAAGGAGAGTGCTATTCATGAGAAAAACATCCAATCTTCGTCCCTGGGCCGTATGGAGTACCGCAGCTTTAACAGCACTGACCATCTCATTGTCCCCCATTGGAACCTACGCTGCGCACGCGGCTACGGTAGAGGTGAAAGGCACAACAGGCGCTGTTCAGACAGCAACCACTACTCCAGCTCGCAATACTTCCATCCCTGCAATACCAGACTCTTCCAAGCAATCTGCACTCCCTAATGTATTGGTGATCGGAACTGGCGGAACGATTGCCGGTCAATCCGAGGATGCCACCAGCTTCCAGAATTACAAGGCAGGTACACTTCCCATTGGAGAGATGGTAGACGCATTACCGGATAAACAGAAGATTGCTGATGTTAGCACACTCCAATTCGGAAACTCAGGTTCAGGTTCCTATAGCATGACCGACCTCTATGACTTGTCGCAGACGGTAGACAAAGCTCTGGCAATGTATGACAGTGTTGTCGTTACCACGGGTACAGATACAATGGAAGAAATCGCGTATTTCCTCGATATGACGGTTCAGAGTGACAAACCTGTCGTGATCACAGGCTCCATGCGTCCATGGACTGTCATCGGTTCTGACGCTCAAGCCAATCTGTACAACGCAATCAAACTTGCAGGTAGTGGTCGTACCACTTCATTTGGCACAGTACTCATGTTGAATGACACAATCCAGCTTGCTCGTGGTGTAACCAAGACAAATGATTATCGAACAGATACGTTTGAAACGCCGATGCTTGGCGCTGTAGGATATATTGATGAAGAAAATATCAGAATCTACCGTGCTCCTGCACGTGCCTTGAAACCTGAGGGTACAGCAAAGCCCGTATTTGATCTAAGTAAAATCACAAAGGCAGATCTGGCCAAAGTAGAAATTGCGATCTCGTATCAGGAAGCTGGCGGTGGAGCCATTGAAGGATTCGTGAGCAGTGGTGCCAAAGGAATCGTGACTTCCGGCACCGGAGCTGGCGGCATCTCCAGAGCTATGGGACAAGCCCGTACCAAAGCCATTGAAGAAGGTGTTATCTTTGTGACCACCACTCGGACGGGTTCAGGAAGTGTATACGGCGGTGGCAAAGGTATCATTGCAGGCGACAACCTGAGTCCACAACAAGCTCGTGTATTATTGATGTTAGGCTTGTCCTTCAGTGATGATTTTGACACCATCAAAAAATGGTTTGAAACGTACGGGACACCTGAAGTATAAATAGAACGACTACAACGATATCTGTAAATACAAAGAAAGAGACGACACATTTTTGATCATTCAAAATGTTGTCATCTCTTTCTTTGTGTGTTTTTAGAAAACTCCGTACAAAATCACGATCACCATCACAAACATAAGAGCGTGAGCTCGTGTTTCATCGGAGTTTTATCTTTAGGAAATTTTCACTTTCACTTCACCCAGGCAAGTACCAGCCCATCGTAATCCGGCAACATCGTCGTCACCAGACGCGGGTCGCTTGCCATCTGTTCATTGAAACGGCGAACAGCTAGCACGGCCGGGCCCTGCTTGTCCGGATTCAGCGTACGACCACGCAGGAAACAATTATCACCTACAATGACAGCACCTGGCCGGGCCAGCTTAATGGCATAGTCAAGATATACCGGATAATTCTCCTTGTCTGCGTCAATAAAGAAAAAATCGAATGTGCGACCTTCCTGCTCCAATTGCTCCAGGCTGTCTGCCGCCGGGCCAATCCGATACTCGACCTTTTCGCCAAAACCGCCTTCTTCCAGATGACCACGCGCCATTGCCGCATATTCCTCTTTCAGTTCCAGCGAAGTCAGGGTTCCATTCTCACGCAAACCTCGCGCAATGCAGATCCCGCTGTAACCGCCCAGCACGCCGATTTCGAGCGCAGCTTCTGCTTGGGATGTCTTGGCTAGAAACGTGAGCAAACGTCCATACGCCGCCGCAACCGAAACCTCAGGCATGCCGTTCGAACGGATGGCCTCTTTCACTTTAAGCAAAAGGTCATCCTCTTGAAATAATTGATTTACATATTCATCAGGGGTCAGATTCACCACTAAAATCCTCCTTGGACACTTGGACTGCTTTCCATATGGATGCCAATGTTCTATAATAAATGTTTGTTATCAACACAGGCGGTTGACTGGTGCATCACCTCGAAGGAGGAATGCATACGTTCACCGCATTTCTCATTGTAAGTTTTTTCACGGAAAGCGGCAAGGCCGCACCGTTACTATACAGCAGAGAGAAGGATTTCCCTTCTCCAGCTTGAAATGGAGTTGAAATGAATCACATGGCTCAATTGCAATTGATTGCAACCTCGGCGATGGGACTCGAGGCTGTTGTTGCCCGGGAACTGAAACAACTGGGGTATGAAGATGTTACGATCGACAACGGCCGGGTTTTCTTTACAGGAGATTATATTGATATTTGCCGTTGTAATCTGTGGCTGAGAAGTTCGGATCGTGTATTGGTGAAAATGGGTGAATTCCCTGCTACAACATTCGACGAATTGTTTGAAGGCACCAAAGCACTGCCTTGGGAAGAGTGGATTCCAGCCGACGGCGAATTCCCTGTAGAGGGTCGCTCCCAAAAATCCCAGTTAAGCAGTGTACCTGCATCACAAGGGATCGTGAAAAAAGCAATCGTAGAGAAACTGAAGCTAACTTATGACACGGAGTGGTTCCCAGAGGATGGGTCTCGTTATGTGATTGAGGTCATTCTGCTGAACGATCGCGCCCTGCTTACTTTGGATACAACGGGACCAGGTCTGCATAAACGGGGTTATCGTAAACTCGTCACCGAAGCGCCACTCAAAGAAACACTTGCTGCCGCTCTTATTCAGCTCAGCCGCTGGAATGTATCCCGTCCATTCTATGATCCATGCTGTGGATCAGGCACAATGCTGATCGAAGCCGCTATGATCGGCTGGAACATTGCACCAGGACTTCGTCGGACCTTCAACTCTGAGGACTGGGCTGTCATTCCTGAAGAATTGTGGGAACAGGCGCGCGAAGAAGCATTCGATGCTGTGCGAGACGATGTCCCGTTACAGATTTCAGGTAGCGATATTGATCCGGAAGCAATTGAAGTTGCTATGGCAGCAATCAAGAGTGCTGGGTTCGCCAAAGATATTGAAGTCAGCGTCCTGCCCGCTCATCGGGCAAGACCACAGGGTGAATATGGTGTCATCATTACCAATCCCCCATATGGTGAACGTTTGAGTGAAGAAAAAGAAGTTCAGAAGTTGCTCCGCTCATTAGGGCGCAGTTACCTCGACATGCCAACATGGTCCTTTTTCGCAATCACGTCGACCAAAGCTTTCGAGGAGTATTTCGGTCATAAGGCAGACAAACGTCGCAAGTTGTTCAACGGACGAATTGAAACCCAGTACTATCAGTATTTGGGCCCATTGCCCCCACGAAATAAAGCACCACAATCTTCATAATCAATGCAAATACAAAGTGCTCCTGCCATCCATGGCTCGGGCACTTTTTTGTGCGCTAATCTGGTCATATGAATTCACCGACTTCGCTCTTCGATTCCGCAGAAATCAATTCTTCTGAGGCATAGTTGAAAACACATGAGGCCACGCTATAATGGATGGAGCCCTATTTTACATTCCGATAACAAAACAACAAAAGCAAGGAGGACATACATATGGTTGTCACTCGGCCTTCGCGCAGCTCTATGCCACGCGGGCTTCTAAACCATCCACTAACGTTATATCTTATTTTTCTTGTGCTCATGCTGCTCAAACTCATGTGGCTCCATCACAATCTTCACGCTTATAACATTACGATGGGACTGCTGGATAAAGTCATTGCCATTGGATCTTTACTACTCTTGTCCTTCTGGACCTGGTTGCTGCCACGTAGAGGCATGATCGTGTCTCTCGCCGCGCTTAACCTGCTGCTTACCGCACTAATCTACGCCGATATGGTGTATTATCGCTATTTCCAGGATTTTTTGACCATCCCGGTATTGTTGCAGGCGAGACAAGTTGACGCATTGGGTGACAGCATCGCTACACTGATCTACACAAGTGATCTCTGGTTCTTTGCCGACTGGCTTGTCGTCATTCCGTTCGCAGCTATCGTACTGTTCAGCAGAAGTTACCGTTCGAAGCACTCTAGTACATCTGTTACTGGTTACGGGAGTTATTCGTATAACGATGGCAAGGCACGGTTGCGCCGCCGTCTCACGGCTGGCAGTATTGCCCTTGTGCTGGGACTTGGCCTCGCCGTCGGCCCGATTTATTTTTATAGCAAAACATGGGCCAAAGGCCTGTTTGATAACAACTGGTGGAATGTATCCATGTATAATGTGACCGGACTGCTCGCTTTTCACGGTTATGATCTGTACAACTATGCCAAAGACCACATCGGCTCCGGGCCGCAGGCTGAACCCGCTGATGTTGAGCAAGCAAAGGCATTCTTCGCTGAAAGGCAAGGAACTGCCCCGCAGAATGATGCCTTGTTTGGCAAATATAAAGACAGCAATGTGATCATTGTCCAGGGTGAGGCTTTTATGAACTTCATGATTGGTCAGAGCATTGGCGGTCAGGAGATCACACCCCATTTTAATGAACTGATGAAGGAAAGTCAGTATTACAGTCACTTTTACCACCAGACCGGTCAGGGCAGAACGTCAGATGCCGATTTTGGCGCAAACATTTCCCTACATCCACTTCCGGTTGGATCAGCCTTTGTACGATATGCAGACCATACGTATGATTCCCTTCCTTCCATTCTGAAGGACAACGGGTACAGCACCAACGTATTTCACGCTTATGAGAGTGGCTTCTGGAATCGGTATACGATGTATCAGAACATGAAGTACGACAAGTTTTATAGTAAAAATGATTTTGCACAGGATGACCCGCTTGGCTGGTCCCTGTCTGATGAATCCTTTTTCCGGCAATCCGTTGAGCAAATGAGTAGTGAGGTGACCGAACCGTTCTATTCCTTCCTCATTACACTCAGCAGTCACCACCCATACGCCCTGCCAAAAGAGAAGCAGCAACTGGATGTAGGCGAGTTCCAGGGAACGATGTTCGGTGATTATCTGCAATCCGTTCATTACGTGGATTCAGCACTCGGTAAGATGGTGGAAGATCTGAAAAATCGGGGGTTATGGGAAAATACCATTTTTATGTTCTACGGAGACCACGACAACTCGATCAAGGAACAATCACAATACGAACAGTTCCTGGGACGTTCGCTGAACGAACTGGATATGGCACAGATCATGAACGAGGTTCCCCTGCTCGTGCATTTACCGGACGGAGCAGATGCCGGAACCATCGACGAACCTTCGGGACAACTGGACATCACGCCATCCGTATTGCATCTGCTCGGCGTGTCCGACCAGTCCTATTATCATATGGGCAACGACGTATATGACGGGTCTGCACGTACGGTTGTGCTGCGTAATGGCGCATTCTCGGATGGTTCTGTATTCTATATTCCATCGGATGATTATATCTATGAGAGCGGCGCTTGTTATGACCTGTCCACACGTGACAAAACAGATATCAATGCTTGCCGTCCAGGTCATGATGAAGCAGCCAAGCGATTACATGTCTCAGACACCGTAATTACCTATGATTTGATTCAGCGCTTTCGAGAGGAAGACAGTGGAGCAGCAACATCTCAATGATTAATATCGTAATGACAAACCAAACAATACACGAAATGAATTGAATTTGTATTTGCATTTAAAAAGGGGAACTTGTATTACATGACATTACACACTGAACCACTTAATATGGAACAGAAATTGTTCGATGCAGCCGCAGAATTTGTGAAGCAACGTTATCCTCAGGGATGGGGTGGCGCAGGTGCCGTCTATACTGAAGCCGGTTCCCTACTGATTAGCGTAGCGCCAGAGGTCATCAACGATGCCACACATCTATGTATGGAAACAGGGGCTTATCTGGAAGCCCACAAATTGAACGAACGCGTCACCCACTCCCTCTGTATCGCTCGTGATGACGAGCATTCAGAATTCAAGGTCCTTACACCTTGCGGTGTATGCCAGGAACGATTATTTTACTGGGGCGAAGACGTCAAAGCTGCCGTCTATGACCCTTCTGGTCAACTGGTCTTCAAGAGACTGGATGAGATTCAACCCTACCATTGGTCCAAAGCATATCGGAGTAAATAGTAATCTCCTTGCGAATTATAGAAAGTGGCTTTATAATTGTAACTATATCAGTTTCAACTATATGGATGATGGAGGTTTTCACATAATGAATATTGAGATATGGTCTGATTTTCTGTGCCCATTCTGTTATATCGGCAAACGCCGCCTGGAGAATGTACTACAACAGTTTCCACACCGCGATGAAGTGAAACTGCAATTCAAAAGCTTCGAGCTTGATCCAAACGCTGCATTGAACCCAGGCAAAACCAATTCGGAATATCTGGCTGCCAAATATAATATGAGCGTGGAACAGGCCAAAGGTATGAATGCCCAGATGAATGCCAATGCTCGTACGGCAGGACTGGAATACAATATTGATGCCATGATTCCTACGAACTCCTTCTCAGCTCACCGCTTGACACACTGGGCAGATACACAAGGCAAAGCGCTCGAACTGAGTGAACGGATATTCCAAGCTGTCTTTATCGAAGGTAAACATTCGGGAGACCCTGAAGTGTTGGCTCAGTTAGCAGAGGAAGTCGGCCTGGATCGAGAGGCAGCTACGGCAGTGCTGTCCAGTGACCAATTCACCGACAATGTCCGCGCTGACCAAGCAGAAGGCGAGCAACTCGGCATCCGCGGTGTACCGTTCTTCGTATTCGACCGCAAGTTCGCCGTATCAGGTGCTCAGCCTGACGAGGTATTCCTGGATGCCATTCAAAAAGCATGGGACGAGCGTTCCCCATTCACCATGGTTGAATCCAACACAACAGAAACAGACGGCAGCGGAGTCTGCACAGATGACGGATGCGAAGTCCCGAAAAAAAATTAAGCCACTTCACACACAAAAAGCAGCAGGATCAGGGGATATTTCCCGATCCTGCTGCTTTTTTATATACTACACACGACTCTAGCTCATTGTATATATTTGTGTTTGATGAACAGTTACTGTGGAGGGGACGGAATCGATTCTGAAGAAGCGAAGCGTGCGCCTTTGTATCCAAATTTTATCCTCTGAAAAGAGGAATCAAAAAAATTTGGAGACAACAGCGATCAAAAGAACGATTCCGTAACCGGAACAAACACAAGTAGTTCATCAAACACTATATTCAATTAGCGCCACCCACTTAATCCCAGAACAGTTGATCCGGATGTGGACCGGTCCGCTTATCTGAATCCAGCGCATCAATCTGTCTCAACTCATCCGGTGTCAATTCAAAGTCAAAGATGTCCGCATTCTCACGAATACGATCCGGGGTAACCGACTTCGGAATCGTTACAATCTGATTCTGAATGTCCCAGCGCAGAATAATCTGTGCCGGCGTTTTCCCATATTTCTGGGCCAGCGCTTTGAGGGTGGACTCTTGGTTCAGCTTGCCTTTCATAATAGGACTCCATGCCTCCAGTTGAATTCCCTGCGCCCCGCAGAAATCCTGAAGTTCCTGCTGGATCAGACCTGGATGCAGCTCTACCTGATTTACCGCAGGCACCGTTCCGCCCTCATCTATGATATCTTGCAAATGATGTACTTGAAAGTTACTCACACCAATCGCACGGATGCTTCCTTCGCTATATAGACGTTCGAATGCTCTCCACGTCTCCTTATACTGGTCTCTGCCAGGCCAGTGTATTAAGTAAAGATCAATCACATTCAGTCCAAGTGCCTTCTGACTGGCTTCAAATGCTCTCAACGTTGAATCAAATCCCTGATCCTCGTTCCAGAGCTTTGTCGTCACAAACAGTTCGTTACGGGCAACACCACTGCTTGCAATAGCTTGTCCCACTTCTTCTTCATTGCCATAGATAGACGCGGTATCAATACTGCGATATCCAACCTCCAAAGCGGTCTCAACCGCCTGTTGTACTTCCTTACCTTTTGCTTTATATGTTCCAAATCCTAGCCATGGCATCGTTACTCCGTTGTTCAGAATCGTACAATCTGTAATATGTTTTGTCATTCTGTACCTCCCGTATGGAATTTTGCCTGCTCTTGTTCTATTAACCTTCTCACAGAATTTTAAGCGACCATTCGACATACTGTCGGAGTAAACCCATGGACCCAGAGTCTTTGCAAAAGATATGAAAAACCCGCAAAGCATTGCTGCCCTGCGGGTTCTGATGTGACAGGAAAGTTATAAATCCCCTTGACCGTGCTGACTCTGGATTGAATTCAATCTTCTCTTCTCCTCGATGAACATTTCCTCTGCCAACTCAACACCTTGCCCTCCGAGTGAAAGCTCTGCTTGTCGCATCGCCTGCTCCGTGTGTGCCAGACGTCGTTCCGCCTGTACAATGGTCTGTGCCGTCGGATGAGACATGGCCTGAGATACAGCATAATGAAGCTTGTTCACCGCATTTTGCGCCTGAGATACGGTGGTATCGGCTTGCAAACTGGAATCATAACGCTTCGGCATGAGTATTCCTCCTTGGGATTATCATGTTCCTGTTACCCCTTTAGGATGGATAACACAAGCCTTCCTTATTCTTCTTTTGTGTTTTTATCGTAACTTTAGTTGATTTGGCTACGTTTATTAGATAATCATGCCGAATCAGGAGGAATTCATTTGAAGAAAATAATATTGACACTCTGCATGTTGCCCTTGCTCATTTGGGTACAAGGCTGCGCTCCTGCAACATACGAGATAGAAGGATATACAGCGTCATCCATGAACCCAGACATCCCGGTTCCAACCAATGCAAAGCTCATTGAAAACATAGCTTATTCCGATGATCCCAACCTTAAAAAAGGGGCTAAGTATGAACTGAAACATATTGGGGGTGAGCAAGGACTCTACCCGCCAATGGATTATTTTCAGAAGTTAGCGGATACAGGCTGGGTAGAATTGAAGGAAGAACGACTTGGACATGTACATTTCCTGAAAAAGGATATTACCGTCATTGCCATTGAAATTCAAGAAGATTCCTTCCAAATTACTGAAATGGTCAAAGGTGCTATGCAGTAACACATCCTTTCACTGTTACCCAAACGCAAAAAAAGGAGAGGCACGTAGCCCCTCCTTTGTGATGTGTGAACAGTTTTCGTCCACTCACCTTGTTATATCCTGTTACTTGACAAACTTTGCGACTTTGGCGAGCACTTCTTCTTCTGTCGGCGCACTGATATACCGACCATTAATAAAGACAAATGCACGTTTCGCGCAAGGACCGCAATAGGATTTGCACCCTATCTTGATCTCCGTGTCTGGAGCCATTTTTTGCAACTTGGGCACAATCGATTTCAGTCGAACATGATTACACTTTTCGCATACACGGATATCGTTAGCCATGAGTTCCCCTTCTTCGCGCCCTTAGTGGTCGCCGTGATTGCCTTGGGACGGATTCGTAATAACGAATCCCTCTTCCGGGAAGTAGAGATAGTCAATTTTAACACCGTTCAACAGAGGCTGGTCATTCGCAAGAATGACATCAATCTCTTTATCGGTAGATACAACCGTATCATTTTCTTTTGGTGTGTCGAGATCAAGCCCGTAGTGAGCATGGTCACCATGTGCATGTGTGATGACAACGCGCAGTTTTTTTCCTTCGTTCTCCGGCTTGTCCAATTCAAGCTTCAATACTTTAGCAGCATTACGCGTAATTTTGCAGTTCATTCTCTTCATCTCCTATATTGTAATTGCAGGTTTCAACAATTTCAGCATTCTTAAACTACAGCATCTATTGTAAAGAAAGTTACCGCTCTTCGCAATAACATTGATGCGAATTCAATGTTAAAATGATCCATTAGGTCGCAAATTAAGAAGGTGTCCCCTCCTGAAGCACAGGATATTTACGTTCAGCCCGGCTTACAAACCAGTTCATTAGAATCAAAGTGACCCCGATATCATCAATGGGCATAAACGGCATCACGTCAGGAAGTACCCAGTACAACAGCGCCGGAATAATAAACAACAGCTTTTCTCCCAAAGGAATCTGCGGAGCCCGGAGCAGCCGGGGGAGCCTTTTGAAAACTTGTGTCCATCGTTTGAACGACAGCAGTCTTCTCCACTTCATTTCGAATCCCTCCGTAACATTATATATGTCGCCGAAACGGCATATCCATCATTACCCGTTCGAAAACCATCCAGAACGAATGACTTAACATGCCATTATAAAAAATAATAAAAACGGAACGTCGCTCATAGCGTCCGTTCCTGTTATACGAATGATCTGCTGTTAAGTTTCACACCTTCATAATTCGGGGTCTTGCCTCATTGTCCATTGGATAACAGTTCAGCCAGCAACATTCCCACTTCTATACAGATATCATCAAACTGTTCTACAGGAAGCGGATTAACACCCAATCCAACTTCTACCGTGAAGCCCGGTCTACCGAAATCTTGGATAAACCAGTCCTTGTATCCGGCATCACTGCCACCGAGCTTCACCGCCTTGTACCCGGAAGCTTTGGCGAGTCTACGCGACAGCGGTCCACTCTCCCTGGGTTCCAGATCACGGTAGTTCCAATAGATCTCCTGGCCCTGACTATGCAGGGATACAACCGCATCAAATGTATGTTTCTGCGTCCACTGCGCAAGGGCCTGTGCCTCCGGTTCTGTCAATGGCGCTGTCCCTGCATAATCCCTGGGACCAGGTGAGGTCATACCTCTTCTCGCTGCCTCTTCATCCCAATGGGCGGGAAATTGATCATTCAGATCCACCCCTCTGATGTTGGCCTTCCAATGGGTGAAATGTGATCTGTCAGCATTCCAGGCTAACAACTGCTGTGCATGGGGGTGCTGATTGACCACACCTTCCTGAACCAGTTCGACCCCGTCCGGATTAACCATCGGAACTGCCCAGAGTGTCGTCTCTTGCATCCAGCGTTCTGTCTGGTATTGATGCCATGCCCCATGTGTACTATACGCCTCGGCATACTCTTCAATAAACTTCATCAGAACTGCTGTTGTCAACCACTCATTCGCATGAACGGAAGCATTAACATGGATATGTCTCGACCCTTGCCCAATACGCAAATAAGGAAGCGACTTTCCCATGACACTTGTTCCAATGGACCCCGTCTCAATAAACGGGTATCGATTCTCCAGCTTGTCTATATCCCTGATTAATTCTCGATAACCATACTCTCCCTG
Organism: Paenibacillus sp. FSL R7-0198; assembly: GCF_038000415.1. Lineage (NCBI taxonomy): Bacteria > Bacillati > Bacillota > Bacilli > Caryophanales > Paenibacillaceae > Paenibacillus > Paenibacillus sp. FSL R7-0198. The sequence goes on along the minus strand of NZ_JBBOCB010000001.1, from coordinate 5,886,107 downwards.
AATCTTTACAATAGTTTTTCCATTCGAAGCCGGAATATGAATACAGCGACCAACCCAGTCGGCTATGTTGGTAATTTCGGGATTGGCCTGGCGCAACACCTCTTCATCCAGACCAAATCTCCCTGCAATCTCCCCTACACTTTCTCCAGGCGGTACAGCGTATCTGCGACCTGTCCCGGGGACAATACGCAGCATCTGACCTGCCAGCAAGTATGGCTGGGAAGCCACTTCCGGGTTCAGTGCAGCAAGGAACTCTTTGCTCATATGGTGTGCTGACGCAATTCGCGGCAACGTATCTCCCCGCTGAACGATAATCCACTGCAGATCCATGTTGTTCTCCTTTCCACAGGAAAAGACAGGTCTCCTGTCCAGTTCTGACCAATCTCGTGTCTGTAACATATGTATGCAGATCGGGTTGTCCGTCATGTGACATGAATCATGTTTATCTTCGGTTAATGCACAATGACGACAAAAAATCCCGAAACTTCACAGTTCCGGGATAGTCCACAACCAAAATACATTAATTAAAAGTCTTATCCATGCATATTTTGAGTATAACTATGATAATTGCGTAACCTGCCAGACAACAGGGGTCTTGGAGATCTGCTCTCCCAACCATCGACGGGTGATATTCTGGAACATTCGCGGGTCACCCGTGCAGAAAAATTGATGTACCGGAGTCTCATCCCCACTGGCCAGCTTTCGTTTATCATATAAAATCGTACTGATTTCACGTGCCGTTTCATCTGCTGAACTGATTAACTTCACTTCCTGTCCCATAACTTCCTGAATCGTGTCCATGAGAAAGGGATAATGCGTACAACCCAGAATAAGACAATCTATTGGCTGTTGTTTGATCTCGCCCAATGATTGTTCCACCGTATGTGTCGTGTGCTCGGAACGAAATTCACCTTGTTCCACCAACGGCACCAGCGCCGGACAAGCCTGACTGACCACATCAATATAGGGGGACAACTGCTTGAGTGCCGATGTATACGCCCCACTACCTATGGTACCCGTGGTACCAATCACACCAATACGTCCTGTACGTGTCGCTGTGATTGCGGCCCGCGCACCCGGATGTATAACACCAATGACAGGCATATTCACCTTGGCACGGATATACTCCAACGCGGCTGCTGTTGCTGTGTTACAGGCGATAACGATAACCTTCGGATCGAATTGGATCAAGAAATCAACGATTTGTTCCGTAAATTGTTTTACTTGTTCGGACGAACGGGGTCCGTACGGTGTCCGGGCAGTATCCCCAAAATAAATGATCTTTTCCCGCGGGAGCTGACGCATCACTTCCTTGGCGACGGTCAATCCCCCCACACCGGAGTCTAATATAGCGATTGCTTGCTGCACGAACACACCGCTTCCTTCTTCATTGAATTGGTTCTCATAACGATTGTTTCTCAGAGCTTTCTTCCTACCGTATGAACATTCCGGCAAAAAGGTACCTACATCTTACCCGATTTCATCGCAGGGTTCAAATTAAATCCACGCGCTACGTCATCTATGTGTGGACACGCAACAAAGCAGGCTCTCCTCTAATTAGAGGAAAGCCTGCTTATCAAGCTTTTACTTAGTTGTCGTCCTTGGACTCATCCGCAGGAAGCTTCGCAACGATGTCAATTCCGGGTTCATCCACTGCTTTATCGATATCGTTATCAACAATGGCTGCCGATATGCGAATTTCTTTCCCTTCAGCGCAATTGCGCCAGGATTGAATATCCTGAATCACGACATCTGCGGTCTCTTTAACTTTGGATACGATCTGCGAACTTTGTTCTCCCACGATACCAGCCAGTTCCTGACCTTTCTCCGATACCTGACGAGCACCTTCTGAAATATCCTGACGAAGTTCACGTCCCGATTTCGGCGCCAGCAATAATGCCGTTACTGAACCAACCACGGAGCCAATAAGAGCTCCCCACAACAAACTTTTGTTAGAATCCTTCACGTCACATCTCTCCCTTTACTATTGTTTAAGTACCGGATCAGAAGCAACGGTCTGTCGCTCAGCCATCCGGGCGAATGCCTACTCTGTTGATGCATTATAAGCAGCACAGGCTTGACTTGACACTCCAGATGTTAAAAATAATCTGAACGCCCTTTTTGAATGGATGCAAATGACTTGGCTTAAACTCAGTTCTGACGAGCCGGCTCGAGATCAGCCACGGCATGCTCATCCCCCGGGTCCAAATCAATAACATATCGTCCAGGTGCAATCAATGCCGCCTGATGTTCACAACGCCAGCGACGTCCACCTGAAGAACCCAGCGTCTGTCCATCTTGCAGAACATCCCCCTGATCAAATATGTAATACGCTGCACCCAGTAAGGTCTGAGCCACCGTATCTGGATCAAGACCAACGAAGTGACACTGGACATCAGGTACACCCAGTGCAGACAATCCCACGGTATCCATGACCAACCCGCGCTGTTCCTCTGTACCTCCGGCTTGATACATTCGAACGTTCATGGCTGCATACAGATGTTCCTCACGTTCCTGAGCTTGTGTATATGCTTCCGGTTCAACCAGCTTATCACTGCCATACCAATACAGCGCATCACAGGTCAGACTCTCCATGATTGCCAGTACAGTCTTCTGAAACAGCTCCAGGCGCTGTTTACGAGGCATGGCAGCCGTGAACATATCATGTATCCGGATGGAGTACCGCGAAGCTTCTACAACTTGTCCCACTTCCGGCCAATGCCATGCTTGTTGCAGAGCCCCGCCAAAACGTGCACGATCTGCGATTTCATTCACAGGAAGCATGCAGGTCTGAGCAGGGATATCCCCTTCCTGAAAGGATACCTTATGGTCCAGATGATAGAAGACGAGCATCTCATGCTTTTGCCCTCCGCTCTCTTGTTTCACATCCAGTCGGACTTGTCCTGTATGACGAATCATCGCTTCCTGCAAACGCAGGCGATCTACCTCTGGACGTTCCCGGAACAAGAGTTCAACCATATACACCGGATGGAATCCGGAAGGTGTTTCATTCGTTTCGTTACTTTCAGTATTTACTTCATTGAATTCTTTTGATTCATTTTTCATGCGATTTCCCTCATTCCTTACGCTGTCCCTCAGTCTGTGCCGCATTGAAAGGACCAAGTTCTGTTTCCACGTAGGCGCTAACCTGAGTAGTAAAATGTTCAAGTATGCTTGGCAACTCTACGCTAAGCGGATGGAGCTCTGACCGCTCCCAACTGTAATAATCCTGCACCAGTGGCTTGCGTAACGTGACAAGCTGACGCAATATCTCATAGGTCGAATGATCAAAAACCTTTTCTTCATAATTAATCTGAATAATATCATCATAACTGCTCGCATCTCTCATGATGAAGCCGTCAATCAGATAACTTCCCACATCGGTAACAATCTCGATCGCCAGGTGAAGACAACGTTCCTGTACCATCCCCAGCATGAGACTGCCATCCCAAGCTTCTGCCGCCCCGCGAAGCCCTTCAGCTACTTCCGGTACAGCAGCAAGCCGGCGGGCAATCTGTTCTCTGTTCACATAATACATTCGTTCACTTCCCGTTCAGTGAGTTATCGGTTCCGTTTCCCTCTTCGCTTAAGCCAGAATATCATCACAGGACAAGCGATTAGAAACACAACAAAAATATATAGAAATTCCATAACGTCTCTTAAATCGCTCATGCAGAGTCCCCTTTATCTCAACGTAGTTTGAATGACAGATCAGATTTCGTAGTCCACTGCAATTGACTGTTCTCTGACTTCGTTCATGTACTTGATAACTTCCTGATGAAGCGGGTGTACCTGATACGCCTGGAGATCCTCCAGTGACGCAAACTCCGCCGTGAGTGAAATGTCGAACGATCTCTCCGAGCGAAGCACATCAATCCCGATTTCAAGTGAAACTAGGACATCAATTTTACCTTCCAGATTGCGAAGCACCTGGGCTGCAGCTTCAATACTTTCTGCTGAGCGATCTTTCATTTTGAACAGGACAATATGTTTTATCATCTGGGCAAGCACCTCATTTAATATAATAGTAGAAATGAATGAATTTTCATGTATCCAAAATATATCATAACGTTCTCTATTACGAAAGGATACTTGGAAACGTTCTCTTGATAAGAAAAACTAATCCGAACCGTTTCCTTTCGATTCGGATTTCTTTTGAGATCCATCCTCCGTCTGTTTTGCTGAGTCATCCTGCAAAGTTTGTCCTGTTTCAGCCTGCTGCTTAATGTTGTCTGGAGTTTGCTGCGGTTTGGCCCATTCACGATTCATCAGATACTCCTGATCTTCCTGTTTCTTCAATACTGCAATGGCCTGTCTGAGCTTTGCAGGCAATGGAAGACCGATTTTGGCATAATTCTCGGTAATTGAAATGAGTTCATTCACCAGATAGAAATAAATAGCTCCGCCTTTGATAAAATCGGTTCCCATGATCAGATCAATTCGATGAGCAAGCAAAACAACGGTCAGCATGAGCCCTTTGCGAGCAATCCCCCAAAATCCAATGTTGCTATTCAACCCGGTACCTGTTCTTACCGCCGCTGCCAAACCTGTTATATAATCCACAGCCATCGCGACCGCGAGCAGGCTAAGTAACTGATCCCATCCGCCAAAAGCAAACGTAACAAATGCTCCCGAGATGGCAGCAAAGGTATTCACAGATAGATTCACGTCCCTCACCTCTCCCTTACACTTGAGTATCATACAATATATGTAAAAGTAAGAGATTTGACAGGTCACATGTCATGCTGAACATGCGGATTTATCATTTCAGATTTGTGCACATCCTCTTCGCAACAGGAGAACGAAAATCACATGCTTTTGGGGAATTCAGGGAAATAAACCGCATCATATCAACAAAAAACAGATAAAAGTTCTTTAGACCTAATAATAAGTAATTAGAACTATATTATTTTTATTCCGGTTCAATTTCTCCCCTCATTTTTAGTGAAACATTGTAATCTAGGAATATACTAGGATGTGAATTGCGCATGGTCTAGTTCGTAGTTCCCTCTTTATCGTGAATTGACGCATTGACGCATTTGTAACCGGTAAACCCGGCACTTGAAAGTACCCCGTTGTTTATTGTAGTATTTGGTTAAAAAAAAATCGGAGGAAATATGCCTAATCAACCAGAACAACATTCCATCCAGGCGTGGTCTCTGATCAACCGTAAATACTTGGGAAAAGGCGTCCGTGTTAAACGATTCCGAAAACCGACACGCTGTCAAATCCGCAATCGGGTTCTTCTTGCCGTGCTGATGGCCAATGATATCAAATTGTCCCAGCTTGCTGAAGACCTCTCCATCTCTTCACGCAGTGTCAGTGCGTGGGTATATGAAGGACGGATACCCGGCAGTACCAATTTGGACAAGACTTGCCAATTACTCGGCTACCCGCGTCATATTCTCTTCAATGAAGAAGTTGTGCGTAATAGCCCTGTCATATGTCAACCCGAGTCATCTCGCTTCATGAAGCGTACGGTGACCCGTTCTCCGGTGAGTAACCGTATTTTGACAGGCTTGTGTATGGTCCATGATTTGTCGGTGACAGATGTCAGCCACTGGATCGGGGTTCATCCCGGCACTTTCCGCAAATGGCTGCATCAGGGAACACTGCCTTCTGCTGCGTTTCAGGAACAAGCGGAGCAATTTTTCCGTATTCCGAAAACTATTTTGTTCGCAGATGTCATCTTGAAAGATCGTCGCAACAACTAAATAAGCGAACAGCCAAAAGGCTCTGATCTCCCCATAGGGAGGCCAGAGCCTTTTTTAAAATAAAATGCATGCCTTCTCTCTCGGACTTGAAGCACTGTTCTGGCTATTCCATCAGAAATGTCAGATAACCTACCCTTTTTCGCCTTTTGTTCCCAAGGAGAGCCATCACAGCCCGCTACAAGCTAAGTTTATGCATTTCATCGAGACCATTCTCTCTAAAAGGTCATCCTAACCTTGTGTTTAACACTTCATTGATGTATCTCAACCCCGTATATCGAGGACGAAGTGTATGCGCTGTGTTGAATGCATGTTCCACCATCTCCGGGGTTACACCGAGTTGCTCAGTAGTCACAGGTCCACCTACTTGTTCCAACCATACGATGAGCTGAGAAGCCTCTGGCAATTGGTCATATATCCCAAACACCGGTTCACCCGATCTCTGTGCAAGTTCTTTATATTTCACCGTAAGCAATGCACAAGCTACGCCAACTTTGGCACCATGCAGAACCGGTCTTTCTCCCGCTTGCATCAGATCCATCTCCAGGATGTGGGACAGATGATGCTCACCTCCGGATGCCGGACGGGAATGGTCAATGATCAGCATGGAGATACCGGAAACAATTAATGCGTCCATTAATACAGCTACTCCCTCTGCTCGCCCCTCCGCAATCGCTTGTACATGATCTATGCAGGTATTCAGCGCTTCTTCTGTCATCCGATAAGCAACTGGACAGAACGGTTCTCCGCCCAGTTCACGGGAAACAATCCAGTCTGCAAGCGAAGTATATTTACCAAGCATATCTCCGAATCCGGCAGCCGTCATCACTTGCGGGGCTTGCTCCAGAATATCCAGATCGGCAAAGATAGCCTCCGGCGGAACAGCCTGAAATGTTTGTTTGACGCCGCTTACAATTAAGGGCGCACCCGCAGAGGTAAACCCATCCACTGAAGCCGCTGTAGGTATCGACAAAAAGGGCTTGTTCATTTTGGAACAAACAAATCTCACCAGATCATGAATGGTACCTGAACCCACCGCAATTACAGCCTGACTTTCGAGTCTCACACCCAACATAACCTGTACAATAGCTGCTTCGTCCGCAATGATATCACCCGTCAGATTCTCCGGTAGAGCGATCTCATCCGCATGCTTTCCCGCTTCGCGAATACTACTCAGCACATCAGATCCGGCCGCCTGAAACGTATGTCGATCATAAACAACCGTCACCTGACGATATCCTTGCTCAGACAAGTAACCCGGTAACCTCTGAATGGCCCCAGCTTCCAGATGAATCAGCATATCCACCACCCGGTGTTGATGACCGCAAGCACACTGCTGTGCTTCCTCATTCCATGCTGCAATTCGTTCGTTCATATTCATTCGCTCTTACCCTCCCATATGAGATATCATGCATAATTAACGGGTTAAAACCACAAGATAAAAAAGGAAATAAAATGTGATGATTTTCCTGATCACACTTTACTGCCTGTACCCAATATTTGCAAATCCATATCTCACATTTCCAAGTAGGTGAAACAATGAAATTAACGAAAGAATTAGGAATTTCGCTCGGATTTCTCGCTGGAACCACTTTCGGCAGTGGTATCGCTTTTTTGTTTCGTCTCCAGTCGGTTGAAGTGGTTGCCAGTGTTACGCTATTCGGTATTGCAGGAGCCATTGCCGGGATCATCACGGCAGTCATTCTGCGCCAGCGGCAACATTAGCATTAGCAAGCATGCCAGTAGCAAAATGTAGGCTCCACACAAATGATCCACAAAATAAAAAAAGGTTCGTGAATTGCCCTAGAGCAACTCACGAACCTTTTTTGTTAGATGCGGTCGAGAGGACTCGAACCTCCACGGGGGGTTAGCCCACACGGACCTGAACCGTGCGCGTCTGCCAATTCCGCCACGACCGCATAATATGTATCTCCTCATCCATCGATGAAAAGCGTTCCGGTGAAGCAATTCCTTGTTTTACCGTAATTCAGAGTATACATGCTCCAAAATAAAAATGCAACTTCTTTTTATTCATTTAAGAATAGGACATATGTCCTTTTTTCTCAACTTCAAACACCCTATCGTAGTATTAAACAAATATACCATCGAAACGAATGCAAAAATGAAGGAGAGATCCACTTTGAAAACAACCAATCTGTGCTTTATCGGTGCCGGGTTTCATGCATCCACGAATATTTACCCTTCTGTTATTGAAGCCGGAGCGCAGATCCAGGCCATTGCTACTCGCAGTATGAAACGCTCTGAAGCAGCTCTGCTGCGATTTGGCAGCAACGGAAAAGCGTATGATAACGCTGGACTTATGTTACAGCAGGAAACTTGTGACGGAGTCGTTGTGGTCGCCCAGCCTATAGATCAGACCGCTCTTGTTCTCGAATGTATTCGGGCTGGCAAGAATGTATACGTGGATAAGCCGCTCGGATGGAACGCAGCCGAAGCCGCCACAGTAGCAGAAGCTGCCGAGCAGGCTGGCGTCGTTGTCATGGTCGGTTTTATGAAACGTTATGCTCCGGTATATATGAAGCTCAAGGAACTCATTGATAGTAATTCGTTAGGTAAAGTGCGTTCATTCCAAATGAAATTCGCTGTAGACAGTACCCCATTTTGCAAGGATGAGGAACATTTCATGAAGCTCGCTGCCATTCATATGGTCGATCTGATGCGTTACTTATTCGGAGAAGCAATACGAGTTACAGGCACAGCCGTGAAAGATGGGGAACACATTAATCAAAGCATTTCCCTTGTATTTGAGAATAACGTAGTAGGCAGTGCTTATTTTACCGGCATGAGTGCTTGGTCACGGGAGAGTGAAAGTGTACTCGTCACCTTTGACAACGGATTTGCGTCAGCTGAAGAGATCAACACACTTACTGTTCATCAATCCCGAAGCTCGACCAGCCTTCCCTGGAAATCTCTCGAGGAACAAGATACCGTATATACACCTTCCGGCTCTCCCATGTCAGGAGCTTATCGCGACCTTTATCTACGCGGGTTTGTTGGTGAAATGTTGCACTTCATCAAGTGTTGCCAGAATCAGACCGTCCCATATTCCAGCGCCAAGGATAATATTGCAACGATGGCTCTATGTGACTCCATTCTATCGTCATTGAAGTAGCGTATATACGTTCATCATCATATTTTATACATCCAGAGAAGAGGAACTAATCTCATGTTGGACACAGGTCTACTTATCATTCGTCTCGTAATTGGTTTCATTATGATTGGACATGCATGTAAGAAACTGTTTGGCTGGTTTGGAGGCGAGGGTATATCAGGGACGGCTGAATTCTTCGGAGCGATTGGCCTGAAACCGGCTAGAGCCTTGGCAGTGTGTGCCGGACTTGCTGAACTGATCGGTGGATTCCTGTTTGGAGTCGGTCTATGGATTATCGTTGGTGCCGTTCTGCTCATTCTTCCGATGATTGTAGCCATAGCCAAGGTGCATGCCGATAAAGGTCTATGGAATCTGAACGGAGGATTCGAATATAACCTTGTGATGATCGGATCATTACTTGGTGTTGCTCTCGCTGGAGCCGGTGCATATTCCCTCGAAACCCTGATATAATGTACAAAATTCAATACATTGAGCCTCCATGTTTCGCAAGACGAAACCGGGGCTCTTTTTTTTCTTATAGACATCATCGCATCTGCCTGAGCCTAGAATTAGGGTTTATAATCTGCATAATAAGTGATATGCTCTTTCATGAACTATACGTACTTTATGTAATGTAACCACCCAAATAGATACTATAGAAATCACCGTAAAGTGGAGGTGCACTTATAATGAAAAAGGACGCAACCAAGCCATGTCCCACGCCATACGGCTGTTCCGTGGAAGTTACCCTAAGTGTAATCGGAGGCAAATGGAAAGGTGCCATTTTGTATCATTTATTCTCTGGTCCTTTGAGATTTAACGAGCTCCGAAAATTGTTTCCTGACATCACCCAGCGTATGCTCACACTGCAACTTCGAGAGTTGGAAGGCAGTGGAATTGTTCATCGTGAAATATACCCCCAGATCCCACCTAAAGTGGAGTATTCCCTCACACCTTTTGGTGAAACATTACGGCCGATCATCTTCAGCATGCGAGATTGGGGAGAAACGTATACAAATGAGGTTCTGGCCAGATCCTCACAAGAGGTATAAAACATAAAAGAAGCTGTCCCCTGTTTTTAGGGAACAGCTTCTTTGCTGCTTATTTAATAACCGTCTGGATCGTAACCGTACGGTTACGCCCCTCTTCTTTCGCTTGATACAATGCATTATCCGCCAAGTGAAACAGTTCTGTGGATGATGTGGAGTGCTTCGGATATTCAGCAATTCCAGCCGAGATGGTGACGGAACGTTCTATGGGCAATATACTTTCTTCGACCGTTATTCGGATACGTTCAGCAATCTCAAAAGCTACGTTAGACTCGGAATTTCTTAACAAGACTACAAATTCCTCTCCACCAAACCGGGCACAGACATCTTCTGGTCGAACAGACAATTGAATGATATTGGCAATGTGTTTCAGTACTTCATCCCCAGCATGATGCCCGAATGTATCATTAATGGATTTGAAGCGGTCAATATCCAGAACAATAATGGAGAATGGCACCTCATCCTGAATCCATTCCTGGATGACTTCTTCGAAGGTTCTGCGATTGTTCATGCCTGTTAAAACATCTGTTCTGGCATCATAGACAAGCTGGTTTGTCTGTTTCCTAAAGTTCGCCAATGCGCCAACAACCGCTCTTGTAAGAAGGTCTGCCTCTCTATTCCAGTGAGGCTTCATCACCGGCAGATCCACTTGACCCTTATCGACCTGATTCACCAGATCAGCCAACATAGCAAAAGGACTGGCCAGCTTGCGTGCAACCCGAACTACAATAAGGGTCAGGATCAGGAAAGGCACTGAGGTGTACAGCAACAACATACGGATATGATGATTCAACTGATCGTACACCGTTTGGGTTGGAGACACGATTACGATGCCCCAATCTGTTGATGGAACTTTGTAATATCCTGCAAGTGAATCCACACCTGCCAGGTTTTTGTATTGTTCTTTACCGTTCTCGTTTATTAGCAGCTTTTGCACCACTTCATTTTTACTGACATTTTCACCAATTCGGTTGGTGTTTGGGTGAAATAACAAAGTGCCCTTCTTATCCACAATAAAAAAGTAGGAACCATTACTTGTCTTGAGCTGACTGCCAAAAGACAGACTCAATATATTATTTTCCTGCAAAAAGATATTTCCACCGATTGTTCCTTGGTACTCCCCTGCCGAATCAAAGATCGGTTCACTGACAAATACAATTCTGCGTTTGGTTCTGGGTGTCTGGTACGCTTCGGAGATATACGAAGTCCTCAATTTAACCGCTTCTTTTGCTGCATTGGAACTAACATGGTGACCTACACTAGCCTGTGAGTAAGGTGAGGTAGACCTGATTACTCCCGCTTTATCTACCAAAGAAACGGAATTAAAAAAATTACTGCTATTGCGAACCAAATCCAATGTGGAATTCAACTCTTTTGTATTGGAGTGATCCATATCAGGGAAATATTTGGCTGCATATTTCAAGCTCTCCTGCATGGAATAAAAAAGCGAATCCAGCGTTTGGCTCATTTGCACAGCGCTTGCATAGTTTAGCGAAAGGGTGTTATCAATGAGTGACTGTTTCTGAGATGTATAAGATGAGATGACCATGAGGGTCAATGTCATTATAACTGAAATAGTGACCAACCCGCCGAGTAAAGCCGTGAGGCTGATCTTCTTGATGTTTTTTATTTTTCTTCGTAATCTAGATCTCTTGATCTGTGCAATCATCGTTTACTTCCCCCGGATTTTCATGAAAAGGCATATTCCTTCTATCTTATACGAAAGTTGTTAAGATCAAATAAAGAGTTTGAGAAATCTTAACAATTACATCGTAAGATTGACGATTTAATGACATTTTACTTTCCTGGAAGAATCACTGTTCAGGATCGCCCTAATCGACAATGATATATCCTTCTTCTGGCTCTTGTTCTACAAACCCTGCCATCTGACGAACCTGAAATACGATTGGGTGATGACTGCCCATTAAAATACGATTTTGAACTTCATCCGCTGTTTCTGTTGGCAATGCGAATGCACGTGTATAAGCAAACTGTGTCTGAAGTGTTGTGTAAATGGCATTTACAAGCCGGTCGTTGCCAGCACTCCCGAACACATTAAGGAGCACAGATCCATCCGAGTCCAGCTTGTCCTTGACCATGGCAAAAAAATCACTGGATATAAACTGCTCGGGTGTACCCGTTGCCGTAAAGGCATCAATAATAATATAATCATACGTCCCTGCAGGTTCCTGCCCTAATAATTCACGACCATCCCCAATGAGTACAGGACTTCCCTTATATCCAAAAAAGGTTTGGCTCAACTCCGCGACCTCTGCATCCAGTTCAGCCACCTTAACCTGACGATCAGACAAGTAGGTGGGCAATGTGCCAATACCATGTCCTACCACAAATACCTTATCAAATGCAGGATCATTCTGTTCCATTAGATGTACCATCGCTCTTGGATACTCCAACACCATCCGGGCAGGCTCATCCAGATCCATTGCGCCCTGCACAGCTGCGTTGGAGAACTCTAATACACGAAATCGCCCCTTCTCTCCATAAAGCTTTTTGGTATCATATACCGTCAGCTCATGCTGTTCACTTTTATTTCGATACAGAACTCTCACTAACCGTTCTCCCTTCGTGCTTTCACACCTATTCGACATATACCTTCATTCTATTACACGGGATGACAACATACCACCCTATACTTGAAAGATCGTAGTACAACAAAAAAACCGTTCCGATCATTCGGAAACGGCCTTTTGATGAACCATACAACACCACTAAGACCCTATAGCCTCATGCAGAGCCTGGACATATGCTACGCCCAGATTGGAGAGAGATGTACTCTTGTGGCTTATCCAGCCCACATTAATGGTTTCCTCACATTCCAGCGGTACAGGAATAATCTCGTTTCCGTTCAGATCAGCGCTAAGTACGCCCGTAGAGATCGTATAACCATTCAGACCAATCAACAGGTTAAACAATGTTGCACGGTCATTGACCTGTATGCTTTTGGGGTGAGATAACGTACTCAGGATCTCTTCGGAAAAATGAAAGGAATTGTACTCTCCCTGATCAAATGACAAGTATGGATAATCCTGCAGTTGCTCGATTGCAACCGACTCCTGCTTCGCCAGCGGGTTCTTCACACTGATAAAGATATGGGGCTTGGCTATGAACAAACTCGTGAAAACCAAACCTGCATCTTTTAACAATTTGTTAATTACCTTGGCATTGAACTCATTCAGATACAGGATGCCAATCTCACTGCGCAGGCTTTTCACGTCCTGAATAATCTCGTAGGTCTTTGTCTCCCGAAGCGCCAACTCGTATTCATCCTGACCATACTGCTGTACCAGACGAACAAAGGCATTCACCGCAAACGCATAATGCTGCGTCGATACGGAGAAGTGCTGCGGGGATGGCTTCGCGTTCAGATAACGATTCTCCAGCAGTTCAGCTTGCTCCACCACCTGACGTGCATAACTCAGAAACTCAACGCCTTCTTTAGACAGCGATATTCCCTTATTGGTACGTTCAAAAATGGTAATTCGCAACTCCTGCTCCAGATCCCGAATGGCATTCGAAAGGCTGGGTTGCGAGATAAACAACCTTTTGGCTGCTTCATTCATGGAACCGCGCGTGGCAACTTCGATCACATATTTTAGTTGTTGTAATGTCACTGCACTATTCCTCTTTTCGTATCAATTGAATCTATTATATACCAAAAGAGGATCCGAACTTAAGCCATGCTTGCTGTCGGTCTCACTACAATCTCATTTACGTCCACCTCTGTCGGCTGGCTAATGGCGAACAAGATACTTTGCGCAATCGCCGAGGCGGGAATGGATATGCGTCGATACTCTTTCATGAGATCACGTGCTTCTTCATCAGAGATCGTATCCGCGAGTTCTGATTCCGTCACGCCCGGTGATACAAGAGTTACACGGATATCTCCGCCTACTTCCTGTCGCAACCCCTCCGAGATGGCGCGGACCGCGTATTTGGTTGCACAATACACCGCTGCCGTTGGTGACACGGCATAGGCTCCAATAGAGGCGATATTAATAAACTGGCCGAAACCCTGCTTTTTCATGACGGGCAGTCCAGCCGCAATGCCATGCAGAACACCACGAATGTTAACATCGATCATGCGATTCCACTCATCTACTCTTAACGATTCAAGGGGAGATAGCGGCATGACTCCAGCGTTATTTAAAATAACATCGATACGTCCATAGCGAGTTTGAGCGAGGTCAACGATCGTTTGCATCTCTTCCAATCTGGTAACATCCAGCGAATGATACTCCACCGATCCGCCTTCCATACGAATCGAGGAGGCCAATGCCTCCAAACGTTCGATACGTCTAGCTCCAATAACTACATGTGCTCCATGCTGTGCAAGCAATCGAGCTGTTGACTCACCAATTCCACTACTCGCACCGGTAATGACAACCACTTTCCCTTTTACATTGGACATATTAAATCGCTCCTTATTTGGTTGTTATTGTACGTTTTCTCTATACAAAACCATGCCTGCATGATACAAAACGCCGCCCCTGAAGTCTCCATCCGCTGTAAATCCCGTATCATCCACGTATTCTATATGTTTCCCATGAACAACATAGCGACCCTGATATGCACTTTGCCGATCCCCTCTCGCTTCATCATATCTACCGCAAGGAAGAAGTTCGTGTCTGATATATCCATCCTTCGTGACCCACATCCCCACATACGGGTGTTTTGGTTCTTGTTGGTCGCCCATTGAATTACGTTCCATTGTTTCTCACTCCTCTCTGCTTCAAAAGATTCCGTTGCTTATCTCCATTATGTAGAGGATCAGTCGTTGTACGATAGAAAAATCCCACAGTATTCTTGCCTATTCCTCCAGAGCATTTTAAAATAATAGTAATAGTGGTTTACAAGGGGGGTTACCATTCATGCTTATCAAAACAAATGAAACGGATACGGGCATCACGGAGCAGCAGCAACAATTGGCTCAACTTATTGAGCATTTCACCCCAAATGATGGGATACATACAACAGAAATTCCATCGCTTTCCTTAATCCGTGCCTCCGAGATCTCACACCCCATACATTCCGTTCATCAGCCTGCCCTCTGCATTGTCGCCCAAGGTTCCAAATTAGTTATACTCGGCCGCGAGAGCTACACCTACGACTTGTCACAATACTTGGTAGCTTCCGTAAACTTGCCTATTTCAGGGCAGGTTGTAAAGGCTACAACCAAACATCCCTATCTATGTGTTCGACTGGATTTTGATTCAGGGCAGATTTTCGATCTGATTCAGGATACGCCTTCTGCACAACCCAAACCTGACCATTCAACACGAAGAGGACTGTTTGTTAGCTCAACCAAACCTTCCCTTCTTGAAGCTGTGATCCGATTGGTTCGGCTGCTGGATACACCTGAAGACATTCCCGTCCTTGCCCCTATGTTTATCCGCGAGATTCTATATCGTATTATTCAGGATGAACATGGACATTCCATCAAGCAGTTTGCGATTCAGGACAGTCATGCACAGCACATCGCCGAGGTGATCGAAGTCATCCAATCCGATTACGCCAAGCCACTTCGGATTGAGCAACTTGCTGCCATGATTAACATGAGTTCTTCCTCATTACATCATCATTTCAAAGCCATTACCGCCATGAGCCCTTTGCAATTCCAGAAACAAATTCGATTGCATGAAGCCCGGCGAATGCTGCTTGCAGGTTCAACCGATGCCGCCGACGCTGCGTTCCAGGTTGGCTATGAAAGTCCGTCTCAATTCAGCCGGGAGTATGCCCGCATGTATGGTCTACCTCCCAAAAGCGATATCAAACGACTTCGTCATACACTCGATATTAAAAACTAGAAACAACAAAAAGACCCGCGTCATCATGACGTGGGTTTTCAGATTTAAATAGGCAGCAGCGCCATCAAGAGAATATGTTGTGTTTTTCAAAAACAGACAACTGGTTCTCCCCGGTAATAGGACATTCATCAGGATACATACTTCGTTTCTCCAACTTCTCATCGATAAAATCAACGACTTGCTGTAGCGAAGCAATCTGTGCTTCAACTTTCTTTCGGTGATTCACCAGCATCTCCCGTTCATCCGGGAAATCTGCGAGATCGGAATCCATGGACATTTGTAAATAAGGCTTCATTTCCTCCAGAGACATTCCTGTTTTTTTCAGGCAAGTGATCAACTTCATCGTATGGATATCCTCCGAGCGATATACCCGATGGCGATTGGCTTTGCGTTCCGCTCGAGGAAGCAGCCCAATCTTCTCATAATAACGAATTGTATCTTCTGATAATCCGGCCTGTTCTGACGTTTCTTTAATGGAGAATACTTCTTTCTCGCTCATCATATGGGCCTCCTCCACATTCATTTCTCTACATATTACAACTTGGAGCTGACTCCAAGTCAAGCATGATCCATTCCATCCCAACACCTCTTGACTTGGAGTCGACTCCAAGTTATAGAATGAGCGCAGCATACAGATTCGTTCTGTAATCCCACTCTATCTGGAGGTATATATGAATATACAAAATCAGCTTCGCACCGCTCTCATCACAGGTTCAACGTCAGGCATTGGTCTTGAACTAACACGCAAGTTACTGGCTGAAGGATGGCAGGTAATCGGTCTCAACCGCTCTGCTTTCCCATCCGAGGATACCGATATTCAGAACGCATTACGTTCGGGTCAACTCCGTTGGGTTCAAGCTAACCTGACCAACTACGACAGTCTGAGAACTGCACTAGATCAGATTAAATCCGATACCGATTCGATCGATGTCTTGTTCAACAATGCCGGAGGCAGCGCTGCCGAACTTCGTTTCTCTGATCAGGGGCATGAACTACACTTTGAACTTCAGACGGTAGTCCCTTACATCATCTACATGGAATTAGTTGAGCTATTACTCAAAGGACAGATGAAAACAGTTATTAATACTTCCACCACCTCGTTCAATATGGTCAGACAATTTGATATGAACATCCTGGAACGTCCAGCCGAATTCAAAAAACTGTTTGGTCCTTATGCCACCTCGAAGCTCGGCTTATCTCTATGGACACGCGAGGTTGCCAAATCTGCCAGTGCGGATGGCATACAACTGCTAAGCGTAGATCCCGGTGGAAATAATACGCTAAGGGGCAACAAAACATCCGGCCTGCCCTTCTATATCAAACCCATTATGAAATGGTTCTTCCCTCATCCAAGTCACGGTGCTTCATTGCTCTACAGTGCGGCTTTATCACCCACCAGACATGAATCCGGTACATTTCTGGTGAAAAATAAAGCGGCAGTACTTCGTTTTACAGAGCAAGGCCCTGCCGTTTTAAAGCGGGTAAACGAGATTTATGAGCAGCGTTTTCGTACAACGCAGTCGGGAAAGCCTGCAACCAACCTATCTTAATCATGACGGATCGTGAGTAATAAAGATAACAAAAACACGCCAAAGCGGCGTGTTTTTAGGTTTATGGGCATTATGAGCTTTATTGGTATTTATGGGCATTTCTTCATTGTCACAAAGTCCACCTAACGTTTCTTTTCAGTTAGATAAATATACTCAACAATAACACCATGCCAAAGGCAGCAAATCCGAGAATGGTCTCCATGACCGTCCATGTTTTAAGTGTCTGCGGCACAGACAGATTCAAGTACTCTTTGACAATCCAGAACCCTGAATCATTCACATGGGACAAAATAATCGAACCCGCACCCGTTGCGAGTACCAGCAATTCAGGGCTTACCCCCGGCATCGTCATGGCGATTGGAGCCACAATACCCGCTGCTGTTGTCATCGCCACCGTAGCTGAGCCTACCGCTGCACGAATCAATCCGGCAATGACAAAGGCCAGTACGAGTGGCGACAGATGTGCACTTTGGGCAAATCCCGCTATCGCATCACCTACACCGCTGTCTGTCAGGATACGGTTGAATCCGCCGCCTGCACCGATCAGCAAGATGATGGAAGCAACTGGGCCCAGGCAATCATTCGTATATTTCAATATCTGCTGTTTGCTGAAACCACGTGCATATCCAAAAGAATAGAAGGAAAAGAGCAGGGCGAGCAGCAGGGCAATAATCGGACTACCGATGAAATCAACAACCTGACGGAACGCGTTCGTCTCTGGCAAAATCAGATCCACAATCGTAGCGAGCAACATCAGGATAACCGGAAGCAAAATCGTAAAGAGGGTGATACCGAAACCAGGCAGTTCCCGATCTTTGGTCTCGGTGAACTGTTCCATCAGTTCACTTGAGGTCTCAACTTTGATCCGCTTGGAAATCCATGTTCCATAGAGTGGACCTGCAATCGCTGCGGCTGGAAGGGATACAATCAGAGCCAGGAAGATCGTTTTACCAACATCGGCATTGAAGATTCCTACCGCGAGCATCGCCGCCGGATGAGGAGGAATCAGACTGTGCACCACAGCAAGACCTGCGACAAGTGAAAGTCCGATTTTGATCAGTGATGTCCCTGTATGCTTTGCAATAACAAATACCAGCGGGAACAGCAGTACGATCCCGACCTGGATAAATACCGGAATACCACAGATCAGCGCAACAACCATCATCGCCCAGTGTACGTTCTTCTCCCCGAAGACACGAACAAGTGTCTGGGCTATTCGTTCGGCCCCACCAGACTCGGCCATGAGTTTCCCGAGCATCGTTCCAAGTCCCAGAACAATCGCGATAAATCCGAGAACGCTTGCAACACCTTCCTGATAGGACTTCACGATATCCGTAAACGGCATACCCGAGATCAATCCCATAAAGATAGCGCCCACGATCAGGGCAACAAACGGGTTCATTTTAAATTTGGCAATCAACAGAATCAATCCAAGAATGGATATCAGTGCGTAGAGCAGCAGACTTGCATCATGACTAAGACCGAATACGGAATACATCCGAATAGCCTCCCCCAAGTTGTTATGTTGTGTCAGCACGCAGTATTACACTGGTCAAAAGACCTTAACACTGCGCGCCTTCGTAATAAGCTTAAGCTTCGATCTTCTCAACCGTTTCCAGAAGGGCTTTTTCCCCGCCAACATTTCCCGGAAACACGATATATGGGATACCATTGAATTTGGCTTCTTCCCCTGTCAACCATACCGGAATACCCGCAGCCACCTGACCAAGCACCCTTGCTTTGCGTATAGCCAGACCTTTTGTTGCCACATCACTGGATGTAATGCCACCTTTGGCAATAATGAACTTTGGCACGACTTCAAGGGATTGCACAATCTCGACCAAAGCTGACGATACCGTCTGACTGATCTTGAAATTACCCTCATGTCCTTCGACGGTGATGAGCTTACGGCTGCTGTATACAACAACATTGTTCCCCTGCGCAAGCTGCCTGTTCGCTTCCCCAATAACTCGTCCAATCTCCTCGGTATATCCATCCGGCGTTAATACACGCTCCACATCGATCTCCAGACTTATGATGCCTGGAAACGTAAGCAGTTGTTCCAGTTGACGTGTCGTCTTCTGTACATAGGAACCAACAACAACAATACCTCCATGCTGTTCCTGTCCGCTTGCGATCAGCTGTTCTTTTGGCAGAAATGCCTGATCCGAGATGCCTGCATACGATTTGACAAAGGAGGCCGCCGTCCGGAAAATAAAAGCTTTACCCTCATCCTCCGTTTGCAGCAAAGCCAGAGAAAGTACATCCATGTCTGCATAAGAGAGCGCATTCACAATGATCGGTACATTGCCTTCGGCTTTCAGCAAAATTGCTTTGACCATATCGACACCTTGACGAATCTCCTCCAGTGAAATGGTAAGGCAGCGACTAGCCTGAATACGGCCTGAAGTCTTCTCCTCGACCCATGATGGCAGATCTCCATGCTCATACCCGAATACTTTATCCTTGGCAAATTCCGTCTCATGAACTGGAATCAACTGTTCACCTTCGACCATATAATGCGTGTTGCCTATCGTAACCCGTCCTGCCTCAAAGAATGCTGGAATGATCAGTTGTCCGTCATATGCACGTCCGCTGACACGCGCCACTTCTTCGGCCAGTACATCCGTCTCCAGCGGATAATACCCACGCAGCATGGAGTCACTACGACTGACAAAGGTGAAGCTCGTTCCTTCCTCTGCTGCAACCTCTTGCACATTGCGGGCAATCTCCCGATTAATACGTTCCGCGGAATCTGCATCCAGCCCTCGTGTATTGGTCAAAATATAGAATAACGATTCAGAGGATCGAAATGCCTCCTGCAACAGTGGCTTGTCCCACTGCGTCAACACATCAATATCATGAACCGTCTGTACACCAGTTGGGTCATCATCCAGCACGATAATTTTGCGTGCCCTCGCATCCTGCAATTGTTTAATCTGTCCTCGCAATCCTTCAGAAGAGTTGTCCGTCCGAAGAGCTGCGGGGATATCCGATAACGTTTGATAGGTCATGTCTCTCCACCTCATATCTATATCTATTAAAATTATTTTTCTTTTTTAAATTTTTTATTGGGTGCGACTCACTTCTACACCTGCGAGTTTCTCAAAATATTGAACGATTCCGCCATGGTCATCTGCGGCTTTACCATCAATCTTCAGTGCATGGAAGATCTCCAGCAACTGACTGCTGAGCGGTAAAGGAACCCCGATATCATGTGCCGTTTCCATCACATTGGTCATGTCTTTGAGGTTAATATCAATCCGTCCTCCAGCGACAAAGTTACGATCCAGAATGAGTGGTACTTTTGCATCCAGTACCGCACTTCCAGCAAGCCCGCTGCGGATCGCCTGATACATCTTCTCCACATCGATACCAGCCTTCGCTGCAAATACAAGCGCTTCGGACATGGCGGCAATATTCAGGTTCACGATAATCTGATTCGCCAGCTTGGCGGTTGCACCGGAGCCATTATCCCCCACTCGTGTTACATCCTGTCCGACCACTTGCAGAACTTCTTTCACAGATTCAAAAATCATTTCATTACCACCCACCATGATGGCGAGTGTACCGTCTATTGCTTTGGGTTCTCCTCCACTTACAGGTGCATCCAACATATATAATCCCGATTGGGATACAAGCTGAGCCAGCTCTTTGGAAACAACCGGTGAGATGGAGCTCATATCGATAATGATACTTCCCTTATTGGCTCCTGCCAGCACACCTTGTTCACTTGTGATTACGCTGCGAACATGCTCTGAATTGGGCAGCATCGTGAAGATGACATCACTATGCTCAGCTACCTCTTTTGGAGATGCTGCGCCTCGCGCTCCCGCATCAGCCAATGACTTCACAGCCGTCTGATTAATATCGTATACGCTTACATCATATCCCGCCCGGATCAGGTTCAATGACATAGGACGTCCCATAATACCAAGTCCAATAAATCCAATTCGTTTCTTCATCTTGCAATCCCTCCAGCCTAAATTCTTCGCTTTTCACTCTTGTAATCGCTATCATTGCTGTTCACATTCGTTATTGTACACAACATTTTAATTTTTGTATACAATTTTATTATTTATGTATCCGAAATTTAAAATTTGGTTTTTTATCTTGTTGTTTATTGCCTTCATTTTCGCTAAAGTAAAGGTAGAGGTGAAATACAATGCAACCAAGTACGGACAAGTCCCGCCCAGCCTATCAGCAGGCCTATGAAGTGCTGCGGGACATGATTTTGCAAGGTACCCTTTCTCCGGGAACCAAACTTGTGGAAGAGAAGCTGGCGACCGATCTTAATGTCAGCCGGACTCCGATCCGAGAATCCATCCGCCGCCTGGAACAGGAAGGATTAGTCGTAAACAAACGGGTCGTCAAGCTAACCGAGACCGATCTGAGAAATACGTTTGAATTACGAAAATTACTGGAGGGACATGCGGCACAATGCGCTGCTGCCTTCTTATCTGCACAGGAAGTGACGGCTCTTGAGCATTGCGTGCACGTGGGACATACCGGAAGCAAAGAAGAGATTATGGAAGCCAATAAAGAGTTTCACGAAATCATTATGCGCGCGAGTAATAACGCATTGATGATTGATCTGTTCGACAAAATGCAATCCGTCATTTATCTATTCCGGCAGACGGTTGTATATTATCAGCGCCCCTTCCTCATTGAAGAGCATCATCAGATTTGCGAAGCGATCAAGGCACATGACGGCCAGACGGCTGAACGACTCATGAAAGAGCATTTACAATCCGATCTAGAATTCTGCCTTCATCTGATTCGATAACCGACCGGATTCAAGGATTGTTCGACTATCTCACATACGTATAAAGACGTGACCGCATGCGGTCGCGTCTTTTTTTGTCGTTTGTCCTTCATATTATCCAGGCCCTGATTCATAGGTGTAAACATAACGATACAATGTCGCGTGTGACATGTTACTGAATCTGGAGGGATTACTTAATGACCAAAGGACAACAACCAAACGAAAAACCAATGCTTATCCCGCAACCCATTCGTAGTGATGGCGCTGGAGGACCTGACCTGGGACCCAGAGACGTCATGAGAGATAGACAAAACCCCGATATGCTGGTACCTCCAGCAACCGATAATGGGCTATTGCCCAATCTGAGAATGTCTTTTTCCGATACACATATGCAATTGAACCATGGCGGTTGGTCACGTGAAATCACCGTACGGGATCTCCCTATTGCCACTACACTGGCTGGTGTAAACATGAGCCTGACACCCGGAGGTGTACGGGAATTGCACTGGCATCAACAATCCGAGTGGGCCTATATGATCTGGGGAACGGCAAGAATCACTTCGGTAGATCAGAACGGACGTAATTTTATTGCGGATGTCGGGCCTGGCGATCTCTGGTTTTTCCCCAAAGGTCTACCCCATTCCATTCAGGGGCTGGAGGATGGTTGTGAATTTCTGCTTGTGTTTGATGACGGGTCCTTCTCCGATCTGAATACGTTATCCATATCGGATTGGTTTGCCCATACCCCACCAGAGGTATTGTCTGTCAATTTCGGCGTGCCTGAATCCGCTTTTCAGTCAATGCCGAAGGAACAGGTGTACATTTTCCAAGATACTGTCCCGGGTTCCATCGAGAGCCAGGAAGTTCAGTCGCCATATGGCACCGTTCCTCTCACATTCAAACACCGATTGCTGGCCCAAGAACCGCTCATTACACCTGGCGGAAGTGTACGGATTGTCGACTCCACCAACTTCCCCATCTCAACTACCGTTGCAGCCGCCCTCGTTGAGATCCGACCTGGCGCCATGCGTGAACTGCACTGGCATCCTAATGCAGATGAATGGCAATACTATCTGACAGGACAAGGAAGAATGACCGTCTTTGGAGGCAATGGCATTGCTCGCACATTTGATTATCGGGCTGGAGATGTCGGATATGTTCCTGTCGCAATGGGACACTATATACAGAATACCGGTACAGACACTTTATGGTTTTTGGAGATATTCCGAAGTGATCGCTTTGAGGATGTCTCGCTGAATCAGTGGATGGCATTAACCCCTCGGGATTTGGTCCGTGACAATCTAAATGCACCGCCTGAGTTGCTCGATGCCTTGCGTAAAGTGAAATGGCCTGTCGTTTAATTTAGTATGTACCTATATCATTTGTGCTGAAATGGGGTAATTGTCAGAGAATCCCACTATATAAGGAGGAATATGAAGATGAGAGCTGTTACGTTTCAGGGAATCAAGGATATTCAAGTCAAAGAGGTTGAAGACCCCAAACTGCAACAGAAGGATGACATTATCGTTCGTATTACTTCCACGGCTATATGTGGATCAGATTTGCATATTTATCAGGGAGCTCTGCCAGCTGCCAAAGATTACGTTATCGGTCATGAACCGATGGGCATTGTAGAAGAAGTAGGTCCGGAAGTGACACGTGTGAAGAAGGGGGACCGCGTGGTCCTGCCTTTTAACATCGCTTGTGGTGAATGCTTCTATTGCAATCATGACATGGAGAGCCAGTGCGATAATTCCAATGGTAATCCGGATATTCATACAGGTGGTTATTTTGGGTTCACCGAACGCTACGGAAATCACCCCGGAGGTCAGGCAGAATTATTGCGTGTTCCCTACGGGAACTTTACTCCGTTTGTGATTCCGGAATCCTGTGAACTGGAAGATGAAGCCTTATTGTTCCTGTCCGATGTTCTTCCAACCGCATATTGGAGCGTGGAGAATGCCGGAGTTAAACCGGGAGATACAGTCACTGTACTCGGTAGTGGACCCATTGGGCTGATGACGCAGAAGTTCGCCTGGATGAAAGGTGCCAAACGCGTTATTGCTGTGGATCGCCTGCCCTATCGACTGGAAAGAGCCAAACGTTTGAATGATGCAGAGATCTTTAATTTCGAAGATTACGATGATATGGGTGAGCACATTCGTGAGATTACACAAGGCGGGACCGACGTTGTTATCGACTGTGTAGGTATGGATGGTAAAAAGAACATGCTGGAAGAAATCGGACAGAAACTGAAACTTCATGGCGGTTCACTAAGCGCGATCGAAATCGGCATGAAGGCCATTCGCAAATTCGGTACTCTTCAACTTACGGGTGTATATGGCTCTTCCTACAACATGTTCCCGTTAGGTAATCTGTTTGAACGCAATATCAATCTTAAAATGGGACAAGCTCCTGTTATACATTACATGCCTGAATTATTCCGCAAAATCACTGCTGGTGAATTTGATCCAACGGAGATCATCTCCCATCGGATTTCACTGGAGAATGCAAGCGATGCGTATCGCATTTTCAATGATCATGAAGACGAATGTACCAAAGTTATACTAAAACCCTGAACTGTCGCTCTGAATATAAATATGCAAAATAAAACAAGCAGATCTACCTGTTCAAGGTACTCTGCTTGTTTTATTTTATCGACACCTAATCAGGCATAAGTGGGTTTAATCGCTTGGATATACACACTTTCTCCTTCGAAGCTGTCGAGCTTCCCGTTCGTTGTCACTTCAAAATTAAAAAATTTCCGGATGATGGACGGTGCACTCAACATGCTTGCTTCAAGTTCCCCTCTCTCCCGTTCCGGCAGTGCTGCACGATTACACCATTCTTCAAATTTAAAACGCTTCTGGAAGGAAACCATCATTTCCATTCGGAAGCCCGCATACTCCAGCATATGAATCCATTCCGTCTTGCGCCATGCTCGAACATGGCTTGCATCCCGGCACTTCTCCACTTCATTGTAAAACTGGTCATTCTCATCACGTTCAGGTGCCACGTTGTCAATAAATAACAACCTTCCACCGGGCTTCATTACTCGTAATGCCTCATGAACAAACGAAGAAACGTCCGGAAAATGGTGAGCAGCGATTCGGCAGGTCACCAGGTCAAAGACATCATCATCGAATGGCAGCTTCTCTGCATCTCCCGCAACAAAATCTACATTATCGTGTCCATTCCCCTTAATAAATTGTTCAGCCACCTGAAGCATTTCTTCTGTTAGATCGAGAGCTGTCACCCGCTGAACAAGTGGAGCCAAAGCATTCGCAACATGCCCTCCCCCAGTGGCGATATCCAGCACGTTCATATCCGGAGTGGCTTGAGATGAAGCCACTAGCAACGCGAGATCCTCACCTTTGGCATGCCCCGCACTCGTCACGTATTTTCCTGCATTTTCCGCAAACTGCTTCTGCACCTGACTTTTGATTACATCAGACATTCCAATTCCTCCTGCACAAGTTTCATCAGACGAAACATAGTTTCAAAATATAATTATATTTATTTTACCACATATGAATGTAAAAGCTAAATAAGAATTTTACACAAATCCGGAGGCAACTTTCCACTACGCGACGAAAAAACTCAAATAAAAAAACATCCCCCGAGTGAATTTCACCCAGGAGATGTTACTTATATTTGTTACTTCACGAGCGTTGGTGACTTCTTCCACAGTCCCAGAATCAGACCGGAGATCACAGAACCAATCGCAACAGCGAGCAGGAACAATACTGCGTGGTTCGCCAGTGCTGCAACAAAGATCCCGCCATGCGGAGCTGGTACATTAATGTGCCACAGTTGTGTCAATCCGCCAGCAACAGCGGAACCCAGAATACAAGAAGTTAATACACGCAATGGATCAGCCGCAGCAAATGGAATTGCACCTTCTGTAATGAACGAGAATCCAAGTACATAGTTAGTCAGGCCTGATTTGCGTTCTTGCTCTGTAAATTTGGATTTGAAGAACGTTGTTGCAAGTGCAATCGCCAGAGGAGGCACCATACCACCTGCCATAACCGCTGCCATCCATGCACCGTCTGTGTTACCACTGGATGTGAATACGCCGATAGCGAACGTGTAAGCTGCTTTGTTGAACGGTCCACCCATATCGATGGACATCATACCGCCAAGCAGCAAGCCCAGCAATACCGCATTACCTGTTCCCAGATTACCAAGCGCATCTACAAGCCATGTGTTCAGGGAACCAAAGATTGGATCAAAGACATAGAAACTGATGGCACCCACGATCAGCAAACCAAATACCGGATACAGCAAGATTGGTTTCAAGCCATCAATTGCTTTTGGCAATCCTTTGAACAACTTACGAAGACCAATAACTACATAACCCGCCAGGAAACCGGCAGCCAAACCACCAAGGAAACCGGCGTTTGAGTTAACCGCCATCAATCCACCGACCATACCAGGCATCAGGGCTGGGCGATCACCAATACTCATCGCGATAAATCCGGCAAGTACGGGAATCAGGAAGTGGAATGCACCTGTTCCGCCACCAATCGTTTGAAGCAGCTGTACAATCGGATTTTCAGGACTAGCAATCTGCTCAAACAAGAAGGAGATTGCAAGCAGGATACCGCCACCTACAACAAATGGCAGCATATGTGAGATACCATTCATCAGATCTTTATAGATTTTGCTACCTACACTGATTTTACCAGCGCTTGCTCCCTCTTCCTTGGCATTTCCGCCTTGGCTGCGATAGATCGGTGCATCGCCGTTAACAGCTTTGCGAATCAGCTCTTCGGGTTTACGGATTCCATCACTCACCGGTCTTTGCAATACCGGTTTGCCATCGAAACGTGCCATCTCTACATTTTTGTCTGCGGCAACGATAACCCCTTTAGCACGAGCGATCTCATCAGCCGTCAGGACATTCTGTGCTCCTTCGGAACCGTTCGTCTCTACGCGAATATTGATGCCCATTTCCTGAGCTTTCTTTTTAAGTGCATCTTCAGCCATAAACGTATGCGCTATCCCTGTTGGACAGGCTGTCACCGCAACAACAAAATCTTCCGAATTGGCATTACCTACAATCACACCAGAAGTGTTTTGTTGCTGACCACTAGTAGAAGTGGATGCGGCATTTGCTTCTTTTTCAGCTTTTGCTTTTTCTTTCGCTGCTTCCTTCTCCGCTGCTTCCGCCTGTTTGGCATCAAACAATGCACTAACTTCCGCAGGTGTATCTGTACTCATCAATTGTGAGATGAAATCGCTATCAATCAACAACCTGGAAAGAGCTGCAAGCGTACGCAGATGGGTATTACCTGCGCCTTCTGGAGCCGCAATCATGAAGAACACATGAGCTGGCTGATCATCCAACGCTTCAAAATCAAGCCCTTTTCTACTCTTGGCAAATACAACCGTTGGTTCATTCACCGCTGTTGTTTTGGCATGCGGCATCGCAATTCCGCCACCGATACCCGTGCTGGATTCAGCTTCTCTTTTATAGATCATTTCCTTGAATAGGACCGGATCATTAATACGTCCGCTTCGGTTCAGGCTTGCAATTAGTTCATCAATAGCCTCATCTTTGGTTGTGGCTTGCAGGTCCATGATCATCGTTTCCTGGATCATCAAGTCTGTTATTCTCATCTTGGTACACTCCCTTAAGTTCAGTCGGCCTGCATGGGCAGGCCTCACTACATTACAATTACAATGAAAACCTTTTATATGACCGTTAGACTAGATCGTCGTAATGGTTACTTGATTGCGCAATTCGTCAATCAGTTCACGTGTTGCCAGGTCATCCGAGAACGCAGTCGCGCTTCCAGATGCAACCCCTGTGCGGAAAGCTTCCAGCAAATCTCCGCTCTGTACATAGGTACCTACGAATCCGCCAATCATGGAGTCACCGGCACCAACCGAGTTTTTCACAGTGCCTTTTGGCACATTTGCATGATGAACTTCCGCTTTGGTAATGAATAGTGCACCCTCTCCTGCCATGGAGATTAACACATGTTTAGCACCGGCTTCCAGCAACTTACGCCCGTATAACACCAGTTCCTCGCGAGTATCAATCGTTACACCGAACAGTTCAGCCAGTTCATGATGATTTGGCTTCACCAGCAATGGTGCATGTTCAAGAGCTTCCATTAACGCAGGGCCCGTTGTATCAATTACAAATTCGGCACCCGTATGCTTGCAGACTTTAATGAGACGATCATAAAAATCCGTTCCAAGTGAAGGCGGTACGCTTCCGGAGAGAATGACAATATCTCCTTTGTGCAATGAAGACAATTTGTGAAGCAGCTGTTCTGCCTCTTCTGCACTTATTGCAGGTCCAAGACCATTAATCTCTGTCTCTTCTCCATGCTTCAGCTTGATGTTAATGCGAGTATCGTCTGCAATCGTGACAAAGTCTGTCCGGATGTTATCTTCTTGCAACTTGTCATTAATGAAACGTCCTGTGAATCCACCAAGGAAACCAATGGCCGTGTTATCTGCTCCAAGTTGATTCAGTATGCGAGAGACATTAATGCCCTTGCCTCCAGGGAGCTTCAAATCCCGATTCATTCGATTCAATCCGCCAAGCTTCAGCTCATCCACTTCCACGATGTAATCAATGGACGGGTTAAGTGTTATCGTATATATCATCGTTATCCCTCAATTATTTTAGTTTTCTGGGCGATTCCAGGCCGCCAATGTTCTGGCATCTGCTCGGTAATCAAATCGGCCTCCTCCAAATCAAACAATTTGGCAAAAGTAATTTCCCCTATTTTGCTGGAATCAGCCAGCACATAAGATTTTCCCGACAATTGATGTGCACGCCTTTTAATCAAGGCTTCCTCCGGATCCGGTGTTGTATACCCCATTTCGGGATCAACTCCGTTGCTTCCAAGAAAACATTTATCAAAACGGAAATTATCCATGTTCTGTAATGCGATACTGCCAATGACTGCTTTCGTATGAATTTTCATCATACCTCCGAGCAAGTAACTGCGAATACGTTTGCTTACCAATGCCTCAACATGTGAAAGTCCGTTGGTAACCACCGTTACGTCTTTAGCTTCAATAAAAGGAATCATGGCTAACGTTGTCGTTCCTGCATCCAGATATATGCATTCGCCATTTTCGATCTCCTGTGCAGCCAAACGGGCAATCGTTATTTTCTGTTGAATGTTTTTGAACGTTTTTTCTTCCATGCCCGGTTCCAGCGTTTTTTCATTCACCAGGGCGGCACCGCCATGGATGCGTTTGAGCATCTGACGACTCTCCAGATCGATCAAGTCACGTCTAATCGTTGATTCAGAAGCACCTAACACATCAACAAGCTCTTGCAATTTCACAATTCCCTGTAAATGTAAGCGCTCTATAATTGCAGCATATCGTTCTTCAGTCAGCATCTTCATTCCTCCAACTGCTTCTATAGTATCATAAACTCCTCAAAAAACAACCACTTTCATTCAAAATAATTTAAAAACATTCAAAAACCCGCATCTTTCGACTTATTTCCTTGTCCAATCGTCCCTTTCTCTGACTCCTGAACACGCAACCTTTCGAATCTCCATTAAAAATCCTGCAGCCTCCAGCGCTTGATGCGCGGCGTTGCAGGATTTTGCTTTTCATGGGAATCTCATGACGTTTATGACTCTACAAGCATTACATCCGGTTTGGGTTTAAGCCATTTGCCATCCTCATTAATAAACGCCCCCTTGAAGCGGCCCATCTCCAATTGTTCAATCAGCCTCTCCTCATCCATGACCAGAATCTCAGCGAGCTGCCCAGAGGTGTAATAATGAGCGGGATTGTAATCGAGCAGCACAGGAACAGACGTATCATATAGTTCTTTGATCAGATTCTCAAAGGAATGCCGACCCAGGTTCTCCATGTCTCTATAAAACTGCAAATGTTGGGACACCATATTACGGAAAGATTTATTCTCCAGATGCATCCACAACGTATTGCAGGCCTGAACACTCATATGATTTTGTTCCACATCAAAATATTGCACTTCTTCAATCTTCATGTATTTCTCTTGAAATGCAACGATCTTAATCAAAGGTACATTTCGTTTACGTGACGCTTTCTTCAAATGGGCTCTAAATTGTTCATAGTTCATTTCATTCATCTATTATCCCTGCCTTTAACATGTTCCAACCGACATTTTACAACAAATTAAAGGCAAGTGTAACCTTCATCATGTGAAAAACAAAAAAACGTGCAGCATCAGATGCCACACGTTCACAATCTTATGGGGTGCGATTACTCCGCGAGGGCACCCGTTTTCACCCACGTAGCCGTAAATTCCTGTTCTTCATACGCATAGAATTGTTGTAAAATAACATCCCGATCATCGAGGAACAATTGATCCGCTATGGCAGTGACCAGTTTGGGCACCGCACTCTTGGTCCCAGATATGGCCGATGCCGACAGACCGCAGCTGGCAAGTGCAGAGTAGTTAAATACAAACAGTCCGTGCAACGATTTCTCACCCTGTTCACTTCTGCTGGTCATTGCAAACCCGGAACTCAGATACGGATGTGCATCCAGCAATGCATTGCGATGCTCTGGCGGAGCCTCATAACAGTCCTCCCAACGCGCGATGTATGGCTCAACGAGCCTCAGTTCAGGGCGGAGTGCCGGATCACTGAGAAGCCCTGTGCTAATAATTAGAAAATCAAACGTATATGCTCCCTGTGCCGTATGCACAATTGCGCCTTGGTCCGTCGCTTCTACACTCAGCCAAGGCGAGTTCAAATGCAGTTCGAATCCAGGCCAGGCTGCCGCACGATTAAACGTATCGTTGGTTGGCGGTTGATTGAATTTGAAGAAATGAGAGATCACTTCATATTTATCAGCAACCGGAAGAGCGTGGTATCGCTCGATCATACCGGATTGTTCCATCTGGCGAATAGGATTAACACTAGGCAGCTGTTCCCGCCGTACAAATACATGAGCTTCCGCCACACCAGTGGCAAGCGCATAACTGGCATTATCAAAAGCCGAAGCGCCGCCGCCAAGCACTGCAACCCGTTTACCTTTTAATTGATCAAAATCAATCGCTTCAGACGTATGGGCATACAGCTCCCGAGGTAATCTATCCGCAATCATGGAAGGTACATGCCACTCTCCACCACCTTGTATTCCCGTAGCAAACACTACTTTGCGAGCAAGTATCACATTCGTCTGAGCTCCTGCCTTATTCACATGAAGTCGATGTATACCGTCCTCTATTGGCTCAACCAGTGTCAATTTCACCTCATTAAGCACAGGTAGATTCAATACTTCCCGATACCAGCGTAAATAATTCATCCAGTCCCCACGCGGGATTTTATCTACCTCTTCCCAACCTTCGGGCCCAACCTGTGCTTCCCACCATGAGCGAAAGGTTAACGAGGGGATACCCAGATCGATGGAAGTCAGATGCTTGGGTGTACGCAGAGTAACCATACGCGCATAAGTCTCCCAAGGTCCTTCCAGCCCTGATGTATTCTCGTCAATGACGACAATATTGGAGATCCGTTCACGAAGAAGTCCAAATGCTGCCCCTAATCCACTTTGTCCCCCGCCCACAATGACTACATCATAGACATGACCATCTGCATGTTCTCTTGGACGTACCCAATTGGTGCCTCCAAATGACAAATAATCCAGATCATTTTTCACACGTTCATTCAAAGCTTCCAGGCTCATGATTCCTCAACCCTTTCGAGATACATATATGAACTAGTCTTTCTTTGATTATTTGATGTTATTTTGTTGTCAGTTATATTGAGAATAATGTACTTTTTCTTTGTGTTTTTGAAATATATTAGCGTTATTATATGAGTTATCGGGGATGTTTTGAAGTTCGCGGCAGCTTTATTGTCATCAAAACTAAAAATATCTGACATGCTTGTTAATTCGCACGAAATCCTAACTGGATTATTGATGCAGTTCCTGCTGAACGGATGATTTGCAGAAAATAAAAAAAAGACAGACCAAGATGTAACCTTGGTCTGTCTTCAAAAAGGGAATGCTATTGGCCGGTTTGTTCACGGCGCTGCAATTTTTCATTGGTTAATTTCTCAGGGGTCACATCATGACCCAGTGGGTCCACAACGGATACTGCCAGCATGGTAGTCAGCACCTGACCTCGAATAGCCTGCAAATATTGTTTTCTAAGCTCCTGCTGCTCGCTTTTTTCTGCTTTTGTCAAACCAACGCTGCTGCGTTGTTTTCGACTTAATTCGTTAATGCGTCCCAAAATAGGAATCATGAAATCCACCTCACTTGTTAGTCCACTTTCCAAAAGATATTTCGAATATCTTCAAACTAACTTATTACAACTTCACGAATTTGTCCATAGGCGCAATCCGTTAAGAATTTTTTAGGTGATCTCGTGCACAGACCACACGATGCCATTCGTAGCACCACTGCCCAGATTCAACGTAATCGTCAGCCCGTTTGCGGCATAGAACAGTCCAATTACATCTCCCGCATTCAATGCCACTTCTACCGCCAAAGTAACTGTACCGCTTCCCAGCACTGCCCGCAGTGTCAGTAGTGTAACGGCTATATTCAGTACGGGCAATAAACCACTAACCAGTGTTGTAACCGTAGGTGATGTCCTCTGGACAAGAAAAGCAGGGTTCACTCCAGCACCCAGTGATAAGGCGATCGCTGCGGTCGTTGCATAATTGATTGTGGCCACAATCGAATATCTTCCAGTTACCGGGACGGTATAGTTTCCTGTGGTTGCATTGAAGTTGGCATTACCGTAATAAGGAGCCGTGGTCGTCCAGTTGGTTAGCTGTGTGCTGGTTGCTGTCGAAAGTGTAGCTAGGAATGCCGAGAACCCTTGTGTTGCAAAATTGGGGCCGGTTGGTCCAGTGGCTCCGGTCAAGCCCGTGGCCCCGGTTGCACCTGTTGTTCCTGTGATTCCTGTTGCTCCAGTGGCTCCCGTAGCTCCGGTTGCACTCGTTACACCGGTTGCCCCAGTAGTTCCAGTAGCTCCGGTAACCCCAGTGACCCCAGTTGCACCTGTAGTTCCTGTGATTCCTGTTGCTCCCGTTATTCCTGTTTCTCCAGTTGCTCCAGTCGCGCCAGTTATACCTGTAACTCCTGCTGAACCAGTACTTCCGGTGGCTCCTGTTACACCTGTGAGCCCTGTAGCCCCAGCTGCTCCGGTCGCGCCAGTAATACCCGTGGTTCCTGTTGCTCCAGTCGTACCGGTTGTACCCGTAACGCCAGTTGTGCCGGTTATGCCAGTGGCACCAGTCGCGCCGGTTACGCCAGTAACTCCCGTCGTTCCCGTTGCTCCAGTAGCACCAGTGGGTCCCGTCACACCAGTCGTACCTGTGACCCCTGTTACACCCGTCTCTCCAGTTTGGCCAGTTGTGCCGGTGGCTCCTGTAATTCCAGTCACACCCGTAATGCCAGTTACCCCGGTCGTGCCGGTTATTCCTGTTTCACCAGTAATACCCGTTGGACCGGTTGCCCCAGTAATTCCAGTAGCACCAGTCGTACCTGTAACTCCGGTTATGCCAGTCGCACCAGTGGCTCCGGTTGTACCTGTCGTGCCGGTAACGCCTGTTGCACCCGTCTCTCCAGTCGAGCCGGTTACGCCAGTAACTCCCGTAGATCCGGTCGCGCCAGTCGTTCCTGCAACCCCTGTTATACCTGTTTCCCCTGTGGCTCCGGTCGCACCGGTTGGTCCTGCCGTGCCGGTTATGCCAGTGGCACCGGTTGGTCCCGTTACACCTGTCGTACCTGTGACCCCTGTTACACCCGTCTCTCCAGTTTGGCCAGTTATGCCGGTGGCTCCTGTAATTCCAGT
Source organism: Paenibacillus sp. FSL R7-0198 (assembly GCF_038000415.1). NCBI lineage: Bacteria > Bacillati > Bacillota > Bacilli > Caryophanales > Paenibacillaceae > Paenibacillus > Paenibacillus sp. FSL R7-0198. Next base: position 5,852,304 of record NZ_JBBOCB010000001.1, on the reverse strand, counting down.
AGCCCCAGTCACACCCGTAATGCCAGTTACCCCGGTCGTGCCGGTTATTCCTGTTTCACCAGTAATACCCGTTAGACCGGTTGCCCCAGTAATTCCAGTGGCACCAGTCGCACCTGTAATCCCGGTTAGACCCGTCTCCCCAGTTAATCCAGTAAGTCCAGTAACTCCGGTTGATCCTGTCACACCAGTTTGGCCAGTAATTCCAGTCGCACCAGTCGGCCCGGTTACGCCAGTTATTCCTGTGGACCCCGTACTCCCCGTTGCTCCTGTAACTCCAGTCGTACCTGTGACTCCGGTTATGCCAGTCGCACCAGTGGCTCCAGTTAATCCCGTAACACCAGTTGGACCAGTAATTCCTGTTAGACCTGTGATTCCAGTTGTGCCCGTTACACCAGTAGCTCCCGTAGTACCCGTACTTCCCGTTGCTCCAGTCGCACCGGTTGGTCCTGTTTCACCGGTGACCCCGGTTATGCCACTAACTCCGGTTGCACCTGTAACACCAGTTGTTCCCGTCGCACCCGTACTTCCAGTTATACCTGTTAATCCTGTCTCTCCTGTTGGGCCAGTCAAACCGGTAGATCCCGTTGCACCTGTAGCCCCGGTGGCACCAGTGACTCCTGTTAGCCCAGTTGCACCAGTTGTTCCGGTTGCGCCGGTTACTCCCGCGGCACCTGTACTTCCTGTTTCTCCAGTCGCACCAGTAGGACCTGTAATACCAATTGCACCAGTAGGACCTGTAATACCAATTGCACCAGTTGTGCCCGTCGGTCCTGTTTCACCAGTTGGGCCAGTCGAACCTGTAATTCCCGTTTCTCCAGTTGCACCGGTCGGTCCCGTCACACCAGTCGTACCTGTGACCCCTGTTGGACCTGTAGCTCCAGTAATTCCGGTTGCACCAGTAATTCCTGTGGCTCCTGTGCTCCCAGTTAGACCCGTCTCTCCAGTGACGCCTGTTGCTCCGGTCGCACCAATTGTGCCCGTAACACCAGTTAAGCCAGTCGTGCCGGTTGGCCCTGTTTCTCCGGTGACCCCGGTTATGCCCGTAGCTCCGGTAATACCAGTAATTCCTGTTGTGCCCGTACTTCCAGTTATACCTGTTAGTCCTATCTCTCCTGTTGGACCAGTCGAACCGGTAGAGCCTGTTACACCTGTGACTCCAGTTAGACCCGTCTCTCCAGTTATACCGGTTGCTCCAGTTACTCCCGTAATACCAGTTGTTCCCGTTATGCCAGTTAAACCAGTCGTGCCTGTTGGTCCTGTTTCACCAGTTGGGCCAATCGAACCGGTAGGGCCCGTTACACCTGTGTTCCCTGTTAGACCGGTCTCCCCAGTAACACCAGTGGCCCCGGTCGCTCCCGTCAGTCCTGTGAACCCTGTTTCTCCAGTCGTTCCGGTTACGCCAGTCACTCCCGAGATACCTGTAATTCCGGTTGCTCCTGTCGCCCCAGTCGGTCCCGTCGCGCCTGTGAATCCTGTTGGACCCGTTTCCCCAGTGACACCAGTCAGTCCCGTAGCTCCGGTCACGCCTGTGATACCCGTGGTTCCAGTAATTCCAGTTTCTCCAGTTGCACCGTTCAGTCCCGTCACACCAGTCGGACCTGTGACCCCGGTTAACCCCGTCTCTCCTGTAGGGCTAGTCGAACCGGTAGGGCCCGTTACACCTGTGGCCCCAGTGACTCCTGTTAGACCCGACTCTCCAGTGACACCTGTTGTTCCGGTTACTCCCGTGGCACCTGTACTTCCTGTTGCTCCAGTGGCACCTGTTGGGCCCGTTACACCAGCTGTACCCGTGGTTCCGGTAATACCAGTTAGTCCTGTCGCACCCGTAGCACCTGTAATACCAGTTGCACCTGTACCTCCTGTTAAACCCGTCTCTCCAGTGACACCTGTTGCTCCGGTTACTCCCGTAATACCAGTTGTGCCCGTCATGCCACTAGTGCCAGTAGTTCCGGTCACACCAGTAATTCCCGTTACGCCAGTTAAACCAGTCGTACCTGTGCCCCCTGTTGAACCTGTATCTCCAGTAGTTCCGATTGAGCCGGTTGCTCCAGTAGGTCCTGTGAACCCTGTTTCTCCAGTTACACCTGTCGTTCCGGTGTTTCCTGTAGCCCCCGTAGTTCCGGTTCCGGTAACTCCAGTATTTCCTGTTGCTCCGGTCACACCAATTGTACCCGTAACGCCAGTTAAGCCAGTCGTGCCGGTTGGTCCTGTTTCTCCGGTGACCCCCGTTATGCCCGTAGCTCCGGTATTACCAGTAGAACCAGAGAGTCCTGTCGCGCCTGTTACACCAGTAATTCCTGTTGTGCCACTACCTCCAGTTGCACCTGTAACACCAGTTGTTCCTATCGCGCCCGTACTTCCAGTAGTTCCAGTTATACCTGTTAGTCCTGTCTCTCCTGCTGGACCAGTCGAACCGGTAGAGCCTGTTACACCTGTGACTCCAGTTACACCGGTTGCTCCAGTTACTCCCATAATACCAGTTGTTCCCGTTATGCCAGTTAAACCAGTCGTGCCTGTTGGTCCTGTTTCACCAGTTGGGCCAATCGAACCGTTAGGGCCCGTTACACCTGTGTTCCCTGTTAGACCGGTCTCCCCAGTAACACCAGTGGTTCCGGTAATACCAGTTAGTCCAGTCGCACCTGTAATTCCCGTTGCCCCAGTTGCACCAGTTGATCCCGTCACACCAGTCGTACCTGTTACCCCTGTTGGACCTGTATCTCCAGTGGCACCCGTAGTGCCGGTAAATCCAGTAATTCCTGTTACACCAGTAGTGCCTGTCGGACCGGTTATTCCAGTCGTACCTGTGCTCCCAGTTAGACCCGTCTCTCCAGTGACGCCTGTTGCTCCGGTTGCACCAATTGTACCCGTAACGCCAGTTAAGCCAGTCGTGCCGGTTGCACCTGTAACACCAGTTGTTCCCGTCGCACCCGTACTTCCAGTAGCTCCAGTTAGACCCGTTTCCCCGGTGACACCTGTGACTCCTGTTAGCCCCGTCTCTCCAGTTGCACCAGTTGTTCCGGTTGCGCCGGTTACTCCAGTGGAACCTGTACTTCCTGTTTCTCCAGTCGCACCTGTTGGGCCAGTTACACCAGCTGTACCCGTGGTTCCTGTGATCCCAGTCGCACCATTGGCTCCCGTAATTCCCGTCGTTCCAGTTACGCCAGTCACTCCCGAGATACCTGTAATTCCGGTTGCTCCATTCGCCCCAGTCGGTCCCGTCGCTCCTGTCGTGCCTGTGAATCCTGTTAGTCCCGTTTCCCCAGTGACACCAGTCAGTCCGGTAGCTCCGGTCTCACCGGTGATTCCGGTTAACCCTGTTTCTCCAGTTACACCTGTCGTCCCCGTGTTTCCTGTAGCACCCGTAATTCCGGTAGCTCCGGTAATTCCTGTTGTGCCACTAACTCCGGTTGCACCTGAAATCCCCGTTTCTCCAGTTGCGCCAGTTGATCCCGTCACACCTGTCGTTCCTGTGACCCCTGTTTGACCTGTATCTCCAGTAATTCCTGTGGCTCCTGTTACACCAGTATTGCCGGTTATGCCTGTAACTCCCGTAGTACCGGTCGTACCTGTTATGCCAGTAACGCCGGTTGTACCTGTACTTCCCGTTGCCCCTATCGCCCCAGTAGATCCTGTAGCACCTGTAACTCCGGTGGTACCCGTTTCTCCAGTAGCCCCGGTCGGTCCTGTCACACCTGTCGTGCCGGTGTTCCCAGTTAGACCCGTCTCTCCAGTGGCACCAGTTGCTCCGGTAACACCAGTTACTCCTGTGGTACCGGTAGTTCCCGTTACTCCTGTATCCCCGGTGGGTCCTGACACACCAGTCGTACCTGTGACTCCAGTTGCTCCGATCGCACCTGTAATGCCTGTAAATCCAGTAATACCTGTTGCACCGGTTACTCCAGTCGTTCCTGTTGTGCCCGCAATTCCAGTAACGCCAGTTAATCCGGTTGTACCTGTTGGTCCTGTTTCACCAGTGACACCACTTATACCAGTGGCCCCAGTGAGTCCTGTCACACCAGTCGTACCTGTGATACCGGTAGTGCCAGTAGCACCAGTAATTCCCGTGAGGCCTGTAATTCCACTAGAACCGGTTACACCTGTGGTACCCGTAACGCCAGGTAATCCGGTCGTACCTGTAACTCCTGTTTCACCAGTATTACCTGTTATTCCAGTACTTCCTGTAGTTCCGGTTATTCCTGTTTCGCCAGTGACTCCGGTGGGCCCCGTTAGACCAGTCGTGCCTGTAACTCCTGTTAGCCCCGCCTCACCAGTACTTCCTGTCGCTCCGGTGAATCCTGTCAAACCAGTCGTGCCGGTTGCCCCCGTCACACCAGTTAATCCAGTTGCCCCCGTAGTTCCTGTTGTTCCAGAAGTACCAGTGCTTCCTGTAACTCCAGTCTCACCCGTAATACCTGTTAGACCCATCTCTCCAGTGACGCCAGTCGCTCCGGTCGTACCAGTACTTCCTGTCGTTCCTGTGTTGCCTGTTTCTCCACTAGTACCAGTTGCGCCAGTTAGTCCAGTCGTACCTGCTGTACCCGTAACGCCAGTAACTCCCGTAGACCCGATCCCCCCAGTGGGGCCTGTCGTACCAGTAAGTCCCGTTTCCCCAGTGGCACCAGTTGCGCCGATCGCACCTGTTATCCCTGTCGTGCCGGTTATGCCAGTATTTCCAGTTGGACCCGTACTTCCCGTTGCTCCTATTTCCCCAGTAAATCCTGTAGCGCCTGTAACTCCGGTGATACCTGTCTCACCAGTAGTTCCAGTCAAACCTGTCTCACCGGTTGAGCCGGTCGTACCTGTAATCCCAGTTTCTCCTGTAGTCCCTGTCGGTCCCGTTACACCAGTCGGTCCTGTTGAGCCCGTTGCTCCAGTAAATCCTGTTTCACCAGTAGATCCTGTTAGTCCCATCACACCAATTCCAGTTGAACCAGTTGCTCCAGTGAATCCGGTAGCCCCAGCTAATCCTGCAACTCCAGTTGGACCTGTAAAGCCGGTTATACCGGTATTTCCTGTAGCACCGGTCACGCCTGTAACACCAAATCCGGTAATTCCAGTTGCGCCAGTTGTTCCTGTAGCTCCTGTGCTTCCTGTAGATCCAGTTGCTCCCGCCTCACCCGTTGGACCGGTCGGACCTGTAAATCCTGTATTTCCAGTTACACCTGTGGTGCCCATCAGTCCGGTAGCTCCTGTTGCACCTGTGACTCCAGTAACTCCGGTACTTCCCGTGGTTCCAGTTACTCCGGTCCGTCCTGTTAAATAGGTTGCTCCCCATATGCCGGGATACCCAGGGTCTCCGGTTAACCCAGTCGCACCTGTTGCTCCAGTGAATCCTCTCATTCCCCGATAACCCCGTGGGCCGCGAAGGAAAGGAATCCTGTGGCTTTTCTTTTTTTTGCATTTACGTCTGCTTTTCTTACAAGACTTACTCTTCTTCTTTGGGATAGAGTGCTTTTTTAATTTTTTGGCTTTCCTTTTACCTGTACTGTTTGAGGAAATTTTGCGTTTCCTTTTGGACATACCGCTCACAAGAAAATCCCCCCTCCTTGTACACCACGTCAATCTCCGCATTTTACAATAGTACACTCTATGCCCGGGACTAGCTTTGTGCGCCCCCTATTCAATACACCTATGAAACCTTCATGGGTAGTTAGTGATCAATCAATTACTATTATCTAAAAAATATATTCCCTATCCCCCCCCTGCAACTCAACTCCTTAATCGTCAAAGCAATTCCTTCTTCAAAAGATGTTGCCACAACCGGGCCAATCCGTTCCTCATACTTCTGTCTACTCAAGATCAGGGGTTCCTCGGTCAGATATAACATTTCTACAATTTCTTTCATAACGGGTACACCTAGTCCAATCACCGACAATCCTACTTTTTCTAACGCCATCACAGGTTTGCTTCTTCCCGCAGCCTTCTGTGCCAATCGCACGATGTCATGACCCGAGATGATCCCCGATCCAGGAATGTTCCAGTTCTGTCCATACGTCGTCTCTCTGCTTGCCAGCTCCACTACCATGACTGCAGCATCCGGTAAATAGATGTACTCTCTCGGCACCTTCATATTTCCAATAAAAAAAGCCATCTTACCTTTTGCTATCGCTTCAAGGGTCGAACCCAGATAAGAAGCCTGATTAGCCGTTGGGCCATAATAATCTGGCAAGCGAACGATCATCACCTGAGCTCTGCTCCATCTTGTGCTGAATAACATTTGTTCATATGCAAGTCGTGTCTTGCCTTTGCGGGTATGCGGCTGCTTTGGATGTTCTTCTGTTACCTCGTTCATTTGTCTTCTGCCATAGGGGTATATTCCATCTATTACCACCACTATTTTCATCGTAGATCGACCTCTCTTAACCATTTAGTGATTGATCAATAACTAAAATTCAAGAAGGGACTTTACCTCCCTCTCTATCGTTCCTTCAGCTCCGGCATATCCAATGCATTAGATACATTACACAACATCCCGATTGCCAGAAAAATCATGGTTCTTTTCAGCGGTTCAGCAATTCCTGCAACGGTGAATGCTTCCAGTACCATACTTCGTACATCACTAATGCCTTTTTGCATCGCCTGACGAATGACTTCTTCCCGGATCGTTTGCGCCTGCATCTGAAGCAATATTTCGCTCTTGTGCGATTCCAGAATCGTATCATAGGCTTCAATTAGATCATTCTCCAACTGATCTGGCGTCGCCGTCTCCACCACAATTCGAAACGAATCAATCACCCGTGTCCAGGAGACCTCAATTGCAGTTAATAATAAAGCTTCCTTTGTTTTGAAAAAACGAAATATATACGGCTGTGAGATCTGTGCCCGTTCAGCCACCTGGGCTGTAGTCGCACGATAATAGCCAATTTCCGCGAATACGTCAATTGCTGCAGAGATAATATCATTTCGCCGGTTAACTGACGCTGCTGTTTCCTTAGCCATGATAATCCGTCCTCCAATAGTTAGTGATTAATTGATCAATAGCTTGAAGTATAACGAATACGATACCTCAATGCAAAGGTATTGTGACCCTGTGCAAAGCCAACAAACCCGCAGACGCTGACTCAAGCCGCTGCAGGTTGTGTAACTTGTCAATCATAGATTCTATCCACTGGAAACCGAAGAGAACATGGATTGTCTGAAACAGATTCATACCGTGCGGTACAAAAGTGTCTGTTCACTGCTGGAGAAGTTTGCGCAATCGGGATTCCGAATCCAGCTTCGGACAACTATTACAATATTCATGTGCGTGACTGCCGCTCCCAACCTGATATGCCAAACAACAATATCGGCGTATCAGGAACGGCGATCCCTGCCACCCGGAATGTTCGAAGCGCTGCAACTCATTGGCAAATGTACATGCATTATCGTTTTGTCGATCCAGCCAGAGGCTTTGATCTGCTTGAATCTTTGCAAGCCGTTCATCTGTCTTCCATATGCTCTGATCATTGATCATACGTGCATACAATTGTTGCACATTATGGGCAACCAGAGACCACATGACCTTATCGCTCGCGCCTGTAGCAACGGCTACCGCTCGCAGGACAGGTTCCAGATGTAGCAACACTCTCTTTTTGAGCAAGCCGCTCTCTGATCTGCGCTGAACAGGATCTCCACCCTCCAGAAAGGTTCTCTCCAGCAGAGTCTCATACCGCATGCCACCTGCTCCATTCAATTCAAACCGCACATCATCGTCTGCAATGCTAAGTATAGTATCATATAGACTGAATGCTGAGATTACGGACATAACGAACACTGAATAACGCTTAGCAAAAAGTGTACCAACGGCCACACTTCCTTTGCCACCCAGTTGAAGCCCTTGCTGCACAGCCTGTTCATGCAATATCGAGTTTCGTTTCTCATCATTCAGCAGATCCTTCACGCGGAAAGGATACTTGGAATCATCGCAGTCCACCCGGATCGTCGTCACAAAAAAATGCTGTAATGCTTCCGACATTTCTGAATAATCCTGTCTTGGATAACGTCCCATCTATTGAATCATATCTTCAACTTCGTTGATAATCTCGCTGCGCCCAATTGCTCCCCAGCCCTTAAACAACCAGAACGAGTCTGTCGTATAGACCTGATCTGCACCAACAGCCGGTACTCCCTTCCAGAGTGAGCTTGCATTGATATTGTTTAAATACTCATCGGCATTTGGGTCAATCTCCAGAACTACAAAATCAGCATCAACATCTGCAATTTTCTCCATGGACAGGTCCTCACGTTGTTCGGCAGGTGTCACAGTCGTTGGCACAAATCCAAGATCATGATACAAAAGTGTGTTGGTTGGATGTCCTTTTGCCGCGTATATTTGCAAGGTCTTCTCTCTTACACGCAGATAAGCCAACTTTTTTTGATCCAGTTGTTCGATCTTCGCTTTTAGTTGCTTCGCCTGCTGTTCTACCTCGGCTATCTTTTCTTTTGCCAGATCCACTTTGTTGTACATCCCGGCAATAGTCAACAGATCCTGTGTCCAATATGTTGAATCATCAACAAAATCCAGCCATTCAGTACCCAGTACAATCGTCGGAGCGATTTTCTCCAACTGATCATACGTACTCTCCGCAGTTCGACTCTCAATAACGATGACATCCGGATCAATCTGAAGGATAGCCTCCAGGTTAGGACTGTCTGCAGACCCTACCGTTGGAATGCCGAAAAGCTGATCTGCAAAGTAAGGCAAATAATCTCCTCCGTAACGAACTTCTACATTAACGCCTGCTGGTTTCTCACCAATCGTCAACATGTGATCGATGTAAGCAGCAGATAATACCACCATACGCTCTATCTTTTGCGGTACAACCGCTGTTCCTTTAAGATGTTTGATCGTTTGTGTACCACTCTCTTCCACAGTTGTATCCTGTTGCTGAGGTGCTGCTTCATTTACTTCCGCTGTCTTGCCACATGCCGCCAGTACGAGCACAAGCAGGGCCAACAGTATCATATTTGATGCTCTCTGTCTTACCATTTGTAGTGAATCCCCTCTACTATTTAATAATAATAATCATTATCACTATAGTAGGGAAAAGCATACAGGCTTACCATGGATTATTCCACTCTCTTCTCTTGCACAATATCACCGTAAGGTAACCCCAAGTTGCTCTGCCACATATCGCATGGCCCACATGCGTCCGGTGGGACCCAGCGTTTTGAAAAAAATATCTCCTGCATTATATACATGGCCTTCTTGAACAGCCTTTAATGCCAACCATTCACCGGATTGCTGTAATTGCCTCAGTTGAGCACGTGCCTCTTCTGTGGGATCGACCATTACAAACACATGATCCGCGTCGTATAACTGCAAATCGCAAACTTTACTCTCTACAGCCCACTGTTGTTCCGGAAAATCACGAGGCAAATAAAATCCCAGATCATCATACAACAGGGCCCCTGTCTGGTTGTTCAATCCATACATTCGGTAGAAATGAGAAGTCACCCGGATGAACATGGCACTCTGTTTCCCCCACCTCGTTTGAATGCGCCCTCGAAGAACCCGGCTCAGTTCAGCATGTTGTTCAATCCACTGTACAGCCTGTTCGGTGCGACCCATAATGTCCGCCATATACAGAAGCCTCTCGCCAAAATGGTTGGTGTGCTCCAGCATGGTGGTAGGCGCGATACGATTCAGGGAGTCATTTGGCTCCAAACGATCACTTGTAATGATGAGATCCGGTTGGACTCGCCTCAAATCATCATAGTTCTGATTGAAGCTATCCAGGATAAGTCCCTGATGACTGTGCGCTTGAAGCGCAGGTATGGCAACATGACGAGCTACCTTCTGACCATAGGATAAAGCGGATACTGGCCTCAAACCGAGCGTTATCACATAATCGTCCAACCCGTAATATAAGGTGGCAATGCGATTTACTTTATTTTTCATATACAACGTTGGGGCGATTCCTTCGTTTTTCTTGAAGACTCTGCTGAAATAGTGCTCGTCCTTATAACCCACTTGCTCCGCAATTTCCTTGATTTTATCTGAAGAAAATAACAGCTGCTTGGCCTTCGCCATACGTTGTTTCAGGATATATTCGATCGGGGTCATGTTTAATTGCCGTTTGAATGTTCTTATAAAATGATTCACACTAAGCCCTGCCATGCGGGCCATCTGATCAATTCGAATGTCTTCCATATATTGATGCGTCATATAATCAAGTGTCAAATCCATCCCCGCTACAGGGGGAGTTTCTTCTTTCACGTGCATCAATAACTGAATCAACAACTGATGCAAAAGATGTTTCCTGCGCGTCTTTTCCAGACTCGTAAACGAGTGTTTTCCACTCATCAGGGTATCCATCATCTCCTGAATATCACGTGTATTGGAAGGAACATTAAGTTTGCCCGTCACAGGGAGATCAAATGCCTCGGTATGCCAAGCATACTTACGCCGGGTAAGTGTAACACAGGAAAATAAAATGATCTGATATCGGACAGGTGCTTCCATATCCGTCTGAAACTCCACATGCATTCCTGGCTTCAACAAAAACCACTCGTCTTGAGATACCGTATGTACAATGTTATCCTTAGACAAAGATCCCTTGCCCGCGATGACCCTGCAAATGGCGAACCTTTTCCAGATCCGACGCTGTACAGCCCCCGGATTGCTAGAGTAATGGCAGACGTGGACAGCAGAGAAATGTAGTCGCTCCAGTTGTTTGATCCAATCCTTTTCCTCCATGCTCACGTTCCCTCCCTGTTCTGATCCGATTCTATGTGAACTGATTACACTCTATTTTTCAGCTCCCAATAGTAAATTCTTTATACTATCCAACTGCAATTCCAGTGAATAGGGATCTTCCATGACGAACTCATCCTCTGTACCATCCAAGGAACCGTAGGCGTAGACTTGTCCTTTCTGCACAGCAGGCAGACGTTTCCAAACCTCGCTGTTCAGGATCTCTTTGGCGTCCTCACTACCCGAACCATATAAGAAGATATGATCTCCCATATACTCAGGCAGTACTTCAAGGGAGATCGTCTCGAATCCATCCTTCATTTCGAGTGCTTGCTGCGTTGGAGGCAGTTTCAGCATCTCATAGATCGTGGAACTACCATAGTTCCCGCCTTCTGCACCAAGTACATACAACGCTTTGTACCCTATTTGTATGATGGATACGGTCTCGCCTTCTTTGATTACACCATCAATCTGCTTCTTAGTCTCTTCGATATTCTCTTCATATGTCGTGATCCATTGCTCTGCTTCCTTCTCTTTTCCAAAAACACCAGCAATCCGGCGCAGCTTTTCCAGTGGGCCGGAAGTTTTATCGCCTTCCCAATAAGGTAAAAAGACGGTCGTTGCAATTTTTTCGTAATCCTCAATATTTTTATCAATGGAACCGATGATGAGATCCGGCTCAAGTGACACTAACTTCTCCAGATTCATTGGGAACTCTCCTCCCAAATCCTCAATACCAGCTATAACATCAGCAGCAATGCCAGACTTTTCAATCCATCCTTCGTTCAGCATAAATGTTCTTACACCAACCGGTACAATGCCCAGTTTCAGCAGGTACCCCATATATTGATCTGAAGCAACACGCTGCGGATTGGCCGGGATTACCACATCTCCCCTCATTGTAGAGACGGTCCGCGTCTCCGGCTGTGCAGTCGATTTCCCTGCCTCCGTTGCCTGGTTACCGGATTGTGTAGTAGCTGCATTGGTCTCTGTTTGCGTACCACTTGCAGACGGTGCTGGACTGGAACAGGCCGTGAGCAATAGCGTGAAACACAACATCATGCTTAGTGCTGTCATTTTGAATTTTCCTTGCATTATTAATTCCCCTCCAACATTCTTTTGATATTGATAATCAATATCATTATATAGATGGGAATGTAGCGATTGAAGGGCATTTTCTTGCATTACACTGGGCAAATCTTGCTTGTTGTTCAATACCAATGGCTGTTTCGAGTTGTTTAACCGTTGGCTTACTCCTTTTTTGTAGCGAATTGGAGAAAGACCTTTTATTTTTTTGAAACTGCGGCTCAGTGAATGTGCATCCGGATAGCCGATCTGTTCTGCAATCTGTTGCAGCGTAGCACTGGTATGCACCAGAAGATGTGCGGCCCTCTCCATTCGAATCTGTCCAAGATACTGGATGGGACTGATGTTTAACTTTTGTTTGAACAGCCTCGACAAGTGCCCCACACTGCATTCCATTACTTCTGCCATTACATCAAGAGCTATGGGCTCATGGAGATGAGCATTCATATATTCAATAGCCTGTGTGACCGTATCCGGTTTATGTGGCTGAATGGATTGTTCGTGTAAGTCTGTCAATAAAAGATAAACCCATTGATGAAATAAGGTTTTGGCATGTAACTTTGCAAGCTTAGTAGACTGCTCCCACTCCTGCTTCAATTCCTCCATACACTGATACATGTGTAGCGGACGGGTTGGTATAAGTGCATATTGGTCCTGAAACGGACGTTCATGGTCCATCAGATACTGAATTTCCATCCCACAGGGCAAGGCTAGAATGGCTTTGTACAAAATCATATAATACGCCACGCCCGAATCCGTCTCCATGTTTAAATACGCCTGCTTGCCTCCATGAATGATGTGGAATCCCTCCACGATGTATCTGTGTTGATCCATTCGTATGCGTGCACTTCCGTCGGTGATATATAGATAGGTACTTGCTGGTAGTTGATAATTCTTCAACTTCTCCCCAGGATGCAAAGCGTTTTGGCGTACATCCAGTATTTTGACAAAAACATGATTCCACAACCTGATGTGATCATTCAAATTCATATCCGCTGTACTTTCCCTCCCGCCATATTACATCGACATACCTTCTTGCTCCTCTTATGAACTGCCTGTAATTTTCGCTCATTATGTATATTTCATTTCATTATAAATTAATTGATAACAATTCTCAATAAAATAAACAATCGATATAAACTCATACAGATGGACACCCTATACAGACTACGATGCTTATGTACCGGGATAATAACGCCAGCATCAGCAACATTTTCTAACCTGTTGCAAAATCATAAAAGGCATGATATATTAATTGAGCCATCAATGATTGACGCATCAAATATTGATACATCAATGATCGAGAGCATCCAAATAATCATTAGGCAATGGCATTGTATACTGCAACATTAATCATTGGTTAACATACGCCGTTGTTCATGATTCAGATTCACCCGGGAGGTCTAGTCATGACACGTATTGTTTCCAAAGAAGAACAAATCATCAATCTGTTGAACGTGTTGGGTAACAAACTCAGTCCCAAGTTCGAACGCTGTACAGGTATCAGTTCCTCTCGCTTTGAAATTCTGCATGAGCTGGATCAGGTAGATGAGATTAACCAATCCATGCTGCAGAAAATCATTAACATTGATAGTGCTGCGATTACACGCCACTTGAAACAGCTTGAGGCGGACCTGATGGTTACAAGACGTAAGAATCCTGATGATAATCGGGTAACTTTTGTTCGTTTGACGGACCATGGTCGGAAGCAGATTGAAGGCTACAAAGCTGAGAAGACCAATTTTATTAACCAGATTTTACAGGATTTCAGTGAAGACGAAGTTCAGTCACTCGCCGATTTTCTGGAACGTATGCAGAACAATTTCTAAACCCATATATAGAGGAGAGATCCATGCATGAGTACAATTCAAAGCAAATTCCAAAAAACCAATGATTTTAACGAGATTACCTACGGTCGCCGTTCTGTTAAACTTTACGATCCTGAAGTGAAAATCAGCCGTGAAGAAATGACTGAAATTCTGTCAGAAGCTTCCCGTGCACCATCTTCGATCAATTTGCAGCCTTGGCGTTTTCTGGTTGTTGATACGGCTGAAGGTAAAGAAAAGCTTGCTCCACTTGCAAGATTTAATCAAAACCAAGTGTTGACTTCCTCCGCAGTCATTGGCGTATTCATTGACATGAACAACGTTGAATACATGGACGAGATTTTTGGTAAAGCTGTAGAACTTGGTTACATGCCACAAGACATTAAGGATATGCAACTCAAAACCGTAATGCCTTATTACGAAAAGATGGCTACTTCCGATCTTCGCGACGTTAACCTGATCGATGCTGGCCTTGCTTCCATGCAATTGATGCTTGCTGCACGTGCTCATGGTTATGACACCAACCCGATTGGTGGTTATGAAAAAGATCAAATCGCAGAAGCATTTGGCATGGACAAAGAGCGTTATCAACCAGTTATGTTGATATCGATCGGTAAATCGGCCAAAGAAGGTCACCCTTCTTACCGTCTGCCTGTAGAAACAATCACAACTTGGGCATAATATCAGGGACGGTTTCCCTGTAAGTCACGATTATACTGGTCAATAAGCATACATTCTTAACACATTCCAAACAAACACAATATGGAGGTTTTACATTATGATTATCATTCACGCTCATCTGCAAGTTAAACCGGACCAAGAGCAAACATTCCTCGCAGCTGCGAAAGAACTGATTGCTGCTACACGTCAAGAAGAAGGTAACATCAGCTACGATTTGGCAAAAAGCACAGAACGCGAACAACAATACACGATGATCGAGCTTTGGAAAGATGAAGCTGCTACAGCTTCCCACAACACAAGCGCGCATTTCCAAGCTTTTGTTCAACAAGCAGCAGCATTCATGGCCGCTCCAATGAACGTTGAAGTATTTGCTGGAGAACAAGTTAAAGCTTAATAGCGCTTTAACTGCCATGCGTATTTAACATGTGAAGAAGCCGCTCTTGGTCATATGACCGAGGGCGGCTTTTTAGTTTTCTTTTGAAAATAAGTTCACTTCAACAAAAAACACGCCAATTAAGGCGTGTTTCTTCACTCATTGAAGAGGCATTGAACAAGTGAACATGGACTACACGATCCGAGCCGGCGTGATGCTTTGCGGATTGTTAAACACATTTTTCGGGTCATACTTGGCTTTGACTCTCCGCAGTCTGGCATAGTTGGCTCCATAGTACACTGGACCGGAATTCTTGATCCCTTGGTCTGGAACGTTGATATAGGAACCCACAATGTATGGTTGCAATTTCTTCCGAGTATTACGAGCGAGTGCGATATTTTTGGCGCCATGGGATGGTTTGAGCCACGTACTGGTCCATTCCACATAGAACTTCTCTTTACGCCAGAAGAAGGCGGTTGATCTAGGTGATTTGCGACTTACTGCTCCGCCCCAGTTGAGGAAATAGAAGCCGCCTGGCCCC
The DNA here is from genome assembly GCF_038000415.1 of Paenibacillus sp. FSL R7-0198. NCBI lineage: Bacteria > Bacillati > Bacillota > Bacilli > Caryophanales > Paenibacillaceae > Paenibacillus > Paenibacillus sp. FSL R7-0198. The sequence goes on along the minus strand of NZ_JBBOCB010000001.1, from coordinate 5,837,122 downwards.
TCTTCCAAGTTCTCCAAAAATGCGCGCATCGATTTGATGGCTTTGTCAGGGAATGGTTTCTGTCCAAAACCGGACGAGAACTGGTTGCTATACCGTTGAGTCTCGGTCGGATCAGGTTGTAATAAGAACTTCACAACTTCCGTGTAAGGTAACAAACGAACAACGGAGCTCGTCGGTTTGCCAACACTCGTAATTGGCTGTAATAAACGGAGAGCCTCTGTTTTAGAGCCTAAGAACAGCCCTTCCATTAGGACGTTGCCACCCTTTTTCGGTCCGATGGACAACTCGCTGCCCAATCTCGTATCAACTGAGGGAGCCCACCTCTGCCATACTTTAAGTACCTCTTCGAATTGAGACCATGGCCAGGTGATTTTAAATACAGTAGCCTTCGCTGGAGCACGGCGCACTTTGAATTTGTAACGAGTGTATACTCCGAAGTTACCACCGCCGCCTCCCCGCGAGGCCCAAAAGAGATCTGAATTACGATTTTTATTGGCCCGAATCACTTTTCCTTTGGCGTCCACCATCTCTACCTCAAGCAGGTTATCACTGATAAGACCGATGGTACGCTGGAGAGGCCCAATTCCCCCACCTAATGTAATTCCACCGATCCCGACAGTAGGGCTGTCACCAAAAGGAGCTATGAATCCTTGTTTCGCAAGGGTGTTTGCAATTCTTCCCACTCGGTTTCCTGTTCCAACAACAACCGTTCCATTTTTTTTATCAAGTTTGATGGAATTCAGATCACTCACATCAATCACGATACCGCCATTCACTTGGGAAAGATTCACTTCCAGCGCATGTCTGCCACTCCGCGGACGAATCGGAACATTATTCTCACGAGCCCATCGGATCGCGTTGGATACATCCTTCGTCCGTTGGGCAAAAACAAAAACTTTGGGAAATCTGTCCGTATGCGGGTCCCAGTTCTTACGCGCCGCTTCATATCCTGGATCACCTTTGTAAATAACCCGTCCGGTAAGCTTGGTTGATGATTTCACACATCCCACTCCCTGCTGAATAATTGTCCTACAGCCTCTGCTGCATCAAGCACTTTATACTGTATGACGGACATTCGCGGAGGGAATGGGCTGGTGCCTTAATTTCAAGGTTAGTGTCTCAGAGCAAGCAAAAAGGAATTTCCCTTTCAGGCCACAGACAGCCTTGAGGAAAATCCCTTTCATGTTGTTGAACTAGTCTTTGCTCAAATCAGAATCAATTCTGATTAACTTGCGCGCTTCCTGTTCTTTTTCACCATACCAGACGAGCACATCGGCAAACAAATCCATGATGCGAATAAAATTCTGCTTGTCCACATCCGAAATCTGATCTGCATACTTGAAAATCTCATCAAAGCAAAGCTCCCTTACAAATTCGGTGTACTTCGCATATACCTCTCGACCTTTTGCCGAAGGTTTGACGTATATGTCTTTGCGGTTGCCGCTTAAATGAAATTTTTCGAGCAGACCTTTTTCCGTTAGATTCTTCACATTTTTGGAAAATGTACTCCGGCTTACGCCCAGGCGTGCGGCCATTTCCGACATCTTCTCTTCCTTGTCCTCGGCTTCCAGAATGTATTCCAGGGTCTGAATCTGTGAAGCCGAGAACATCATATCTGTACCATAACTTCGCTGCAGCTTATAGGTGTTTGAGTACGCATTACCGTATTTGATAATTTTCTCAATCAGTGCCCGATGGTCGCCCATCCAATCTAATTTCATGCGTAATCCCTTTCATATTCAGATTCTCTCTCTTACTCTACTGAAATCAGATCCGTTTTTCAATCCATGTAATGGCTTCTTCAATCACATCATCACGAGTCGGTTCATTAAATATCTCATGCATCAGATGAGCATATATTTTGAGTGTTTTATCCGTTGAAGCGATATCCCCGTAAAAGTCACGAGAATCCTTTTCGCTGACCAGTCCATCATTGGCTCCATGCAGTACAAGCACGGGATCTGTAAACTGTCTGGCGTTCTCCTTGAGCCATGTTATGCCATTTCCCAGACTGTTAAATAAATCTACAGAGATCTGCTTTTCCACCAGTGGGTCATTTGCGTAAGCGGATACAACTTCAGGATCGCTGCATACACCGCTGCCCAGTTCATTCGGGAAATACGTGCCTGTAGGAAGATCCATCGGCAGTTCTCCGGCAACTTTTGTATTGTAACGAGTGAGCGCTCCGGATAGCACGATGCCTTTAACCTTGCCAGGATATTTCGTTCCAAAGGATGAGGTTGCAAACCCCCCCATACTATGCCCGATCACAAACAGTGGAAGATCACCGCTCTCTTGCAATGCCGCCTCAACAATGACATGAACATCTTCAATAAGATGATCAAATTCTTTATAGAACGTTCGCTGTCCTTCCGATCTGGCATGACCGCGATGGTCAAAGCGATATACGTTAAACCCGCGCTGGCTCAGCTTCTCTGTCACATAATCGTAGCGCCCTGCATGCTCAGCTAGTCCGTGTACAATAACAACAGCGGCTTTTGCATTTTCTACTGTATCCTTGCTGAAATAAAGCTGTGTACCGTCAAAGGATTGAATGCTTTTCTCAATTTTAGTCATCGTTTCCCCGTCCTTTTTGTGATGTCCAAGCTTAAGCACCGAGAGATCATATCCTCCGCCCTACCATGGACACGCTTATTATTATTTCAATCAAAAATAATATTGTTTCTTACAGAAACAATATATCATCCGACATGGCTGTTGTCCACAGTAAATTTAAAGCGTTCTCAAATAAATAAGTATCACTGCTATGAATCATAAAAAAACCACTAAACACTCGAGAATCCTTGTGTTTAGTGGGAGGCATTTAGCATTTAGTTCATCTCATCAACAGCAGTCTTACCAGCGATTCGCCCAAAAGTAAAGATATCCGTCAAGGCATTACCGCCTAAACGGTTGCCTGCATGTATACCTCCTGCAACTTCCCCAGCGGCATACAGATGTGCAATCGGCTGACCGTTTTCATCCAATACGCGAGTTTGGGTGTCGATCCGGATACCACCCATTGTATGATGAACCGCCGGTTTTCTAGGCGTAGCATAGAATGGAGACTTCTCGACTTTTAAGCTAAACGTATCCTTATGGAACTCCGGATCAAAGCCCGCATCCACATATGAGTTATACTTATCAATCGTATTTCTAAGAACTTCAGGTTCCATATTGATTTTCACTGCCAGTTCTTCTATGGTATCGGCTCTGAACAAGGTACCTGCTTCGACCTGACGGTCTATCTTTTCCTGGCTTGTATTCGCTGCGGTTTTCTTAATCTCGTCATCCGCAATCAGGTAAAATAAACTTCCCTGCTCGATAGCCGCTTTTGTTAAGACATCTCGTCCAGAGAATTCATTAACAAATCGTTCTCCCTTTTTGTTCACAATGACAAAGTTTTCAGGCGGTACTTGTAGTCCACTGAAGAGTTCGCCCGTTTCCGGATCGGCTACCGGCATCATTTGAGTGAAGCCCATGCCTGTCAGTGCTGCTCCTGCACTCTTACCAAGCGATATTCCATCACCCGTCATCGCATAGGAATTTGTTGTTTTGATATCATCGTCAATATGGCTCCAGTACGTGTTATATTCCTTGAGCATCTGTGTATTTGCACCAAAACCACCACTAGCAAGAACAACCGCTTTTGCATGAATGGTAATTTTCTGTCCGTTAACTCCGGTTGCGATGACACCTGTTATTTTTCCATCTTCGATGATCAGTTGTTTGACCGGGCTATCTGTAATAATTTTTCCTGAATGCTCTTCTACATATTTGCTAAGTGCAATGATAAAGGCAGAGCCATAACTTTTGACAGGTTTATGACCACGGCGCCAAAGGGCACCCACTGGAGCAAACACGATGCTCTTATCGTATTCAACACCGATATCCTCAAGCCATTGCACACTTTCCAAGGCATGGTCTGTAAGTACTTTAACCAGATCGTACTGTCCATAGATCGTGTTTCCATTCAGGTCCGTTCGTTTGCCCCCGAAATACGTTTGCATTCTGTGAAGCAGCGGGGAATCAAATAAATAAGCCTTTTCTGTACCGAACTGTTCCTGATACGCAGTAAACTCTTCTTTGAGTGCATGAAAATCATCGATATATTCCGGATGGATCAAGCTCTCATCGGTACTTAATAAATTCTCAATCGTCTGTCTTTCCCCTGGATTCTCAGTGAACTGTTGTTGCCATACAGGATCTGCAGCATTAACAGGACCACCTGAGCGGATCGTGTTTCCCCCAACAGCAGGATATTTCTCAAGCACAATCGCACTTGCTCCATACTGTAAAGCTGTAGCAGCCGCACTGAGTCCAGCGCCGCCTCCTCCTACAACGACTACATCACAAATATATTCCTCATCATTCTTCATCTGACTGCTGGCAGGTTTTGGACGTCTTTTCAGAATATCCGGGTTAACTCCGGCAAGTTTAACCGCTTTGGATACACCGTTAATCACAGCGTTACTCGTTTCAGAAGCACCGGAGAGAGCATCCACATTCAGCGTCTGTCCCTCGATAATTTTATTCGGGATTCTTACAAAAACAACATCCGCGATACCTTCGGTTTCTCCCGTGGAATCAATATCGATGCTTTCGATCCGATTTTCACTAAAGGATACCTTCATCGGCAGATTGCCACTATGACCTATGGCATTGACCTCATACACACCGGGATGATAAGTGAATTCTTCTTCTTCGTTCAACTGATTTGAAATTTTGGCAAACCGAAGGAACCGCAGGAAACATGTTTCCAGGAAATCGATCGTTCCTTCATTGTTCAGGTTACCTGATTCGTCAAATGCTTTATGTGCGCTGCCAAGCAAAAATTCATACCCTGGCATCACGTTAGCTTCGACACCTGGTGCATCCAGGATTTGACGAAGATGCAACTGTGCACGCGAGGAACCTTGTGTTCCCTGTGACGCACCAATGATCATCACGGGTTTGCCAGCTAGCGGATGGATTTCAAAGCTCAACCATTCCAGCAGGCTTTTAAGGGATGAAGGGATGGAATGGTTATATTCTGGAGTCGCAATAATGACACCATCACTTGCCATAATTTTTTCATTAAACGATTGTATAATTGCACTGTTTGTTTGGTTATCGGACTGATTAAACATCGGAACATCTGTAATATCGAGGATTTCAATGGCTGCTCTGGACTCAAAATGCTTTTGCATGAATTGAAGCAGCTTGCGATTATACGATTTCTTTGCATTTGTGCCAACGATCGCTATGATTTTCATTGTGATTAGCCCCCTACTCTTGCCAGGAAAATTTTTTCGTTTTTTTCTTCAACGTTCGTTTTGACAGCAGTTCCGTAGTGATCTCCGTAAACAAAACAAACTCCCTGAAGATTTCGTCAAGCTCCGCTACTTTGTCAGCGTCAATGAGATTACCACTACTATCAAATGCACTCTGTGATTTTCCCAAAAGAAACTCGCTGCTAGGCATCATTCTCGCACCAAGCTCAGGCGAATCCAGGATTTGTCTAAGGTGCGCTTGTGCCCTGGAAGAACCGAGTGCACCATGTGAAGCACCCACAATCAGAACCGGCTTGTCTTTCAAGGTTTGAGTGGTATAACTGATCCATTCCAGCGCACTTTTCAGAACGGCAGGAATCGCATGGTCATACTCAGGAGTAGCGATAATGACACCTTCCGCTTTAGAGATTTGATCTAATAAGTCTTGTACCTTCACAGGAATATCAACTTCAGCATCCTCTAATTCATCTTTTTCAATAAAAGCAGGCAAATCCTTAATTTCAAACAAGTCAATCTGGGCTTCACTAGCAAAATGCTTTTGCATAAATTGAAGTAGCGTCCGGTTGGTTGACACATCCGAATTTGTGCCCACGATAGCTAAATAGTTCATCATAATCCCCTCTCTGTCATTCGAGATGATGTTCGTAAATGTCAGACTCGTTCTTTCGGCATAACTCTAACATTCAAAGCTCAAATGATCTAATAGTTATTCATTGCAGTTTGATAACTAATTTGTTATAATCACCTCAAATTCAAAGTTTGTTACTTTTTTCACAAAGGGTGAGGAACATGTCTAAGTTAGAATCTCAAGATATCTTGTGTTACATTGACAGCCTATTGAAATACAGTAACTATAGCAGAGCTGCCCAATCCCTTTACATATCTCAGCCCTACCTCACTAAGGTTATCAAGAAAATCGAAAGTGAGTTGGGCTGTGAGCTAATCACTCGCAACAAACTTCCGTACCGATTAACCGAGCAGGGGAAAATATATTATCAATACCTAACGTCACTCGAACATAGCTACGCCAAGCTTATAAGGGAAATCTCATATGTATCGGATATTGACAATAAAGTGTTACGGATCGGCATTCTTCCGAGCCTCGGTGCGTACTTAACGCCCCTTTTTTTACCAGATTTTCTGGAGCTTCATCCTGCTTATAAAATTAATCTTGTCGAGGATTTACCTGAAAAAAATGAGAAACGTCTCCAAAATAATGAGTTGGACTTCTGGATTGGGCAAAATTCAAGTAGTATCTCCCCTAACTTGAACTCGTTTAACTGGGGCAGGCACAGTTACCAGGCCATCATTCCGCGTTGCTGCGAATTATATCAAGAGAATGTTGCAGTCATCCAGGAGGGCACGATTGAGATCAGCACCATTTTGAATCAACAGCTTATTCTAACGTCCAAGGGTTCGGCAATCCGAAAACAAATTGATCAATTGCTCAGTGTTTACAAGATACAGCCTAATATCGTGATGGAGAGCAAAGAAATCTATACGGTACTGAAGCTGGCAAAGCATAATTTAGGTCTGACCTTTGTGCCTGAAAGCATTCATATCAAGGAGTGCCCTTCGGAATACAACATCTATCCTATCCCTGTAGAGAAGATGAGTCTGGATTATTTTATAGCCCATCATGGAGAAAAAAAGTTGAATAGCGTGGATCATGACCTCATCCATACTTTTCTCAATCACGGACAACAATGTGCAATATAGGAGGCTATCATGAAAACTTTTACGAGAACGATACCGCTCATGGGAACGAACATATCTCTCTATATCGAGGGGACAGATGCTGAAGAGCTTGCCGAGGAAGCAGTGAATATGCTCATCCGTTATGAACAAGTATTTAGTGCCAACAGTGAGTACTCGCAGCTTGCCATGTTAAAAAAAGAAGCCGCATCACATCCGCTTAGAGTAGACAAGGAATTGTATGATCTTATAAAGATAGGCAAAGAACACAGCCTGAATAAAGATTCATTTTTAAATATTGCGATAGGGCCTTTGATCAAATTGTGGAGAATTGGTTTCCGCGAGGCACATGTGCCGGAGGATACAGAGATTAAAGCGGCGCTGGAGCTCTTGAATCCGGAGCATATACAGCTTGACGATGAGCAGCAAACGGTTCATTTATTCAAAAAGGGCATGGAAATCGACCTTGGAGCGATTGCTAAAGGTTATTTTGCCGATCAAGTTATGTCATTTTTCAAAAAAAACGGAGCTGCATCAGCTATGGTCGATATGGGCGGCAATGTTCTGGTTCATGGCGATTCTCCCACCGGGTCCAGTTACTGGAAGGTTGGAATCCAAAATCCCTTTTTACCTAGAGGAAATGCAGCAGCACTCGTTAGTATACGCGAGCAATCCGTTGTTACATCAGGAATATACGAGAGAGTTTTAGAAAAGGAAGGGAGTCAGTACCATCATATATTTAACAGCAGAACAGGTTATCCCATCGAAAGTAATATCGCTTCTTTAACAATTATTGCGGATCGATCGCTCGACTGTGATATATATACTACAGAATTATTTGGGTTAGATGCGGTCTCGATTATTCATCAAGTAAATCAAATGAAACATATCGAAGCTGCCGTAATTACGACGGATGGAAATCTGGCCTATACAGATAATCTTAGAGGGAGAATTGAGCCCGTATTAAGGTAAAGTGAACAGACCTATGACATAGTTGATAGCATTTTTCATCCCACTCACTGATTAAACAAATAATAAAGTGGACGGAAAAAGTTCTTCCGCCCAACTTTATTATCAGAGTGAATCAATAGCAACTGCCCTTTACTTCACGTGTCTACATCAAACCCAACATATTATAGATCATCACTGCTGCTTCTGCACGGCTAGCATTCTTCTTCGGTGCAAACTCATCGTTGCCTACACCGATTATTATGCCCGCACCCTGAATTGCCTCTACCGCTTGCTTCGCATAACTTGCGATGTTTGCTTCATCCTTGAAGGCTGTAGCTTCACCACTTGCTAACGCTAGTTGCTTCATTTGGATCGCCTTGTATACCATAACCGCCATATCTTCTCGTGTAATGTTCTCATGAACTCCGAATCGTCCATCTGGTTTCCCGTTCACAATCCCCAGCTTCTGCGCGGTTGCGATATGTCCATGGTACCATTCTCCTTGCTTCACATCATTAAAACTTGTCGTTGCGCTCTCATCCAATAGTTCAAACAACTTCATCAGCATGGTGATGAATTCTGCTCTTGTCACTTGACCATTCGGATTAAACTCGCCGTCGCCTACACCCTTCACTATACCTCTTGCTCCCAATGCTGAGATTGCATCCTTCGCCCAGTCTTGGGTCACATCCTTAAAGCTCGTTGCAACATATGCTACCGTATACTTGCTTAGATACGTTGGCTTGAACTCTACTTTTCCTGTCGCTGCATTGTATTTACCATTCGTCACGACTCTTAGCTCTCCGTTGTCCTTCACATCGTATACGACGACGTTGTTGGGATTTTCGGTAGCCTTTAATGTGTATGGCAATGCAATCACGAGATCATCTCTACCATCAAACTCCGTAAGTTTCTTACCATCCATCGTTAGCTCGATATCGTATACGACTTCACCGTTCAGCTGAGCTTGTGCGCCAGCTGGCAATTGATTAGCTGTTATTTTCTTAATCGACAATCCTAACGTTTTCCCGGCATTTGTTCCTGTTCCAAGCAGTTCGGTTGCCAAGGTTACAACTGCAGAGCCTGTGTTGATCTCGATGCGATCTACCGTAGAAGATCCACTTGTTAAACGCGGATCTACGGCTAGCTCAATCGTTAGCCCGTTCAAGCTTGCATCAGCTTCAACTCGCATGTGTAACTTACCGCCTGTCGTTTGATCAAGCGCACGCTTCATTGTATCCGTACTTAACTTCACTTCAGAAGTACCGCTCTCATTTACAACTGGTTTAATGTTTATTTGTCCGTTGTCCATGACCACTGGCTCATTTCCACCTGGAGCTGTTGGTACTGTAGGTGCAGGGATGTTACCGTCACCGCCACCATTTCCATTACCACTGCCTGGTGCTTGTGGTGTTCCATCAACCAATGGTGTTACCGTTACCGTAGCGCTGGATGATAAACCACCATCCACTGTAGTTACTGTAATGCTTGCTGTTCCTGGTGCCACTGCTGTTACTTGACCTGTCGCACTTACAGTAGCAACAGCTGTATTGCTTGAGCTCCATGTTACTGCTTTTTTCGTTGCATTAGCTGGTACTACCGTAGCTGTCAATTGCCCTGATTGACCTGCTACAATTGACAACGTCGTTTTGTCCAAGCTAATTCCGCTAACGGGTACGTTCTTCCCGTTGAGTGCATCATACTCACGTTGTGTAATTGGAATTACCGTTCCGTGTCGCGGACTAGCTGGTAAATTGTAGTTAGAAGATAATGTCCAGACACCTGATGCAAGATTGGTTGTCTCGAATGGAACATAACCTCTTCCACCAAACTCATCTACGAATAAATACCATTTTTCATCTGTATTCGATTTGAAGATCGTTGGACCCTCGACCCATTTGATGTTACCAACGCCTTGATTAATCATCTTGAAGGTTGGATCTAAGATCGAGTCACCCACCTCTTGGAAGATCATCTTACCAAATGGAGCAGAAGCTCCGTTGTCTTGCTCATCCTTCGTAAAGCGATACACTTTTCCTTCATGCTCAATCATCGTTGTGTCAATGATGGAATATCCATAATCCAAATATACTTGCGGTTCCGTAAACGTATAGAAATCTCTTGTCTTGCTATACATCATTTTTTGATAAGCACTGCCTGTATGGGATGCGTCATCAAACATTCTGGATGCCCAAAATACGATATATTCACCCGTTGTCTTGTCGTACATAATTTCTGGTGCCCATGTATTACCCGCTTCTTCCGGTGCAACCTCTACCATGCGTTGATCTGTCCAGTTGACTAGATCATTCGATTCCCACACCATAATGGAACGACTGCCCCATGTCTGTGCTCTGCCCCAGTTACCATTGCCGTTAATTTTCAGATCGGTAGCGATCATGTAGAACTTGTCACCTTCAGGCGAACGAATAATGAACGGATCACGTACCCCTTTCTCCCCTAATGTAGAGGTCAATACGGGTTTACCATCATTCAATTCTCGCCAGTTCAATGGATCATTGCCGTTACTTAGTGCAAAGTAAACTTGCTCGCCTGTTGCAGTACCTTCTCCAGTGAAATATGTGAAAAAGTATCCCGCATATTTTTCATCAGCAGGCAGTTCCTTCACCTTTGCAATGAATTCCTTCGTAGTGGATGCTGAATTCAACTTAATCGTAGCTGTAAGCTTCACGTCTACATTTCCACTACCGTGTGCCGGACGTTTTACTTCTCCAGTAACTGAAACGACGTTTGGTTGTGCAGAAGCCCAAGTAATTGTTGTTCCATATAGTCCAGATGCTGGTAGTGTTATATGACCTCTTACATCATTAATGTTATGAACGACTAGTGCTGCTTTTGCTTCATCTACAGAATTGACATCGTTTGGCAATGCCTTAACCGTCAACTGAAAAGTTTTGTTAACTGTCTCTGTACCATCTGTAAATACTGCTGTTAACGTTACAACTTGATCACCTTTTGCGTTAGCTGGTCTGGTTACGGCACCTGTAGTTGAGATGACATTCCCCTTATCTGAAGTCCAGCTTATTGTTGTGCCATAAGCGCCTGATGTTGGCAATGTGACATTGCTTGTAATCGTATCTTTTGATGCATTAGCAGCAAGAAGATCATGAATCGTTAATTTCTCCGTCGCAGCCGATACAAGCATACCCTCCATTAAAGCAATCTTCTGATCTGCATGAGCCTTAAGTGATGTAATATCTGCCGCAGTCATAGCACCATCATAGATTTGGAAGTCTGCAATCATACCACCGAAGTATGGATCAGCTGGATAAAATGACTTACCGATGGTTCCACTACTGCCTGAAGTATTTTTTATTTGTTCTAGTGTCAGTCCATTCGTTGAGCCTGATGCAACTGCAACACCATCAATATAAAGCGTAAGTGTACCATCCGTGCCTGAAACAACAGTCGTAACTACTTTCCATTCATTATTCTTTAAGCCCGTGGTAGAAGTTGATGACTCATTATTCCAAGCATTCGTCGCGATACCAAGGCGAGCTAGACCGTTAGCGTTATAACGTGGTGTGAAATACGTATAGTGCGTATTATTGTTTGGTCTTCCTAATGCATATAACCACTCCGCAGCGTTTTTACCGCTCCAGTTCACAATGGATGAAACGGTCATATCCGTTAATCCATCGAGAACTCCTTGTGGTAGTTCTACATAAGAGTTAGTTGTGCCACCAGTAAAGCTTAGTACACCAGCATCTTGTGTACGAATCCATTCTGCTTTTGACGGATTCATCCATTTTCCGTTGAAGTTTCCTGTTTGGTCAATAACCGTTGCACCATCGATATCATTCATATCGTAGTGAAGAATGAGCTCTGCCTCAGATGGCTGCTCTACTGGAGGAGTAACGTCTTCATCAGCTAATGTTGCAATCTCTTCAACGGATAATGCACGATTATAAATACGGAAATCATCAAATTTACCATCAAATAGACTATGAGAGCCGTTTCTCGATTTGCCAATATAATTCATCGTTGTTTCCAGTAACATTCTCGGCTCAACGTTAAATGTTGAGCTACGTTTAACCTCTTGACCATTCACATACAATACTGCATCAAATTCATCCATTGTAATGGCAACATGCTGCCAAGTCTTCGTTGGTAATAGTCCAGCATTTCTAACCGCATATTTATAATCTGATCCAAGTTTCGTGCTGTCACTGCTAAATTTCTCTGTAAAAGGTGTTACGACAGCAAACTCCAGACTACCTGTATCACCTTGTGTGCTCAAGTACATGGTATTGCGGTTAACCTGTCTGCCTGTCTCGGAAGCAAAATCAAATATTCTTTGATTTGCTTGATTTCTGTCCATTTGAACCCATGTAGAGAACGTAGCCTTCTCAAGATTCAAGGATTGAATCAAGTTATCTGGCAGCTTCACATATCCTGTTGATCCATTAAGCTCTAGTGCACCACCCGTTTTACCGATACGATCCTCTTCATTAATCGTTGCTCCACCTGCTAGTGTTGCGTGATGACCATTACCAGAAATGTCATTCAACGTTGTACCATTCACTGTATTTGCATCGAATGAGTAATGTACAACCGGGTCTGTTGCTGGTGCTGGACCTTTCCATGCATACTTCTCTTGCAAAGCATCATACTCTGCACGTGAGATTGGAATTACCGTTCCGTGTCGTGGTCCTGGCGGAAGTGCATATTGATCACTACTTAATACATTGTTCATATATTGCGTGCTACTATCCAGATCTGTTGTATACCGGACATGATATGGCCATGAATCAAGGAACAGATACCATTTGTCTTTATTATTATCCTTAAAAATCGTTTGCCCTTCGTTGTTTCCATTATTTCCGATCAAGCCAAGTTTATTGTCACGTGTACCAGGAACAGCGTCGTATTGAAGGCCGTTTGCTGCAATACCGTCCTTGTCATAGTAAAAAGTTGGTGCTTTCTCCACATACACTTTGGTATTCACTTCTGACTTGGTGAATCGGTACAACATATCATTATGCTCAATAAACGTCGTATCAATGGTTGGAAGTGACTCATCAATCATGACCTTTGGCTCAGAGAAGTTATAGAAGTCTCTTGTTGTTGCGTAATACATCACATTGTACTGACCTGCAGGTCTTCCGTTATAATCACCATATGTCTCTGTGTTTTTCATCGATGATGCCCAAAATACGATATACTCTCCAGTTACTGGATCATAGATTGCTTCTGGTGCCCAGGTATTCCCTCCAGTCTTAGGGGCAACTTCTATCATCCGCTGCTCGCTCCAGTTAACGAGATCCTCCGACTCCCATATCATCATGTAATGACTACCCGTAATTTGAGCTTGATCAAAATTTGTACTTTCACCCATCTTCAAATCGGTTGCCAGCATATAGAATTTATCACCTTCTGGTGACCGAATAACAAATGGATCACGAAGTCCTTTTTCACCCATATCAGATTGAAGGATCGACTTACCATTATTCAACCCTTTCCAGAACAATGGATCTTCAGCTGTAGCGAAGGATATCTCTTCACCACCCTCATATTCACCTGTAAAGTACGCAAAGAAGTAAGCATCAAGCTGAACTGGCGCAATTGCTTGTTTAATCGTAACGTTAAACGTGAGCTCTTTAGAAGCTGCACCATTCGTAATTGTAGCTATTAGCGTAACGGGCGTATCCGTAGCTTGACGGCTTACCCAACCTAGCTGTGTAGCGTTACCAGCCGCTTCAGCCGTTCCTTTCACAACTGCCGGTCTGCTAGATATCCATGTAATTGTGGAGCCTTGTTCACCTGTAGTGACAAGACGTAAGTTGCCTTTAACGTTGTCAGCATTGTAGATCTCTATTTGTTCAGCGTCCAGATCAACCTTCTGCTGATCATCGAATTGCTTCAAGATCGTGACAGGGAATACAGCTGTAGTTGATACTCCTTGATACGTTAAAGTGGCCGTAAGCTTTGCTTGAATATTACCTTCCTGAACAGCTGGACGTTGTACAGTGCCACTGTTAGAAATGACATCAGGATGACTAGAACTCCAAGTAATGCTCACGCCGTTTTTACCGCTTGTCGGTAATGTAACGTTTCTTGTTATCATATCAGCGCTCTTATCGCCTTCACCTAAGTAACGACTGATGTCAAGTTGATTCGCGGCATCATCAACAGTGAGCTGACGTATTTTTGAGATGTGAGTTGCTCCCTCTTGTTGATATAACTCGCCTACTTCTTGCTCCGTCAACGCGCGATCATATACTCGAAAATCAGCTACGCTACCTTGAAGATACGGATCGTTTGAGAAGATTGACTTACCGATAAAACCAGAGAACGGAGCATCCGAGTTAATAATTTCTGACAGCTTTAGTCCCTTCGCATTACCTGAAGCAACCTTAACTCCATCCACGAATAACGTTATCCTATTGCTAGCTTTGGACAAGGACACCGTTACATGCTTCCACTGCCCACCGATCAGGTTTGAGTTTGCGCTACCTGTAACTAATGCTTCGTTTGGCCAGCCATTTTTGGAGATACCTGTCGCAATCATATTACCTGATCCGCTACCGTGACGTGGTGTTACGAAGAAATATTTGTTCGTTTCTGGTGTTAATACAGTACCCAAACCGAAGATCCAGCGATTCGTCCCATCATTCGTCCAGTTCACGATTGAAGATACAGTAATCTCATTCAGACCGTGTAGTAGATCTAGTCCATTTGAGCCCTTAGGAATCTCAACATGCCCACTATTAGATGTAGAGCTTCCTCCATTGAAGGAAACAAAGCCAACCTCACTGTTTGAAATGAATTGTCCATTGTTTGGATTTCTAAATATTCCGTCAAATGTAACTGCCTTGTTGGCAACATCCTTCAGTACGAGTTGACCATCTACTTCTTCAGTCGTTTTCATGTTGTAATGAAGAATAAGATCATCTTTTAGCGAGCTTCCCTTAACGGTAACGGCTGATGTGGCTGTAAACTCTCCATCTTCAGTCTGTACCGTCATTGTGGCTGTACCTCCACTAACAGCTGTAACTTTACCCGTTGAATTGACAATCGCTACACTGGAGTCACTAGATGTCCAGATAACTCTTTTATTTGTTGCATTTGAAGGTGAAATCGAAGCCACTAATGTCTTGCTGTCCCCCACTGATAAAATAAATGTAGGTTCATTAAGCAAGACATTCTTAACGGCAATCTGCTCAACAGAGTCATCCTTAGGTAGTAAGGTAACAATGAACTCCTTCGTTGCCTGGCTTCCATCTAAAGAAATGGTTGCAGTTAACGTCACTTGTTGCTCCATTTCTCGTAAGAACACTTCACCAGTTGGACTAACCGCACTCTCATCACTAGAAGTCCATGAGATCATTGCGCCATTCTTATCTTCAGTAGGTAGTTCAAGAGATTCTGTAACTGCCGATATATCACCTAAAGTTAGCTCTATTTTGCCTTGTTGTACTTGCTTTTCATTAAACGATTGTTCATATACTACAGCGATATCTTCATTATTTAGTGCCTCTCCGTAAATTCTTAAATCTTGAAAGCTGCCCGCAAAAGTAGCATCCCCTAAATAATTGGAGCGACCGATGTAAGCATGCAAATCCATACCAAAACTTGCTGTTGTTTTCTCTTTGGCGGTCGTGCCTATACTTACGCCGTTAATGTAACCTGTAATAGAGCTTTCTGTAATAACCGTTGTATAGTGAACCCATTGACCTTTGTACTGTGACGTAGAAATGCCTGATACCCCTACCTCAGTCGTCCAAGGCTGGTCAACATTATTGTTATTCGTAAATACTGACTTAAAATCACCACTTGGATTCGATGGATTCAACATCCAGTAATTTGTTGGCAAGTTATTGCCAGCTGCTGGCGTACCGTAGAATAATGCGGAGTAGTTCCCACTCCCCGTGTTGCTCTTGATCCATACAGAAATCGTTGTATTTTCTTGATGATCAAACAAACCCGTAGGAAGCTGAACGTAGTTCGTATTACTATCTGTTCCCCCGGGTAGAGTGAGACCTTCGGTGTACGTAATGTTTCCTACGGCCGTTCCATGCTTTTCATTACCTGATATATCCTGTACATCCTCAAGCAATGGATAATGTGCCAACATCGTTGGAGTTATTGTGTCCGCTGAAGCTTGATTGGTAAATGGCAGAACAAGACTACAACAGCTACTAAAGGTCAAAAGAAAAGCTAACATTATGATTGATATTCGCTTCCGCATAGCATTCTCCCCTTCGGTTAATATTCAGAAGCATACAACCCCTTCTCACCTTTAAAACTAGACCACCTCGCTCAAGGAAATAGAGAAGCGCCTTAAAAAGAATGCGCTTACATTTCTTCTCATATTACGTATTCAAGACTTTCAATTCAATGTACTATCTTGTTAATAATGTGGATTTTTTTATTGCAATTTGAAATTGATGCAGACTGCAACACTATCTCCATACTTCGAAGTAATCGTTTTCATTTTTAAATATACGCTAGGTTTAAATTAAAGGATTGAAGCCCTGATAAACATAATATATATAGTTGGGCGCTTGTAAAACGCTTCCAAATATGGTGCAGGTGAAACCATGAGCGCACCGGATCAAAAAATAAGGAGGATTTTCATTTATGCCAAAACGATTTAGTAGAATGCTCGCGTTCCTCTGTTGCTTCATAATGGCAGCCTCGCTAATGCCTACGAGCTATGCTGCCGACAATGAAGACATCGAGATCGCAGCAGTAACGAATGAAACACCCACCGCCATTTTTGGAACTCCCGAACTCGGGTCAAACGACCCACTCTGGAGCCAAACAATGGAGCATCACATCAACAAAAGCACTGTGCCCACCGACCCAAGACCCCATGCCACGGGCACAGCCAGAATCCTTTGGGATCATGACTATCTGTATGCCCGCGTAGTTGTACAAGACAGTAATCTATATCAGGGAGCTGGTGGAGATCACCGATACGACAGTCTGGAGTTTTATGTTGGCACCGGAACCGGAGGCTCAAACCAATGGCGCGTCAGCGCGACGGGTGTGTTTTCAGGGCAGGCCGCTCCAGGCAGAGCTGCATGGACCCAGATCACGGAAACCGGATATATCGTGGAGATGAGAATACCCAAAAGAACCTTGACCTTGGAGGAAGGCAAGCTTACCTTTGAGGTTTACATTAATAACTCAACGGAAAAGGGCGGTGACCGCTATGAAGTCGTTTCCAGTTTCGGAGATCCGGACGCGGCTTATACCAGCTCTGTTTCATTTACAGACAGCCTACAGCTCACCTTAGCCAATGAAGTGGATAACAGATTATCAATCACCGCAACTGCAGGTCCGGGGGGCAGAATAACGTTGAACCCACCCGGCGATGTTCTGAGAATAGATCGAGGCTCTAACAAAGAAATTACGTTTACCCCCGATTACGGCAAAGTTGTGGATACTGTAACGGTAGACGGCGAGACCGTGACTCTCTCTGCTGGCACGTATACCTTTTCGAATATTGAGGCTAACCATACCATTCATGTGACATTCAAAAATGATCCGGACGCGGGGATACTTCCCTTTATCGTGTGGAATGACAACTTCGCCAGTGGCGAGTACACAACGGCTGTTATCATTGATTTAGGCGAGGGGAAGTCGGCGTTAGGCTCCGCGCTTAATCCGGACTTGTTTGCCTTATCGGCTAGGAACACGACCCTGAACGGCGAAGCAGTGACCTTTGAAGGACCACGCAAAATCACAAGGGTATACGCTAATGACGAGCCAAAGGTACGCGGCTATGTGGGGCAGGTTAGCAATTCACCAGATTATCAGGACGGACTGGCGAGTGGTCGTTACATCGTTGTTGAGTCCGAGTTTTATTCAGAGAGCGGCGGCAACACAACGCTGGATGGCAGCAGTAACTCGACAAAGCAGGTTTACACCATTGTCCAAAAAGGCGAAATCATACTGACAGAAGGAAATCCGCTTCACAACGTGGTTTTTGAACAGGAAAAGGTTGTTAATCCAATCCTCGATAAGTTCTCAACTTTCACGGACAATTCGGTCAATCGCTCGCTCTACCTTCACAAGGGTGAAGACGGTAACGTGATGAAAGGATTGCCGCTCTATGTTTATACTCACGGTATGTCACGCGGCGGCACAAACGCTGCGACAGACCAAAAAGCGGCCATGAAATCAGCCAACGGCTCAGTCGCTCTAATGAAAAAGATGGAGCAAAATCCCGATAAGTACGCCAGCCATGTACTGAATATTTCTTATAATGGCGTATCTGTTCCCTCAACAGAAAATGTTAAGAAGGTCATAGACGCCCTGATTGCCAGCGGTGAAGTAGATCCTAATCGTGTTTACGCGGCGGGCTTCTCATGGGGCGGCCAGTATACAAACAACTTAGTTAACAGCCATCCTGGCTTCTTCGCTGCCGCCGCACCTATGGCCCCAGTAAGCGGTTCACCGAACGCAAAGGACAATGACGCTCACAACAACCTGGCCTATTGGATGTTTTTAAATGCTCATAATGTTGGAGGCTACCAGACTAACCTCAATAACTTCATTAATAACAATATGCCGAAAATGATCAACGCAAGGGCTTCACGCTTTGAGAGTAATGAGGCTCTTACGTGGCCCTACAATCAATTTGATCAGCCGAATCTGAGGCCTAATCCTGCAAATACACCTGTTCTGGCTGATTATATAGCGCATGAAGTTGAAGCGGCGGTTCTTTATAACCAGATCACTATGGGAACTTGGAGTATAGCTCCTACGGCGCAGTCCTCTAACTTGCCGGCTTGGAACAATGACTACACAGATGTCTTTGATTGGATGTTCGCGCAGAGAAAACCGGTCGTACCCGGTGCTCCGAGCGGCTTCAAGGCGACAGCCGTTGACGGACAGGTCACATTGAGCTGGACCGCCCCTGCTGACAACGGTGGCAGTGCCATCTTGGGCTACAAGGTATGGTATGGCAACGTGACGCCGGTCACACTGGATGCGACGGAGACCCAATATACCTTTAAGAACCTGACAAACGGCCAAGACTACAACTTCACCATCATCGCAGTGAACGCGAAGGGCGACGGCGCGGAGATCAGTGTGACGGCCATGCCGACGAAGACGACGACTCCTACCGTACCTGGTTCTGGTGGTACTACGGGCAACAACGGTAATACAAGCAACAGTGGTAATACACACAACACCAACAATACGAACACCGGGACAGACGCTGGAATGTCGAAATCGACCTACACATTGAATACACCGAAGGATAAACCCGCTATCACAGACAAAAATGGCAACACCACCCTGCCCGGCGGCGGCACGATTACGACCAAGGGAGGGACGGAGATCAAGGTGCCCGAAGGCACATCGATAGACTCATACGGTAAGGTGATCATTCCGGCGGACAAGAGCGCCCAAGTGACCCTCCCTAGCAGCAACAGCACAGTGACCATTCCGGGCGGCTCGACCATCGCGAGCGACGGTACGATCACAGTAGGCGGCAAAGACGCGCATGTGAACCTGCCAAACGGCAACCAGGTGCATATCCACGGCGGATCGAAGATACGGAGCGGCGGAACGGTTGTGGTAGGATCAAGCGGCGCAAGAGTTGGCTTAGACAACGGCATGTCGCTGAACATCCGTGAGGCTACGGAGCTGGCGTTTGATGACGCCACCCCACTGGGCTTCCTTGTGATATCGGGCAATCCTTTCAGGGATGCCAATATGGACGACTGGTTCTACAACGATATAAATTTCGCCTACACATACGATCTTTTCAACGGCACGACGTCCACAACGTTCTCACCGGGCAACGCAATGACGCGTGCAATGTTCGTGCAGGTACTGGCCAATCTTGAGAACGTAAACCTCTCCAGCTACACGAGTTCCCGCTTTAGCGACGTGACGGACGGACAGTGGTACACGGCGGCAGCCGAGTGGGCAGCCGAAAAAGGCATAGTCAACGGTACAAACGCAGACCTGTTTGACCCCAATTCACCGATGACGCGCGAGCAGATGCTGGTGATACTTTACAACTACATGAAGTACAAAGGCTATGAGTTACCTGAAAGCCACTCTAAGTCCTTTGCAGACGAGAGTGAGATCAGCTCCTGGGCGTTGGAGGCCGTTCAGGCGCTGCGGGGCACCGGCATTGTATTAGGCAAGCCGGACAACTTTTTTGCTCCCAAAGCCACCGCCACCCGCGCCGAAGTAGCCACGATCTTTGTAAGGTTCGTTGAATATCCGGCTAAGTGAGAGCGTATACAGAAAAATACAGACCCTTCCGGTTGGACAGTATCCAGCCGGAAGGGTCTCCTGTTTTCAAACTGCACTGTTTTTGACATCTAGAATATTCGTCCCCAAGCTCGTCCCCAAGTCCAAAAATTCTAATTAATGCATGTTCTGATTTATATGACAATCATGACCACCCGTCCAACGGGTGGTTCGCTCTTGGGGTATAACCCCCTGTTGCCAAACTGTGCCTAAAGACGCTAGCCTGACAGCACGGCTGTTCAGACTCAGTGTTATTTGTCACTTTCACTTACCAGTTAAACTGGTCTTACTTCTTTTTGCTCCGATTACTGCTAAATGGATCTTAATATTCTTTTACACTCAGTTTATCTATCGCTTGATCGTGAGCTTCTTGTTCACGAATATACTTTCTTACCGTTGCTTCATTTAGACCCACTGTACTCACATAGTACCCTTCTTCCCAAAACTTTCGATTGCCGTATTTATACTTGAGCTAGGCATGCTGCTCGAATATCATTAGCGAACTCTTTCCCTTTAGATATCCCATAAACGTGGAGACAGCTATTTTCGGTGGAATCGCTACCAACATGTGAACATGATCGGGCATCATATGACCTTCTATAATTTCTACTCCCTTGTACTTACATAGACGTCTAAAAATTTCGATTAAGTATTTTCTCACTTGATTATAGATTTCTTTCCGTCTATACTTCGGGGTGAATACAATGTGGTATTTGCACATCCACTTTGTGTGAGCTAGGCTATAGCTCTTGTTTGCCATTGAAGACCATTCCTTTCACCCAGCCTGAACATCTCAATTTTATCGGGATGGTCTTGGTGGTCAGACCCTCAATTCCTCCACCCGCATAGCGGGCGGTTTTCGTATTATCAGGTAGTAAGGGACGTTGGCTGACGTCCCGCGCACTGCATAGCGATCCAAGCTGGCGTTTAGCGCCACCAACTCAGTACAGTACGTTTCATGGCGTGCGTCTTCTCCCCATTAGGCATTCCCGCGCTATTAGGTTCATCGAAGATGTTCAAGCTTGAGGTTGATATCGCTGCGTTCCTTTGTCCAAAGCATTATATCGAGCAAGAACTGCAGACCGTTTATCTGCGTTAACTCCGTGATAATTGTTTCTATAAGAATGCGGGTGTCCATATCTTCGACTTCGTTGGCGATAATCAGCCCGCCGGATTCTCCGTCAATATACAAGTGCTCCATGTGCGGGGCCTTATGTACCTGGCGCAACCAAAGATCGCCCGCGTCCATAATGAAAATGTGGCGTTCGTTCACTACATAGCCTTCGTAAAGCTCATACTGGTGCTCCTCATCAAATGGACCGAGAATCATGGAAGCAAGTTCGAGTTCAAATTTCGCGCTCATTATGCGATCACTTCCTTCACAATCACTACAAGCGCGTACACGAACTTGAGCATGCGGATGAAGTTACGTTTATATGAAGTGTTTGATTCCTGATTGTTACGCATAGTTGGCATATTGGTAGTTGCAATCATTGTTGTTTCCTCCTTCGATAATGAATCCGACTTCGGCGAGCTTAGCGGCTGTTAACGTAACTATTCCGGATACTGCACGGTTACTTACTCCGGTGATCCGACGAAATGCTCCCGGCAGGCAAACGATTTGCTGTCCGAACATGATGTGTGTAACGACGTAGTTACATCCGTGCCGTTCGCTCAATTCGTATGTAATCAGCGAAGATAGCGGTTCTGATAAGTCTGAGATGATGCTAAGTGCTTCGAGTTCGGCCACCGACGCTTCTAAGCTGGCTGTGCGGTTACGGCGGTTGATGCGCGGGAATACTGCGAGAAACAAGTTGTGAGGTACATGGCGTTCGATACCGTTGAGAGTGAAGATGAAGTTTGCGGCAATGCGGTCGCAAGTGTACGTAATTTCGTAAGTTGGAACGATTCTCATATTATTGCGCCTCCTTATGGGGGATAAGTTTTTGAGGTAGTTCAATCGCGCTCATATCGTGAATGTTACCGATGAAGCTGACGTCAGTTATCGGGAGGTCGAATACTACAGGCTTACTATCGTGACGTACTCGGCTCCGTCAAAGCTGACGCGTTCCATAACTGCGAGATTAAACTCGGTGTCAACGTAAATCGCGTGGTGTTCATCTATAAGCGTGCCGGCGTATTCGATGCGGAACGGTTCGTCGCCGTCTACGCCTTTGGTTACGATAGTAATTGACATAATTGCGTACCTCCTTGCGTGAGTGGTGCGGACTAGTACGATGTTGCTTGATAATGATGAAACGCTTTGTTACGATATACGTATAAGATGTTAACAGGTTATCTTGTCAACTAGTTTACTTGATTACAACTATACATCCACGTAGTTTTCTTGTCAACTAGTTTACTAATCTATTTTTGGAGGAATTTTCGTGGCTATCCGGTTCTCACTCGATAAGATAATGAAGGAACGCGGACTTGAACAGAAAGACGTTGTTCAAATTACCGGCATAAATCGCAATACTGTAAAGGCGCTCGCGTTGAATGCCAACGCGCGGATAGATTTCCCAACGCTTAATACCTTGTGCGAAAAGTTGGACGTGCTTCCTGGCGACTTAATTGAATACATACCTAAAGCTGAATAAAATACTGATTAAACGCAAAAACACCGCTATCCCTGCGTACAGGATAGCGGTGTTTTATTATTTCAACAATTTAAATTATGAGCCACGTATTAAAATAACTAATTCAGTATTATTTTATTGTAATAAGGTACATTTGGGGGTAAAATTGAATTACCACTGTAAATCATAATTTACAGAGGACAAGAGCGGTACATCTTCGGAGAAATAACCGCAGTCTTTGGTAGAGAGGGCGGTTATTTCTGCTTAGTACGTATAATTAACACTATTAATGTAGCGAACGAAATCATAAGGATAAGTGTCTCATAGGTGGACATGCTACCACCTCCCCTCATATGAAGGTAGGTAAAGCCCGCTCTTGTCCACTTTCCAGTATACACGCGTAATTAAAATTATGGAATATTAAATATCGAGACACCATCGGGTCGTTAACCATACGGCTCTTTTTCACGTGTATTTGCCGTAGATTCAGCGCGTTAGGGCTTCGGTGAGGGAAACGTACCTGGACGGGCTGGACGCGCTATATGTACGGGGATAACGAGAAAGAACCGCTAACCCTACGGACAGGCTGCGGTTCCCTCACAAGTCTGCTCGGGTTGATTTAGTCAAGGACACACGACTTAATAAAATTTTGACCCAACATAGTAAATGCCCAAGAGCACTTCTTTAGCGTAACTACTGAGGAGGGGTACTTTGGAAGAAGTTTCGCTTTATGATACATTACTATATCATCGAGAACGTCAAGAGAGTCATACATATCTTGTTTAATAAATTCTTCATTATAAAACTCTATCAATCCTAACCTGATAAGATTATCAATAGATGACAAATAGGCACTCATATTTACCGGATTTATATCACTGAACGGGAATAAGTACTTAGCTTGATTGTACCCATGCCCCTCGCCATAACTCATATGTAAAATAGCACACCCTACAGAAATTCGATTTTCCGCAAGAAAGTTAACACACATAGCATCAAAGGGCGATAATTGTTTAATAATCTCAACGAAAGATGGGTGCACTTCTCCGACTTTGTCCACATTTGAAGCTGAGGAGATTAATCTTACAAACAGAGTTCTTAAGTTATCATCCTCGATGTGATACTTACTACCTTCTATTGCAGGCCCTACGATGTTTAAAGCAGGCTCAACTAGTTTGTTTGTTGGGATAACACTAATACTATTTTCAAGCTCCGCTCTCATCTTCTTAACACTGTGCTCTACTTTAACTCTTGATTTCAAAATAGGACCAAAAATTACGTATATTAAGTTGCTAAGACCCTCACCGATTTCTTGAGACGGTTTACGAACAAGATCATTTTTAACATCTTCAGGCAGGTTTTTGACAATGTCTCCCGTTCCGCTTATGACTTCCGTCAAAAAATTAGGCTCACTCATACCTATCATCCTCTCATCCCGCATATTTAAACGTGCAGACTCCGCGCATATACATCTCGCCCTTCACCGCAACCTCGATCACACCGCTGCCAACGAGTTCCGGGACAATAAACATAACAATAGACGTTCGGTTCATCCGCGCGGTATAAAGTTGGATATCAGAAGTTAGCGGACGCATTAGGCGTTGTCCTTTCGTTGTGGGTTGCGTATATACTTCGACAAATTGGCGCAAATTCCCTGCTACTACTCGGCGTCAAAATCGAAGGAGTGAACGCGTGATCAGACGAATATTCGATAACCTGTACGTTCAGCACGTCTATTCGGACTCGTATTCGCGACGGTATTATGCGTGTGGTTTCCGTTTCCGCCTAACGCGTTTTGGATGATCGTAATAGCGTGGCCGCTTATCATAGCGTTATGGATTTACGCGTTCATCAACGGGACAATTCTCGGAATGAATTTGTAAGATAACGAGAGCATTCGAGCATAATACAAAGTTGGAATTTATTATCCATTTTCAATAAAACAGCACTTAAGTTAACATAACAAATCTTTCAGATACATTATGATAACTGATTCTACTAGTTATTTACTTTTTAGTTGTTGGTCATTTTTGCTAATTCGGAGAATATGGCGTTTTACCAAAATACGATAGTCCACTTATACTACGGAGGTGTCAACGAGATGACAACGAAAATAGGGCTCATAAATCTATGTGTGATTGAAAAAACATTTAAGAATATTTTAAAAATAAATCGAAAAAATTTCTATAATTATTTCATCCACAGAGTTTGTGAAGATGTATATTTGAGTAAGACAAGCCTATGGAGATAAATACCTTGCAGTCCGCTTTATCATAATATCGATTTCCTGTCAACAAAAATCACCCCCTTACTAAAAGTGATAGGAGATTATTGAATATGGAGTTAAACTTACATTTATGAGAAAGGTGGTGATGAAATGAGCACATATGAGGCACTAGACGTTATGCTTAACTTCGGTATTTTAATCTTCACAATGTTGGCCTTTATTACGTCAGTTATTTTCTTTATAAACGCAAAAAAGCGATAGCCTCCCCGCCAAGAGTAGCTACCGCAATCATCTTTATGTAACAATCATAAACCTTACCGCCAACACACGCAAGACCCGGGCGCAGTCTATTCCAAAGCTGCGTCTTTTCGTTGTCTACTCCGGAGATACCGTCACAAACGGCCGCCTTCCCTCATTCAGCCCCAGATACTTCCGCATAACTACGCTCGCGTCCGCAGCCATCATCGTCCACCTTATCCGCATTTGCGACTCGTATCCGCGGCATTTATAGCGCGCCGTTACTCCGTCATTATCCGAGACCTCTTCGTAGACCTTGATGCCGCGCTGACGGAATCCTTTGCGGATCTCGTATAGGTCTGCGGTGAGTTTGCGTTGGGCCTCCGCTATTACGTCGACATACGGGCCCGGCGTCTTTAATGTAGCGTTGATGAGCGCGATATCCCGTTCGAATGCGGTGAGGACGCGCGGCAGTATGACATGCGATTTGATTAGCGCGTGGTCTTCCGAGGTGATATCGATCATTTTCGTTTCAACTCCGTTCGGTAGCGTTAGGGAACATTTGTTCTTAGTATAGCGCGGGAGTGGCGGATTATACAAGCGGGAGAGACCAGAAGGGACGACGTCGTCCCGTAAACGACAAAAAGCCTGCGAACGGAAACGATATCCGCTGCAGGCGAGTGTGTAGTTTATGTATCTCATAGTCAAATTTGATTCTTACAGTGCTCGAGAAAGAACAACCACGCCTGCCAATTGAACTAGTACATCTCTATTTATTTTCCCGATAAATTCTCGATACTCATCATTATGAGACAAAATTATGGTCGCACTATAATAAGGAAATACAAGATCCCCTTTGATTCTCCACTCTCTCTCATGTGTCCAATCAACAATGTTATCATTACTATTTAAATTAAAATTAACAATTCTCCACCATTCTTCTGGAGGCAAAAACTTCTTAGCTACATCTTTTTGTTCATATATACAAGGACGCCCACCACATCGGTATATATCCAGTTTATTAAAACTCAATCCTGTTGGTGAGTATCTAACCTTCGAACCCAATTCATCTCTGTACACGCTCTCGTGATAAATATTTTGTGAAATACCATATAATGGCGTGTCTTGAAAACATACAACTGGTGTTTCTCCCACAATATACCCTTTCGTACTACCCTTAATACACATTTCGTTCAAAATTTTTATTAAGACATCTACAGCACTCATACTTCCTGACATTTTCGTTAAATGAGTGAGACTGTCTGTCATATCCGACCTATTATAAATACGCTTTCTCCATTGATTATGATCGTACCCCATAGATTACCTCGCTATGTATTATGATAACACGCCTTTTCCACATGAGTTAAAAATCTAACCACCACTTCCTCCTTTTATAAAAAATAGTACCACCGTTCAGTCTGATAATAAATAAAAATTTATTTATAGCGTTGCTTCAGAAAACGTAAGCGTTTAGTCAAGAGTACTAAATTAAATTGACCGTAGCCCTATGACTACGAATGATCTCAAGCTCTCATCCGACCTCCCCACGCTAACCGCCGAAATCAACGCATATAAGCGCGTGGCTGGTGAAGCGATATTCGAAATAGGGGTTCGTTTAAAAGAAGTACGGGATACGCCGCAACGTTACGGCCTGGAGGGGTACCGCGACTGGGAGCGTTGGTGCGAAGATGAGTGTGATATTACCCGGCAACACGCAAATCGGTTCATTAAAGTTGCGGATGAATTGGGAACCTCGGGGTTCCGAGATGCAGCGTTAGGAATCCGCGCACTCTACGAAATCGCAACGCTTACGCCCGAAGAACGAACGCGAGGCCATACGCTAAGCTCAGGCGCAACTAAAACGCCCGACGAAATGACCGTCCGAGAGCTGCGCGAAGTTAAATATGTATAATAGTGCAAAATAACATTACCAATTATGGCCGCCGCGCAATTAATTCATCACACCCTATTGACTTTTCCTCCGCCGTGTGTAAAATATAAGATCTTTTAAAGACTTTAAAGATTTAAGATCTTTTACTCAGTTATTCACTACGTTCATAACTTCGTACGCCCCGATAACAAGTGATCGTGACGGATAGATGGGCATCACACATAGAATTGCGCGGCAGAACTAAAGAAAAAGACAATACGTTACGCCTCGCCGCCCCTCACACCGAACCCTCCGAATCGCCGCCCTGAAATCTCCGTAAAATATCCGTTGATTTAGCCGTTCAAATAGCGCGTGAGGGTATTCGTTAGGGTCAACATTTAAATACGCTAATTTCACGTGAATTTTACGAGAAGTTCAAAGAGGCGCAAATTCTGACGCGTAGAGTAGCCGCTGGAAATAACGAAATATAAACGTATGTATAATAGTGCAAATACGAAGAAAAACCGGACGGCTACGGTGAGCTATCCGGTGAGTTTGCAATATCTTTGCATGAGAACTGCATTGCTGAGAGATGAGTTTAGGAGTTCGTATTATCGTTTTATTTTACGCGGCTTCTCCAACTTACCAATAACCGCGTTTAATGGAGAGAACTCATCATGATTCTTTTTCACGTTCTTGTCCGACAGGTGAGTATAGTGCGCAGTCATCCGGCCATCAGCGTGCCCGAGAATAACCTGCAGATGACGCTGTGACCCGCCCTCCTCCAGAAACAACGTCGCCCCAGAGTGCCTCAACAAATGTGGATATACACGCTTCTCAATTCCTGCCCGATCTGCATATTTCTTTAATTGGTGACGGAAGTGATTCGGAACCAACCGTTCCCCGTAATTATTAAGGAATATATATTCACTTCCAAACTCCGTTGATTCGCGGATTAACTCTTGCATCAGCTTAGCAGTTCGTTTTGTGATCGGCACAATTCGAGGCTTACGCGTCTTGGTCACTTCGCGTCGTAAAGTTGCACAGCATGCAGTGAAGTCTACGTCAGTCTTACGTAATGTTAACGCCTCATCTACGCGTAACATCCCATCTATCAAGAGATTTATTACAACGAAATCACGGAAATCACTGTACTTACGCTGGTTTGGCGCTTTGAGGAGGTCGCTCATCTCCTCCGCGGTAAGTACCTCAATATCCTTCCCAATATCCTGTACGTTCTTTAAGTACGTAAACGGGTCCGCCTCAATTACTTCCTCTTCTTTTAAAAACTTAAACATAGTCTTCATATTCTTAATGCGCGTGTTAATTGACTTTGGTAGTAGGCCGACCGTTCGGGCAGATTCCGGAACGTTACAGTTATCGCTGAACCTTCGTTTTTCATCACGTAACCAAATTATGTAATCACGCCCTACTTCAACGTTGATATTCCGGATGTCACGAATGATCTTACGCTCATCCAAAAATTCACAAAAGTAATTGTAATTCTGTACGTATGTCTTTAACGTATTCTCCGCGCGCCCTTCTGACTTCTTCGCCTGGTAGTAATAATCGAACAAATAGTCTAACGAATGTTGTAAGCGCGTCGATGTGCGCTCGCTCTTAATTGTTCTTCCTTTTCGTTTATCCATTCTATACCGTCTCCTTCGATAATAATTACGGTAAGAAAACGAGGGATTAGGCGCGTATATCTGCGATGCGTGGAGCGCATATCTGCGAGGTGTCCACGGTAACAGTCAACGTCTAGACAAACGAAAAAACCCGCTATATTAGCGGATTCTCTACGAGTATGGAGCCTAGGGGGATCGAACCCCTGACCTCATCGCTGCCAGCGATGCGCTCTCCCAGCTGAGCTAAGGCCCCAGGATATGAAATAGATAACTTGTCCAGCGCTGCTACGTTCCACAGGCGACTCCTATATCATATAAAATCCAGCTTTCGCTGTCAATCACTTTCTCAAGATCCAAAGTGATTGGAGAAGAACAACCGATTTCTCTGGTACACACGGACTGGAACTCCAGACTGCTCTTCTCCCTTTCCCCACTTCACTAATCCTCCAGATTGTCTTTGGACAACAGGGATTTCAGTTCTTTCATGAACATATTGATATCTTTGAACTGGCGGTATACCGACGCAAAACGGACATACGCCACTTCATCGACTGGAAACAACTGTTCCATCAATAACTCACCAATCTGGCGACTCTCCACTTCAGCATCAGCTGTATTACGCAGAGATTTCTCCACTTCAGATACCATCATCTCCAGGGTCTCTACGGAGACTGGACGTTTCTCACAGGCACGAATAAGCCCGCGGAGAATCTTGTCCCGGCTGAACTCTTCCCGGCTGCCATCTTTCTTAATAACAATCAGTGGAGTCTCTTCAATCATCTCAAACGTTGTAAATCTTCGGGCACACTGCTCACACTCACGGCGACGACGAATGGATTTTGCCTCGTTGGCCGGACGCGAATCAAGCACTTTGGTACCCATATAACCGCAATAAGGACACTTCAAAACAGATCACTTCCCACGTTTTACTTTTTACCACATATTCCCTGTACTGATTTTGTAATGAAAAACGCATTGCCGACACATAATACTTTTACCAACCCGCGAGGAGGTGAACAGCAATGGCACAAAGCAATGGTAACTCCAACAACCTGGTGGTAACTAAAGCTTCCGCAGCACTCGAGCAAATGAAATATGAAGTTGCTCAAGAACTCGGAATCAGCATCCCACAAGACGGATACCAAGGTAACATGACTTCTTACGAGAACGGTTCGATCGGTGGATACATCACGAAGCGTCTGGTAACAATTGCAGAACAGCAATTGGCAGGTCAATACCAATAATATCTGCATCGTAATACGCTACACAGAGGAGCATGGAGCGGCCGGTGAATAACCGGCCTGCTCTGTGCTTCTACTTATATACTTAGAACGTATTATAGATCTTTACATACTGATTATAATAGTAAATGACTCTTTGTACATAGTGACGCGTCTCACCAAACGGAATATCTTTCACTGTATCGAACGAGCCATCCCATACACCATCTCTAAGCCAACTGTTTACTTTGCCTGGTCCCGCATTATAGGCAGCGATCATAACTGCTTCATTGCCATCGAATTGATCGGACAGATTCCGCAGATACCATGTGCCTAACTGAATATTTCGTTCAGGCTCGTGCTTCAATTCCTCCAGCGAAGTGTCGGGAATTTTGGCTTGTTCCAGTATCCAGTTGGCCGTATCCGGCATCAGTTGCATGAGCCCAATGGCACCTCGTTTGGATTCCTTGCTTGTCTTGAAATTGGTCTCCACTTTGATAATGGAAGCAATCAGAAACGGATCAACCTCATAACTCTGAGATTGGGCACGAATCTCTTCCTTATAATGAATGGGATAGAACCATGCCATCCAGTTTGTATTCAGAAATAACACCAGTACAAAGGAAACAAACATCAACAGCAGTACACGTTTCTTACGCAATATTCTCATAACAAGCCCTTACGCTGTAGATATGAGTCAATTTGCTGCTCCGTCGCAGACCATAAGCCGCTGTTATCGATGACAATGTCTGCCAGCTGTTTTTTGCGCTCAATATCCATCTGTACATCCATTCGAGCCTCAGCCTGTGCTGCAGTCATTCCATCCCGACTCATCAAGCGATCTCGTTGCACCGATCTCGGGACATATACGACCATAACTTCCTCGAAACCGTCCTCCAGACCTGATTCGTAGAGCAAAGGAATATCAGACACCACAAGTTTATCCGGATGTTGCAATTCGTATGCAGCAGCCCGTTCGCGCATCTCTCTTCGGATCGCCGGATGTGTAATAGCCTCCAATGCCTTTCGTTCCTCAGGTTGTTGAAAAACAATGCTTCCGAGCTTTTTTCGATCCAGTGTTCCATCTTCGTTCAGTATGGCTTGTCCAAACCGCTTAACAGCGGCGGCCAACACGGGATGCCCGGGCATCATAACTTCCCGGGCAATAACGTCTGCATCGATGAGCAACGCTCCCTTACTGGCGAGATAGGCGGAAACACTGCTTTTGCCTGTCGCGATCCCGCCGGTTAAGCCTATATTCATCGTTTCACCTCATAACAACTTCATTATTCCCATAATCATTAACAATAGCGCTGGCAATACAGACAGTCTTCGCATCCAGCGCAGAGCTGAGAATCGTAGGCCAACCTTCATGCCGAGTGACAGAAACGCCCCACTAAACAGTGCAATAATGAGTGCTGTCCATAGTGTAGGGAATCCCAGAAGTGCCGCTCCCAATCCTGCTCCAAACGCATCCAGAGACAGGGCAATACCTAGCCACATCGCTTCTTGAGCAGATATACTCCCCGAGTTATCCATATCCGCCTTGGAGGGACTGCGAAGAATCTGAATGACAACGCCCAGCTTGCGCAGCTCCAGTGTAAATACCATTCGTTCCAGTGATCCATTTGAAGCCGACTGCTCCAAATCCAGTGCAAGCACCTGATTTCTGCCCTTTGAATCCGACAGTCTCTCTTGTGCTTCTCCCACTCCAGTTACCGTTGCTTCTGCTGCCTCACCCATTCCAGTGTCTGTTTCCAGCTGTTCTTTGCCTTGCTTTCGAATAAGTTGCAACAGTGACCATGCACCAATACCTATCAATATAACGGCTCCCACGATCGAAGCGATATCCGGTGACACCACATGGGACAACAGCACACCTACTTGCATCGACAAGGCAATAACCAATCCCGAACAGATCGAAATAACAGCGATAGATAACAGGGGAATCTTAGTCCTCCGTAACCCATATGTAATCCCGACTCCAAAACCATCTAAACTAAGCGCCAAAGCAAGCGCCAGCAATGAAATAAAATGATGCAGCACCCCGGACTCCTCCTCTGTGCGGTACTCGTGCCAACTGAAGATGCCAGTATGGGTATACGCCCGCTTATTTCTGCCATATCAGTATATGGAGGGAGGAATCCAAGGGTGCTATGATTTCATCATTTCGTTCATTCAGTTCATGTTACAGCAGCTGACAGTTCGGACAAAAATGCGTACCACGGCCACCAACCACCGTTTTTTCGATTAACGTACCACAAGTTGTACAAGGTTCTGATTTGCGTCCATAGATTTTCAGTTGATGCTGGAACATCCCCATCTCACCCTGTCCATTCACATAGGACTTGATGGAAGATCCACCTGCATTCACTGCATCTTGTAACGTAGCCACGATGGCTTCATGAAGCACCGTTAACTGAGCTTCGGTCAGTGTCTTGGCGATGGTCTCGGGATGGATACCTGCGCGAAATAGAGCCTCGTCCACATAAATATTCCCGATACCAACCACATATGCCTGATTTAAAAGTACAGCCTTGATTTTGGTTGTACGCTTGCCAACCGCCTCGCGGAATGCAGTTACCGTAAAGGCGGGATCAAGCGGCTCCAGTCCCAGCTTCAGCAAAGGTTTGGACACCAGTTCCTCACCTGCATTAAACAGATGCATCGTACCGAACTGACGCACATCCTTATAACGCAATTCCGTACCATCATTAAAATGGAAGATCACATGTGTATGTTTCTCCACATCTTCATGCTGCTCGTACACACCGTACCTTCCTTCCATCCGCAGATGGGAGACAAGCACCAGCCCGTCCAGCAAAATACGCAAAAACTTGCCTCGACGCTCCACGCCAATGACGGTATGTCCCGCGAGTTCCATTGCAAATGCATCTATGTCGTCCGGCCGCTGAATAATCCGCGGCAAGCTAACGGTAACATGATCAATCGTTTTGCCTACAATAAGTTGATTCAATGTTCTTCTGACTGTTTCGACTTCCGGTAATTCCGGCATGATGTTCTCACCTCCCCTATATTATAACGGAAGATGGCGCTCAGCGGGACCCTTTTCTTATATCTCAAACATGGAAAGGCCTTTTGTAAAATACCGGAAATACCGCGCGGCGCTTGATTTATTTCGCTTCGTACCAGTTATCACCAAAGCTGACTTCTGCTTTCAGCGGAACCGACAGTTCCAATGCTTTTTCCATAACTGAAGGGACTAACTCTTTCATCAGTTCCAATTCATCCGCAGGCACTTCGAATACAAGTTCATCGTGCACCTGAAGCAACATACGGCTCTTCAACTTGCGTTCCCGCAGCGCTTCATCCATCTGTACCATGGCCAGCTTGATGATATCAGCCGCAGTTCCCTGAATCGGTGTATTCATCGCGGTACGCTCTGCGAAGGAACGCAGATTGAAGTTACTGGCGTTAATCTCTGGCAGGTAGCGGCGTCGTTCCAACAGCGTTTTGACGTAACCATCCTGGCGAGCTTCCTTCACAATGTCATCCATATATCGGCGGACACCCTGGAATACTTCAAAATACTGGTCAATAAACTGCGCGGCCTCTTTACGCGTAATATGCAGGTTCTGGGACAAACCATAATCACTTATTCCATAAACGATACCAAAGTTAACTGCCTTGGCGGAACGACGCATATCTCCATCCACATCCTCAGGCTTCACGCCAAATACATCCGAAGCGGTCTTTGTATGAATATCCATATCGTTGACAAATGCTTCCTTCAAGCGCTCATCGTCCGAAATGTGGGCCAGTACACGCAGTTCAATCTGGGAATAGTCTGCTGCCAAAATGGACCATCCAGGTTCGGAAGGAACAAATACCTTCCGGATTTTGCGACCTTCTTCCATCCGAATCGGAATGTTCTGCAAGTTCGGGAATTGACTGCTAAGTCGTCCGGTAGCGGCGATGGTCTGACGATAATACGTATGTACCTTTCCATCCCGATTGGATATCTCTTTGAGCAATCCTTCCACATAAGTGGATTGCAGCTTGGCAAGCTGACGATATTGCAGAATATGCTTGACCACATCATTATAAGGAGCCAATTTCTCCAATACTTCAGCATCTGTGGAATAACCCGTTTTTGTTTTCTTCACCACTGGCAAGCCCAGTCTATCAAATAAAATCTCACCCAGTTGCTTCGGTGAATTCAGATTAAATTCCGTTCCTGACAGCTTGTAGATCTCAGCCATCAACTTGCTGATCTGTTCTTCAAACTCACTGCCCAAAGCCTGTAGATCGGCTGTATTGGCCTTGATGCCCTGTTTCTCCATGTCCGCCAATATACGTGACAACGGCATCTCCAGTTCATGGAACAGCGAATTCATCTCATCGGTTTCCAGCACCTGCTCCTGAAGTGGAATAATGGCTGCTACTGCCGCAGCCTTTCGACATAGGAAATCGCCCAAGATCTCCACTTCCGGCACCTTGTACTTGGCCCCTTTGCCCATAACCGTGTCATCCTCCACAAGTGACGGCAGACCATACTTGGTCGTGAGTCCACTAATCGTCTGATTGGATTCCGTTGGATCAAGCAAATAAGCTGCCAGTTGTACATCAAATGACGCACCAGCGAATTCAATGCCATGCGCATGCAGGGCCAGATCTACACGATGAAGATCATACCCGCGCTTGGGCTGCTCTGAATTACCAAGCCATGCCCGCACTGGAGCCGCAGCATCGGAATGAAGCAATTCGGGAGATATGAACGTATACGTTCCAGCGG
This sequence comes from Paenibacillus sp. FSL R7-0198, assembly GCF_038000415.1. Taxonomy (NCBI): domain Bacteria; kingdom Bacillati; phylum Bacillota; class Bacilli; order Caryophanales; family Paenibacillaceae; genus Paenibacillus; species Paenibacillus sp. FSL R7-0198. Next base: position 5,802,437 of record NZ_JBBOCB010000001.1, on the reverse strand, counting down.
AACCTAGAGCTAGTCCAACCAATTTCGCTTGGTGCGGGTTATCCCCATGTGTCTCCACGTGGAGGACATCAATGGAATCCAGTGAACTGAACAGCTCACTGATGTTGTCCTCTGTTGCAATGGAGGATTCAACTTCGGCAGCAGGGACCGCTTCCTGTTCAGAACCGATGCTGCCACTGAACGACAGGCGTTCGAGCAAGGATTTGAATTCCAGCTTCGCCAATGCAGGGCCAGCATGTTCTTCTTTTAATCCAGCGAATTGCATATCCTCCCAGGTCTGCTCCAGCGGAACTTCCCGGTGAATCGTCGCGAGTTGTTTGCTCATCCGGGCATCTTCGGCATGGGCCTCGATCTTTTCTTTCATCTTGCCTTTCAGCTCACCTGTGCCGTTCAGCACATCCTCTACCGATCCGAACTGGTGCAGCAGCTTTAACGCTGTCTTCTCTCCAACCCCGGGAATCCCTGGAATGTTATCGGACGCATCACCCATCAGACCCTTGAGATCAATGATTTGCAGCGGCGTCAGACCATAACGCTCCTTAATCTGAGCAGGATCATACAGTTCAATATCGGTTACCCCTTTGCGCGTCAGCCCGATATGTACATGTTCGGAGGCGAGCTGCAGCATATCTTTGTCACCCGATACAACGAGCACCTGTCTGCCCGCTTCATCCGCGCGTTTGGTTAACGTTCCGATGATGTCATCCGCTTCGAATCCAGCCAGCTCAAACTGAGCGATGCCAAGTCCTTTCAGCAGTTCTTTGAGCAACGGGAATTGCTCTGACAACTCTGGTGGTGTTTTCTCCCGTCCACCCTTGTATTCCTGATACCCTTCGTGGCGGAACGTGATTTTGCCTGCATCAAATGCAACCATGACATGTGTAGGCTTATGCTCTTCAAGCAGTCTCAGCAGCATCGTGGTGAAGCCATATACCGCATTGGTATGCAGACCTTTCGAGTTGGTCAGAGGCGGCATTGCAAAAAACGCCCTGTAAATAATGCTATTTCCATCTATGAGAATAAACTTGTCCATTCCAGCACCTCGCGTATTATATGGTCAACCTCTTCAAATTACATCTACTCTCATGATACCATACCCACCTGTCACATCAAAAAGAATAGCCTCTTTCACTTCACATTTAATCGCAAAAAAGAACCTTCTCCACAGACAGCTGTACACAGCCTACCTGAGAGAAAGTCCTTTTCCATTCATATGATTGCATTACTTAATCAGTACTGATTCCCCAATTCCAAATCAATACTCTTCTATTGATTCAGATCTGGACGTTTACCTGTCACCAGGTATACCGTGCTCTCACCAATGTTGGTTGCATGATCGCCAATCCGTTCAATGTAACGTCCAACCATCATTAACAGCATAGCCTGAGAAGCCTGATTCGGGTGCTCTGTCATTAACGTGTAGAGATCACTGATCATGTGGCTATACAGTTGATCGACCTGATCGTCAGTTTGAGCCATTTTATAGGCCAGATCTGTGTTTTCTTTCAGGAAAGATTCGATGGATTCATCGATCATGGATTTCACGATTTCTGCCATTTGCGGGATATCCACCAGAGGTTTAATCAGTTTCTGTCCATCCATCCGGAGTGTCACTTTCGCCACGTCGAGCGCAAGATCTCCCATACGCTCCAGATCACTGGAGATTTTGAATGCCACGATAATTCGTCTGAGATCCTTCGCCACCGGCTGTTGTGTGATGATCAGTTTGGAGCCAAGTTCCATAATTTTGTCTTCAAGGGCATTCAGATTCGCATCATTCTTGATGATGACCTGAGCTTTCTCCGCGTTCATCGTTTGTAAACTCTCAATAGCACCATCCAATGCTGCTCCTACATGTTCACCCATTTGTTTGAGCAAGGTACGCAGCTCTTCAAGCTCCTGATCAAATTCTTTTCTGCGAATCATAGATTTCATGTCCTCCTTATCCATCATCTCCGGGTATGCCGGGATCATTCCAACTCAGCTCGCTTAACCGAACCTTCCGGAGATATAATCCTCGGTTCGGGAATCTTGCGGTGTGGAGAATAACGTCTCCGTATCAGCTGCCTCCACCACTTCACCATTCAGGAAAAACACTGTACGTCCGGATACCCGTGCCGCCTGATGCATATTGTGGGTAACCATAACGATCGTGTACTTGTGATGCAATTCCTTCACTAACTCCTCAATCTTCAAAGTAGAGATCGGGTCGAGTGCGGACGTTGCTTCATCCATCAGCAGAACGTCAGGCTGTACAGCCAGCGCCCGCGCAATACAGAGACGCTGTTGTTGTCCGCCGGACAAACTAAGTGCCGACTTTTTCAATACATCCTTCACTTCATCCCACAGGGCAGCATGGACAAGACTTTGTTCCACCAACTGGTCCAGTTCAGCCTTTTGGGTTACCCCGTGCAAGCGCGGCCCATAAGCGACGTTATCGTATATGGATTTTGGAAAAGGATTCGGTTGTTGGAACACCATGCCCACTCGTTTGCGCAGTGTCTCCACTTCAATCTCATTACTGTAAATGTCAGAGCCATTCAGCATAACCTGTCCTTCCACACGAACACCCGGAATCATGTCATTCATCCGGTTTAACGTGCGAAGCAATGTCGATTTACCACAACCTGACGGCCCGATGAACGCAGTAACGGTTTTTTCCGGCAGATCCATCGATATATTTTTAAGCGCGTGATGCGTATCATAGTATAAATTAAGATTTTCAATGTGAATGAGGTCCTTCATGGATGTTCACTTCTCCTTCGCTGCAGGGACACGGAAACTCCCTTTACGTTGAGACCGATACTGATAATCTTTCATCGCTGCTCGGCCATCTTTAATATCCTACCCTTTCATTGTAAAAACAGTATCACTTTCATGTTAACGGAATGTAAAAAAGACATCCTTAACCTTCATGATCTGCTTGGTGGATCAATCTGATTCCTGATGTCTGCCTTATTGACTACTTTATATTACTCACTATTCGAAACCATCTCATCCAGCTTCGTACGAATGTGCTCTGCCACTTCTCCAGCTTTCCCGCCTTCCATGGCGATCTCCTCTGCTATACGAGACAAATCTCTCACCGCACTGTTCAGTTGTCGGAACGTTGCTCCCCCTGCGGTGACATGTACCGAACTGTCGTCAATCTCCGCTCCGCTTGCCTTAACCAGTTCAACAGTCTGAAGGGTCAACCCACCAATATTCTCTAGCAATGAAGACATGTTCCCCGCAACCTCACGGGTCTGTTTTGCGAGCGCTCGAATCTCGCCTGCAACAATCTGAAAACCTCGTCCATATTCACCGGCATGAGCTGCTTCGATGGAAGCATTCAGGGCGAGGAGACCACTTTGATCTGCCAGGGAGCGAATGGAATGTGCCATGCCTGAACCTGTTTTGATCGAATTCAGCATGTGATCCGCATGTTGTCCTTGACTCTCCATATGCTGATGTACCCGGTTATAGGAAGCATCAACGTGTTTCAAACTCTCTTCACCCTGCTTGGACAATGCCATGATCTCACGGGCCTCATGAACGGTCTGATTCGCTGCATGTACCAGCTTGGTGACTGCATCATTGATTCTTGATATCTCCTGTCTGCTCTCGGATACCGTACGAACCCGTTCTGCTGAAGAAGCCTGTTGCAATCTGCGAGAGAGGGACATCACATCACGCATCGTCAGCACACCAAGCAGTCTGCCTTGGTCCGTAACCAGCAGACAATCGTAAAAATGCTGTTCATTCCGTCCAAGTGCGATATCAATAATCGTTGAGGCTTCCATATGAATATCTGCTATAACGGGAGATGTATTCACTACTTGTATGACTGGCTTACGGTAGAATATATCTGCGGCAAAACGGCCATTTAACATGCGATATAACGTCTCTCGCATTAACAATCCAGTAGGTTTCATCTGCTCATCACACAGTACAATACATGGGTGCTCCTGATCTTGATTCATCATCGTCGCAGCTTCTCCACAGGTCGTATGGACCCCCGCGACAGGTACCTGACGATAATAGTCTTGCAAATGGATTACTGGTTCTTCAGCAACAACCGTTACTTCACTATGCTTCATTTCGGATGTTATTAATTCTTCACTATGTAAAACAACATGAGGCTGGTCAGGTTTCACTTCGAGCAACATGGGCATAAATGCGTAATCTCCTTTACGTATTAGCTCCGTCTTGAGATAGATTATGTAGGTATAAAGTATCACCCAGATAAGTCCATGCTACTCCCTCTACGTAAAGTAAAATCCTCCTTTATGTTAAACGAACGTAAAATAAAACTCCCCGATCATTGCTAACTTGAATGATGGGGAGTTTTTCTTTTGACAACCAATTTATAACCTACACCACGAATGGAATCAATGTGAACCGATTCCGGGTCCAGCTCCAGCTTTTTACGTAATGAGCTGACGTGTACGTCCACCGTTCGTTGACCTCCAATATAATCGAAGCCCCACACAGCGTTCATCAGATCATCCCTTGTTAGTACCACACCCGGCTTTTTGGCCAAATATAGAAGTACTTCGAACTCTTTTGGACGAAGGCTGATGGATTGTCCGCCCAGTGTCACTTCATATTTCAAAGGATAGATCTCCAGCTCTCCCAGAATAATTCGTGAGCCATCTTTGTCCTCAAGCTGTGGTAAATCTTCGCCATTGGAATAACGTCTTAATACCGCATCCACTCGGGCTAATAACTCAGATACACCAAATGGTTTGGTAATATAATCATCGGCACCCGATTTCAGTCCCTGTACAACCTCGGCTTCACCGTTCTTGGCCGTCAGAATGATAACCGGTGTACTGACACCCTGTATTCTTAACTTGTTCAGAATGTCCAGACCATTCATGCCCGGAAGCATCAAATCCAGCAAAATGAGATCAAATTCCTGGGACAAGGCCCGATCATATCCTGCAGATCCATGATCCTCTGCCGTAACGTCGTAACCTTCCTGTGTCAGGTTATACGTGAGTAATCTTGATAATGTAGGTTCATCTTCAATAACTAACAAACGCTGTGCCATGATACCCCTTCTCTCTTCATAGGTTGTCTGTTGCCACAACACTTTTTCTATCATAGCACTAATTTGTTAACGCGGTGTAAAACAATACACACTTTTTACATTTTGATACTAGACGCCTACATCTCTTCGTCTTGAATGAATGGAAGGATCACACGGAACGTTGTCCCCATGCCCAGCTCACTCTCTACAGATAATTTGCCATGATGCAGTTCCACCAGATGTTTAACGATGGAAAGTCCAAGACCTGTGCCCCCTGAATTACGGGATCTGCCTTTATCAACACGATAGAACCGTTCGAAGATTCGCGGCAAATCTTTTTTCGGTATGCCAATTCCGGTATCTGACACCGCAAAGACCACTTCATCATCGTTATCCATCGTCACCTGTAACTTCACTCGTCCACCATCCGGGGTATAGTTGATACCATTGGATAACAGATTGATGAATATCTGCTTCATCTTGTCCTCATCCGCTTCAATGTACAGTTCCTCCGGAACATGCATTTCCAGACGTATTTGCTTTTTCTCCGCCACCTTGGACAAGGTGCCCAGCACCATTTCAAAGAAAGAGTGTACATGAACAGGTGAGCATTGCAGCGGCGCGCGTTTCGATTCAATTTTGGATAACTCCAGAATATCCCCGATTAATCGGTTCAGTCGATCTCCTTCATCGTAGATGATTTTCAGGAATGATCGCTCTGTCTCCTTATCCTGTACCCCGCCACTGAGCAACGTTTCGGCAAAGCCTTTGACCGCAGCAACTGGTGTCTTGAGCTCATGAGAGACATTTGCAACAAACTCACTGCGCATTGACTCCAATCGGCGAATCGCCGTCACGTCCTGCAACAGGAACAACATGCCTCGATATCCACCATCATCTTCGGACATCGGTACTCCATCAAGACGGATCAGTTTTTCCTCCGGGTTAAACACACTCACTTCTTCGTGCATCCGTTCTTTCAGTGCAACACTCTCTTCAATGGTACGAGTTAATTCGTAGTGTCTTTTCAATTCAGTATAAGGCTTACTCGTAACCTTTCCTGCCTGAATACCAAGCATACGCTCCGCTTCGCGATTGACCAGTGCAATGGATTGCCCTGCGTCGATCATGACAATTCCTCCGGTCATGTTCGCGAGGACACTCTGTAACAACGCTTCATTGTCACGAATCGTCTTCAGTTGGGACTGCAAGCTGTCTGCCATTCCGTTTATCGCAAGCCCCAGCTGTCCGATCTCATCTCTTCGCGTTACATCAACTCTCGCATCGTATTCCAGCTTGGTGATCCGATGGGCAACTTTTGTAATATGCTCAATCGGGGAGGTTAATCCGCGTGCAACCCGATAACTGACAAATGCGACAATTAAGAACAATAGCCCAAGTGCAGCAAACATAATCATCCAACCACGTTGAAGACCCTGATCAACCGCATGCAGACTCATCGAAAGGCGAATGTAGCCATCAAATTTGCCGCTAGGTATTTCAATCATGTCACTTTGATCCGAATTCACAGGTAGTGCTACATACAGCATGTCCTGTCCCAATGTCTCACTGTAACGTATGGATTGCCCGTATCCATCACCGACGGCACCCTTAATCTCCTCACGGTTCAAGTGATTATCCATCGATGCCGGATCACTCTCGGAATCTCCAATGACCATGCCGTCTTTATTGATGAAGGTTACCCGGGAATCCGTCAGACGATCCAGTTCGAGCGCCCGATCGGAATAATACTTTCGTGTGGCTTCCGAAGTTGGATCACTTGCATCATGGAATGGAAAAGTTGCTTTGAGCAAATTAATCTCGCGCACCATGGTTTGCTCCAATGCGGCTATATGCGTAGTCTTAAACACTCTGCCCATCGTATATCCAGCCACAATGACGGATACGCCGATCAGCACCATCATAATGATGGCAAGGCGAATTCGGAACGGTCTCATCTATCTCTTCCTTTATGATCAGATTAATATTTAATGAATTGCTCTACTTTGAATCCAGTTCAATTCGGTCCCCACGGGTACCCGGATTGGAGATTACGAGAAACTCCACTTCTTCGTCGCTCCGATTCATCATCTGATGCGGCATTCCGGGTGCAATCTCTATTCCTTCATGAGTTTCCAGCACAAACGTCTCTCCATTAAGTTCCATACATGCTTCACCGCTGAGGATGAAAAAAAACTGACGGCTTACCGAATGATAATGTCGTATTTCAGCCGTTCCTGCGGGCATTCGCTCATGAATAATGCTGAGTGTTTCATTTTGAACGAGATGCCAACCGTCGCACTGTGCACCCCATATATAATGTGCTGCATTCTGTTTGCTCATTTTCATATGACTTGTCCCTCCGAGTATAATTGCTCGATCTATCATATCACAGATTAGGGAGTTTCCAGTCAGACATGGCTATTAATAAATTATCATAATTGTATCAACAGAGATGCCGACTTTTGTAAACAGGTGCTAACCGCATCTTTGACATACATATTCACCTGATATAAAAAAGACGCACCGCTCAGCCATGCTGAAAGCGATACGTCTCTCTATATAATCAATCTTATCCTGAATCTAAACGTTCTTAACGTATTATCCGTTCACCACTTCGCCACCATTCACATGCATCACCTGTCCGCTCACATACGAAGAGTCATCCGAAGCAAGGTATACGTAAGCGGGAGCCAGTTCATCCGGTTGTCCTGGCCGCTTCATTGGCTGCGTTGCGCCGAACTCACTTACTTTTTTCTCATCAAATGTGGATGGAATGAGTGGTGTCCAGATCGGCCCTGGTGCAACGGCATTAACACGAATTCCCTTCTCAATCACATTCATCGATAACGAACGAGTGAACGAAGTGATTGCTCCTTTGGTAGATGAATAGTCAAGCAGGGTTGGGCTTCCGCGATAGGCTGTGATGGAGGTTGTATTAATAATCGTACTGCCCTTCTTCAGATGTGGCAGGGCTGCCTGCGTCACATAGAACATACCAAAGATATTGGTACGGAATGTACGCTCCAGTTGTTCTGGCGTAATATCCTCCAGATTCTGCTGCGGATGCTGTTCTGCTGCGTTATTCACGACAATGTCCAGTTTGCCCAGTTCATCTACTGTCTGCTGAACCGATTTCTTCGCAAAGGCATCATCACCAATGTCACCTGCAATCAAGATGCACTTGCGTCCTTCTTGTTCGACCTGACGCTTCGTTTCCTTGGCATCTTCGTGCTCACTCAGGTATACAATCGCGACATCCGCGCCTTCCTTGGCATACGTAACAGCAACAGCACGTCCAATTCCGCTGTCACCCCCTGTAATAAGCGCCACCTTACCCGTCAGTTTACCTGCTGCCTTGTATTCAGGCTTCTCAAATTCCGGTCTGGGATGCATCTCCGATTCAATACCGGGGCGTTGATCCTGATGCTGTGCTGGCATTGTTTTTTGATTTTGTTGTGTATTGGTTGACATCTAACATTCTCCTCTCAAAATGTGAACATGTTTGGATTACAGAAGACATGGACTCTAACTGCAATCTTCCTTGTCTTTCGTTCTCTGAAAAAAGTCTCATTCTGTAGGATGGCATGAACAGTTCAGATTATTCTTCTGCGATGAACAGCAACTTAAGCCTCAGCGCGCCGTCTCTAATCGTTATTTACCACTCTCTTTGGATATCAAACAATCGATTTGCTTCAATGCCTGGTTTGCCAAAATTCGAAATTTATTCGAAATTAGACTGTTTCATGATACAAAGTGTATTCCTATGCTGCTTGGGCTGATGTACAATGTACAGTATACTGATGTGCTTTAACTCTCATTTTTATTGGTTTAATCATTCTAACCTAACATGGAGACCTGACAATGGAATCGCATATTAATACATATATAACACTCGTAGCTACTTCAGCCGTGCTGAATGTCTTTTTGTGTTTATATACCTATTTCAGAAGATCCGAGATCCCCAGTTCCAAAATATTCATTCTCTACACAGCTGCACTCTCCATATACACTTTTGGTTATGCGATTGAGCTGGCCAGCAACACGCTGGAACAGATGAAGTTTTGGACCACCGTGGAGTATATAGGCATGCCCTTCTCCGCATCTCTTGGCCTCATGTTGATGATAAAGTACACAGGAAAAACGTTATCCAAAAAGGTAACTGCCTCTTTGTTTGTAATCCCTTCCATTACACTAGGTATGGTTGCAACCAATGACTTTCATCATCTATTTTATAAAAAAGTATGGCTGAGAGAAGATAGTCCCGTTCCTCTGATGGATATCGCAGTGGGTCAATGGTATGTTGTACACGGTGCATTCACCTTCTCCTGTCTGTTATGTGCCTGCCTCATTCTGATTGGACAATGGAGACACACCAAGAAGATGTATCGTCGTCAATTACTTACTCTCATTACTTCACAGATTATTCCTATGGTCGCAGCTTTTCTGTATTTGCTTGGTTTGACTCCCGGCGGGATGGACCCCGTACCCGTACTCATGTGTATCACATCTGCCATGTATATCTGGGCGATTCTATCCTCACGTCTACTGACCATCGTCCCCATCGCCAAAGACAGTATTTTTGAGAGCATGCGTGAAGGTGTTATTGTACTGGATAGTTTCAATCGACTGGTCGATTACAACAGATCTCTGCGTGACATGTTGCCAGAGCTTAATACAACCATGATTGGCCAACCCTTGGATGATATCTGGCTTAATCTTGCTGGAAAGACGTTTCCCGTTGAATACGGAAGAGAAGGATTGCAAACCGATCTGTACTGGCAGTTAAATGGAGAGACCGTCTGTTATCAGGTCAGGACATCTTACGTGTATAATAAGGATGCACAGACTGTGGGCAGTCTAATTATGTTAATCGATATAACGGAACAACGCTTCTTGCAAGAACAGCTGAAACAACTGGCTTATTTCGATGGTCTGACCAAAATCTATAATCGCACTCAATTTTTGCATAGAGGACGGGAGATTTTGAGTGAAGCTCAGCTTAAAACGCAACCTGTATCATTTATTTTATTTGATATTGATCACTTTAAACGCATCAACGATACCTACGGGCATGATGTTGGCGATCAGGCCATCATTCATGTGGTCTCTGTTTGTAATCGATATTTAAGCCCTGAGATGTTGTTTGCTCGTTATGGAGGAGAAGAGTTTGTCATCGCTCTTCCGAATACCTCGCTTCAAGAAGCAGAGAAACTTGCCGAACAACTTAGAGTTGCCTTGTTGAATGACCCCCTGGATGTTAAGGGAGTACCTATTACGCTGACCTCAAGCTTTGGTATCGCCCAGTACAATGGAGGGTCGGATTCGCTGGAGTCCTTGTTACGCGACGCTGATACTGCCTTGTACGATTCCAAGCGCAATGGTCGAAATGCAGTGCGTGCATTTAGTGTGAGTACAACCTAATCAGTGTAGACCGTGTCTGATGGAATATGCATGATGATATGTATGGTAGTGATCCCTATACTTCCAGTTCAAATAACCCGAGGACTGTTGATTTCATCTCGGCAATAACAAAAATAGACAGCCAATGAGGCTGTCTATTTTTCATTTGTTTCAACGAAACACCATCTTACATATCATCCGGCTTGTCCTAATTCCGTCTGCAAACGCTTAACCAACGACTAACAATACATCTTCGTAAGGTGGATTAACCGTCCACAACGCACTTAGATCACCTGATTATTTACCATGAGGTACACCATGATTAGCAAGAATACAGCCAGAAGTGTACTGAACATACGGATCTTGCTTTGCTCAGGACCCACATCACGTTTGTTCTTCACACCTTCTGCAGCGAGTCGCAGCGGTTTACCCATAATTCCTCCAATAGCCGCAATAGCCAAGAGCAGAACAACAACGACAGCCATCCAGACATGAGAATACTCGCCTTTGGTCATCAGGTAACCACCAGTAAGAAGTTGGATTACAAGTCCATACTGCGCAACTTTGTTCAAAGAACGAAGCGATGCAAAGGCTCCCTCTTGTGCTGCAGCATTCAAGGTACGGATTTTACCGACCACGAATGGCAGAATCAAATAGAATCCCATCGCCAGTGCTCCAACAATATGGAGCAGATACATAATCATTGTCAAAATTTTCATCCTCCTCAACATTTTCGGTGTGCTATACATCACATCCCATTATACTGGGGAACTTATCCAAAGAAAAGAAAACCTCCGGGTTTACCGGAGGTTTTCTTTTAGCTTCTGTTCAAAAAGTTTTCAAACTTACAGGTTTACTACCGAAATGACGTTGCGAACCGAATCAGCAGATTTGTCCAATCCTGCTTTTTCTTCCGCAGTCAGGTCAAGTTCGAATATTTTCTCAATGCCGTTACCACCCAGAATGGTTGGTACACCGAGGAACAGATCATTATAGCCATATTCACCTTCAAGATAAGCGATCACTGGAATGATACGTTTCTTGTCCTTCAAAATCGCTTCGGTCATCTGAACAAGTGAAGCCGCCGGTGCGTAATATGCACTGCCGTTACCAAGCAGATTCACAATCTCACCACCGCCAACACGTGTACGCTGAACGATGGATTCGATCCGGTCAGCCGGAATCAGCGTATCGATCGGAATGCCTCCCACGCTCGAATAACGAACGAGGGGCACCATATCGTCTCCGTGACCACCAAGAACGAATCCACGAACATCTTCAACAGATACGTTCAACTCTTGCGCAATGAAGGTACAATAACGTGCTGTATCCAGAACACCTGACTGACCGATAACACGGTTTTTAGGAAAACCAAGGGTCTGATAAGCTGCATAAGTCATCGCATCAACCGGGTTGCTTAGAATAATGACGATGGAATCAGGGCAATATTTTTTCACATTTTCACAAACGGACTTCACGATACCCGCATTCGTATTGACCAGATCGTCGCGGCTCATACCCGGTTTACGGGCGATACCAGCGGTGATGATTACAATCTCAGAACCTGCAGTATCTTCGTAGTTGGAAGTACCGACGATATGACTGTCAAATCCTTGTACAGGACTTGCTTCCATCATATCGAGTGCTTTCCCCTTCGTCGGGTTCTCCAGTTGAGGAATATCAACCAGCACAACATCCCCGAGTTCTTTTTGGGCAAGCATTAATGCGGTCGTAGCACCGGTAAAACCAGCGCCGACTACTGTGATTTTTTTGCGCTGAATAGTCAAGATTCACATCTCCCCTTACAGGTTTTTAATGATTTGATCCGCGAATTCAGAACATTTCACTTCAGTAGCGCCGTCCATCAGACGTGCAAAGTCATACGTTACTGTTTTATTGTTAATGGATGTTTCCATACCTTTGTAGATCAGGTTAGCTGCTTCTTGCCATCCCAAGTGCTCAAGCAACATTACTCCGGACAGAATAACGGAACCAGGGTTCACGACATCTTTGTCCGCGTATTTAGGTGCAGTACCGTGAGTTGCTTCGAAGATGGCATGTCCTGTTACATAGTTGATGTTTGCTCCAGGAGCGATACCAATTCCGCCCACTTGCGCTGCAAGTGCATCGGACAGATAGTCACCGTTCAGGTTCAATGTTGCGATAACATCAAATTCGCCTGGACGAGTCAATACTTGTTGCAGAGCGATATCGGCAATTGCATCTTTTACGATGATTTTACCAGCATCTTCAGCGGCTTTTTGTGCTGCATTCGCTGCATCTGTACCTTCGTTATCTTTGATGATATCATATTGTGCCCAAGTGAATACTTTGTCAGCGAACTCTTCTTCAGCCACTTCGTATCCCCAGTTTTTGAAGGCACCTTCGGTAAATTTCATGATATTACCTTTGTGTACCAATGTAACACTCTTACGGTTATGATCAATTGCGTATTGAATTGCTGCACGTACCAAACGTTTCGAACCTTCGGAAGATACTGGTTTGATACCAATACCGGAAGTCTCAGGGAAACGGATTTTGTTAGCACCCATCTCCTGTTGCAGGAACTGGATCACTTTTTTCACTTCTTCAGAACCTTCAGCATACTCGATTCCTGCATAGATATCTTCCGTATTCTCACGGAAAATGACCATGTCTACCAACTCAGGACGTTTAACCGGAGAAGGTACACCGTCGAAATAACGAACAGGACGCAAGCAAGTGTACAGGTCAAGCTCTTGACGCAGGGCAACGTTCAGGGAACGGATACCGCCACCGATTGGCGTAGTCAATGGTCCTTTGATCGCTACGATATACTCACGAATGGCTTCCAGTGTATCATTCGGCAACCACTCACCGTATGTATCGAATGCTTTTTGTCCAGCAAACACTTCATACCATGCGATTTTTTTGTTGCCATCATAAGCTTTTTCAACAGCTGCATCCAATACACGTTTGGAAGCTTTCCAGATATCACGGCCTGTACCGTCACCTTCGATAAATGGAATGATCGGATTACTAGGTACTTGAAGTGTACCGTTATCAATTTGGATTTTTTCGCCTTCAGTTGGGTGAGCAAATTTTTCTAATTTCATAGTTAAAATTCCTCCTAGGTTTCGTATATGCAGTATTCATCATACCACTAGTCTTGTTGAGAGAAGGGTCCTGAGAGCTTAAGCCAGTAAAGCCTCTGCTTTCCAACCCTTCACCTCGTCCATATTATTATACTGTTTTTGCGGCTATTAGCGAAGTTCAATAGAAACGTATTTCTGTTCTGTAGGGCCAGTGTACTCCGCACGTGGACGAATGATGCGATTGTCCGCAAGCTGTTCCAAAATATGCGCTGTCCATCCAGACACCCGGCTGATGGCAAAGATCGGAGTGAACAATTCCTGTTCGATCTCCAGTTGGGTGTATACAGAAGCAGAATAGAAGTCTACGTTAGGCTTCAGTCCTTTTTGTCCTGTTACCAGTTCCTCGATCTTCACAGACATATCATACAAACGCGTATCATTGTTCATCTCGCCAAGTTCCTTGGACATCTTCTGTAGATGTTTGGCGCGTGGATCACCGTTTTTGTACACCCGATGTCCAAAGCCCATGATCTTTTCACGATTATTCAGTTTTTCCTGAATTGCCGCTTCAAGACGATCAGGCGTACCGATCTCATTCAACATTTTCATAACGGCTTCATTAGCACCGCCATGCAGTGGTCCCTTCAGTGCGCCAATGGCGGAAGTTACACCGGAATAGATATCTGACAGCGTAGCAACCGTTACACGGGCTGCAAATGTTGACGCGTTCAACTCATGATCCGCATGCAGGACAAGAGCTTGATCCAATGCTTTCACTGCGGTCTCGGATGGTTCTTCACCAGTCATCATATATAAAAAGTTCTCTGCGATGGAAGCGCCTTCTTTTGGAGCCACAGGTTCTTTGCCCTGACGGATACGGGCGATGGCTGCCACAATCGTTGGCAACTGTGCTTGCAACTTAACCGCTTTGTTCTCATTTGCTTCCGTTGTCATCTCATCAGCTTGCTCGTCGTACAGTGCAAGTGCAGAGACAGCGGAACGAAGTGCTGCCATGGTACTGACGTTTTTCGGATACAATTGGATTTGTGCAATCAACTCGCTCGGAATCGGCGCGTAATCGCTCAGGCTTTTACGAAGGGATTTCAGTTCATCCGTTGTTGGCAATTTACCAAACCACAACAAATAGGCAACTTCTTCAAAGCTGGCATGTTCAGCCAAATCGTCGATATCGTAACCACGGTATGTGAGCACACCGTCTACAATAGAACTGATCGAAGAGGTTGTCGCAACGATGCCTTCCAGACCTTTGGTAGCTGTCATATTACATCTCTCCTTTAATAAGCGAAATCAGGAACCATTCCAGAGTGTCATATAAGTGCCAAAATGCACCTATTCTCTTTTTGTAAACATTTTCATTTTAAAATTAACAAATATTTCAAACTACGGTTTTCCTATCTGTCAATCGGTATTTACTTATAACATCATACTGGATTTTGTCGTTTATGTGAACATGATGAGAGTTCATTCGCACATCAAACTTCTTTATCGGACCGATAAAGCATTTTTGAAAGCCTTTACAAAAACAAGGTTGACATTTAATGTTTTTTAACCAATCCTGTCGTATGAAGAACTTTCTATTGCTATATTCTGTAATACTAAGGCATACTCTAGGCAAAAGAAAGAATCCCCGTAGATCTTGTTCAAAAGTCCGCTCTTGAACAAGATCTGGTAACATCCCGGCGTTTCAAAACCTTGTAAATGCTCTATATTAATTAAGATAGCCATCTATTTCTAATACTGCTTCATGGATCATACATAGGTCGGCTTAATTGAACTAAGGAGAGTTGATGCTTGGATAGAATAATAATGAAACGCCTGCTCCGTGGCTTATGGGTTATCATTGCGGCCGTTCTGATCGCCGTTGCCATATACTTGCTGTTCCCGCTTTTGTACCCTTTTGCGATTGCCTGGATTATCGCCTATGCCATGAATCCATTAGTGAAACTGCTTCAGCATCGAGCACGATTCCCCCGCTGGCTGGCTGTGACTCTTTCATTGATCCTTTATTTTGGAGCCATTGCAGTGGTGTTGTCTGCGGCGATTACCCGCATGGTAAAAGAGGTCATTTCACTGACGACAAGTTTTGATCTTCATGTTGATGAGATCAAGGACACGTTTGTGCGCTGGACCCAGAATGACACCATTCAGAGTTTGACTGCGCAGATCAATGAATTTTACAAGGAGAATCCCAACTACCAGGAAACCATCAACAGCAATATCAGTAAAACGACCGAAACGGTGGGTACAGCCGTGACCGATCTGGTCACCGGATTTTTCAACATGATTCTGAGTCTGCTGACTTCCCTGCCGAACATGGGCGCGGTATTAATCGTTGTTCTGTTGTCTACATTCTTTATTAGCAAAAGCTGGACCAGGCACAACATCACCGTATCGGGATGGGTACCCTCTTCCATTCGCAAGCCGATCTCCGACATATGGACCGACCTTAAGAAGGCACTGTTTGGATACGCAAGAGCACAATTGATCATGATCTCGATTACAGCACTATTCGTCATGATTGGACTGCTTATATTGCAAGTCAATTCAGCCTTCACCATCGCTCTGATGATTGGTTTGGTCGATCTGCTTCCTTATCTGGGTGTTGGTCTGGTCATGGTGCCTTGGGCAGCATACCTCTTTATGAACGGAGATCTGTATTTAGGGATTGGGATTAGTGTTATTTATCTTATTTTGCTGATCGCCCGTCAGATTATTGAACCGAAGGTGCTCGCAAGCAGTGTAGGGCTCGACCCACTCGCCACGCTGGTTGGCATGTTTGTGGGTTTGAAGTTGTTCGGTGTGCTGGGCTTAATTATTGGCCCTGTAAGTCTCGTGATTCTCGATGCGTTCAATCGGGCTAACGTATTACGCGACCTTAGAACGTATATCATCAACGGACGTGTCCGATGAGGCATCGTCTTATGAGCACACAGGTAAAATAGAAAAAGGCTTCGTTCAACAGAAATCATCTGCTGAGCGGAGCCTTTTCCATTATGCATAACAACTGGTGTTTCATTTCGGACGGCGATAAAACGTAATTTTGCCACTTTTCATTTTTTTCTCCAGCCACCCCAGGAAGAACAGACGGTACACCGGACGTGTTAATGGAAATACCAGTGTAAACCCGATCAGATCCGTTACAAAACCTGGAATCAAAAGCAGGAAACCACCGACAAAAATAAAAAGACCATCGACCATTTTTCTTCCAGGTACCTTGCCACGCTCCATCTCGGATTTGGCATCCACAAGTACTTTTCGCCCTTCAAACTGCAACATTGCTATACCAATCAAGGACGTGAGAATCATGAGAAGCAATGTCTTTCCGGCTCCGATCCAGTCACTCATCAGAATAAAACCAAATAATTCAATCACCGGAATGATTAAGAGTAAAGCCCACATCCATTTTCGCATTGACGTATTACCCCTTTCCCGAAAGCCACACCTTTTCAAGCGCGCTGTATAACTCAGAGGCTGCCTTATCCAGCCGAACTGGTTTCCAGTCCCCATTCACCCATACATGCTGGGTAGAACCTGTAACTAGCCGTTCACCGGGGAGTGATTCATCAGTGGACCATACCCGTTCTCCAATCGCCATGTGCTCATCAGGTTCTTCAGACATGCGTCTTACGTCATACTCATAGTTCAGTCGCAGACCACTAAATGCAGCAATACGGGTGAAAATGATAATCTCATCATCATATCGGGCAGGCTTGTGATACTTCACATCCAGTCCGGTTACGGGAAGCAGTAACCCCTGTTCCTCCATTTTACGATATGTATACCCCATTTGGCGAATCATCTCAGTTCGACCGATTTCAAACCAATTCAAATAGTTCGCGTGGTAGACCACGCCCATCTGGTCACTTTCTTGATAGCGTACACGAAGACGTGCCGCATACCAGCTACCGTTGATCTGTTCTCGCACGTTATCGGCCTCCTTCGCTCTAACATTCATACGTGGCACATCGCTGTAAAGTGTCAATAAGATGGAAAAAAAGCAACGGGACAATAAAGCCCCATTGCTTCTTTCCTGTTGCTTCTCCATCCAAGACGCTATTAAGCGTTGTTTGGAATTTGGCTTACTTTAATCAGGTTGGTAGAACCGGAACGACCCAAAGGTACACCTGCTGTGATCACAACCAGGTCTCCTTCTTTAACAAGTCCGGATTTTACGCCGCCTTCAATTGCATTTTCGAACAAAGCATCCGTGGAATCAACCAGTCTTCCTTTGACAGGAGTTACACCCCAAGCCAGAGCCAAACGACGGGAAGTTCTGTCTTCCGTTGTCACAGCGATGATTGGAGATTCTGGACGATACTTGGAAATCATGCGTGCAGTATGTCCTGATTCAGTCGAAGTAATGATCGCTTTTGCGTTCAAATCTTGAGCTTGAAGAGCAACCGATTGGCTGATTGCTTCTGTAACTGTTGTTTGTTGAGCAACACGTTGTTTC
Organism: Paenibacillus sp. FSL R7-0198; assembly: GCF_038000415.1. Classification (NCBI taxonomy): domain Bacteria; kingdom Bacillati; phylum Bacillota; class Bacilli; order Caryophanales; family Paenibacillaceae; genus Paenibacillus; species Paenibacillus sp. FSL R7-0198. Next base: position 5,784,472 of record NZ_JBBOCB010000001.1, on the reverse strand, counting down.
AGGTACAATTCTTGGTAAGGCAGAGCAGATTCTGCTTTTTCAGCAATACGGGACATAGTCAGAACAGATTCAACTGGGTATTTACCCGCAGCTGTCTCACCGGACAACATGATTGCGTCCGTACCGTCGAAGATCGCATTCGCCACGTCACTTGCTTCTGCACGTGTTGGACGCGGGTTACGTTGCATGGAATCCAGCATTTGAGTAGCTGTGATAACCGGTTTACCTGCAACGTTACATTTTTGGATCATGCGTTTTTGTACCAATGGTACTTCTTCCGCAGGAATCTCAACACCCAGGTCTCCACGAGCAACCATCAGGCCGTCAGACACTTCAAGGATTTCGTCGAGGTTATCGACACCTTGTTGGTTTTCGATTTTGGAGATGATTTGAATATGTCCAGCATTGTGTTTTTCAAGCAATTCACGAATCTCAAGTACGTCACTTGCTTTACGTACAAAAGAAGCCGCGATGAAATCGACACCTTGTTCGATACCAAATACGATATCGTTAGCGTCTTTTTCGGTGATACCCGGCAGAGAAATGGCAACGCCCGGAACGTTAACACCTTTTTTGCTTTTGATCGATCCGCCGTTAACGATACGGCATTTGATCTCGGTGCCTTGCACTTCCACCACAGTCAGTCCGATCAGACCGTCGTCGATCAGAATTGTAGATCCCGGTTCAACATCATTCGGAAGATCTGTATACGTAATGGAAAGACGTTCTTTGGTGCCCAGAATTTCTTCTGTTGTCAAAGTGATGTACTCGTCTTGAACCAATTCGATCGGTTCAACTTCGAGTTTACCTGTCCGAATTTCCGGTCCTTTGGTGTCCAGCAGGATCGCTACTGTTTTGTTCAACTCTTCGCATGCTTGGCGAATCGCAATGATCCGTCCGCCGTGCTCATCGAAATCACCGTGGGAGAAGTTCAGACGGGCCACATTCATACCGGCCATAATCAATTTTTTGGTGTTCTCCAGAGATTCACTGGATGGACCAATGGTACATACAATTTTCGTTTTGCGCATTTTGGGTTTCCTCCGATTTTAAAGGTATTACTCTTTATCTATTTTTCTTTTTCCAACTATTAAATTTACTATACTTTTACTCATTTGTATAGGAAATTCGTCACATTATTCAGCATTTCCCGACAAATTACTCGCTACATCGACTTCTACAAGCTCTTGAGGAGCTTCAATGGATGCTTGAGGTTCAAACGTGACCGATCCAATTTTACGGAATTTCTCATAACGATCTTGCTTCAGCTGATCCCCGCTCCAACCCTTCATCTCGTCGAGATGACGGACCAAAGCTTCACTGATGAAAGCAGCAGACGCTTCATAATCCCGATGAGCACCGCCGCGTGGCTCAGGGACGATCTCTTCAATGACTTCCATCTCCAGCAGATCTTTGGCTGTTATTTTCATCGCTTCAGCCGCCTGATCTGCCTTGGATGCATCCTTCCAGAGAATCGAAGCAGCGCCGTTCGGAGAGATTGCCGAATAGATCGCATGTTCCAGCATCAACACACGATTACCCACAGCCATAGCGAGGGCACCGCCGCTTCCACCTTCGCCGATGACCACAACAATAACAGGAACCGATAGCTTCGCCATTTCCATCAGGTTGCGAGCAATCGCTTCCGATTGACCTCTCTCTTCTGCAGTATTACCCGGATACGCCCCTTTAGTATCAATAAACGTAATAATAGGACGGCCAAATTTGTTCGCTTGTTTCATCAGACGAAGTCCTTTTCGGAAACCTTCTGGATGAGCGCTGCCGAAAAAGCGGGCGATATTATCCTTCGTGTCTTTCCCCCGCTGTTGTCCGATTACCGTTACTGTCTTTCCATTCAACTTGGCAAGTCCCCCAACAACCGCAAGATCGTCTCCGAACATGCGGTCACCATGCAGCTCAATGAAGTCTGTAAAGATCAGCTGGATCAGGTCCAGCGCTGTTGGGCGCTGCTGATGACGCGCCAGATGCATCTTCTGAGCTGCTGTTATGCCAGTGTAGATCTCTTCTTCAAGTCTATGGTAACGTTCTTCCAGGCGGGCAATCTCGTCCGTGAAGTCGATGCCTTTTTCCTGTCCAAACTGTACGAGTTCATCAATCTTTTTGCGCATCTCAACCAGAGGCGCTTCATATGGCAACTCACCCGCCATTTAGACCCCTCCTTTTTCACTATGCATATCCAAAAGCTTGCCAAGAGTGGCCCGAAGTTCTTTCCGGTGCACAACCATGTCCAACTGACCATGCTGCATATTAAATTCAGCCGTCTGGAAATCATCAGGTAACTTCTGACGGATCGTCTGTTCGATAACGATTCTGCCGGCAAAACCAAATACAGCGCCAGGTTCGGCAATATTAATATCGCCCAGACTCGCAAAACTTGCCGAGACTCCACCTGTCGTTGGGTCCGTAATGACCGAAATGTACAGCCCGCCCTGTTCATCCAAACGGGATAAAGCTGCGCTTGTTTTGGCCATTTGCATGAGGCTGAGAATACTCTCCTGCATCCGGGCACCACCTGATGTGGAGAAAATAATCATTGGCAAGCGCTTCTCTGTTGCATGCTCAATGGCACGGGTAATTTTCTCCCCTACAACAGAACCCATGCTGCCTGTGAAGAAATCAAAGCTCATGACAGCCACAACTACAGGCAGGCCCTCAATGGTTCCTTCCCCTGTAATTACCGCTTCCTTAAGGCCCGATTTCAGACGTTGTTGCTCCAATTTGTTGCTATATCCAGGAAAGCCAAGTGGATCAACCGATATCATATCAGCGTCAAACTCAACAAATCCTTGATCATCAAGTACCATAGCAATGCGTTCCATAGCGTTAAGACGCATATGGTAACCGCAGGCAGGACATACTTTCAGATTTTTCTCCAATTCCTTGCTATATTGAATGGTGCCGCATTTGCTGCACTTGTTCATAAGCCCTTCAGGTATTTCACGTTTTGGGCGTTCTAGGACTTCCTGGCCTTCGCCGGGAAGTGCACGCTCGGAAGGTATGGTAGCGTACTTCCGTTTCTTCTGGAATATATCTTTGAACACAACTACACCTCTCCAGCCGTTGATTTGATGGCCGCAACCTGCAGAGCGCTGCTTGTGGCAGCTTCATCCGCGTGCTACGGTAAACCGCTTACGACCCACACGCTGCCATGGGCCTTGTCCAGCATTCACAACAAAAAAATCCGCCGGTACAGGGCAAGGATCAGCGGCTTCTGTCAGCACGATTGATGTTACCTGCAAAACCGAAAGATTGTTGCGCCGATGTTTGAATCTATCTTGGTAGGGTCTCCGGGAGCAACCAGATCGGTCCTTGTCCTAACAAAAAAAGAAGGAAGGACAGCAGCATACAATACATGCAAGTCGATTCCTCTCTCCGCTTACGCGATTAGTCCCTTATGTACCGATGGTACTTCTTCATCTGCCAAGGCACGTTGATGTCGAACGAATCAGGAATGCAGAATGGAATTCAGCACTTCCTGAACCTCTTCCAATTCCCCAGAAGGGACGCGAATCTCAAATTGCTGCTTGGATAAACTGATGGGACGGGTCTGTACCAGAAAACCTTCTTCCGAAAGCTTGGTCTTGATCTTGTCCGCAACCTTTGCTGTCGGCGCAATGTAAATCACCGTCCACATGCCTTGTCCGCCCCCTAAGCTAATGTTCAGAGCCCGTATATTGGACTAATGATAACATACCTCACTTTTTTTCTGCAAGAAAGGGTTCGGGACCTTTGGGGAGAATTCGGGATCATGAGGGACGTTTGTCCCCCACGAATAACTCATATGGTTGACGAAATCTTCTTGTTGATACCCATCGATAAGCAGCATCAAGCCTATCAGGGCAGCCTTGGCCGCCCTTGATGACTTCATACGAGCCATTGGAGTGACAACAGCATATAAGCATGGAAATACAGGGGGTTACAGGTCTGAGGGGTATTTTTTGGCTTTAATATTTTTGTGTGCAATCCGGGCAGATGCGGCAGCCGCCACCCCTGCGACCAGATCATCCAAAAAGACATGAATGGCTGTTGTGTGTTCGTTCAAATCATGAATTACACCTATTTTTTCTTTATCCAGATAACCAAAGCTGGTTAAACCGATCATACCATACACATGAGTAATGCCGAGGGCCAGAGTCTCGTCCACTCCATACAGGGATTCATCCGCTTCCATAATAGCCTGTAACGGTTGGGGCAAGAGTTTTTTCTCCGCAAGTTCGTCGAGAGCAATACCGGTATAGAGCGTATATTGCACCTCTCGTTTCTGTAGAACGGATTTCACGCTGGTTACACAGTCGTCCAAGGTCAGTTCGGGGTGGTACCCTTTTTGCAGACGGTATACAATTGCTGCGATTGCATCAATCCGTACACCCCGCCGGGCCAGCATGGCTTCTACGATTTCATATGACATATCTCGACCTCCCGCATCAATCCCCCGAGGACCGCTAGGTCCTTCGGTGTTCTCAAGTGTATGCAGCAACCTGTTAAAATGTTCATAAAATGTGCGGATGGTTGAGACCATTTCACACCATGGACATGTTGCAGGATTGTACATTCAGCGCTGAACTGTAGCTGGCCTATAACAAGTCTGCAATTCGTTTGTTTAAACCCTGTCGTCAGGAAACCGCGCTAAAATAATCACCAAAAAACCTGTTCAGCATTTAGCCAAACAGGTTTTATATTATGCATAAGAGCTATCACTTGCGGGACAGCCTCTTATTTAATTTTGACCGTGCCTTCACCCAGCATTTTCTCCATCTCGGAGAACAAGGTTGGTGATGGCTTAATCCGGTAGGTATCACTCAGCGCAAGCAACTTCTGCTGCTGCTCATAGAAGAGCACTGTCGCCACAGGTCCGGGATGCTCCTGAAGCAGCTGCTTCAGACGTGCCAGAAGCTCAGGCTTCTCCGCATGCGGGGCAATCTTCACGAACACCCGCTGCTCCACGGCCCGCGGTTCGCGGCTCTGCGCCGGGCTGCCAGCCGCCTCAGCGGCACCGCCAGGCCGGGAAGCCGCCGCCGTGGCTGCGCCCGTACCCGCCGCATCGCTGCGCGTCGCTGCCGAGCCTTGGCTCCCGCTGCTACGCGCACCGGAAGCATCCCCGCCTGCGCTGCTGCGCTGCGCTTCGGCTCCTGCGCCCGCTGGCCGCCGCGGCGAAGCCGCCGGCGCCGGGCGCGAAGAGCTGCCGCTGCCGGGCTTGCCGCGCCGGTCACGGCTGCGCAGCTGCTGCTCCAGTGCCGCCTGTGACAACGGCAGCACTTCCTCAGCCAGCAGCTTAAACCCTTCGTCCTGCTGCTGCACTTTGGCACGCACGACGAGCAGTTCACCTTTCCCGACATGCTGCTGGCTACGCCGCCATACCTCGGGAAAGAGAACCACTTCACAGCGTTCGATCTGGTCTTCCAGCTCCATGAACGCCATAGCCTTGCCCTGTTTCGTCGTAATCGACTTCACAGACACAACCATACCCGCGGCGACGGTCATCGTGTCGTCTGCCGCCTCGGTCAGCTCCATGATCCGGTCAGCCCCACTCGATTCCAGCACATCTTCATAGTCATCCAGCGGATGCCCGGAGAGATACAAGCCTAACAACTCACGCTCCAGCTCCAGTTGCTGCCCTGAGGAATAAGGAGGAATTTCCGGGTATTCAATCTCCCAGTTTGGCGTCTCAACAAAGTCGAACAATTGAATCTGCAGATCCTCACGTTCCTTGCGCCATTTCAACGCCGCCTCAACAGTTTCATCCAGCATCGCCAGCAATTGGGCCCGGTGACCAGGTAATGTATCAAAAGCTCCGGCCTGGATCAGCGATTCAATCACCCGTTTGTTGCATACACGCAGATCCACACGACGACAAAAATCGAGCAGACTGTCGAACGGTCTCTCCTGCCTTACGATCATAATGCTTTCCATTGCCTGGGTACCGACATTTTTCACAGCGGCCAGACCAAATCGTATTGCACCCGTTAATTTTTCCTCATCCGGACTATCATTAGACACTGCAACGTTCTTCTCCGCAGAGGACTGTTCACCTTGCTCCACGCGCGAGGAAGACGCCTCTTGTCCTTCAAATTTTCCATTTTCCATTGAAGAAGCCATCACCAATCCCGGTTCCTTCCGGTTGTCAGATGCCTCAGGCATCGATGTCGCTGCTTGCCACTCATATCCGCCATTGTCCTCTTCCGGTTCAGGACCAGGATCATCCGGCAGAGGTGCTTCACCATATTCAGCTTGTCCCGAATCCCCATCTTGCTCATGAACGCGATCTTCCCTGAAGGAACTCCCGTTACCGTTCGCGGCATGTTCTTCGGCCGGGCTTCCGGCGTCACTCTCTGCATCTGCTCCCGCATTCTGCTGCGATACCTTGCTCTGATCCCCAGTTCCTGCGCGGCCGGACGGCACAAATACAGGTGTAAACAGAATACCGCTCTCATTCACATCCGGAGGAAGCACCTCCATATCCATACGCCGACATTCCACCACGTACTCTGCCACTTTACGATGACTACCCATTACGGCTGTTAACATGGATGCCATAAAATGAACTGGATAATGTGCCTTCAGATACGCCGTCTGGAACGCAAGCACACCATATGCCGCGGCATGAGCACGCGGGAAGCCATAGTTGGCAAACTTGACGATCATATCATAGACCAGGTCTGCCTCTTCCTCGCTATACCCTTGTTTCAGACTGCCTTGTACAAAGTGTCCACGCTCCAGATCCAGCACTTCCCGTTTCTTCTTGGAGACCGCTCTGCGGAGCAAATCTGCCTCACCCAGCGAGAAACCCGCCATCCGGGAGGCAATCTGCATGATTTGTTCCTGATACACGATGATCCCGTACGTATCTTTCAGGATAGGCTCCAGATCCACATGGGGGTAATCCACTTCAATCTGTCCATGCTTGCCCTGAATGTATTTGGATATGAACTCCATCGGACCCGGACGGTACAAGGCAAGTACCGAGATTACATCTTCAAAACTACTTGGCTTCATCTCTTTCAGCACACGGCGTACCCCGGCAGATTCCAGTTGGAATATGCCCATCGTGTCCCCTTTCCCAAGCATCTCGTACGTTAACGGATCATCATCGGGAATAAGGCGGAAATCCGGAATTTCTCCATGTTCCCCAATCCAGCGTACACACCGCTCAATAATTGAGAGGGTACGCAAACCAAGAAAGTCCATCTTAAGCAGCCCAATAGACTCCAGGTTTTCCATGGAATACTGGGTTAACGCTGTTCCTTCACTGCCCTCCTGAAGTGGCACCGCATCAGTCAGCGGGTCACGGGAGATGACCACTCCCGCCGCATGTGTTGAAGCATGACGTGGCATACCTTCGACCTTCATCGCCATATCCAGCAGTTCACGCGTTTTGGGTTTGGTTTCATACAGCGCCTTCAGCTCAGGTGTAGCTTCCATGGCTCGCTCGATGTTAATGCCGAGCTGTGCCGGAATCAGCTTTGCAGCCTTGTCCACTTCGCCATAAGGCACATTCAGTGCCCGTCCAACATCACGCACGGCTGCACGGGCAGCCATCGTTCCAAACGTAATAATCTGGGCAACATGGGCTTTGCCATATTTATGCGCGACATAATCAATGACCTCATCCCGCCGCTCATCGCTGAAGTCAATATCTATATCCGGCATGGAGATCCGCTCGGGATTCAGGAATCGTTCGAAGAGCAGATTATATTTCATCGGGTCAACATCGGTAATGTGCAACGTGTACGCTACCAGACTACCTGCCGAGGAGCCCCGGCCCGGTCCAGTAACAATGCCTTGTTTATGCGCATAGGCGATAAAATCCCAAACAATCAGGAAATAATCCGAGAACCCCATGCTGTCGATTACACCGAGTTCATACGCCAGTCGTTGTTCAAGTTCAGCTCGAAGCTCCGCGTCTGTCCAACGTGTGGACTGCGCGTAACGCTCCTCCATTCCTTCTTCGCACAGCTGACGCAGATACGTCGAAGGACTGAGTCCATCGGGAAGCGGTCTGTATTCCGGCAAAATCGATTTGCCGAATTCCAGCTTCAACTCACAGGAATCCGCAATGCGGACGGTGTTCGCCAGAGCTTCCGGTACATGCGGAAACAAACGAGCCATCTCTTCTTCACTTTTCAGATAGAGCTGATTCGTTCCAATTCGGAGCCGATTCTCATCATCCACGGTCTTGCCCGTTCCGATACAGATCAATACATCCTGAAGCTCCGCGTCCTCTTCCGACAGGTAATGCGCATCATTGGTCGCTACAAGCGGAATCTCAAGCTCAGCCGCCAGTTTGATCAACTGCGGATTCACCCTTTTTTGCTCGGAAAGCCCATGATCCTGAAGTTCCAGATAGAAGTCGGCACCAAAGATATGTTTGTAGCGTAACGCCGCACGTCTTGCCTCTTCTTCTCTCCCATGCAGCAGATGCTGTGGTACTTCACCACCCAGACACGCACTTAGACAGATAATGCCCTCGTGATGGGCAGCCAGACTTTCCATATCTACACGGGGTTTGTAATGAAAGCCCTCGAGATGTCCAATCGAGCACAATTTCATCAGATTACGGTAACCCGTCATGTTTTTGGCCAGCAAAATCAAATGATGAATCGGTTGATCCTTGCGGCTTCCCCGCTCTTTGCGGGACCCTGCTGTCATGTATGCCTCGCAACCTATAATCGGCTTGATGCCTCGCTCCATACATGCTTTATAAAAAGGAATTGCACCATACATCACGCCATGGTCGGTCAGCGCAAGTGTCGTCATTCCGAGATCTGCAGCCTTATTCACGAGATCCGGAATACGCGCAGCGCCGTCCAGCAAACTGTATTCGCTGTGAACGTGCAAATGCACAAAAGAACTCATGTTTTTTTCTTCCTTTCGCCGCAGATAGTCGCAGCATCGATCTTCTGATCCCACTGCTAGCCTATCTATCTCATATATATGAATTAAATAAATAAAAAATGGAATCCCCATATTAGAATTTGTAACAACCTCTTAAAAGGAGACTTTATTATTCTATTTTATCATAACGTTCGGGGGCACGCCCATACAATAGAAGTACAAGCCGCTCCCCCTGTGACAGACCGAAGACAGGAGGTGTGCTGCTAGGTCTGAAAGGGGTGTTGCCAGTGAGCACATTTTTGTCCAAAGCCATTCTTGATTTCTTTATTGCGTTTGGAATCGTGCTGGGCGGCGCGATGATCGGAGGTATTGGAGCCGTGATCTCTCTTCAGCCTCCGACACAGACGATGCTCGATATTTCTGGGAAAATAAAGATATGGGCACTCGCAGCCGCTGTCGGCGGCACAATAGACCCCATGCGTGTCATCGAGAGCAATTTCTTAGATGGTAACTTGTCTCCGGCGGTCAAACAAATCCTGTATTTGATCTCTGCTTTTATGGGCGCGCATATGGGAACCGAGCTGGTGAAATGGGTGTGCGGCGGAGGCCGGAGCTAATATGAGACAGGAACAGCGTTCATGAGAGTTCCGCCATTTTCTCGTTACCGCCCGCTGATGCGAATGACCGCTGTGTTTGTTCTGGGAATGATCGCTGGATGTGTCGTCTACAACGGCGTATTTCACCTGAGTTACAATGCGTTGTGGCTGAACAATCAGGAGCTGCAGCTTCAGCTGCATCAGAATGAGGAGGATATCAAAACGCTGAAAAAATACAGTAAACGCCAAACCGTTATCAAGGAAATCAAGGTCCGTGCAGAAGAATCGGATAAGGGGCCAGACGAGGCTTCTCTGAAAGTGATGTTACAGAAGCTCGGAGACGAACTTGAGGTACTTCGGGGCAGAGATGTATTCAACATCGATGAGTATAGCAAAATGACGCGAATCATGCTGAATCAGAAAGTGTACTCGGTCAGGGAAAAGGAGTACACCGTTCAGGTCAAAACGATGCTGGTTATGGAAGGCGTACTGCAAGTTTGGGTACAGATTCGCATGCACGTTCCTGCGTAACACAAGGATAATAGCAAAAAACTGCCCTTGTCTGCATCTCTGCATGGTACAATAAGGGCAGTAAATGCTTTCCAGAAAAGGAGCTGCGTCTTTGTGTTCATTGATGTACTCAAATATGCTCTAATCGCCATCTTTGCTGTTGCCATGGTTTTTGCAGCGTTGAACAGTATTCGTTCACACAGAAGCTCGGATGCTGCCAGCGCCGGTCTGTACCGTTCGTGGACAAATATCTGGATGGGTGGCATGCTTGTTGTTCTTGCCCTGATCCTGATGTTTGTATTCACGGGTTCCACTTTATCTGTAATTGTGGAAGCGCTATTTCTAATTATGGGTGCGTATAATGTATTTGCCGGAATACGTAATCGCAGTTATTATGCACGGCTTCAACAACGGTCCAATAATGGATCAGGTAAAACCTCTGGACAATCTGCATAATTCGTTGAAGTGTTATTGTTGTGTCTGCAAAAAGAGAGTACTTCCCTTCATTAAGCGAAGCCAGAACCGCGCGACAGCGCAACCCGGCAGAGCTTCTCGATCAGGGAGTACTCTCTTTGTATATGCCCGAGGCAACGTACCCTATTAGGCATGGTCAATCGACTGCAATGTCATTACCGCTTTGCATACCACACTGCCTTCACGGGTAACCACAATGTCCATTTTGCACGTTCGACGGCTGGTTTCCAGAATTAACGGTCGAACCAGGATCTGATCCTCAATCTGTACCGGTCGAACAAAATAAGTCGTTACATTATCCAGCACATGGTCGTTCCCTGTAACATCCCACGCTGCCCGCCGGCCAGCCTGGGTCATCACATTCAACAGAACACCTTCGGAAATCGTACCCAGATCCGTTGCCATCTGGGGTATGATGAATCCGTGAAATAACAATTCGTTCTGTTCACCACGCTCCTCGGCAAACCCGTTCCAGATCAGATGATCAAACGTCTCTCCCAGTTGTGGCTGCTTCTGTGCATCCCGCATCGCCTGAAGCACTTCCTTGCGTGTGACGGACGCAATCAGTTTGCGATTCCGATCCACAATGGGCAGAAAATCGATGCCTTCCCAGGTCATAATCTGGGCAGCAGAAGCAAGAGATGTCTGCAATGAGGCCGTAATCGGGCGGCGTATCACGCATTTCTCAATACTTTGATCTTCTTTCAGCTCACTGACATCCTTCAGACTCACAATCCCGATGACCCGGTTCCATTCATCCACCACCGGGAAGCGATGTTCGCCCGTCTCCGATACCAACATATGAAAATCTGCAGCTGAACTGGTGACTTTCAACACCTGCAAACGAGGTTTCTGACCAATGATATCCTCAACAAGCATAATTTTTTTCTTAATCAGCCGGTCGAAGATCGCACGGTTAATCATCGAAGCCACCGTGAATGTATCATGTCTGGATGAAATAATCGGTAGCCCAAGCTCGTCAGCCATAATTCTTACTTCACGACTTGTCCCAAAACCACCCGTAATCAACACGCCCGCTCCCTGTTCGAGGGCAAGCGAGTGAGCATCTTCACGGTTACCCACAATCAGCAGACTCCCAGCGTCAATATAACGGGCCATTGCCTGTTCTTTCATCGCGCCAATCACATACTTATGCAGCGGTTTGGCAAGACCTTCGTTACCCCCCAGCACATGACCCTCCACAATGGTCACAACATCAGCAAAGGTCAACTGTTCCGACATGCCCCGAGGTCTCTTCTCGATCCGCACCGTTCCAATTCGTTCCTTGGTCACGACCAGCCCGAAGTTCTCCGCCTCTTTCACCGCACGATACGCTGTCCCTTCACTTACACCCAGCTCCCGCGCAAGTCCACGTACTGATATTTTGCTGCCAACCTTCAGTTGTTCAATATGTTGAAGTAACTGTTCATGCTTCGTTACGTTCTCTTCCTGTCCGTCCAACTGTACCACCCCCGAAGATGCATCTGTACTATACTGTATCTATTATAACACGGCTTTAGGAAAATAACCCCACCCCTACCCCATTCTCATTGGCAAGTTCGCCATCTGAATTTAATCATCCGATTAACCTCTAATTCGGTATGAACCAAAAAAGACCGGGCCCCTTGTGTCAAGGGATTCCGGTCTTCCATGTTGGATCTCATACTGTACCTTATACAGATTCGCTCCGCTCCTGCTTGTCCAGCAGTTTCATCTCCCACTGCCGCAGCTTCGCCCGGCGAACGGCTTCCAGCGCACGCTTCTTCTCTTCATCCACACCGAGAATAAAATGCAGATGTGCACCAACGATTAATAAGGAGAACAGCACCCATACGATGCCAAAAATATTAACCCAGTCCATTCCTCCAGCAAAGGAAATCCGCGGCAGTGCAATGACCAGCATCGACAACGCAATAAGCAGATAGATCACATGTTTTGCTTTTTTCAACCTTTTCACCATTCACAGCTCCTTCGTTCTTGATCGACTCTATATGTCTAGTCTATGAACGATAAGGAGCTAATATGAAAGGTTCAGGTAAAAAAACAAGACAAGCGTTTACGCTTCAGCGCCACCGTACAGATGACCCAGGCTATCAGCAATAATTTTATTCACGTCTTCAATGATGACACTGAGGCGACGCTCCGCATCAAACAAACGACGGATGTTCAGATTCAAACTCAGTACTTCAAACAGTTTCTCCATTTTCTCCATCTCATCCGGAGCTGGCATATCCCCGCTCATCATACGTTGTTGCAATTCCATTTGTTGATCACGGAAGTTATCCAGCATTGCTTTTGCATCCGGATCAGCTTCAATCAGCTTCATCGCGGAAGTAATCTCTTCCACCTCGCTGCTTTCTCTCAGTGCTTTGGCCAAATCATTGGCTTTGTCATAAATGTTCACTATTATTCCTCCTCAGATTGGTTTGTTCATCCGTGTTAATACACGCTTTTCTCTCCTGCCAAACAAGGGCGATCTGAAACAGGCCATCAATAACCTGCCTCGAAATCAAATGCATTTAATCCATATGGGTCAATCACCAAGGGTTATATGTCCTCATATGATGAAGCACATGCCATGTTCAGATGCCGTTCAACTTCGAGATCAGACATCAAGTTGCCGCCCGGAAGGAGATCCGTGATGTCCACTAAAAAAGTAACGATTCAGGTTACCGGCTCGGGCATCCTGCAGGACGACGTCATCATGCTGGGCGAAGGGGTGCTTAAGGCGCTTAAAATCCCTTCAGGAAGGCCGCTTCAGCTGCAATTTGGCTCTTTCCGCCGCGAAGTCACTGTTATTCCGGTACCAAGGTATGACGGGCTGCGCATCAATCAGACAGTTGCCAGCAAGACCGGTCTCGTTCCACGTTCGGTCCTGAGGGTATCCTATCGTTCAGCCAGCCGTACGCTTCGCCTTGGACCCTACATCAGTGTACTGGTTAGCCAGGATTATCCCGATCAGCCCGATCGGCCCTTTGGCTCCATCACGATGTTCTGTCAAGAACTGGTGAACGCCTGCCGTAAGCAAGGCGCCTATGTATCCTTTTTCACACCGGAGGATATTGGAGCGGTAACGGGTTATATGAAAGGCTGGGTGTATGATGACGGCTGGAAAAAGACTGTTCTGCCTGTAGCAGACGTCGTCAATAACCGGCTAACGTCCCGCAAGCTTGAGAACAAACCTAGCGTACAGCATTTTATGAAAGAAGTAAAATCGCTCTACGGCACGCAAACCTTCAATGAAAAGTTTCTGGACAAAAACGAAGTGTTTGACGCACTCAAGTCCATTTCAACGCTTAAACGAGTTCTTCCCGAGTCTCATTTGCTCAAGACGTCCGCCATGCTCAAGACGATGTGCAACCGACATCCGGTTGTATTTCTGAAGCCCGTACGCGGTTCTTTGGGTAAAGGGATCATCCGGGTCTCACGTCAGACTGACGGAAGCTTCCTGACTCTGGCGACTGGCGTCGGGGGTACCCGGAAACAAACGTATACTTCTCTGGATAAACTGTATGCCAGTATGTCTGGGAAAATGAAAACAACGCGTTATCAGATCCAACAAGGGCTGACTCTCATTGACAACAGTGGCAGACCCGTGGATTTCCGTGCGCTCGTGCAAAAAAACCGTACAGGTAAATGGAGTGTAACCTCCATCGTCGCCCGGATTGCGGGCGGGAGTCACTACGTATCCAATCTGGCACGGGGTGGAAGTCTCAGCACCGTCAAGGATGCTGTTGCCAAAACACAGTTGTCTGGATCAGCCAAAGCTTCCGCGTATGCAGGATTGCACACCGCAGCACTGGATATCGCAAAAGGGATCGAGAGTGCCATCCCTGCTCATTTTGGTGAACTTGGTATTGATCTGGCTCTGGACACCACTGGGCGCGTATGGCTGCTGGAAGTCAACTCCAAACCATCCAAGAATGATAATACACCACTGAGTGAGAGCAAGATCCGCCCTTCCGTCAAAGCCATGCTTGAATACTCTACGTACCTGGCGGGTTTTTGAAAAGTTATTTCATAGAGGAGAGGTGCAGCGTAATGTTTCCATCATCTCAGACCAAGACACTGGCCATTCTGGTACGTGCAACCGAAGGCTCACCTCCCTTTACAGATGAACTTTTCTGCCGTCGTCTCAGTTTGGGGAGCATGCGATACGCCCTTCAGATTATTGTGATCCCGATATCGAATGATGCAGTCCATCTCCCTCTTCAATGGGGATATGCCTATCATCAAGGGAAGTGGAATTCGGCACCTGTTCCTGCAGTCGATCTCATTATGGATCGTTGTCTTCGCCCTATCTCCAGGTACGTCAGACAACAGCTTAAGGAATGGATACCAACCAACGGCACAGATCAACACCGTTATTGGTCTGCTTCCCTTCCAGGAAAATGGGAGGTACATCGTGTGTTGTCCCGAAATCCTGAATTGAGGTCACAACTTGCTCCCACAACCCGGATAGGATCGCATATTCCTTGGGAAACATGGCTGGACCGTTGGCCCAGAGGACTGTTCTTCAAACCGGTATCCGGGACTCATGGCAAAAATACCTTTCGCCTGTCTCAGGGAGCGACTCCATCAACATGGGTCGTGGAGGGGCGTAACGAGGACAATGAACCCTTTCTTCTTACACTCAACCATACCCAGGCTGTATCTTCCTGGCTAGCATTACATCAGGCTGAGCGTAAGATGATCGTGCAGCCATATCTGGAGCTTAGCCATCATGGAAGAGCATTCGACATACGGGCTCTAATGCAAAAGAATGGGCAAGGTCGCTGGACGCTTACCGGATGTATGGTACGGGAAGGACCCGAAGGTTCACTCACGTCCAATCTTCACGGTGGGGGTAAAGCATATCCTGCCCACGCATATCTGCTCCAGCGATATGGAACAATCCGCACGGAAACTCTGCTGAAGAGCATCCGGCAGACTGCTGCTCTTATCCCCACCCTGCTGGAAAGCCGTTTCGGCAGGTTAGCCGAATTGGGGCTTGATTTCGGAGCAGATGCAGAGGGCCAACTCTGGCTAATTGAAGTCAACTCCAAACCAGGCCGCACCTCATTCGCAGAAGCGGGCGACCGACGCATGCATACCCTGACTTATACCCGGCCGCTTGCCTATGCCCGTTATCTGTTGCAACAACATGTTCTCACGGACGTCTTTCGTCCAATGAAATTGCCGAATACATCCAGCAAAGCTGGCCTGAAACCCATCCCGATTCACGGCGGCTGAGGCCCGCAGCGCCCGCTTGCCATGGAGCCCAAGGATCTTTTCAGGATAGGAGGATAAATCATGAGTTTGACCTTTTGCAATCTGCATTTCACCAAGCAACCGGATAAAGTGGTTTATGTATCCAACGCTTTAATGAAGAGCCTCAACCTGTCCGGCAAAAAAACGGTGCACCTTCGCTTCGGGCGTGACCGGGTACCTGCAACGATCAAACCAATCAAAAAAGCAGGTAAACATCTGTATCTCGCTTCAGGTATCCGTAATATGATGAACGTTCCCAAACGGGGCAGCATTTATCTCCGGAATTTGCAAAATGATGAGGTCCAGTTAGGTCCACTGATCGGCGTACTCTCTGATGGGCCTGCGACGAGCACGAATCCATTCGGTTCCCGTACTGGTTTCATCAAACAGTTACTCCGTGAAGGCAGCCGAAAATCTTATATTTATGCCTTTACTCCCCGGGATATCAATTGGCAGAATGAGACGGTATCCGGTTTTTTTCTGAATGAAAACGGAAGCTTCACCCGTAGAACGGTACCTCTGCCCGATGTCGTCTACAACCGGTTACCCAGC
Organism: Paenibacillus sp. FSL R7-0198; assembly: GCF_038000415.1. NCBI lineage: Bacteria > Bacillati > Bacillota > Bacilli > Caryophanales > Paenibacillaceae > Paenibacillus > Paenibacillus sp. FSL R7-0198. The sequence goes on along the minus strand of NZ_JBBOCB010000001.1, from coordinate 5,768,237 downwards.
CGTCGTTCAGATTTCTCACCAGCCATCAACCAACTGCGGGAACGATTTGTTCGCAGAAAAATTCCGTTCTTCAACTGGAGCTTCTTCAACAAATCGGATATCTATACGTTGCTGGAGAACGAGCCGGCAGCAGGACGGTATATCCCGGAATCCATTACCAATCCGTCCGTTGAACAGATGAAGGAAATGTTGGAACGCCATCAGTTCGTCTACTATAAGCCTACTGCAGGAAGTCTGGGGAACGGGATCTACCGCCTGACTTATTCGCCGAAACGCGGATATTTCGCACGTTATCGCAAAAAAGGCGGTAATGCACTCCTGCGTTTTGGTTCCTTCAACAGTCTGATGCGCATGCTTCAGGGTAGACATGGCAAACAGCTACGAGGATATGTAGTTCAGCAGGGAATACGTCTAATTGAGATTGATGAATGTCCAATTGATTTCCGTTTTCACATGCACAAAAACGGTAACAATCAATGGGTTGTTGTCGGGATTGGAGCCAAAAAGGCAGGACGTGGCAGCGTCACAACACACATCAAAAATGGCGGCTCCCTAATGACTCCTGAGCAGGCGCTCAGTCGCAACTTCGGCGATCGTGCGGGAGAAGTTCTTCAGCAGGCCAAATCCGTCGCTATTACACTGGCCCAGGCGATTGAAACCCAGCACCAGCATCTGATTGGTGAGATTGGCTTTGATCTGGGCATTGATCAGGAGGAACATGTATGGATGTTCGAAGCGAACGCCAAACCCGGGCGCTCCATTTTCCGTCACCCTTCACTCCGGGTGGAGGGCAAATCGTCGGTGGAGCACATCTTGGAACACTGCCTGTATTTGAGCAAGTTCCGGAAGAAGGAAGAGATTTGATGACCCTCCATGATGATTTTAAACCTGTCATTGCTGTTTTGACCATGCATGATAAACAGCGCATGTTCAGGGGAAATCATCAAAATTTTCAGGATATCTTACAGACAGGCGAGAGCATGGGATACGTGGTGTACATTGTAACTGTACGGGATCTGAACGTGAGTGGTCCCACCGTGAAAGGATACACGTACAACAAGGGGAGTGGAAAGTGGGTTTCACAACCTTTCCCCCTTCCCCATGTTCTGTACAATCGTATTCCCAACCGGGAAGACGAAGGAAAACCTTCTGTTCAGCGCAAAATTGACGAATGCATGCAATCAGGAATCGAACTGTATAACCCATTCTTTTTTAACAAATGGGATCTGTTCGAATGGCTCAAGAAGTCCAAATCGACTCAGCAACTGATCCCTTACACTCGGCGGATGCGAAGTGCTTCTTCTCTGGGTGCCGTTTTACGGGCGTATCCCTATCTGTACCTTAAGCCCGAGAGCGGCAAAGCTGGCAAAGGAATCATGATGCTTAAATTCCAGGAAAAAGAACGGCTTCCTTATCGACTCAAAATACAAACCACACGTAGAAGCACGACCTATAAAGCAGCTACACTTGCCAAGTTATGGGCACGAATTCGCAAAGAAACCGGACATACGCCCTATATCATGCAACAAGGCATTGAACTGGCATCCTCTCGTAAACGCCCCTTCGATTTGCGTGTTCTTGTACAAAAGAACACCAAGGGCCAATGGAGCGTAACGGGTGTAGGAGCGAGACTTGCTGGCTCCCGCAGCATTACAACTCATGTGCCACGCGGCGGGAGCGTAGAAGACCCTGAGAAGCTTCTGACCGATCTTTTTGGCGAAGAAATGTCTACAACCCTTATGAAACGTGTGAAATCCACTTCATTAATGATCGCAAGACAGGTAGAACGGGGATCAGGTTACACGCTCGGAGAAATGTCCATGGATCTGGGCATTGATGACCTGGGGGAACTCTGGTTCTTCGAAGCCAATGCAAAGCCCATGAAGTTTGATGAACCACAGATCAGACGGCGGTCATTGGAACGTATATTTCACTACAGCGCTTATCTTGCCCGTCAGTCCAAACGATGATAGACAGGAATACTGCAAAAAGAAGGTGATTGTTTGTGTCCTCACCTGTTCTGGGCATTATGACGTTGTACTTAAATGAACATCGCGCTCTTGAAGAACGAAGCGTTTATCGCAGAATGATTCTTGAAGGGCGCAAGCGGGGACTCGATATCTATGTATTCACACCAGCCGACGTACACCCCGGCGGCAAACAAATTGAAGCCATGGTTTTTCATGAGGGAAAAGGCTGGTCCAGGGAGTGGCGATCATTCCCGGACCTGATCTTTGATCGTTGCCGGATTCAGCGTAACCGAAGGTTCCAGCAATTGCTTGCCTTTCGTGAGAAATATGGGCATCTGCTCTTTCTGAACAGGCCACTGCGCAATAAATGGACCATCCACCAGACCCTTTTACAAAAAGCCAATTTTCGTGAACACCTGCCGGAAACCGCTCTATTTCAGGATATGTCCGATGTAAACCGGATGCTCAAAGTTTCTTCTCTGGTCTACCTCAAACCCATTAATGGAACAGGCGGACGTGGTATACTGCGCATTGAACGCAGCAGTAGCGAAGCGAATACGGTGCTTGTTCAGGGGCGGGATCAGAAGCGTCGTATCATCACTCCCCGTAAAGTTCATTTATCACGACTTGGCGCTTTGCTCCAGCACTGGAACATGAAAGACAAGTATCTTGTACAAAAGGGCATTCAACTTCAGCTTCCGAATGGACGTGTGCATGATTATCGCATGCTCGTTCAGAAAAACGGTGAAGGACAATGGGAGCTTACTGGATGTGCTGGACGCATGGGTGCAGAAAAAAGCGTGACCTCCAATCTGCATGGCGGCGGTCAGGCAATAGCGATGAACCGACTCATGAAGCAATGGATCGAAGATGACGACCTCCGGGCAGAAATTAACACAACTGCAGAGACGTTTGGTATTGATGTTGCTTCGTTTCTGGAAGATACGTATGGTGACCTGTGTGAGCTGGCACTGGATTTGGCGATTGACAGAAGCGGACGTATCTACCTGCTTGAAGTTAATCCCAAACCTGCGCGTGAAGTATTCGCTCGCATCGGGGAGCGGGATATCTATTATAAAGCCATCACTCAACCGCTGGAGTACGCCTTATGGGTATATCGCAACAAACCTCCCGGAATGTCCAAAAAGTCAGCCATTCCCAAGCCCGTTTCGCAAAAATCCGCCAGAGTAAAAAGAAAAAGGAAAGTCAAGTGAATGGATTAGAAAAAGCAGGAGTCTATGTTCGCCAAGTGCGAGCATAGACTCCTGCTTCACTGTTTTTTTATTTCTGTTCTTTCGTCCATTGCAGCGTGTCGTTGTCAATCACAATATACCCTTTTTCCTCACCTTGCACATAAGATAATGTCAATCTCATCAGGTCAGGTTCTAGTTGGCATGTGGTAATACGTGTAACCTGGTCTGTGTGATCCGCGGGCAGGCACAACGTCAGAATTCCCACTTTACCTGAGAAATCAGCCTTGCCTTGGATGACCGATGTTTCCGACTTGGAACCATACACCTCAGATACCCAGCCGGGCTGCTCCGTCAACTCGAAGGCTCCCTTCCCAATGCCTGCCGTAACCCATTGCATCGTAAGCGTTATGGAAGATGCCTCATAGCTCATATCCGCCGTCATTTCTCCAGCTTTATTCATTCCCAGTGTAATATCCGCTTGCGGATGAAGGTGAAAACGTTGCTCCAGCGTATGCTCTGCATCTGCCTCCAGCCAATCTACAATTATTAATATAGGAATTTCGGCCCCTGCCAGCATCCACCGACGATGTGTAACTGGATCTGGCAAATGCGTATATCCATCCTGTGAAGCATCAATGAAGTGATAGCTGTCATTGCTCTCCCAACGTAGCGTTGTGGCCTGAGCCTCCGGCTCACCCCATTGCTGTGTGGAGAGATAAGGTGTCTGATCCAGACCATCCACCGTGACGGTATTGTGCGCCCGTGTACTTTTGAAATACCTCCGCCATTCCCCTTCTTCATACGTGTAACGTCCGGTGTCCGTGAAGAAAAGCTGGTTCTTCCACATCCACTCCACATTCAGCGCATCCGCATGTCCGTGTGCTCCGCCCATGGAAGCTGCATCAAAAAAAAGATATTGATACTTGTCCCTCATGACATAATATCCTGTCTGCGGAAAGGCTCGGCTCGACAACGCCGGAGAAGAAGCAGCCTGTAGTCGGAGGCATCGCTCATATTTCTCCACACCCAGCAACCAGAGACACTCTGAGCTATCTGTTCCGCGAGCCATCAAATCATCATCGTCCAGGATCGCTCCAAGCAAGGTCAGTCGTTGTCGTCCATCACCAACCCAATCCGAATCACCAATACCGGTAGACTGATGATCTGGTCGAATCAGCGCCTCAGTAAATGCAGCCATATGGCGCAGACAGCGGGCATACCATGCCGAGAAAGGATGCCCTGAAATCTCGCCCAACCGATAAGGCGTGCCAAACATTTCGATGCTGGCATTGTGGTAATGTGTTGTCAGTTCAACCTGTATCCCTTCTTCACCCAACTGATGCAGCAAACAAAGCTCAAGACGTTCCATCGCCACTTGACGCCAGTATGCACTTCGCGGGTGCTGGTGGTAGAACGTAGCAATCATGAACAAGCCTTGCATGTGCATAATGGCATGATTGATTTCCGTGCTGCCGAGATAACGGGTCAAAAACTCGGCGTGCTCGTCCAGACCTTGACGAAACTCCGCCTGAAAACCTTCGTCCAGCAGCGGACTCGCTTCCATATATTTATATGCCGATATCCAGGACTGCACGCGTAGTCCCGTCTCCAGCAGGCGCCATGGACCGGGTTTTTGAAAGAACACGGCCTCGTCGTAAACCACATTTACAGGTACAGGGTTCTGTCGCCTCCAACTGCGAAAATGGTCAATGAATGCTGTTACATATAGCGGATTGCCCTTCATCAGATATGCCTTTCCCAGATCGAGCATATGCCAGTGTCGATTGATGCCCCATGTGAACTCCAGATCATCGGTCGGATTGTGAAGCCAGTCCACGGGTGTCCCCATCGGAATCCAGCGATTCAGATCGTTGGTATAAGGAACGATAAATTCATTCAGGATGGCACGATTGGCAATCGTGAGCGAATTTCGGGCTTCTTCCGGAAAATGTTTTTCATAATATTGGGCAGCCCGTTGCAGATCCGTTGCCGAAAGGTAAAAATCGCTCATTGGGACGCCTCAAGAAAATCCTGACGGAACGGGGTAAACACATCCAGAATGACGGAGTCCTCCAGTGCCTTGACCCCATGCGGGACGTTAAAACCGGCATAAAAGCTGTCCCCTGCTTTTAAGATGTGAATTTCTTCACCGACCTGTACCTCAAAGCTGCCTATGACGATATAGCTGACCTGCTCGTGCGCATCATGGGAGTGAACTTCTCCAATACCACCTTTAGCAAAGGTAACCTCCACCATCATTAATGTACCGCCCATACCCAAGATCTTCCGGGAACTCGTTTCGTTCACGATATGTGCATCGATCGACGCATGATTAATAATCATTTTGCTTTTCCCCTTTCCTTGTGAATAAGCGACCGAAGTGGTTAAACCACGGCCGCTATGAACGTTTATTAGTCTTCTGTGGACAATTTACCCTGAAGTTTGGAAGAATCAAACGATGGATCAGCAGTTATATTGGTCAGACCTGCAGCTTTGGTTTTCTCCAAAGCTGCATTGTATCTTGTATCCAGATCCTTGATTACACTATCGAGATCACCACCCGTGAATACATAGATGGAGAATGCATCGCTCCATTTATTTCCTTCCAGTGAACTCTCAGTCACCACACTTGGATTTGCCGGGAAAATGGCATCATAACGTTTGGGCAGGAAACCTTCAATGCCCGGAATGCTTGGTTTTTTGTCAGAGCTTAGTACAGCAGGAATCAGTGAAATCCCATATCCTTTTTCGTAATACTCACTCTGAAGATCTGTGCTGTACACATACTCCATAAACTTCCATGCCACTTCCTTGTTGGCAGAATCTGCATTGATGCCGATGTAGGAGCCCCCGATGACTTGCGAAGCGCCCTTGATCGTTCCATCATTAGTTGGTACAGGAGCGGCTGCCCAATTTTCTTTTGTAGGAAACTGATCTTTATATACACCTGGTTCACCAGAGTGGTTAATGTACATTCCGATTTTACCTTGAGCAAACTGGGCTCTGAGCGGATCGATGTCCAGACTTTCTACCCCTGGCAGCATGCTGCCATCCTGATTCATCTGACGAAGCGCCATTGCGATATCCTTGTACATCCCAAAATCAAATTGGCCAGTCTTGTAGTTGTAACCATCAATACCAACATTATTGCTTGCACCTGCAATCGTATTGGCTGCTCTCCAGAAACCGCTGCTGCTCTTGAACGGGCTGGCAAAACCATAGATGCCTTCACTTTTACCAACTTCGGTAATTTTTTTGGCATCCGCAACCATCTCAGCCAACGTTTTTGGCGGACTCTCGATCCCTGCCTTTTTGAAAATATCCTTGTTATACACAAGCCGCCAGACCTGCCCTGTATTGGGGAGGGAATATATTTTTCCATCAATCGTGTTTTTATTTTCAATCAAGCTGTCTTTAAACACGGCCTTCATCTCATCACTCATGTATCCATCGATGGGGGCGAGATACCCCTTCTGATAATAGGTCTGAAAATCATTAACTTGCAGCACATCGGGTGCCTGCTTGCTGGCAAAAGCAATATCGACCGCCTGTGGATAGTTGTCCCCCATCACGGTCATCTCCACTTCAATGTTGTCCTTGTTCGTCTGGTTGAACTCATCGATCTTGGATTTCATAAAATCAGCATCATGGCGGTCCGGTGTCCAATATATGATTTTGGTTTTCCCTCCGGCATTCTCCCCGCTGGCCCCCGATTCGCTATTTGCCGAAGTACCACTGTCAGCAGAACAACCTGCCAAACTTAGCGCCAGCAATGCACTCAGCGTAGTCACCATCCACTTTTTAACCATTGATATGCCCCCTTATGCTTGTCTGGACAACCCGTTTGGTTATCCGTTAACGTAATGATAATCGCTACGCTTTCATGGAGGTGAGGGACATTCTGACTTTGAATGGTGGGAAAAATGACGATCCGTATCGGTTTCAATTCTCATACATTTGCCGGAAGCAGGTTGGTGTCATGCCGCAATATTTCTTGAACAAACCGCTGAAATACGGCCTGTCCTCATACCCCAGCCTCTGGCAGATCTCTTGCACCTGTACACCTGCAACCAGCAACTCTTTTGCCTTTTCCATCCTCATCTTAGTAATATATTGAATCGGCGTTATGCCCGTTTCCTTTTTGAAGGCATTGGCAAAGTAACTCGGACTTAAATGCACGGATTGGGCACAGGCATGCAGCGTCAGATTTTCTGCAAGATTCAGACTGATATATTCCTGTGCTTTGCTAATCGCCTGTTTGACATCGGTGAGTCGTTTTTTGTCCATAATCTCGCAACCCATACTGCTAAAATGTTTGATATATCCCCTCCAGCCCTCAAACGTCAAGGAACGCATCGCCTCAAGCACTGTCAAGTCGGCCTCAAGACGCAATCGTTCCTCTGCTGTAATCTCATCACAAAAGGCACGGTAGATGGCAAAAGCCAGTCCTGACAGCAAACGAATCATCGTGAGCGGCTCGGGAAAACCTTCGGAAACCTGCCATTCTTCGAGAATTTCATCAATGATGCGGTGACAGGTGCTCTCATTACCACATTTCAGTGCGTAAAAAAGCTCTTTCTCCTTCTCCAAAGGATATACCGGAGCCACACAGGCCTGATTCTCCAGTTCAGCATACTGGAGGATGCAATTTCCTTCACTGTAAAAACGATAGGATATCGCCTGATCTGCATGTGCGTAGGACGTCCAGATTTCCTGTGGTCTGCGGGCAATCGTACCAACACCAATTGAGACTGTTTTTTTGCTGAATCGCTCCACATTTTGGCGGCATTGCTCCAGTAGCTCAGAGACGTCGATCTGGCTTGGTGTGTTAAATATGGCTGCAAGCCGGTATCGGTTTTCCCGTAAAACAACGCCCTTGGTATAGCGGTTTAAGGTTTCTCCCACAATATTTTGGACCGCAAAAGGAACGATTTCGGCATCCAGATGCATCGTGTATCCATATCGCGTATAACCATCCACCTCGATGACCATGACGAGAAGATTGGAGGAATCGAGATCAATATGCAGCTCGTTCCAGCGACTTTCATTCAGGAATCCCCCGATTTCATGACGCAACAAGCCCAGTAGATAGCTGTGACGCTCGTACTGGCTGCTACTCTCCACCTTCTGCTCCAGCTGTTCCAACTGTTTGCACTGTGCCTGTTCTTCCTGAATCACCTGTCTTACCTTCAACACCGCACCGAGTATTTCTTCAGGGGTAAACGGTTTGAGTAAATAATCGGATGCACCCAGCTTGATGGCCTCCTGTGCATAATGAAAATCCGAATAACCACTGATAAAAATAAATTTGGCTCGCAGTCCGGCATCCAATGCCCGCTTCATTAGCTCCAGCCCGCTCAGCTTGGGCATCCTGATATCACTGATCACGATGTCGGGTAGTTGCTCCAGCAACAAGGACCAACCGCGCTCTCCATTGCTCGCCGTGCCTACAATCCGAACCTGATGATCTTCCCACGGAATAGTTGAAGATATGCCCTTTACAACTGCCTGGATATCATCCATAACACACATCGTCAATTGGCCCATACTGCCCCTCCTCAGGTGATCGGAATCGTGATAACAACCGTTGTTCCCACATCTGTACTGCTATGAAACACAATCGTGGCCACATCCCCATAGTGCAGGCTTAATCTGCCATGGAGATTGGATAGGGCATAACCCTTGCGTCCCCCGTCAGGAACATCCTCAGCATAGATACTGGCTACATCCATACCACATCCATTGTCGGCCACCTCCAGCCGTAGTGTGTCACCCTCACGATCAATGCGGATCAGGATAACGCCCAAATCTTCTTTGTCACTGAATCCATGCAGGATGGAATTCTCCACTAAGGGCTGAAGCAATATTTTTAAAATATCAACAGCGTAACAAGAGGGGTCCCCCACCTCAATCCGATAAACGAACAGATCCTCGTAACATTTTTGCTGAAGCTGCATGTATTGTTCGACATGTTTGATCTCCTGCTCCACACTGGTGATGTCTTTCCCATCATTCAGTCCCAGACGGAATAATAAGGATAAGGAGACGATCATCTCACTTACATCCTTCTTCTCTCCGCTCTCACTTTTCCAGAACATCGTATTAAGCGTATTGTAGAGGAAATGAGGATCAACCTGCGCCTGAAGCGCCTTGACTTCAAATCGCCGTTTGTCTTGCTCCGTTGTCCGTACTTCTTCAAACAGAATCTGAATCTGGTCCAACATCCGATTGAAACGATGCCCTACAGCGCTGACTTCATCGTCATACTTGCTGCGAAACCGTACATCCAGGTCATTGGACTCCACCTCAACCATCAGGCGTCGCAGTTTGTTCAGTGGCTTCAGCAGAGCAGAGGCCAGCAGGCTGGACAACCCAAGTGCGAGCAAAATGCAAAACAACATGATCAGGATGATCAGCCAGCGTATCTTTTGGAGGGGGGACAACAAGTCAGCCTTGGACTGTACACTTACCATGACCCAATCCTCGTTCATCGACAATGCCGAATAGTTAACAAGCATGTCCTCCCCCTGATCGTTCCTGTAGGTGAAATCCCCAGCATCGTCACGGCTAAACTGTTGTGTAAAGTCAGGCTCCATAATGAAATCGTAATTTCGGGACCTGGGCCGAATGACTTCATTTCCGTTTTTGTGCAGCAAAAACAGTTGAATCTGGTTATTCATGAGATCCTGCGTCAGAATGTCCCGCATCGCCTCTTCCTTCATATTGACGACCATATATACATTCGAATAGGTATGATTATCGATCACAATGGGTTTGAGCAACAGAGATAACACATTTCCTCGGGATTGAAATAACTGACTCTGATGTGAACCAAACCACATCGTATTCCAGCCTTGCAGCTTCACGTAGCGTCCGTATTCCCTGTCGAACGAGTGATTGCGATTCGGAAAATCTTTGGTCGAGAAAAAATCACCGATAGGTGTTTTCAGATATGCGGTATCAATCAGTGGCTCTACGAGCTTCAATTGAGCAAACGATGTTTGCAGCAGCGAGAGATTCTGATAATAATGAGATGTGTTATTTTTCCCCACGTCCTTCATGACCTGGGTGAACGTTTCATTGAGCATAAAAGAAAAAGAGGATACAACAATGTGCCTCAGATGTTCATCCATAACCTGCACTGATTTGTTCAGAATGCTTTGTTTCAGTTCAAGTGCATTCTGCTCAATGCTTCGTGCAGCAAAGAGATAAGAGCATATCCCGGTCACACTGATGCACAAGACAACGAGAAAAATGTACAGCAGCTGTATTCTTTTTTTCAGGGACATTTTATAAAAGTCGAATATCATCGGCGCTCGCTCCTTGAACACGGTTTGGCCCGTCCGCTGTGAATTAAAATGAGTATAGCACAGTGGAATTACCCGTAAAACCGTTTCCATGATTGTGCTCACGCCTATCCTTTCACAGCTCCCAAGGTCACCTGCATGAATGATTTGTTAGCAAAAATATAAACGATGAGCAGCGGCAAAATGGACAGACAGGCTCCGGCCATCATCAGTTGGACCTCAGCCGCAGCTCCGATGCCATATCGCAGATTAGCCAGCCCAACGGGCAAAGTCTGTAAGTCCGGATTGCTCATGGTGAACACAAAAGGAAGAATATATTCATTCCATGAACTCTGGAATACACCCAGACCTGCAACGGCGAGTCCGGGCCGCAGGAGTGGAAGAATAATTCGCCAGTATGTGGTGAAGAAATTACAGCCATCAATCATCGCCGCTTCATCCAGTTCGCGCGGGATGCTCTTGAAGAAACCAATCAGAATAAAGTATGTGGCAGCATGTGCGCTGATCAGTATAATAATAACGCCCCATAACGTGGTATTCAGTCCCAGCTTGACCATGAGATCAAATTGCGGACGCAGCACGACCGCGCCTATGGAAATAAACAGAGTAGATGCCATGAGCAGGGTGTATCCCTTTTTACCTTTGAAATTCACTCGATCCACAGCATAGGCTGACATCGAAGCTACCAGCAGCGTGCCAATTGTTGTACTGATGCTAACAAACACGCTGTTAATCGTGAAACCCGAAAAATTGGCGGTTTTCCAAGCCTGAGCATAGTTGGAGAACTGCCAAATCTTCGGCCAGATGGTGGCTCCTCCGGTCAATTCCTGGTTCGTTTTGAAGGAACCGAGTAATACAAGTATGATGGGGAACAGAGACAGCAGAGCGATTGCGATCAAAAACAGCCAAAGTACCGTTCGTTTTGTCCAGCGAATGAGTTGGGGAGACCCTGAGGGCGCAAGCACGTTTTGAGTCATCATCGTTTCCTCCTGATAATTTATACGTGTTCAAAAAGTCTGTTTTTCAGTTTAATAGACATCATTGAGCTTTTTGGATATCTGGAAGTAAATGAGTGTCACAGCCCCAACGATGAGAGCCGTTGTGAAACCGACTGCACTGCCATAACCGAGCTGCTGGAGTGATTGGGTGTCAGCCGACACGGGAAACAACAGTTTGAACAAATACAGATACATCACCTCTGTTTTGCCATACGGTCCCCCTTCGGTCAGCACCATAATACTCTCGTAACCTTTCAGCGCCGTGGTAATTGCCAGCATGATGATCATCTGCAAGACAGGACCCAGCAACGGAATCGTTACATTCCGCAGTTTCTGAAACTCACTCGCTCCATCCAGCGATGCCGCCTCATAAAGCTCTTCAGGAATGCTCTGAAGACCCGCAATGAACAACAACATATAGTTGCCCACAGCCCCCCAGATGGCGATGATGATGGTTGTTAACATGGCATGTTCAGCCCCTAGCCAGCTAATGGATTCGGAGATCACATGATACTTAAGCAGCAATTGGTTCAATATTCCGTTATAGGAGTTGAAAATAATAAAGAATACAATCGCCATGACCGAAGCGCTAAAGATAGTGGGAAGATAATAGATCGCCCTAAACAGGGATCTTCCTCTCCATTTACGATTCAAAATAATCGCCAGAGTTAACGACAGTGGAATTGTAACGACGAGTTTGCCCAGGGCATACACACCCGTGTTGCCTACAGAATCCCAGAATTGCCCGTCACGCAAAATGCGTCCAAAATTATCAAGCCCGATGAAGACAGGCGTTCCGATGCCTTGATAATCATAGAACATGTAACGCAGCGCCCATAACAGCGGATAGATCCCGAATACAAGAGTTAGAAAAAGACTTGGAAAGATGAACATATAGGCATGTATTTTGGATGGTTTCACCAGAATCGGACCCCCTATAGCTTTTGAATGAAGTATAGAGGGAATATGGAGGAAAGCGGGATAGGGAAATCAACTTTCTACAGGGGAGAATGTGACTGCATGACCAAACAAAAAAACCTGTATTCAACGAATTTCCGTTGAGTCTACAGGTTCATATCATGTGGTTCGTAATCTTAAACCTCAGTATACGTATGCAGCGTAGAGGCTACTCTGCTTCATCATACAGACGCAGTAGTTCTGTAAAATCAGAGATGAGCACATCTGAGCCCGCAAGCTCCTCATCACGACCGAACCCGGCATAAGCACAGCCGATGACCGCCTGACCGTTCATTTTACCAGCTTCCACGTCAGAAGAGCGATCCCCTACCATCCATGCGTCCTGAATACGATGTTTCTCAAGCAGGATCTGCACCAGATTAATTTTGGAAGGAGTCTTGTACTGGCCTGCACTATATACCCCTTCAAAGAAAGGCATGATTTCGTGTGCAAACGCTACACCCTTTACGTAGTCCTCCAGCCCGTTACTTGCGACAAAAAGACGCACTCCTTGTTGTTTCAAGGCTTGCAGCGTTTCTTTCACACCCGGATACAATTGGGAACCTCCTTGATCAAGCCCTTCAATCTCCAGTTGAAGCAACAGTTCGTCTGCCCGGCGATGTGCCGCTTCCGATGCCTCAGGCATAACCACTTTCCATATATCTTCGAGCAACATACCCAAACTTCCCAGCATCCGTTCCTCGGGTGGAGTTTCTCCTTCAAAGTGCCCTTCGGCACGCAATGTATCAAATAGTTGCTGGTAAGCTGGCAACAACAGGGTCTCTGTCTGGAACAGCGTACCATCCATGTCAAAAATCATCGCTTCCGGTTTGAGCAAAACCTTCTCTTTATTCATGTCCAATGTTCCTTTCGGATTGGGATATTGTATATGTAATTGGAATCGTTCCCTTCCCATGATAAACATAACGTTTGAACGTGTAAACCAACGAATGTAAAAGATCATCAACCCCAACCTTATACAACATCAACCAAACGTTATATTGTAGTTCAACAAACTATATACAAAAGAAGTTTCTTTACGTATAATACTAAAAAATAGTGCTTTAGACACCTAATCTAAAGACCTACAATTATCACATTTCCGGTTTTTTCGACAACTACATATACCCCATAGAGAGGAATAACAAACATGAAAAAGCGAAAGACCTTTAAGATTTTTTATAAGATCGGATTAGGATATTTACTTGTACTGGCTGTACTGGCTGGTTGCATCCTGCTGATTCAGAACAGCACAAGTCAGCTCCAACGGGAACTGGATTTTCTGGTCGATCACGATATGAGGGTACATGCCCTCACCTATGAACTCGAAAGAAACATGGTAGATATGGAAACAGGTCAACGCGGTTACATCATCACGGGTCAGGACAATTACCTCGATCCTTACACCCAGGGAAAAGAGCAACTTATTACACTCAGAGATGAACTTGCGGCTTTAATTTCGGATAATCCGGCTCAACTTGCACTTTTGGAAGACATACATACTACTATGGAGAACTGGGTCCAGGTCGCTGGTGAACCTGTGGTCGCCCTTCGCCAAGCAAATAATACGCAGGCCATTCGAGATTTTTTCGCAGATGATCCAGGTAAAAGAGACATGGACCAGATTCGCACTGCTCTCGATACGTTTCGAACCAACGAGCACACGTTAACCGATAACCGTACAGAAGCGCTGAAGCAAAAAAACACACTACTGAACTTGGAACTGTATGGGGCACTTATCGTTGTGGCCATTATCTCGTTCATCACTGCATTAGTCCTGTCACGTGCCATTGTTAGAAACATTCGTACCGTGAAGCAGGCATTAAATGACATCGGTTCTTCCAATGGTGACCTGACACTGAGAATCGCTACACCAATGAAAGACGAAACTCGTGAACTCGCGGAGGCAGCCAATACAATGCTCACTGGTTTGCAGCAAATGATGCTGGACGTTCAGAGCAATGCCATGATTCTGAGCACAGCTTCGGATCGATTGGATAAAGGGGTTGCCGATAGCCATCTTGCAGGAAAAGAAGTTGCCACTGCCATGGAACGCGTGGCTGAAGGCGCTGATGAACAGGTTGCTCTTACGCAAACCATGGTAGCTGCGATGCAACAATCCCTCAACGGGCTTAATCGTGTCGCCTCCTCGGCAAGTGACGTGGCAGGCCGTGCAGTTCGTACCGAATCCATTGCCGTGGATGGGCAACAGCGCATTGATAATGCTGTAGGTAAAATGAGTTCCATTGAGCAATCCTTCCTCTCTGTACAGGGAGCCATTAATGAAATTTCGAAGATGTCTGATCAAGTGATCAACATTGCAGATTCAATGTCGGGTATTGCAAGACAAACCAATCTGCTTGCACTTAACGCCGGAATTGAAGCTGCCCGCGCTGGGGAAAATGGACGCGGCTTCGCTGTCGTTGCCGCGGAAATCCGTAATCTTGCAGACCAGAGTGCAACATCAGCCAAAGAGATTACAAGTATATTGGAAACCGTGGTAACAGGTGTTCAAAGTACGGTGCAGGTGGTTGATGAGAGCACTCTACATGTGAATGAAGGATTGCGGACCATTGAGGATGCAGGTAATGCTTTTTCAACCATTACTCAGCATATTCATAACCTCAGTGGTGAAATTCTCGAGGTATCTGCTGTTGTCGAAGAGTTAACTTCCGGTAGTGAGGCTGTGATGAAGTCCATCAATGAAGTATCGGCTGTTGTGGAGGATACTGCATCAGCCACGGAAGAAGTATCTGCGATGACGGAGGAACAGCTTGCTTCTCTGCAGGAAATGTCTGACACGTCCAAGCAGTTGAATGAAATGTCCGATGCACTTGATCAGCTGGTTAAGCGATTCAAGCTGGTGTAAAACTCTTGCTGATACGGCTGAGTTGAAAGAAAAAGATGATTTCTGTATTTACAGAAATCATCTTTTTTAGTTCCATTTCAGAAGTATATAGAAACACCCTCAGAATGAACGCTCCTCAACTTCAAGGGCGTATTTGAAGAGGAATGCTCGTTATTCTTATTTTTGCAAAACAAGAAAATAATTAAGCTTGTTATTCGTGCCTGAATCTGAAGGCTTCGTAATCCACTCCGACAACAACGCCTGTAAAGTTTCTACCTCTGACACAGTCAACTTATGCTGGTAGCGTGGATAATCTCTAAAAAATCGTTCAAGATTCATAGAAACATTGCGTACTAACGGCTGCTCACTGTAATAGGTTGTACCTGTAGCTACCGCATTTAATTTGGAAGCTTCCGCTTGATACTGGTATATTTCTTCCTCCAAACCCCGTTCAGCATTTTTTCGCAATTGATCCTGAATATTCTCCGCATACATTGTGAAAGATTGATTCATTTTGTCCTGAAGTCGATCATATTGAGTGTTCGAATTCCAGAGCATATAGGTTACAGCCAGATTGGAGAGAATGAGTAGGATGATGATATAGAAAGGCCATTTTTTTGCCCCCATCTGCTTCACTCCCTTGAAAGTATATTATTTATATTGTAGTTGAGCGAAACTATCCACTTCTGAAAACATATCTTGTTGATTTAAAGACAAAGAACCTCCTTTTGGAATAGAAACGCTAATGGAGTTAGTCACATTATTTAATTTCGCAACGCTTCCAGTATCAATTGTGCCTGATACCCATCGTTAAAGTCATATATTTTAGCTGGTTTGCCTTGTATACGGGCAATGACATGTTTAAGAACTGGCAATTCACTGGCGGATTCAAGCACTTCTACTCGAGACAGTGGCAGTCCCACCCGACCCGTCTTCAATTCTTCCCAATTTTCCAGAGCAATCGTGCCCTTCGTACCGTACACCACCATGGATACACGTTCTTCCCCCGCAAATTGAGAGATGCCATTTAGCTGAATTCGAGTCCCGTCTTCCAGTTCCATTGCAGCCTGTACTTCTAGTTCACAGTCTCCATTCTCAGGATATTGAACCTGAGTGCTCACTACCCGGATGGCACCAAACACCTTTTGAATCATATGAATCCAGTGAATACCTACTTCAAGAATAAATCCACCCTGTTCCCGGCTCGTAATCCAAGCATTCTGTTGCCATGATCGTGGCCACTGCGGGAATTGCAGAATCAGATCTATTTTGCGAACGGCCCCCACAGTACCCTGCTTAATCATCTCTTGCAACTTCAGCACGGAAGGTTCATGCGGCATCGAGAAATGGATGGCATGAACAACGCACGCCTGCTCCGCTGCATCCAGCATCTCTTTGGCTTCTTCTACACTATTGGCAAGCGGTTTCTCGCAGAACACATGAATTTTGCGCTCCAGCGCTTCCATGACAACCGGATAATGAAATTTCGGCGGAACTGCAATATACAACAGATCAATCTGATGTTCATTCATCAATTGCTTGTAATCCGTATACGTCCTAACTCCCCGATGAGAAGCTGCAAAAGACGCCAAACCGTCCTCATTCGCATCACACACCGCTACAATCTCAATCTTTGTATCCATCTTTGTATTCTCGATTAGATGAACCATATGTAGTCCCATTTTACCCAGCCCAATCAGAGCCATCTTGATGATTGTCATTCCATCCCCTCCCAATTCCTTTCCAGTATAGCAGAAAGCAAAGAAATGCGAATGCGATGATGCGTTGATACGAAAAAAGATAAATCTCAAGCTTTCAAGTCGCTATTTGTGGCTGAAATTCATCATTTACAGTCATTATTTTACATTATTTGTAACTTCGTTGCGATTGGGTAATTCGTTTCAGGTATATATAACCAATTATTTTTACTTTATCCAGCAACACTTAAAGCGTTACCAACTTAAGAATCAGGAATTTAGACTCACAAAAACAGGTTGACAAAAAACCACAAAAAAAGATACTCTTCCTAATAACAATGAATATTTCCTCTTACAACCTTAGACAGTAACTTGCATTCAACAAATGGAATATGCGTATGGTTCTAATAACCTATTTCATGAAGCGAGGTGTCCCGCATGAGAACAGTTGCGGACTATTTGGCAGAAACTCTGCGTAATCTAGGCGTTACTCATGTCTTTGGTATTATTGGTAAATCCATCTGTCCTGCTGTACTGAAAATGGTGGATTACGGATTAGAGTTCATTCCAGGCCGTCATGAATCCAGCTCAGGTTTTGCCGCATCCGGTTATGCATTACAGACAGGTAAGCTCGGCGTTGCCTTTGCCACATCCGGTCCAGGCGGAACCAATCTTCTTACTGCAGCAGCCCATGCAAAGGCCAACAATCTGCCTGTACTGTTTATTACGGGTCATCAATCCATTCAGGAACTGGGACTCCCCCAGTGTCAAGATTCTTCTTCCTATCTGGCTGATCTGGCCGAAATGTTCAGGCCTGCTACGCTATTCAGCAAACTGGTTGAGCGTGGAGATCACTTCGGTACACTGCTGAATCATGCACTTTCCATTGCACTCGGCCCTAATAAAGGCCCTGTTCACCTCTGTATTCCTTTTGACGTACAGACTGAATTGTTATCCCAATGCCGGATTGTCATTCCCGAACCGGAACCTCTGCTTAGCGTATCTAACCTGAATCGCATTCTTCCTCTCATTCAACAATCCAACCGCCCTTTAATTATTGCTGGTAAAGGTGTAAGTCGCGCCAGAGCCCATGATGAATTGCTTCATTTGGCCGAATCGTTCAACATTCCCGTCATTACTACTCCTGGTGGAAAAGGAGCGATTGCGTGGGACCATCCCCTATACCATGGACCTTGTGGTGTTGGAGGTTTCCCGCATGCAGACGACATGCTGAACCAAAGTGACCTTTATATCGTACTCGGTTCACGTCTGAGTGACATGACCCTCTGCAATCTGAAGCCTGAACATCATCCGGTACACCTCATTCAATTTGACGCTGATCCTACATTCGTAGGCAAGATTCTGAGCGCTCAAACCTTACATATCACCGGTGATTTGAAGGACAACCTGCAATATTTGCTGGGCACATTAGAAGACCTCCCTACTCCTGTGAGAACCACGACACCCATGGATTACACTGTCCCATTACCAGATCTGCCCCGCCTGTCTCTGGCTTCTGTGCTGGACGGGATGAGTGAACTTCTTCCTTACGATCATAAGCTGTTTGTTGATGATGGCAGCCATGGATTCCATGCGGTTCAGCGATATAAAGTCAAGAAACCAGGCAGCTTTGTGTTTGACGCGTACTTTGCCTGCATGGGGAACGCCATTGGTATGGCGATAGGTGCAAAGGCCGCTTCACCTGAAGAGACCATTGTATGTATCACCGGGGATGGATGTTTCATGATGCTGGGGACGGAGATCAATACTGCGGTATGCAACAACCTGAATGTCATTTTCATTGTCGTTAACAACAAACAATTGGACATGGCACTCAAAGGAATGGAAAAAACAACAGGCAGAATTGATGGCACATTATATGAAGTTCCTATGGATGCAGCCAAATTCGCCGAATCTCTCGGTGCGGTTGCATTTCGAGCAGAAACCCTTGCTGAATTCTCATCTGCGCTGAACACAGCCCAGACGTTGAATCAGGTAACTGTTATTGAGCTTCTGACCGATCGAGATGAAATTCCACCCACGGCTCACCGCACCGTAACTTTGAATTAGGAGGAGCAGATCATGAGTGAACATGTAGCTCAGGGACTAGACCGTTTCGCAAAACTTTCTGGTGAGTACGGCGCAAGAGCCCTTGCACCCATCAAAGAACATTTTCCCGAATTGTCGGAATTTATTATGGGGACGGCATACGGGGATATTTTTCAGCGCACCACGATTACGGATCAATGGAAGGAAGTTGCTATCATCTCTTCGTTGATCACCCAAGGACAGTATGAACAATTGGGGGTACATTACACGATGGCTCTGAGCGTGGGAGTAACGGTGGATCAGCTCAAGGGAATATTGCTACATCTGGCACCCTGTGTGGGTGCTCCACGCATTATTAGCGCATTTAATATTTTGCTTGCTACCTTGGAAGAAATACAGTAATTCACTTTTCTACATTTTTATACATGATTCGACTTTTTTATTGATCTTTTTACATTCCTACCTTTATAATATGGTTAAATTATCCTTCGAACCAGCTCTCATCTTAGAAGCTTTCAGCAGAGGTCCTATGGGGCTGTGTATCCATTAGCAGGATAGCCTTAACTCATTTAAAGGAGAGAGATCAAGCATGGGAAATTTCATTCTGAAGACTGACGTTCCGAACAAGGTGTTAAACATTGAACTGGAGGGTTCTTTCTCTCAAGAAGACGGTTTGCGTTCCATCTCGGCATATCAGGATACGATCGCTCCTCTTAACACCAAGGAGTATGACCTGAACATCGATTGCAAAAAGTTGAATGTTACTGCGCCGGAGATTGTTCCTCTTCTGGAAGGCTGCCTTCAAATGTTCAAAAAAGATGAATATAAAAAAGTCGTGTTGACCCTCGAGAACAACTCGATTCTAAAAATGCAATTGTCCCGACTTGGTCGGTCTGTTGGCCTGGACAATCTCGAAATCATATCTACCGTTACCACTTAATAAACCAGGCGGACAAGCTGTGAATTCACCCTTCCGCTCAAGAGGAGAATGAAGATGGCCGGAATTCGTATTGTAGATATCGATATCTATCATCCTGCAACCAAGGTGCACAATGATTTTTATATTGAACATTTTGATGCAAGAGGTGTAGATATTCGTGGATTGTTAAAGGCACTTGGTCGTGATACACGTTATAAAATTGACAACGATGACGAAAATTCACTAAGCATGGCCTTTGAGGCAGCCAGTAACCTACTGGAGAAAACCGGACTCACCGGTGCAGATATTGATCTGATTGCTTATGCAAGCCAAACGCCAGAATACATCTTTCCTACGAATTCCTTGATGATTCATCGCCTGATTAACGGAGCTTCCCACACGATCTGTATTGACAGTAACGCCAACTGTGCAGGCATGACCGCTGCTTTTGAACAGGTTAGCCGGCAGATGCTGGGCAATCCTCGAATTCGCCGGGCATTAATTATCGGCTCGGATTACGTAGCTCCTCACGCCAGTCCCGATGATCCCGTATACTTCGCCAATTTCGGTGATGCAGCAGCGGCGGTTATTGTAGAGCGGGATGAACATGCTGTCGGTTTCATTGATTCCATCTATCAGACCGATACCTGTGTGTATGGTAATTCACTCTTTCCTGCTGAAGGCTTGGCGAAGCTGGGCAAAACGGGTGTAGATGCGGGTGCCTTTCATGTGAAATTCATCCCATTTGATGATTCGATCTGTGTGGACGCCGCTTCGGAGTCCATTCGTACGTTGCTGACACGTAACGAGATTGGACCAGATGAGATCAGAGCCGCCTGCTTCTCCCAGCTATCCATCAGTAACATTCGGGCTGTATCCGAGAACGTCGGCATTGGTGATGATATTGCCGTCTATATCGGAGATGAGTTCGGATACACCTCAACCAGCAGTCCATTCATCGCATTACATCGAGCGGTTACAACCGGTCAGATTCAGCGTGGTGACAAAGTTCTGTTCTGGACCGTTGGAGCCGGGTGGCAAAATGTTGCCATGGTGGTTGAATATTAGGTATACACTTCAAAATCCAATAAAACCATCTCTGGTACCACTACTGGAGATGGTTTTTTGTTTCTTCATTTTCTCCCCCTATCATTGAAGATTAACATCTACGATTGTGAAAATAGCCACTTACATGTTATTACAAAAAAATATTATTTAAAAGTGAAAGTAGCAGTTCCAAGATTATTTAATCTTGAAACTGCTATTTTAAGATTTATCATAAATTCGTTGTTATAAGAATCTGAAAACGAAGTTTAATCTACCATTTCTGATTATCTGTAAACGGTCCCTTCGTATCTTGCAGCAACAATTCCATCAACAATATGATAACTAGACAACACTAAGGTGCCTACATAGCCGTCTGGCGTAACATAATCCGTAAGATATTGTGGTACTCCAAAACCTACAGGGTAATAATGCACTACAGAAAAAAATTTACTTTCAAGCATAGGAGATACTACGTCTGATACACTTGTGCTGGTATTCGGTTGAATAGTTGCCGCAGACACGCCAGCACTTGAAATGGAAGTGGTCAGAATAAAGGAACATGCAGTCAAAATAAGAACTTTACTAAGTCTCAAAATGATCATCTCCTAAATAGGTTTTTTAACTACAAGTTTATTGTATAATATGTAAGTGGATTTAACAACAATATTTGTAAAATATATAATTATGTGTAATTTAATTTTAAAAATGATTTATTTAATTTTATTATCTTTTCAGACAAAAAAGCAGCCCTGCTGGACTGCTGAACCTCTGCCTCGATATCAAATATTCAGAATCAAACATTCAGAATATCTTCTTTGTATCCCGATCGTCCTTCAGAATCTCCACAGCTTCGCGGAAACGCAAGGAATGCACGATCTCGCGTTCCCTTAGAAACTTCAGACTATCCTGCAGATCCACGTCATCGGTCAGGTCGATCAACCATTGATATGTAGCCCGAGCTTTCTCTTCTGCTGCAATGTCCTCGTACAGATCCGCAATCGGATCACCCTTTGCAGCAATGTAGGCAGCCGTAAAGGGTACACCGGAGGAATTGGTATAAAACAAGGCAGAATCGCGTTGAGCATAGTTCGGCCCAAGTCCCGCTTCTTCCAGTTGATCCACCGACGCGTCCTTGGTCAACTTGTAGATCATGGTGGCAATCATCTCCAGATGAGAAAATTCCTCTGTAGCAATATCCGTCAACAGACCGATAATCTTGTCTGGAATCGTATAACGCTGATTCAGATATCGAAGGGCAGCGGCCAACTCCCCATCGGCACCGCCATATTGTTCCATCAGCAATTTCGCCATGCGAGGATCACATTTACTAACCCTTACGGGATATTGCAGTTTTTTCTCATACACCCACATGTAAGACGCCTCCCTCTACGTTATCAAAATACAGCCATTCTTCTAACCCTCGGGCTTCCTGTCCCTAAAGTCATGCAAGGAAGCCTGAGGCTGATGTGTCACACTTGCCATGGCCAGGGCGTCTGAGACCATTCCCACGGATATTTGGAGAAGGCATGACCAAAGTTCATCAGGGGTCCATACAATTGTTGAAACTCCTGCGCCACCCGCGTACGTTCTTGCGTGAATTTGTTATATTGCTCTATGCTCTGATAATCCCCAGGATGGGTGTCCAGGTACAGATTCAGCTCCACTAATACAAAATCCAGAGCCTGAAGCTCCTCCAGCAGCTCATAGTATTGAGTATCGCACGCTTTTGCTCCTTCAGGTTCCATCCACATCCACCTTCCTTCCCTTCGATCTCGCTGGTGTATAAGGGCTGTATAATGCAGGCCATAACGTCCCCACTCTTAATGCTTCTGCCGGACTGTACTGTGGCCAACCCATAGGCTGAAATGGAATAAATAATTGCGGAGGTACCAGATACGTCCGAATCTCTACTGGTGGACAAGGATCAAACGGCCCCACAAAAGGGGCGTAAGCACGAAGTTGCGGATCTTTCACAAAACAACGCCTCCTATAATACATCGTTGGTGCAACTTAATATTACTGAGGTCCTTCCAGTTTCCCGTCTCTATAACCATATGACGCTGTCCCCCAAGTTAATCCGAAATTCGTTTCAACTATGTGCAGAATTTCTCCAAATTCTTATTTAAAATAAAAAAAGACCTTCGGTTCGTTCCCCTTTCAGGTAACTTCCAAAGGTCTTATATCCTGGCAGATTTTTGTAATCTACGTCATTTCATACTTTTGCTCGTCTTATCTTGCTCCTGCAACGAGTTCTATTCTACTGGTTTTTCTTCCGAATTCATGTCTTGAGGGACAGATTGCTTGTACACTCGAACCCGGGTAATTCGCAAGCGAGTGGATTCTTCCACTTCAAAAACGTAACCATTTAGCTCTTGCGTTTTTCCCTTGGTTGGATTGCCCCCAAGCTCTTTAAACAACCATCCGCCGATGGTATCCACTTCTTCATCCTCAATGATGGCTCCGGTCCACTTATGAACTTCTTCAATAAGCGAACGACCATCAATGGAAAATGAATCTCCACTGCGTTCCATATGCGGACGCTCATCC
Source organism: Paenibacillus sp. FSL R7-0198 (assembly GCF_038000415.1). Lineage (NCBI taxonomy): Bacteria > Bacillati > Bacillota > Bacilli > Caryophanales > Paenibacillaceae > Paenibacillus > Paenibacillus sp. FSL R7-0198. Next base: position 5,744,705 of record NZ_JBBOCB010000001.1, on the reverse strand, counting down.
TCAAACTCGTCATACAAGTCTCCAACGATCTCTTCCAGAATTTCTTCCGCAGTCAGCAATCCAGCTGTGCCGCCATATTCATCCACAACCAGCGTCATCTGTGAATGTTTCTTCTGCATTAGACGCAGCACATGGCTGATTTCCATGGATTCAGGAACGTTTAAGATTGGACGGACGAGTGAAGCCAGATCATGTTGTTGCTCCGGTTTAGCCAGCAACAGATCGGTGATGTGTATAAATCCAATGATCTCATCCTTGTCTTCTACTGCTACGGGATACCGGGAATGTTTGGTTGCGTTGATGATCTCCAAGTTCTCTTCCAAAGACATATGCGTGTACAGACAATCCATGTCTGTACGTGGCAGCATCACTTCACGTGCCAGCATATCGGAGAAATCAAAGATGTTATCCATCAGTTTGATCTCATCTTTATCGATGACACCACTTTTGGCACTCTGCTTCATCAGAATTCGAAGTTCATCTTCCGAGTGAGCTTCTCCTTCACTGGCAGGTTCGATACCTGCCAGACGCAGCAATGCATTGGCCGATACATTCAGTACCCAGATGAACGGGAAGAAGATTTTGTAGAACAACAGCAAAGGTGCAGATAAAAACAATGCCACTCCGTCTGTTTTTTGAATAGCTAACGATTTAGGTGCAAGCTCACCCAGCACAATATGCAGAAACGTAATGATACAAAAACCGATAATGACCGACACGGTCGAAATAAGCCCTGTATCTCCTACACCAAGTTTAAACATGAGTGGCTCAACGAGCAATTCGGAGATGGCCGGTTCTCCCAGCCACCCGAGTCCAAGCGATGTCAGCGTAATCCCGAACTGAGTTGCCGATAGATAGGAATCCAGTTTACTATTCACCTTCAGAGCGTAACCAGCCATACGATTTCCTTCACTCTGCAATTGAGTTAAGCGTGTCTGCCTTACTTTCACAAGGGAAAATTCCGCTGCGACAAATACGCCATTCAAAAATACGAGCAAAAAGACACAGACCAGATTAAATACCAGCTGCCCAAGATGAAATTCGGTATGAATATCCAAGTTGAAACTCCCCTTTTCTATCTATTTCAGGAATACACCTGGAATATCAACGTGTGATTGCCTTTCTTGATTTGAAATCCACACCCTTGTAATACATATCTGCCACTAGCAGGTTTGGTCCGCAACAGGATGCAATATCGCAATGGCAATTGACTGTTTGATTCAACGGATGTTCAGCTGACCATTCATGGAACACATCATCCAGTTTACGATCACGAATGTTGCCAAACGCCGGGATATCCGCAAAATCCGTCACATACACATTACCCGTGAACATGTTGACGTTAACGCGGTTGCGTCCGTCCGGATCGTTACGTACCGTCACATTTGGTTCGCTGTATAAACGATTGATCAGTTCCCGATCCTGCTCTGCTGCACTGCACGCGAAGAATGGCAAGGTACCGAAGAGCATCCACATATCCTTGTCACGCACATCAAGCAAACGATGAATCGCTGCTCTCATATGGTCCAGTGATAACACTGGCAACGACGAAGCAAAGTTCGAGTTATACATCGGATGCACTTCATGACGAACACAGCCCATCTCACGAATCAATTGATGAATACCATCCAGCTTGTCGTGCGTACGGAAGTTAATCATCGACTCCGCAGAGATAAACATGCCTGCTTCACTCAGTTTGCGTGAATTTTCAATCATTTTCTCATACATCTTCACCGCTACTTCACGTTTTACAGGTCTGCCACTATTGGCAAATCCAACTTGATGGAAATCGTCAGCATTCAGATAGTTGAACGAGATATGCATAACGTCCAGATAAGGTAAAAGTTGCTCATACCGGCTGATATCCAGCGTTAAATTCGAATTGATCTGGGAACGTATTCCACGTTCCTTGGCATATTTGAGCAGTGGGATAATCATCTCATCCACTGTTTTCTGGCTAAAGCTTGGCTCGCCACCCGTCAGACTAATCGTCTGCAGATGCTCTACTTCATCCAATCGTTTCAGCATCAGAGGGAGCGGAAGAGCCGGCGCTTCACGCATCGTAAGCATATCTCCCACGGCACAATGCTCACACCTCATATTGCACAGATGTGTCACGGTCATTTCTACACTGGTCAGCACATGGCGTCCATATGTACGCAGAGAGCCGATCGGATCCCACGGATCATTCGTTGGCGATAAAGGCATCGGTTGTACCGATCCTGAGTTTAGCATGGTCATTGTTCTTCACCTTATTCCTTTTATTAACCTAAAAAGTTTTATTTACATCATACCTTGTGTTTCTCTTTTTGGAGTTATCTTTTATCATAGCACAATTTTGAATGCTCCGGCATACGTAGACCCTGTCCATTACATGACAAAAAACGCTCAGGCAACTCTGGACCGCATTACGAAACGGCCCGGATATTACGACATGAGCGCTAATCATCTTTCAAGTAGTTCAGCTTTCCACCTGTTCACTTTGAGCCGCTGAAGGTGTATCCTCCACACCCTCTACACCTGTGATCATCACAGACAGAGCAGTCAGCAGGTTAATTTCATAAGGCGAAGATAAAGTCTGGCCGTCCGCATCTTTTAGAACACGGATAAGCGGACGTTGAGGAACACGTGAATGAATTGATGCAACTACCCCAACTTCTCCCGTACTGAGCTTGACTGAAATACCTACTGGGTATATCGCGACACAATCCCTGAACTTCTCCAGCATCCGTTGTTCATAGAGGGTTCCTGAACCTGTATACAACACCTCTACTGCCTGATGGGGCAGCAAGGCTTGCTTGTACACCCGATTCGTTGTCATGGCATCATACGAATCAGCAAGCGCAATCCATTTGGCATATTCATGAATTTCCTTGTCTTTCAAACCAAAGGGATATCCACTGCCATCAATTCGTTCATGGTGCTGCAGTGCACAATGCGCAGATAGAAGCGGTATGCCTGGTTCATCTTTGAGAATACGGTGTCCATATGTAGTGTGCTGCTGAATGATTTTGAATTCCTCGTCACTCAATCTGGAGGGTTTATGCAAGATTTCTGGTGCAATCTGTGTTTTGCCGATATCATGTAACAAAGCGCCCAGACCAATCTCCATTAATTGCTGGCGTGTGTAACCCGAAGCGACACCAAGAACCAGCGTGTACACACATACATTCAGAGAATGGTTATACAGGTCAAAATCACTGGAGTTCATGTCCATCAGCATAATCATGGCTTCCTTCTGACTGCCGATGTCTTCCAGAATGGCATTCATCACACCACTAAGCGCTTTACCGAAATGAGGAATCTGATTTTTGGTTTTCATCCCTGACATACTTTGAAATTGCTGTTTGATCTCGACCAGTGCCTTCCTCCTGGTCTCTTCCTGCAACATTTCAGGAACGATGATGTCCTCTGTCGCAGCATCTTTAATATACACATAACCGACCCCGAGATCCTTAAGGCGTCCAATCAATCGACTGGTTAGCTCTACATCCTCACTAAGTAATACAAGGCCTTCTTCACTATAAATACGTTTCCCCAGCTTCATGCCAGGCTGCAATAAGTTTATATGTACTAAACGCACAGCCTATCCTCTCCCGCTCCGTAGATGTAATTACCACTAGCCGCCGCTTCAGCAGAAGGCAAGTACTTTAAATTAGCTTTGATGCCAGCGGGCTCGCAGGCTGTCGTCCAGAGCCCCTGGTAGTTTTATTTCCGTTTCCAGCAAATCGCGTATGAATTCCGGAAGATGATAGAGCGTACGGGTTCCATGAGCCAGAGGAGGATACCCCACATTGAACGTAAACATGTCCAGTGTTCCAACGATATACTCACATTGTTCGTCCATAGGCTCCCCATTAATGGATATGGTCTGGATCTTCTCATAGGCTGGCGCATCTGGATTGTATTGAACTTCCATTCCGTCCATACATAACGTGCCTAGAATATGACCACGAAAACCAAATCCCACAATGGGCTTACCTGAAAAATCGTCCAACAAGGACTGCTCAAGTGCTTCACGAATATGACTTCCACTCAAGCATATTGTACAAGCATTTATAGGAGATGGACATAGGGAATGCAACATTCCTTTTGTAATATTACCTTGTGGAAGCTCTCCGAGAAGCTGACCTGCATTCACCAGAGACAGCTGTGCCCCCGTGAAATGACGAACAGCTTGTGCAAGCAATGTTGCAAACGGGGATTCCCGGTCATACGCGATGGGCAGCACCCGATCGGTTATCACTGCCGTCTGATTGAGTGTCCTTTCGGCTTCCGTACGATTCGTAGCGATTGCCAGCGCGACCTGATCATCCAGCATTATACTCTTGGCAGCCATACAACCGCTACTTACCAGTTGAAGAGGTTCTCCCACACTTGTTCGTTCCAGAACCACTTTCCCAAGCCATTGGCCAAATTTGCCAGCTGCGCCCAGCACGGTCTGACCAATGACTAATGGTTCTTCGAGAACATGATGGGTATGTCCACCGAGAATAACATCAATCCCAGTAATCTGCTCCGCCAGTCTCCGATCTGTCGAAAGCCCCAGATGTGAAAGAATAACTACCACATCCACTTCATCACGTAATGCTTCCACTTGAACTCTTAGTGACTCCACAGGGTCCAGAACATCCCACCCGAGCAGTTCGTAAAACGTGGTAAAAGGGGCCGTTGCCCCCAGCAGGCCAACGCGAAATGGACCTTTCTCCACAATCAGAGAAGGTTTCATCCACACTGGCGCAAGGCCAGTATCTTGCTCCACAACATTGCCGCATACCACAGGACACAGAAGTCCAGCGTAGGACTGTGAGAGCTGATCTGGCGTAAAGGTTAGTCCTTCATTGTTACCGATTGTAATGGCATCGTAGCCCGTCAGGTTAATAACATCAACATTAGCCGTACCCAGTGTTCCCTCTGTTTCAACGGCCATCCGGTCCATATGATCGCCGATATCCAATACAAGGATGTTGCCACCTTGGTCACGTTCCTCATTGATCATAGCGGCGATGGTGCTCATGGAGACGAAGTGGCTATGGATGTCATTGGTGTGCAGAATCGTTAATGTTTGCTTCTCCCTGGTGCTCATCACACCGCCTCCCCTGCTCTTCAATAAACGTTCATTCTTCTAATGGATAAGCATAACATTTTCCGCGTCGTTATGATATATTTAAAGGGTTTAGAGATCAAAAAGAGGTGAGTCATATCTATGAAATTGACAATTCAACTATTTGCAGGCATTGCAGAACGTTTAAATACATCCCTTCTGGAGTTTGAGTACATTGGAGACATTCCAACCGCTGCCGATTTAAAAGAAAAACTGAGTCTGGCCTACCCCGAAGCAGCTTCTCAGATAAAGTCATCCTTTTTGGCAGTTAACCAGCAGTACGCTCCTGCCGATACTATACTTAGCTCAGAAGATGAACTTGCGTTGATTCCTCCCGTCTCTGGAGGTGATGGTACGGATATTTCCGATGAGAAGCATCCCTCTACCACCCTAGAGCATCGGACTGAAGATGGCTTATTTCTGATTACAGAGTCCACCTTGTCCGTGGAAGCAACAACGGCGCTAGTGATTACCCCGAATCACGGGGCAGCTCTTACTTTTGTAGGTACGACTCGTGAAATGACCGGTGAACAGCGCACCGTGCATCTTGAATACGAGGCCTATGTGCCGATGGCTCTTTCTCAGATGGCGGCCATTGGTGTGGAAATCTCCGATCGCTGGCCTGGTGTGTTATGTGCAATCAGTCACCGAATCGGCAAAGTGGATGTGGCAGAGATTAGTGTAGTCATTGCCGTTTCCTCGCCTCATCGCAACGACTGTTATGATGCAAGCCGTTACGCCATAGAGAGACTCAAACAGACCGTTCCGATCTGGAAAAAGGAAATTTGGGAAGATGGATCTGAATGGAAAGGACATCAATTAGGACCATGGAACCCCATGAAGAACTAAATAATGAGCCTTTACACCTTTTAGACAGAGTGGGTTAATAGTAAATAAGTCGTTGTCAACCCATTTTTTTCTTGTTATTATAATCATATGTGTCGATATTAGTCGAGAAAAGGTGGTTTATACGTGAGAGTGCATGTTACTGATCTTAAACCGGGTGACCTGTTAAAAAATGATGTATACAACAGTTCGGGTCTCCACATGCTGATGAAAGGTTCCACCCTCAGTGAAGATGACCTATCCAAACTGTTGCAACATGGAATCGAGTACGCAGATGTAGAACACACAACATCCGACCTACACTCTGATGCACAAACCTTACCTTCCGATCAAACCCGTCTGTTAACTAACTTGTTTAACGATACGATCAAAGGTACTGAATCTCTATTTCAACAAGCGATGGAGAAGGGTTTTATTGATGAGACACAGGTCGATGAGATTTTGTTCACCCTAACAGAACAGTTGGAAAAACAAAAAGATGTTGTCTCCTTGTTGCTTATGCTGGACGGGGATAGCGATTATACGTACAACCATTCCTTGCAAGTCGGAATGCTCGCTTTTTATATCGCCGGCTGGATGGGTTACAACCCCGATGAATGTCTAACGGTAGCCAAAGCAGGATATCTTCATGATATCGGCAAGTCCAAGATTCCTTCTGAAATGTTACATAAACCTGGTAAATTGACCACGGAAGAATTTGACGAAATGAAGAAACACACATTCTATGGGTACGATATCATTAAAGAATCCACGCAGGATGAAATTCTGGCAATGGTTGCACTTCAGCATCATGAGCGCGAGGATGGAAGTGGTTATCCTCATGGACTGCGAGGAGACGAGATCCACCCATATGCCCGTATAACTGCTGTAGCGGACGTTTACAGCGCCATGACGACGAATCGGGTGTACCAGACCAAACAGGAACTGATCTCTGTTCTGTGTGAACTGTACAGCCTCAGCTTCGGTCAGTTAAATGCTGAAGCAACTCAGGAACTGATCAAGCACATGCTGCCTAATTTTATCGGTAAAAGGGTTCTGCTCACCACGGGTCAGACGGGGCTCATTGTCATGAATAATCCTGCGGATTATTTCCGACCACTCGTTCAGACCTCTACGGCCTTTATCGATTTAGCGAAGGAAAGAGATATTGCTATCGTTGAAATTTATGTACAGTAATTATGTAACAAGCCTATCTGTTCATTTTACACAGCACACAGTATGCATACGAAGCAACAAACAGGAAGTAGCTTGAATAACCAACTCTGAGGTTGGCATATGACAAAGGGAAGCCGTAATCGGCTTCCCTTTTGTCTATTCCGATTCGATCATGTTGGATTACACGCAGAATGCTTTTGTGATGATAACCAACAGAATGAACAGTACCAAGATTGCACCAGTGTTTGTGAACATATTGTATCCGCCAACGCCGCCTACTCCGCCTACGTTGCCACCACAGCCATATCCTACTTCGCTCATGTGATTGCCTCCTCTTCATCAGGTATACCCTAACATATGACGTTTCCGGTGGAATGAACCGGGCGAACAGGCAACATTCGATAAATGGTTGTCTGTCTGCATCTACCTGAGTGGATTATCCTTTTGCTATTCCTGTTCTTTGCAGGGATCTATATGTCGGAATCCGAATGAACCTGGATGCCCTTTTCCTTGCGGTACATGATAACAAGTAATCTCCAGAATTCATAACTGCCTTTGTCATTCATAATAAACGGTCGATAATAATCAAATGCTTGCTGCGCCCATGCGGGACAATCCATATTGGAAAGTTGCTCCTGTTGCTGAATCCATCCCCCTTGAATCTCCAGCGTTTTCTGCATGGCTTCAAATATTTTCTTCTGCTCAGTGGTCATCGGCGGAGCCTCCTCTTCCTGAGATGCAGTTCCGTATTCGGCCTGTAGATATGCACCCGGTTCCGTCACACCATCATCGCTGGGTGTATACCCGTAAGATGGTGCACTTGTTTTACGAATCTCATAATGTACATGCGGGCCAGTACTCTGACCCGTGCTTCCCTGATTACCGATAAGCTGGCCTCGCTTCACCCGCTGCCCAACGGTTACGGCAATTCGCGAAAGGTGAGCATAACAATGCAAGTAGCCACGATGATCTTGAAGAGCAACGGTAAGCCCGTAACCGCCGAATCCGGAGCCTGTAACTCCTTCGGAAGCAAAACGTACCCTACCTTCCATAAAGGCGTAGACGGGGCCATTCCAGGGCTCTGTCACGAGATCAATTCCGCGGTGAAATGTCTGTCCACCATGAATGGGATGAATTCGATAGCCGAATGAACTTGTAATCCGATAGCCCTCGAAAGGGTTTACGCTCATACACTCACATCCTTTTCTATCATTAAATGCTTAAATCTATGAAATGGCTTGTGCTATTGGTCTTATTTTATTCCACAAAAATACCGCTCAGAATATCATTAGGGAAACCTTATGGTTTCTCCCACGTATATTCCAAGCGGCGCTATGCTACTATGATTACTCTATCAGTTACATATACTAAGTTTTCATTCCAACCACTATACACTCCTAATTCAGAGGTCTGTATATGACCCCTAGCTGATCCAATTCCTGTCCTGCTCTTCCATAAAATCCGGCTATATACCACCCTGCTGGTGCTTCAAGTTTAATTTGATCCGATGTCTTTTGTCCGCCTTCAATCTTATTTCCAAGATTGGTCAACAACTCCACGTAAAAGATCCGTTTGTCTCCATTTCGTGTCCCCTGACTAATGGTTGCCTGAGTTAAATACTCTCCGTCTGCCAAGTTAAGTGTGGCAATGTTTGATTGACCACCATGTTTCAGATTCGTTCCATCCCTGTACAACGTTGAAATGCCGTCTACACGATTGCCTGAGTTAAGCACCACTGAGCTAGGTCTGGACTCCGGAATATGATTTAGATCATTAAACCCGGTCCCCCCGGATCCTCCGATTGTTGAACTTAGTTGGTACTGAGAAGATGTGTTGAACACGAATTCCGCTGTAATCGGATAATGATCGGAGAGTTGCTTCCCACTCGGATCAACAAACGTTTGATTTTCCAAACGATAACTCTGTGCATTAAGGGACAACGCTTTACTTCCGCGATACAAAATTTTGTCGACAATTTCATAGTTCGGGCCATGTATATTGGTTGCATCCATAAGAGCATCCCCATCAGCGGGAATACTTCCACCACGAATCAAATCGATCCACGGATCTCTTAATCCATTCTCAGACATGAGCAACTCTATATTGTCAGCGGCACGGGTGTACCGTGTATTGGTATCCCCAAATACGATAACCGCGTTCCCGTCCGAGTGCTCCTTGATGTAATTGGAGAGTTGTCTGATATTATCTCGTCTGGCCTCAAGCGATTTATCATCGCTCCCTGCGTCCGCATGCAAGTTGTACACGTCCACTTTCACCTGAGGTGTGATCTCATATGTAGCTGCTGTAAATCCTTTTGGAGTCAATTCATCACTTCCATTGTCAAAAAGACCGGATCGCTTATCCCAGGTAATACGCTTCAAGTCACGGAATGGATATTTGGACAGACTGTTCAACCCGCTACCAAAACCCGCAATTCCGCTTGTCGTCGTCAGATACGGCAGAGTGACTTGAGATATCAACTCATTATGATAATTAAAATCCTCTTGTACATTAATAATGTCATAGTCATTTAATTTGGGGGAAATCTGAACGGTGTACTCCTTGGGGTTGGAACTGGATACCAGATCCGGAAGACCACCTACATTGTAACTAAGTACCTTGAATGAACCCGATATCGTTCCACCTTCTGCTGCACTCGCCGTTGATAAAAATAAAGGCCAGCTCGTAAAGGCAACAACAGCAGACAATACCAATGCTGCTCCTTTTTTAACCATACTTATTCGCATTATATACCTCCTCATATTAGAATCTATTCAAATATATGTTTATTCGTTAATGGAAGAATAACGCTGGTCTATTCATTTGTAAATATACAAATTGAACTAAAGAACATTTTCACTTGCCACTCCAATGACAGAACAACCTTCTGAACGCTGTTATCACGAGATTTTTTGAATAAAAATACCCCCTAGAAAGACTTTTTAAAGAGTCTGCTCTAGAGGGTATTCGATCACATGAAATTATATCTACCGCTTAACATCAGCAACTAGCTTCAGCTTCACGGCTTCGAATGGCGCTGCATTGGATTAACCAATAGAGCCTTCCATTTCGAACTTGATCAATCTATTCATCTCAACGGCGTATTCCATTGGCAATTCCTTCGTGAATGGCTCAATGAAGCCCATGATGATCATCTGTGTTGCTTCTGCATCAGTCAGACCACGGCTCATCAGGTAGAAGAGTTGATCCTCAGACACTTTAGACACTGTAGCTTCATGCTCCAGCATGATGTTATCATTCATGATTTCATTGTAAGGAATTGTATCCGATGTGGACTCATTATCGAGAATGAGTGTATCACACTTGATGTTGGATTTCGCGCCCTCAGCTTGACGTCCAAAGGAAGCCAAACCACGGTACGTTACTTTACCACCATGTTTACTGATGGACTTGGATACGATCGTAGATGTTGTATCCGGAGCCAAGTGGATCATTTTCGCACCTGCATCTTGGTGCTGGTTTTTACCAGCAACAGCGATGGAAAGTACGGAACCTTTAGCTCCACGGCCTTTCAGTACAACCGCTGGATATTTCATTGTCAGTTTGGAACCGATGTTACCATCGACCCATTCCATTGTTGCATTTTCTTCTGCAACCGCACGTTTTGTAACGAGGTTGTAGATGTTTGGTGCCCAGTTTTGAATCGTTGTGTAACGAACACGGGCATTTTTCTTACAGATGATCTCAACAACCGCACTGTGCAGTGAGTTCGTGCTGTAGATTGGAGCTGTACATCCCTCTACATAGTGAACGAAGCTGTCTTCGTCGGCAATGATGAGTGTACGCTCGAATTGTCCCATATTCTCGGAGTTAATTCGGAAGTAGGCTTGCAGAGGCACTTCACATTTAACGCCCTTAGGCACGTAGATGAAGCTTCCTCCGGACCATACCGCACTATTCAAAGCAGCAAATTTGTTATCTGCTGGTGGAATAACTGTTGCAAAATATTCACGCAAGATTTCCGGATGCTCTCTGAGAGCCGTGTCCGTATCCATGAAGATTACACCTTGGTCTTCCAATTCCTTTTGCATGTTGTGGTATACAACCTCGGATTCATACTGAGCCGATACACCTGCAAGGAACTTTTGCTCTGCTTCAGGAATACCCAATTTATCAAAGGTTTCCTTGATTTCGGAAGGAACTTCCTCCCATGTTTTACCTTGTTTTTCAGAAGCACGAACGTAGTACTGAATTTCATTGAAATCCAATCCGTCGAGATCTCCGCCCCATTTCGGCATTGGCATCTTTTCGAATTGTTTCAAGGATTTCAAACGGAATTCCAACATCCAATCCGGTTCATTCTTAATCTTGGAAATCTCGGTAACCACTTCTGCAGTCAGACCTTTACCGGTTTGAAATATGGATTTGTGCTCGTCGCGAAAACCATATTTGTACTCTTCCATTTCTGGTGCTTTTTTAGCCATCTTGCTCTACCTCCCTATCGTTATTGTACTTTGTTCTCTTCGTCAATCCCTTTGCGTAATGCATTCCAGGCCAGAGTGGCACATTTGATGCGTGCAGGGAACTTGTTCACACCGGATAGGGCTTCGAGATCTTCATAATCGTCGAAATCGACTTCTTCACCTTTCATCAGTGAGGAAAAACGGTTAGCGATATCGAGTGCCTGTTCCATCGTTTTGCCTTTGACAGCCTCCGTCATCATTGATGCAGAGGACATGCTGATGGAGCAGCCTTCACCCGTATATTTGGCTTCCTGAACGATTCCGTCTTTCAGCAAAATTTGCAGTGAAATCCGGTCGCCGCACGTTGGATTGTTTAAATTCACCGTGACAGCGTCATTATCAAATGTTCCGCGGTTACGCGGATTTTTGTAGTGGTCCATTATAACACGTCTGTACAGATCATCAAGTTGCATCGCCAAAATACTCCTTTGTCTGGATTAAGGCGCTGACAAGCCGATCTACATCTTGTTCGTTATTGTATAGATAGAAGCTGGCACGAGCTGTTGAGCTAACTTCAAGCCAGCGCATTAGCGGTTGACAGCAATGGTGTCCGGCACGAATGGCTACGCCACTCGCATCCAGAACGGTTGCCACATCATGCGGATGAACATCCCCCAGATTAAAGGTAACGACACCCACATGCCGCTTCGCTGGGCCATAGATGGTTAACCCATCGATCTCGGCCAGTCGTTCAGTTGCATAAGCTGCCAGCACACTCTCATGATGTGCGATCTCATCCATACCAATCTGCTCCAGAAAATCAATGGCAGCTCCCAACCCTACCGCACCTGCGATAATCGGGGTTCCACCCTCGAACTTCCAGGGAAGCTCTTTCCAGTTGGATTCGTACAGACCCACATCATCAATCATTTCACCGCCGAACTCAATGGGTTCCATGGACTCCAGCAGCGCCTTTTTGCCGTAGAGTGCACCGATTCCGGTTGGTCCGCACATTTTATGACCGGATAATGCATAGAAATCACAATCCAGATCTTGAACGTCCACCTTCATGTGAGGTGTACTTTGTGCGCCATCAACAACGATGACAGCACCATTGCGGTGTGCAATTTCAGCAATTTGTTTCACAGGATGGATCAGCCCCATAACATTGGATACATAAGCGATCGCTACAATTTTAGTATTGTTCGTAATCGTCTTCTCAACATCAGCCAATTCAATGTGACCATCAGGCTGAAGCGGGATGTATTTCAATGTTGCACCTGTCTCCTTGGCAACCTGCTGCCAAGGAATCAGATTACTATGGTGCTCCATTTGCGTGATAACAATTTCATCGCCTTCTTTGCAATTGGCGCGGGCATAAGATGAAGCCACCAGATTCAGGGCTGTCGTTGTCCCGCGGGTAAAGATAATCTCCTGTGTACGGCGGGCATTGATAAACTTGGCTACCTTCTCACGTGCGCCTTCGTAAGCGTCCGTTGCACGGCTTCCAAGAGTATGAACACCGCGATGTACGTTGGAGTTCTCATACTCATAATAATGTTTGACTGCTTCGATCACAGCACGAGGCTTCTGTGAAGTCGCAGCACTATCTAAATATACGAGCGGGTGTCCGTTAATTTCCTGGTGGAGGATCGGGAACTGCTCGCGAATGGACGGGTTCATTGTCCCAGCTTCTTCTCAATCAGGGACTGCAATTGGGTGCGCAGTGCTTCCAAAGGAATATCCGCCACCACCGGAGCCAGGAAGCCATAGATGATCAGGCGTTCGGCATCCGTACGGTTAATTCCGCGCGACATCAAGTAATGAATCTGCTCGGCATTGACTTGACCAACAGAAGCCGCGTGACCTGCTGTTACATCATCCTCATCAATCAGAAGGATTGGGTTGGCGTCTCCACGTGCTTTAGGGCTCAGCATCAACACTTTCTCTGTCTGCTGTCCATCGGCTTTGGTAGCGCCTTTCTCAATCTTCGTGATCCCGTTGATGATTGCAGAAGCTTCTTCACGCATAACTGCACGTGTAATCATCTGACTTGGTGTATTCTTGCCGAAGTGACGAGCTTCTGTGGTGTAGTTGATTTTCTGTGAACCGGAACCTACAGCGATGACTTTGGAATCAGAACTTGATCCATTGCCTTTCAGCACGGTCATCGTGTTGCTCGCTGTGTCGCCATTGTTCATTTCGCCTACAATCCACTCGATGGAAGCATCATTCTCCAACACTGCACGACGGAATGAAACATCAGTTACATTCACACTCAGTTGATGAACCGATGCGAAACGTACTTTAGCACCTGATTTTGCGAATACTTCCACAACACCATTATGGAAAACAGGTGCGGACAATTCGCCAGATACATAGTTATCCACATAAGTTACTGAGCTGTTTGCTTCTGCAACTACAAGCACGTGAGGTGCAAACGTTGCAGATGCGTCGTCCGTAAGCAACACTGCTTGCAGTGGTACTTCGATTTCGACATTTTTCGGAACATACAGGAAGACCCCGCCATTCCAAAGTGCCGCATGTAATGCAGCGAGGGAATGCTCATCCGCTTTAACTGCTGTGTTCAGATATTGTTTTACCAGATCGCCATGTTCGCGAACCGCTGTAGCCAGATCCGTGAAGATAACTCCTTTTGCTGCCAGATCAGCAGACACCTTGGAGTATACCGTACCGGAATTGCGCTGGATAACCAGACTGCCTTCAGCTTGATCCTGAACCAGATCTTTGATAGAAGCAGGTACTTCTGTCAAAGAAGAAATGGCTTCACTTGTTTTATATGTTCCGTACTCGCTGACATTCCAGCGTTCGATTTTTTGTTTTTCCAGTTTAGGAAGCGCAAGCCCGCTCGCAAGCTTTAAAGCTTCAAGCCGCTGTTCGGTCAACCAGCCGGGTTCATTGTTGCTTTCCGACAAGGCGCGAAGCGCTTCAGATTCAACCGGAAGAATTGTTTGTGTAGTCATTAATTAATCCTCCTCCGTTTTGTCTTTACGCTTCTTGACCTACAGTTTCGTCTGTAATTCCCAGCTCTTCCTTAACCCAGTCATATCCTTCAGCTTCCAGACGGTGTGCCAGTTCAGGTCCGCCGGATTTCACGATACGACCTTGCATCATAACGTGTACGTAGTCAGGAGTAATGTAGTTAAGCAGGCGTTGATAGTGAGTGATGATCAAGAAACCACGATCTTCGCTCTTCATTGCATTTACACCGTTTGCTACGATTTTCAGAGCATCGATGTCCAGACCGGAGTCAATTTCATCAAGTACTACGATTTTCGGATCAAGCAGCATCATTTGCAGAATCTCGTTACGTTTTTTCTCACCACCGGAGAAACCTTCATTCAGGTAACGGTGAGCGAACTCAGGGTTCATGTCGAGTTCTTTCATTTTACCTTCCATTTGACGAATGAACTTGATCAGGGAGATCTCGTTACCTTCGCCACGACGTGCGTTAATTGCACTACGCAAGAAGTCGGAGTTTGTAACACCTGCAATTTCACTTGGGTATTGCATAGCCAGGAATAGACCTGCACGTGCACGCTCATCTACTGCCATATCCAATACATCTTCACCATCAAGTGTAATTGTACCGTCAGTTACTTCATATTTCGGATGGCCCATCAATGCAGAAGCCAGAGTTGATTTACCTGTTCCGTTCGGACCCATGATTGCGTGGATTTCTCCACCTTTCATTTCCAGGTTGATGCCTTTCAGGATTTCCTTACCTTCGATCGTCGCTTTCAGACCTTCAATGACGAAATTCGTAGCCATGTGTATTGTTTCCCTCCATTGATTAAATTGATGTTTGCTGTCGAAAACGAAAAAGCGCCTATTATATCTGAACAGGGCTTCCCCTGAATTTCTCCTGTACTCGAATCTTCAAAGCAAGAACACTTTAGAATAATTCTAAACTGATTCTCAATGATAATCAAGTCATTTCCTAAGAACCTTTGTCTCTTGCATGAAACCTTATTCTTTCTGATTCTATAGTAAAAGACAAATTGAATCAAATCAGAAAACATCTTACGCACAAATGCACAGTGAGAAAAATCACAGCAATTCAAGCTTTTATGTCATCTGCTATACACTAATCTAAAAAAAGGACTCATCCATATTATGGACAAGTCCCTCCGTTAAATAACGTTACCATTTACAATTTGAGCATCTCGTTAATCTTCTGTACCTGTTCGTCAAAATCCGCAACGTCCACCACCGGCGTCATTTCGCGCGGCACCGGACCATTCGGAATAGAAATCCATGAACGACAACCGTTATATTCAGGCAGTATGGGGATTTCCATCGGTTCTTTCAAAAGGTACACACGTAAAATCAATACATGGAGCGGATCTTTGCGTTTCCATTTCAAACGGTCTTCGGCAAAATCCGCTGTCCACATATGAAAGTCAAGAAGTCGATCCAGCATCTCCTGATCTCGTATCTCCAGATCCTGCGTTACTTCGGCATATGCAGTAATACGGATTGTCGAAGCTTCGGGCACCCATTCGGCCAGTGATTCTTCAACATAGGATTGATCCGAGGACTTAATCAGTTCTTTACGCTGATGTTCATAAGTCGGATACAGATAAAACGCTGGACTTTTCAGCTCAAAATGTCGGGTTTCCTCTACAATGCCACCTTTGCGCATCACCATTATTTGGCGACCCGTTTCCAGTGCTTTGATTGCAGAAGCCCATTCTTTTAAAGCCGGCATCGTTGGTTCTAACATAAGCGGTTCCCTCCCAATCGTTCTTGTCAGCAGTATAGACGCTCAGGGCATTTCTGACAACAAATCGGGGAGCAGAAGGCTTACGTAAGAAACATGCTAGTTTTAGATTAAATTTGGGCTGTATTAACCCAGGAAAGAGCGAAGCATCCACATGTGTTTCTCAAGGTCAGCCTTGAAGCCTGTCAGCATATCGGATGTTGGTTGATCTTCAGCTGCATCTGCAACTTCGATACCTTCCTGATATTCATTCGAAAGTGTAGCGAAGTCCTCGATCAGGTTTTGCACCATTGTTTTCGCGTCTTCGCCACCTGCTGCTTCCTGGATAGAGGAAAGCTCCAGATACTCTTTCATTGTAGCTGCTGGGCTACCTTTCAGCGTGAGGATACGCTCTGCGATTTCATCCATTTGCACTGTAACTTCGTTGTAGAACTCTTCGAATTTCACATGCAACGTGAAGAAGTTAGGTCCTTTAACGTACCAGTGATAGTTATGAATTTTGACATACAATACGTTCAGGTTAGCTACCTGACGATTAAGTACTTGTTCCACCGATTTTGCTTGATCTGTTTTGTTTTTTGTAGCCATATTAATCCCATCCTTTATTTAAAATTAGTCTGTCATGCCATGATAAGCAGGTTGTCCCGCAATGCATAACAGAGAGTTAATAATGTGTCACCGCATGTAGCGGAGAGGCTTGCTAACGGTGTTTCTCTCAACCGTCCGGCCTATTTGTTTTTACCCTGGAACAGGAAGTTCGAATCAGGATCGACTTGGCTTGTCTCAAAAAAAAGTTCAAAAAACGCGTTATTTCCGATATACTGACATATACCAAGCAAAGAAGTGGGTTTTCCTGTTTCTTCATATATATGGAGGTGGCACCTTTGTCCCAATATCGCCCGTTTACCCCCCAGGATGCAATTGAACTAGCCAGAACATTACCGGGTCCATTTGCGGCAGATGCAAATCTGGATTGTCACGAGATCGGCGACGGCAATCTGAATTTGGTTTTCCACATCACGGATCAGAACTCCGATAAAAGTATCATTATCAAACAGGCGCTTCCTTATGCGAAAGTGGTTGGAGAATCATGGCCGCTCTCTCTGGTACGTGCCCGCATTGAACGTGAGATTCTTCAGGAAGAGTATCGTCTGTGTCCAGGGATGGTACCCGAAGTGTATCATTACGATGATGACCTTGCGTTAACGGTAATGGAAGATCTGAGTGATCATGTGATCATGCGCAAAGGCCTAATCGAAGGTGTTTCCTATCCTCTTTTTGCACAGCATATCGGGGAATTCATGGCAAGAACGCTGTTCTTCACATCCGACTTGGGCATGGATCAGCAATTGAAGAAGGAACAACAGGGCAGATTCATTAATCCGGATCAATGCAAAATAACGGAGGATCTGATCTTTGATGAACCCTACCGGATCGCCGAGAAAAATAATTATGATGCTTCCATTGAAGACGAGGCTGAAGCCCTTCGCACGGATGAAGAGCTTCACCTTGAAGTGGCCTTGCTACGGGAAAAATTCCTGACACATGGACAGGCACTGCTTCATGGAGATCTGCATACAGGCAGCATTTTTGTTACACCTGAATCAACCAAGGTCATCGATCCCGAATTTGCATATTACGGCCCCATGGGATTCGATGTTGGTGCAGTCCTTGCGAACCTGCTCTTGAATTACGCATCCCTGCCAGGATGGATTCAGGATGAGACTGCTTTGCGTGAGCGTGAGACGCTTTTGCTGAATATGGTTCGTGATGTATGGACTGAATTCGAATCTCGTTTCCGTGCCCTCTGGGTTAATGACCTCGTTGATCCGATGGCAAAAACGCCAGGGTATCAGGATCTGTATGTGCAACAATTGTTCAGAGATTCCATTGGCTTCGCAGGTGCCAAAATGGTTCGTCGTATCGTGGGACTCGCTCACGTGGCGGATATAGATACTATTCCAAATGCGACTGAACGTGAACATGCTCAGCGTAAAGCGTTGTCCATTGGTAAAGCATTGATCAAGAACAATCGTCGCTTGAATACCATCGGCGAAGTACTGGATATTGTATCCACAGCTGTTACTACTACTAAGGCTTAACATAAGGAACGGAGGAACCACCCATGACAACCCCTGAATATCAGCCTCTGTCCTCTCTAATCTGGAAAAAGGACAAGCTTGAAATGCTTGACCAGCGTCTGCTGCCCGAGACCATCCTCATGCTGAAATTGTACACACCCGAGGAAGTATGGGAATCCATTCACTCCATGAAAGTACGCGGTGCTCCGGCGATTGGTATTGCTGCTGCATTTGGTGTTGTATTGGGTGCCAAATCATATGACGGAACAACCGTTCAAGGTTGGTTAGACCACGTAAAATCCATATGTACTCATCTGGCTACTTCCCGTCCAACAGCGGTGAACCTGTTCTGGGCACTGGATCGCATGATGCAAAAAGCAAATGAGGTCGTTGAATCCGGCCTGAGCCTGGATGAGGGCAATGATGCTCTTGAAGTAGAAGCTCTGTTGATTCAGAAGGAAGACGAAGAAGTATGCCGCATGATCGGCGAGAATGCACTGCCTTTATTCGAAGATGGTATGGGTGTACTCACTCACTGCAACGCAGGCGGACTGGCTACGGCAAAATACGGTACGGCAACTGCTCCAATGTATCTCGCACAGGAACGTGGCATTCACCTGAAAGTATTTGCAGACGAAACTCGTCCTGTACTTCAGGGTGCACGCCTGACTGCTTTTGAGCTACAGCAAGCCGGCATTGACGTTACGCTGCTCTGTGATAACATGGCAGGCATGGTGATGTCCAAAGGCTGGATTCAAGCCGTTATCGTCGGAACGGATCGTGTTGCTGCGAATGGTGATGTAGCTAACAAAATCGGGACTTACAGCGTAGCCGTGCTTGCCAAAGCACACAATATTCCGTTCTATGTAGCGAGCCCATTGTCGACTATCGACTTGTCTACTCCATCCGGAGATCTTATTCCGATTGAGGAACGAGCTGCGGAGGAAGTGACCGAAGGATTTGGCAAACGCACAGCACCTCAAGGTGTTAAAGTATACAATCCAGCATTTGACGTAACGCCTAACGAATATGTAACAGCTATCATCACGGAAAAAGGTGTTGTTCGCGCACCTTTCCAAGAAAACCTGGCTGCCTTGTTCGCGAAGGAAGAAGCTTAATTTAATAAGAGTATTCAAGAAAAAGTTCGTGTATAGAGCTAGTGGCTACTGATGTGCCCGGCTCTGTATTAGAACGCTAAGACGCTAAAGAAGGGCTTCCCATATGGGGAGCCCTTTTGTTAGTGCTTAGATCATTTTCAACAAAGCCTCTACACCCGTCATGCCAACCGTAATGCCCATCGCCTCGGCTTCTGTTGTTACCGACTCCATAGGTGCATGCAACAATTGCTCCAGTGTACGCACACCAACCGCCCGAGCCGCAATAATCTTACGATCCCCGAGCTTCTCATTAAGTAACCCCACGTCGAGTGCTCCGCACATGATATATCCTTTGGATGTGTTAATGGTCAACAACGTTGTTTTGGGCAGCTTGACTTCTACCCCTACCAATACATGCTCTCCAACTACAATGGGCTCCATCGTCACCATAATTTCCCGATCCACCTCCTCTTCCACAGGTCACGATAATTGTATGCCTCATTCTGTATTGTCGTGTGGACACCTGCCGTGTTTGAGAAAATGTAGGTACTTACAGTTCAAATATATTGTTGGTAAGTCTTTTCGCAGACTTAGATAGTAGAACTGAGCTTTCAATGAAATATAAAAAGCCACCTCAGAAATGAGGCAGCTCTCATAATAATCGTTAATATTTTTGAGCGTCTATAAGTTCATCAAGGTCATACTTCAAACTATAATCAGTGTATATCACTCTAAGCCTTACAGCATCAGTAACCCTAGCCAACATCAAACTAATACTGGTTTTTTTCTTGTCAATTACCCAATTACATTCCAAAGCAACCGCACCCGAGAGTAGATTTTTTTCTATGTCATCGTCATAATGAACTCGCTTTCCATTTGGAGTTAAACCATCTTGGAAGTTAATTGAAGCATCATATTCGTCAAAGAGGTCACGTTTTATACTGAAGTATTTATAAACTCTGTCCATAGTCGTTTTCTTAAAATCATTAGGATAAATCTCGTATACTGCACGTACTAATTTGTTTTTGTAGAATATGTATACTAGTTTTGCGTTGACTCTGAATCCCGTTGTTTTGTACTCCAATAACGAAATATCCTTTATTTTTGATTGATCTAGCAATTTAGATTTTTCTTTCTTTTTAACCTGATTAACTGTCATACCCCAATTTACGTTCTTAAAATCATACTTAGTAGCTGCTGTTGCTGGTTCATATGTAGTTGAAACGACAAACAATAATAAAACTAAAAACGATAAAACCAACTTCTTCATATGTAGACCTCTTCTCCTAAATTATGGAATTATTATACCATGCCAAAAGGAGCGGGTCTATGGGATTCGATAGAAGGTATTAGAACGCAGGGAATAAACACTAATAAAAGCACCCCTCACCCAAGGTGAATCAAATTCGGCCTACCTTAAAACATATGCTCATCATTCTTTAATTTCCTTATCTCCGTTAACTCTCTTCTAATTCCCAGTACACGTCTATGAAGTACACTTCGATCTATTGATTCAGCTACCGACTTTTTGAACTGGACATCCAATTCACTTAATTGCTCCTGAACTAGTTTCTTTTTATGTATTGGTTTTACTTGCACTTTTGCAGTTGCAGGCTTGATAGGCTTCAATCTTTTCTGCTTCATAATCTGTTCAAATACACTGTCCTCTTGATGCATGGTCTTCATTCCTTAATGTGTGATGAGCATATTGTAACATAATAACGAGAAGACGGTTGTTAAACGTCAGAGTACAAACAATTAGAGTGGGCATGAGCCTATTGGAGATCAACATATTAAAGGGATGCTAAGCAAAAGCACAGCCTTTACGGGGTTCGTCATAAGATACAGTCACAATTGATTTCTTTTTGCGTTCTCAACTCCCTTTAAACACTTTTGAAAACTAATGAATATTGTCTCATACGGGTTCATTATTTACATGTACCAGCACTTTGCCACTCTACTCCAAAATGAGGTACGATAAGTTGCTCCGCACATGCCAATACGTGCTCTCCAACAATAATGGACTGCATCTTTCAACAAATTTCTCGTTCAACCTCCTCTTCCACAGTTCACGAATGTTGTTTTCCTCATCTGGATTGTCTTGTGGACATCTTCGAAAAGACGTGAATAATAAGGTTTATTTGTGATATTCACCCAATTGTTTCGGCATATTTCTGCGCCTCTAGCACTATGATAATTTCCTTTTTAATGATATAGTGAATTGAAGCGTTTTTTTGAGCTGACATACTTTTTAACGGGGCTGGGATGAATGAAAGAAACCTTATCCAATCAAGAGGACATCGGCTTTTTATTTAATGTCGATATACTTATTAAGAGCCGCTCAAATGCATTGGCACTGCAGTCCCTGTTGGAGTTCATAAACAATGAAGAACAAATTGCGGACTTTCGGATTCAATCCGGCATAGAGCTAGGCAAAATTATTGAAGCAACACTCCAGTCCAAGAAGGACTCTTTCGTTACACTTCACAACGAACGCAAAAAATCACAAGCCAACGCAGCACAGAAGGCGTCCACTGCACCTCAGACACCTGCCTCACCTGCTCCAGTCAAAACACAGGATCAGCAAGAAAAACCGGTTAGCGAGAAAAAGCCTGCCACCCAAACATCCAATGTTTCCGATGGAAACTCGTTTGACGCGTGGATTGACACGCTCATTAAAGAGAATAAACTCACCCGTATTGTTGTCAATAACAAAAACGGTAAACATCAGAGCATTCCTTGCCGTATTCTGAATTTTGATCGAGATACCAGTATTGTGAGCATCTACCATGTCGATGAAAAACAGGTGTATACGTTCCGAACCAATGAAATCGATGAGTTTCTGTAACTAACTTCATCGGATTAAAACAAAAAGCAACTTGCGTTAGAATGACGGGACATTCTAACGCAAGTTGCTTTTTTAGTTCTATAGTTCATGCAGGATTGAACCCTCCAAGATTGGTTTGGACCGATCAGGAGCGATCCTTACCTCGTTGCCATACATCTAATGCCAATAACAACCATCCGGCAATGAAGGCTACCCCACCAATTGGTGTGATGGCACCCAGAATCTTGATGCCAGAAATACTAAGCACATACAGGCTGCCCGAGAACACGATAATTCCGATAAACAACAGACGCGCTGCCCACTTCAGTTTCGTCGATGCTCCAAGTTGACCAGCCGTCAAACCAATAATGAGCAAAGCCAATGCATGAATCATGTGATATTGCACACCCGTCTCATATGTAGCAATGGCCGCCGGCCCAATCGTATCCTTGAGCATGTGAGCACCAAACGCGCCGATCGCCACCGCTAGCATGGTCATTACAGCTCCAAGCATCATCCATCTTCGTTGCATGTAAGTTCTCTCCCTTAATTCAACTACTCTTCACTCCTATTATTGTAGCGAATCCACTCCTTCTTTACCAGTCGGGATGGAGCTTCATAGATCATATGTATGTTTATACTTACTATTCCTATCCCTACCCTGAATATCGTAATATATCATAGAAAACTGGCGTAAATCCTTGATTTTTATCGATATTTATGGAAAAGTAAACAGGTATGTCATCGTTGTATTTTAAGTGCAAGTTCAAAAAGATTGGTTTTCAGTACCGAGAAGATGGGATGAAGCTAGAAATGGAGTAGCGGAGCGTAGGGAAAACTACGTGAGCAACGGACATTTCGGGTGAATCCCATATTCGATGATGATGATGCCGTTAGGCATCTTTCGTAATCAAAAGCGGACTTTTTGAACAATTTCTAAAAGGAGAATCATTACTCATCGATTAGGTTAATAACACTCAGTACGATGATTAAGGGAGGCAAGTCAACATTATGGATAATCGCGATTCTTATAATTCAGGTTATAACAACACGGATCAGAACCCTGGCCATGCAGATCCATACAATAACAATGGGTATGAAGCATACCCGCCAGATCATGAGAGACAACCAATGGCACCACTGAAACATTCCGGACCTGGAATCGCCAGCTTTGTCATTGGATTGGTTGCAATCTTGGGTTATATTCTGATATTCTTTATTGCCACCATGGCTGTAAACGAGTCCATCGGAGTTCTAACCCCGTTGCAGACAGAAGAGATAGCCTTGCATCCAGCAGTGGTTCTGGCTTCATTAGCCATTCTGGTCTGCCTGATACTCAATCTGGCCGGAGGCATCGTCGGAATTATTGGTCTTGTCCTCAAGAATCGAAAGAAAGTTTTTTCCATTATCGGAACCATATTAAATGGAATCATGATTCTGTTATTCGTTGGGCTTATTTTGGTAGGCATGACGCTGATGTAACGCTTTGCATCAACGTCATGTTTCCTTATAATTAAAATGAATGGGTTTACACATAAGTACAATCTATATTTTTTGCCAAAATCATTGTTTTCAAAGGAGATTGACATGTCACGAATCAAAATTTTTGCGGATAGCACAAGTGATCTGGCTCCAGAATGGATCCAGCAGCACGATATCGGTATCATCCCCTTATATGTCGTGTTCGGTGAAGAATCACTGAAAGACGGTGCTGAGATTAAGCCTGAACAGCTATATGAACGTGTCAGCCAAGATGGGCGTCTTCCCAAAACAGCTGCACCTTCCCCCGCTGATTTCATAACGGCATTTCAACCTTACATAGATCAAGGGGATGAGATTCTATATATCAGCTTATCTTCTGAACTTTCCTCTACCTATCAAAATGCACGACTAGCGAGTTCCGAGTTCCCGGAAGGTCGAATCTCGGTCATTGACTCACAGAATCTCTCATCAGGAATTGCGCTGATGGTGATGAAAGCTGTACATGCTGCTGATAAAGGACAAAACCTGACTCAGATTACACACCTGATTGAGGCGATGAAATCAAATGTACGCACGGAGTTTGTCATCGATACATTGGAGTATCTGCATAAAGGCGGACGCTGTTCGGGCATGCAAAACCTGATTGGAAGCCTGTTGAAGATTCGTCCTGTCATCCGGGTAACGGATGGCAAGATGGCACCTGCCTATAAAGTGCGCGGTAAACGGGAGAAAGCTCTGGAACAAATGCTGAATAATACACTCAGCCAGAAGGATCAGATCGATCCAGACCTGCTGATTGTTGTGCATACCATGGCTGAAGAGGATGCGCTTGACTTGCAGAAGTCTTTGCAGGAACAAACGGGTGCCCGAGTGGAACTAACCACTGCTGGATGTGTAATATGCAGCCACTGCGGCCCAAAAACGATTGGAATCATCTATAACACTGTTTTATAGTATTACACGTAATATCGGATCGTATTACCCAAACCTTTCTTCTGGATCTGTATGTGGTTACATCCAATACTTGGACGGGCGTACCGATACAACCAAAAAGGGCATTCCGAGCTTAATCGCTCAGGATGCCCTTTAATATTTTGCTAAACTTTTGTATGACCTGCATTTGGTCCATTGCTCATTATGATAATGGATCAATAAGTTTTGGTCCGTAAATCATCCAGACTTTTAAATGCATAACCTTGCTTACGTGCCTCATCAATAATGGAAGCCAGTGCTTCCGTGTTGTCTTTGGATACCGAATGAAGCAAAATGACAGCCCCCTGATGAAGTTGCTTCAGTACCTCTTGATGAGCATATTGTGCACCACGCTGCACATTAGTATCCCAATCTTTATAAGCAACAGACCAGAACACGTTCACATACCCTTGAGCATGACTCTCCGCAAGCGTGCGATTGTTAAAGATCCCTCGTGGTGGACGTAGAAAGGTCGCTTGTTGACCCGTCAGCCGATTAACCTCCGACTTAACCTTCTCAAGTTCCTCTCTAAGTTTTTCATTGGAGATGCGGGTCATATCCGGATGACTCCATGAATGATTACCGACAATATGACCTTCAGCCGCCATACGTTTGACCAACTCAGGCTGATCTTTCAGATAATGACCTGTCACAAAGAAAGCAGCTGGCACCTTCTTGGTACGCAAAACATCCAGTATGGCAGGTGTGAATCCATTCTCATACCCGTTATCAAACGTGAGATACAATTCCTTCTGCTTTGTATCCCCCAGGAAAATGGCATCGTTATGTTGTAAGATCGATTTAAAGCCTTCCTGATCAATGGAGGGCAGTTGACCATTTTGACTTTTTTTGAAGCCAAAGTGATACGCTCCGGTAACCGGTGATGCTTCAGTCTGTGCCGGTACCATACTGATGGATAACAGTCCCAACAGTATATATAGAACCATTCGCTTCATTCTATCCGCTCCTGTTCCTGAAAAATTCGGTTAGTCGTTTGCACACACGAATACCTTCAGGTAATATGCCACAGGAACGGCCAATGTATGTAAATCATTAGCGATCGAAACGTTTATTTTCAGGTTGTGGCGGAGATTGATAAAACAATTCAAGTAAGGTCTGGGGTTTCCCACTGGAAGCAAGCCATTCCCTCACGGTCTGTATGGCACGGGTCTGTCCATCTCCTCGATCACGCCATGTAAGCAGCTCGATAACTTTGATAATCAAGGCCGACATATTGTGATTATCCAGTTCAGATCGTTCTGCCCTCAGCTTGTGATACAAAGCCTCCTGCTCCCAATCCAGTAGAATTTCATCACCAATGGTTGGCTTCAAAAGTGTATACGCTCTGTCACAACCTTTACAACGAACCGTGCGGACCTGTTCATCTATAAATTCCGCTCGGACATCCTGCTGGCAATCCGGGCATTTGAATCCAACTTGTATGTTTTGTATGTTTTCGTTCATGACATTGTTCCTCCTGCGTTGTGGGCATTTGCATCATTCAATGCAAATACTCCTTGGATATATGCATAATGCTTATGTATGTACTACATCTATACCCGATATTTTGTCGATTCACGCTTATTTTGAAGAAATCTGTAAGGTGCTATAATCTTGTAAATATGTTAAAATATTATACATACCATGGTAGGGAAAAGGCGGGATACTCATGTCGAAGGAAGAGCGCAATATAACCTGGCAATCATCCAGCATCAACAGACAAGACCGGGAGAAGCATAATGGGCACCGGAGTCGTGCCATATGGTTTACCGGGTTATCAGGTGCAGGAAAGTCATCCCTTGCATTTGCCCTGGAGCAATATCTCTACGACCAAGGCGTACGCTGTTATGTTCTTGACGGGGATAATGTACGTCATGGACTGAACCGTGATCTCGGTTTTACAGCAGGGGATCGTCAAGAAAATCTGCGGCGAATCGGTGAAGTATCAAAGTTAATGGTAGATGCCGGGTTGTTTGTACTTTCGGCTTTTATCTCTCCTCATGAACAGGATCGGGAGATGGTCAGACAGTTATTTGAACCAGATGATTTCATTGAAATCTATGTGCGCTGTTCAATTCAAGAATGTGAGCGGCGTGATCCCAAGGGGCTGTATAAAAAAGCTCGCAACGGTGACATCCCGCATTTCACAGGCATTTCCGCCCCCTATGATGTACCAAAATCTCCTTCATTCATCATTGATACGGAGCAATCTTCCATTGAGAAAGCCGTGCAAGAGATCGTACAACATTTGGAACAGATCGGAGCTCTCCAGCTTCCGCGCCCTTCCAATACAGAACTGGTCCATTAATTCTTGCTCATTATACTAACCTACTTACATGAAAGGCGCGCCCATAGTGGCGCGCCTCTTTACTTTATGTCATAACCTACTTTACTGCCCCACAACACCCGCTTGCATATTAAGAAGCTTGCTGAACGTCCCTACCGGATCAGTAGATAACTGCTGGTACCCGCCTTCTTGAATCACCCGACCTTCATCAAGCACAATGACACGATCTGCCGTCCGAATCGTGGACAATCGGTGTGCAATCACGATAATGGTCACATGTCCTTTTAGCCGTTCCAGCGCCTCATGAATGTACTGTTCATTCTCACTGTCGAGCGCACTTGTTGCTTCATCAAGTACCAAGACCGAAGGATTACGCAGCATGGCCCGAGCAAGCACCAATCGCTGACGTTCGCCCCCCGATAGCCGAATACCCCGATCACCAATAATCGTATCCAGACCCTGAGGCAGCTTCCTCACAAAAGCCGCAGAGGAGGAAAATTGCAAAGCCTGCCACATCTGCTCTTCACTTGCATTTGGATCAACCAGACGCAGATTCTCACGAATACTTGTATGAAATAGGAATGGGTCTTGGGAGACATATCCGATGGAACTTCGCCAGCTCAATAATCGTTCTTCTGACAGAGGAACACCGTCAATCAGAATACGACCAGTTTCAGGCCTCACGAGGCCCATAATCAGATCTATCAGCGTGCTCTTTCCTGCTCCGGATTTCCCCACAATTGCGGTCATTCCCCTTGCTGGAATCGAAGCTTGCACATTTCTCAATGAGTATGTATCACTTCCCTCATAGCGATAGCAGACATCCTCACACGTGATAGATTCCTTCAGTTCCATAGGTTGAATGCCATCAGTTCCAACGTCTCCTGCCGAAGCAATCTCTGCACTAATCTCACGACTCTTCGCCGTCTGCGCTTGCAGTTCTCTTACTACCCGAAATGCAGGCAGCATGGAGCTGATGTACTCCAGATTGGACTGAATCGCCGTAAATCTTGGCCATAATCGGGAAAAGATAAGGATGATGAGCAGCAAACTTGCTGGAGGCACCGTCATTACACGGAGAGAAAGATAGATGAATGCCGCAATAATGATTGCCGCGGACATCCGGTGAATCAGCTGTGTTCCACTATTCAATTGGCTAAACTGAATGACATTGCGTTCTATCTGTCTGCACATACGCTCAAACCAGTTCATATGTGAACGCTCGAGCATATTGCTCTTAATATCCTTAATGCCGTTGAAATGCTCGGTAATGCCGTTATAATAACTTTGCGAGAATTCAGAGGTCTGGTCCCCGATCTGCTTGGCCCGCTTGACGAATTTTCTCAAGACAAAAAATAATAACAATCCACAGACCAGCACAAGTGCCGTCAACTTGGCGGATAACCAGAAAGCGAGACCAATCTGAATTCCCGTAAAGATCAGAGAGGCTGCCATTTGCAGCATAATGCTTGTTCCCTGGCTCACACGTGCAAGTTCAGTCGTTAATATATGGTTAAAATCGGATTTTCGTTTTTGGAGAAAAAATGACCATTGCGCCATGATAATGGCACCATAGGTTTCCATGCGCAGCGTTCGTACAAATTGCTGCTGGATTCGAGTATTACGGATCGTCTGGAGACGCTGCATCCAGGCCTGTCCGGAGACAATCAACACAAATGTGAACAATACAAGTAACAATTGGCTATTTTCAGAAAAACGATTCAATACTTCGCCAAGCCAAGGAGTGTTTAAGCCTGTGGAGCCCATCTCAAATATGCCAATCAGACTCAGCATCGGAACAAGCATGTAGATGCCGATCCCTTCCATGAGACTGATACAGATCATCCCTAGCAGATTCCAATATAAAATGGGCCCCGTAATATGATGCAACTTTCGCATGAAATACCTTAATTCCGAGATCATACTTTACCCCTTTCCGTCACCGTATACCTTTTAATTCGCCGCCAGAACCAGAGAAACGGACGTAACGGAAAGTACAGAAAAAACAAAGAACGCGGAAGCGGCAATTGATCCACATCCCATGTACTCGGATATAAACGTTCAATAAAGAAAAACCATTTCTGTTTTGTACTTCGAAGTTTAAACAAATACGATTGATAAGACTTCATATCAGCCGGACTTTCCAGCATATCGTTCATGAACTTTGCGCCTTCGTTGGCTAATCGCTTGCCTGTACGGTCACTCAAGGACATCAAGGACCTGTACTCTACATCCAGCGGCGTATTCAGCAGCTCCGAAGCCAGATAAAGAGCCTGTGAACCGATAGATAAACGTCCCTCCGCTTTCAGACGTCTCTCTACTTTCTTCACATCGAGTGGCATGCTGCGGATCATCTGGTCGATATCCAGTAACCAGCGCAGTCTGAACCAGCCATGACGTGCTCCATGGGTTACGAGATAAGCCCATAGATCTTCTTGTTCAAGCATACGGACAGGTGTCTGTGTGAATGAACTGAACCGGCTACGTTTCCACAGCAATTCAAAATCGGTTTCTTTGCCCGAATCCGGGTTCAGACGCCAATGGATCTCCACTTGAGTCCGTTTGACCGGATGGGTGTAACAGATATGATGTTCCCGCCATTTCCAGCTGCGCACTGTAGGTGCCCGCTCCCCTTCCTTGGATACGTATCCGAGGGTAGCCAGAATGTTCTCAGCTGCTTCTACATCAGCCAAAGGAATCAGGATATCCAGATCTTTGGAGGTTCGCATGGATACATCCCCATAGAGATCATGAGCCAGCGCTGGCCCCTTTAGTGTAATATTGCGGATGCCGCGTTCACGAAAAGCTCCACACACCTGCTCCATTTCAGCTGTTAGATGTAACATGCGGAACGTATTGACCGTATATTGTTGTCTCAGACTCTCCATAACATCTACAGGAATGATTGCAGAGTTTAATTCTTTCATTTTCAAATAAAGGACAGAGTATAAGCGGTGATGATAGACAAGCCGCAGAAAGAGCTGCCAATCGGTTCCTTGCAAACCCGCCTTGAATTCTTCAGGGGATAGAGCCGTCAGATCACCTCTAATCATGCTCAAAATCAGCTTAAGCTCCTTCGGAAACCCTGATGAATAGAGTTCACTTTCATGTATCATAGACAATCTCCCCAGATCCCTTCTCCGGACACCGTTTGCCAAACACACCGACAACCGTATATTGGTCCATAGTATCAGCTCCGGTCACGATCAATTTACCACTTCGCAGCCAGGCATGAGCCATCATATGTCCTTGCTTATTCCGTGCAGTCCCCATGTATAACGTACTCTCTATCTTGCGTCGCTCAAGCATCTTCATCCCGGCAATCGCCATTACAAGGCAGCGGCTTTCCCATAACGTATATTTACTGGCGAGCGAAATCGCTTTGGAAATATTCCGTATGGTGATGACCTCGCTGCGTTCGAGTCCTGTCATCGGTGTTTCTACCATAGGCGTACCCAGCCCTGGCGCGATTTTGGCAAATGGCATAGCCTTCTGAATGCGTGCCCAGCCAAGGAGGATATAGGCCTCCCATACCAGTCGACGCATCGACCGCGGGAGCGAGAGATAAACCTTTATTTTTCGCAACATGATTCTACACTCCGCGAGTAACGTCGATTAAACCTTCACGGGACAGATGTTCCAGGAATTGCACCACCTGCTCACGACATACATCTGGCTCAATCTCATACTCCGCTGCAAGTACCTCAACAACTTCACCCAGCGTGCGTTCTTCTGCGATCAGATCCCAGATTCGTCCACCGGTACTCCCCAGATTATAGTATTTTCCAGAGCTAATGCTCATCATGACTTTCTCACTGCCCATATCACTGACCAGATTGCCTTCCTTCCGGGTTACCCGGTCTTCCACATTCATCGGCGTAGTTGCTGTCATTATCCTGTATGCACTCCTTTGCGTATATGATCTGTGATCCGATCCACCATCTCAAATGCTGTAAACTCCGCACCCGTTCTGACCAATCTGCCAATCTCCACACTTGCTGAAAGTCTTGAAGCCGTCTCGAACAACCACTGTGCCAGCCCCTGCCTTGCAACGAGTCCACCCCGGAACGTATGCGAGCATAACAGATGCAGTTGTTCTAGCCCCGTCACTTCAACCAGTTGAACAGATGTATGGTTTTCCTCAGGTTGTGGAGCAAGTTCGAATATTCCACCTAGGGGTACGGCCATCTCATGAAAATAGTGCTGAACAGGTATCGCATACTTCGTAATCTCTGCGTGAACCGTTACATAATCCTGCTCTTTCATGCCGAAACCATCCAGACTGGGCTGCCATAACTTCTGTTGCGGGTAACCAGGTGATACGATAGCTCTTCCTCCGGCATCCCAGGTCAGTGCAACAACATCATCGGTGAGAAGCGGATATCCGCGTGATGCCAGTGCGGCCGACAGTGTCGATTTGCCTGCTCCCGAATGTCCGACAAATGCGTAAGCCCAGCCATCAATAACCACTGCACTACCATGCAGTGGAAGAATGCCACGCTGCATCATAATGACCGCCATACATGTGCCCAGAATGAATAATCTGACCTTTTTCTCATCTGCACCCGGTATAGGGGATACGACAATGCGCTTTCCTTGCTCCATTAGAAACAGACCTGTATCTTCGATTTGGAAAAAAAGACTGCCCTCTCGTGCCACAAAGTTGTCGTTGCCTACATCCCAATCCTCCCACAATGGGGTCAGATCTAAAGACTCGATGTGCACATCCACGACATCAAAATCAGTCTCTGCATCCTTGGGTGCGATCTGTAGTTCAGGCATTCGAATTTGGCTCGACCAGCGTAGACCATACGCCACATAATGCACAGGCAACAATGAACGACGCCTCCTTCGTAATAAAATGTAAAAAAAAGCCCTTATATTCATGTTGCTCAATATAAGGGCGGAGGCGAAAAGCTGGATTTGTTGCATTTCCGCCCTTTAAGTATGATGACACTTCATAAAACTTAACAACTTAGGAAGTTGGATCGTACAGATCCGCATCGTGAACCGTTACCCAGTCAATTTGTCTGTAGCCAGTACCGGCCATCGTTTGATTGACTTCCAACACTTCAAGAGCTGGTGCTTGCCATTCCTTTTTTTCCATTTGCATCGTATTCACCTCCTTTCATGTGCCCTCATTCAGAATTTCCGAATGAACCGATAGACAATCAGACTATGCATCATCAATCGCAGATCTGGATGTGAAGCAAGCTCTGGTCTCGGACTCGGAAAGTTCGCCAGGGCAGATTTGATACGCTCCGTGTTTAATATGCCAGCGACCTTGCTGTCAGAACACAAAGCACGCAACTCAGCCGTAAAGGCATCCCAATTGGGAATGATGCGATGTAACCAATCTGCCGGCTGCACACCCCGTACCCGTTGATTCAGTCTGACCTTGTCAGGCAACTCCGGTGAAGTAGCCCGGCGAATCAAGGAGCGATCCGTCCCGTGTTTCACATATTGTTCAATTGGTACAGACAGGCAGAATCGGATGACTCTGACGTCAGAGGTCGGGTCACGTTCCCAAGCCCGATAACGGAGAGAACATTTTGTGGCTACAGCGCCGTTTTTGTTCGCAATGGCCAGATTATTGAATTTCTCGGCACGCACTTTGAGTGCATCAGCCTGGGCACCGCCCTGCAGAACGATAATGGATTTGAGTCGTTCCAGTACACCTGTTCTCTGCGCAAAGTCAGGATGAATCAACTGTACAGAAGCTGCCTGGCTTGCTCCTTTGGACTGAGCCTTGAACCAATCCGGATATGCCTTTTTCCCGGTGATCTTGGCTATACGGGAGAAGGGCATGCCGGTTCGTTCACTATACTGCTGCATCTCACGGAACCAGCGGTACCAGCGGCCACTTTTCAGTAGACTGGCGTAATAATCCAGAGCCGGGCCCCAGGAGATGGTGAAATTACCACGTGCGCCTGTGAGCAGGATGCCCGCATCTTGCTGGCTCGCTTTTTCATAGAATCCGCGAATCCAGAACGAATTTTCAAAGTATTTATAAGGCATCTCCATAATGTCGAGCCAGGTATCTACTTCACTAAGTGGACTTCTGCCTTCAAAATCAAGGTAGTTCTCCGTGATATTGCCGACGTGATTAATGGTTGAACGTATGAAAGGCCGTTCGTCTGCGAGCAACGTTTTCGACGTATAATCTGTAAAATCCGGTACGGGAACATAACTGTAGGCCTGCAGCCGTTTACCCTGACTTCTCAGTGTTCCGGAAGCAAAACCAACCACGGCTCCCGAGTCCAGTCCGCCACTTAATGCAGCAGCCACCTGTCTGTGCGTTCGCAATCGTGATCCAACCGCCTGCCCAAAGACCTCCCGAAACGCTTCTACATACTCACCATCGGATTTAAGCCTTAGAGGTTCCACTTCATTCCAGCGATGATATTGCTTCAGCTCCAGTCTCCCATCCCGGAAGACAAGTGTATGTGCAGAAGGCAGCTGGCTTATTCCCCGATATACGGTCGAATTGATATCTGCTGAATCATGCATGTCAGGAATGGCAAGGAATTCGGACAGCCAGATCTCATCAAGTTCCTTATGTACCCCTTCAAGCCCGAGCAATGGATTCATGAGTGTGCAAAAGGCAAAACGTGAACCATCATGTCGGTAATAAAAAGCTCTCATGCCTGTAATATCTCTTGCTGCATACAGTTTGCGATTCCGCTCATCCCATATGGCAAATACAAAATCCCCCAGCAATCGGACAGCCACATCGTCTCCCCAGCGCTGATAGGCACGCAGGATCAGTTCACTATCCGCCAACATTGCCAGTTCAGCTCTGGATATCTGTAATTGATCAGCCAACTGTTCCCGATTATCCAGAATGGCATCTGCCGTGATCGTCAGACCACTTTCCTCATCATATAAAGGCAACTTCTCGCTAACCGATTCAGGTGTAATCCATTGGGCATGACAGCTGAGGAACGCCTCATTGCCTTTCCACACTCCTGTTGTATCCGCAGGGACATGCCCCAGGCTTGCATACAAGCGCCAGCTGTCTTCCCATAGCGCCTGCTGACCATCGTTGTGAACAATTCCTGCTATGGCGCTCATGACTTGCCTCCCCGTAGAATCTTGCGCTGTGAAGCCCAGGCGCTGATCTGATGACCAAATGGTACCCATGATTTGATACGCTGTATTTTGCTTTGAGCAGAAGCCAGCTGGACTTTCAAGCGTTCTCGCTCACTGTAACCCCGTTCCAGACGATGATCTGCTGCCCGTAATGCGGCTTGCAGCTGTCTGATCGTTACCAGTGCAGCTAGCGTCGGGTCTGTCTTTTCCGGTTCTTCGGCAACTTGGTCATTAAGATTCCCAAGCGGATCATGAACGACAGAATCTGCCGGTTGCATTCGGTATTGCTGTTGCCACTGGCAACCGGTCGCTGCTGTCAACTGATGCGTGATTCGGTCAATGACCTCTTGATCCGGACTTGCATCATAATATACACCCGTCCATTGTTCGGCTTCTGCCAGCTGTTCACTGTATCCCATCCGGTGGAACAGATCTGCCCCCATCACACGGCAATACAGTTCAACTTCATGTGGTTCTAATATGTTTTTCCAGTTGTTAACAGAACCCTGATGTGCCTCTTGATGCGAAGAGAGGAAAGGATCACCCACGCCCATACTGTAGAACATGTCAGACTTGGCACTGTCCAGAAACTGTCCATACTGCTCCATTCCCTGTTCATATCGAATTCCCAGAAACGCGCATAGTTTCTCAAGTTCTTCTTGAGGATTGGATACCAATCGTTCATATTGCAATTCATACGCATTGGGATGTGGTTTGGCAAAATAATCATTCAAGCGGAGCATCCCAAGTGTGAGATCCACGGCTTTCATGTTTAATTTGGGGCTCTGCAGACTATCAATCAGATCGAATCCTTCTCCTGTGTGGCGATTTACCTTTTTGAATGATGCAGCGATGGCCAGAGGATTACGCTGGAGATGAATGCGCTTGGACTGAGGGAACAGACGATCCAGCCATTCCAGCATGTAATAGTACCGTGGAGATTTATCAACGATGAAGTCTGCTCCGCTCCCTTCAAGGAATCCATTGTAGATCTCAAGAGCAAAACTTCTGCACGCCTTTTCGAAGACATCCTCGGATACCATCGCATTGTAGAACTGACGAATGATGGAGCTACCACCATAAGCGCGTGAATCAGCCTTGGGCAGATCGACAAGATTCATCAGAAACCACATTTCCTGGGTGGCAAATATACGACTATGATTTTGCAGCATTACGGTGGATAAGGAACTACCACTGCGGGGAACACATAGTAAGAAAACAAGTCCGTTACCTTGAGCGTCGATCAATGGCAGCCTCTCCTCTGTTCATTAGTATCAATATGTAGCTGGGATAGACCAGACTCTACCTTTGTGTTTGGCAAAACGAGTAATATGCAAGCTATAGGTCAGCATTTTGCAATATTCCGTCGGAAGCTCCCCCCGGAATGAGGCAAAACACATGGTTACATTCGACAACTCTCAGATACAATATGTATTTATAGTTTTACTCTATGATACAAAATGTATCATGTCAATCTTTTATTTTCACCTTTTCATAAATTCATACTCTTTCACTGTATTCTGCTGTCTGTCATTTAAGCACTTATTCATAATCAATTATGTTCTGATTGCACAAACGCGAATAAGCTCCAGACATGTTCTGTGAGGAACAATGCCTGAAGCCATACGTAATCCGTTGAGAAACTTAATATGAAAACGGGTGAACAACCATCAGGTAAACCTTACATTTGAACTCCTCCCAGGAGCTCCAGCGCTACTATTTCGCTCTTCTTCCTGATCTGCCCGTGTAGCATCCTGCATTCCCTCCTGTACCTTCACGGTTAACAATACGGCAATACCCGCGACGAAAAAGAAAATTAACGACAGAATACCCCAACGTGTGGAACCTGTTATTTGCCCAACATAACCAAACACAAATGGACCAAAGATCGAAGAGAATTTGCCTGTAATATTCACAAAACCAAAATACTCTCCTGTTCTGCCTGCCGGCATCAGATTGCTAAATAGGGAACGCGCTGTGGATTGACTCACACCCTGCACAACACCAACCAACCCGGCGAGCACATAGAAGTGGATCGCTTGTGTCATGAAATAACCGAGAATTACAATACATATGTAGACCGATAAGCTAACGATTAATACCTGCTTTGCTCCCCAACGCTGTGCCCATGCTCCCAGTAACAATGTACACGGGAACCCGATGAACTGGGTTAACAGTAGCGCGAGCATCAGGTCGGCTGTGCCTATGCCTATACTTGTCCCATAGATCGTAGCCATCAGAATGATGGTATTAATGCCGTCATTAAAAAACCAGAAAGCCACCAGCATGCGGATTAACTGGGGAAAACGCCGCATCTGACGAAAGGTTTGCCGCAGTCTGCGCACGCCCACCGCAGCATACCCTTTCCACGTTACGGGAAAATCCGGTGAAGCAGGCCGTCTCGGAGCATGACGAAAGATCGGTATCGAGAACAATAACCACCACAGCGAGACGGAGATAAATGCAAGTCTTGTGCCTGCCAGTGTATTGCTCATCCCGAACCAGCCCGGTTGCTGAATCATCAGCAGGTTCATCGCAAGCAGCAAACCTCCTCCAATATAACCATAGGCATAACCTTTGGAGGATATCATGTCCCTTCGTTCTACAGGTACCAGATCCGGCAGCATTGCATCGTAAAAGGTATTACCACCCGCAAAACCAATCGTAGATATGACCAGCAACGCGGAAGCAAGGAACCAGTCCCCTTCACCGATTGCGCTGAATCCCAATGTGGCAAGGACGCCTATAATTGCAAATACACGCAGGAAGTCGCCTTTCCGTCCAGACAAATCAGCCAGCGTGCCTAGCAACGGTGTTAGCAGAGCTACGCACAACATGCCAATGGAGTGTGTATAAGCCAGGTAGGAGGCGGCGGTATCCGTATCCAGTGTTGCGGCAGCCACCGAAGCATAGAATACGGGCAATACTGCCGCCAGTACTGTTGTTGCATAAGCCGAATTGGCCCAATCATACATAATCCAAGCCTTGATCGCCTTTTTATTCACATAAATCCTTCCTTTTCATGCATCTCTATAGTCTGTGTTCAGAAAGTGTAATTGGCCTTTTTAAACAACCTCTATCAGATGCCAGATCGATGTCTTTCTCCTATTGTAAAGGAAGGATATCACACTTGTTCACTGTTTCTGTAAAAAATGGAGCAGTTCTGTTCTTACGACACACCTTACCTCTGAGGTGAACTTGCGTAATTGTATCATTTTATATCCACTCTCATCACATATCGTCCTCGCCCGTGAATATACTTAATTACCGACAGGCCAAACTGTGCCGCGTAATAAATGGGGGGTGCCTACATGTCAAATTCACACCAGCCTTACTCGTTCGTCGTGTCGAAGGAAGATTGGTCGCTTCACCGCAAAGGGTACCAGGACCAACAGCGCCATCAGCAAAAGGTGAAAGATGTCATCAAGCAGAATCTGCCTGATCTGATTACGGAAGAAAACATCATCATGTCTGATGGAAAACAAATCATCAAGGTACCAATCCGCAGTCTGGATGAGTACCGTTTTGTGTATAACTACCAGAAGCAAAAACATGTCGGTCAAGGAGACGGTGACAGTCAGGTCGGAGACGTCATCGGTCGTGATCCCTCTGCTTCGCAGAAACCCGGCAAAGGCGAAAAAGCTGGCGATCAGCCTGGTCATGATATTGTGGAAGCCGAAGTTAGTATTGAGGAATTGGAAGATATGCTCTTCGCTGAGCTGGAATTACCCGATCTGAAGCAGAAAGACAAAGACCTGATTGAGACACATACCGTAGTTTTCAACGATATTCGCAAAAAAGGCATGCAGTCCAATATTGACAAGAAACGTACCATTCTGGAGAATCTGCGTCGCAATGCAACGACCGGTACGCCAGGCATCCATCACATCAGTCCGGATGACCTGCGCTACAAGACATGGGAAGATAAAATCATTCCACAATCCAATGCCGTTATCATTGCCATGATGGATACATCCGGGTCCATGGGTTCGTTTGAGAAATACTGCGCGCGCAGCTTTTTCTTCTGGATGACCCGTTTTCTACGCCGTCAGTATGAGAAAGTTGAGATTGTTTTCCTCGCCCATCATACGGAAGCCAAGGAAGTAACCGAAGAAGAGTTCTTTACCCGTGGCGAGAGCGGAGGCACCATCTGCTCCTCTGTATATATGAAGGCACTAGATATTATTGACAGTCGGTATCCACCTTCAAGCTACAACATCTACCCTTTCCACTTCTCTGACGGGGATAATCTGACCTCGGATAACGAACGGTGTGTGAAGCTGATCGGCGAGTTAATGAAGCGTAGCAATATGTTTGGATACGGCGAAGTGAATCAGTACAACCGCAGCAGCACACTGATGTCGGCTTACCGTCATATCAAGATGGATCAGTTCATGTATTATGTGATCAAAGAAAAAGGCGAAGTGTACAAAGCTTTGCGCAGCTTTTTCCAGAAAAGGGAAGGAGGCAGCGTTAGATGACAGATGAGATCCGCGACCTAGAATACGCTATTGCCGAGATAATGGAGATTGCCAATGGTTTTGGCCTGGATTATTACCCCATGCGGTACGAAATCTGCCCATCGGATATTATTTATACATTTGGAGCTTATGGCATGCCGACCAGATTCAGTCACTGGAGCTTTGGTAAAACATTTCATAAGATGAAAATGCAATACGATTTTGGACTCAGCAAAATTTATGAGCTTGTCATCAACTCTAACCCTTGTTATGCCTTCTTGCTGGATGGCAATTCCCTGATTCAGAACAAATTGATCGTAGCCCACGTATTGGCACACTGCGATTTTTTCAAAAACAATGCCCGCTTCTCCAAATCCAACCGTAATATGGTCGAAAGCATGGCCGCTACGGCGGATCGGATCAGCAATTATGAGATGGAGTATGGAACGGAAGCCGTTGAAGCATTTATCGATGCCGTGATTGCAATTCAGGAACATGTAGACCCACAGCTGATTAAACCCCGTCATTTGGACAAACAACGCTATATGGAGATGAAAATGCGGGAGCAGCGCGGTGAGAAAGCACCACGGCCGGAAGGTCGCTATGATGATCTGTGGTCACTTGATGACGTGCAGACCGAAGAAGCACCCGCGGAAGGTATTCAGGTTCATCACTTTCCACCTGAACCGGAGAAGGATATCATGTGGTTTATTCAGGAGTTCTCGGAAGTGTTGACCGACTGGCAGCGGGATATCATGAGTATGATGCGTGAAGAGATGTTATATTTCTGGCCACAGATGGAAACCAAAATCATGAACGAAGGCTGGGCCTCCTACTGGCATCAACGCATTATCCGTGAACTCGATCTCAACAGTGAGGATACCATCGAATTTGCCAAACTCAACTCCTCCGTGGTGCAGCCATCCAAACAAAGTCTGAATCCGTATTATTTGGGATTGAAGATTTTCGAGGATATTGAACGGCGCTGGGATAACCCAACCCGTGAAGAACAGGAACGCTGGGGCCGCAAACCGGGCCAAGGTCGTGCCAAAATGTTCGAGGTGCGTGAATTCGATTCCGATACCTCCTTTATCCGCAATTACATGACCAAACAATTAACCGAGGATCTGGACCTCTACGTATTTGAGAAAAAAGGCCCGGACTGGAAAATCACCGACAAGTCCTGGGAGAACATACGGGATCAGCTCGTATTTTCACGTGTCAACGGCGGCTCTCCTTACTTAGTCGTGCAAGATGCTGATTATCTGCGGACCGGGGAACTCGTGCTCAAACATCAATATGAAGGCATCGAGTTGGATCTGAAATATATGGAACGTACCCTGCCTTATCTGTATCGCCTCTGGGGACGCACCGTACATGTGGAGACACGTGTCGAGGATAAACCGATCTGGTTTACGTATGATGGCAAGAAACACCACCGCAAGTTTTTGTAAGGTTCCAACAGCCCTTTCCCTTTTAAAAAAGAGAACCTTCGTATCACGTATGAAGGATGGCGACATACCATAAAAAAACAAAAAAAGCGGCAAGCTCCCGACATACACGGGGACTTGCCGCTTGGCATACATAAAATCAGGATGGTACCGGCGGTGTACCATTACCCTGCAATCGCAACGGCACAAAAAAATCATGCTCCACTTCACTTGCCGGCAGTGGGCGACTGAAATAATATCCCTGAATCTCGCGGCAATCATTCTGCATCAGAATATCCAATTGGCCTTTCGTCTCAATGCCTTCGGCAATCACTTCCATCTTGAGATTCTGTGCCATCGATATAATGGTCGCCACAATGGCTTGATCACTGTGACTCTCTGTAATGTCCGTCACAAACGAACGATCAATCTTAAGCTTGTGAATCGGGAAATGCTTCAGATAACTGAGTGAACTGTATCCCGTACCGAAATCATCCAGGCTGATCTTGACACCCAGTGCTGTCAGTTCATTAAGAATCGCCGTGGATACGGCTGCATCCATCATCATGCTCTCTGTTATTTCCAACTCCAGATATCGAGCATCCAGCCCTGTCTCCAAGAGTGCATTCTTGACCTGTTCTACCAAGTTGGATTGGTGGAACTGCTGGCTGGACAAGTTAACCGATACCGGAATGAGTGGTCCGCCGCTGGCATGCCAGAGTTTCATCTGCCTGCATGCTTCCCGCAGCGTCCAATTGCCAATCTCATAGATCATGCCTGTCTCTTCTGCAAGCGGGATAAACACATTGGGTGCGAGCAGACCTTTGAGTGGATGGTTCCAACGTATAAGAGCCTCTACACCAATCATGCGGCTATCCTCGGTACGAATCTGTGGTTGATAGTACAGGACCATCTCATCGCGTTCCAAAGCTTTACGAAGATAACCCTCCAGCTCAATGCGTTCATATAGTTCGGAATCCAGTTGGGCAGTGTAGAATTGGAAACCATTTTTGCCGTTTTTCTTCACTTCATACATGGCGGAGTCCGCATGTTTCAGCAAAGCATCCACGCCCACTCCATGATCCGGATACATCGCAATTCCAATGCTGGCGGTTACGTAAAAGTCGTTCTCCTTCAGTCGATAAGGTAACTGAATGGCCTCAACAATCTGTTTTGCAAGTTCTGACACTCGTACTTCTGTCGCTTGATCCTGGGTCACAACGAGTGTGAACTCGTCACCGCCCATGCGGGCCAGCATGACATTCTCCATAGCCAAGGGATCAGAAGCTTCTATGGCTTTCATGATCCGGCTGCTGACTTCTCTTAGAAATACATCTCCAATGGAATGTCCCAGCGAATCATTAATCATCTTGAAACGATCTATATCCATCACCATAACGGCAAAAGTATTCCCTTTTTCTGCTGAATCGTGAATCGTACAAGCCAGCACATCATCCAACTTGCGCCGATTGGGCAGCCCCGTCAACGGATCATGCAAAGCTTGGTGACGAATCTTCTCCTGAGCCTGTTTCTCCTCCGTAACGTCTTTGATCAAAATGTGACTTCCCACATGTCTGTCATCAATGACAACAGGAACTACAACAATACTAAGGTCCAGAAGTTCACCCTGCACGTCTCTCATTTTGGCCATGTAGTGCGCCTGCTCCAGCCCATGATCATTCCAATCGATGGAATCAAATTCACTTATCCACTTTATATCGATTTGCTGAGCAATCTCATCAATGGAACGATCCATGACCCCTTTTTCAGGATATCCGGTGATTGTTGTTACAGCAGCATTAATCCCTTTGACAATACCTTCCTTATTCACTGAAATAATAGCATCCGAATGGTTATGATACAGGGCCTGATACCATTGCTCATTCTCATGAATCCGTCGATCTTTCTGTGACATTCGCTGATTGATAAATATGCCAAACAACGTCAAGCCCAAAGCAATAAATGTGCCCGATGCAATCAAGTAGGCGAGAATGCCTGGCTCAATCTGCATACCTGAACTTGCCATCGAGCCATGTGAATGATGGAAATGTGCAGCTGACATCCCGGTATAATGCATACCAGAGATTCCAACACCCATAATGAGACCGCTGCCCATCTTGTAAACCCAGGTATGTCTTGATTGATGATAACGGAAGAAAAACATGAGCCACAATGCCGCAAATGAAGCAAGCGCTGCAATCAGAATGGATAACACCACTCTGCCTGGTTCATACGTAACCGGAGTCGACATCGCTGCCATTCCTACATAATGCATCGAGCTGATCCCCACTGTCATCAGTACTCCAGCAATCATGAGCTTGCTTATCTTGCCGGATTGTCTACCCGCAATGTTCAAGGCCACCCCCGATGCGACAATAGCAAGTAGAACAGATAAAACAACCTTACCGGTGGAATAGGAGACTTGCGTAGGCAGAACAAAAGCCAGCATACCTACGAAATGCATGGACCAGATTCCCAGCCCCATCGAGACTGCACCGCAGGTAAGCCATACATTCCGCGCCACCCCGCTAGCCTGACTTACACGGCCTGCAAGGTCAAGGGCTGCGTATGAAGCTAACGATGCAATAATATAGGATAAAATAACAAGTTCTAAGTTGTACGTACCATGTAGGTGCTCCACTCACTCTGTCCTTTCAACCGGGAAATGCCTTGTATGTATGCAAAAATGTAAAAAAGAAGCGAGTGCGCTGTCTGGATGACAGGCACTCCCTCCGCATCATTTGACTCGTGACCACAGACTTAGTTGAAGCCGTTGTCATACATTGGAACCCGTTTATTTGAATGTATATAGTCTAAACGTCCCAGCATTTAAAATCAACACTTATTTCCAGATATACGATGTCGAATAGCTAACATTCTCATATTCTAATTCACAACTGAATATTCTATTTGCGAGTCAGTAACAGACTGCCAAAACCGGAAGTATCTTGATAAGAATTACCTGATGAATCGCTCCAGATGGACACACTGCTTCGCTTGCCATCCCCCGCACCATCATCATTAACTTGCAGATCGAATCCAATCCATCTTTGGCCTTCAGCACGAACGCTATCTAGTGGGATTGCCACTTCAACTGTATACCCTCCGCTTGTTAATCGGGTAGCTGATTTGAAGCTTTCTTTCCGTGCATTTCCTCCAAAAGAAGCCTCATTATCAAAATTGACCCGATACTGGGCGTCATCCTCCTGATAGAATGTTGTCTGATCTTTGCTCGGGTCGATAAAAATCTCGATCGAATCCTGCTCATGTGCATTAGAACTTAATTTGCTTCGCAAAGGATCTTTCACATCTGCCAATACGTACAGGAATTTCTCATCCCATAAC
Organism: Paenibacillus sp. FSL R7-0198; assembly: GCF_038000415.1. NCBI lineage: Bacteria > Bacillati > Bacillota > Bacilli > Caryophanales > Paenibacillaceae > Paenibacillus > Paenibacillus sp. FSL R7-0198. The sequence continues at coordinate 5,701,359 of NZ_JBBOCB010000001.1, read as the reverse complement.
AGCTGTGCCGTTGCCGTTGCACCGGAGTTTCCGACCACCCAGACATCCGTTTTAACAGATGCAGCGTTTTTCCAGATGTTATCCTTTTTCGCATCAATTACAGGTTTGCCATAAGTGACTTTGGTTTGTTTCAATACAGAACCCAGCTTCAGTTTGCCCCGGTTGGCTGGTTTGTCGGGCTGTTGATTGGAAATATCATTCCAAACGATGGTCGCTGTCTTTCCAGCAGCATATTCATCCGTAATCCGAAAATCCAGAGACAAGACCTGGCCTTCGGTAAGTAAAGTAGCTGACATAGGAAGTGATGCGTATACAACATAACCGGTTTTTGTTTCCTGTACGTTGTAAGTATTTTTGTCTTGGCCTTTACCGCCGTCCCGTTTGAACGTATATTGACCATTTGCAGACGGCGGATTTTTCTTCTTGGCAGACAGATCAGCTTCAGAAGTTGCAGCGCCTGTCCCCTTGACTTCTTCCGCGAGGAAAACCTGCACCTGATCCCCTTTGCGACGTGTGGTATCCTTCACTTCCACTCGTAAATTCACCTTTTTGGCATCCCACATCATACGAGCCTCACCCGTAACCGCAGATGTACCATCTGCCAGATGATTAATTTCAAGTCCTTTCACAGCACCCCAAAGAATATCTTCCTGTCCTTTGTGATTCGGGAAAGAAGGGCTGGCCTTCAATGCTGTCCATTCATTACGATAGATCGGAAGGGTGGTAGGGTCCACCAGTGCCCAAAATGCCGGTTTTGCTTTTAATTTACGATCAAATAACAATGGTGCATCTTTGCGTCCTTTGACTGGATGATTATCAAGCCATGTACCATCATCCGCAAGTCCCCATACTGTAACACTGTCCATTACGCCGCGTTTTCCCAGCTCGTCGAACAGGTCGAACAGTTCACGATAACGGTAAGCTTGTTGCAGCATTAATTCATCTGTGACAGGCATCTCCAGTTCAGAATTACTCGAATAGATCGAAACGTCCAGCTCTGTAACCTGTACATTTACACCAAGAGCGATCACTTTCTCAAAAGCCTCACGAATAAGCTTTACATCCGGTCCGTACATGGATACATGCATCTGGAATCCAACCGCATCAATCGGTGTTCCTTTGGCAAGCAGCTTCTCTACAAGCTTCACCATATCATTCACCTTGTTTCCATTGCCCTCCATTCCATAGTCATTAATCACCAGTACAGCATCAGGGTCAGCCTCACGTGCATATCGGAAAGCCAGCTCAATGTAATCACTGTCATCTCCGTCGCCATCCACATCCCCAATAATATCTCTCCACTTGGAATTACTGGCCTCATTCCGCAAGCCGCCTCCGTCTGAGATGACTTCATTGACGACATCCCATGTATGAACCTTTCCTTTGTACCGGGTCACGATGGTTTGAATATGGGTTTTCATCCGTGCAAGCAACTGTTCCCGCGTGGCAGGTTTCGATGCATCATTTGGATCTGTAAAGAACCAGTCCGGCACCTGACTATGCCATAACAGCGTATGACCTCTGATTTCCATGTCATTTGCTTCGGCAAACTTCACCAGGCGATCTGTCTCTGACCAGACAAACTGTCCTTCCTGAGGTTGCATCGCATCCATTTTCATAAAGTTTCCAGCTGTAATACTATTAAAATGTTTCGTCAACAGCTGGGAATGCGGATCTTCCGCATCCAGTGCAGACTGGTCGATAGCCGCTCCCATTGCATAGTGTTGTCCCACAACATCCACGAGATTCGGAATGTTCGGCTCTATTTCAATTTTTTCGGCTTCCGTAATCAGAACATCATCCACGTAAAAAGTAATCGTATCCGCCGGCGTCACTTCCGCTGACGTCTTCCAAGGTGTCTCTGCATACATGCGGAATCCGGTGATGCCGCTATTTTCTCCAGGGATCACCACATCTGCCTCGATTTTTTTCCACTGTCCTTTGTTCAGCGTTGCAGAGGCAAACGTAGCATATTCTCGACTTGAAGCGTCGTTATTGTACTCTTTCTCCAGTGAACCGTTAATGACCTGACTGTCCGGTCCTTCATCGTACATGGCCCAAAACGAAATATGAACCGTGCTGCCCTTCTCTACATGGTCTATTACTTCAATTAAGGGTCCATGAAACGTTTCGGTACGGGAAGAGGTTCTCAGGCTGCGTGTACTGTCGTGACCTACTTGCGTTACGATATCAAGCTTTTCACTCGCACGTGGACGCCATTGTCCCAACACACCATCTTCAAAATTAGCCTCGAACAGTACTTCATCCTCGCCAGTCTTAACGTCCGCAGCCGCAGCACGTGTCCCTCCTGTTCCCACACTTGGGAACAAACTGAAGATCAATACAGCCGATAAGCACAAGCTCCACCATTTTCTCAAATGCATCCGATCTCCTCCTTGGTTCGTTGTTTGTGAAGAATAACCTTTACTCTGCCATGTGCCAGCCCTTTACAAGATCGTTATACAGGATGGATAGATGCTAATGGACAGAAAATTGTAAGCACTTTCATTATACGATTGCCAGTAAACTTTGTTTACCCGTTAAACTATAGGACTTGCACCACTCCATAAACCATATGTTTCCAAATGAGATATAGAACGACAAAAAGCACAGCTTATTAGCTGTGCTTCGTGTAAACATCTTTACTATTTACGTTTTTAGGCTTTTAAGGGTGCTGTCGTCTGACGAATGACCAGATTGGAAGGTTCCGTCACCACAGGAGGAGAATAAGATGGATTCTCGATCATGGCAATCAGATATTCGATGGACTTAATGCCAATGGAATAGATATTCTGATTCACCGTGGTCAACCCCGGTTTGAATACCTCAGCATAATACGTGTTATCGAACCCGACAACCGAGATATCTTCTGGTACACTCAATCCATGCTTTTCAATTTCATGAATCGCACCAAAAGCAGACATGTCTGATGCACAGACAATTCCCGTTGGTTGATCCTGAAGTGCCAGCAATCGTCGGGCAGCCTTGCTTCCTCCGTCGAAGGAATAATCGCAGACTTCCAGATATACCGTAGAATACGGGATGCCGCATTCTCGCAGCCCTTCCCGATATCCTTCCAATCGCAGATTAGCTACGGCAGGTCCTAACGTCCCTGAGATATAAGCAATCTTGCGATGTCCTAGCTCATACAGATGTTTGACACTCATTGAGATCCCGTTCGCGTTATCCGTAGTAATGTAACCGGCACGCTTGCCCAACATATCCGTGTCGATAAACATCGTTGGAATCTCTGCATCCACCAGTTCCTGAATACTCGCGTTTTCTCTGCCTTCCCCGAATACCACAACGCCATCCACATTACGACTGCGGCAATGTTTGATGAACGAGTACGCCGGATCATCGAATCGAGTAGACAACCGGACCAGATCATATCCACTGTTCTCCAGCGCTGTTTTGATCCCTTCCAGCAACTCCGACACAAAAGGGTTCGTAAACGGAACCGTTAACAGCACTCCCACCGTCCATGAACGGCGTTTGACAAGTCCACGTGCGACCACATTGGGTTGATATTTCAATAATTCGATGGCTATATTGACTTTTTTGCGTGTTTTTTCACTTACATCAGGATAATCGTTTATCACTTTGGAAACGGTTGCAACAGATACTCCCGCTTCCTTGGCTACATCATGGATAGAAGCCATCTGATCACCTCAACCTCTTTCAAATCCCCTGTCTCCGGCTGCTTTTCTATAACATCGGCAGGTTTGTCTACCCATTATAGCTTAAAACAGCCTGAAACGGTATGGAAGGTTCCTAATGCTTTTAAGCTCTATTCCTGCTGTTCCAGATTCTTCAAATCCAGAGACAGTTTCTCCATTGTTGTTGCAAATACAGCGAGTTCAGCCGAGCGTGAAGCTTGGCTACGTGCTCCGCGAGAGGTATGATCTGACTCCTGCTGCACACTGCTCAGTTTCTTCATGATCTGCTCCAGATTAGACTGAATTTTACCCTGGGCGTCCCGAGAACTGGCTGCAAGCTTGCGCACCTCACTGGCAACCACTTCGAAGCCACGTCCGAACTCTCCTGCATGAGCAGCTTCAATCGCTGCATTCAGACCGACAAGATGACTCTGATCCGATATCTCCCGAATGAGTTCACCCATTTTTCCGATCTGCTGGATCTCCCCTGTTAATTCCGTGAGCAGAACTTGAGCCTGATCCTGAGAAGCCGCTGTTTCTTTGGCTACACTCGATATAGCCATTGCACTCTCATTTAATTCACTAATCATGCCTGTAAGCTCTTGGGTAATCTGCGTAATCGCCTGTAACGTATGTTGTTGGTCATCGGCAAGCTGATGTAACTTTTCTTTTTCTTTCTTCTCATAGGCTTCAAGGACAAGCTGTGAATCCAGATTAAACATTTTGCTGAGCGCTTGAATGACAAGATGCCAGGAATCAGGGATAACCTGTTGGAATATGCTCGTTGCAATATCCAGGTAGACCATATAGGTACCCAGATAATAATCTTCAGACAGACCAATCCGTGAATGCACAAGTCCAATCGCAATCCGTTGCTCAATATATGCGTCATCCACGATTCCGTCAGTCATTGATAACCAGTACATCTTCTGTGTTTCTTTTAGACGATCAATGGTAGAGAATCTTGCGATCAGATCTACCAATTCAGGATAATTTCCCACATGATTGTAGAAATGATCTACCACTTCATTAACGACTTTTTTAAAAACAGGCCGATGATCGGCAAGCAGTTTTAGATCCCCTGCGGTTAATCCCATGTAATCAAGTTGCTTCTGTCTTGTTGCGGAAATACTGCTCATATCTGGTTCAGTCAGCTCCTTAATAAACACTAAATTACTTTAAATTGTAAATATATGTATTGATTATAGACTAAAATACCTAAATATACATATACCATTAGAACTAATTCTCTTTAAAATTAACCTTATTTGTCAGCTTTTTTAGATTAATATGACCTTCATGTAATTAAAAAGGCCCTGACCCTGCTGTGAAGGAGCCTCACAACAGGCATCAGGAGCCTGATCCGGAATGGTTCGTTGCCGATTAGCGGTTAAGCAGACTGCCCACATAACGTAACAGTTCATTCGCGCTGGCTGCGGTGTATCCATGTTCCTCAATTAAGCGTTTAATGACTTCATTCATACGTTTCAATTGGGTTGCATCCGGTGTTTTGGTTGAGGTTGTGATCTTGACGATGTCTTTCAGATCGGTGAACAACTTCTTCTCAATCGCTTCACGCAAACGGTCATGGCTGCTGTATTCGAACTTGCGCTCCTTGCGGGAGTATGCCGAGATTCGGATCAGAATCTCTTCTCTGAACGCTTTCTTTGCATTCTCGGAGATCCCGATCTGCTCCTCAATGGATCGCATCAGACGCTCATCCGGGTCCATCTCTTCATCCGTGAGCGGGTCACGAATCTTGGACCAGTTGCAGAATGCTTCAATGTTATCGAGGTAATTCTCGAATAGCGTTCTTGCGGATTCCTCGAATGAGTACACAAATGCTTTCTGTACTTCCTTCTTGGCCAGTTCATCATACTCCTTGCGTGCAAGAGCAATAAAGTTCAGATAACGCTCCCGCTCTTCCTTTGTGATCGAAGCATGTTGGTCCAGACCGTCCTTGATGGCCCGCAGAATGTCCAACGCGTTAATGCACTGAAGATTTTGCTTGATCAAAGCACTGGAGATCCGGTTAATGACATACCGTGGATCAATGCCGGACATCCCTTCATCCAAATACTCATTTTGCATCTCGCGCAGATCGGCTTCTTTGTATCCTTCCACTTCTTCACCATCATACATGCGCATCTTTTTAACGAGATCCATGCCTTGTTTTTTCGTTTCCTTCAAGCGGGTAAGTATGGAAAAAATGGCTGCAGTCCGCAGTGCATGCGGTGCAATATGAACATGCTTCATGTCACTTTGCTGAATGAGCTTGGCATAGATTTTCTCTTCCTCGGACACTTTCAGATTGTACGGAATCGGCATGACAATCATCCGGGATTGCAGTGCCTCATTCTTCTTGTTGGAGATAAAAGACTTATACTCCGATTCATTCGTATGCGCCACAATCATCTCATCCGCACTGATTAAGGCGAAGCGTCCTGCTTTGAAGTTCCCTTCCTGCGTGAGCGACAGGAGATTCCATAAAAATTTCTCATCACATTTCAACATCTCCTGGAACTCCATTAACCCACGGTTCGCCTTGTTCAACTCCCCATCAAAACGATAGGCACGTGGATCGGATTCGGAACCAAACTCGGTAATGGTGGAGAAGTCGATACTACCCGTCAGATCGGCAATATCCTGTGATTTCGGATCGGATGGACTGAATGTTCCTATCCCCACCCGATTATCTTCGGAAACAATGACTCGTTCCACCGGCACCTTGCTGATATCACCACCATATTCGGTACGGAGTCTCATCTGGCAGGATGGGCAAAGGTTACCCTCAATACGGACTCCAATTTCCTTTTCCACTTCAGGACGAAGCTCCAGTGGAATCAGATGCAGCGGTTCCTCATGCATCGGGCATCCATCAATGGCGTATATGGCACCTTTCTCTGTCCGCGAGAACTGTTCAAGCCCCCGCTTCAGCAGCGTCACCAGCGTCGATTTCCCTCCACTTACGGGACCCATCAGGAGCAAAATCCGTTTACGTACATCCAGACGACGTGCTGCCGAGTGGAAGTATTCTTCAACCAGCTTTTCAATCGAACGATCCAGTCCAAAGATCTCCTGTTCAAAAAACTTGTACCGCTTATGCCCACCTACTTCTTCCACCCCAAACGATTCAATCATCTCATACACTCTGGCGTGAGCCGTCATTGCCGGAGTCGGGTCCTCTCTCAGCAGTGCAATATAATCTTCAAATGTTCCGTTCCATGTCAAACGGTCACTCTCTGCCCGATGTTCCGCAACGCGTTCAAAAATATTCATGCTTGGTACCTCCCATGGCTCCTTTAGTGTGATTGTCAACCATTCCGAATGGTATGAAGAAATCAATAGAATTGCGGCTCCTGCTTGAATACCAATCTTGCGGTCCTGTGTAGTCCCGCCACCCTCTGTCCAAACGTCTTGTTTTGTTGTGAAAAGTGTATTACATACCTATGCGGCAATTCGGATAAGTTGACCTCTTTTTTTCAATCAACCGCTTCGAATTTTGGCTTTTCCCTGTTCTATCAGACATCTTGTGCCTTCAGAAAAAAAAGAACGAATATGATATAATGAGGGTTCTAAATTCAGGAAACCGGACAACACATGGTCAGAGACAGGCCACTTCAGGAAAGGAGCACGGACGATGGCAGTGCAATACGAAACCGAATTATATTCGCCTGTGAAGGCTTTCTTCGAGCAGCGCGGCTTCGACGTCAAGGCGGAAGTCAGACATTGTGACCTCGTCGGAGTCAGATCGGACCAGGACGAACCACTGATTGTGGAGATGAAAAAAACATTTAACCTCTCCCTGTTGTTGCAGGGCATGCAGCGTTTGAAGCTTAGCCCGTTCGTGTATCTAGCCGTCGAGCGCAATCGCAGCAAACGCGGTGCCGTGAACCAACGCTGGAGCGAACTGACTGCACTATGCAGACAACTTGGTCTGGGGCTGCTGACTGTCACATTTTACAAAACCAAAGCCCCCCTGATTGATGTACTGTGCGAACCTTCCGCCCAGACGCCCCTTACTAGCGCCAATCAATTTGCCCGCAAAAGCGGTGTTCGGCGGAAACGATTGCTCAAAGAATTCGACGAACGCAGCGGAGACTACAATACGGGAGGCAGTACACGAAGACAGCTGGTCACAGCATATCGTGAGAAGGCTTTACGTGTCGCATCCGCTCTACGAACGAACGGAGAAGCCTCCCCGGCCAACCTTGCCAGACAGACAGGCGTAGGTTCTGCAGCAGCGATTCTGCAAAAAAATTATTATGGCTGGTTTGAACGCCTCTCCCGTGGAAAGTATATTTTGACGATTAAGGGAGTACAGGCGTTAACCGAGCATGCACACATGCTTGAGGATAATGATATGATCGAACGAACCATTAATGAACTTGATGTAACGTATTCTGTATCTGGTGAAAATAACGACGACCTTGCACACATTGCTGAAGCAGCGGAGTTTTACTTAAAAAATACAGGCAAGATCTGAACCGAATCATCTGAAGTAACGGATGTGAAAAAAATGAGAATGCAAAAAACACCTGTAATCTCCACTGGAGACTACAGGTGTTTTGATGTGTTCTATATAGAAGAGTGTTATTAGAATTTTACTGCTACTTCAGAAGCCAATTTCAGACCTGCAGTAACGATTTCTTCAGCACGATCTGCAGAAGCGTTATGTCCTTCAACGATAACCACTTCAGGGTTTTGAATGCCCCACAAGCCGATAACTGTTTTCAGGAAGTTCAGGGACATTTCAGCAGCTGCCATTGGGCCTTCGGAATAAACGCCACCACGTGCGTTAAGCAAAGCTACTTTTTTGTCGCCAGCAAGTCCTACAGGACCTTCAGCAGTGTATTTGAATGTTTTACCAGCTTGGCTCAGGTAAGCAATGTAGTTTACCAATGGAGCTGGAACAGTGAAGTTCCACAGTGGGAATGCAAATACAACTTTGTCAGCTGCCAGGAATTGATCTTGCAATTGTGCTGCAAGTGAAGCTGCTTTTTGCTCGTCAGCTGTCAGTTCAAAACCGTTAGCTGCTTTGTAAGTACCTGTGATAGCAGTGTTACCATAGAATGGGAATTCTGTATTGTAGAGATCCAACTCAGTAACTGTGTCACCTGGGTGGGACTCTTTGTATGCGCTCAAGAATGCATCGTACAATTTAACGCTGACTGCTTGATCTGCAGGACGGTCATTTGCTTTAACAAATAAAATATTAGACATGTTGAATTTTCCCCCGTTAGATAAAATATATGAGTGCTTTTTCTGAACTGGCCACCATTGCAGCTTATATAAAGAAACCAACAACTCATTAATTCATATTATATATAAAAATGTTAGTGGATGCAATAACGTAATCACTTTGGTCATGAACCAATTTTAATTTTTGCTACAAAATCTAATTTTGATCTGACTTAGCTACGAGCCGTAAATTCGGAAATGGCTTCACTGATCAGGTTCATGCCGAGCAGCAATTCATCACGGCCCGGATGGCTAAAGTTCAATCGAATGTAACGTTGATCCTGTACACCTGTGGAGCATAGTGATCCAGGAAGAAAAGATACACCTTTGGGCAAAGCCGCCTTAAGCAGAGCGCCACTATCTAATCCTTCCGGCAACTGTACCCACAGATACATTCCGCCCTCAGGGATATTGTACTGACACCCTTTCCAGCCCGGTCTTTTCAACAGTTCAAGCATCAGTTTGAGTCTTGTCTTATACTCCCGATTCAACATGGATAGGTGATCACTCCAACGAAAAGGGGAATGGGCAAGCAGTTGATATAACAGCCGCTGATTCATCGGACTAGACTGACCATCTGCAATCCGTTTAACCGAGGCCATTGCCTGAATCAGCGCAGGATGTCCAGCGGCCCATCCGGTTCGAAGAGCGGGCGCTACCGTTTTGCTAAATGAACCAATGTAGAGAACATGTCCACCCTGATCGGCAGTATCCAGTGCAAAGAGTGAAGGATATTTACGATAGAATTCCGTTGGCTCAAGGCCATCGAAATGGAGCTCTCCATAAGAATCATCTTCCACAAGCAGTACACCATAGCGCGAACACAGCTCAAGGACAGCCTCCCGCCGTTCCATACTCCACAAAGCACCGGTCGGATTCGAGAAACTGGGTGCAGCAAAAAGCAGCTTCGGTCTAACCTGCTGCATGTGTTGCTCCAAAAGGTCTGGCAATATGCCGTCCCGATCACCCATTACGGGCACAATCTTGGCTCCTTGCATCTCCAGAACCTCAAGACAGCCTGGAGATGTGGGATGTTCAACCAGTACAGAATCTCCGGGCTCAAGTAATAGACGCATCACCAGATCGATGGCCTGCTGGGTACCAGTGGTCAACAGAATCTGCTCGGGTACCGTTCGTATGCCTTTGCGTGCATTCCAGTCTTTGTTCAACCACTCTCTTAGGGGCGTATAGCCTGCTGGCTCTCCATATTGCAATGCGGAGGGGCCTGAACTAAAGACAGACACGGCTGCTTCTTCCAACAATTTGAAAGGAAACAACTCCTCCGCAGGCAATTCTTCTGCCAGAGAAATGAAATAATCCCTGCCAGACATCTCACGTATATCCCTCAGTGGTGATGACAAAAGCCTGTTGGTACGGGAAGCAAAGAAATATTTCATCGATCCGTTCCCCTTTCGTCCCTATTCCGAAACTGTACTCGCAGTCCGCAGCCCTACAACCTATTCCTGCGCGCCATCGAATATGACCGGATGCATACCGAACTGTTGTGATCATGGGAAGAACAAACCTGTTTCGTCAGGATCCCGTCTTCACTTGTCTTGCATGCAAGGCATAACGTTCAATGGCCTGTGCTCTACTGCTGACTTCCAGCTTCACGTATATTTTACGCAGGTAATTATCAATGGAACGTCTGCTAACGTTGATCTCATTCGCTATTTTATCATAGGTTACACCCTGAACAATTCTTTCCATGATAAAAGTTTCGGTTTCTGTTAATTCAATGACACGTGCTTCTGTCGGAGACTCCACAGGTTGCGCCCACTCCGCACTGTTTAACCACGACAATGGAATGGACACATGGCCCTCACGTAACCCAGAGATCAGATGAATCAGCTGGCTAGGGGAAGCCTGTTTGGATAACATGCCGCTTGCACCAAGACTCATCAGATGACGAAACAACTTCACATTGTCTTCATCCGTCAAAATGATGATGTGACTGTGAGCTGACAGATTCTTCATCTGGGCAATATATTGATCTGCCTGACCCTCCGGAAGACGATAATCCATAAGAATCAGATCAGGCTGGTGAATATTCACCAGTTCGAGCCCTTCTGTTCCGGTCGAAGTCATGCCACGTACCGTCAGATCTTGCTGCTCTTCCAAAATCAATTTTGTACCGAGCATGCTGGTGGGGTGGATATCTATGATGACCACCTGCCATACTTTTTTCATTGTTGTTCCCCCTGTTATGTATTGGACAAATAACTTCTAGCTTCTGTCATGATAATTCCATTGTCTATGCGACAGTCCGAGTATAGAAGAAGCATAGGTCGGATTATGTCGAAAAACAGAAAAATACAGGAGGAAGCCGATAAAAAAGCTCTATTTTCACTGTATTTTGTTATAAAAACACCATGACGTCCCTCTTCCCATCCCCGGAAAGGTCAAAATATAGTATAAATTTCCTGCATTTCTATCTAAAAAAGTCGAAAAACCTGCCCAAAGTTCCTACTTATTGCATCTATAAGAAATTGTATCCTAGGACTTCCTTCCGATGCAATCTCTTTTTACTCTATTAAGTAAAGAATTTCATTTTTGCGTAATCAATAGGGGCATGATAGAATGAGGACTGGAAATTTTTTTGTACCTATAAATGACCAGGAGTGATGATATGAAACCATCTGCCCCGTCCTCTGACATCCATCACACCCGGAGCGCCAAAGGCAAGGCTGGATCTTCAATCAAGCTGTTTCTGGTAATGTGGATTGTCCTCATTGCACTAGGAGTAGTTGGAACCTACTATTATAGTAACCATCTCCAACAACAGATGATTAACCAGCTTCAAGCCCATAATCAGCAGCAGATTGCAGCGCTAAAAACCGACTACGAAAATCAGCTAACAACGATATCCAAGGAAGTAGAAGACCTGCAGGGACAGGTTCAATCCTTCAATGAATTGCTGACTTTCACCAAGGATAATGCAAGTGACAAAACGGATAACAGCAACAAACTGTATACCCAGCTGAGCGAAGTCAAAAAACAACTGGAGACACTCCAGAAAAAGATGGACCTGCTCAAATGATTACACCCGTCAAACAGGTTAATCGTTTTTTTATGCTTGCACTCGCTCCTTTTGTTGGATTGATATTATGCCTGCTGCTGCTTCGTCCCCCACTTGAACCCGGAGGTTTGATGCCTACCGAACTGTCAGAGGATACGATTACACCCCGGACCCAAGCAATTAGCCAAGAGCTTGCGGGGGCAAAAGATGCTGCTGTCCAGACTTCTTCTTCTATTAAAAGAACGACACAGCTCTATAATAAAACAACAAGTACGATGTCTACACTTGTGCAGAAGGCTTCCGCCCAAGCGGATCGTCCGGAAACGATCTACAACAAACGGATTTCATCCAAGCTTGGCGTTCCATTTGAACGGGTAGACAGTGACCGGCTAACGATTGAAATGTACAGAGTGAATCCTGGCAGCTATAAGGGCTATGCCATGAAGATCAAGCTAAAAGACCCTACGGCCATGCAGATGGCTCTAGACAGTGAGCCTGGGCGTTCTGAGACGACCATGCAGGCTGTGAAGCGTAACGGCGCAATTGCCGGGATCAACGCAGGTGGATTTGCTGACAGTGGCGGCAAACGTTATCCACTTAGCACAACCGTCATGGATGGGAAATACGTGAACGGTTTCCAGGCCAGTTTCAAAGATCTGTTTTTTGTAGGACTTAACGATGCCGGCAAACTGGTTGGAGGCAAGTTCTTCGACAAAAACTCACTGGATCGCCTGCAACCACAATTTGGGGCTACGTTTGTACCCGTGCTGCTACAGAATGGACGTAAAACCGCAATTCCCGACAAATGGAAAGTATCACCCAAACGAGCACCACGTACAGTCATTGGCAATTATAAGGATGATCAGTTATTGATTATTGTAGTTGACGGATATAATGAGGGCGGAAGTTCCGGTGCTACCCTTGAAGAGTTGCAAGGGCGGTTGTACAAGCTTGGGGTGATCGACGCCTATAATCTGGATGGCGGTGGATCATCCTCGCTTATTCTGAATAATCGGGTCGTTAATAACCCTTCAGATGGCAGCCTCAGACCGGTGCCCACACACTTTTTATTTTACAAATAATAGGGTGAAGCATTTCTTTTCTACCTATAATGGTTATAATAGAAGAAAATGAGCTTGTGCAGGAGGTGCGAAGGGTATGTCATTTTCACTGACATTCTGGATTATTGCAATCGTATTGACTCTCTTCATTACAGGCATTCTCACTTCATCCTACAACAATGACAAAACAAAAGGCTTGTAAAGGCCAAGCCTCTCTCCGGAGAGGCTTTTTCTATTGCTTCATCCTCGAAATAGCAAGAGACAAGGCTTAAAAGAATGATTCAATTCTTCTAAGCCTTGTCTCTTGCTGTATTCGGGATCAATAGCTAACCGCCCGGTCATTCCGCATAGATATAACCGAATCAGATGGAATAGGCCCACTCACCGACCCACCCTCAACTAATGTCACATAAATTCGTTCATGATCGACGGGTTCTCCAGCAATAATTTTGATCAATTGTTCAGCAGCGAGTGATCCCCACTTGCGTTTGGAATAATCAATGCTTGCCAATCTCGGCTGGACGTACTTGCTCAATTCAATATTGTCGAATCCGATGACGTCAATCTCCTGACCAACGCCAAGTGTACTGTCTGCCAGACGATCACACAAGCCAATAGCCATCTCATCATTGAGGCAGAATACCGCTGCGGGTCCATCATACACCTGCACAATCTGATCTGCGGCTTGTTCTCCACCACTCTTTTCAAAATCTCCCGTAATCTCAATCCATTCCACATCGGCTTCACGTTCAGCAACCTGTCTCACAGCCTTTAACCGCTGCACAGAGTCAAACGAACCTTCCGGTCCGGTCACCACGTAGATTTTCTTATGTCCCTGTTCAATCAGATGTTCCATCGCAAGTGTCGCCCCGGCTTTGTTATCCAGCAGAACCTGATTAATGTTGGGATGATCCATCTCACGGTCCAATACAACGATTTTGTGCCCACGATCGGCATACTGCATTAGTTCCTCACTTGCAAACGTATGATCCAGAATGATCGCACCATCAATCATTCTCTCTGGAAGCATGCGATGGGATTGTTTACCACTGCACACGATCAGGTCATAACCTTGAGCATTACATACGGCTTTCATGCCACTCAGCAAGTCTCCGTACACATCTCCTCTAAAATCGGTCAAGAATACACCTAGAATTTTGGATTCCCTCTTCTTCAGTGTTCTTGCTGCGGCATTTGGAACATAGTTCAGTTCTTTGGCAATGGCCAAAATTTTGGAACTCGTCTCATCGGTCACTTTGTTGCTGCCATTCAGCGCATATGACACAGTAGAGATGGAAACTCCCGCCTGTTTGGCGATATCCTTGATACTGACCACATTCTTCGCTCCCCTGTTATGTTTATCAGGCCTTTCATAACAAAAGGCCTGACACATTACTCTTTCCATTCACCGGATTAAACAAGTCTGAATGATTTCTTCTGAGTATCCCGACTGTTTGCACCCACAAGAATATGGAACTCGCCTCGATCACTGCGGTGGCTTAAGTCGGAATGGTGATAACGAAGCTGTTCTTCATTTAACGTAAACGTCGCTGTACCACTCTCGCCTGGCGCCAGTGCAAGCTTCACATATCCTTTCAGCTCACGCATCGGACGAACGACTTCACCTGTTACATCACGAACGTACAACTGAACGGTCTCCACGCCTGCGCGCTCACCCGTGTTTGTTACACGTACTTGAATGCTCAGGGACTCTTCGGCAGTCATCTCATTACTTGACACTTCAAGATCACCATAAGAGAACGAAGTGTATGAAAGACCATAACCGAACGGAAGCAAAGGTTCATTCGGGCTGTCAATGTATTTGGATACGTAACGTTCTTCCGTCTTCTCCGGGTTCAGTGGACGACCTGTATTGAAACGGTTGTAATAGACCGGAATCTGACCTACGGACTGCGGGAAGGACATCGTCAGACGTGCGGATGGATTCACTACACCTGTCAGAACATCTGCGATCGCTGCTCCGCCTTCACTACCTGGGAACCAGGCTTCAAGAACGGCATCCGATTCATCGATTACACCATGCAGATCCAATGGACGGCCGTTGAAAATAACGGTGGCAATCGGTTTTCCCGCTGCTTTGAGCTGTTTAACCAATTCCAATTGGGCTGCTGGCAGACGGATATCCGTGCGTGAGCCACCTTCTCCGCTCATCTCAGAGTCTTCACCCAGAGCGAGAACAATCAGATCTGCTTTGCTTGCCACTTCCAGGGCTTCGGCAATCTGCTCAGCTGTAATCGTATGAACATTACTGCCTTGAGCAAATTGAACTTTCCCACCTGTCAGGCGCTCTTGCAGAGCTGTTCCCAGCTTAACTGCATCTTCCTTAACCCCTTCACAGGACCACCAGCCCAGAATGTCTGGACTCTGTGCAAAAGGACCAATGAGGGCTACATTAGCTTCCGGTTGAAGTGGAAGAACATTGCCATCATTCTTCAAGAGGACAGCTGATTTTGTTGCCAGTTCATACGATACCTGACGGTGCTCTTTGGAGAAAACAATTTCGCGCTCACGTTCCGGATCGGCTGCACGCAGCGGATTGTCGAACAATCCCAGCTTTTCTTTCAGTTGCAAAATTCGCAGAACGGCTTCATCAATGAGCTCTTCTTCCACTTCACCGCTCTCAATCAGCTCAGGCAAATGATGAACATAACACGGTGTCATCATCTCCATATCTACCCCTGCACGAATGGCACGATATGCCGCTTCACGATCATCTTCTGCAGCACCATGTGCAATCATCTCGCGAATGGAAGCCCAATCCGAGATTAATACACCATCAAAGCCCCACTCGTCACGCAAAATGCCGCGCATTAACTTCTCATTGCCACTTGCCGGAATACCGTCAACCGTATTGAACGAAGTCATGACCATCTCCACGCCCGCATCCAATGCTGCTTTGTACGCTGGCAAATAGTACTCACGCAGGTTACGCTCAGACATGTCCACCGTATTGTAATCCCGACCACCCTCAGCCGCCCCATACGCCGCAAAGTGTTTAACACAGGCTGCAAGACGATCTGGCTCATCCTTCAAACTATCGCCCTGATATCCACGTACAAACGCAGCCGCAAACAAACTGTTCAGATAAGGGTCTTCTCCTGTCGTTTCCATCACACGACCCCAGCGTGGGTCACGAACCAGATCCACCATAGGTGCAAAGGTAACATGCAAACCGGATACAGCTGATTCACGTGCTGCAATTTCAGCACTTTTCTCAGCCAGTTCTGTGTCCCATGAACAACCGATCGCCAGTGGAATCGGGAAAATGGTTTTGAATCCATGAACTACGTCAGCCATGAACAAAAGCGGAATGCCCAAACGGCTTTTTTTCATATAAGCTTGCTGTACATCAATGATGGCCTGCGCACCGGACAACCCCAGAATGGACCCACTGGCATCCACGGACTGCTCCGTAATTCCCATCTCTTCCATCGGCCCTGTGATCTGACCTTCAACATTTGTTCCTTCATAAAAGTTGGCAGTCAACTGAAGAAGCTGAGCTGTTTTTTCCTCCAACGTCATCTGTTTTACCAGATCTAGCAACTGCTCGTTATTCATCTGATCGTATCCTCCACTATAAGTTGTTGAAATAAAGAACCCGGCTGCGTTCGGGGAGAGACCGCGCACCGGGTTCAAAATGAATTACTGAATGATTACTAGAATTTATCGTTTAGCTCATCCAGATAAGGTTGAACCAGGGACATTTTACTGTTTACCCATTCTTTCCAGTTCGCCTCTAGATCTCCGTTTTTGAGGATCAAGTTGGCATATTCGTTCTGGTAGTCGAATGAAGCCTGACTCTTAGCTTTGGAATCGTACAGGTTGACATCCCAATCGTATGGTGCAAGCGATTTGCCTTCTGTACCAAGTTTTGCTTTTTCTTCGAACAATTTCACGGCTCTATCACGGTAATCTTTTTTGATTGCAGGGTTTACAACACTGAAGTCGTCACCGAGCAGATACAGACCTTCGAAACGTGCTGGGTATTTATCTTCCAATACCGTTCCTTCTGGCAACAAGCTAACGAGTTCGTTGTTTTCATCATATTTCCAATCTTTTCCTTCAAAGCCCATGTTGATGAGCAACTGTCCTTCTTTTGTTGCAGAGTAATCGATCAGATCCATGATCCGTTCGAATTTCTCGTCACTGATGTCCGGATTGAAGATCAATGCAGACCAGAAGTTGGCTTGCTCCATGTTACGGTATTTCCCGTCATCGCCTACTACGATTGCTGTGTGTACCAGTTCATCACTATCTACACCCAGATTTTTTTTCATATCGGAATCCAGACCTTGTCTGTACGAAGCCAGTCCGCCCAGACTTGTTACAGCAGCTGTACCTGTTACTTTGAAGTTGTTTTGACCTTCATTGTTTTTCCATGTGTAGAACTCAGGATTGAGCAGTCCATCTTTATAGGCTTTTTGCATCAATTTAAGTCCTGTCAGCGTTTCAGGATCTGCTGGTCCCCAGTGGAATTGGCCATCTTCACCTTTGTAGAACGGAGAGTCAGTCATGGCATGCACACTGTTAGGCATAATCATGTTTGTCATGGCATCTGCCGCATTATAGGACAGAGGTACAAGTTTGTTACCCACTTTGCCTGGATCTTTTTCTTTCACTAGCGCAGCATATTCGTTCAATTCGGTTGTTGTATAAGCATCTTTCAGTTCAAAACCAACCGCTTCAGCCCAGTCTTTACGAAGCGCAATGACACCAATTTGGTTCGTCAGTGGGTCAGCTGGTTTGTTCTCGAAATAGATTGGTCTAGGCAGGACGTATGTTCCACCTGTCAATTCTTCCAACTTGTCTCCAAGACCCGTCAAATTGTAAGCTGCTGCCACGTTAGGCCAGCGTTCTTTCCAGTCATCCGGGAATTTGTAGAACAAACCTTGTTCAATACTGTTAATGGCATCGCCATGTACGTAGTTCCATACCGCTACATCCGGCAAGTCGCCAGAGTTGATCCACAGACGAAGCTTCTCGCCCCATGAATCCCAATCGATATAGTTGTAGTCCCAAGTTACATTGAATTTGTCTGTCCAGAACTTGTGGAAGTCATTATCCAGGTTCCCGTTTTTGATTTCTGTCAGGTTAGCTACAGAGATGGTCAGGTTGTCTTTGTAATTTCCCTCTGCATCTTTTTCGTTACCACCTGAAGCTCCTTGGCTGGAACAAGCGGTCACCATCAGCATAACTACACTAAGCGTGATGGCAAAGAGAGCTCTTACTGACAACTTTTTGTTCGTTTTCATGTTTTACCCCCATGTTTTTAGTAGAATTTTATTGCAAAATCCTATACGTATAATCAGGTCTTGATTGCCCCTGTTAATACCCCTTTGGCAAAGTGTTTTTGCAGCATTGGGAAGAAACACATAATTGGTACCATGGTGACAAATACGGCTGCCATCTTCATGCCCATTGAGAAGTTGCTTGCCTGGGCAGCATCCACACTGGATGCATTGGATGCATTCGTCGTAGATGTCACGATAATATTTCGGAGTACATTCTGGAGCGGTAACTGATCCGCTTTTCGAAGGAATATCATCGCATCATACCAACTGTTCCAGTAAGCTACACCGTAGAACAACGTGATTGTAGCCATAATTGGTGTAGCCAGCGGAAGAACAACAGAGAACAAAATTCTCCACTCTCCGGCTCCATCCAGTCTCGCCGATTCCATCAGCGATTCAGGCAAGGTGTAGAAGTAGTTCATCATCAGAATCATGTTAAAAGCACTAAAGCTTCCCGCCAGGATAACAGACCACAGCGTACCAGTAAGATGAAGTGATTTCATGATCAGGTACAGCGGTACGATACCACCATTAAAGATCATGGTGAACAGTACCAGGAAAAATATAAATTTCTTAAATGGAAATTTGTTGCGACTAAGGCCATATGCCATGCTTGTTGTCAGGAACAAGCTGAGTGGCAAGCCGATGACTAGCAAAATAATTGTATTTTTGTACCCCGACAGAATCGTTCCGTCAGCGAACAATGCCTTATAGGAATCCAATGTCCATTCTTTAGGGAACATCAAAAATGGATTGTCAGCATATTCTTTTTGTGTTGCAAACGAGATCATGATGACATTCCAGAACGGAATCAGGATCATCAGGGCAAGCACTAGTAATACGGCAAAGATAATGTAATCGAGAAGTGTCATTTTTTCTGTACCAATTCTCGGTTTTTTGTTAGCTTTCTTGCTCATCTCATTTTTCCTCCTCTCTTATCGGAACAAACCGTCTCCGCCAAGCCACTTGGCAAATCTGTCAGCAAGAAGCAGCAAGGCCATATTCACCAGGGAACGGAACAAGCTGACCGCTGTCGAGAATGAGAAATCGGTTGATGACTGGAACGTAATCCGATAGATGTATACATCGAGTACTTCCGATACATTTTTGGTAGCGGCATTTGCCAAGTTGAAGATCTGGTCAAACCCGGAAGACATCAATCCACCAACCGACAGAATAAACATGATTGTGATGGTTGGAAGGATGTTCGGTAAAGTAATTTTGAACATCTGTTGCATACGAGAAGCCCCGTCAATCTGTGCTGATTCATACTGATCCTGATCAATACCGGAAATGGCAGCCAGGAATATAATCGCGCCCCATCCACTTGATTTCCAAATATCAGTCAACAGCAACATTGGTACAAAGTTGGATTCGGATCCCAGGAAGTTAATCGTTGGCAATCCGAGTAATCCGAGCGCGCTGTTTACCAGTCCGTCATATGCCAGCACATTGATGACCACCCCGGATACGATGATCCAGGACAGGAAGTGCGGGAACGTAAGAACGGTTTGGAACAATTTTTTCCCTCTGCGCATCCGCAATTCATTCAGCAACAACGCCAGAATGATCGGGAATGGGAACTGAATAATCAGTTTCAGAATATTGATGTACAGCGTACGCCATACTGCGTCGATAAAGGTTGGATCACGGAAAACATATTTGAAGTTCTCGAATCCGCTCCATGGACTTCCCCAGATGCCCAGGTTGGCCTTGTAATCTTTGAATGCCAGAGACAGGCCACCCATCGGCATGTAGGCAAACAGGATTAGCCAGACAAGCCCCGGAATAAGCAGGGTGTATGTCATTCGGTGCTTCCAGATTTCAGTCCAGAGCGAATTGCCCTTCACGTTTCCCTTCAGCTTTTTGCTAGGTCCTTCGGCTGCAGGTTTCACATTGCATCTCCTCACTCTACTTTGGTCTTGTCGTTGTACAGAAAATCAAACATCGTTCTCAGGTGGTGCTCCCAAAATCTCCATTCATGAGCCCCTGGCGTCTCCACATACCGAAAATCAAAGGCAGTCCCCTGCATGTATTTCGCATAGTCGCGATTCATCTCTACGAAGGGGTCACTATCGCCACAGCAACTGAGGATATCCGGTAAAGGAACACCCTGTTCCAGCAGCTTGGCCGACAGTGCGTAAATATCCTGATCGGCTTTTACCTGTAAACGTTCTCCAAAAACCGCTTTCATTTCCTTGATCATGGTCGCTGGCATATGGGGATCATGAAGTCGTGTCTGGATATCCGTTACGCCGGATAGAGACACGACTTTGCGATATCGCTCTGGATAAGTTAGTCCACATTTCAGTGCACCATATCCACCCATGGATAAACCGGCGACGTACGTTTTCTCCGGATCAGGATTCAGATTGAGTAGACGCTTGCATACTTCAGGTAACTCCTGAGTGATGTAGTGGAAGTAATTCAGGCCGTATTCCATATCCGTGTAATAGCTTCGATTCGCTTCCGGCATAATGATGGTACAGCCATATTGGGCTGCATACATCTCAATTGTGGTTAACCGCTGCCAGGTACTCGCATTATCGCCTGCCCCGTGCAACAGATATAGTGTACCGCCTGAAGTCTCTCCGGAGTCACTGGACACAACATGTATGCTGGTATTCATGCATAAGGTTGGCGATCCAGTTTCGATCGTTATATGTGCCATAATGTAACCCCTCTCATCATCGCCTGCTGTCTTACTCATTCGTTTCTCTGGCGTTGGATCGCAGGCTGTTGTAGATTCCCTTGTATTACGATGGGTTATCGAAACGATTTTCTCGAATCGTTTCAAAACATAGCCAACGTTGATTCACATGGACTTCATTACAACACTTTTAATGTGGAAGCGATTTCTTCGAATCGTTTCGAATAAATCATAAGCCCGATGAGTAAATCCTGTCAATAACCTTTTTACAAATTTCGCGTTTTTTTCTCGAAAAAATGCTGTTTCAAGTCTAAATTTGCGTCGAAAGACACTATTATTACGAAAAAATGAAAATTTAGTCAGTGCTATTACAACTTTAATTGACACCAAACCAGGTTTATACTAACATGGGTTCTGATTTTGCATTCGAATTACGGAAACGTTTCACCAACCGATTTTACTCAGGTTTCACCTGATATTAGGGAGGTTAATATGTCTGAGCAACTCAAAGGATTCATTCATACGATTACTGAGCAACAATTGAACGTTTTTTCCATTCGCATATTACAAAAAGGGCATCTGCTTGCCCATTGGGACCGGGATAAGGATCAGCGCAGGGTACAACATTCCATCAGCAAATCCTTCACCTGTATGGCCGTTGGACTTGCGCTTAAAGAAGGTCTGTTACATCTGGATGCGACACTTGGTGATTATTTCTCTTATGATCATGTACTCATTGCACAGCACAATCTCCCCTCTCCACGGGAATTGAAGTTACGTGATCTGCTCCGAATGTCTTCGGGCCATGACTCTCCCCCTCTTTGGGCTGATGAACGAGCTTCATTGACCGAAAAGGACTGGGCGAAATATTATATGTCTCTGCCTCTGGACCGGGTACCTGGAGAACAATTTACATATAGCAGTGGGGATACATTTATGATCTCAGCCATGCTACAGGCTGCTACCGGCCAAACCGTGAAAGATTACCTGACTCCACGATTATTTGATCCACTTGGCATCCATGATGTAGAGTGGGAAACCTCTCCACTGGGGGTAACTCTTGGCTGTGCAGGTCTTTGGATAAGCAATGAGGAACTGAGTCGGTTTGGACAGTTACTGCTGCAGGAGGGCCTTTGGGAAGGCACACAGCTTGTACCTGCAGATTGGATCAGACAGGCTACGTCCCAGCAGATCGAAACGACTGGAGACGGAGATTGGGGAAAAGGCTACGGCTATCAGTTCTGGATGTGTTCTCATGGCGCTTATCGCGCCGATGGAGCCTATGGTCAATTGTGTATCGTAATTCCCTCAAAGGAAGCTGTCATAAGTATTAATAGTGAGGAAGAAAATATGCAAGGCATCCTGAATGCTGTATGGGATAAGATTTTACCCCTTTACACCCGGCGTTAGTCTACGTATTTTATCTTTTTTTCAATTTGCAATTATGCCATCCACTTGAGAATAAAACAAAAAAAACGCCACGGGGTTAATAAACCCCATGGCGTTACTTCTTATCCGTGTTGTGGAAGCTGAGTCATTTCATCTAAACATTGTGCGCATATGTAACGCTCTTTGAACTCGTTGACTTCCTCGATGGATCCGCAGAAAATACATTTTGGACGATATCTCTCCAAGATAATATGGTCCCCTTGTACTAAGATTTCTACAGGATCTCCCTCATTCATTTGATACCTTTTACGCAAAGATTTAGGCAATACGATCCTACCTAATTGGTCAACTTTGCGAACTACTCCAGCTGGCTTCATAGCTACGGCACACCTCTCCTATCTTACTCTAAATTTCTAGGTACATTTGTACTATGTTTATAGATTCGCCAAGATTTTGTCGAATCCTGCTGGAAATAAACATTTTTTGTCCTTTTTTTTGAAAAATGTTTTTTTACCGAATTCTAGCCGTCATTTATACCCTGAATCTATCCTTCTAATCCTGGGAAATTGAGCTGGCGTAACGCTTCATATACAATAATTGCTGCCGAATTGGACAGATTTAATGATCTAACGTCACCAGTCATTGGCATTTTCATGCATGTATCGGGATTCGCAGCAATTAATTCAGGTGGCAGGCCTTTAGTCTCTTTACCAAAAACGAGGAAATCTCCATCCTGAAAATTAAAATCACTGTATCGGTTCTTGGCCTTCGTAGTTGCGTAGAAGAAACGACCTTCCGGATATTTGTCCTGAACCTCAGCAAATGAGTCGTGGTATTCAATATGAACAGCATGCCAGTAGTCCAGCCCTGCACGTTTCAATGTAGCATCATCTGTTCGAAATCCAAGTGGACGTACGAGATGCAGATGGGTCCCGGTTGCCGCACAAGTACGCGAAATATTGCCTGTGTTCGCCGGAATTTCTGGTTCAACCAGAACGATGTGTAAAGCCATATGTGTTCAATCTCCTTTTCATTTCATGTTGACGACAACCCTCTAATCTTAAAGAAAAGCCCTCCACACGTCAATGTGGAAGGCTCTGGTAAGGCACAGGATTAGACACGAAGGTCCATTACACCGTACCTATACTAATTATCCATTTGTCTTCTGGAAGTGGCTCATGAAGTCTGTCAGTGCCTTAACACTCTCATAAGGAGCAGCATTATAAATGGAGGCACGGAGACCACCCACACTGCGATGTCCTTTCAGACCTACAAATCCTTCTTCCTCCGATGCCTTGATGAACTTTTTCTCCAGTTCCTCAGAAGCAAGACGGAAGGTTACATTCATAAGGGAACGATCTTCTTGTTCAACACAACCACGGTAGAAATCACCGGAAGCATCAATTGTGTTATAGAGCAATTCCGCTTTTTTCGTATTTTTTTGCTCAATACCAGCCAGTCCGCCCTGTTCTTCAATCCATTTCAATACTTCATTCACCATATATACCGAGAAGGATGGCGGCGTATTGTACAGGGAGTTGTTATCAACATGTGTGCTGTAACGAAGCATAGTTGGAATCGTTTTAGGCGATTCGCTCACCAGTTCCTCACGAGCAATTACAACTGTAATTCCGGATGGACCCAGGTTCTTCTGTGCACCCGCGTAGATCATGCCGAACTGATTAAGATCAAATGGTTTACAGAAAATATCACTCGACATGTCCGCAATCAGAGGTACTGAACCGGTATCCGGGAACGACTTGAATTGAGTACCTTCGATCGTTTCGTTGGAGGTCAGATGTACATAAGCCGTACGTTCTGGCAAACTCAGATTCGAAACATCCGGCAATTTCATAAACTTCTCTGCTTCTGAAGATGCAGCAACATGTGTCTCGCCGATCAACTTCGCCTCAGACAGAGCCTTTTTGGCCCAGCTGCCAGTCATTACGTAACTAGCTGTCTGTCCTGCTCCGAGCAGGTTCATTGGCAACATCGCGAACTGAGTGCTTGCACCGCCCTGCAGAAAGAGAACCTTGTATCCTTTTGGATTGCCTAGAAGCGACAACAACCGCTCCTGAGCTTCATTATGTACAGACTCGTACACCGCTCCACGGTGGGACATCTCCATAATCGACATGCCTGTATTACGAAAATCTACAAATTCCGCCTGTGCACGCTCCAGTACCTCAAGTGGTAACGCCGCAGGTCCTGCATTAAAGTTATACGCTCTTTTTGTCACAAAATCCCCCGCCCTTTCCATCCGTAACTCTGACATACAAACAGCATTTTACACAATTCGATTAGAATCGCTCACGGGTATAAGATATAGACAAATTGAATCATTTTGATCTATATCTTACTTATTGAAAGTCGCTCTATGGATTTGTGCAAAATGCACTCAAAGTAAATATTATCGCTATGATATCAGTATTCTCTATCTGCTTCAAGGGCAATATGCACTGAAGTATTGAATTCAGGTCATCAAATTCCTTTATCACCCTGCAAAGTTAAAGCACTACATTGTTTAATTCAAGGAAAAGCCTCCGAGAGCGTGTCCCGGAGGCTTTAAGTTGGAACAAGAACTGTTCCGACCCCGACCGATTAGCAGTCGAAGTAAAGGCTGTACTCGTGCGGATGAATGCGGATCGCTACTGCTTTTGCTTCATCACGTTTGAGGTTGATGTAGTTTTCAATGAATTCTTTTGTGAATACGCCGCCTTCAGTCAAGAACTCGTTATCAGCTGCCAATGCATCAAGTGCTTCTTCGAGGGAAGCTGGCACACTGCGGATGTTTTCTTTATCTGCATCAGACAGGTCATAGATGTTTTTATCGAGAGGACCATATCCAAGCTCAGTTGGGTTGATTTTGCGTTTGATTCCATCCAGACCAGCCATCAACATTGCGGAGAATGCCAAGTATGGGTTAGCTGTGGAGTCTGGTGTACGGAACTCGATACGACAACCTTTTGGTGTCACAGCTGCAACTGGAATACGAACTGCTGCGGAACGGTTACCTTTGGAGTAAACCAGGTTTACTGGTGCTTCGTAACCAGGTACAAGACGTTTGAATGAGTTTGTACTAGGGTTAGTCAAAGCGATCAGTGCCGGAGCATGGTACAAGATACCTCCGATGTAGTGCAGTGCCATTTCACTCAGGTTAGCATATCCCGCTTTGTCATAGAACAATGGGGAATCGCCATCAAAGATGGATTGGTGAACGTGCATTCCGCTACCATTATCACCGAACAATGGTTTTGGCATGAATGTTGCTACTTTACCATATTGACGTGCAGTGTTGTGCACGATGTATTTGTATGCAAGCAGGTTATCTGCTGTTTTCTTCAGTGTATCAAAACGGAAGTTGATTTCGGCTTGACCCGCTGTCGCCACTTCATGGTGATGACGCTCGATCGACAGGCCTGCTTCTTCCAAAAGACGACACATTTCGCTACGAATATCTTGTTGTGTATCCACTGGCGCTACTGGAACATATCCACCTTTAGTGCGAACTTTGAAGCCCAGGTTACCGCCTTCTTCTTTGCGGTTGGTGTTCCATGAAGCTTCTTCGGAATCTACATAGTAGGAAGAGCTGTTCGTTCCGCTCTCATAACGTACATCGTCGAAGATGAAGAACTCGGATTCAGGTGCGAAGAATGCCGCTGTACCTACACCGCTCTCTTGCAAATAAGCTTCTGCTTTAACAGCGATGCTGCGTGGGTCACGCTCATAACGCTCGCCATCCGGAGTGAAGATGTCACACATAACATTCAATGTAGGGTGTGCAGTGAACGGATCGACATAAGTCGCTTCAGGGTCTGGCATCATAACCATATCGGACTCTTCAATTCCGCGGAAACCTTGGATAGAAGAACCGTCAAAAGCTACTCCATTTACGAACGTGTCTGCATCAACAGCCGAAGCTGGCAACGAGATGTGATGTGCACGACCAGCTAAATCTACAAAACGAAAATCTACCCACTCGATGTTGTTCTCTTGAATTGATTTCAATACGTTTTCAACCGACATGTATTCGTCCTCCCAAATATTCCGAACATTAAACAACCCCACTAAGAAAATGTCTAAATTCGAATTTTTTTCTGTCGTCATTATAAATTTTAAAACCTGACATCGTCAATACTTATGTAAGGTATTTTTTGCGAGTATGTTAGCTATACTCACATTTTATAAATAACCTAAATTCATATAACAACTATAATTTTAAACATTTAACTGGTTTAATGCGGTAAAGCGACCCCTTTTTTATCCTAAATCATGGGAAAAACTTCACATCATAAATGTTTCTTATCACCATTGATTAATAAATACGTTCAAAACTGCAAAATATGCAAAAAACCGAGCATCTATCTGATTCCGTTGCAATGAACGAGACCAGAGGAGATGCCCGGATGATGATCCAGACCTTGCCTATGAAATTCTTATTATACGCCTACACGTGCCGGGAAAAATTCTGCCGGTTGTTTGGCTGTGCTGAATGATTTACCCACGATTGGTGCCAATTTCTCCAGATCCTGCAACAGGTTGGCGAATTGGTCAGGGAACAAGGATTGCACACCATCTCCTGTCATGGAGTTATCCGGATCAGTATGCATTTCAATGATCAGGCCATTGGCACCCGCAGCAACGGAAGCTTTTGTCATCGGTTCTACCAGTTCACGGCGTCCAGTACCATGGCTCGGATCGGAAATAACCGGCAAATGGCTCAGAGACTGCAGAACAGGGATCGCTGACAGATCCAGCGTATTCCGTGTGTAGGATTCAAACGTACGAATACCACGCTCACACAGCATAACATTTGGGTTACCACCCGCAAGAATGTATTCAGCCGCATTCAACAATTCATCGTATGTCGCACTGAAACCACGTTTCAACAATACCGGTTTGCCACACTCACCCAATTTGCGGAGCAGGTCAAAGTTCTGCATGTTACGTGTACCTACTTGCAGAATATCGGCGTACTCGGCGCAAATATCCACATATTCGGGTGTCATGACTTCTGTAATGGTCAGCAGATCATGTTTCTTTCCTGCTTCCGCCATCATGATCAATCCCTCTACGCCCGTTCCTTGGAAGCTGTAAGGACCCGTACGAGGCTTAAATGCTCCCCCACGTAACACTTGCCCACCAGCAGCTTTCACAAGCCCGGCAATCTCATCAATCTGTGCAGCGGATTCAACCGCACATGGTCCACCCATGACAACAAGTTCTTTTCCGCCGATATCTACACCCTTGATGGAGATTACCGTATCTTCCGGATGGAAGTCACGGCTTGCCAATTTGTAGGACTTCGAGATTTTAACGACATTCTCGACACCTTTCATTTGGCGAAGATGCTCTTGCATTTTAGGTTCAACTTTACCAATCAAACCAATGATGGTACGATCCTCTCCGCGAGAGATATGCACCTGAAGCCCTTCTTTTTCAATAACTGCAACGATATCCTGAATCTGTTCCTCCGGTGTAGCTTTGCCTGCAATAACGATCATATTAATTCCCATCCTTCCTTGTATGAGAGCACCATAATTTCTTAACGTGCGTCTGATTAAATATAAAAACTCTGTCGCGCTTAAACGCTTGTTCGCTTTTAAGCTTTTATCCGTTAAAGTGAATATACCATAGTTATCTTATTGCGTCAAGGTACACATTCCTTATCCATATACAAAAAGAACCCTGCTCCACAAGCTCCGACATTCGGATCTGCATAACAGGATTCTTCTCATTCACATCTCGTTTATAATTCACATACACTTAGACTTAGGCTTAGGCTTACTTTTACATTAGCCGTGCCCTACGGTGTACGTGTTTTTTCTCTAACTGGAGGCAGCAGTTTGCTCATGTTCACGGTACGTTTGATCTCCCACGTCTCCGGCTTGTCATGTTCATACTGTTCCAGGTAAAGGATGACTTCCTTCGTGATCGGTGTTGGTGTTGATGCACCCGAAGTAACCGCCACCTTATTTACACCTTTCAGCCATTCTTGCTGAATCTCGGAGACATCGGATACACGGTAGGCCGTAACCCCGGCGATCTCCTCCGACACTTGTGCCAGACGGTTAGAGTTATTGCTGCGAGGATCACCCACCACGATAACCAGGTCCGCTTGACCTGCCTGTTCCGCGACAGCTTCCTGACGAACCTGAGTAGCGAGGCAAATCTCATTATGAATCTCTGCGCCCGGAAACTTCTCCAGCAGACGGCTCATAATGTGTTTGATATCCCACTGGCTCATCGTTGTCTGATTTGTAATAAGGATTTTGCCTGGAGATACGTTCAGTTCTTCGATCTCTTCTTCCTTCTCAATCAGATGAACGAGATCCGGTGCAACACCTACGGCACCTTCTGGTTCAGGGTGATTCTTTTTGCCGATATAGATGATCTGATAACCCTCTGCCGTCTTCTCCCGAATGAGATCATGGGTCTTGGTGACATCAGGGCATGTTGCATCCACTGTTGTCAACCCTTTGTCCCGTGCCAACTTGCGCACTTCAGGAGATACACCATGAGCTGTGAAAATAATCGTGCCACTCTCCACTTGGCTCAAAATATCCATCCGGTTCGGACCATCCAATGTAATAATACCTTCATCTTCAAAGGAATCCGTCACATGTTGGTTATGCACAATCATACCCAATATATAAATAGGTCGTGGTAAATCCAGATTGCGTGCCGCTTGACGCGCGAGCACCATCGCATCCACAACGCCGTAACAATATCCACGCGGCGAAATTCGTAGTACTTCCACTTGGTTGCCACCCGCTTTCTTTCTCGGCAACGTTGCCGATGTAATTGCAGTCCTGTCTATTATACCTTTATTCGATAGGCGGAGCAAAGACAACCGGCAACCAGATAATAAAGGTGGTTCCTTCTCCACGTCTGGTCACAACCTCAACCGATCCATGGTGTTCCTCAATAATCCACTTTGCAATCGAAAGTCCCAGACCGATGCCCGGTGTAGCCCCACGGGATTCATCTGCCCGATAGAAGCGATCAAAGATGAACGGCACTTCGTCCCGATCCATCCCAATACCGGTGTCGCTGATGCGTAGTCCCACCTGACCTTTGTATAATACGGCATCCAGCGTCACAGAGCCTTCAGGTGTGTATTTAAACGCATTTTCGATGAAAATAAACAACATCTGTTGCAGATAGTCCTTGCTACCGTTCACATAAATGCCGTTAAGGATGGAAAAATCTCCTGGAAGCCAGTCTGCCTGACGATCCAGAAATTTTGCTCTGCGTGCCACTTCCTGTACGAGTATCTGCAGCGGGATCGGATTCAGTTCAATTTTCTGACCCGTATCCGCTCTCGCCAGCGATAACATGTCGCTGATCAGCCTGCTCATACGTTTTCCCTCGTCCGCCATGTCTTCAATGGCTTCCAGCGACATTTGTTTGACAGTCTCCTCATCCAGATTCGGTCGGTCGGTTCCCTCCTGATCCCATAACTTCTTCAAGAAGTCTACGTTCCCGCGAATGGTGGTCAGCGGCGTACGCAGTTCATGTGATGCATCGGATACAAAGCGGCGCTGGGCAGCATTCGTCTCCTCTAAACCACGGAATGACAATTCTGTACGTTCAAGCATATTATTCACCGTTTCAATCAGACGCCCGATCTCATCCTTCGGCCCAGCATATTGAATACGTACACTTAAGTCATCTCCAGATTGAATCTGATTGGCGGCATCAATGACAGTCACGAGCGGACGCATCGACTTGCGAGCCAAGACGAGACCTGAGGTAATAGCGAGGGCCATCGCTACCAGCCAGCCAAAAACCAAAATATTAAGCAACGCCTCCAGCAAGCGCTCCTGTGAACTTACATTCGCACCTACCTGAAGAATCCCACGTACTTCATTGGTTCCCTGAAGAGAAAGGGGAAGCTGATTCACCAGAAAGGGTGTACCATCCACATAGATCTTGGATATGCCTCGCTTTTCAAGAATTTCATTGGCTTTTAATACCGGAAACTGAATCTCCAGTTTTTTCATATTGCCGGAAATTATGCCTGAGCGACTCTGATAATCCCAGAGTTGAATGTAAATTTGTGCCTCCTGAAGCTGACTCTCTGTAAAGGGGTCCAGATCCAACGACTGTGAAAGAGGATTAACACCAATCTGTTCCGTAATCCGGGTACTCTTCACCTTCAATTGCTGTTCGACTTCCTGATAGGAGTTAAAATACACAAAGGCATAGATTACAACACCCCAAAAGATAAGAACAGCCGCCAAAATGCCAGAATACCATGCGGTTAGTCTTAACCGGATGGACATATCAAGAGTCACCTCTCAGAATATAGCCGGCTCCCCGGATGGTCTGGATTAGACGCTTGCCACCGTATTCTTCGGTCTTCTGTCTGAGCATGGCAATGTACACTTCGAGCACGTTAGACTCACCGCTGTAATCATAACCCCAGATTTTGTCCATAATCAGATCACGGGACAGTACCCGTCTTGGATTTTGCATGAACAGATTCAACAGTTCGAATTCTTTGGCAGTCAGCTCCAGCCGCTGCCCATCTCGCAATACTTCACGTGAGTCATTGTCCAAAATGATATCTTCATACATTAAGCGGTTGTCCGGCGTACCCGTACTATCTGACTTGCGGCGCAGCAATGCACGGACACGTGCCAACAATTCTTCCAGTGCAAAAGGTTTTACAAGGTAGTCATCGGCTCCCGTGTCCAGTCCGGTCACCCGGCTCTGTACTTCATCCTTGGCCGTCAGCATCAGCACAGGCACTTTACTGCCTGCTTCTCTCAATCTGCGACATACCTCAAATCCGTCAATCTGCGGCATCATCACATCCAGCACAACGATGTCCGGCTCCTTGTCCATCAGTTTGCTGAGGCCTTCGGCTCCATTGGAAGCCGTCTGTACCTCATATCCTTCAAAAGCCAGCCCCCGGCGGAGCATGGATACAATTTTTTCGTCATCATCCACAATCAAAATAGTTGAGCGCATGGTGGTCTTTCTCCTTTATCCTAACGTTTTATCCCATTGTAACAGGCAGAAGCACAATCTGCATCTTCAAGTAGGCGTCTCCAATCCGTCCTGGTCCATTGTAACCTTGCTCCATCAGGGCAAAAAAAACGGAAGGGCCTTCAAACCCTTCCGTTCTGTTAATCCTTGCCCGATATTTATGGTTGCTGCTGTTGTGTATCTGTTGTTTGTGAAGTATCAAAATCATTTTTGTTGCCGATTTTGATTTTCAGATCCATCTTCTTACCGTCACGTACCACGTTTAATGTCACTTCACTGCCGATTTCCTGTTTCTTGATAAAATCAATCAGATCTTGACTTGTCGCGTACGGCGTACCGTTGGCACCTGTGATGATGTCATATGCACGAAGATCTGCTTGGTAAGCCGGTGATTGGAAGATCGTGCTGGCTACGACAGAACCTTCGGTAACGTCTGTTCCCATTTGTTTAGCAACTTCAGGCGTGAGAGCCATCAGAGACGCACCGATAAAGGGTACTGGCTCTTTGGGAACTTCTTTGTTTTCTTTAAGATATTTAACAGCTTCAGAGATGACGCTCGACGGGATTGCAAAACCAATACCCTGTGCATCTGCGCTTACTGCAACGTTCATTCCAATAACTTCCCCATTTAGGTTAAGCAACGGACCACCGGAGTTACCCGGATTAATGGAAGCATCTGTTTGCAGCAAGTGGCTGTACTCACGTGTTTTTCCTGTTTCTTCATCTGGAATGCTGATCGTACGTTCTTTGGCACTCAATACACCTGCTGTAACCGTGTGTTCGAATCCTTCAGGGTTACCAATAGCTACAAGCCATTCACCGACTTGAGTACTGTTGGAATCACCCAGTGGAGCTACAGGGAACGCATCGTCACCACTGTTTTTCTCAATTTTCAATACAGCCAAATCCAGATCAAAGCTACTTCCCAGAAGTTTAGCTTCATAAGGTTTGCTGTTGTTCTCCAGGGTTACCTGGATTACGTCTGCACCCTGAACCACGTGTTGATTCGTCAGGATATATCCTTCTTTGTCAAAAATGAATCCGGAACCAATGCCCATAGGCACAAGCTGATTACTACTTTGTGGTTGCTGGCTTTGGCCTTGATTGCCTTCTGTTCCGCCGCCATTACCGAAGAAGTATTGGTACAGCGGATCACTTGTATTTGATCCACCCTGACCCAATCCTGTACGTGAGGACTGCTTCGCGAGTGTTTCAATTTTGACGACAGCCGGACTTGTACTTGTTACTACGGAAGACACATCTTCTTTGCCTGTTGGCAGTAACGACGCTGTGACATTGTTGCCTCCGCCTGTGTTTGTGGACGCTTCCTGTCCTGAACTTTGATTTTCCGTGTTCGTGAGTGCCGTCTCCGGTGTAAACATGTTTGTTCTGTCAGCTGTGTACATGAGAACTGTGATGACCAGCATACCGGCAATAAAGGAAAATAGAAGTGATCTTACGGAAGAGCGTGGCTTGCGGTTATTATAGTTCCAGTTGCCTTTGCCACCATTCCCTTGATCTCCACCGTTACCTGAGCCGTTTCCGCCGCCTGCTGATGATCTTTTCGCTTGTTCGGATGATTCACTGTTATAGTAAGTAGGTACGGGTCTCACCGGATCAGGTTTTGTAATCTCTACATTTCCTTCTTCACGCTGATTATTGCTTCCCATGTGATTTGCTGTATCTTCCTGATTCACGGACTGAAAAGGTCCATAAGAATAATAATAGGAGGATTCGTCCGTTCCGGAAGAATTGCGGTTCTCCGTTTGTTTGGTTTCGTTTTCCTCGTCTTGACGGTTCGATCTATAGTTGCGTTCGTCCATGCCTCTCTACCTCCCAATCTCTTATTCCCAAGAGATATTCTTTAACTGTCCTTATTTTGTACTTTAAACCTTAACCGTACCTTAAAAACAATTAAAAAGGAGATAAAAGCACGTAAGAATAGACTCTTTTCCCCGTCATGACAGCATTTTACCCTTTCGTTTTCACCCATCCCTGACGATGCGCATAGATTGCCAATTGTGTACGATCGTCCATCTCACATTTCATCAGCAGGTTACTCACATGTGTTTTGACGGTTTTGATACTGATATGTAATTCTTCTCCAATGTCTTTGTTGGTCTTCCCCTCTGCAATAAGCAGCAGCACTTCCTTCTCCCGTTCAGTCAGACCCGATTCACTCTCTCTCGCTGTACGTTGTCTGATTCCCCGGGTTAACGCCTGCGACACATCACCTGTCATAACAGGCATGCCTCTATAGGCCCCTTGCAGAGCATAGATCAGTTCTTCAGCAGAGACTGTCTTCAGTACATAACTTACCGCACCCGCTTCAATCGCTTGCACAACCAGATCATCCTCCAGGAAACTGGTAAGCATCACAATTTTCATCCCTGGAAATTCAGTCATAATGGCTTTTGTTGCTTCAGCGCCATTCATTACCGGCATCATCAGATCCATTAGAATCAGGTCCGGCATTTCACTATCATTTAACTTACGTAACTGATCAAGTGCATCCTGCCCATGGCCCGCTTCTCCCATCACATGAAAAGTAGGTTCCAGCATTAGATATGTTTTCAACCCCATGCGCACCATATCATGGTCATCCACAATCATCACGTTTACTTTACCACTCATTCCGTCTCCCCCTCTGGTTCACTCAGGAACGTTCGGGAATTTCGGGATCAATACCCGCACCGTCGTTCCCGCTCCCGGTTTCGATATAATCTGAACTTGCCCCCCAAGCTTCTCCGCCCGTTCACGCATGGTAGATAACCCGTATGAACCCGGACGCTCCGCTTGCTGCAAAAATCCCTGACCATCATCGCTGATGCTCATGCTGATCTGATGTTCACTCTCCCGTATGGACAGACTAACCACTCCCGCCTCTGCATGCTTCACAACATTGGCAACTGCCTCCTGAATAACAAGAAACAGCTGGTGCTCAATGGCATCCGAGATTCCGCCATCCAGTTCCAGCTCTTTCACACCTTTAAGACCATTCTGCCTGCAATAATCAGGAAACCAACTATCCAGTGCTGCGGTGAGGTCACGCCCTTCCAGCTCCACCGGTCGAAGTTGGGCAATCAGTCCTCGCATCTGACGCTGTGCAATATGTGACATCTGGATCAACTGGTCCAGTACTTTACCACCATGTTCCGGATTCATCTCCAGCAGTCGCGGTAAGGACGAAGCCGACATATGCATGGCAAACAGCTGCTGGCTAACCGTGTCATGGAGGTCCCTTGCCATTCGTTTGCGCTCTTCAAGCACAGCCCGCTCCGAGGCTTGCTCCTTCTCAATGACTTCCTGCTCACCGAGGCGCTGAAGCAGTCTCATCTTTTTCTCAATTGAATCCATCATGACATTGAACTCCTGATAGACACGACCAAACGAAGCGTCATCCGCTTCAGGCATACGCACTGCCAGATTACCCTTGGATACTTTTAACATGTTGAGATCTAGCAGGTCGATCTTGCGCTGAAGCCGTAATGCAGCGATATATCCGGTAATAACGGTGGCCAGCACAACAACGGCTACATAGGTCCATGCCCGCTGACGACCAGCCCCCATCAATACCTCTCCATACAATAGATAGAAGCCGCCCAGCGTAATCAGACCAGTTAGCGCAAAATACATCATCAGTTCCCATTTATTGGCCTTGAGAATTGTTCGAATCATGCGTTAACCCACCTTATTCACTTTGACGTCTCCGATAAACACACTTACAATAACGCGTACCTTTTTGCTTGCTTCACGATAATGAGCCGTTTCAGCTTGAGCACTGCTCAGGAATCCGCCGCGTTTCTGGTTCAACAGTGACATATCTCCAATGAAGGAATTTGTCGTCACCGTCACACCCAGATCCATATCTTCTGGAACAAATACTTTCACATCCCCAATAAATGAAGAAATGACAATCTTCGTCTCCCCATAAGGAATCTGTGCCTTGGTCAAATCAATTACAGTATCTCCGATAAAAGCCGAGATGTTCATTGGTTTCAACGAGAACACTTCCTGCCCCATGTACAGATCACCAATGAACGCCGATTTGTTAATGGTATTGCCACTGCCATAATCCCCATAACCATTTCCGTAGCCATCATCATAATGTTCTCCATATCCGATATCGTTAGAGTTATACGATTGATGTTTCTTCTTATATTGATGCCCTTGTGATGATGAATCCGTTGATCCTGTGAAATGAGGGCCATGTGGATCGTTCTTCTGTTCCTGTTTTGGTTTGCCAAATGTTTTCTCGAATTGTTCGTCAAACGACGACGGCATCTCCAGATCCTCAGGGGACAACGGTTTATAAGGTTGCTCAGGTGCTGGAGGTGGCTGCATCTTGTCATGATGTTTCCGATCACGACGTCGTGGCCCAATCAGTACAAACAATCCTCCGCCAATCAGCATAACCGGGATCAGATAACGAATGAACTCCCCCATGGAGTAATCAATCCATCCCAGGTTACGGGCAAGAAAGTAACCACCTATCGCCAGTACAATTACCGGTCCAATAAAGGCGTAACCCCCGTTGCGACGAATCTCGGATATTCCTTTGGCCCCCCACCAGATTAGAAATAACGGCCAATATGTTCTGAAAATATATCCTACATCAATGTCATATCCCAATTGTCTGAACAAGATCATCGCACCAATAGCAATAAGAGGTATGCCAACCCACCAGCGGTCACGCGTCGATCGTTTCATCGCTCATGTCTCCTTTGTCTGTATTATGTATCCAGTGTAACTCAGACAAGACAATGCGAACAGCGGCGGCAGATGGAATTCATCTCGGTCTCGAGACTGAGATGGGAGGATATTAATGTAAAAAACTTCGCATATGTAAAACACCCCGGAGCTGCTGCTCCAGGGTGCTGAATCATCATTTGATTAATGAATCTTCAATTATTTTTTGTATTTTGATGCTTTGCCTTGACCTTGGCCAGTTTGGCCTGTGTTTTCTACACCGAACTCGGCATTGTATTTTTCATCAGGTGTTTGGAAATTATCTTGTACTTTGTTTTGAGCGGATTGCTTCACTTTTGCTGCTGCATTCTCTTCTCCAAACTCTGCATTGTACTTCTCGTTTGGCGTTTGGTACCCTTGTGATTTCTTAGCCACAACGAATCACCTCTCTCTTCATATTTACGATGCATTGCTGCACCGCGGGGTTCGTCCCCAGTCAATATTATGTGGAGAGAGCACTTCTGTTATTCATGTTCACATGTGAAATTAAATGGCTTTGTCCAGCCAGGAATCCGGTACAGATTTGTACACATCGATCGCATCGGCCAACTCGCTGAGCATCTTTTCTGTACACTTTCCAGCGCCTTGCCTGATCACCTGTACCTCCACATCCTTTTTGCCCCACTCTTTGTACACTTGCTTGGTTGTCGGGAAATACAGATCGATTTTATTGCCTTTGATCGCTGAACCCGTATCTGCAACAATTCCGTAACCATAGCCCGGAATATACAGAATGGAACCCATTGGGAATAATTTTGGATCAGCTGCAATCGTGGAAACTGTTTCTTTATCACGGCGTACTTTGACACCGGAATACGTAATTCCGTATTGAGGATGTTTGGGTCCTTTTCCTGTAGACTCCACACCTGCCGTATATCCCGTTGCTGTAACCTTTTGTGTACCCAGAATTTGTTCTGAACGCGGAGCAAGCACCGGCATAGAAGGATCTGCCACTTGTTTTTCTGGAAGCTCAGGTCTTGGAATGACCATTGGTTGTGGTGACCACAATAAAGCCATATACACCATGGTTGTCAGCTGGGCCTCATCGCTGTATTGATGGCTGACCTGTTCCGGAAATTCTTGATCAGACTTGCTCGAAGTTTCAATCATCAGACCTTCACTGCCGCTGCTCTGACTCTCGACATGCAGTACTGTACTTTCCTCTTCAAATGTATAGGCATTCGCCTGATTCAGGTTAATCATCATCCCGGCGAACATCACACAGCCAACCAATAAACCCCGTATATGTTTCTTTTGAATTGAGAATTGCTTTTTCATTGTATAACCTCCCCCTCACTGCAAAGGTTTTCCAAAAAGCAATTAATCTATACTTTTTACTGCAAACACTACGAAAAAACGCCTGGATAACATAGGTCAATCCCATGTTATCCAGGCGTTATGCAGATGATCAGCGCAGCTTATGCGCTGGTTATCTGATAGATCATTTGTTCATTTATACCAAACGTGTTGCAATTTCTTCTTTCAATTGAGCAATAATTTCATCAACCGGTTTCATGCCCAGATCGCCTTCTCCACGCTTACGCACGGATACTGCTTCTGCATTACGCTCATTCTCACCAACAACAAACATATAAGGCATTTTCTCAAGCTGCGCCTCACGGATTTTATATCCAAGCTTCTCATTCCGCAGATCGGCTTCAGCAGAGATTCCCGCACGTTTCAGCTTCGCTTCCACTTCACGCGCATAATCGTCGAAGTTTCCGGATACCGGGATCACTTTAGCCTGAACCGGAGACAACCACAGCGGGAAAGCTCCTGCAAAGTTCTCCAGCAAGAATGCTGTGAAACGTTCCATTGTACTAATTACACCGCGGTGAATAACGACCGGACGATGTTTCTGTCCGTCATCTCCCACATATTCAAGTTCAAAGCGCTCAGGCAACAGGAAGTCCAGTTGAACTGTAGACAATGTCTCTTCTTTGCCCAGGGCTGTTTTGATCTGCACATCCAGCTTCGGACCGTAGAACGCCGCTTCACCTTCAGCTTCATAGAAAGGAAGGTCAAGTTCTTCCACAACTTCACGCAGCATGCGTTGGGACATCTCCCACATCTCGTCGTTCTGGAAGTATTTCTCGGTATCCTTCGGATCGCGATAGGACAGACGGAAACGATATTCGTTGATACCAAAATCCTTGTACACGGTTTGAATCAACTCGATAACACGAGCGAACTCTTCTTTGATCTGATCCGGCCGAGCAAAAATGTGTGAGTCGTTCAGTGTCATTGCACGTACACGGTGCAGACCTGTTAACGCCCCCGACATTTCATAACGGTGCATCATGCCAAGCTCCGCAATACGGATTGGCAGATCACGGTAGCTGTGCATGCTGGACTTGTACACCATCATATGGTGAGGACAGTTCATTGGACGGAGAACAAGTTCCTCGTTATCCATTACCATTTTCGGGAACATATCTTCCTGGTAGTGCTCCCAGTGTCCAGATGTTTTGTACAATTCCACGTTACCCAGAACTGGTGTGTATACATGCTGGTATCCCAGGCTTTCTTCCAGATCCACAATATAACGCTCCAGAGTACGGCGCAGCTTCGCACCGTTAGGCAACCAGATTGGCAAGCCTTGACCGACCAGTTGGGAGAATGTGAACATTTCCAGCTCTTTACCCAACTTACGGTGATCCCGTTTTTTAGCTTCTTCGAGGAAGTGCAAATGCTCGTCCAGCTGTGCTTTTTTCACAAAAGCCGTACCATAGATACGTTGAAGCATTTTGTTTTTGCTATCTCCACGCCAGTAAGCACCAGCAACATTCATCAGTTTGAACACTTTGATTTTGCTAGTCGATGGAACGTGAGGGCCACGACACAAGTCGAAGAATTCACCTTGCTCATAAATCGTGATCACGCTGTCCGCTGGCAAATCACGAATCAACTCAAGCTTGTAAGGATCGCCCACTTCTTCAAACGTTTTGATCGCGTCCTCGCGGCTAACTTCCTTACGTACAATTGGCAAGTTCTCGTTTACAATACGTTCCATTTCCTTCTCGATCTTTTGCAGATCTTCAGGATTAAGCGGGTGTTCGAGGTCCATATCATAGTAGAAACCATCTTCGATGACAGGGCCAATACCGAGGCGTACCTCTTTGTTACCATATAAACGTTTCACTGCTTGAGCCATCAAGTGAGCTGTACTATGACGCATCACTTCAAGTCCTTCTGGTGAATCCAGAGTTACGATCTCCACCAATGCTCCCTCATGAAGTGTTGTGGACAAGTCCACCACGATACCATCCAGCTTGCCGGCTACGGCATTTTTGCGCAATCCGCTGCTAATCGAAGCGGCTACGTCCTCAATGGTGCTGCCATCCGCGTACTCACGTACCGAACCATCCGGTAGTTTAATGTTCACTGCCATTTGTCTCATTCCTCCTGTTAATGTAACCTTCGTGTCCAGATATTTATGGACTGATTATCTATTGCTGTTCCAGTCATTTTGCAAAGGAACGCAAAAAACACCCGTCCCGGCAAAGGGACGAGTGTTATATACTCGTGGTTCCACCCTAATTCAGCTGATTCATCCTATTCGCAAATACAGCCCTCATTGGCATGACGATAACGGGCATGACCCGGCAGATCCTTACTCGCGGATAATCCCCAATAAAGGCGATATTCTAACTCCACTTTCAAAATTGCAGCTACAAAGGGGTAAACCATACGTGATATCCGGAGGAAATTTCAGCCTAGGTTCCTCTCTCTGCACTGATCTAGCGTGTGGTCATTGTCTTTGTCAACGCTTTTGGTTCAATGGTTCACATGAAAAATTCATGGATCAACAGTTATTATAATTGCCGAGATCACTTGCGTCAAGACCTGTCAACAATCCTGAGCGCAGCACTTCGCATTCCGGGCAATGATGACATATTTGCACTTTGTCTTCAAAGATCTGGCATATGGTCGAGATGATTGGCAGATCCGGGGTACGTGTATGAAGCATGACTTTCTCAGGAGAGATAGAGATGAGTGTACTTACAATCATATCTTCAATATCCATCTCCAGTTCCAGACCCGGCATTTCCACAACAACCTGTTCATCCTTTTGCACGGGTAACAGATTAAGTCCAGCATCCAGCACCTGAAATTCATGCATTCCCTTGTGTACAAGATGGACCAGAGGTACTTTGGCTTCTTGAAAAAACACAAAATATTTCAACAGCCCCATAAACTCTTCATACTGCCGATCCATCCAGAACTCATCGAGCGCATACTCCACTAATTCCTGAAGCTCCTGCTTATATGGCCGTATGCGGAAGTTGATAATGCCTTCAAGGTGAAAAAAGTGAACATCCTCCAGGTCCTGCCTTAGTCCACTGGCTAATGTAGTACGTCGGCGCTCCCGAAGTCCGGGCTGATCCAGATCACCATTTAATAGAAGTGGCATGCAGATTCGATTGACCTTCTCCACCTCATGCTCATCCATGACAGAACATGCCTTGGCGATCATATCCTCCACCATGTTCCGTTCTTGTGTCTCCATAATGAAGTCGGCGAGTCCAAGGGAGAGCAGATCACTGATCCGGGGAAGCCATTGCTGGAAGTCTTCGTGATTCTCATTCCCTCTGCATACCCAGGTTGCTCTTCCATCATTATGTTTGAAGGTGAGCCGAAATCCTCTTTTACTTATATGTAAACCTTTGGTTTTTTCCTTGACACAACGATAAAATTGATCCGCTTCCTCTTGCCCCGATACATCGGTCCATACAGCAAACAGTTCCACAAGAATCACTCCTTTCCTTCCTGTTCAAAGTATATGGCAAGGCCGATGGGGATATACGAAGCGGATTGATGGAAAGCGTGTCATGATTTCTCAGTATATTATGAAGAGGTTTGGAGTTAAGACAAAAATGTGTTATTATTTTAATAACAGTATGTTTCACGGAAAAGGAGGGAAGCCAAAATGAGACAACAACCTAGAATACTCCACTACACTATCATTATCATTTTGTGCGTTTTCCAAGCCTTGTGCTTCCCTATTCCGATGCAGTCCGAATCTGCCGTTGGGGTGTCTGTTGACGCAACTTCCAACAAGGAAGTGCTGTCGCAAATACCCGAATCCCAGCAGAAACCTGTTATTCGCAAATACCCACAAGTTATGTCCAAGCTGATTGCGGTTACGCATAATAAGCCTGTCTTTCTTGTCCTCGCATTGTTATTGATGCTGCGAATCCCTACAACGGGTCTGTCCTTTAAACCGTGGTATTGTCTGTTTAAACGCAGATTATTTCTGCTACCTATTAAGTTTACCAGCATGTATGTATCCCTCACCCCTATAGCACCAAAATACGTGAACGCTCTTCACTAGCCGTTACACCGTATTTACAGGTTGCTTTTGCATGGAGACACCTCTGTATTTAAGACGGTGCGCTTGTGCATAACTTATAACCCTTTTAGCACACGTTAGATAAACCAATGTTTACGACAGTACCTATTTTTGTTGTACCCACATCGACAAATTCAAATCATATGGCTGTGTCAGGAATTTCTGGCTCTGTTTACCCGCATCTTTTGATGTTCCTTTGAGCAGCAGATTTATCATTTTCGGGAAATAAGCCTGTCTTCTGTGGCCAGCCCCTAATTATAAGGAGGCAACAATCCATGGATGTACGCGAAACAGACTTGCCGGGAATCGGCAAAAAATTTCAGATTGAAACAAGCAGCGGTGAT
This sequence comes from Paenibacillus sp. FSL R7-0198, assembly GCF_038000415.1. Classification (NCBI taxonomy): domain Bacteria; kingdom Bacillati; phylum Bacillota; class Bacilli; order Caryophanales; family Paenibacillaceae; genus Paenibacillus; species Paenibacillus sp. FSL R7-0198. The sequence goes on along the minus strand of NZ_JBBOCB010000001.1, from coordinate 5,659,585 downwards.
AAAATTGTCATTATTATTCACGATGACGGTCGCCGGGAAATGTACCACTTCGAGTATGATGATCCCGATCAAAGCATCTCGATGATCACACTTGACGATTACGAAGCACGACAAATTGCTGCTATTGTTGGTGGATTAACTTACAAACCAAAGCAGCTTGAAAATATTGAAGTAACGTTTGACGACCTGATTATCGAGTGGTACAAAATCGAACCTTCCTTTGGGAGTATCGGCAAATCCATCGGTGAATTGGACGTGCGTCAAAACTCTGGGGCAACGGTTATCGCCGTTGTAGAGAAAAATCACAAAAAACATATCAGCCCAGGTCCGGAGGTAGTTATCAGTGCAGAATCCACGGTAGTAGCCGTTGGCGAACGCAATCAGCAGAAACTGTTTAAATCCCTCCTCCTGACTGGAAGGGGGTAAATAGATGGATCATTTGATATTCGAAGTAGGTCTGGCCCTTGTGCTCATTGCGGCAGCCGGCCTTTTATCGGCAAAACTAAGATTTTCGGTCGTTCCGTTTTATATTCTGATCGGGATGGCCGTTGGGCCACATGCCATGAAAATCTGGCATCTGGACTTCCGCTTTATTGAGAGTCAGCCTTTTATTGAATTTATGGGTCGGATCGGTATCCTGTTCCTTCTCTTCTACCTTGGACTTGAATTCTCGGTAGGTCGTTTAATTAAATCGGGTCGCTCTATTGCAGTTGGCGGCTCGATCTACATCGGGATTAACTTTACGCTGGGATTAATATTCGGATTTATGTCCGGTTTCCCAGTTGCAGAAGCACTTATTATCGCAGGTATAACTACCATCTCTTCCAGTGCCATCGTGGCCAAGGTACTCGTTGATTTGAAACGAACGGCCAACCCGGAAACAGAGATGATACTCGGTATTATTATGTTCGAAGATGTATTCCTCGCTGTATATATCTCGATCTTGTCCGGACTTGTGCTTAGTGATTCATCCTCCATCGGAGGCGTCATCATGTCCGCACTTATTGCCCTCGGATTCATGCTTATCGTGATTATCCTTGGACGCAAAGCAACACCACTACTAAACAAATTGCTTAAAATTCGATCGAATGAGCTATTCTCTCTTGTTGTATTTGGAGCCTTGTTCCTGGTAGCCGGTTTCTCTGAAACCATTCATGTTGCCGAAGCGATTGGTGCATTACTGGTTGGACTGGTGCTTGCTGAAACAGAACACGCGAAGCGGATTGAGCACTTGATTCTGCCGTTCCGTGACTTCTTCGGAGCCATCTTCTTCTTCAGCTTTGGATTGTCCATTGATCCGTTGTCCTTGGGTGGCGAAGCCGTATGGTTAGCTCTGATTGCAGTTGTTATTACATTGTTCGGTAACTTCCTGGCAGGTATGATGGCCGGACGCAGTGCAGGACTATCGCCCAAAGCATCGGCCAATATTGGATTAACCATTGTGTCACGGGGTGAATTCTCCATCATCTTGGCCAACATGGGTAAAGCAGGAGGACTGCTGCCAATGATTCAACCGTTTGCCGCACTGTATGTCCTAATTCTGGCCATTCTGGGTCCTTTATTAACCAAAGAGTCCAAACATGTATTCCGTTTATTGGATAAAATATTTAAGTTCAAAGATCCTCGGAAAAAGAAAGAAGAACCGAAGGTTCTGCAGAAAGAAGGATAATCCCTATGTCTGTGCAGAACAGACATACTATCGTACTTCGCGGCTCTACGCCGATCTTTCTGTGACTAACCCAGGGGGATGGCTCGAAAGCCGCACTAAGGAGGATGACCTATGAAAGCACCTCTGATATCGGCTAATCCGGTGCCAAACACCGCCAAGACCAGAATCTCGTCTTCCCGCCGCTGGTTAAACCTGTTACTTGTGATTGTCGGTGGAATTCTGGCCTCCGTGGGACTTGAATTGTTCTTACACCCCAATAAGATCATTATTGGAGGCATTACAGGCATTTCCTCCCTGTTCGCCCACTGGACCGAAATGAGAATTGGATTATTCCTATTTTTATTCAATGTTCCGTTTATATTTCTGTCCTACAAGATTGTGCAGAAGAAATTTGTACTGGTTACTGTTCTGGGTCTGGTTGTCTTTTCGATCGGTGCCATTGTGCTTCATCCCATGCCGCCACTTGTAGAGCATCCGCTGGCTGCCGCCATGTTTGGCGGATTATGCCTCGGACTCGGAATTGGGCTCGTCGTGCGGTATGGTGGGACACTGGATACGCTGGAAATCGGTGATCCGTCTTCCCGCCCACCTGAACGTGTATTTAGCGGAAAACGGATGCTTATCGAAAAAATAATCATGCTGCTTAATTTGTTGATACTGACAGCTGCTGGTGTTGTCTTTGGTTGGGACCAAGCGATGTATTCCGTAATCGCCTATCTTATTGCTTATGAAATGGTGTACATTGCGTTCAGGGGTTTCTCTTCCAAACGCAAAGTATGCATTTTGACCACACAAAGCTCTCAAGTTGAAAAAGCTGTACGCAAACGGCTGCGCCGTGAACCTGGAACGCTGGAAGCCACTTCTGACTCAACACAACTCGCGATGGCGGAAGGATGGATCAGGCAGATCCCGGGTGCACTTTATTATGAGGTACATGTTCTGGAGATGATCTGGTTGAAGTCCATTGTGCGTCACATTGATCCACATGCGGGTATTGTGACAAATCCGGAAAAATAATAGCTCATGTAAGTTGAACTAAAGATATTTACACTGACACTACGATGACAGAACAACCTTCCAATCGCTGTTATCCCCAGATTTTTTCAATTCCCTTTTCTGAAGGGAAAAATCCGGGGATAGCGTATGCTTTCGAAGCAGCTTTCTTTCAGAAATCTTTCAGGCGAACGCTTCGCTTTTTCAGGTTTTTTCTGTCCTCTTCGTTATCGTGTAATTTTAATTCAACTTACAAAAAACGCTCTCTTCCCCTATGGATGGACAGTATTGTCCACCAAGGTCAGAGAGCGTTTTTTTCTGTTATTATAATTAATTGTTATTATAGTTCAACAATGGCTTTAACGACATGTGAATCTGGCAATAGCCATTGGTCTATTGCAGAAGGTAACTCCTTAAAGTCCACTCGGTGTGTGATATACCCATCCATGCTTAATTTCTTTTGACGCAAGGTCGACAGGACCTGTTCAAAATCTTCACGGGTTGCATTTCGACTACCCAGGATACTCATCTCCCGCTTGTGAAACTCAGGGTCATGAAAGGTAATATCCGCTTTCACCAGCCCTACAAAAATGAGTTGACCACTATGCGCCACATATTGAATGGCATCATTCATGGAATTCACGTTACCTGTTGCATCGAAGACAGCTGTAGCATAGTCGCCTCCCGTGATGTCAGCCACTTGTTGTACAGTATGTTCATTGGCCTGTACCAGGTCATCGGCTCCAGCCCAAGTCCGGCTAAGCTCCAGTCTGTCCAGATTACGATCAACGGCGATAACACGTGCTCCCGCCTGTTTGGCAAATGCCATCACACCCAATCCAATGGGGCCAGCTCCAATCACAACCACATGCTCACCTGGCTTGATTCCCGCTCTCCTGACTGCATGGGCTCCAATGCTCAATGGTTCAACCATTGCTGTCTCATCCAGTGTCAAACCTTCTGCTGAGAGCAGATGTGAGACAGGCACGCTGATTTTTTCTCTCATGCCTCCGTCTACGTGCACACCCATGACTTGCATGGACGCACAACAATTGGTTTTTCCACTGCGACATGCAATACAATGACCGCAATGCAGATACGGAATAATACTTACCTGATCCCCTGGCTGTAGCCCTGCATCGTTCGGACCGATCTCTTCAATAACAGCCGCCAGTTCATGACCGAGTACGCGAGGGTAGGTAAAGAATGGCTGATTGCCTTTGTACGCATGCAGATCCGTTCCACAGATCCCAATTCGTCGAATGGCAACCAATGCCTCCCCTTCTGCTCGTTCCGGTTGAGGCAGATCTTGCAGCTCCAAACGGTCTATTTGTTCACATACAATGGCTCTCATCCTTGTTCCCCCTTAGACGCTTCTGATGTCATGTTGTTATTCTTTGTATTATTATATTCAGGACGTCCGCTTGACCACGTCTCGTTATGCAATGGAGCCAGAATGCGCAGCACTTCATCCAGCAGATCCTGATCTATCGGTTCCTCTATCCAGGCTGCGTTATTAACAATATTGCGCTGGTTGGCACTGCTCACCAGTGTTGTTGGTATACGTTCATTCGCCGTTGAGAATTGCACGGCCAGCTTGGCAATGTCACTGCTTTGTTCTGCACAGAAGCGGGCAGCCTTCAGGCAGAGCTCTTTCACACGATCATCTGCCGGATGCCAGGCAGGAGCACCTCGGGTACTTAACAAACCCATAGAAAGAGGCGAAGCATTCACAAGGCCAATTTCTTTTTTTTCTAACAGCGGTAACAGCGATAACAATGAAGTATCATTTAATGAATAATGACAATACGAGATGATGGCATCTGCATCGATCTGTGGCAGAACCTTCTCGAACAACGGCAAGGGCAATCCACAAATGCCCGCATGTCGTATAACTCCCTGCTCTTTCAAACGCAGCAACGTTGGAAAAGCTTCTTCGATAATAATCTCTGCTGGCACAAATTCAATATCATGCAGGAACAGAATGTCGATATAGTCTGTATGCAGTCGATCCAGGCTCTCTTGCACACTATCCAGAATCCGCTGACGTGAAAAATCAAACTCATTTTCCCCATACCGTCCGGCTTTGGTTGATAACATATATGAACTACGCGGCAAGCTACGGATGGCTTCACCCAACACCGTCTCTGCCTTTGTCAGTCCGTAGTAAGGCGAAACGTCTATGTAATTCATCCCCGCATCTACGGCCGCATGTACAGTGCGAATCCCTTCGTTCCGGTCAATGTCACGAAATACAGAACCGAGAGAGGATGCTCCAAAGCTTAATACAGGTACGTTCAGTTCTGTCTTGCCAAGTATTCTTCTCTTCATTGGTTTACCCCTTCCAGCGTGTCTGACTACACAAGTTCCCTTTCATTGTAACAGTTCAATTTCAATATAAAATATCGCCAATTGCGTAACATGTACTGTTTGATGACCTCGAACCACAGAAAGAAATCAAAAAGCCCGCCGTCTCTCCAAACGGAGTAGTCAGCGGGCTTGGCTTCATAAATACTTATCTAACGATCAAAGTTTATAAAGAGTAGTATTGAATTAATTAGAATTAGTTCTGCATTACGAAATCTTCATGCACGGAATTTTCTTCGTCGAACATACGAACGATGTCATATCGCGTGTTACGTTGTGCCGGAATATAACCGGACTCCCGAATCAAACGCAGAATGGATTCAATGTTAACTTTGTAGGTTGCACCAGCAGCAGATACTACATTCTCTTCAATCATGGTGCTACCGAAGTCATTGCAGCCAAATTCAAGCGACTTCTTACCAATCTCAGGACCCATCGTTACCCAAGAGGATTGAATGTTCTTGATATTATCCAGCACCAGGCGGCTGATGGCTACAGTCTTCAAGTACTCTTCCGGAGTCTGACGCTCCAGCTTCAGGTTGGTATTGTCTGGCTGGAAAGTCCACGGAATGAACGCCAAGAAACCTTCGGAATCATACTTGTTCGCAATACATTCGTCCTGAGCTTCACGTACACGGAGCAAGTGCAATGCACGCTCTTCCATCGATTCACCAAGGCCGATAACCATTGTTGCCGTGGTGTTCATACCGATGCGGTGTGCAGTTTGCATAACGTCCATCCAATCACGCCATGAACCTTTCAAACGGCTAATCTTCCGACGTGTGCGGTCATCCAGAATTTCAGCGCCGCCACCAGGCAAGGAATCCAGTCCAGCTTCGTGAATGGCACGAACAACCTCTTCCAATGTAAGGCCATCGGATACTTCAACCATTTTCATAATCTCCGCTGGGGAGAAAGAGTGCATCGTGATGTTTGGGAAACGCTCTTTGATGGCTTTCAACAGGTCTGTATAATAGCTGAAAGGCAAGTTTGGATTCGTTCCACCTTGCATCAAAATCTCGGTACCATTCACATCTTCCGTTTCCTGAATCTTCTGGAAAATAACTTCGTCCGGAAGCACATAACCTTCATCCGAACCAGGTCTGCGGTAGAAAGCACAAAAACGGCAGTACACATCACACACGTTTGTGTAGTTGACGTTACGCCCAATTACAAATGTTCTGTATGGTTCAGGGTGCATGCGTTTCATAATGACATTAGCAGCTGCCCCGATTTTGTCCACTTCATTGGATTCAAATAACTGAATCGTGTCTTCCAAGTCCAAACGTTCGCCCCGAAGGGCTTTATCTAAGATACGGTCTACCGTACTCATCGTAAAAAAGCCTCCCTCATGAAGAGAAATTATATAACGATCCGTCCCAACTTGTTCAAGAGAAGCAAGTTCTGGTGGCAACATCGTATTTCTGTACTCCACATATCGTAACACAGGTTACATGTGAAAAAAAGCACCTTATGTTCAGGTGCTTTAAAAATAAGTAAAAATTTTTACATATGGAAAAGAATTAGTTCGAACTTAAGTGATACGCATCGGCGTATTCGGGCATCCACTTTTGCTAGGATTCCTGAAGTGCTTGCTCCAAATCTACAATGAGATCTTCGATATCTTCCAGACCTACGGAGAAGCGCAGCAACCCGTCTGTAATGCCACGGTCACGGCGAACCTCAGCTGGCATTGCCGCATGAGACATCATGGCTGGGTAGGACAGAATACTCTCCACAGCTCCCAAGCTTACAGCAACAATAGGTAGCTTCACCCGGTTAAGAACTGCTTTTGCGCGATCACCTGAACCGACGTCAAATGAAACGACAGCTCCATATCCTGTGGATTGACGCTCATGTGCCTCGCGGCCCGGATGATCCTCCAGTCCAGGATAAAAGACAGCGGTAATATCACTGCGCTCATTAAGCCATGCCGCAAGTTTAGCTGTGCTCCGTTCACTATGAGCCATACGAGCCCCCAAGGTTTTCATCCCGCGCATCAGAAGCCAGGATTCTTGTGCCCCGAGTACAGTTCCGAGTCCATTTTGCAACTGTTTCAGTTGTACGCCAAGTGATTCCGTGCGAGCAACTGCTAACCCCGCTAACACATCACTGTGACCTCCAAGAAACTTGGTAGCACTATGTACAACGATATCCACGCCAAGCTCAATTGGACGCTGATAGTACGGTGTCATAAAGGTGTTATCCAGAATCGTGATCAGGTCATGTTCCTTCGACCAGTCAGTCACTGCAGCGATATCCGTAATACGCAGGGTTGGGTTGGATGGTGTTTCCATATAAACTGCCTTGGTGTTTGGCTTGAGCGCCGCTTTTACTTCATCTATATTGGTCATGTCCACAAAGGTCGTCTCGATCTGCATACGGCTTAATATGGAAGTAAGCAAACGATACGTTCCTCCATATACATCTTCCGTTACAATCATGTGATCTCCTGCGGAGAACATCATGAACACGCTGGAGATCGCCGCCATTCCCGATGAATAGGCGAATCCCCGTGCTCCGCCCTCCAGCAGTGTGATGTAATCTTCCAAAGCCTGGCGTGTCGGATTACCAGAACGACTGTAATCATGTTGAGGCGGATTGAAGATATCAAAATGATGGAAGGTTGAAGCTTGATAGATTGGTACACTGGAGGCTCCAGTTGTTTTGTCGATCTCATCACCAAAATGAAGCAATTTGGTATCAAATTTCAACTCGGAATTCGGCTTGTTGTTGGACTCACTCATGAGTGCACGCCTCCTTCAACTTCCTGTTGTGCAGCAGTAAGAGCATTGCCAAGATCTGCAATCAGATCATCCGCATGTTCAATGCCTACGGAGAACCGGAGCAGTCGATCATCCACACCTACAGCATCACGAATTTCAAGCGGAATATCCGCATGCGTTTGTACCGCTGGGTAGGTCATGAGGGATTCCACTCCACCGAGACTTTCGGCAAAAGCAATCAGTTTGATATGACGCAGCAATGGTTCAACATAACGTGCATCCTTCACTTTGAAAGAGAAGATACCTGTGTTACCCGTGGATTGTTTATTCTGCACCTCATACCCCGGATGATCCGACAGGCCTGGATGGTACACTTCACCCACCGCTGGATGCTCAAGCAAATATTTGGCAATGGTAAGCGCATTGTATTCATGACGCTCCATGCGAAGAGCCAGCGTTTTCATACCTTTCATCAACTGGTAGGAGTCACTTGGTGACAATACCGCTCCAATGGAATTATGCAGGAATGCCATCTCTGCAGATAATGCCTCACCCTTAGTTATAATTAGTCCGGCCAGCACATCATTGTGTCCGCCCAGATATTTGGTAGCGCTATGAATGATGATATCGGCACCGAGTTCAATCGGACGTTGGAAAAATGGAGTCAACAACGTGTTGTCAACAATGGTCAACAGGTTGTAACTTTTCGCCCAGGAAGCAACAGCTTCCACATCAGTGATCATCATCAGTGGATTGGTTGGTGTTTCAATGAATACAGCTTTGGTATTCGGCTGACGAACCTTCTCCAATGCTGCAAGGTCATTTGTGTCCACATAACTTGCAGTTACGCCGAAACGGGACAAGATGCGTTCAAGCAGACGATAGGTTCCACCATACAGATCCAGCGATACAATCAGATGATCCCCTTGACCAAACATGGCAAAGATCGTTTGCAGTGCGGCCATACCCGAGCTACAGGCGAACCCTGCATCACCGGACTCCAGCGCTGCAGCCGCTTCTTCCAACACTTTACGGGTTGGATTAGTTGTACGAATATAATCAAACCCCGTGCTTTGTCCAAGCTTCGGGTGGCGAAACGCAGTGGATTGATAGATCGGAAAGTTAATGGCGCCTGTTACCGGTTCATTGATGGACCCAATTTGTGCTAAGCGGCTTTCGATTTTCAACTTGTTGTTGTCTTCCATTGCTGCATCCTCCTGTAATCTCGATTAGATTTGCGGGCCAATATCGTAAGGTGTTTCTTGATACACATAGTAATTGAGCCAGTTAGAGAATAATAAGTTGGCATGAGCGCGCCAAGTAGCCGGTGGCACACGGGAAGGATCGTCATTCGGATAATAATGTCTAGGCAATGCGATATCCAACCCTTTGGCTGTATCCCGGTCATACTCCCACTTTAATGAGAACGGGTCATACTCGGCATGTCCTGTGGCAAAAATCTGTTTGCCGTCTTTGGTAGCAACCAGGAAGATCCCCGCTTCCTCGGATTCAGCCAAAATCTCTAAATTCTCATTCTTTTCAATATCTTCGCGTCTCACTTCCGTATGACGGGAATGTGGAACGTTGAATACTTCATCGAATCCACGCAACAACGGAACATGTGGTTTATTGATGGTATGCGGGAAAACGCCAAAACACTTTTTATCCAGTGCAACCTTAGGTACGTCAAAATGATGGTATAAACCTGCCTGGGAAGCCCAACATATGTGGAGGGTTGAAGTCACATTGGTTTTGGTCCATTCGAAGATTTCCTGGATTTCATTCCAATAGTTCACGTCTTCGAAATCCATCTGTTCCACCGGGGCACCCGTAATGATCATTCCATCGAAACGACGGTGCTCAATCTCATCAAAGGTTTTATAGAACAGATCCAAATACTCCTGAGACGTATTCTTCGACGTATGGGATTTGGGATGTACGAGAACAACATCCACCTGAATAGGCGTGTTTCCCACCAGACGAAGCAATTGTGTTTCGGTCGTTTCCTTTGTGGGCATCAGGTTTAATATAGCGATACGGAGTGGACGAATATCCTGCTGATATGCAGAAGTTTCATCCATGACGAAGATATTCTCTCCTTCAAGTACTTCTTTTGCTGGTAGAGTATCGGGTATTTTGATTGGCATGGTAAGTCTAACTCCTCCTTGTGCATAGATAGATGCAGCCACCTCTGGCTTGATGTCTTCACATCAATACAGTTATAGTCTGCCTTGAGCTTGTAAAAACATTGAATTGCTCTTTCATCCAACGTTACAAACAACCTCAAGTTCCCTTAGCGAAAATCACTGCTGAGAAGTCGGGGCATATGACAAAGACCTTCCTCGGATTTCGAGAAAGGTCATATGTAAATAGATATGCGCCTCTCTCATCTCTCAGTTACAACAGTGCCACTTGACACTTGGTCGCTGCAAGAATTAGCACCGTGCGGTATACCGCCGGTTGCCGGGTTTCATCGGGCCAGTCCCTCCACCTACTCTTGATAAGATTTCGCTGTATTAGATTGTAATTTAATATGGTTCACCGTCTACTTTATTACATTAATGCCCTCACGTCAAGTTGCAGTTCTCCGTCTGCTGTCCAGATCGGAACCGTTCATCATCCGTTGTCATACACTGCCTCAGGGCGCGAAATAGACACATTTTTGCGCTTGAAAGCACCTTGTACCAGCGGTATACTAAACAAGGTGTTATAAACCCTTATGTGAGAGGTGACATATTAAATGGATGGCGACCCGAGGCCTGACTGGCAGCCGAATTCCGACAAACTGCATAGAGAATTGACATCAGCATGCCGGCAGCGGGACGTGACTTCCGTTTGATTATATAGTGAACGCAGCCCTGATCTCCAGGCTCCGCTGCCGACCGGCTGATTTGTTCTTTTTGCGCCCATAATGATAATATCCGCCAAGTTGGCGGGTGCAGAAGGAGTAGATTAACGATGAAAATCCGGTTGGTAAACAACGGTGTATTTATTCCGGTGGACGACATTCAGCAGGCGCTGACTCCACCAGCGGAAGGATTTTACTGGATTGATGCAGACGTAGACGATTTGGCGGTACTTCAGCCGCTGTTCTTGATGCATGATCTGGCTGTGGAAGACTGTCTCAGTGACGAAGAACAACGTCCGAAGATTGAAATTTATGAGAACCATTATTTTATTGTAATTAATAGTATCCGTTTCGATGATGAAGAAATATTTCTACGTGCGGTGAACTTGTTCCTCGGCAGACATTTCATTATTAGTGTTACAAAGCAAAAGGTCAGCGAATTGCGTACACTGAAACCAATCCTGTGGGAACAGGAAATCAGTACACCGGATCGTCTGCTGTATTTGCTGGTTGACTTGATTGTTGATAATTATTTCACCGTAGGTGACCGAATTGAAGCACGGATCGAGAAGCTTGAGGAAGACATTCTGATGCACACCAAAAAGTCACATCTGAATGAAATCATCGGGCTGCGCAGTGAGATTCTGTGGCTGAAGAAAGTGCTCGGACCTCAGAAAGAGGTCATTAACACCCTGAACAAAAAAGATCTGCGTCTCATCGATGATCAACTGCAAAAGTATTTCAGTGACATCTATGAGAATGCTGTAAAAATATCTGAAACCTTTGAGACTTATCGCGACCTGATGGGCAACTTGCGAGAAGCCTACCAATCCAGTATTGCGAACCGGGCGAATGAGATCATGCGTGTATTTACCGCCATTACCACGGTCTTCATGCCGCTGACGGTCATTACCGGTATATACGGCATGAACTTTACGAATATGCCAGAGCTTAACTGGAAATACAGCTATTTTGTTGTGATTGGCCTGATGGTTACACTGGGCCTCAGCATGTTCTTCATTTTCCGCAAGAAAGACTGGGTATGAACTCGTATGAAATAACAAAGACGAAGCGCTCCTCCGGGAGAAACGCCTCGTCTTTTTTCATTTCTAATCATTAACCAACATTCTTCTCTGTCTCTGCGTGCCGACGGAAGCGGATTCGAATCATGCGCAGTCTTTCATAGACCTGCTCCAGACTTCCTCCATCGGGTTTCTCTCCTCCATACACCTTATGTAATACTGGCTTCAGGAACGTATCTCCCAGCTCCTCATACGCACTCCATACGGCCTCTTGTTCGTTCTCTGGCATCACTGCCAGCTCCACATCAAGTAGACAATCGGTGTCATAACCTTCGTGATCCAGTGCCTCTAACAGCTCAACCAACTCGCGTCGGGATAATCCGGATCGATTAACAATCTCCTCTAAAGTATACCCTTCCTTCATTCCTTCAAGCACCTGCTTACGCGTGGTGAACTTATCAAGTTCCTGCTTGTACTTCTGCTCTCTCTGCTTGTATAACCAACTCTCATACTCTTCTTCCTTCAGCGCCGTGTATACCCAGTCCAGCGGGAATGTCGTTGAACGCTCCAACCCGTTTGTAATCTCCATCCATTCCGTACCGTACTCAGTCGCTTTGCTCTCTCCTACGCCCGGCAGTTGCATCAGTTCATCCAGCGATTGCGGAACAAAAGCACTGATCAAACGCAGCAGACGATTCGTTGCAATAAAATACGGTGCCTTCCGGTCAGACACAGCTCTCTTCCTGCGCCATGTGCACAGATCCGTATATAATTGCTCATTGCCGTATAACTCACTGTAACAATGGAGCCGCTGTCCACCATAACTGCGTGATTTCAGATCATCATTCTCATGAAATAACCCCTGCAACTGCGGTCGGTACCCCTCACTCATCTGTATGGCAAGCTGATGACGGTAAATATGAAGCAGCTCCTCCCAAGAAGTCCCTTCATACCAGATGCTGTCCTCACGCTCTCCTTCCTCGTAGCGACTCCAACCCAGCTGCCAACTATCTTCCTCTTCCCCAATCCATAGCTGTGCATACTCTGCATTCTGATCTGACATTCTGGACAATCTGTTCATGAAAATGACTTCCATTTTCGTTCCCTCCCTTTGAATATTCAGCTTATACGAGTTAAAGATACTACCTATAGGCAGCACAAAAAAAACACCCCTCCTGCAAAATCCATGCAAGAGAGGTGCTTCCTCATTAACCGTACTATGCTGTTGCCCATATCATACCACAATGGTAAAATTCGTCAATCCCTTAATGAACTACTTATTCAATGCCAACTTGGCAAGCGCCAGCGAACCACACAGACCCGCATTGTCACCAAGTCCTGGTGAAACAACATACTGGTCAATGTCGGATTGAAGTGCCGGATGCTGAACGTATCCAGCCAGCAACTCCTGCAGTTTGCTACGCACCATCGGGAAGAGATGCTCCTGCTTCATTACTCCGCCACCCATGACGATTTTCTGCGGAGAGAGAATCAGAACATAGTTCATCAGTGCATGTGCCAGGTAATGTGCTTCGATCTCCCAAGCTTTATGATCTGCCGGCAGTTCATAAGCCGGTTGCTCCCAACGTTTGTTAATGGCTGGTCCTGCTGCAAGGCCTTCGAGGCAGTCACCATGATACGGACAGAAACCCTCGTATGTATCCTCCGGATGTCTGCGTACAATGATATGTCCCATCTCTGGATGTGACAATCCATGGACCATTTTACCGCCAACCACAGCACCTGCACCAATACCTGTACCCACAGTGATGTACAGACAGCTCTCAAGACCTTGTGCAGCGCCCCAGGTTGCTTCTCCAAGTGCCGCACCATTCACATCGGTATCAAATGTCATCGGCACATCAAAATGCTCCTTGAGCTTGCCAATCACGTTATACTGTCCCCAATGTGGTTTTGGTGTTGTTGTGATATAACCATATGTTGGGCTTCCTTCAATCGGATCAATCGGACCAAATGAACCTACACCCAGAGCTTCAATGCCTTTGCCTTCAAAAAATGAAATCACTTGAGCCATTGTCTCTTCCGGTGTTGTTGTTGGAAAACTTACGCGTTCCAGAACTTCTCCGTTTTCTGTGCCAATACCACATACAAATTTGGTTCCGCCTGCTTCAATTGCGCCTAAGATCGTCATGTTAGTCACACTCCCAAGTTAGTTTAAAAAAGGAATTCGGATTATTTTACTTGATGACACTATAATTACCCTGCTACTTGTTCTCCAGCTTGGACAATCGTTTCATTAACGTTTGCCTCCAGCTGTCTGACAGCGCAGGAATGGCCAGCAACGCCTGGATACCATCGACATTTTCTTTCCCCTGATGCATAATTCGATTGGCTTCAAGAACTGTCATTGATGTTGGATCGGTGCTGATCCGTCGAAATATCGATGAAGGCCCTACCTCACCTTCTTGCAGTACACGAAAGTAAAAGCCGGTATATCCACTCTCCTGAAAATAAACAGGCAGCTCCTTATAGTCATACCTCGCACCCAGCTTGAAGCAAGGTTGTCTGGGCTGACTGACCTGCACTGTGGCTTCGCCCAACTCGTACACATCACCAATCCGTACGTCTTCTTCGGCACAGCCTTCAACCGTCAGATTTTCTCCACAAGCTCCCCAATCCAGCTTGCGATCCATCAGTTGTTCCAGCGCCGGATAACGACTGTAATCGTATACACAAACGGCTTTGTCAGGGCCGCCATGATGCACCAGATCCGCCTGCGCGTCCCCTGTCATTCCAGTGAATGACAGGAAAACCACGTCGGATACAGGATGTTTCACAATGCCGCTCAGCACTTCACGCTTCTGCCCAGGGAGCGGCTGCGGCAGGCCTACATTAATGGCCAGAACAGCTGTATCGCCCTCCCCTGGCTTTCGATCAGATGCGAGTGTCATTTGCGTCATACCTCCCATAATCACTTTCTTTTAACGCACAGAGCCGCCAAATACGAGTGTATTACTCAATAACCGACCTGGAGAAGTCAGCATTTTGCCCCCGGCATACATACCCGAGGAAGCACCGCCATCCAGATTCATGGCCTGTTTGGCACCAAGCTTCTGCATCACCGCTGCCCACTCCTTGATTGTTGCTCCGGAAACGGTAGCCAGCATAACAGAACCGTCCGTCATGATTGCAATACCACTTCTGGCTCCGGAAGCATTAAGAATCTTGGCATCCTTGAAACCTTCGCTCGTCGGATTTACAGCTACCTTGCCGTCTTTCACCAGACGTGGTCCTGCCCCAACAGCAGTCACTACATCTTGCCAAGGGATCTCTTTGCCTGCTGCGTTCGTATACTTATAATTCATTTCTACGGTCGAACCAACGGTGAAACGATCCGAAGAAGACTTCTGATTACCTGTGAAGACCAACACCGAGCCATTCTTAGGAATCGCTACATTTGTATTGGGCACTTTTTTGGTCACAATACCTTTCTCCATGACTACTGCAGTACCACCTTTGAACCCAACTGTGGCACCTCGTTCAGGCGTATACAGCATCGTAATGCTTGCATTCGCAGAGGGTGTTCGATTAATAAATGTCGCATACCAACTGCGTGATTTGCCTTTTGTATCCGTTACTTTACCTGTTAAACTCACCTGAAGTGAATCCATAATCGCCGAGCCATCTTCCTTAAATCCGATGGATGTTCCGTATCTTCCAATATGTATGACCTTACCATTTGCTATTAACATACCGTATGGATCTGGTGCTCCGTTATATGCTTCAAAAAATGCTCCGTTAATGGCTGCTTGTGCACCATAGGCTTTCACAATCGATGGCAATGTTGCCGTCTGGCCAACTTGCTTCTTCGCGAGTCCCACGGTAACCGGTGTTCCCTTCGGAATTGAAACGGTCTGTACGGTAAAATTACGTCCTGCTGCTTTTACTTTCTGTACTTTGGTGCTGATTGCTGCTTTGGCATCCACTGTCTGTGGTGCACTTACTGCTCCCGAAAGAATTACGGGCAAGGCCAGGACGAGGGCCATAGCCCCTGTCCACCACTTTTTGCCTGTTCGTACGTTCTTCATGTTGCTCACCCTATTGCCACTCCCATCCAAGAGCCAAGGCTCTTCATCTCAAGTTGTTCAAACTTGTCCATCACCATATCCGGATCAAGACGCAATTCACAGATATCCAGCGCACAGGCAACCGGAACAGCACAATGAATCTCTGCCAGTTTGCGGGACAGATGAAGCATGTCCAGATCATTTTCAATCTTGTTACGCACCGAAGGGGTCAGTTTATCCATGTTGCTCAAAATCCCTTCAATGGAGCCGTATTCCTGTACAAGCTTCAACGCTGTTTTCTCACCAATTCCCCGTACTCCGGGATAATTGTCACTGGCATCTCCCATCAGACCCTTCATGTCAATCACTTGACGAGGTGTCAGTTGTTTCTCTGCCATCAGCGTTTCAGGGTTGTACACCATGTAGTTGCCATGGCCTTTTTTCATAATAATGATACTCGTGCGGTCATTGATCAGTTGCAACATGTCGTGGTCACCCGTCAGCACCATAACATTCATATCGGTCTCTTCGGTATAATACTTCGCAAGCGTCCCGATGCAATCATCGGCTTCGAATCCTTGTGCACCTATATTGGGAATACCCAGGCTATCCATAACTTCACGAATCAGGGCAAACTGGGGAATCAGGTCATCCGGAGCTTCGGCCCGGTTGCCTTTGTAGGCTGCATATTCTTCACCGCGGAACGTCTTACCGCCCATATCCCAACAACATACGACATGACTTGGCCCAAAAGTCTGAACCGCATCCCAGAAATAACGGATAAATCCGTAGACTGCGTTGGTAGGCAATCCTGCCTTTGTACGTCTGATATATCCGCTTGCAGATGTCGCATAAAAAGCACGGAACAACACCGCCATACCGTCTACCAGCAACAAAGTAGGTTCATTACGTTGATTCACTTGAATTTGTTCTCTCCTGTCCTGATTCTATAGAAATTAAACTAAAGTATATTTACACTTACCATTCCGATGACAGAACAACCTTCTGATCGCTGTTACCCCCAGATTTTTTTGATTCCCTTTTCCAAAAGGGAAAATCCGGGGATAAAGGCGAACGCTCCGCTTCTTCAGGTTATTTCTGTCCTCTCCATTTTCGTGTAAATCTTTAGTTCAATTTCTATAGCAAATAAAATATCGAACTAATTCTATCATTATAGCATAGTTCCGCCAACCATCGATCAGCCAAAAAAGCCCTGAATTTTGAACAATTCAAGGCTGATATTCAGCGCGTTTACGCGTTATTCCATTCCTGCTCGTACGTTTCTTCCTTGAATCCAACCGTCACCTTTTCTCCATCCGTAACGATTGGACGTTTGATCAGACGACCATTGGAAGCCAATAAACGAATCTGTTCATCAGCTGACATTCCCGGAAGTTTGTCCTTCAGTTGTTGTTCTTTGTACACTTCCCCACTCGTATTAAAGAACTTCTTCACTTCCAGTCCACTCTTTTGGATGAGTTCTGTTAGTTCAGATTCTGAAGGCGGTGAGTCAAAAATAGGGATTAACTCCAGCTCATGTCCCTGAGCTTCAAGCCATTTTACAGCTTTGCGGCATGTGCCGCATTTGGCATATTGATATACTTTTAAGTTACTCATTGATTTTCCTCCTAGTGTGTGGCTCCGGTTTCGATTTCTCGCTTCCCTTGGTTTGCTTCGCAAATCCAAAAGTCGCTCCAAATCGATACCATCGCCATGCAACTTTACTGACTTTTGCGAATGAGATCAAAACACATTCGCTATATTTTTTGGATCAAGACCTTACTACTTTAATATTTTTCAAAGCTTAAAAAATTAATAAGCTTAAAAGATTTAACATGAAAATGCTAAACACCCATACATGAAACCATACAACCATAATGATTAGCCTACGGCATATTGTTCGGGTGCAGGAAGCATTCCTCGCACCACATCAAAACCAGTGTTGCTGCCAAGCACGACGGGCTGTGCAGAAAGCTGCGACACACGGTTCATATCTAAGGAAATCTAAGAGCCCCGTCGCAGCTTCCTACAGTTCTTCTCTGGGAGCTGCCTCATCATTCAAACGCTGCTCTAGCGCGGCCATATCCACTGGAAAAGGAGCTTGGAACGTTATGCGTTCCTGTAGAATTGGGTGTTCGAACGTCAGCTCACAGGCATGTAATGCCTGGCGTTCGATCCAGGTATCCCGTTCCTCACGAACAGCCATGGTTTGCTCATCGATCTCATGCACAGGTAGTGTCTTGTACATGCGATCACCTATCAACGGGCATCCGATAGAAGTCATATGTACCCTGATCTGATGGGTTCTGCCACTTTCCAGCTTGAGACTTATCGCGCTGGCACTGCCCCCTGACCAA
This sequence comes from Paenibacillus sp. FSL R7-0198, assembly GCF_038000415.1. Classification (NCBI taxonomy): domain Bacteria; kingdom Bacillati; phylum Bacillota; class Bacilli; order Caryophanales; family Paenibacillaceae; genus Paenibacillus; species Paenibacillus sp. FSL R7-0198. The sequence goes on along the minus strand of NZ_JBBOCB010000001.1, from coordinate 5,641,575 downwards.
CGTGTTACGGTCGTGTACAACGTTCTTGCAGCGTAACCATTAGGTGTTACGATTCGGCGGTGTGGCTCTTCTGGATCGCGGTCAATCGGTCCATCTACCGACCCTTGTTCCGGGGCTGGGCTGCCGTGTACAAGTGCAATATATTTCTTATCCACTGTTCCCGCGATCATCTGTTCAGACACATGCTGATGCACATAAGGGTTCTTGGCTATTGCGAGCACACCTGACGTTTCCTGATCAAGTCGATGAATCGGTCTGAACCGGAAGCGCTCACCCTTGGATTTCCAATAATGAACAACGCCATTTGCCAAAGTACCCGTGTAATGTCCATGTGTCGGATGAACGATGATGCCCGCATCCTTGTTTACAATAAGCAAGTGCTCATCTTCATACAGAACGGTAAATGGAATAGGTTCAGGCAATATATCATCCGATTCCTCTTGCTCCATCCGAACTTCAACGACATCACCCGCAGCTACCTTGACGCTAATGTACACGCGCTCTCCATTAAGCATGACACCTTGCTCCGTCAGCTTGATTTTGGACAAAAGCTTACGTGACACCAGCAGCCGGCGCTGAAGCACGGTCTTCAGCAGCCAGCCATCTTCTTGTTCGGTCACCGTGTAGACAATCGGCGAATAATATTGGCTCATTCTTTGCGGCGGAAGACTTTTTTGCTCCGCACATATTCAATATCCGCCACCTGTTGTCTCGCGTTGGCCGTCCGTGCAACCACGAAGAAGTAATCAGAAAGTCGGTTTAGATACCGTCGTACAGACGGGTTAATGTCCGTATGTTGTCCGAGTGTTACCGTGCGACGCTCTGCGCGACGACATACAGTACGGCACACATGAAGAGCAGAGGACAGCTGACTGCCACCAGGAATAATGAACCGTTCCACTTTTGGATTCTCTGCATCATACTGGTCAATCCATTGTTCCAGACGTGTGACCATTTCATCTCTCACCTTATATCTGGTCTCACTAATCTTCACGAAGGCCAGATCCGACCCGCAATCAAACAGTTCCTGCTGAACTTCCAGCAGATGTTCACGCAGATCTTCAAATTCCCCTTGAGCCGAGTCAATAAGGCTGATCGCCTGGCCTACAAAACAGTTCAATTCATCAATCGTGCCATAAGCCTCAACTCGGTCATCATCCTTGATGACGCGTCCACCGATGACCGAAGTCTGTCCTTCGTCACCTGTTCGTGTATATATGCCCATCGTTATCCCTCCAATTGGTAATATAATAATGAATACGGGAATGCCATTTTTTCAGAAACCCGTCTATCGCTTTACACGTATATAAGAATTGGTGTGCTCTGCCGAGTATACGACAAATCGAAGGAAACCAAAAGTAAAGGAGACGATTATGCAAAACTGGATAACCGATTTCATGGAACAATACGGCTACATAGGCATTGCACTCATTATTGCTCTTGAGAACGTATTTCCCCCGATTCCATCCGAAATCATTCTACCGTTTGGCGGATTCATGACCACCTATACCAGTCTCACTCTTCCAGGAGTTATTATCGCCGCAACCATTGGTTCTGTCCTTGGTGCTGTTCTCCTGTATGGTATTGGTCTACTCATTGACGTCGAACGCCTTGAGAAAATTGTGGAACGCTGGGGACATGTTCTGCGCATCAAAAAAGAGGATATTCACCGTGTCGATGCATGGTTTGACAAATATGGCATGTGGACCGTATTATTCTGCCGAATGGTTCCCCTCGTCCGTAGTCTTATCTCCATTCCCGCAGGCATGTCCAATATGAAATTTGGTTTATTCCTTCTCTTTACAACCATTGGTACATTGATCTGGAATGTCATTCTGGTCTGCGTTGGTGCTGCGCTTGGCGCATCATGGGAGAGCATTTTGCACTTCATGGACGTCTATTCCATTGTAGTGTACGTCATTCTGGCCATCATTGTCATCGGATGTATCATCTGGTGGATCAGACGTAGCAAAAAGCAGAAATAAAAAGGATAACTTAATAAATAAAGCCTCCTCGCCACCAATTCGTGGTTAAGGAGGCTTCTTTATGTCACCCGTTTATGTCATCTCGCTATCGTTCATCTTCATTTCGCATGCCCTGACTCTTCAGATCGATAGCCAGACCAGATACCAGCAAGTACATCTTTTCAGCATGTATCTGCAGCATCCGATTAACCGAAGCCATTCTCGCTGTAAATATTCGTTCTTCCTCGGTAGGATGCAATGTGCCATGCATTTCATTGGTAATCACAAGCAACTTCCCCTGATAAGACAATAAAGCATCAAGCAAAAGCTGTGTCTCTGAACGCTGATGATCCAGATCCTCTGTTGCCCTGAAACCGGCAGCCATCCAGGAGGTCAGACTGTCTACAATTACAATTCGCTGATCCGCCAAAAACAGATTGGATTCCCGATTAATCTGGGTGATCACCTCTGTCAGATGCTGACCGTTCCCGGCATGAATGGCACGATAATGAGCGGATGGCAATTCGGGAATAACGGGATCATGATCACCAGTGGATAAATATACACCCTCCCGGCTAATCCCGGCTGCGTACTTGAGGGCAAACCGGGTTTTACCACTACCTATGCCGCCTGTGACCGTAATCAACAATCCGCTTCCCTCCTTCCATAGCCATTCTGAATTTTCTTTACTCTGTCAGCGCCTTCAGCACTTTTTTGGATTCTTCGACATTGGAAGATGACACTGGAATGGTGGCGAACAAATTGCTCGCAGCATATTCTACATCTTTAAACATTTTCATATCTTCGAGTGGAATGCCGTAAAGATGTGTTTCTTGCTTGAGATCTGAACCTCCATCTCCTTCACCCTTCTCTACCAATACTCCCCCCTCAAATACACCCCGTTCAAACTTCTTGGGATCAAAAGTATCATCCAGCGGAACATTGGAGCCATTACTTCCGTATTGTTTCATGTCGGACTCAGGCAAAATGAAGATATCATGTCCTCCAGCCGCATATTCTACCATAATTTTCTGAACATCATACATTGCACTGGTAATCACTTCCACCTTGGGTTCCTCACCCAGTTTCTGTTGCAGATTGGCCTGTAACTGCTCTGAGATTACAGATGGATTTCCTTGGTTATCAATGATGAATATGGAAAAACCATCTTTACCTCCACAACCAGCAAGCAGAAAAACGATAGAAATGATTGCAGTAAGCCCCCAAAATCTCTTCATTCCAGTTCCCCCTTTAGTCTCCTATGTCCAATATATCACAATTGTTCCACGCAAAAAAATAACCTGGCTTATCGGCGGATCACCCTGCCTTTACACACAAAAAAAGAAGACCCTCTCTCAGGTCTCCCTTTTTAATTCCGATTAATGAAACGTTTCACTCCAGCATAAACGTTATTTTCCTTTAATCGGGTTAGCCTTCATATATTCATTAATCTTTAAATCAAGCAAACTGCTGATTTCAATTACAATATCGGATGTGAATGATTTCTCTTCGAGGAAGATCTGTTCCATCTTGCGACGAAGCATATGAATTTCATCTTCCAAGGAAATGTCATGCAAAGATGCGTTATCGGGTTTCACCGACCATCGGTCGCCATGATCGCCTTCTGCCAGAACGTGCCCACGATTCGTCGGTAAATCATATTCAACACAAAACAAAGCTAACCCCTCCTTGGAAAAATGGTTTCCAAATTTATGAAAACTTATTTCAAATTGAAATTATATCACATTATTTTGTAAAAGAAAGTTATTTTTTTCCAATGATAACAATGTCACATTTGTAAAAAGATTCTACTTTAGTATTAACCCTCTTTTTGAAGTTTGTAAACAAAGTTTCCGATTCGTTCCAAAGCTTCATTTAATTGGGTTACGGAAGTAGCATAGGAACAACGCAAGAAGCCTTCACCCTGAGGGCCAAAAACATTGCCCGGAACAGCAGCCACTTTATTCTCCGTTAACAATCGCTCAGCAAACAGGTCGGAACTCATACCCGTCTTTTGAATGCTCGGGAATGCATAGAATGCTCCCTGAGGTTCATGACAATCGAGTCCAATATCTCTGAATCCCTGCACAATTAAACGTCTACGCTGATTATATGATTCTACCATCCGATCTTTCTCACCCAAACCATTTGTCAACGCCTCAAGTGCAGCAACCTGACCCATGGCCGGCGCACACATTACCGTATACTGATGGATTTTGAGCATGGCTGCAATAAGCTCAGGATGACCACACATGTAACCGATCCGCCAACCTGTCATTGCAAAAGCCTTTGAAAATCCGCTTACGAGAATAGTCCGCTCCTTCATGTCAGGGATAGCTGCAAAACTAACATGTTTTTGCGTATACGTCAATTCAGCGTAAATTTCATCCGCGATCACAATCAGATCATGCTTTTTAATCACTTCAGCAATAGGCAGCCACTCTTCATACGTCATGATGGCTCCAGTCGGATTACTCGGATAACACAGAATAACCACTTTCGACTTCGGTGTGATACCAGCTTCAAGTGCTTCGGCCGTTAACTTGAACTGATCTTTCGCGTAGGTTTCAACACCAACTGGTATACCGCCACCGATTGAAGCGATTGGTGAATACGCCACGTACGAAGGTTCAGGAATGAGAATCTCGTCGCCAGGTACGATTAATGCGCGCAAAGCCAGGTCAATCGCTTCACTGCCACCCACGGTAACAATAATCTCATCCTTGGGATCGTATTTGGTATCAAACTGAGTATCCAGATATTCACTGATGGCTTCTCTCAACTTCGGCATACCTGCGTTGGATGTGTAGCTGGTCATACCTCTTTCCAGCGAGTATACACAAGCTTCACGCATATGCCAAGGGGTAACAAAATCAGGTTCACCTACACCCAATGTGATAATATCCTTGTTGTCTCCAACCAGATCAAAGAATTTACGAATTCCGGATGGAGGTATCTGCTGCACGAGGGGTGCCAGATAAGATGTCATTTTCTTGTTGTTCCCGGTTGTCTGTTCATTCACTATCATGACACATCTTCCTTTACGGCGAGATCATGAGACGGTTGTCTTCCTGATGGTCTTCAAAGATAATCCCGTCCTGCTTATATTTTTTAAGAATAAAATTCGTTTTGGTTGACAGTACAGAGTCTATCGGAGACAGTTTCTCCGACACAAAATTAGCGACTTCACGCAGGTTGCCACCTTCCACTTCAACGAGCAGATCGTATGCACCGGACATGAGATATACGGACTTCACTTGCGGATAGAGATAAATCCGTTCGGCAATCCCTTCAAAACCACGACCACGCTCCGGCGTGATCTGCACCTCAATCAGGGCCGTTACTTTTTCATCATCTATTTTGCTCCAGTTCACGACGGTTGCATATTTCACGATGACGTGGTCTTGTTCTAGCTGTGCCACGGCGTTCTTGATCTTGTCTTCCGACTCCCCCAGCAGCGTCGACAGCAGTGCGGGAGTCCTTCTCGCGTCTTCCTTCAGCAGATCCAGAACTTTTAATTGCAGATCGTTCAAATCTTTCATGGTTTTCCCTCCAGCGTCATCCAGGTTCCTGAAAATGAATTAATACTTATATTACATGAATTTGACGTTGATGCATAGACAAAAGACCGCCTGCCCTGAATTCAGGCAAGCGGTGGTATGGTCCTTTAACGATAGGTGCTTCAAACCTCTTTTGCAAAGGTTACATGTAATAAGGGTTACCGTAATTCGGTTGATGCTGAGGCACATTAGGAGCTTGGCTATATGAACTGTTCTGCGTATTCTTTTCCTGAATGAATTGCTGACACTTTTGTTGGGTCTGGTGGGCGGACTGAATTTGTTTGTCCACATCCTGACGAAGTGCCTTGGACGAGACAGAATACATGTTGTTTTGCTGCATCAGATTGAACAGTTCCCCTTGTAATCTTAGGGTATCGTTCGTCAGGTCTGTGAACATCCGACGTGTCATGGGGCAGGAAGCTTCCGTTGTCGCAGTCGTATATTCGCGCGAGGTTCGTCTTAAATCTGCAAGAATCGACTTCAACAGATCCTGCTCCTGCATAAAAGCGCCATTAGATGATAAAGATTGAGAATACATGCGTTTTCCTCCTATACAGTTAGAGTTGTCTCAATTACTGACTTGCGCCGGTGCAAGAGACTGATGTTGCTGCAGTGCATTGACAAGCGTGTTCAGATGCTGTTCATGTGAGCGAACATAGTGATTCAGAGCTTGTTGAATTTGTGGATTATGTGTGATGGAAGCTGTGGCTGCACACTGCTTAATCAGCAGTTCTTCATTGGTGATCGAGTCCGCAATGTAGTTCAATTCCTTGGGACTCAGCGCTTGCATAGTATGATTCTGCATGTTTCGATGGCCTCCTCGGCATAAAGTTTATGCGCAATTATTGTTAACCCGGTCACACAAAAGTATACAAATTTAAATTATAAAGGAGATGTTTCTAATGGATCTGGTCTATGGCACACCTTTCTGGCCCTCCACTTTCAATTCAACATTTAATTATTCTGCACTACAAGAAGACATCTCTTGTGACTGCCTCATCATTGGTGGGGGCATGGGGGGCGCATTGACATCTAAACTACTCACGGAACAAGGTGTCAACACTGTTGTGATTGATAAGCGAGACATTGCCCACGGCAGCAGTTCTGCCAATACAGGTCTTTTACAATACACCAATGACAAGACACTAACCTCATGTATCCACACTTTTGGTGAAGCAACAGGCGTACGTTTTTATGAGCTTTGTCGTGAAGCCATGAAACAACTTGCTCAAATTGCAGACAGCCTGGATACAGACCCTTGGTTTATCCCACGAACAAGTCTTTGTTTTGCAAGCAGTGAAGATCATGTAGCCCTATTGGAGGAAGAATATCAGACCTTGAAGCGTTATGGTTTTGAAGCTGAACTGTGGGATGCCGACAAAATAAGCCAGCATTTCCCCTTCAGCAAACCCGCTGCACTGTACACAATGGGAGATGCGGAAGTGAATCCCTATCGTTTTGTTCATGCCTTGTTTGAATCCGCAAATAAGCGTGGCGCACGAATCTATGGTCAGACAGAGATGATACATTGTGAATACGATGAAGATGGTGTAATCTGCCACACTGCCAACGGTAAAATCCGTGCCAAGAAGGTCATATTTGCTGCCGGTTACGAGACACAGGACATCAAAAAGGATCGCGGAGCCTATCTGAAAACGACCTACGCGATTGCTACCAAACCGTTGTCTGATCTTAGTGCATGGTTTGAACACAGCATGATTTGGGAGACAGCTCGTCCATATTTGTATATGCGAACAACACCGGACGGAAGAATCATTGCAGGTGGTTTGGATGAAGAAACACCTCGAGAGGATCAACGTGAAATACGTTCAAAACACCGGGGAGACACACTCCTGGAAGAGGTCCGTTCCTATTTCCCTTTAGATGATCTTGAAGTCGATTATGCCTGGGGTGCTGTGTTTGGTAATACGAATGATGGCCTGCCTCTGATTGGTACACATCCCGATTATCCGCATTCATATTTTGTAGAAGGGTATGGAGGTAACGGGACCGTATACAGCATGATTGCTGCTTCCTTAATTGCGGATGCTATTACTGGCAAACAAAACCCTGATATGGATCTGTTCTCTCTCACACGTACAAGTAAACCATCTCCTGTATAACATCAAAATAAATCAATACAAACAGGGTACAGCACACGGAAAGTTCTCTTTCCCGCCGCTGTACCCTGTTCTATATATTTGGAAGCCTGCTAAGCCGAGGGCTCTTGTCCTTCCGTTCGGTTCAATAACTTGCGCATAAAGATCCATCCAATTAGCGGAGAAGCACCAAGGACAATAATAAGCCAGGTCAACATGCGTAGAGACGGAGCATTTAAGACCGTCACAATAAATATGGCCAACCCACATAGTCTGCCAAGCATCAGGCATAACTCTCTCAAAACGACAAGTTCAACCCTTTTCTCCACATTTTCGCCACTTGTGCCCATCATGTCGAATCCCGCTGATATCATCGGTAGTACATATAACGGCATCGCAACAGCACTCCCAATCCCCATGATTAACAGCGTTCCATAGGTCACTTTCCAGAGAAGAGGAAGAAGCACAACGAGCAGAATGAGGGCTCCGATGAACATGCCTTTTGATCTATACTGTGGTTTGAACCATTTCCCAGCTGCCCAATAACTTACTAGTGCCACAGCTGAAGTGATGAGTGAGAACTGCCCCAATTTGTACTCCTGTGCGGTGGCTAAATATACAAGTAGTGCAATCAGGAAGGCAAAGACACCTTCCCTTGCGCCCTGAGCGAACAAACCCACGGCTAGGGTCCTCCAGGGACTCTCTGGCTTGGATAGCTGTATCCAGGGTTCAGCCCAGCGGTATGTACCGCTCACCTTTCTTTTTTTCAGAAAAAAACTGAAGACTACCGCTATGACATAAATAACGAGTGATACCGTGAAGATGAGCCGATATCCTGTGTTGTCTGTCATGCGAGTAATAATCAGACCGGAGAACCATGGACCTATAATTCCTGTCATCGAACCAAGTAACCCAACCCAGCCATTAAATAGATCCCTGTTTTCCCGATCCGTTATTTCAAAATACACAACATTAAATGCGATCCAGAATAGCCCCAGGGAACAACCCAGTAGTATACCCAGAGGCCATATCCAGTCTACAGCTTTGGAACCAGCCCAGAGGACTATCATATAAAATATACCTGACAGCGCAGTACCTAATCGTAGTGCACTCATTTTATTGTGTTCCTTGACCCATTTGCCAGCAAGCCAGAATGTCAGTCCAATGGCCAGTTGCTGGCTGAGAGTGAACCACCCCAACATGGCATAATCCGGACGGCTTTTCCACAGAAACACATTCAAAAAGGTTCCCGACAACGCTCCGGCTAACGCAAACAATCCATTCACGCCCAAAAGCAGAATGGATTGTCGGCCTAAAGTAATCTTCATCTGCTCCTCCTTCATCCACCTGAAGTGAACTGTGTACAGGTAGGTCTCAGGGTTAACGTGCCCCAAGCAAGAGGAAAACATGATGAATCTTCAGGATTGCTATGAAATTGGTTAGAATCTCCGAAATGTCTATTCCTGCGTACTCAGGTTCTTGATCAGACGCAGACGATCTTCCTCAGACAGACTGTATTGAACTTGGAAACATCCCGAACATACATAGGTCAATACCTTAAAAGGTGGTGACAATAGTGACCCTTCGCCTGAAGCTGCGTTAGCAACTGGCACGAAGTTATCCTGCGTTGCAGCTTGCGTACCTGCGAGAATCATGAATTCCCGGCAATTCGGGCACTCCGGCACTTCTTCCTGATGATCAAGTTGCTTCTGGACACCTTGTTCATACTGAATGAGGTCATTACCTTCATCCGCATATTTGGTTAACGTTCGCAACTCCGGCAATTTGAGTTCGACTTCATCCCCCCACAGATCAGAAAGATCCGTAGTCTGTTTCTCGTTCGTTACATCGTCTACATCATAGATGTCGTCCTCAGCTTCATCGTTCTCTTCATCATCGATGTTGATGTTGAGTGTACGGTATCCTTTTAACTCATTGTGACAATAAGGACACTCTTCTTCAGGACCGAGTTCCTCATCCCATACAATCTCCGTCTGACACCAAGGGCATACTGTTGTTTCCATACTGATCAACCTTTCTCTTTCATATAATCATGTATTCATTACATAGATGACACCGATGGCAAAAAACACGATCGATGCCGCAAACAGAATCCGTATCAATATCTTCATGACCGGTCCCCCTAGATAATGCTCGCGCCAATAACAAACGACAGCGAGACTGAAATAATCATGGATATCAATCCGACAGCTCGGTTATCCGATTCGATCTCCTTATCAATGGAGAACACGGGTGTCAGGAATTCGAACAAAAAGTAGGCAATGAGCAGAAGGATAAACCCTACAAATGACCACGTCATGGCTTCATACACCGAAGATTTCGCTTGTATGCAGAACCGCAATACGTTGCAGATCCCGAAGATCTTACCTCCTGTAGCCATCGCAACGGCCACATTGCCCTTCTTGATCTCCGTCCAGCATTTATACTTGGTCACCAGTTCGAAGCAAGCCAGAAATACAAGCAGCTCCATAATCGCTACCGAGAAAAAACCGAGTACCATCCCCAAGGGATGAGACAGCAATTGGTCAATGCTTTCTATCACGCACCGTTCCCCTCTCCCCATCTGCGACCTTCATGAATAAGGTCACAGAATATCATTGATTCATGGACCGGCTATTCCAATTCTGCGACGGTCACACCGTTCCCGCCTTCTCCGTAATTGCCCAGCCGGTAGCTTTTAATATGTTTATGCTTACGCAGGTAATCCTGAATACCGGAACGTAAAATTCCTGTACCTTTACCGTGAATAATATAAACTTGACCCAGGTTGGCAAGGAAAGCTTCATCAATGAACCGGTCTGTCTCCATCAGGGCTTCTTCCAGGTTGGTACCACGCAGATCCAATTCACTTTTCACATTGTCATCACGTGTGCGCTTCATACCCGTTACCGGTTTTTGCTTTGGTTTGGCTGCGGGAGCCGATTGCTGCAGTTCCAAGTCATCCAGGGATACTTTCATTTTCATAATCCCCAGTTGTACCATAGCGTCTTTGCTGCCCGCCATCTCTACAACATGGCCTTTTTGATTCAAACTATAGACAAGCACTTCATCACCAGGACCGATGGCACGCGTCTTCGGCGCTGTTGCCGTCTTCTTGACCGTTTTCCTGCGTTTCTCAGGTTCTGCCTCGTCCAACTGTTTGCGGGCAGCAATGAGTTTGTGCTCCTTCACGGAAGCACCTTCTTCCATAGCCAACAGGCGAAGATCTGCTATAATCTTCTCCGCTTCCGCGCGAGCCTTGTCCACAATGCTGCGTGCATCTTCTTCTGCTTTTTCAATCCGGCGATCACGCTGCTGTTCCAGCTTCTCCAGTTCGGTCTGATGACGACTGCGTAATTTCTCCATATCCTGGCGCAAGCTCTCTGCCTTCTCACGCTCTTGTTCAGCCGTAAGACGGTTCTCTTCAAGAGAAGCAATCATGTGCTCAATCCGTTGATCCTCTTCCTTCACTTCGCCACGGGCGTAGTCGAGAATGTAACCCGGCAGTCCCAGTCGCTCTGCAATGGCAAATGCATTACTTCGTCCAGGTACACCCACCAGAAGGCGATAGGTTGGACTCAGTGTGTTGATGTCAAATTCCATGCTGGCATTAATGACACCTTTACGCTCATATGCGTATGCTTTCAGTTCACTGTAGTGAGTGGTTGCAACCATGCGACATCCCGTCCGGTGCATATGCTCCAGCATGGAGATCGCCAGTGCGGAACCTTCAGCCGGATCTGTCCCTGCTCCAAGTTCATCGAGCAATACCAAACTTTTCGGCGTCATGTTTTTCAGAATACGAATGATGTTGGTCATATGACTGGAGAACGTACTCAGATTCTGCTCAATACTCTGCTCGTCCCCAATGTCTGCATAGATCGCATCAAATACACATAGCTGACTGCCATCCTCAGCCGGAACAAATAAACCGGACATAGCCATCAGGCTCAGCAATCCAATCGTTTTGAGCGTTACCGTTTTACCGCCCGTATTCGGACCTGTCACGATAATGGATGTGTAATCATTGCCCAGCTCAATGTCGATTGGAACCACGTTTTCGATCGCAATCAGTGGATGCCGACCTTTTTTAAGTTTGAGGAACCCACGATCATTCATGCGAGGCAATGTTGCTTTCAGTTCACGAGCCAGACGTGCTTTGGCAAAGATAAAATCAAGTGATCCCAGCAAGTCGACATCATACAACAGCCACTCTCCCTGCTCACTGACAAGTGCGGTCAATTTCTGCAAAATAATTTCTATTTCGCGCTCTTCCCGTATCCGGGTTTCGCGTAATTTGTTGTTCATTGCAACAATCGATTCCGGCTCAATGAACAATGTCGCACCCGAACCGGATTGATCGTGCACAATCCCGCCAAAGTATGAACGATATTCAGCTTTCACCGGGATAACAAAACGGTCTCCTCTGATGGTGATGAGCTGATCCTGAAGCATCTTGGATACGGTAGAGGATCGTATCATGGAATCCAGTTTTTCGCGAATCCGTGCTTCTCCGCCTCGCAGCTCACGACGAATCTGCGCCAACGTTACGCTTGCACTGTCGGCAACCTCTGCATTATCGTCAATACAGATTTTGATGGCATCCTCAAGCGTTTTTTGCTCTGACAGTTGATCACTGATATAGAACAAGGATTCGATGGGCTCATCTTCATGCAAAGTACCAATTTGACGTTTCAATCGCCGCGCCGCAAAGGTTGTATTGGATATTCCCAACAGTTCGTGAGGGTTAAGTGTGCCTCCAATTTCAGCACGTTTGATGGAAGCCGTAATATCGACAATTCCCCCAAACGACGGTGAGCCTTTCAGGCGATCAAATGTGAAGGCTTCATCGGTTTGCTGCAGCAACCGCTTCACTTCTTCAAGTTCACTGCTTGGTTCAAGTTGCTCCGCTTTCTTTTTTCCCATGGTTGTCTGGGCAAAGCTAAGCAATGTATTTAAAATTTTGCGATATTCCAATGTGTGTAAAATTTTCGTGTCCAAGTGTACAACTCCTTCCAAACTATATCTGTATTATAACGAAAGAAACTTTCTTACGCTATTTAACGAATCCTTCCACACATAACTTCAGCCATAACACCACAAACTACAGGTGTCAGGATTGTGCAACCTCTCCATCCCCTTGGAGTTGCCCTGCTCAGTTCAATCCGAATAAAAGGAGGTATACACCATGAATTTCCTGGGACATGTCGTGCGATTTATCATCGCCGCAATTGTATTAATGGTGGTTAGCTGGATCGTTCCCGGATTCGCCGTTGGTGGCTTCTGGAGCGCCCTGTTGCTTGCTCTCGTCATTGCCCTGCTCGGCTGGATCGTTGAAGGTATCTTCGGCAAAAGAGTCAACCCGTTTGGTCGCGGTATTGTCGGATTTATCGTTAGCGCACTGGTGATTTGGCTTGGTCAATATGTTGTAGATCATGTTGAAGTCAGCCTGCTCGGTGCCATTCTCGCTGCGCTCGTTATCGGGATTATCGATCTCTTCATCCCGGTATCCACCCCTTTTGATGCCGGACGAAGCTCCAAAAGTTAATCTCCACTTCACCTTAACATCCCCATGAATTTTCCTAAACCTCTGAAGGCCCTGGGCCGGAAGGGGTTTATTTCATTCGGGCAGTATGCACGCTCTGACGTACACGTACAATTTTCAAAAAAACGACATACGCAGCGTGTACAGGCATCCACATATTGCGGTATGATGACTGGAGCAATCATTCAAATTTTATCCATATCACGCTTTAAGGAGGCACATGATGAAGAAAGGCATAACATGGCTTGCTGCCTGTATGTTAATTCTGGTCCTCACTGCCTGTGGAGGGGCGAAACAGTCCGCAGAATCTGGCAGCAATGGATCCGATGCTGAAGTTACAGCCAGTGAAGAACTGGTCATCAAGGCAAGCAACTATGAATTCGATCAACCTGAGTACCATCTTAAAAAAGGCGTTCCGGTTAACATTGTTTATGAAAATGAAAACGGAAATCACGGTATCCTTGTGCCTGAGCTGAATCTTCAACTGGATACCAGAAATAGCTCCAAAGTCATAACCCCGGACAAAGTTGGTGAGTTTGAAATGTCCTGTTCTGTCTTCTGTGGTTCAGGACACAGCAGCATGATCTCCAAAATTATCGTTGAAGAATAGTATTCAAGACAAGGAGCCCCCGCAGCGACGGGAGCTCCTTCTTTAGTATAACAAATTGTACCAGAGTACGTTGCCCACGAACCAGTTCTGCTGCATTCATTCCGCTAGGTCTGGTCCTGTTCAATCAATTCAATCCATTCGTTATATTCCGTCTGCAATTTCGTATATTCATCATGCAACTGACGATATTCCGTGTTCAGCTGCTCTGCCTTTTCCTGCTCCATTTCACGTTCAACCTGTAACAAACGTAATTGATTGGCCGCTAGTTCGTAACGCTCCCCCATCTCAAGCAGTTCAGTTTCCATGATTTCTTTCTCTTGGGTCGCTTCTGCACGTAACTTGTCCAGCTGCTGTCGTTCTTGCTCCAGTCCCTCCAGCAACTCACTACTTGCCGCACTTTCGCTCTTCCAAACCGTCAGTTCATTCTCAAGTGCAGCCCAGCGTTCCTGCCAGGATTGTTCCTGAGCCGCCCATTCATCTGCACGGCGTTGCCACACCTGGTCGTTCTGCTCTGCTTGTTCAACGCTGGAGCGAAGTTCTTCTTCACGTCTTGTCAACTGCTCCAGACGGGATGCCAACTCGGCCTGTTTGGCTGACAGTTCTTCGTGTTTGATCTGCCACTCCAACGCTTCTTCCTCAGTCTGGGCTAGCCGGCTCTCTTGCTCCGAGTAACGCTCGGAAAGTTTAGCCGAAGACTGTCTCGCTTCTTCAAGTGCGCTCACAATCTCTTGCTTCTCCTTGCTCAATTCATCAATCTTGGAACTGTAATTCTCTTCCCGTTGTAATGCATCACTGTAATCATTACGGATTTGTTTATAGTTATCCTGAAGTCGGTTCAGCTCTTCCCGAACAACATTCAGCTCAACTTCAAGTTGATTGCGTTTCTCTTCCAAAAGCTCTGCATCCTTCTGGTATTGCACAGCCTCTTCATGGTTGAAACGAGACTCTTCCTTCACCACGGACAATTCATCATGAAGGGATTGCACACCAGACTCCAATGTTTCATTCTGTTCAGCAACTTCAAGAATCTGATTCTCCAGGTCTCCGATCTCAGCCAATCGCTGCTCAGCAAGGTCCTTCCAGGACTGCTCACGTTCCGTAAGCGTGCCGATCTCATTCTGCAATGTACGCACCGCGGCATGAGCCTGTTCAAGCACCTTATGCAACCTGCGCTGTTCCTCTTCCGACTTCACTTCAGCCTCACGAAGCTTTTGCACTTCCTGTTCAAGCTGTGCATGCTGCTCCTGAAGTTTGCGTAGCTGTGCTGTGAGAGAGGTTTCTCTATCCACAGTTTCATTATACTTCTGCTTCCATTGTTCCTGTGAATCACGGGATTGCTGGGCAGCCTGTTCCGTTTCACGCAGAAGTTCCTGCAACTGGGAACGGTCCTCTTTCAACTGCTCCAGTTGTTGCTCCAGTTCCGTAATTCGGCGAGTCTGAACTTCCTGCTCCTGTTTACGGACCCCATGCTCATGACGTAACGATTCCAATTGACCGCGCTCGTGCTGAAGCTGCTGTTCTTGCTCTGCAACCATGTCCTGTGCACTGATGAGCTGGGTCATTACTTCTTCCAATTGTTCTTCGACATCTAATAGTCGAGTCTCCGCCTGTTTACGTTGTTCCTCAAGCTGCTGCTTGAGCTTGCCCTGTTCTTCTTGCAATAAGGCCTCTGCCGCAGCTTCGGCTTCTTTCGCCTGGGACGCTGCTGCTTCCTTGGCTTGCTGCAATTGTTCCTCGAGGGCTGCTTCTTTCTCCATCCATTCGAGTTCCAACTGCTCGGATAACGTCTTGAACTCCGCATTCAACTGATTTATCTCAGTCAGGCGCTTCTGCTCCGCTTGTTCCTGCAAGGCAGCCCGCTCCTGATTCGCTTGATCCGTCAGAGCCTGGGTCTGTTCCAGCGCTCTTTCTTCAGCCTGCTGGAGCCGAAGTTCCATCTGTTGCTGAAGTTCGTTATATTGCAGCGCTGCTTCTTCCTGAGCTTTCTTCAGGTTGTTCTCAGCCTGTTCCAACTCTAACAGAATGGCGGACTCGGCTTCTTCCTTGGCTGTCTGAACCTGCTGTGCAGCCTTGGCCTCAATTTGTTGACGTTCTGCAACGGCACGGCTTTCGGCTTCTTTTAATTGAGCTGCAGTCTTGTCCTGCAACTCTTTATATTGCGCCGCAGCTTTGGCCTGCGCCTGCTGCAATTCGGCTGCAGAACGGTTCTGAGCTTCTTTGAGCTGGGAAGCAGCCTGTGCCTGTGCATTTTTAAGCTGGTTAGCCATCTTCTCTTCCATTTCCTTCAGCTGTTTCGTTCCCTTGGCTTCTGCTTCCTTCAATTGTGCCGTCGCTTGGGCCTGCAATTTCTGCACTCGCTCCGTTGCTTGGGCGCGTTCTTGCTCGAGCAGCGTATTCAACTTGGCTATCTCTGAATTTTTGTCCGATTCGGACTTTTGCAGCGCCTGCTCTGCTTCAATCTTCAGCTTTTGCAAATCAGCAAGAGCCTGGTCACGCCGTTCCAATTCTTGTTGATGTTCATTTTGTATGGCGTTTAACCGATTCAATTCGTTTCTCAGTTCTGTACGTTCTCCAGTAAGCATCTTCAGTTCATTACGGATTTCCTGAGTCTGAAGAGACTGTTCAGCCATATGTACAGCCGCCAGTACCGCAATACGCGGAGTATCCAGACGGGAATTTTGCTTGGAGATCGCGCTCATACGCTCATCTACCAGGTTAGCTACTTGTTTCATATAGTCGGCACTGCTGCCAACCAGTTTATAGGAAGTCCCGTAGATCTCTACGGTGACGCGTGTACGATCAGGTGTAGTCACAGTTGTGCCCTCCTTCAAGTCTGTATGTTGATTCTAAGCTGTAATCACAAAAAAGTCACATCGATCCTCTAATGCTAAGGATTCGATGTGACTTCAAACAATTCCTGCTAATCTTTGTTCAAAAAATCTTCTTCTGTCCTATTTACGCAATTCCGCTCCGAATTGCTCTTCCAGACGAGCCACTACACGGGCATGAACTTCAGTAACTTCCTCATCGGTAAGTGTACGTTCACGATTCCGGTACACCAGGGCCATTGCCACGCTTTTCTTGTTTTCACCCAGTTTACTGCCAGTAAACACATCGAATACCTGTACGTTTTGTAACAATTCACCCGCCGATTCACGAATGGCGCGCAGCATATCTCCAGCTTCAATATCTTCATTCACAACAACTGCGATATCACGTTCCATAGCCGGGAAACGCGGAAGTTCACGATAACGAATATCAGCGTCCGCTTCACTGTAGATTGATTCAAGTGCAATCTCTGCGATATACACATCATTCAGATCATACTGCTGTTGCAGTTCCGGATGCAATTGACCCAATGTACCGATCAGAGTGCCTTCCCCGCCATCTTTGCCTTCCAGGTAAACCGATGCGGAACGTCCCGGATGGAATCCTTCAGGGCTGTTTGCTACCAAGCGAATGCGTTGTTCCAGACCTACATAAGCGAACAGTTGCTCAAGGGCACCTTTCAGATCGAAGAAGTCTACTTTCTCCGCTCCAACATTCCACTGCTGGCTTGCACGATTCCCGGTGAGCAGCAGCCCCAGTACTGGGATCTCATGCGGTTGCTTGGTCAACTGATCTTCTTCGGTGAAGAACACATTGCCCACTTCAAATACAGCCAGTGAATCCTGTTTACGGTTCATGTTATACACCGCTGCATCCAGCATTTGCGGCAAAATACTCGTACGAAGCACACTGCGGTCCTCACTCATAGGCATCGCGAGTTTCACGGCTTTACTGCCTTGTGTCAATGCCGGGAACAATGTCGCTTTATCCGGGTGTACAAAGGAGTAACTGATCATTTCCTGCCAGCCACTGCCTGAGAGCAATCCACGAATGGTGCGACGCATCGCTTGAGAGCGTGTATATGCCCCCGGAGTTGTCGGTCCTTCAATCCATGTGGTTGGAATGTTGTCGTATCCGTACAGGCGTGCAATCTCTTCAAACAAGTCTACATCGAGCGTAATATCCCCTCTGCGTGTTGGCACTTCCACATCCAGCAATCCTTGATCAGCATCACCACATGCAAAGTGCAAGCGAGCGAAGATCGTTTTCACCTCAAGCAAAGACAGATCAGTTCCCAGATAACGATTCAGTCTGTCCAGCGACAATTGAATCACACGTTTCTCCGCAGCTTCTGCTCCAGCTTCCACGATTCCCTGGTGCACATCACCTTCAGCATAACGCTGAATCAGTTCAGCCGCACGATCCAAAGCCGTAATGACCGCACCCGGGTCTACTTCCTTCTCAAAACGCATGCTTGCTTCGGAACGCAGCCCCAGTTGGCGCGACGTTTTCCGAACGGTTCCGCCGTCGAACTTGGCGGACTCCAAGAGCAGATTCACCGTGCCTTCCGATACCTCGGAATTCTCGCCACCCATAACCCCAGCGATGGCTACAGGTTTCACGCCGTCCGTGATGAGCAACATGTGCGGCTCCAGCTTACGCTCCTGGCCATCCAACGTAACAATCGTTTCGCCTTCGTTGGCCATCCGCACTTCAATATGACCCTTTTCCAACTTATCCGCATCGAATGCATGTAGCGGTTGACCGTATTCCAGCATGACATAGTTCGTGATATCAACGATGTTATTGATTGGGCGAACACCTGCCGCCATCAGACGGTTTTGCATCCACAGCGGGGAAGCCCCCAGCTTAATGCCGGTTACATAACGAGCTGCATAGTGACTGCATTGCTCCTGTGCCTTAATCTCTACAGAGATATGATTCGCAGCTGCATCTCCAACTTCAACCAGTTGGTCTTTGGGACTCGGCAGCTTCACTTCACGACCCAGGATCGCCCCCACTTCATAAGCCGCACCACGCATGCTGAGACAGTCGGAACGGTTTGGTGTCAGGTCCAGTTCAAGCACATGATCGTCGAGACCAAGAACCTGGCTGATTGGCGTACCAACCTCTGTTTGTTCTGGCAGAACGAGAATACCTTCCTGCTGATCTTTCGGCAGCAATTTGTCGTTCATGCCCAGCTCTTTGGCGGAACAGATCATGCCAAGGGAGACAACACCGCGCAGTTTGGCTTTTTTGATATCCAATCCACCAGGGAGCTTCGCTCCAACCAGGGCTACGACTACTTTTTGGCCTGCATCCACATTTTTCGCACCACACACGATCTGCAGATCTTCTTCCTGGCCGGCATCGATGACACATACATTCAGTTTGTCTGCATCGGGGTGTTTCTCCTTGCTCTTCACATAACCTACAACAACTTTATTCACGCCCTTGTTGCGGTTCTCCACTACATCAATCTCGACACCCGCACGGGTGATTTTCTCCGCCAATTCTTGTGGCGTCACACCTTCAAGGGAAATATAATCAGACAGCCAATCTGTCGATACTCTCATGGACGTTCACTTCCTTCATCTATAAATTGGTGTTCCCGGTTCATTCGCTTGCTCTATATGGTTAATCTTTCTTGTCTTAAAGTTACAGCCGTCCGAATTGCTTCAGGAAGGTCAGATCGCTATTGTAGAAATGACGGATATCATCGACTCCATACTTCAGCATCGCGATACGCTCTACGCCCATTCCGAATGCAAAACCACTGTATTTCTCCGGATCATAGCCGCCCATTTCCAGTACTTTCGGGTGAACCATACCGCCGCCCAGAATTTCAAGCCAGCCTGTTTGCTTACATACCCGACAGCCGCTGCCGCCACATTGTACACAGGTTACATCCACTTCCGCACTTGGCTCCGTGAACGGGAAGAAACTTGGACGAAGACGAATTTCCGTATGGGAACCGAACATTTCGCGCACGAATTGCAGTAGGGTTCCTTTCAGATCGCTCATACGAATGTTTTCGCTGATGACCAATCCTTCAACCTGGTTGAATTGGAAAGAGTGCGTCGCATCGTCGTCATCACGGCGGTATACTTTACCTGGGCAGATGACTTTAACAGGCACTTCGCCCTTCATGCTCTGCATGGTACGTACTTGAACCGGAGACGTATGGGTACGCATCAACAAGTCTTCGGTAACATAGAAGGAGTCCTGCATATCCCGCGCCGGGTGATTCTTCGGCAGATTCAATGCTTCAAAGTTGTAATAATCCATTTCGACCTCAGGACCTTCCGCAATGCGGTATCCCATGCCGATGAAAATATCTTCGATCTCCTGTACCACTTTGGTCAGTGGATGCAGTCCGCCTTGGCGTCCACGACGTCCTGGCAGAGTTACATCAATTTTCTCGGATTGCAGACGCTTCGCTGTCTCTTCCTTCTGGAACTGATCCTGCTTGCTGTCGATAACTTCCTCTATGGCAGCCCGAACATCATTGGCTACTTGACCAATAACCGGACGTTCCTCTGCACTAAGTGCACCCATACCTCGCAAAATCTCAGTCAATGCACCCTTTTTCCCCAAATACTTTACACGCAGATCACCGAGCGTCTGCGGATCATTCACACCAGACAACTGCTCCAGCGCTTCGATCTTCAATGCCTCTAAACGTTCTTTCATGTGTAATTGCCCCCTTTTTGTGGTGTTTTTGCAACAAAAAAAGGCCTTCTCTCCCCTGAAGGGACGAAAAGACCGTGGTACCACCCTTGTTAGACATCCATTGCTGCGTGGCCCTTCTGGCCTGCAACCGGTTCTGTCTCACTTTGTACGGAATAACGACCGTTAACCGTTTGCCCCTACTGTTGCCTCTGTGTCTACACACAAACAGGTTCAGGGAACCGCTTCGGAGTGAATTTCGGCAGCCTTGTTCTACAGAAACGCTCTCAATCTACGGCGTTTCCTCCCTGTACAGAGGCACTGCTTACTTATCTCCATCATCACGTTTGTTTAGTTTACCCATATCGATGTAATCATCGATGATCGTTCATAATTATATGCAAAATAGATTGAAATAGCAAGCCGTCCATCTTCTAATTTATGCTTGCACCCTTATCTTTCAATTGTTTCAGGCGCTGCTGGATTTCGCGAATCTCAGCTGCCTCGACTGCTCGCTCATTCGAATGCTCGGGCTGTGTCAGACTGTCTTTTCCAGCAGTGCTTACAGGAGACAGCAACTCCGATAGTCGCATCTCCAATCGTAACCGCTCATCATCGGATTCCCGGGTCTCCAGCGCCACCTCCCGAAGTTTGGTGGACTGCTCCCAATCCGACACACCTCCTTCAAACAGAGTTGCTGTGCCACCAGTCTCCAGATCGCATAACCGATTCGCGAGTGTCTTTGTCAGCATCCGGTCATGGGATACAAGCACCAAAGCACCTGAAGCCTGTTTTAATACATTCTCCATGACTTCCTGGGTATCAATGTCCAGGTAGTTTGTCGGTTCGTCCAACACCAGCAAATTCGCTCCGCCAAAATACAGTCTCAGAAATGCCACTCTACACTTTTCCCCCATGCTCAAATCCCCAATGCGCTTGAACACATCATCTCTGGAAAATAGGAAACATCCCAGAATGGTACGTGCCGCACTTTGTGTCATGGATGGAAGGGTAAGCAAGCTGTCCAGCAGCGTCAGGTTCTCGGGTAGCCCTTCCAGCTCCTGTGAAAAGTAACCGATTCTCAGCTGTGGATGCCGTGTGACCTTGCCTTGCGAAGGTTCCAGCTCACCAATCATCAACTTCAACAGTGTTGTCTTGCCCGTTCCATTAGGGCCTCGTACGGCAAGCCGATCTCCACGTTCCACAGTAATTCGAAGATCACGCAGCAATAGTTTTTCTCCCGTATATGAAAAACTCACCTCTTCCAGCGCAAGCAGCTGGCGTGCAGCCAGTGGATTCATCTGTAATTCCATGTTCAACTTTGCAGCTTCACGAGGTTTATCCACCCGTTCCCGCTCCAAACGTTCCAGCTGCTTTTGTTTCGCATGGTAACGTGAAATATTTTTGTTGGCTTTGGCTTTGTAGAAGCTCTGGGTGATCTTCACCTCCACATCAGTCGCCGAATTATGCGCTTTATGGAACCATTCCTGATAATTTCGAATCGTTTCTTCCAGCGCCTTACGTTCCAATTCCTGCCTGCGGTAGATCGTTTCCTGTTCGCGTAATTCACGCTCTTTGTGGAGCTTGTAGTCGGAGTATCCGCCCTTGTATTTGGTCAGGGCATCTGGACTGAACTCAATGACGCCTGTTGCTACCTGATCAATAAACGTACGATCGTGTGATACAAATAACAGCGTACCTTCATATGAGGATAACCACTCTTCAAGCCAGCGCATGCTTCCCTCATCCAGATGATTCGTAGGTTCATCCAGGATCAGGAATTTGGGTTTGCTGACAAGCAGCCCCGCCAAACGAGCCTTTGTTTTTTGTCCACCGCTCAAGGAATGATAGGGTCTATTCCAATGCTCTGCGGATAATCCAAGACGAGTCAGTACTTTCTCTACCTCAGTCTCCCACATATAACCGTTCAACTGTTCATATTGCTCCATCACTTGTGTATAAGCTGCAAGCAGTTCTTCATCCGCTTCAGTGCTGATGCTCAGACGTTGTTCCAGTTCTTCCAAGTTCCGTTTTACTTCATAGATCTGACCGCTCTCACGCCGGACCGCATCCAGTACATTCATCCCGGCCTCAATCTCCGAGCGCTGGCGCATGAACCCCCATTCCTGCTGAGGGATATGACGTTCTATCCGTCCGCCACCATGCTCCTCACCCAAAATGATGCGTAACAACGTTGTCTTGCCACATCCGTTTCGACCCAAAATGGCGAGTCGTTCGCCCTCATTAATCTCCAAATTCAATCCTGTAAACAATTCATTACCGTTCCACTCTTTTGATACTTCATGTAAGCGTACCAATGTCATCATGAGGCCTCATCCTTCCTGCATCCTTTTTGCTGAACAAAAAAAACCGCTGGCATCAGCCGGCGGTTTGGCAATTCAGGGTTGGATCAAGCATTCAAAGACAGATCTAAGGTAAGCTACGGCATGAACAAAGAAACCCAAAATACAGGGTACACGTAAACCTTCAAGGCTTACTTGCTCCATACCTTTTCCCATAGCTGAATTTGGACACACGAATCCCCTCATTGCTCAGCCGCTCTGGCTGACTGCGTTATAAAACCGTCTGCAGTTAACTGGGGTTCAATTCATGTGTTTTACTTCATGGGACGTATGGTTACCTCTCATTCATGTGTAGTATCAATTTCTCCGTTATTGTAACAGATCATTGTAAAAAAGCAAAGGGTATATAAATTACACTAAAGAATACTTACTACTCGTAACTACGAAAACAGAACAACCTTCTGCTCGCTGTTACCACGGGATTTCCTTTAGCGCAATAAAAAAAGCCCTTGCATCGCAAGGACTCCGGTACTACTTCGTTAAGCGGGTGATGGGAATCGAACCCACGCTATTAGCTTGGAAGGCTAAAGTTCTACCATTGAACTACACCCGCATGATTGAACATTTAATTGTTAAGTTCCTTAGGAATTTAACAATGATTTTACAAATAATAATATACCATGATCCTCTATAGCATGCAAGTCATATTTCCCATTTTTTTCATTACGCACCCATCTTAAAAAAGCAGGAGTACCCTCGCACCCCCGCTGTTTCCTATCCTGTAGGCTTATCCACATCTCTCAAAAACTGCTTTTCAAATTCAGCGGCTTTAATCGGTTTGCTGAAGAAATAACCCTGAGCCTCGTGACAGTGTTGATTGCGAAGAAAGACCATCTGATCTTCGTTCTCCACACCCTCAGCTGTCACTTTCAGTTGTAAATGATGCGCCATTGAAGTGATGGTAGATACGATCGCAGCGTTATTGCTGTCCTCCATGACTTCATTGACAAATGAACGGTCAATCTTGAGTCGATCAATCGGCAGATCCTTCAGATAGTGCAACGAGCTGTATCCCGTTCCAAAATCATCAATACTGATATGCACACCAATTTCTTTGATTTTGCGCAATTGTTCGAATGACCGATCTTTATCAAATGTCATGCTCTCTGTAATCTCCAGTTCAAGCCATACAGGCTCTAGTCCTGTCTCTTTGAGAATGCCATTGATATTGTCCAACAAATGGGAGTGTCTGAATTGTCTCATCGACAGATTTACCGAAACACACAGTTTACGATAACCGGCTTCCTGCCACTGTTTGTTCTGTGCACACGCTTCACGAAGCACCCATTCACCAAGTGGCACAATGAGCCCACTCTCTTCTGCCAGAGGAATAAATTCCGCCGGAGATACCGAGCCTCGCTGCGGATGCTGCCAACGCACCAATGCTTCCATGCCAACGATTAGCCCACTTTGCAGATTAACCTGCGGCTGGTAGACCAGGTAGAACTGACCTCGATCCAACGCCTTGCGCAGATCATTCTCAAGCTGCAAACGCTCCTGTGCCTTCATCTGCATCGCATGGGCAAAACGATTCAGTTCCATTCCTTGTTCCTTTGCACTGTGCAGAGCCGTATCGGCATTCTGAATAATCTCCAATGGTGACTCACCATCATGTGGGAAAATGGCCATCCCGATCCCAAGTGTAAGATGATACTCATTGCCATCAACCAAGACGGGTTTCTCAAAAAGTTGCAAAATGGATCTTGTCCGACGCAACGCTGTATCGGTTGAACTGAAATCTGTCATCATTAATGCAAACTCATCTCTTCCCAATCCAAAGACTTCTTCTCCTGGAAGTGACGAATGTTTCAGTCGTTGACCTACCTGACGCAAAACCCGGTTAGCTGCTTGCTGTCCGAGCGAATCATTAATGGTCTTGAATCGATTAATATTCAGGACCAGTACACCAACAAGCTGTTCCTGCACCACGGCATCATCCATCATCTTTTTCAACCGCTGTGAAAGGCGACGACGGTTTGGAAGTCCCGTTACATCATCATGATGAGCAATATAGTTCATCTTGGCTTCCGCGACCTGCTGTTGCAGGAAAGGTGTGTCCACTACGGACGTATACAGCCCTTTTTGAATGAAAAAATATGCCATACAATTACTCAGCAATCCTAACAGCAAATTGAGGTCGTTCACCCCAGTTGCTGAAACAAAATAACATTCACCAAAAAAGAAACACAGAATGCCACACAGAATGGTTGGTAGATCACCATCTTTGGTTTTTTTCCATTGTACAAACAAAAGAACTGCAATCATGCCATAGAGCAATCCAACCATAAAATGAACGCGGGTGAAGATTCCACCAAGCACATCCCCATCAAGCATACTAGGCAACATACTCCATTCCTGAATAGCCAGTATGTACAAAATAACAAAGGTACCCAATGTCCCACTGAACAGTAAGAATTTGCGTGGTAATGCAATTTCTTTCTCATTTAAGGTATACACGAGCAGTAAACCTACGGAACATACCAAAGATCCCATGGTTGACATCATTAAGGAGAACTCCGATTCCATCATGGCTCCATTTGGAATCTCTTCTGCAAATGAAACGATATGAACCAGTTCAAACAGACCAATCAATAAAAAGAGTGTTGTCAATAATGTTCTCCGAAGAGTTAGCTTCTGTGTCCGAAACAACCAGCTTTGATTATAGATGCCGATACAAGCTGCTGCCGCAGCAAATCCACCCAAGAGTGTCAAAACCGGGTAACCCGATATGGTCAGATCAGAGCTTGAAGAAGAACGAAACCATTGACTTGCGAGGAAACACAATAAGCCGCATACAGCGACCCAACTTATTTTTCTCTGATCTTGCAGATTAACCTTCATGCCGTGTTTTCCTTCCCGGGATCACCTATCCTGAATTACATTAACCAAACTTAACAGCTTACTACACGATTCGACAAAAAAACATATTAACCAACGTTCAATTCACATGCATACACATGCTATCTGGTACATAATAACATTTAATTTTGTATACGTGAACTAAAAAATAGTCACTCCTAGGAATATTTATTCATAAATATAGAGAAAAACAAGGCATTAAGAACTAAAAAAACATGGATCTCCCGTTAGAGTCCATGTTTTCCTATTTTGCAACTGTATTTCAGACTATATTACTTATCAAAATTCACTTCTGGTGTTGTTAATTTATCATAGAAATCAACAACCTTATCCTTGTCTTCCGATGAGCGAATCGCCATCGCTGAACGTGGATGCTCGTCCAACGCACCTGTAATCATGTAAGGCAGAATGTAACCCCATTCTTCTTTTTCTCTCAGTGGAACCATCAACTGTTCCAATACACCAAGTACTGGACGCAGATTGTATTTTGTTCCTTTCAGATGAGCTACGAGCAATTCGGTTGGACAGTTACCTGCCGCACGGCCCATACCATACACAGAAGCATCAAGCAGCTCAACGCCAAGTTCCGCCGCAACCAATGTGTTAGAAAACGCAAGTTGCATATTATTATGTGTGTGAACACCAAGACGTTTGTTAGGCAAGTGAGTCTTGAACTTCTCTACCAGATATTTCACATCATTATGGTCCAAGCTACCGTAGGAGTCTACAATGTAAACAACATCCACAGCGCTTTCTTTGATCAATTCAAATGCTTCCAGCAATTCATTCTCCATAACATTGGAGAGTGCCATAATATTAAGTGTAGTTTCATATCCACGATCGTGGAATGTTTGAACCAGTGCAAGTGCCTTGTCCACATCTTTGCTGTAGCAGGCAACCCGGATCAGATCCAGCATGCTCTCGCTGCGAGGCAAGATATCATTTTCGTCCACACGACCTACGTCAACCAGAGCAGACAGTTTGGTATTTCCTTTTTGAGGAATAACTTTACGCAGGAAATCATCGTTCAGGAAACGCCATGGTCCTGCTTCCTCGGCGCCTTTAAGCAACTTCGGAGAGTTTTTATATCCAATTTCCATATAATCAACGCCAGCTTCATTCAATCCAGCATATAGCTGTTGAACAAAGTCCACGCTAAAGTCCCAATTATTCACCAATCCGCCATCACGGATCGTACAATCTACAATTTTGCAATGATTTGTCTTCATTAATGTCTGCTCCTTTTCTGACCAACTTGTGTATTCCTCTCATGATACTTGAACGTGACAAGAAAAGTAAAGGGATTCCGGACTTATTTACTTCGATAAGATCTCCAGATTCGGTCAATCTCAACCATATCGGAACGATCGGGAGCTTTCTCTCCATAACGGACGGCATTATACGTATCTGGCAATCTCGCAGACAGCTCATCTTCTTCTACCTTCACACCATTCTGAATAATGGTCTGTGCAGCCTCCAGTGGAGTGTGCGTGCCCTGTATTTCCACGCCTCGATGAGCGGCTCTTTCAATCCAAGTCCGGTAGTAATAGCGAACACGTTCAGCATCCTGCGCAGGTGGCGCTTCTTTTTTCCGAAACCAATTCTTTCGGACTTTTGCTGGCGCATCAAGCGTCTCACTGACATCGATATACTCCGTCCGTGGTTCTGCCTTCTTTTCACCTGGTTGTAACATCCCCTTGAATCGGTCCATAAGTCTGTTTATCGTTTTTTGTCCCAACCTCAGAAGCAGCCACAGGATTGCTCCTGCTACAGCACACATCACTACCCAACCGAGGATGTTCCAAAAGATTGAGGGCTCGGATGGCGGCTCTCTCCAGTCATTCGGTAAATTTAACGGCTGATTGGGGTTGTCCATTGGTAATCGAGGCTCCTCACCGGAAATCGCACCAAACCATCCCCTGATCCATGCAAGCAAGCGGTCACGTAGCGGCCCCAGCCAGGCAGCCAGGCTTGGGAAAGCACCGATTGCAACGATAACAATAAACATCCACATGAACCGCTGATGATTCGCACGTGCAAAATCTCTTAATACCAATCTTCTCTTGCCGTCATTGAGTATTGCCTGATCCAGTTGCAGCATATATCGTCCCACCAGCCAAAAGGCAAAGCTGATCACTCCCGCAACATAGATCCATAGGGTATAGGTTCGTATCGGCTGCATGAATTCCAGCGAGTTCGAAGCAATCATAAGCACGATCGCACTGATTACACCCATAATCTGCAAGCGCCATAACAACACAGAATGAAAGACTGGCTGGAAGGTCAGACCTGCATAAGCCGAGATGACTCCACACAGTACCAATGTGATGATATCCGGCAACGGGAGAATGAGGCTCATCCCAACAACGAGTGCGAAGAGAAATCCTATGAAGAGTGCCGTTACTCCACGAATGAATGTACTCTTCTCGCTAAAACCTGGAATTTTATGCTGAATGAACTGTCCCAACCAACCTACAAAAACGACCAGGATGAATAATGTGAACAGCAAATGTTCCATTGCGTAGAATGAAGTGATCGTAAATATGGGAAAAAGGTATATGCCCGCCATCAAGACGGCAAGCATCGCTATGAGTCCTTTGGTCGTCGCTTCCTGTCTGCTCCTCATGCACTCACCGCCTTTGTATTACCCTTCACTTCCTCTACCGGGAGAATCGTTACACGATGTCCTTGTTCGTGCAGACGTGCAATCTCGTGCTCCATAGCGGCAGATACATAGGATGTAATCAGCAGATAGCTGCGGATTTGCTGCGCTTCTTCATTCAGACGTACTTCATCATTCAGGAATTGCTCCATGGGCACCATGCATTTCAACTCTGTCTCAGCCATAGCTTCCAGTAACCGTTCCAGATGGGGCGTGCCATAATCCGGCTCAATCCGAAGTGTATCGCGGCCTCCACCCACATGATAACCATTATGGGCGAAGCCTGCCGGCAACCCTCTACCGATGGCATCCACTGCAGCCGTGGCAGCGTATCGGAGTGCACGTTCAATCTTTTCCGGTCGAGTAACCACACTCCACATATCTGCTGATTCTTGAATGTTCACTACAATCCAGGATTGCGGATCAGCCGTCCATCCCTGTTTGTAGACTTGTAATTCACCTGTACGTGCACTCGCTTTCCAGTGAATACGATTCATGGGGTCGCCTGCACCATAAGGCCGAACACCCAGGATCAAGAAAGGATCTTCAACGATCCATCGTGATACTTCCACTTCTCCCTGCCATACTTGATAAATTGCAGGAAGATCCTCTGCATTCACTAATGAAGGATACACGATCATCGACATTTGCAAAGGAATCGGTTTGGTGGAACGCCACACACCAAAGAGATCCCCACCTGTCATCGTTGCTGTATTTAATGGATAAATCCCACGCTGAGTACATGTAAAAGGATGCTTGCGCGTAATACGAGTAAACGGTTTTAACGTAAAAATACTCTTATGGTTCTGATAGATTTCTCCTTGACTAATATCCATTCCTGAGCCGGAACGAAATACAAACGACACTGGCATCATCGATTCAAGTCTGAGCCACGGTACGGAGACTCGTTTCTCATTCGATATCGTCTCCACCATCTCAAGTTCATCTCCAGCGTAACAACGCAGCTTGCTGAATTGTCTGCTGTACTTGAGTTTTCGCAGTGCAGGTCGTCCAAACCACACACCATGTATAACAACGACAATGCCTCCAACAAGGACAAGCCATAATAATGCCATAAGATTAACGCCCGCTTGTAGCGAGATTCTCCGTAGGCACTTCTGTCTGATTCAGAAGTTCCTGGATGATACGCTCCGCCAAGCCCTCTTGTTGTCTGATCCGATTACGAAATACCAGTCGATGGGCCAGCACAGGTTCCGCCAGAACTTTAATATCATCAGGCAAAACAAAGTCTCTGCCATGCAGTGCAGCCCAGGCCTGACTTGCCTTAAGTAATGCCTGAGCCCCTCGTGGACTTACGCCAAGCGAGAGCTCGGGATGTTGCCTTGTCGCTTCGGTTAACTGAATGATATATCGTAACAAATCTTCGTTGATTTGCACTGTTTTATACGTATCCTGCGCCTTCAAAAGTTCTTCACGACTGATCACTGCCGAGAGATCATCAACAGAACGACTGGCTACCGTACGTCTCAAAATTTCTACACTCTCTTCACTGCTTGGATAACCCATACGAATTTTCATCATAAAACGATCCATCTGAGCTTCAGGTAGTGGAAAAGTTCCCTGGTTATCTATAGGATTCTGGGTAGCAATAACGATAAATGGCCGTTCCAGTTGTCTCGTTGAACCGTCGATACTGATCTGGCGCTCTTCCATGCACTCCAGCAAGCTTGATTGTGTACGCGGTGTAGCCCGGTTAATCTCATCGGCTAGTACAAGATTGGCAAACAAGGGGCCGGGTCGGAACTCAAAATCCCCTTCTTTTTGATTAAAAAAATGAATCCCTGTTAAGTCCGAGGGCAGCAAGTCCGGTGTGAACTGTATCCGTTGGAATGTGCAGTCCAATGAAGAGGCTACCGATTTGGCAAGCATCGTTTTCCCGGTACCCGGTACATCCTCCAGCAGCACATGTCCTGACGCTATGATCGCTGTCATCACCAGTTCTATGGTATGCTCTTTTCCCACAATCACTTGTCCCACGTGATCCATCAATTGTTGATTCATTCGTTCCATTCCTTGGATTTCCATCTGCATCTCATCCTTCCGCTATGGAGCTTATGTATTCGCATTCATTACTAACTATAACCGTTATTGGCAACATAAAACAAAGGAGTTGGCAAATGACCAACTCCTTAACTCCCCGCTTTTCTCAATATACCAAGGGTAACATAATCATAAACCGCGTGCCTTCGCCCTTTTTGCTATCCACAGAGATGGTGCCTCCATGGTTCTTGATGATTCGGTAACTAACCGAGAGTCCAAGCCCCGTTCCGCTCTCCTTGGTCGTGAAGAATGGATCAAACAGACGTACAAGCGTGTTATGGTCCATCCCATGACCGTTATCCGCGATGGAGATCTGCACGAACTTGTTTTCCGTGGCGGTAGATATTCGAATTAGACCCGTATGTTCTTCGCCGACTTCCTCAATGGCATCCATTGCGTTTTTCACCATATTCAAAATAACCTGCTTAATCTGTTTGACATCAATGGACACATTCAACGGGGCATCCCCTTCATCCAGTACGATCTCGCATCCCTTCATCAAACCTTCGCTTTCGGTCAGCAAGACCACCTCTTTGAGCAAAGAGTCGACGGATATCACGGTCTTCTGTGGAGCTGACGGTTTGGAAGAATTCAAAAATTCGTAGATGATGTCATTCGCCCGATCAATCTCCGTCAGTATGATTCGAGCGTACTCGTCTTTGCCGAGCTGCAGCAAATGGGGCCTGAGCAGTTGGATGAACCCACGGATTGCAGTCAACGGATTACGAATTTCATGAGCAATAGATGCTGAAATTCGCCCCAGCATCGCAAGTTTGTCATTTTGATAAGCGGTCTGTTCAATTTGTTTATAATCAGATACATCTTTGACGCTGAACAAGAAGTCGCCATCCATCTGATCACCGTACGTCACAGTAACCAGCCAATGCCTTCCGTATTCATCAATCAATTCATGATAGCGCTTACGGTGAAAAATGGTTTCCCGATAGATTCGTAAAATTTTCTTTTTCTTGAATCGGCTCATCTGTGGATGATGCAGCATTTGCATCAGGGTGCAGCCGCTCAACAGACTTCTTGGAAGTTCCAACAACTTTGCCATCTGAACGTTAATAAACGTCAATACACCGTGACTGTCAAACAACATAATACCGCTATCCAGATGTTCCAGTACATTCTCGTACTTGTTGTTATCCAGATGCACAGGCGGGAATCCATCCGTTGGTTGAGGCACTGTATCCTGAAATTCACTAATCATGTCAGGTTCCTCCTTTTCACGTAAATGATAAACTTGCCATTCGGACATCATATCATCACAGAAACAGGAAGGGCCGATTTTATTTTTCATTACCGGTGCCCTTTCGTTGGGGGGCTGAGCCGAAAATATGGATGGCATGGCCGGAACTCAAGCTGGTCTATTCCCGGTAACCAACAGTCGATCCGGAAAATCATATACGTTTGTCCCATTCTGACCTTCTCCTATTCCCAAACACGAACATTTTTTGCTCCGCCTCTTTTGCAAGTCTGTTTTTATCATAGACAAGTTTATAGAAGAGAGTCAATCGGAGAAAGTGTCGAATGGAAATTATTTTAAAAAAAACCTCGAATTAGTTCCAGAATACAGCACAAAAACGAAGCCGTTTCACCCAATAGGCAAATCAGCTTCGTTTTTAATATCTTTAATTGGTGATATATCCGAGTTCATCTATAGTCCGGTCTTATTATGCTGAATTTTCAGTCTGCGCTGACTCATCACAGCTAATCGACGTTTAAGTTCGCTTTCCCACTTCTCGTCTTTGGTTTCTTTGGCGAGCCTGAGCAAATCCAGAGCCATATCAATCTGGCGCTGCACAATGACCATGGCATCCTCGCTCTCACGGTTTACACAGTTTTCAAAAATCGCATCTTCATCTTCTGTCACATAATCTTGAAAATCGATCTCGGATGCACCGTCTCCATGCGCATATTCAGCCAGAATTTCGTATTCGTTTTCCACTTTATAATGCACCTCAACCCGATGACACACCGGGCAAAACAGCAGGGGAACATTATGAACCTGGGTGCGGTAATGCTTCAGCGTGCCCTTCGTTCCAACCATACTTGCCCCACAACAGTAACTCATTTTTGTTCACCCTCCTTATTACGTGCCGGGACTTTTTTGTTAAAATGCCATCCCGTACACTTCCAGCACTTCCGAAAAGGAATAGTTCCATCAGTGTATCACATTCATGTACAGATTATAAATGCAGAGCACCGGAATATTTACCGGGTTTCCATACCCTATTCGCCTTTAAGGCCATCAATTCCTCTTTCAACAGATAAAAAGAAGACTTTCTTCTAATATATTATTAACACGCTTAGCTGCTTGTTCAAACACTTTTGATTAACTTCGTAATAACTTTTGGCAAAAGGGTGCAAAAAGCCCTCAATCCCTAACGGGATGAGGGCTTGAACAAAAACCGTTCAAGTTAACCTGGCTTACAGGTTAGTGTCGCCTGGTTTCCAGTTCATTGCACACAATCCGCCGGATTGCAGTGCTTGCAGTACGCGAAGTGTTTCTTCAACACTACGGCCTACATCGTTGTGGTTAACCACTTGATATTTCAATTCACCTTCTGGATCGATGATGAACAAGCCGCGCAATGCTACGCCTTCTTCTTCGATCAGAACGCCGTAATCTTTAGCCACTTGCTTCGTGATGTCAGAAGCCAGCGGGAAGTTCAATTGACCCAGACCATTGCTGTCTACAGGTGTGTTGATCCATGCTTTGTGGCTGTGTACGGAGTCTACGCTCACGCCAAGGATTTCAGTATCCAAAGCTTTGAATTGCTCGGAAGCAACGCTCAAAGCTGTAATTTCAGTTGGGCACACAAATGTGAAGTCCAAAGGATAAAAGAAGAATACAAGCCATTTGCCACGATAATCGGACAGTTTAACGGAACCGAAATCTTGTCCGTCTCCCGATACTGTTTCCATTGCGAAATCCGGTGCTGGTCTACCAACCAAACGTTCTGCCATAACTAAAAATTCCTCCTTTGGGATTATGTAAGCATCCTTGCGGATTGCTCATCATCAAGAAAAACGCGAACGCTTTTCCTGTAATTAAAATGATTTGATACTTGATAACAAGTACAAGTAAAATGTTATCATCCGGACTTCCCAAAGTCAAGATTATAAACATTATTTTTTTATAATAATTATAAATAAGGATTTTTCGTGGCAAAAACGATAAAGGAACAGCCCTCTGTACATTCCATAACTGGAAACAAAGGGCTGCCTGTAGTTGATAATATAATTACGCCTGTTTCTGAATAGCCGCTACGATCAAATCGCCCATTTCGGTCGTGCTGATCGCTGTACTCTTGTCTACAGCAATATCACTTGTGCGGTGTCCTGCGTTCAATACATCCGACACAGCTGCTTCAATAGCATCCGCACCTTCTGCATAACCAAAGGTTGTGCGGAACATCAATGCCAAAGATAGAATGGTTGCAATCGGATTAGCGAGGCCTTGACCTGCGATATCCGGTGCAGAACCGTGTACCGGCTCATAGAGTCCAAAGCTGCCCTCTCCCAGTGATGCAGATGCGAGCATACCGATGGAACCTGTCAACATCGCTGCTTCATCACTCAAGATATCTCCGAACATGTTTTCCGTTACGATGACATCGAAGCTAGACGGACGACGCAGCAATTGCATCGCGCAGTTGTCTACCAGTACATGCTCCAGTTCAACATCCGGATAATCCGGTGCTACCCGGTTCACGACTTCACGCCAGAGACGGGAAGTTTCCAATACGTTGGCTTTGTCTACAGAAGCCAGCTTTTTGCGACGTCCTTGCGCAATTTCGAACGCCTGACGAACGATCCGCTCCACTTCCGTTACATTATATGCACAAGTATCTACTGCCTCTTCGCCCTGTGCACTTTCACGTCTGAACTTCTCTCCGAAGTAGATACCACCTGTCAACTCACGTACCACCATCAAATCTGTACCTTCAAGTACTTCCGGCTTCAGAGTTGAAGCATCCTTCAGGCAATCAAATACGACAGCCGGACGAAGGTTGGAGAACAATCCGAGTGCTTTACGAATACCCAGCAGGCCTGTTTCCGGGCGAAGCTCCTTACTGTTGTTATCCCATTTTGGACCGCCAACCGCTCCAAGCAGGACTGCATCTGCACTTTTACATACAGTCAATGTTTCTTCAGGAAGAGGTGTACCCTTCTCATCAATTGCGATTCCACCAAACAGCGCATGCTCTGTCTCAAAACGATAACCGAATACTTCCTCCGTACGTTTAAGCACTTTCTCAGCCTCAGCTACGACTTCAGGGCCGATTCCATCACCAGCAATAACTGCAATTTTTTTCACGTCTGCCATTGGGTTGTCCACTCCTTATATTTCATTCATTAATTATTCATAAAGTAACGTCTCATATTAACTCTCTCTTTTGTATCATATTCCAAGGTCATTTGACCAAGATATACAATCTATGACTTTAATAGATTTTACCTATAAGCTAATAGAGATTGGCCTTTCCAAGTTGTTCCTGACCTCCCGGTGGGGTAAAATATAGCTGAATTCAAATCAGGTACGCAGGAGGGATAAGCAACATGCAATATTCGTATTTGGGTAAATCAGGCCTCAAGGTCAGCCGAATCTGTCTCGGTACTATGAATTTCGGGCCTGCTACAGATGAAAAAGAAGCTTTCCGCATTATGGACGCAGCACTTGATGCAGGCGTGAACTTTTTTGATACCGCTAACATCTACGGCTGGGGTGAGAATTCCGGTCTTACCGAAGAAATTATCGGACGCTGGTTCAATCAGGGCGGGGGCAGACGTGAAAAAGTGGTTCTGGCCACCAAAGTCTATGGCTCCATGCATGATGATACAGATGGCCCCAACAACGAAGCTGGCCTTTCCGCCTACAAAATCAGACGGCATCTGGAGGGTTCCCTCCGCCGCTTACAGACCGATCATATCGAGCTGTACCAGATGCACCATGTGGACCCTGCCGTATCGTGGAACGAACTGTGGGGCGCATTTGAGAATGCCGTTCATCAAGGTAAGATCGGTTATGTAGGATCGAGTAACTTTGCTGCATGGCAGATTGCAATCGCTCAAAGCGAAGCCAAGAATCGCCATTTCCTCGGCCTGGTTTCCGAACAACATAAATATAGTCTCAACTGTCGTTTGCCTGAATTGGAAGTACTGCCCGCAGCCAAAGAGCTGGGCCTCGGCGTCATTCCATGGAGTCCACTGGATGGTGGATTACTGGGACGTAACGCTCTGCAGAAGCTGGAAGGAACACGCAGTGGCGGCATCGCTGGACGGATCGAGCAGCAGCAGACTCAGCTTGAAGACTTTGCCGCACTCTGTCGTGATCTCGGTGAACCACAGGATACGGTGGCTTTGGCATGGGTTGCAGCCAATCCGGCAGTGACCGCCCCGATTATCGGACCGCGTACGCTGGAGCAGTTTGAGACCGCACTCAAATGTCTGGACGTGACTTTGGATGAAGCTGTGCTCAAACGTCTGGATGAGATTTTCCCGGGTCCAGGTGGACATGCACCTAATGCATACGCGTGGTAATAGCTTGATAGCGTAAGCCAATGCAATAGGTAAGCGTAGAAAATGTACTGTATTTCACTGCCATAATTATATAAATCAGCATTTTGCATAATTCGAATTATACCGCTCACGGGTACAAGATATAGACGAACAGAATCATTTCGATCTATATCTTGCTGATTGGAAGACGCTTAGAGGATTTATGCAAAATGTTTAAATACAAGCAAAAGAGTCTGACCCTCCACAGGAGAGTCAGACTCTTTACGTCCCTCACTAAACGTAACAAAGCAAGCCGAAAGATCTACCACATCAATTCAGATCAAGATAGATCTTCCTGGCAGCGTACATACGTCCCAGCTTAAAGTTCAGTTCAAAGAAGAGGGCGTGCTTCTTTCATCGGAGCCTACAGGTTAACGTTTACACGGTTCGTATATGTTTTGCGTTTCTCAATCAATTGGTTCAGACCGTCCACATAAGCACGTGCACTTGCACCAAGTATATCCGTACTTACACCACGTCCTCGTACCGACACCTGATTTTGAGTCAACACAACATGTACTTCACCCAATGCATCCTTACCATGCGTTACCGATTTGATGGAATAGTCAGACAACGTTACGTCTTCCCCACTCACCTGGTCAATCGCGTTGTAGATTGCATCTACCGATCCGTTACCCTCTGCTTGCTTCTCGATCGTATCCCCGTCAAGCGTCGCAATGCGGACTTTGGCCGTTGGTACCGATTCATCTCCGTACGTTACGAAGATGGATTCCAGTTTATACACCTCAGGTGCATCCTGCAATTTCTCTTCAATTACAGCGAGCAGATCTTCATCAGTAACTTCTTTTTTCTTATCAGCCAGATCTTTGAACTGAGCGAAAGCACGATTCAATGCTTCTTCTTCCAGCTCATACCCCAGATCAATCAACCGTTCACGGAAGGCATGACGACCAGAATGTTTACCCAGTACAAGTTTGCTTTCCTTCAGACCGATGGACTCTGGAGTCATAATCTCATACGTTGTTTTTTCCTTCAACATGCCATCCTGGTGAATCCCGGATTCATGTGCGAAGGCATTCGCCCCAACAATGGCTTTGTTTCCGGGCACAACCATCCCTGTCAAACGGCTAACCAAACGACTGGTCCGTGCAATCTCAGACAACTGCAGCGATGTTTTCGCTTGGAAAAATTCCTGACGTGTCTCCAGCGCCATAGCAATTTCCTCGATCGCCGTGTTCCCGGCACGTTCACCAATACCATTGATCGTACCTTCGATCTGATCGGCTCCGTTGAGAATGGCTGCAAGTGTATTGGCCGTCGCCATACCCAGGTCATTATGACAGTGGGCACTCAGCTGTACCTTTTCAATGCCGTGTACATTCTCCTTGAGATGTTTGAAAATGTTTCCGTATTCATATGGGCTCAGGTAACCAACCGTATCCGGAATATTCACGACGGCTGCACCTTCTTCCACAGCCATATTCACCATTTCCACGAGGAAATCATACTCGGTACGACCTGCATCCTCAAGTGAGAATTCAATCTTCGAGAATGTTTTCTTTGCATAACGAATCGCGGAACGAGCTGTATCCAGTACCTGCGCTTTGTCCATGCGCAATTTATGTTGGCGGTGAATAGGTGAAGTTGCCAGGAAAACGTGAATGCACGGGTCCTGTGCACCTTTAAGTGCTTCTTTAACCGCATCAATGTCTTGCTCTCTGGAACGGGACAAGCCAATTACAGTCACATTTTTGACCGCATTTGCTACTGCATTGACAGCTGCCAGGTCACCTGGAGATGCCGCCGGGAAACCCGCTTCCATCCGGTCAATGCCCAGCCGCTCGAGCTGATGGGCAATTTCCACCTTTTCACGAGTGTTCAGATTGACTCCCGGGGATTGCTCTCCATCACGCAGCGTTGTGTCAAATACATAGATTTTACGCACGCTTCGCACCTCCTGTACTTGTTATTATATGTTTCTCTGAACCAGCAATAGCGGCTCACGCATAAAGCACGGCCGCTATTCCCAGTTAAAGCTCTAAGTTTACTTGAATACCTTAAAGTACATGTTCTAGAAGTTAATGCTTACTTCTTGATCCAGTGCATCATCTCACGCAATTGTCCGCCAACCACTTCGATTGGGTGTTCAGCTTCGTTACGACGAGTTGCTGTCAAGAATGCACGTCCGGATTGGTTTTCCAGAATGAAGTCGCGTGCGAATTTACCTTGTTGGATATCCGTCAGCACTTCTTTCATTGCTTTCTTCGTATCTTCAGTTACCACGCGAGGTCCAGTTACATAGTCACCGTACTCAGCTGTGTTACTGATGGAATCACGCATGCTTGAAAGTCCGCCTTCATACATCATGTCAACGATCAGCTTCAGTTCGTGCAGACATTCGAAGTATGCCATTTCAGGAGCGTAACCCGCTTCTGTCAATGTTTCGAATCCAGCTTTTACCAATGCACTCACACCACCACACAGAACAGCTTGCTCACCGAACAGATCTGTTTCTGTTTCTTCACGGAAGGAAGTTTCGATAACCCCTGCGCGTGTACAACCGATACCTTTAGCATAAGCCAAACCGATTTCTTTAGCTTTACCCGTTGCATCTTGCTCAATCGCGATCAGGCCTGGTACACCAAAACCTTCCACATAAGTACGACGTACCATGTGACCAGGGGACTTAGGAGCTACCAGCAATACATCGCTGTTTTTTGGAGCAACGATT
The DNA here is from genome assembly GCF_038000415.1 of Paenibacillus sp. FSL R7-0198. Classification (NCBI taxonomy): domain Bacteria; kingdom Bacillati; phylum Bacillota; class Bacilli; order Caryophanales; family Paenibacillaceae; genus Paenibacillus; species Paenibacillus sp. FSL R7-0198. The sequence continues at coordinate 5,603,094 of NZ_JBBOCB010000001.1, read as the reverse complement.
TGACCGAAATGAACGTTGAAACCGTGTGAGAAGAGCAATGCAGCGCCTTCTTTCAGGTTTGGTTCGATTTCGTTTTTGTATACAGAAGCTTGAGTTTCGTCTGGCAGCAAGATTTGAACTACATCTGCGCGGCTTGTTGCTTCAGCCGGGGACAGAACTTCAAATCCGTCATTTTTTGCAGTGTCGAAGGATTTACCTTCACGAAGTCCGATGACTACGTTCAATCCGCTATCACGAAGGTTTTGAGCTTGGGCGTGGCCCTGGCTACCATAACCGATTACCGCGATCGTTTTTCCTTTCAATACGTTAAGCTCTGCATCCTGTTCATAATAAGTAGTTACTGGCATGTTTATAAGTCCTCCTTTGTATTGTAAAGAACCCTTCATTAATGAGCGGGTGTCTCAAGGGACCGACTCACTTGGCGTATCAAAAGCATCTCTGGTCTGATCCGATCCGTTCAGACACCCGCCCATTAATGCGGGAATGTAGCTATATTTTCAAGCGTTACATCACTAAAATGTTAAATTACAACTGTTAAGGGACTGACACTCACATAAGATCAACTGTATATGTTAGCTAACCGTCGTCCCTCTTCATTCATTATAGCTTTATACGTTGCCGCGTACCAATGCAGTTATGCCTGTACGGGACAATTCGCGAATGCCATATGGCTTGAGCAATTCAATCATAGCATCAATTTTGTCCGTATCTCCGACTACCTGCACAATCAGGCTGCCTGGACCTACATCTACAACGGATGCGCGGAATGTTTCTACCACACCCAGAATCTCAGGACGCTCGGAAGGCTCTGCTTTCACTTTGATCAAGGCAAGTTCCCGGGCTACCATCGGTTTCAGGCTGAAATCAACCACTTTAATAACATCGATGATTTTGTACAATTGTTTCTCAATCTGCTCCAGCGTTTTATCGTCACCAATGGTGACAATAACCATCCGGGAGAGTCCAGGTTCTTCCGATTGACCTACTGTAATACTCTCAATGTTAAATCCGCGTCGACCGAACAACCCTGATACCCGCTGAAGGACGCCAGGCTGATCGTTTACCAGTATCGAGATCGTATGTCTTATCATTCGTCAGCATCCCCCATCAGCATTTGATCAATTGTCGCTCCTTGCGGAACCATTGGATATACATTTTCTTCCTTGCGTACTACGAATTCAACAACGACTGGTCCTGGTGTATCCAAGGCTTCCTGCCAAGCACGCTGGGCTTCTTCCTTGTTGGTTGCACGCAATCCTTTTACGCCATAAGCTTCAGCCAGTTTTACAAAATCCGGACTTCCTGCCAGATCAATATGGCTGTAACGGTTCTCATAGATGATCTCTTGCCATTGGCGAACCATTCCGAGTACCTGATTGTTAATGATTACGATTTTTACCGGTATATTGTTAATGGCACAGATCGCGAGTTCTTGGGAACACATCTGCATTCCGCCGTCACCGTTAATGGAGATAACGAGTCTGTCCGGATTGGCCATCTGAGCACCTATGGCAGAAGGGAATCCAAAGCCCATCGTTCCGAGACCACCCGAAGTTACCCAGGAACGCGGTTGATTAAATTTATAATATTGTGCTGCCCACATCTGATGTTGTCCCACATCCGTAGTTACAATCGCTTCACCTTTGGTTGTATCATTCAGCATTTCAACAACCCACTGGGGTTTCAGCACTTCGTCTGAATCCGTGTAACTGTAAGGTTTCTCTTGTTTCCACTGTTTGATCTGGTCTCTCCATGCATCTGCACGCTCTGCACGTCCAACTTCTTTGTTGGCTATTTCCAGTACCGTCTTCACATCACCAACGATTGGAATGTCGGTTGCAATGTTTTTACCAATCTCAGCCGGATCAATATCGATATGAACGATTTTGGCATGTGGAGCGAATCCATCCAGCTTGCCTGTTACCCGATCATCGAATCGTGCGCCGATATTAATCAGCAGGTCCGCTTTTTGAATAGCCTGATTGGAAGTGTACGTTCCGTGCATACCTGGCATACCCGTCCATAATTCATGACCGCTTGGGAATGCGCCTAGACCAAGGAGAGTAGTCGTAATTGGAATGCCTGTCTTCTCAACAAACTCGAACAGTTCTTCATGTCCTCCCGAGTATACCACACCGCCACCAGCCAGAATCATTGGGCGTTCTGCTTCCTGAATGGCTTGGGCCAAACGGTCAACCTGCAGTTTGTTTGGTACTGTCCGTGGATTGTACCCTCTCAATATAACAGGTTCAGTTGTTGGTTCAAACAATGTTTTGTTCGCTGATACATCTTTTGGAATGTCGATCAGTACAGGACCTTTACGACCGGTATTGGCAATATGGAATGCCTCATGAATTACGCTGGACAGATCTTTTACATCTTTCACCAGGTAACTGTGTTTGGTGATTGGCATTGTAATCCCCGTAATATCCGCTTCCTGGAAAGCATCTGAACCGATCAAGCTTGAAATAACGTTCCCCGTAATGACTACGAGTGGTACTGAATCCATATACGCTGTTGCAATACCTGTAACCAGATTCGTTGCTCCTGGTCCGGAAGTCGCGATGCAGACACCAACTTTGCCGCTTGCACGTGCATATCCGTCAGCTGCATGTATTGCACCTTGTTCGTGACGAGTGAGAACGTGTTTGAAATCCTCGAAACCATACATCGCATCGTAAATGTACAACACTGCGCCGCCCGGGTAACCAAATACGCACTCGACACCTTCAAGTAACAAGCTTCTCAGCAGAATTTCGGATCCGCTAATGACCTCCGGCTTCATCCATTTTTCACGTAATTCATCTGTTGACCGTACTTCTGGAATTTGAGCTCCCATCAGTCATCCTCCTCTCGAAATTTACACCATTCTGACATTTAAAGTTACAAAAAAAACCTTCCATCCCTGCAAACAAGTTCATGCTTGCGAGGGACGAAAGGTTATCGCTTCCGTGGTACCACCCAACTTTGCCCGAAATTTCGCAATAACGGACCTTACCAGGTACAACAAAACGAATAGCTCAAACGAACATAGTCGTTTCCCATACCTGTTGTCTGTAACGCAGACATACGATTTTCCCTAATACGCGAAAGGAGTGACATCCAGTGCTTTTCAGGAAAACAGCTCCGAGGTGAGCTCGTATATAAGGGATAATGGTGGTGGTTTCAGCAATTCCAGCCACTCTCTGAGCAAAAGAGCCCTTAAAACTTCGTCCTCTTCATAGCCGATGAAATATTCTCGTTAAATGTTAGGAACATTATATGATTCCTCCAACCGATAAGTCAATACCTGTTTTGCATAAAAATTCAGAGAACCTTCCTTCCTCCCTCTTCAGCCTATAAGGTTGCCCTAATCCCAGCGCTTCATTCAGTCACCTTTTATCTTGCTTCGGGCATAGGATATACGAGCAGCACGACTGGTCCTGAAAGGAGGCTCCGCATGGTGATTCGGCAACGCACATCCAAGCTGGATGATGGCGCCATCATGAAGCTGATTGACACTCAACTTGTTCCTTTATCCCATATGAGCGAAAAGGAAATTAATAAAATCCGCAAAGAAATACCCCTGCGAATGAACAGGGGCATGACCTTTGTTGTCTCGCCGGAGCCAGACAAAGCTGCTGTGGCATTCATCCATTTTCTCATGCATGGGGAATTGCTCTATGTCGATATGATGGCCGTTAGTCCGAAAGAACAACGCAAACGTTACGGGCAAACTTTGTTGCTCAAAGCAGAGAGCTTTGCGGCATCCCGAGGTTGTCGAAGATCTAAAGTAATGGTGGATGAGGGCAATACCAAAGGGCTTCAGTTTTATCAAAAAAATGGATACAGCGCGATTCGATACATCATGATAAGCCGCTGCTACGAATTGGAAAAAACATTATAGAATGTCCTAGAAAAATCCTGGTGGGCGTGGACCTGGACCATAAGGGCCGAATCCAGGACCAGGTCCATATCCGCCACCAGGTCCTCCAGGTCCATATCCCGGTCCGTAGCCTGGACCATATCCAGGGCCTGGTTTTGGTCCAGGTCCATATCCGGGACCGAAGCCGGGACCACCTCCATAAGCATAAGGCAGTGTGGCAATAGCGAGCAGATCAAACAATACCAGTGGCAGAATCGCTTTTGTACGTACTTTTTTCCCATTCAGACGCTTCAGTACCAGTTTGTTGCCCGATACTTTCAACAGCTTTCCCGTAACCCGAGTGCCGTCTTTTTTGATTGCAACAATATTTTTGCCTATTAATTTCATCGCTTCATCACGCGTAACTTGTTGTTTCATACTTTCCCCTCCTCCTCGGATCGTTCAAAACAGTGTATTCGTCCATCACTGAATTCGCCTGTTTCTTTGTCCCTACCTGAAAATATGGGTATCTGCACGAGAACCAAGTTAAGCATGTAAAAGTCGATGGGCGTTTAAGAAAACAAAAAAAGGCCCGCACAAGGCGGACCCTTTATCAAAACTCTGAATAGCTAACCTGATATGGGAAAGGTTGTTACCTTTTACCCGGATCATATGCTTCACCGAGTGCAGACGGAGCCGAAGAACGTCCAACCGCTGCAACGAGAACGATGATGGTAAGCAGGTAAGGCAACATAAAAATAATTTCCTGGGGAATACTTTGTGACCACTCAAACAACTGTACATAGTTTCGGATCGCTTGTGAGAATCCAAAGAAGACAGCCGCACCAAAGGCACCAATCGGATTCCACTTACCAAAGATCATAGCTGCAATGGCAATATAACCTTGGCCGGAAACCGTATTGTGTGAGAATGTACCCGTAGTCGTCAACGTAATCGCAGCTCCACCAATGGCCGCAAGCGCACCACTGATCATAACGCCAATATAGCGATAACGAAGCACTTTAACACCAACCGTATCAGCCGCACTTGGATGTTCACCTACAGAACGAAGGCGTAGACCAAATGGCGTTTTGAACATGATGTAATACGTCAGGAATACGAACAGAATGGCCAGATATGTCGTTGGATATACGTTCTTGAAGAAGGCTTCTCCAAGCAAAGGAATGTCTTTCAAGAATGGCACATCAAACTTGCTGAAGCCTTGAACCAACGGTGAATCACCAGAACCTTCAAACAACAGTTTAACCAAGTACAACGTACTTCCTGCTGCCAAAAAGTTAATGACGATACCACTGATAATCTGGTCTGCCTTAAATGTGATGGACGCAACGGCATGAATCAGCGATACCAGTACGCCCAATACAATCGCGAGCAAAACCCCCATCCAGGCCGATGTCGTTCCACCCATGCCCGCTTCTTGAGCATAATGCGCCCCGATTCCAGCTGCAAAGGCACCAAAGACCATAAAGCCTTCAAGTCCAAGGTTTGTTACACCTGATTTTTCCGAAAAAATTCCGCCGAGTGATGCAAAAATCAATGCCGTAGCAAAGACAAGCGTCGTATTGATAATTTGCCCAATTGTCAACAAGTCCATCTACAACACCTTCTCTTTCTTACGCTTCGAATAGAACGGTTTAAGTATCCAGCGCACGATGCCTTGTGCCGCAATGAAGAAGATAATCGAACCGATCACAATCCGAATAATCTCAGGCGGAACATCCGCAGCAAAACTCATACCTGCAGATCCGTACGTGAGGGTACCGAACAGCACTGCACCCAATAACACTCCAAATGGATGATTCAAACCAATCAGTGCAACCGCTATTCCGTCAAAGCCTGTACCTGGTGAACCCGACATTACGGTCTGGTAATGGAACACACCAAGAACCTGGAAGGCACCACCAAGACCGGCAAGCATACCACTGATAAACATCGCTTTTACGATATTCCGGTTAACATGCATACCTGCATATTCAGCCGCATTAGGGTTGTAACCTACCGCGCGGATTTCATAACCTTGTTTTGTTTTCCACATATAGATATAAAAGAGCACAGCCATCACAAGGGCAATCAACGTCCCCATGTGTACACGGGAATTGCCCATCAGTTCAGAGAGCCATGTCAAACTAATCGACGCCGATTCGCTGATATCCACGGAACGATTCTCGCCCTTCAACAGCAAGAATTGGCGTACGATAAGGTTGGCCAGATACAGACCAATCCAGTTCAACATGATACTACTGATAACTTCATTGACCCCACGTGCCGCCTTCAGATAACCAGCAATAGCGGCCCACAGACCACCAAACAATGCACCGGCAATCAAAGCCAGTGGCGCATGAAGGTAGATCGGCAAACCTGCAAATTTAACACCAACAAATGTTGCAGCGGTCATACCAACGAGAAATTGACCTTCTCCCCCGATGTTAAACAACCCTGCACGTGATGCAAATGCAAATGCAAGTCCAGTCATAATTAGTGGTGTCATTTCCCGTACTGCTTCACCAAAGTTGTACATGTCGCCAAATACCTTGGTGAACAATGCACCATAGGCTTCAATTGGATTGTAGCCACCAATCAGCATGACAACTCCACCGAGAATAAGACCCATAATAATAGCTACTACAGGCAAAATAAATGAATCTCGGGTAAACCATTTCAATACGTTATTCATGCGCAGTACCTCTCTTTTGGGTGCTGCCCGCCATCATCAAGCCGAGCTCCCTGTCATTGGTTTCTTCCGGCAGCACCTCGCCAACGATCTGTCCTTCATAAATAACTGCAATTCGGTCAGATACATTGATAATCTCATCAAGCTCAAATGAAATCAGCAGAACAGCCTTCCCTTGGTCGCGCTGTGCAATCAGTTGCTTTTGCACGAACTCAATAGCCCCTACATCCAAACCACGTGTTGGTTGCGCAGCGATAAGCAGTTCAGGGTTTTTATCTACCTCACGGGCGATAATGGCCTTTTGCTGGTTCCCTCCGGACAAGGACCGAGCTTTGGTCTCGATGCTTGGTGTACGCACGTCAAATGCCTCAACAAGCCGCTTCGCCTGCTGTTTGATGGCATCGAAGTTAAGGAACCCTTTACGGGTGTATGGTGCTTTATAATACGATTCCAGAACGATATTTTCACTCACTGAAAAATCAAGTACAAGTCCGTGTTTATGTCGATCTTCCGGAATGTGGGCTACACCCGATTCCGAGATATGGCGAGGAGAATGATTGGACAGCTCCTTGCCCTCCAAAAGAATCGAACCACTCTCTACTTTACGAAGTCCGGTAAGAGCTTCGATCAGTTCACTTTGCCCGTTACCATCCACGCCTGCGATTCCGACAATCTCTCCTGCACGTACGTTCAGGTTAAGTTGGTTCAGAACCGAAATACCTTCTTTATTTTTGGCCGTTAATTTACTGACTTCGAGCACATTGGCTCCAGGTGTAGCCGGCTTTTTGTCCACTTTGAATGTGACATTCCGCCCCACCATTTTCTCTGCCAGCTCATTCGGATTGGTTTCCGATGTTTTAACCGAATCAATTACTTTACCCCGACGAATAATGGTCACCGTATCGGAGATTTCCATAATCTCTTTCAGTTTGTGTGTGATCAAAATAATGGACTTTCCTTCAGCAGCAAGCTTCTTCATGATGATTATCAATTCTTTAATCTCTTGAGGAGTCAATACGGCTGTAGGCTCGTCAAAAATCAGAATATCTGCACCGCGATACAACGTTTTAACAATCTCTACACGTTGCTGCATTCCGACAGAAATATCATGAATTTTGGCATGAGGATTCACCTTCAGTCCATACTGTTCGGAAAGACGCTGAACTTCAGCGGCTGCTTTTTTATAGTTAATATTGAGACCCTTCGTTGGTTCAGATCCCAAAATAATGTTCTCTGTTACCGTGAACGGCTGTACAAGTTTAAAATGCTGATGCACCATGCCTATGCCAAGATCGATCGCTCGGTTAGGACTGTCGATGATGACAGGCTTGCCATTCACTTCAATGGAACCTTCATCTGGCTGATAGAGACCAAAAACAATATTCATCAACGTTGACTTACCAGCGCCGTTTTCGCCCAGTAGCGCATGGATCTCGCCTTTACGAAGCTGAAGGCTGATGGCGTCGTTGGCAACAATGCCTGGGAAACGCTTCGTAATTTGTTTTAACTCAACGACGGGGGTTGCTGCACCCATGTAATCACCCTTATAACTGATATAGTGTGGTTCCGCAAACGTAAAAAAAAACGTCTATCGACGTACTTTCAAAGAAGACAGACCTCGCTTAGCTGAAGTTTTTCTTGCGATAATCGAATGGTGCAACTCAATTAAGAACATATACATTCCATTATCTTAAGAAAAGCTCCTACCGGAGCGTTGGTGCACAGTGTGACCTTGTACAATTGTTATGATGACTTGATCAAATGTTCCTGTTCTTGCAATCATAAGGCCGGTCAAGACCGGCCCCAATGATTATTCTTTTGCAACGAAGATCAAATTACTCTGTAGGAACTTTGATTTCGCCGCTGATGATTTTTTCTTTGTACTCGTCCACTTTTGCAAGTGTATCAGCAGAAACATTTTTCGTGGAAGTATCAGCGACACCTACACCGTTGTCTTTCAAAGTCAGATTCTCAGCTCCGCCTTTGAAGGTACCATCGATGATTTCTTGGTTTACGCGCTTAACAGCTTCGTCAACTTTTTTGATCATGGAAGTCAAAGTGATCTCATCACCAAACTCAAGAGATTGGTCTTTGTCAACACCAATAACCCATACATCTTGACCTTGTTTCTTGCGAGCACTTGCTTCGATAAACACACCGTTACCTGTTGCGCCAGAAGCGTGGAAGATAATATCTACGCCTTCATTGTAAAGTGTTGCTGCTGCTGCTTTACCCAGGTCAGGTTTATCAAATGCACCTGTGTAGTTAGAAATGAATTTAGCGTCAGGGTTAACTGCTTTAACACCTTCTCTGAATCCAACTTCAAACTTTTTGATCAGTGGGCTTTCCATACCGCCAACAAAACCAATTTTGTTCGTTTTTGTTGTCAGACCCGCAACAACACCAACCAGGAAAGAGCCTTCTTCTTCAGCAAAAGTTACGGATTTAACATTAGGGGAATCCACTACGCTGTCAATGATCGCGAGTTTGGCATCCGGGTTTTGGTCAGCAACCGTTTTGATTGCATCAGCCAATTGGAAACCGATACCCCAAGTCAGATCATATCCACCTTTAACGAATTCGTTCAAGTTAGGAATGTATTCTTCATCGGATTTACTTTGCAGGTATTTAACAGCAGCACCTGTTTCTGTTTCAGTCGCTTGCAGAGCTTCCCAAGCGGATTGGTTAAAGGATTTGTCATTAACTCCACCTACGTCAGTAACCATACCGATTTTGAGGTCGGATTTCGCTTCAGTGGATGTGCCACCTGTATCTCCTCCGGCATTTGTTTCTTCTTTCGGTTTGCTACCGCAACCTGCGAGCATAACCGATACCGCCAGCAACATTACCAAAGACAAGCTGAGCATCTTTTTCATTTCTCTTTTTCCCCCTTAATGATATATCCCTCATTCCAATCCAGCCTACAATTGAACGGTTAACAGATAGCAGGAATGACTTTTATGCAGAATGTATGGTTTCTTCGACATTAAAAGCGCATTCTCACCCTTGAAGCATCCTATCATCTGTCGAAAAACCGAACATTATGACATGGAGAGAAAAATCTAGGACTAGCCTACTAGAGGTGATTATACAATCAACCAGTGTTAAAATCCAGATGTTTCATCACCAAATATCACATATTTTTGTTCTTTTTTTATTGAAAACGCTTAATAATTTAGCGATTTAACACACTAACGTTACAACGATGTGATGTTATATAACAAAAACATATCGTGAACTTTAGTGCTAAGTGGAATTTACCTGTTTTCTTTTGTATTATTTCACCGTTCGTATTTTATGTATTGCCATGGTCTGTTATTCAACCAGTTATCTGGTTTCATTGTTCCCTTCCAGACCATAGCCTATTCGCCTACTCTTTCAGAGATTGGGCTTCGGATTTCTTCCAAGCCGTAAAAAAAGCCGCCATATAGGTACGGCGGCTTGTATCATACAATTTAAGCGTTAATTTTGCCTTTAGCTACAGTAGCCAAAGAGTTGAACGCATTGATGTCGTTAACGGCCAGATCAGCCAACATTTTGCGGTTCATGTCTACTCCAGCAAGTTTCAAACCATGGATCAGTTTGTTGTAAGACAAACCATTCATACGTGCTGCAGCATTGATACGAACGATCCACAGTCTGCGGAAGTTACGTTTCGTGTTGCGACGGTCACGGTATGCGTATACCAGGGATTTCATTACTTGCTCGTTAGCTGTTTTAAAAATACGGTGTTTGGAACCGAAATAACCTCTTGCCAGTTTCAAAACCTTTTTATGACGACGACGTACTACAAAACCGCCTTTTACTCTTGCCATATTAAAGAACCTCCCAAATAAATATAAATGTATCCGTGGTATGTGTACGGCCGTAGCCGATACCCCATACGGAATGTACTAATTAGAATTAGCCTTTCAAGTTAGCCAAACCTTGTTTCAAACGTCTAACATCCCCGGCAGCCATAACTGGGTTACCGTTCAGAACGCGCTTAGCACGTTTAGATTTGTGGGAAAGCAAGTGGTTTTTGTGAGCTTTGTAACGAAGGACCTTACCGGAACCGGTAATTTTGAAGCGTCCTTTCAAACTGCTGTGTGTTTTCATTTTAGGCATTTTGTGTTTCCTCCTCCAATGTTATCAGGCTTTAGGAGCCAAGATCATGATCATACTGCGGCCTTCCAATTTTGGTTGACGTTCAACAGTACAAAGTTCTGCAACTTCTACCTTAACGCGCTCCAAAATCCGTTGACCAATCGCGGCATGTGCAATTTCACGTCCGCGATAACGAACAGAACATTTCACTTTGTCGCCTTCGTTCAAAAACTTAACTACATTACGAAGCTTCGTTTGATAATCGTGCTCCTCAATATTGGAACGGAACCATACTTCTTTAATATCAACAATTTTCTGGTTCTTACGGGCTTCTTTATCTTTCTTTTGTTGCTCATAGCGGAATTTGCCATAGTCCATAATACGACACACCGGCGGTTTAGCCTGTGGTGCCACATTGACCAGATCCAAATTCAGGTCAATCGCCATTTGCAGTGCTTCGCGAATGGGCGTAATCCCAATTTGTTCTCCTTCAGCTCCGACAAGGCGTACTTCCTTCGCCCGAATCTCATCATTAATCATGTGATCTTTACTAATAATCGTCCACCTCCAGGTCATTTTGAATATCCAGTTAAACAAAAATAAAAGGGATGCCGGTCAAGCTACCGACATCCCTGTAATCAACACAATTCTTCATGAGTATACACTTCATAAATTATTGGGATCGTTGACCAGCCAACATGTTTGTTGATCAGGTGAGAAGTCGGACTTCTGCTTGTGATTCCATTGCTATTCGTTTTAAGGCACTCAAATACTATATCATCCACAAAACATATTGTCAACATCTTCACAACTTTTTTTTGTAAATTATACATTTGTTATATCAGATGTCAACAAAGTCTCATATGCATGTTCCTTACCCTTGTTTGCTCTGCACCTCATCCAACCGTACAACACGTGTATGTTGAGTATGGCTCCACTGTTTGTTGTTCTGCGTAAAGAAAGCGTAGAACGTAATCGGGTACCAAGACAGCAGGTAGATCGGGAACAAAATCAGATATAGATAAACTTTGGCAAAGGTAACCTTCTCCAGCGCCATGGACAGTAGGAACGTCAGAATGTTCAAACCAATAGCCACGAACCCAACCCATAACGGGAAGTATCCATAAATATTAGCAATGTGCGGACCGCTGAATACAGCCATGTCTACCCACATCACAGCCGTCATCAGGAACGTAAGCAATACCACATAGACATTGGCTCCATAGATAGCAAGGTCAAATTTCACCAGGCTTCTTTCCTTTATGGACTGCCAGAGCAGCGGGAAGAAGTATCTACGTGCAACTGTAAAGTGACCTTGCATCCAGCGCAGACGTTGTCTCGCTGAAGCTTTGAATGTCAATGGCTTCTCATCAAATACTTTGGCGTCATAGTTGAAAACAGGATACACATTACGTTGCACACTGCGCATCGTAAACTCCAGATCTTCAACCAGACTTGTTGCACCCCAGCCAATTTCCTTCAACAGGTTGGTCTCGAAGCACATTCCGGTTCCTCCGAGGAAATTCGCCATATTCAAGTTATGACGAGACAACTGCCACAGACGGTTGATGTACCAGTAAGATACACCGTAAGCTGCAGTAATCCAGGAATCCTCCGGATTTTTCGTATCAATGTATCCTTGGATAACACGCGAACCATTGTTCAAGTCATCATTCATCTCAAGCAAGAAGTTACGGTCAACCAGGTTATCCGCGTCAAACATAACAACTGCGTCATACTGACGCGGCAATTTCCACAGGTACTTAAGCATCCATTCGATGGCATACCCTTTACCTCTTAAATCGGCATTGGTACGTACACATGCGTTTAATCCATGCTCTCTGACAATTTGAGCCGTTCCATCCGTACAGTTGTCACAGATGACAAACACATCGTACAGATCTTCCGGATAATCAAGTTGTTTCAAGTTCTCCATCAAGGCACCAATGACTTGTTCCTCATTGTGTGCTGCGACGAGTACAGCGAATGATTTTGTCGCCGGATAATGTTTCTTTTTCTTTTTCTTAATCAGACCGAACAGCGAAAACGTGAATTGGTACACGGCTAGCAGTGCCAGAATGACCTGCATCGTGACGAAAATAGCGTCCAACATCGTTCTCTGTTACCCCCTTTTTTTCAAAACCCAGTTTACTCAAGCATTTCTCTTCCTGATTCTGCAATTTATTTTTTTTTGATCTGCAGAATATGACCCTGTTCTTTTGTGTACTACGTGATTATATCAGGCAATGTTTCAAAGCTTGGTTGCTATCAGTTGGCTGCTTTATCGATTCTGTATCCTTTTCAGTCATTTGTCAAAACCCCAATTCCACTTTCTGAAGCAGAAATGTGATCTTTAAACGCTGAATAGACACTTCGTGATACCACAACCTCGCATTCATGCCTGTTATATCTTATTTTCAGCCGTTTACTTGATTTTTATTTCTAAAGTCCCTGCTTTTTTCATCAGCATGTTATTCTTCGTCAGAGGCTCTATAACAAATAACGCAAACAGACCTCAAAAAGTTTGAAACAGAACTCACATTTTTTTACCTCATTTCAGCCATGTTGAATCATTGTATCTTTTTTGGCTGACCCAAGTCAAAAAGTTAAGATGGGTATATATCCACTCTTTAACATGAATTTCACGTTCTTTACATGGGTTCTTCTTGAAAAGGACAACATTTAAAAATATGATAAACATATACCTGAAATAACCTCAAGTTCATGAAAAACGGTTATATACTAATCAGGACGAAACCGGATGCAGAAAATCACCGGAAATAATGCCGCCATTACGGGCGGCCTGACTGGCAGGAGGCCAATATGAGCCGTTTATTCTTAAAGTTTCAAGATTATGATCGAAATGTTTTTATGTGGATCAACGGCCGACTTCATAATCGTTTTATGAATTTTTGGCTGTATTATTTCACCCATCTGGGTGGAGCAACTTCTTCTATTGCAATATCACTGTTAATCTGGCTGCTTGCTCCAGCTCCATGGAGCACAACAGGACTCCAGGCATGTATCGCCCTTGCGGTCAGCCACATCCCTGTAGCCATCGCGAAAAAATTGTATCCCCGCATTCGACCTTACCTGGCCTTGCCGGATACAATTACGTTCCGTAATCCGCTGACAGATCACTCGTTTCCTTCAGGGCACACAACTGCCATTTTTTCGGTCACGGTTCCCTTTATGACCACTGATCCGATCTTATTGCTAATATTGTTGCCTGTGGCCCTTATTGTCGGATTCTCTCGAATTTATCTGGGGTTACACTATCCTTCCGATGTTCTGGCAGGTGCCACAATAGGTACTTTAGTCGCACTTGCAACAGTTGCATTCTGGTCTTAAAGCCGATATGTTAGACTCAGAAAAACCTAGCAGGAACAGGTGAAGCAAGCGTGGAGAAAAAAAGAGTATTACTATTATCTGAAGGCTTTGGTACGGGTCATACTCAAGCCGCCTATGCATTGTCCAGCAATTTGCGAAAGCTTTCGCCAGACGTGCAGACAAAAGTGCTTGAACTGGGAAGTTTCTTAAATCCAAAGGTTGCACCTCTGATTATAACAGCATACAAAAAAACGGTTACCAACCAACCCAAACTTTTCGGATACGTATACAGACACCAATATAAAAAATCATTGAACAGGCTGACAACACTGGCGTTGCATAAATTGTTCTATACACACACACGCAGCGTTGTGCGCCAGTTACGTCCCGATGCGATCGTCTGTACACATCCGATTCCAAGTGCTGTCATATCCAGACTGAAGCGTCTGGGTGTACAGGTTCCCCTATGCACAGTCATCACCGACTATGATGCACATGGGACGTGGATTAACCGTGAAGTAGACCTTTATCTGGTTTCTTCAGATGAGGTTAAGTCCAAACTAATGCTACGCGGCGTACCTACAGACAACATTCGAGTCACAGGCATTCCGGTGCATCCAAATTTCTGGGAGCATCCCGGGCGAGAAGAGATTCGAAGCAGATTCAACCTTAAGAACATGCCTACTGTACTGGTGATGGGTGGCGGCTGGGGAATGCTCAGCGACAAGCTGGTCCATCCGCTGCTGACACGCTGGCATGAAGATATTCAGATCATTTTTTGTCTGGGTCGCAATGATAAAGCACGGATTAGCATGGAACAGAACCCCATGTATCGTAAAGAAAACATTCATATTATGGGGTACACCAACGAAGTGGACAAATTAATGGAAGTATCCGACCTGCTGATTACCAAACCTGGGGGAATGACATGCAGTGAAGGTTTGGCCAAAGGAATTCCAATGTTGTTCCACAACCCTATACCTGGTCAGGAAGAAGAAAACGTCCATTATTTTACGGCAAGAGGGTTGGGAGAACCCATAACTTCGCCCGACGTAGTGGTTAAATGGATGAACAAGCTGTTGCATCACTACCCAGATGTTGTACGTAAACGCAAACGTCATCTGGCGGAAATCGCCAAGGTTCATCCGATGCAGAGCGCTCAAAGTATTATCGATCTGCTGGAGGACGTTCGTCCTTCATCCGCAGAAGAGGCCCGTTTATGAATTTATCGAATAAGGTGCTGCTTCCCGTATTCTTCGTCCAATCACGCCTCTAACCAACGGCTTCAAACAAGCCTGCAACCACATTGAAAAGGTGCCTTCGAATTTGAAGGCACCTTTTCTTTATGAAGAAAAGTACAAACTATTGAATGCCTGCTGACTTCAAGTACTCCTGCCACTGCTTGGTGTATTCTGCCTGAATTTTTTCCAATCCTGCTTGTTTAGCCTTCTCCATAAATGTGTTCAATCCAGCCTCTACGTCTGCCACCAAACCTACATTAAGCGGATACAGATATTGTTTTTCCACTTGCTCCAATGCAGCCTTCTCGGCTTGGTACGGAGTCCAGTCTTCAGCAAATCCGGTATAAATATCAGGCTTTTTGATTTTGTCCAGATCTTCAAACATGGTCAGGACATCATCAAAGGTTTTATCATAGAGCATGAATTCCGGATTACGCCAAGCCCAACCATTCATACCCTCACGTGGGAAGCCGTTTGTTTGTGCGTCACCCACCATTTTGTAGTATCCATTGTCCACCTCGAAGTTTTTGCCCTCCACGCCATATTCAGTTAACCAATTATATCGTTTGTCTGTCACCAGTTTCTCATAAAATGCCAATGCTTTTTCCGGGTTTTTACTGCTACGCGGAATCGCAAAACCATTGTGGATCGGGTGAACCGGTTGTGCAAACCCTTTCGCATTCGGGTATGGGAAATAAGCCAGTTTCCAATCTGGATGCGTAGACTGCACCTTGATTACATCTGCATTAAATTTGTTCGGGTTTTCCCCGGACAGAACAACAGCCGCTTTTCCATTTTGCAGCAACGAGTTGGATGTATCCTTTACATTCAGTACGTTTTTCGGGAAAAATCCTTTGTCCATCCAACGTTTGTATGTTTTCAGGTCTTCCAGGTGTTGCGCGGATCCCCAGTAGGACGTCACGGTCGATGGTGAGTCATACATAATATCCAGTCCATATGGAAGTTGACCTGCTGTATTAACCAGCTTGGATGTCAATTGACGAATACCATGGGTATGGTTGGCATTGCTATCCGCAATCGGAATCATATTGGGTTCGTTGGCTTTGATGCCCTCCAGATACGCTTCGAGCGTCTCCAAGGATTCCGGTTTCGGAAGATTGTACTTCTCACGCAAGTCCTCACGGTAAGCAATCCCCTCGGTTACATACTCAATCCAAGTTGATGGAACAGTATAGATTTTGTCATTGATTTTGACAGCATTCCACATGTCATCAGGTACATGAGCTTTCAGTGCTGGCGCTGCTGTAGGCAGCATTTCATCCAGTGGCAGGAACGCGCCCTTCTTCGCATAGGACTGGTAGAATGTCCAATCCGCTGTGAAGATCAGATCGATCGGCTGTCCGGAAGACAGCAACAGTTTATATTTTTGATCCCAGTCGGTCCATGAGGTGTAGTTGAATTTCACATTGACGTTCAGATCAGTCTCAGCCAGCTTATTGATCTCGGATTCAATAACAGGCAGATCTTTCGGAGCATCCCCAAGCATGTAAAATTGAAGCGTGACTTTCTCGCCTTTGTTCCCGGAGGTTCCTCCCTGCTCACTTCCTTGCGTCGATCCCCCCGAACCGTTATTACATGCGGCAAGTACCCCGGCGAACAACATCAGGGCAAGTACCAGAGACAGGTGCCGAATTGTTTTGTTACGCATACGCATCCTCCCTTTTTGTGGTGAACCTTTATATGTTAGCGCAGACTCGCCATGTTTCAGACCGGAAATGATGCTAATGGCCTAATACCCACAGCGTGCTCACGTTCTAACCTTTCACTGCACCAATGGTGAGTCCTTTGACAAAATAACGTTGTACAAACGGATACAGAAACAAAATCGGTCCCGTTACAACGATCGCCATTGCCATCTTGGTTGATTCGGTAGGCACATCCTGACTGAGCGTGATCCCTGTGCCAATCGCCATCTGGTCAATGAATGTAATCGTGTTCATCGTGTTGTAGAGATAAAATTGCAGTTGGTACATATCCGGGTTGTTAATGAAGAGGGATGAGGTAAACCAGTCATTCCAGTAACCGAGTGCCAGGAACAGACCTACGGTGGCGATACCAGGCATCGCCAGTTTCAACACAATGCTGAAATAGATGCGAAAGTCATTCGCTCCATCAATTTTGGCGGACTCAATCAATTCATCCGGCACTGCCGAGCGAATGAAGTTTTTCATCAGGATAATGAGGAATGGCGTCATCAACCCCGGAAAAATAAGCACGGTGTACGTATCTGTGAGATTGAAGTAGTTCGCCAGCATAATGTACCAAGGCACAAGTCCCCCACCAAATAGGGTTGTGAAGTAGATAAAAAACGAGAACGTGTTCCGATATTTAAAATCCTTACGCTGGAGCACAAATCCGGCCATCGTGATGAGGAACAGCCCTAGCGTAGTCCCCACCACCGTTGTAAAAACCGTTACCCCATAAGCCTTGAGTACCTGAGTCGGGAATTTGAACACCATTTTGTAACCTTCCAGGGAAAAGTCCGTTGGAAAGAGGTGATAACCATCCCTCACAATGGACTCGTTGCTGCTGAATGAACCGGATAGAATCAGCAGAAACGGTAGCAAGCACATGATTGATAAAATGATGATGAAGCTGTAGGAAATCAGTTGAAACATAAAAGTGAATTCCGAATCTCTGAGACGAGTATTCGTACGCGTGTGAGTATTCATTGGAGTGTTCATGATCGTTCTCCCTCCTGCCCTGCGGGCGTTCTAGAACAAGGCGTAGTCCTCATTTACTTTGCGAATAATATAGTTGACAGTCATGATCAAAATGAATCCGAATAACGACTGATACAAACCAGCTGCCGTTGCCATCCCGATATCAAACGTTACTTTCAGTGAACGATACACATACGTATCAATAATATCTGTAGCGTTGTACAGCACCCCGTTGTTACCTATCAGTTGATAGAACAGATCAAACTGCCCCTTCATAATGCTGCCGAGCGAGAACAACAACAATATGACAAAGGTTGGCTTCAGCATCGGTACCGTAATGTACCAGATCCGCTGAAATATATTGGCCCCGTCGATTCGGGCAGCTTCATAATACTCGTCACTGATACCCGTTATGGCGGCCAGATAAATGACCATGCTGTATCCAAGATTTTTCCACAGATAAAAGATGATGATCAGGAACACCCAGATCCAGGGTGTGTTATAAATGTCGACCGGGCCGGCCTCAAAACGTTTGAGCACCGTGTTCACGAAGCCCGACTCGTAGTTAAACATGTTGTAAGCGATTACACTTAATAGTACAAATGAGATGAAATACGGCAAGAACATGACGGATTGCGTGATTTTTTTGAATAACCTCCCCCGGATTTCGCTAAGCATGATCGCACAGAAGATCGCCAGACCGTTTCCTAATATAATGAAAGCAAGATTGTAACCCACAGTGTTGGTTGTGAGCTTCAGCAGCATTCCGGATTGCCACAGGAACTTAAAGTTCTCCAGACCGACAAATGGACTACCAAATAATCCGCCTTCAAAATCATACCGGGTGAACGCATAATAGATGCCGACCATCGGAAAATACGAGTTAATCAGAAAAAAGATCAGCGTGGGCAACAGCATCAGAAACATGATTTTGTTTTTGTTCAATTCTTTGAGCATGGCTCGATCCCTCCCGAATTTCTTGCGGTGCTGCGTGGTGGAGCTCTCTTTTTATTGTAGATGCTCTCTTCGCTCACGGATACTGAAGCTTCCCGTCAGAAAATGAACGATTCTGCGAAATGAACTATGAACAAAACAAACGAACTCTGAAATGAACAGACCTTCACACACATCCGTTCACAAATATTGATATCGTGCATAGGCTACACCTAGTGAACAATCCAGCGAAAGTTGAACTTTATGTAGACAAAACAGGTGAAATGGCTTGTCCAGCATTGATGTAAACGCATACATAATATATAATTCAAGATACTCTTGCTCTTCTGCTCATCCATATATGAAATCTAGCGTATGTATATGAAGTTCTACGTTGTTCACCCAAAACAGGAGGTCTGAGGGGGAAGAAGAATGCGTAAACGTTCAGAGGACAGTCAGAAGGTCTTCACACGGATTCTGATCGGCATTATTATCAGTACGGTCGCTACCTTACTTGTGGCTTCTTCTATTTTGTACGTCAACTATAATCGGATTGCTCTTCGCCAGGTGTATCGTACAGATATGAACAGTCTTACACAAACCAGCCGTGAAGTGGCGAAAATGACCGAGACTGCGAAATCATTGTCATATCAGATCTATCAGGACTACACCATCTCTTCATTACTGCTTTATTCCAAACCAAATATCTATGAGATCACATCGGCGATGGAGCAGCTAGACAACTACCGTATGTCCCTTCCCTTTATCGAATCCATCTATGTATATAACTCCAAAAGTAATGAATTCTTCATCAGTTCCAACGTGCGCAATGGGCAGCAGTCCATCTCGGAGATCGATGATCAGGGGATTACAAGCATCCTCCAACGCTTCCATGACTATAAACCTTTTGTGCCCATCCCGCGTACATATCAGGTCGGGTCTACCGAAGCAACAGAGGTTAACAGCTACACCTATCTCTGTTATGACACGATTAATGATAACGCGAAGCTAAACTATGCTGTCATCGTTAATATCAAGGATGATTGGCTCAGTCCGAATATGAATGCTGTGGATCAACCAGGCAAGACCTTTATCGTGAATGAGAATGGAGACCTTTTATCTGACTTTGGCGACCGTGCATTGATGAAAAATCTCTCCAGCGAAGCTTTTATGAAGCCAATTATGCAGGATACGGAGCAGTCAGCTTACTTTACCGAGAAGGTCGACGGAGAAAAATCTCTCATCACCTATACCGCTCCCGATGACCTGGGTTGGCGTTATGTGAGAATAACACCTTATGATCTGATTACCTCAGATATACGGAGTATGCGCACACATACCGTTCTGTTTTGTGTTGGACTTCTCCTGGCAGGGTTACTGCTCTCTTACCTTGTGTCCCGAAAACTATATCACCCTATTGATAAGGTGCTTGTTCGTTTACGTGTGATGGAAGCAGAGCGACGTGGCAGTCTTCATTTGTTACGGCAGGATTTTCTGCGGGGGGCGCTGCAGGGCCGTGAAACAGTAACTGGAGGTATGCTGGAAGAACGAATGAAGTTCTATGGTTCCTCTATTGACGTTCAGCGTACATCCAGGCTGGTATTGCTGCGTATTGACCATTTTACCGAATTCTGCGAAACGTACCGTGATGAGACCCAGCTTGTAAAATACGCCATGATGAACATATGCACTGAGACAGCCGATCTCCACTACAACGCAGAAGCTGTGGACATGGGCGGTGATCTGATCACACTCATCTTCAATGAAAAAGCGGAAAGCCATGAACTTGGGCAACCTGGTCATAACCGGATCGAAGAGCTGCTACGTATGATGCAGGCAGCTGTAATGACCCATTTGAAATGCTCCATCTCCTGTACGATCGGCACGGAAGAAGATTCATTGGAAGACAGTATTGCATCCTATACCAGATCAGCCGAAGCCTCACTGCATCGCTTGTTCATGGGACCAAGTTGTCTGATCTATACCGCTGACATCATGGCTTATCACGCCAAGGAGTACGCATTTCCAGCAGGTAAGGAAAGACAACTTGTCGATCACTTAATGACAGGTAAGACACGAGAAGCAAAACAAGTCTATGCAGATATCGTCGGCGAAACAGCTGCATATCCGTTTACCGTCTTCCAGCTAGCCTTATCCCATCTGACGATGACACTGAACCATGTACGAAATACCCTCAAGAAGAATAATCAACTCACGCTTGATTCAGTCTCGGATGGTCTAATGCTGCCTGTCAAAGACGCCGAAGACATCAGTGAAGTACATGAACACTTCTATCGAATGTTTGATGAGCTTGGTTCCAAAGTTGAGGAGAAACGTACACTGAAGCACGAAGAGTTGATTCGTAAAATCAATGGCATTATTGAGCGGGACTATGCGGACCCCAATCTATGTCTAACTTCTATCGCAGATGAGTTGGGCATGTCGCCCATTTATGTAAGCAGGCTCTACAAACAGCTCACCCTGAAAGGGCTCACGGACGTGATTAACGAAACCCGCATAGCCAAGGCCCAGCATCTGCTGGTGGAGACAGAAAACTCCGTTGCCGATATTGCCGAGAGAACCGGATTCTCCAACAGTTCATATTTCTATCGCATGTTCAAAAAGTTCAACGGTGTTACACCAAACGATTATCGCCGCAAAGAGTTTCATTCAGAGAACTTTTGAAATCATCCCTGACTTGAGTTTATGGAGTATTGCACATCGATTGTTAATGCAAAAAAAAGAGCGACCTATGAGAATGAATCATTCACCTCATGTGTCGCTCTTCTTTAATGAGTTTAAGTTAAATTTCGATTTATTCCTGTTCCTGATCTTCGCCGGACTCATCAGAAGCTTCACGAACTTTATACTTGTCCAGTCGTGTCTGCTGATACTCACGCAGGGCCTCTTCGCCCACGATCACTTCAACCCGGTGAATGTTCATACCTTTACCCATGAATTTCTGCTCGTACTCCGTCATCACATGTTCTTCATTCAAACCATCACGATGCAGATTCAAAGAAATATTGGTCATTTGCAGGCCGAAGTCGGCAATAGCATTGAGCGAGAAATCAAACAGCGTCTCCGAATCGGTTTTGAAATGAATCTGACCTTTGGGATTAAGCAATTCCGTGTATTTCTTCAGGAAGCGCGGGTGCGTCAACCGACGACGTGCATGCTTTGCTTTTGGCCAAGGGTCACTGAAGTTCAAATAAATGCGCTCCAGTTCTTCCGGTTCAAAAACTTCTTCGATCTGTTCGATATTTGCCAGCGCAAGCTTCAGGTTAGGGGGTGTCTCCACATCAGCCTGACTCCACGCATTACGAGCTTTCTCACTGGCACGACGCACCAGTTCATCATACATATCAATACCGATGAAATTAAATTCCGGATATTTAAAACTCATTTGGCTGATAAATTGACCTTTACCCATACCAAATTCCACGAAGATCGGGTGATCATTGCCAAACAGTTCAGACCATTTTCCTTTATGTTGCTTGGGGTCCAGTACAACAAGATCAACTTGTTGCTCCAGATTTTCTCTTATCCCTTTTCTGCCACGTAAACGCATTTTATTCCTCCGTTTGTCCCATACTTGTCTCAGACTTATTTTGCCGAAGAACTGGCAAATTGTAAAGAGCAATGAAAAGGGAATCTTCGGATCTGCCACTTTGGGCAAATCTCAAAGATTCCCTCTTCGATTTATTTGGAATTGGGGTCCAACTACTTTAGTAGTTCATAGTCTACCTTATCTTGGTGTGAAAAATCAAATGTCTTTTCGAAAGCATCGCGAACTTTTTGTCTTGCAGCCGCTTTCACTTTCGGATTTCCATTAAAACGAACACCTGTTAAAGCCAGTGCTTCTTCTGCCGTCAATTCAACAGACACATGATTCAATTCATTGTTTTTAACTTGGGAATTCATTCATATCACCTCACGGTATAGTATGGTCCATGACGTCAATCTTGATTCAAATGCTATGATGAATAATACCCACTAGATGGTGTCTGACGCTGATTTAAATATAACATAAGGTGTAAACTATAGCAAGGAGAAAACCTTGATTTTACGGCCTATTTTTGCGTTTCGATTCCCTTTTTTTTTAGTTTTTTGATACAATGATAAAAGTTCATGAAGACATCTATAATCGCTATCAATCGTCTATGACGGAAATCGCATAGCGCTTCTTCTTTTGTTCACGTATGATTACTGTAATTCGACAGCCAAAGGAGTACCCTGAAGATGAATGCACCTGCATTACAGTCCCCTCTGTTGTGGGGAGATAAACGATTCCATACCTGGAATTATGAGATGCGAAATCAATTTAACAATAAGGTTTTCAAAGTGATGCTGGATGCTGGATTCACCTGTCCCAACCGCGACGGTTCCATTGCCAAAGGTGGTTGCACCTTCTGCAGTGCGCGTGGATCAGGCGATTTTGCTGGCAGCAGACGTGAAGATCTAGTCACCCAGTTTAATACAATTCGAGATAAACAGCACCTCAAGTGGCCTACAGCCCATTATATTGGCTACTTCCAAGCCTATACGAACACGTATGCTCCGGTTGAGGAGCTGCGCGAATATTTTGAAGAAATTCTTGAGCAACCCGGTGTTGTTGGTTTATCCATCGCCACTCGCCCGGACTGTTTGCCAGATGACGTTGTTGATTATTTGGCTGAACTGAACGAGCGAACCTACCTGTGGGTTGAGATGGGGCTTCAAACCATCCATGATTCCACATCAACATTGATTAATCGGGCGCACGACACAAAGTGTTACGAAGAAGCGGTTGAGAAACTGCGCAAACGGAATATACGTGTGTGTACACATATCATATATGGTCTGCCTCAAGAGACACATGAGATGATGCTGGATACTGGACGTGCCGTCGCCAACATGGATGTGCAGGGCATCAAGATTCACCTGCTGCATCTGATGCGTAAAACGCCGATGGTTAAGCAATACGAAGCCGGGCTTCTACGTTTTTTGGAACAGGACGAGTATATCAAACTGATCGTGGATACGTTGGAGATGCTTCCACCGGAAATGATCGTACACCGTCTTACAGGGGATGCACCGCGTGATCTGTTGATTGGACCGATGTGGTCCATGAACAAATGGGAAGTGTTGAACTCCATTGATCGTGAGCTGCGAGAGCGGGATTCATGGCAAGGTAAGTATTGGAGGCGAGCATAGATGGGCTTTCTTTCAGTTCTCAGCTGTGCACATCAGTGGATTGCTTCCCGTCTGCAGCCAGGTGATCTGGCCATAGATGCAACGGTGGGTACAGGAGCAGACACACTATTTTTGGCACAACAAGTAGGCAGGCGTGGTCAAGTCATTGGATTCGATATTCAAAGTGAAGCCCTCACGCTGGCACAGGCCCGGATTCGAAAACAAAACGATGAAGCCAAACTTGGCTCCATCTCCATGCTTCAACTAAGCCATGCTCGAATGGCAGAAGCGGTTCCTGAGTCATGGCCTGGTGCGGTTGGTGCAGTTATGTTCAATCTGGGGTACCTGCCTTCAGAAAGTGCAGATTCCTCCATCATAACCGAGACTGACAGCACGATTGCTGCACTCGAGGCTGCACTCGCTTTATTACGCCCTCGCGGAATCATTACGGTTGTGCTTTACCCTGGTCATAACGGAGGCGCACAGGAAGCAGCAGCCGTATTGGAATGGTCCTCTGCCCTGCCGGTGGAACAGGCACAGGTTGTGATGTATCGCCAATTGCAGCGAGAAACTTCTCCTTTTCTGATCGGAATCGAGAAAAAATAATTTCCTTTGTTCACCAAATACAATAAACTAGACACAATCGCAAAGCGAGCTATTAACGGCTTTTTCTTCCGGCGATCTGTGTTCTAAATCTACATATGCAAACGTATTCACTTGTTTGTTCATGGCGATTACACGCCCATGACTGATTAAAGCGATCCACCATTTCATATACTAGAGGAGAGATTACTGATGTCTACGCCATACCCATTACAATTCCAACCTGAATTCAAAGAACGTGTATGGGGCGGTCGTGCGCTGGAGCAATTCGGCCTTACGCCCCCTGAAGGACATATCGGAGAAGGATGGATGATTGCGGATCATCCAAACGGTACAACCAAGGTATTAAATGGAGCACTGGCTGGCAAGGGTCTGGATGAAGTTCGTGAACAACTCGGCACCGAATGGCTTGGAACCAAAGGCGTTTCCGAAAAAGGCGGCCGTTTCCCCCTTCTGATTAAGCTGCTTGACTGCAACGATGACCTGTCCGTGCAGGTTCATCCAACAGACGAGTATGAGGCACTTCCTCCTGGCGAGCTTGGCAAAACAGAAATGTGGTATGTACTCGATGCAAAACCGGGCGCACACATCATCTATGGCTTGAATGAAGGCGTTGATCGGGCAACATTAAAAGAAGCATTGGAAAACGGAACGGTGATGGATACCCTTCGTCAGGTACCTGTAGAAGCTGGTGATACGTTCTTTATCCCTGCCGGAACAGTACATGCGCTCTGTGCAGGTGTCGTTGTCGCTGAGATTCAGCAAAACTCGGATACGACGTACCGAATTTACGATTACAATCGTCCAGGGCTGGATGGCAAACCACGTGAGTTGCATGTTGAAGACTCATTAAATGTTACCGCCTATGAGGGCGCAGGTGCCTCAACGATGAAAACAAATAACGCTACTCCTAGTGAATGGCTCAAGCTTGCGGAATGCCCTTATTTTGTGGTGGAAAAAGGGATTGTGACTGAACGGTGGGAACTCTCCACCAATCCTGACAGCTTCACGATTCTCGTTGTCTGTGAAGGCGAAGGAACACTTTCGTGGGCACATGCTGATTCAGACAACATTGAATTGAAAGCTGGACAATGTTATCTCTTGCCAGCCAATCTGGGTTCTTATACATTAGATGGAAATACCACTGTTCTTCGCTCTTATCTGCCATAAATCAAGCTTATATGTAACCTGTGAAGGAGGAATTACACGAGATGCAGGAATCTACCTTTGCCTTGGTCGCTAGTGAAGGTACCCGTATTCATGTGTACCGCTGGCTTCCCGATCCGGAATGCAACGTTAAAGGTGTAGTGCAAATTGCACATGGCATGGGCGAGACGGCAGCCCGATACGCAGAATTTGCCGGCATTCTTACCCAAAATGGCTATGCGGTTTATGCCAATGACCATCGGGGTCATGGCAAAACTGTGGAGAATGCCAAGTTGCTTGGTAATGCTGGTATCGATGCCTTCCGCTGGATGGCGAGTGATATGATCAATTTGGGCGAAGTAGCCACCAAGGAGAATCCTGGGGTGCCCCTGTTTCTTATGGGACATAGCATGGGCTCATTCTTGGTACAACATCTCATGTACGCTGGTCATGAGCAGTACCATGCCTTTATTTTATCCGGGACAAACGGCAGACGCGGTCTGCTCCGATTTGGAGAGAAGCTGGCCTTCTTGCAGTGCGGCATTCAGGGCGCTACCCACCCCAGCATGCTGCTCAACGCAATTGTATTTGGTGGATTTAACCGCTCTTTCCGCCCTGCAACGACACCATTTGATTGGTTGTCCCGGGACTCACAAGAGGTTCAGCGATTCATTGATGATCCCCTGTGCGGAGCAGTCTGTACAGCAGGCTTTTTCCGCGACTTCTTCAAATTGCTGCTTGAAGTACATCTTCCACACAATATGGAGCGCATACCCAAACACAAACCCGTTTACCTGTTCTCAGGTGAGAAGGACCCTGTCGGACTTCATGGCAAAGGCGTTCTTAATCTGGTCTCCCAGTATAAGAAGCTTCAGCTGGAGAATATTGAGTATCGCCTGTATCCGGATGGACGCCATGAAATGCTGCATGAGATCAACCGAACAGAAGTCGCTCAGCACGTTGTAGACTGGCTAGAGCGGAATACACCTAACTCTAGTGAACACGACGATGCAGTGAGCCCTGCTGAGATGGCTGACTCTATATAATAGAGTCGGAGATAACATACCAAAATCCAAAAGAAACCCCTGAATCGGATGGACAGCTCACGCTGCGCTCCAGTTCAGGGGTTTTCTTGTTAAGCGATATGAATAATAGCTATAAACAAACTTTATGGGCTAACCTTCAATTAACAGGGATTCCGGGTCTTCAAGCAGTTCTTTTACGGTCACGAGGAAACGAACAGCCTCACTACCGTCGATAATCCGGTGATCGTAGGATAACGCGATGTACATCATTGGACGGTTCTCCATCCGTTCTGCATCAATCGCCACTGGACGAAGCTGGATCTTATGCATCCCCAGAATACCCACTTGAGGCGTATTCAGAATTGGCGTAGACAACAAGGAACCAAATGTTCCACCATTGGTGATGGTGAACGTTCCACCTTGCAGATCAGATAACGCCAGCGTGTTGGAACGAGCTTTGGATGCCAGGTCCGCAATACTCTTCTCGATCTCGGCAAAGCCCAGACGATCGGCATCACGTACAACCGGTACAACCAGTCCTTCCTTCGCTGATACGGCAATGCCGATATCATAATACTTTTTGAGAACAACATCTTCGCCATCAATCTCTGCGTTAATTGTAGGGAATTTTTTCAGAGCTCCCACAACCGCTTTAGTGAAGAAGGACATGAATCCCAGGTTAATCTCATGTTTCTCTTTGAACTTGTCCTTACGACGTTTACGTACATCCATGATCGCAGTCATATCAACTTCATTAAACGTGGTCAACATCGCTGCTGTCTGCTGCGCCTCTACCAAACGTTTGGCAATGGTCGCACGGCGACGAGACATGCGTTGACGCTCCACTGGTTTGGTATAGGTAGAACTTCCAGCTGCCGGAGCACTTGGTGCTGCTGGAGCTTTACTCGCAGGTGGAGCAGCAGGAGCAGGCGCCTGATTGTTATGGCTCTTCACATCATCCTGGTATACCCGTCCAATCGGATCTTTGCTCTGAACCTGATCCAACTCGATACCACGTTCACGTGCAAGCTTGCGGGCAGACGGTGAAGCCGTCTTGGCACTATCGGATGACTCCGGTGCTGCCGCAACAGGTGCTGGTGGTGGTGTTGGAGCTTCAGGTGCAGGAGTAACGGCCTTTTTCTCTTCAGCTGCTGGTTCGGAAGCGGGTGCACCGCTTCCTCCTCCAGAACCAGCTGAGAGTGTACCGATCGTTTCACCGATCTCGACCGTCTCTCCTTCCTGACGAATGATCTTCTCCAGCACGCCACTTTCTTCTGCGCTGATTTCAATATTTACTTTATCCGTTTCCAGTTCAAGAAGCACATCACCCTGATTAACGGTATCCCCTTCTTTAACCATCCATCTG
This sequence comes from Paenibacillus sp. FSL R7-0198, assembly GCF_038000415.1. NCBI lineage: Bacteria > Bacillati > Bacillota > Bacilli > Caryophanales > Paenibacillaceae > Paenibacillus > Paenibacillus sp. FSL R7-0198. The sequence continues at coordinate 5,574,969 of NZ_JBBOCB010000001.1, read as the reverse complement.
GATACAGTTCCCTCAGTTATTGACTCACCCATTGCAGGTACTTTAATTTCACTCACAGCTGTTACCTCCCCAGTGGAATATTATTCTTCGTCGTTTGTTTCAACGCAGATGTAATAATCTGTTGCTGTTCCATACTATGCACAAGCTGATAACCGCTGGAAGGACTTGCGTGTTCCGGGCGACCTTCGTATCTAACGGTTGTGCCTTCCGGAGCAACTTCACGAAGACGAGGCTCCATGTATGTCCAGGCACCCATGTTTTTGTTTTCTTCCTGTACCCATACCAGTTCTTTTACATTGCTGAAACGTGCGAGTATACGTTTGATCTCTTCTGCCGGGAAGGGATATAGCTGTTCTACGCGAATGATGTGAAGCCATGACCAATCTGCTTTATCTTTTTCAAAAGCATCTTCCAGGTCAATGGCAATCTTGCCACTGCACAAAATAATGCGCTCTACGCGATCCGGCTGTGTACCCAGTCCAGCTTGCTCCAGCACAAGCTCAAACTTGCCTTCACTGAATTCGACTGCCGGTGAAGCAACACGCGGATTCCGAATGAGACTTTTCGGTGACATCATCACAAGTGGACGAGCATCTTCCGTTTCAGTCAACGAAGCTTGACGACGCAACAAGTGGAAGTACTGAGATGCACTCGACAAGTTGGCAACCGTCATGTTGTCTTCTGCACAAAGCTGCAGGAAGCGTTCAAGACGAGCACTTGTATGCTCAGGTCCCTGACCCTCATTCGCATGTGGAAGCAACATAACCAGACTGGATTTCTGAGACCATTTGGCGCGACCCGCTGATACAAACTGGTCAAATATAACCTGTGCACAGTTGGCAAAGTCACCGAATTGAGCTTCCCAGATGACCAGTGTATCTGGTGAATATACGTTATATCCGTATTCGAATCCAACAACGGATTCTTCAGACAACGGACTGTTATAGATTGCAAAAGATGCTCTTGCCTGTGGCAAGTGATGTAATGGGCAGAACTTTGCTCCATTCTCCGAATCGTGCAACACCAGATTCCGATGAGCGAATGTAGCGCGCTCGGCATCCTGTCCACTAATCCGAATTGGCTTACCATCTGCCAGAATGGTTGCAAATGCGAGTGTCTCCGCAAGGCTCCAATCCACTTTTTCCCCTTCGTTCAGGGAAGTGCTCCGGCGTTGCAAAATCCGCTGTAACTTCGGATACACGTTGAAGTTCTCAGGCCATTTCAGCAGATCGGCATTAATGCTGCGCAGATTCTCCAGTGGTACCGCAGTCGGAGTAATCGTAACAGCCTCCGGCTCACTGATTTTCCGTTGGTAATATTCATGTACTTCATTTTTCTTCATCTGGTCATAAGCTTCTTTTAATTTGTTCGTTACTCCATCGCGAATGCTCGTAATGGATGCATCATCGATAATCGATTCCTCTTTCAACTGATCCTGATACAAGTGGCTTACCGTTGGATGGTTTTTCACCTTGTCATAAACGATAGGTTGAGTTGTTTCGGGATCATCGGTTTCGTTATGGCCGTAGCGACGATAACCGATCAAGTCGATCAGGAAATCCTTTTTGAAACGATTGCGATACTCGGCTGCCATACGAATGGCTGCAATACAAGCATCCGGATTGTCCGCATTCACGTGTACAATCGGAATCTCGTACCCTTTAGCAAGGTCACTTGCGTAGTACGTTGAACGGGAATCACTGCTATCTGTAGTGAAACCCAGACGATTGTTGACGATAATATGGATGGTTCCACCATTCTGATATCCTGGCAGAGCTTTGAAGTTAAGCGTCTCTGCAACGATCCCTTCTCCAGGGAATGCTGCATCACCATGCATCAAAATGGTAGCTGCCTTCGTCACGTCTTGCTTCGGATATCCAGGGTCACGACGGTCATCCTGAGCCGCACGTGCAAACCCTTGTACAACCGGATTAACGTATTCCAGATGGCTCGGGTTATTCGCCAGAGTAAGGCGTGCCTGTACAGTTTCCCCGTCTTTTACAAAACGGTTGGCACCCATATGATATTTGACATCCCCCGTCCAACCGTAGTTGATTCCAGTCGATCCTTCCGATGGAACCAAATCTTTGTTCGGAGCATGATGAAATTCAGAGAAAATTTTGCTGTACGGTTTGCCCAAAACATGAGCCAGTACATTTAACCGTCCACGGTGGGCCATACCCATCAGAATGTGGCTTGATCCGGCTTCTGCCATGATGCGAACAGCTTCATCCAGCATCGGTACAAGCACATCGTTACCTTCGATGGAGAAACGTTTCTGCCCAACAAATGTTTTGTGAAGATAATCTTCAAATTGCTCAACTTCAACCAAACGTTCCAGCAAAGCCTTACGTTCTTTCGGCGTGAGTGGAGCCGGTGATGTCCGGGATTCCGCACGACGATTCAGCCACTCACGCTCTTGAACTTCGTGCACATGACTGAATTCATAGGCCATGGGTCCAGTGTAAATTTGACGCAAGCGTTGGATTGCATCCCATCCGGTTGCTGTCTGCCCATCTGCACCTTCCCAGATCAGGGAAGCAGGTAAAGCTTTCAGATCTTCTTCGTTTAATTCAAAATGCTGAGGTTCCAGCAAAGATGTGTCTGTATCTTCACTGATTCCAAGCGGATCTATATCTGCAGCAAGATGACCATAGGTACGGATGTTCCATACCAGTTTACCCGCTGTAACCGCTTTCTGTAATAGTTGAATGTCTACGCTTCCGGAAGCCGATTGGGCGTTGCCGGAATTCAAGGTTGTGCGTGCATCCCTGCCAGACATCGGCGGTGCACCCCATTGTTCAAATAGTTCACGATAGGCCGGTGTAACCGAACCAGGGTCTTGAGTGAATAATTCATATTGTTCCTGTACGTATCCCATATTGGGGCCATAGTAACTTTCCCAGGGCTTCTTGTTGCCTTCCACGATCGTCATCGACGTTCCCTCCGTCTTGATTTAGTCATAAGTTTTTGACGGAAATCATTGACTAAGCCGTAATTTGCGTTCGTTCAACATTTTAAGCTAAATTTTTCATGAAGTCCAATAATCGTGCTGTTGGTGGTAGTAACGTTAGTCCGACGCTCCCGTCAAGGTTTGTCTGCGTTTTCAAAATCAAAGTAAAACAATGATTGTATATACCGTCGCACAGATGTCGAATACTGTCCTGATCCGTTCGAAGGTTACACTTTCTCCTCTTCTTCAAGTGAAGTCCATGTTCTAATATCTATTCTATAAACTTTTACGCTCAGGAGCATTTCCTATTTTTAGTTCAATTGATGCATAAATTAGATGAATCGAATAAATCGGTCAATATGGATAGAACAACGAACACTTAATTACAACAAAATAGGCATACGATCTCCCATTTTACCTCCTTAATTGAATTGTGGTCCATTATGTTCAAAAACAAACGTCAAGTTAAACATTAACCATTTGACGTCACATTCAACAAATAATTGGGGTTTTCTTCAAAAGACCAACAGTAAAAAGCTGGCCCAGACATGAATTATCCGAGCAGCTTCTTTGGATATAGCAAATTTAATCTCAGCAAATACTTCCTATTTATCTTCATCCTCTGTAATAGCATCCAGATCTATGGCCATACGGATCATATCTACACAGCGAATACCATCCTCTATAATCTCTTCCTCATAATGCCTCACAAAGAAGTCACGATCAACCCCGATAATGCGGAAACCGCAACGTTGGTATAACTTCAATTGATGAAAGCTGGAGTTGCCCGTCCCAATTTCGAGAATCCGGCAGCCCAATCTACGTGCAGCTTCCATCGCTTCCTTAATCATGTGTTTGCCTACACCTTGTCCCTGCAGTTCTTCCTGTACGGCAATATTAACAATCTCCGCAGTCTCTGGACGAGTCTTCAACAATACGAACTCCCCAACCATCTCTCCTTCATACTCGGCAATAAAACAAACACCCCGACTCAGGTACTCATCCACAATTGCTTTTGAAGGATCAGCCATCAATAAAAGTTCGTATGGTCTCTCTTCTTCCCAGTCCAAAATCCGGAACGACAATTTCATGCCAATCTCCACCTTTTCATCGTACAATATTCATTTACGTCCTGTTTGCAGAAGCCTATGTATGGCAAATCCACAAATATATCATTCTTCATTTCAACAAACTAGTTTTCTCAATCTATTAGTCACACACTATTACCCACAGACTAGTCATCTCCTATAAAAATAGTAAACTTCATTATATCATAATATTTGGATATAAATATATAGATATGGATGATACATTATGAGGCATTATTTTTATCCTAACCCAAGCTTAAATGCTCATGAATTAATTTCCATTCCCCATCAAGCCCAGCAACAAATACATTCGTGGCCCGCCCCTTGCCATAAGCCGGCTCTCCCTGATAAATTCCCTTCCAGTGGTAGGTATAAATACAAACGGCCTGCTCTTTGCTAGTTGTAATCCACTTAACATCTTCAGCACGATACACTTCTTCCTTGACTGTCTCCCAAGCGTTCTCAAAATAAGCCCGAATTTCGTTAGGGGTAGTACAGGACGTTCCCGTAAACCAATATACGGCTTGTGGCGATAACCATTTACTGACTTCATCAAACTGATGTGTATTTGTCGCCGCAATGTAGCTTTGCAGGGCATGCTGGTATCCCATGATTTTTCCTCCTTCTGACGATTTAACTTATCGGATCCCACTCTGTTCAAGTACCGAATCGCTATACACCATAAATGTCTCTTGCAGTGTACGTCCGGATGACTTCTCCCAGATCACACTCCGCTCAAAAGTGCCTTTTTGGAAAAAACGCGGGAGACGTTCAGCAAACCAATCCTGCATAGGCAACTCAAAAACCCGCTTCATAGGCACCCATAACAGTTCGCCTTCGGGCGGATCTTGCAATAACTGACCCTCGAATGAAGTCGCCAAATAGTTAAATACCATGTACCGCAATCCTTGTTCGGGATCACAGAACTCATCAAGCCCTTTATACGTAATCTCATTGACCGCTAGCCCCGTCTCCTCCAGAACCTCCCGCACGGCACCATCCACGATACTCTCCGGAAAGTCTACCTTCCCCCCAGGAGCGATGTATCCCGGAAATCCTTTGCGATCCGGCCGATTCATTAGCAACACCTGATCATTCATTTTGTCCCATACCATACACATCGTTAATATCTCTATTCTAGTATCCATATCCGTCCTCCTGCTAACATGCGCTTCTCTGCTGTACACTAACATTTCTGGGAATAACCTGTGTTTCCCTTCTTTATTCCCACTCTGATTCATTGGTATTTTCACCGGTCTCACAGTATAGTCTATGATGATATATATGCATACGAAAGGCGGACGCCCTGTACACCTGTACATAGAAGCCCGCCTGTTTTGTGATATTCTATGCTGCTCTGTACTCAAGCTTGGAGTTTCCAGTTCTCAGTTCAATTCCGTAATCAACACCCGGCGTTCCTTCCATTCAGCCCGGCGATAAGCCTGTTGCATACCAAATTTGCGGATACTTGCCTTTGGCACCGATTTATAAGGCAAAACGACCGTAAAGTCCTCATCAAACGGAAAAAAAGACAGGCCTACTTTTTCATTGGATAACCACTCTGCCTGAATTGGTTGTCTGGAACAGGCATCAAACGTACAACTGAGCCCTTCTGCAAAAAAATCATAACGCGCAGCAGGTGTTCCAGGTTCCTCCATACAGAGAAACAGACTGAGCTGATCACAGAAAAGCATGATCTCCACATCACTTTGCAGCCTCTGTTTCACTGCTTCAGCATCACCACCAAGCTGTTTCTCCCAACTCAACTGACGTTCGTGTTCTTGCTGCAGATAATCTCGGATTTCATCATCATCCTGAGCATTGGCCCCCAGATTTTTCTGAAACAGTTCCGTATACATCAAGCTACACAATAATCCGGCGTAAAGGTTTTTCTGACGAACTTCTTCAATCCCTTTATGGTAGAATACAAAACGCGGACGCAATGGAAAGTCACGAAACGAATACGGCGATTGACTGTAATCATTCCAGAACGGAGATGAATCCAGTTCAATCCAGCCACGGTCATGTTCCTTGGCCGCTAGAATCAATTCATCCCGATGCACAGCATCGGCTAATAATTCATTTTTCCAGTGGGAAGCCATCTCTCCGGCTACTAATCCATGCTCATGCTGTGCGGTCAAAACAAAATCATGCTCTCTCTCATATACGATCATTTGCTGTCACCCTTCCGCATGGTATACGTTGACTTTAACATAAATTGGGTTAAACTTTCCTAGTAAGTTGTTTTTCGCTCCATTTTGACGAAAGGCATTATGAAAGGCACAATGTAAAGGTGTTGTCAGTTTCCTGAAATTTGATACACTAAAGGTTGTGTCCACAATTATATTACATACAGAAAGCGGGATCTCATGAATTTATACTCTCCTTACATCGAGTTTAACCGCAAGGAATGGGCTGAACTTAAAGAACATCAGACCACTCTTCCACTGACGGAAGCCGAATTAGAACAGTTAAAGGGATTGAATGAAGAGGTATCGATTCAAGAAGTCGAAGATATATATTTGCCTCTGACCCACTTTATTGACCTATATGCAAGAGTTTCACGAGAGCTGAATCAACTGACGGCCTCCTTTATGAAAAAAGAAGCCCTCCCCACCCCCTACATCATTGGAATCGGGGGAAGTGTTGCCGTGGGCAAAAGTACAGCGGCCCGCTTGCTACAGGCACTGCTCGCCAGAGGTAAGAATAGCCCGAAGGTTGACCTTGTCACAACCGACGGTTTCTTATATCCCAACGCCGTGCTGCAAGAGAAGGGCATTATGAACCGCAAGGGATTCCCTGAAAGCTATGATATCAAATCCCTGATTCAGTTTATGGGTGATGTAAAATCTGGCAAGCCCGAAGTGAAAGCACCCGTCTACTCTCACCTCGCCTACGATGTCATTCAAGGGGAAGAGAAGCAGATCTGTCAGCCCGATATTCTCATTATTGAAGGCATCAATGTACTTCAGATCAAAAAGGAAACGCCTTTGCTGGTTAGTGATTTCTTCGATTTTTCCATCTACATTGATGCGGAAGAAGAGCATATACGACACTGGTACGTTGAGCGTTTCAAGCTGCTCCGCAATACAGCGTTCCAGAACACGGATTCCTTTTTCCATCAACGATTCGCCAATATCGATGAAGAAGAAACCGTGCGTACGGCCAACCAGATCTGGCAGGATATCAATGCCAAAAACCTGCATGAAAACATTTTGCCAACCAAAGGGCGTGCCAGACTGATTCTGAAAAAGGAAGCCGATCACTCCATTGGGCAGATTCAATTGCGCAAACTGTAGACAACATTCGTGCAGTACACTTTGATGTTATATCTAATTACCCTTAAAAGGAGAGAAAAACACATTGCAAACCCTGATTATACTCGGCAGTGTTATGATGTTCCTGGCTGTTGCATTGGGTGCTTTTGGTGCACACGCGCTCAAGCGCAAACTATCCGCTGACATGATTAAAATCTATGAAACCGGTGTTCAATATCACCTCATCCATGGACTTGGCATCATCCTGATCGGACTGCTGGCAGATCGTCTTGAATCCTCTTCACTTGTCATGCTTGCCGGGTGGCTGATGTTCGCCGGAATCATCCTGTTCTCCGGCAGCCTGTACACTTTAAGTGTAACGGGTGTTCGCAAATTGGGAGCCATTACCCCACTTGGTGGAGTCGCATTTTTGGCTGGATGGGTTATGATCATGATTGCCGCATTGTAAATATGCCCCGTGGATCAACGAAAAGAGTGTTCTGGCTGATGTAATATCGCTGGAGCACTCTTTTGCTGTTTAATCTGTCCAGATTCTGCGAATGGTGGACTGCCCTGCATCTGGCCGTTGTCGCTCCAGCACATACACATCCGGGTTAGACAGTTTGGTCCACTCTTCATAACCAAAGGATGGTTCATACTCACGAATAAGCAGTGATAACAAGTTCCCATGTGTAACCACGGCCCCGTGCTGTTCCGGTCTGCTCCACAACTCTTCCAGTAGTGCCAGCCCCCTTGCAGCCGCGTTTCTCGAAGATTCCCCGCCTTCTTCCACCCAATCCACATCATCGTATGTACGTTTCAGTACATCCATCCAGTTTGGCAGATCAAGAGAGCTAAGTATCCTCTCCTGGAGACGTTCATCCGTATGTATATGTTGCAGCGTTGCTATGCCCAGGGGCATAGCCGTCTGAACTGCCCTTTTCCATGGACTGGAGACAATATACGTTATGGAATGATGAGCCAGGATATCTGCAAGTTTTTCGGCCTGCCTGATCCCTTCATTTGTAAGCTCTGCATGGGGTTCCTGCCCTGTGGCCTTGGCATGACGGATAAGATAAATGGACTTCATAGCTATCACCTCCTATGGTGTAACCTACATGGAGTTCTGCTTAAGATATTGGAGTGCACTGTGCATCTTCTCCTGCTCTTCCGGTCGGCCTGATGAACTGAGGAAAGTGACCTGTTCCCCTGTTCTGTCTCCATGCTGAGCCACCAGTCCAAGCCGCTGCTTCAGATGGTTCACCGTACCTGTACTGCCATCAATAATTTGTATATGATCTGGCAGAACCGTGCGCAGAATGGACGTATAGTATGGATAATGCGTGCAACCAAGCACCACTGTGCCATACATATGAAGATCAAGATCTGCCAGCTTGAACCGGAAATAATCAGCGATTTTGCCCGGATCAAAATCCAGCTGTTCACACCACTCCACAAGTTCCGGCAGCGCAATGGAATCCACACTGTGGTGATCATCAACACGCGATACCAGTTCGTTATACTTGGTTTGGCTCAAGGTGAGGGCCGTGGCAAATACAAGCACTCTCTTCCCACTATCACGATTCATCTCCACGGCTGGTTTCACCGCAGGCTCCATGCCAATGATCGGGATATCGTATTTGGCGCGCAGATCCTTAACAGTCAGACTTGTTGCTGTATTACAAGCAATCACGATTGCCTGGACATCCTCCTGAACGATCGCTTCCACACAATCAAAAATATGTCCTCTAACCTCATCCGCAGACTTGGTTCCATACGGGACATGTAAAGTATCCGCGTAATACAGGAATTTTTCTTCCGGAAACTGTTGTAATGCCTTATGCAAAACGGTTAAACCACCGATACCTGAATCAAAAAAAGCAATTTTCTTATTCAAGGATTTCACCTCTATAATGTATTCTTTCGGGTTCCAAGAACCTCTCAATGCTGCTCATGCTGACTGGAGGTGAGGTTTGTACTTCCGGCTCATCACACACTACAGTGCTTGACGGCTTGCGGGAACCATTCCGGTTACGGATCGTTCTTCTGATCGCTGTTGTCTCCAAATTTTCTTAAATAACCTTATAGATGTATAAATTCGGAGACAAAGGCGAACGCTATCGCTTCTTCAGAATCGATTCCGCCCCCTCCATTACTTCCGCTAAGTCAGGTACTATAGAGAAGATAAGCCATTATTCTACGCTCATTTTATACTGTCTGAGCCAGTCCTTGCCACTATGCCACGCCTCTACAGGGTTAAGCTCTCCAAGCAGTTCAGTACTTGCCTGAGCCATGATCCATTCCTTAAGACCATTATCCGGACTGGATTCGAGCTGCTGTAGTAGCAGATTCAATCCTTCCTCACCCGTATTCAAGATGTTGTCGTAAGCCTCCCGGTTACCAGCAATATAATCATTCGGATTGCTGCTGGTCAGGAGGACAGGGTCGCTAACCATCTGCTGCAGGTTGCTTTCAATTGTTGCTGATAATGCTTGGTCTTCTGTCCGAGTCGAACATGCTACTACCGTCAATGCTGTGCATACGGATAACAAACCCAGAATCAGTCTTCTGCGATTCACTGTACCACTCCTTTCAACAACGAGTTAACACAACAGATTCGGCTTTCAAGCTCAAGCCCCCGGCCAACTACAGAACAAGTTCCCATTGTTCTTCGGTAAGCTCCTGACCTGACAACATCTGCTTGCGGACTTCCTTCACTTCAAAGCCCACAGATTGATATAATCTACGCGCGCCAATCAAAGACTCATTGGTCCACAGGATCACGGATGTGTAGTCATTTTCTTTTGCAAAAAGAATTGCCTGTTCGATAAGCTTCACGCCCCATCCTGCGCCACGTGCTTCCGGTTCGATCAGAAACCAGCGCAGTTGAGCCGTATTTTCATTCACCTGAGTAAGTCCTATGGAGCCGGAAGCTCTCTGATCTAACTCAACAATCCATAACATCTCCCTCGCGTAATTGCCCGTAACTCCAAACGAATTCACCGCATGGGTGATAAATTCAGCAAAGCTATGATCATAATTATACTCGTTTCGATAGATTCGGATATGCGCTTCAATGACATACTGCAGATCTTTTTGTACGAAAGTGCGGATCATCAGACGTCACAGTCCTTCCTCAAATCCACAGTTGTGATACTGAAATCCACACCGAACTGAATTAATCCGAGTTTACGGGCAACTTGCTGTGAAGCGAGATTATCCCAAGATGTACTATAGATTGGCACGCGTCCACGCTCCTTGACATAATACTGCCAGCACTTTACCGTCTCCGCTGCATATCCATGTCCTCTATAACCCGGTGCTGTATACAGACTCGCTTCCGCCCCATGATCGGAGAGCCTTGCGGAGCAGCACACTGCCACAGCAGAATCCCCAATAACATAAGCGGCAACAGGGCTTTTTTCATGCAAGTGATCCGTTAATTCCGGGAAATGCTCTGCCAGCATATAACGCTGCTCCTGACCAATCAACTGAACCTTCTGATTCCACTCGTGAGATAACTCAGAAAAAGCATAGGCGGGTCCCATCCACACACGGTTAACGAGCTCATAGGTTTCCACCTTGCGAATCAGTTTCGGAATATCCAACGGAAGCTCGCAATCCTTACCCAACTCATTCATTAGATTAGGCGGTAACTGCTCATGGTAATAGATCAGTGAACCAGCAGAAGTCATGCCGATAAAAATGGCTGGAGCTTGCCCACCACCTGGCTCGTTGATGCTTAATAGACGCTGCTGCTCGTTGATCGTATATAAAGTACTCACCTGTATTTTCAACATTTCCATAGACGACAGGTTTGATTTCGGGACCATAACTATGAAGTTAACCTTTGCAATAATCGTTTGCCTTCACTGCCTTTACCAGCTTCCTGCTGCTCCAGAAAATCGGATAATTCACGTAAATCAGACGGGCGATATCCAGCCCCGCACCCGCAATTATGAAAGGTATAACCATGGCGATACAGAATCATCACTTTGGTCCATTGTTTGGTATCATTTTGTTTAGGTGCCTGGAAATCCTGTCCCATGCTAACCATAGACGTGGCACATTGCGGGCATTTATATTCAAGTTGTGCCACCACCTCAGGGCTTAGGTCATGTCTGGAAACTTGTTTAAATGATTTGCGACAATTGAAACATGCATAGATGTCTTTATATGGTCCTGACATGGCATATCTGCACATCGTCTGCACCCCCTTAATAATTTCCATTATACGGGATTTCACACACACATACGAATGGATTTTGCATATTTGCGAAAATTACACCGATCCACTCATTTACCTTGCATGGCAGCTTGTTTCCAAGCCTCACCAAGTTCCACAATCGTTGCGTACCGCTGGGACCGATCAGCACTGACTGCACGTATCACAACCTGATACAATGCTTCTCCGGCATCCCATCTCTCATAGGAACGATCTTTCTCCCCGCCAAGCAACGCAAACGCCATTGCCCCCATGTTGAATACATTGGTAACCACATCTATGGGCGCGCCTAGCTCAAACTCTTCGGGAGACATAAAGCGGGAAGATCCCCACATACGCCCCATGGTATTGGTAAAAGAACCCTTCCGATACAGATCGATATCGCAAATTTTCATGAAGTTTCTGTCAAAATCATAGATCAGACTGCCATCATATAAATCAACAGCCACATAACCTCTCCGTTCCACCTCGATATGAAAATCCAGAATCTGTTCCATCGCCCGAATGCGTGTCTCCACTGGAAGCTGTCTGAACCGATAATAGGGCGAACGTGGATCTTCATACTTGGCTGGAGGCGGAAAATACCAGTGGGAATGCAGACACTCCCCCTCTACCCAGTCGAAGACACAGGCATAGCCCTCTTCCGTTGCAAAATGATCCGTTAGTCGAATCAACGTGTCATGTGCCAAATCTTCATAAACGGGAACAGATGATTTCAGATTACGAATGGCTTCCGGGGGACTTCCCGTATGATTCGCATGAATTGTATGTGCTCCCGCATACTTTACAAACAATCTCTTTCCATCCTTTTGCATAATACCGAAGGAGAGATTCCCTGAATCTTGCTGATCGAATACGCGAAAGACCGTACCCAAGGGCTGTAACCAATCGAAAGAATGAGACTCTTTTAAGACAAAGGAAACACCATCGATCTCAAGTTCAACATAGTCTGTCATCGGACTCCTCCTGTGGTGATATCATCATCCAATCTTGAGGGCTCTGTATAAAAGTAATTCATATGCGCCTCATCATATCCCTGACCGTTGACTTCCAATGCGTTGCGCTCGATGCCATAAACTTCAAATCCATATCGCTCGTATACACGTCGGGCTGATTCATTCGTTGTCACAACACTCAGATTAATCTGCTTGATGCCCTCCAGATGTCTTCCCCGATCCAGCACCTCGCGGAGCAAACGCGAAGCCAGCCCACTTCCCCGATATGGCGGAGCAACATAGACGCCCCAGATCATGCCTTTGTGCCTGAGTTTCAGGCCGTGTTCCCTTTTGAAACCCATCATTCCAGCCAGTGTTCCTTGTTCTGAGTATGCTCCCAGAATGTAATCATCCGGTTCATTATGTATACGTTCCTGCACTTCATTCATGGGGATCTGAACGGACAACTCGAACGAAGCCCCGAAGGCTTCAGGGTGTGTTTTCAGTGCCTCCAGTCGAAAAGGCCAGTAGATGTCTGCTTCATCCCGCTTAATATTACGAATGATATAGGTCTCTTGCTTTCGATCTTCATTCATTCTTCGACCACTCCCTGCATTTCATAAGGATAATCGATCTGAATTTTTACATTCGCTGCCGCTTCCTGTCCTGCAAGCAACCCAACAACATAAATCCCCAGATCAATGGACGTGGCTACTCCACCGGCCGTAATGACATTTCCATCTTTTACAATCCGCTTCTGAATCACCTCATCGACATACGGCTGAAGCAAATCATATACATAGGGATGTGTTGTTGCTTTTTTACCGGATAAAAAACCAGCTGCACCCAGCAGCAGAGATCCTGTGCACACCGAAACCTTCAAAGGTACAGACGCAGCCTGTCTCAGCCAACCTACAAATGCCTCGTCATATCGAAGCTTGCGCGTTCCCATGCCCCCGGGGATGAACACGAGATCATATTCCGACAGGTCTGGCTTCACTCGATCCACTTTCAACGTTAGACCAGACTCATCCGTGACCTGATCTGTCATTGCACAGGTTTCCCACGTCGTTCCTTTGGTAGGTTCAAAGAAATTCAACCGATTGATCACATCATAAAACCCTGCAAAATCAAGGAAAGTCAGTCCATCAAACAAAACGAATGCAATTTTCATTAGTAACCTCCGCGTTTTAATTTGGAGCATCCTGATTATGTTTCTGATTCCGATCACGTTCCATTGCTTCCTTCACCCGGTCACGCGCTGGCAGCTTGCTATTGATATGAAAGAGCAGACCCACAATCGCAAGAAGTAAAATAATGACGATGAATTCGAATATGGCTAACCCCTCCCTTTCGGAAATTCTGCAATCGTGAATCGTACCTTATCTCTATTTTAATCCACGGGCAATGATCCACTCCAGCCACTTCCAGGGTAACACGGCTTTGCCTATGATGAGCACACGCGAACCTTTTCCCAAAGCATATCGAAGCCTTGGTGCACGCATCCGGGCAATTCGGCCGATCAGATCAGCAACCTCCTGTGGATCAGGTGCCGTCTCGCTTGCAAGTTGGGAATAACGAAGAACCGCATCCAGCTTATGCTTATACGGGGAGTCCTCGCTGCGGTGAATCTCACCCAAACCTTTATTCCAGATCGGCGTACGATAAGCGCCGGGTTCAACTAATACCACACGAACGCCAAACGAAGACATCTCATGCCGCAGGCTTTCCGTGAATCCCTCCACAGCGAATTTGGAGGCAGCATACGGAGCATATCCTGGAAAACCGGATAACCCGCTGACGCTGGACAAGTTAACAATTAACCCCTGCTTCTGCTCACGCATCACAGGCAGGACCGCACGTGTCACGGCAATTAACCCAAACAGATTCGTTTCCATCTGGCGCCGCCAATCCTCCATTGACACTTCCTCAATGAACCCGCCAACCGCAAATCCCGCATTGTTCACCAGCATGTCGATTCGGCCACTATTAAGAAGTACGGACCCCACAGCTTTTTGCACCGATTCAGCATCGGTCACGTCCAGTTGCACATATTGCAAACGTTTAGCTACCCCCGCCTGTTCAGCGAGCTTCACCAATTCTTCTCTTCGACTCAGATCACGCATTGTAGCAACAACGCGATACCCCTGCTTGGCAAGGGTGATTGCGGTGAGCATACCAAAACCACTGGAGGTACCTGTAATTAAGGCCACCGGAGCGTTATCTCTCTCCTTTGTCTTACTCACTGAATCAAGACCCGTATTAATTCGTCCTTGCTCGTCCTCTGTTAAGTGTTCATCAGCTGTCACGGTGTGTCCTTCTTTCCTCGGTAAATTACTTACTTCCGTTCCTACCTATACCGCACGGCCCCTGCTGCTTAATCCGCCACTCCGTTATCTTTTCTCTCCACCCTGCGCAGCTTCGTGATTCCCGGTTCGAACGTATACGGAACAAATCTGATCTCAGGTAAGGTGCATTCCAGACGCTCTCCCAGCTTCATCAGCTCACTCCGTACATCCGTCTCGACCTGCTCCAGCACTGCGCTCCCGCCAAGCCGAAGGGATACTTCCATTGTTCCGTCTCCTTGCTGCACCACACGATAATGTTCAATATCCGGCGAAGCCGCAATGACCGAACGGGTAACGAAATCCGGAAAGACTGGTACCGCCTCACCCGTATGTAGTTGTGTAAAATAAAGCGTGTCATCACAGCGGCCTTCAATCCGCTCAATGGCGGTAAACGGGGAACCACAGGCACATGGCAGCGCCGCCTCGGTCAGAATATCATTCAACCGATACCGGATGATCGGCTGTGATGTTCTGGAGAAGTCCGTAATAATGGGTACGAACCGCCGGGTGGCGGGATCAATGAACTCTTTTTCAATATGCACGATATCTTCATTCAAATGCAGTGTGCCATAACGACAGGTCGCACCCAGAAATCCTTCCGTACACTGATAGACTTGATGAACGGTCTGTCCGAAGACCTGCTCCAGCACCTTGCGATCCAGGGGGTCCAGCACCTCGGCAACAGAGATGATTTTATCCGGTACAGCGGTCAGGTGGCCTGCCACATAGGCGTCCGCCAACAGACGCAGCATGGATGGGGGAGCCACCCACACGGTAGGTTGGTAGGTTTCCAGCCGATTCACCAAGGTCTCCACACGCTCCAGCAGATCAAAATACTGAAACTGCAATTTGCCACGTTGCACCGATTCATACAGATTACTGTTGGCCCGCAGGAAAAACGCAATCTTGGCAGGTTTCCACAGTCCACCAGGCAGCAACTTGGCCAGCACCGTGCCCGTCCACGCATCCTGCTCCCGATCACTCACCAGAAATATACCCCGGTTTCCTGACGTGCCAGAAGACAATCCAACCGTCACGCCTTGAATGGAAGGTTTGAAGTCACGCGTTTCTTCACTTTCGCCTGCAAGAGCCAGCGCTTCGTCCTTGGTAATGCCCACCGTGTTCAGTGTATCGAAATGTTCCATCATGATCGATTTGTCAATCAACGGAAATCTTCTCCAGTCGGATGCGTTCACGCCGTCCCACCACTTCCGGTAAAAGGGGGATCGGGCACGGATCTGATGGACATGCCGAATAATCCGGCGCTCTTGCCAGCGCTCCAGTTGTTCTCGCGTTTTCCATGTTCGCAGCCCACGTGCGAGTGCATAATGAACCACAATACGAAAGGTACTACTCATCGTTTCGTCCCTCCTGCACCCCAAGCGTCCAGTACCTCTCGGCAATGACTCGGCACAATACGAATGTGTTGAAACTGCTGATGCAGCTGAACCAGCTTGTCAAAGTTACGATGGTATTCCTGTCGATTCGACATAATGATCCCAGCAAGAATATGAGGTCTGCGCTCTTCACGAAAGGCCCGACTCGACCACACCGCATCCGCGCAGAGGAAATAGTCATGTTCTTCCGTACGCAAAAGTATTCCCATCATGCCTTCTGCATGACCGGATACATCCACCCCCAGCAGACTTCCATCACCAAAGATATCGTAGACCTCATCAAAAGGGAACTCTTCCCCCGCTCTCGTCCATCGCTCAGGCTGACACATAACAGGCAATGATCTGGCCTTAAAATCCTCGGGCAACAACCCGGCAAGAAAACCTGCCTTTACAGCCGCAATTGGACCGAGTGAGCGCACAGCATCATAGGCTCTTGGCAGATAGATGAATTGTGCCTCCGGGAAATCACGTACACCCGCGATGTGATCGCCGTGAAAATGCGAGAGGATGATATACCGAATATCCGAAGCTTTCAGTCCAATATGAGCCAAAAAATGAACGGCACTATCCTCTTCACGATAGACCACAGGTGTAATATGACGATACAGTGCGTTAGGCAAATGAGCCGTTTCCTCGAAAAAGCAGGAACTATATCCCGTATCCAGCAGGATCGGTCCATGTACGGGATGAATGATGCAGGCAAACCCTGCCGGGAAAGGTACTGGACTTAATCGACCACCACGCAGCGTCAGAAACTCTGGATGTGTACAGTAACCCGCCGCACCCAAATATAGTTTCACCGGAGTTGTTGTCAGCATGATTCAGCCCTCCACCAGTCTGCAAATTGTTGCAATCCCTCTTCAATGGACACCCGAGGGACGTACCCCAATTGCTCCCTTGCATCCGTAATATCCAATGTCTGTGGGATGGATAAGGAGCCGACTGTATACCGTGTCAACGCAGGTTCACCCAACGCAGGAATAAAGCCATGAACTCGCTCCAGCAACGCTGCCACACCATAGGCCGTCCGATAAGGAATATTTCGACGACGCAACGGCATATCCAACATACCAAACAAACTGCTTACCAATTCAATGAACGCCCTTGGATCGCCATTGGAGATATTGTAAGCTTTGCCGAGCGCTTCATCAGAGGCATCGCGGCACAACAACAAGGCATCCACCACATTATCCACACATGTCAGATCGATTACCGACTGTCCACCACCAATCATGGGCACGCCCGATTTTGCGTTTGCTGTGACAATTCTGGGAAATAACGTCTGATCATACGGACCAAAGATCGCTCGCGGTCGAATCATGATCGACGGAAGTCCCTTCGCATGCCCCTCCATCACAACCTGCTCAGCGAGAAGCTTCGTGGCTGCATAATGATTGGCTGGTTTGGATGGCAACGGGTCATTCTCATGTACGTTATATCGCGGGTTGTAGTTAAAATATATACTTGGAGTTGAGACATGTATGAATCGCTGTACCTCATTATGCAGGCAGCCATCAATGAGGTTTTGTGTCCCTTCTACATTGCTGCTGTAGAAGTCACGATATTTTCCCCATGGCGATGATAGTGCCGCACAGTGAAAGATCATATCCTGCCCCGCACACGCTTCGTTTACTGAAGCCTCATCCCGTATATCTCCATTCAGGAATCGGATCCCTGCCAACTCAAGTTCTGCACCAACTTTGGACTGTCGGCCCATGCCAGTGACTTCCCATCCCTCTTGTGCAAGTCGTATCGCGAGATGCCTGCCCAGACATCCCGTAGCTCCTGTAACCAGTGCTCTATTCATTGTTGTTCACCGTTCCATTCTATGTCGTGAGTCAAAGCTTCAGTCAGCGAGAACTTCTGTGATCTTGACAGACGCCATGCGGCTAGCACCACTGCAAATTGTTCAAATACAGGCTGGATATCCTGCCCTCCATAGACCACATCCCTGGCTCCACGCCACGCAGCTATCCATGCACGGAGTTTCCCTTTGCCAAAGATCTGCTGTACTCCACTTCCCAACATGGGAAGCATGAGCATGGCTTTGCTACCCCGAGCGGGCGTGATCATTTTTCTTTCTTTGACCAACGTCTCCGGTTCAGTCAATGCACGCACCAAGTCATCTCCGGGGTGAAACAGATGAATCCCACTCGTTGCCCTCGGATTACACTCAATCGCGTACACTCGCCTGTCCTGACCTTCTATAAAATCAAACCCAATCTGTCCACTAAAACCCGTTGCCTGGGCAAATTGTCTCACCCACGCAAGAGCACCTTCATGTTCCACCTGTTCAAAAAAAACACTGGCTCCCACACTACCTGTACGATAGCGGCTGTCGTAAGTGGCATGCGCAACCAGTTTCCCTTCATGCGCTATGCTGTATGTACATAACATCTGACCAGGAATGTAGGCCTGTGCAACCCAAGGTGAAATAGAGGATAATTCCCCTTCTTCGGGTGGGTCGTTACGGATATGTCGACGCTTCTTTTCACTTACGTTTCCTTCCTGATCCGTCCCTGCCCTAGCCTCATCGTTCATGAGTGTTGGCATGCGAACTTTGGCTGCGAAGCGGGAATACACCGGTTTCCACACCCAATCTCCTACTTTTCCCAGAACAGACTGGGCTTCCATCCATTCCTGCCGACTGTGGATCAGGTGTGTATCCGGAACCGAAAGACCGAGTGACCCTGCAAGCTGGATAAAATCATATTTATGGTGCAGCACATGCAGCTGCTCCAGAGTTGTAACCAGAACACGGCAAAATGCACGCAGTCTGTCTGCCCCTTGAGCAACATAGAATACTTCTTCACACATCGGAATCAACAGGTCGATCTGCCAATCCTGAACCAACCGTTCCAGCTCCGCCAGATACGCACGTGTGTCATGACGTGGCGACGGGACCACAGCGCACTGTTCCACTGCACTGGATAATCTGGTCAGATGCCGTGCAGCACTCTCCGCAACATAAACCCGATGGCCTGCCCGATGAAGCATGCGTGCCAGATCGAGTGTTACGGGAGCCCTTCCGCCTGTAAGCAGCACACGGAGAGAAGCAGCTGTACGATGTCTGGTTTCCCCAGATCTAGTAGTCAAAAATGAGTCCTCCCAATGATAATCCTGCAGCCGTGCCAATCATCAACACCCGATCTCCCCGCTGAATACGCTGTTGTTTAATCGCTTCATGCAGACCCATCGGGATCGAAGCCGCAATTGTATTGCCGTGATTTCGTGTGATGTCCATAAACCGATCTTCAGCAATGCCAAGCTTCTTGCGAATCAGTCTCATCGCCATTGCACTTCCCTGATGAGGAATGACCAATTGGAAATCCTCCATTCGATTCCCAGTCGCTTGCAGCATATCGCCGATGAATCCAGGCAAAAGTCTGGAAGCCATGCGGAAGATCGCCTGTCCATCCATATGAAATAGGTAGGGTTCAGGCTGATCTACCTTATAATTAGAAGCATGTAGCCGTGTACCTCCACCTGCAATCTCCGAGAAGCGAGCACCTCGGCTGTAGGTTCGAAGGGAAGCATGTGCAATCTGTGAGGATGACCCTTCAGGCGAACGCTCAATAATAACAGCGGCCGCTCCATCTCCGAACAGGGCCGCACTTTCTTTATCAGACCAATTTAGTCCCGCTGAGGCAATCTCTGTGGCTACAAGCAGTACTCGCTGGTAACGTCCGGCATCTACCATATAGGAGATCACATCGAGTCCGTTCAGGAAACTCAGGCAGGTTGCATCCATGTCAAAGGCAGGTACGCCCGAATCTTGCTGCCCCATGGCCTGCTGGATAAATACCGCCGTACTTGGCAACGGTTGTTCCTTCGTGCCACTGGTACACACCAGACAGTCGATATCACTGAATTGTAATCCTGCGTCCGCCAGTGCAGCTTCCGCAGCCCGCGCGCCCATGAAAGAGGAGGTTTCTTCACCCGAAGCATAATGGCGTACACCTACACCTGTGGCTTTGCTGACCCAGCCCGCAGGCACGTCCAAGCGGCGATCCAGTTCCTCATCGGTGACTTCCTGTTCAGGCAGGTACTTGCCTGTTCCTGTGATCCTTACTCTTCTAAGTTGCATTTCCCCAACCTCTTTCTGTTCATCTGACTGATATAAATGAAATTTACACCTCACCTTGAATGGCGAAACCCCAACAAATAGAAGCTTTGAAATATACAATAAAAGGGCAGATACCTCTGCCCTTCCTGTTGTGTTTTCTTTTGTATGAAGTGTCATTTCTTCTTATTCAGAATCTCGGCAAGTGCGGTATCCAGTGTACCGTATGTGAAAGTAAATCCTTCCCTCTCCATTCGCTCGGGAATCACCCAACGACTTTTGAGCACCAATTCAGTCTCGGTCTGAATGAACCGTGCGCCCACTTCAAGCATCCAGCGAGGAGAAGGCAGTCCGATCCGAACACCCATCTGTTCTCTCAGACGTGCCATGAGCTCACGATTCGTAACCGGATGCGGAGAGGAGGCATTGAACACACCATTCAAGTGTGGATGCTCTTGCAGATAGATTACCATACGGAAGAGATCCTCGATATGAATCCAGCTGAACTGCTGTGTTCCTGCGCCTTGCGATCCTCCCAGTCCAAAACGGACGAGGTTTGTCATGGGCACCATCACACCACCCTCGCCCAGCACAATGGCAATCCGCAGTGCAATCTGACGCGTAGACGGCAGACTGAATTCAAAGAAAGCCTGTTCCCATGCCTTGGCAACGTCGACCGAGAATCCGGAGCCAATCTCGCCCTCTTTTTCCGTCATGGGACGATCTTCAGCATGTCTGTATATGGTTGCTGTACTCGAATTAATCCATAGTTCGGGAGGAAGATTACAAGCCAGGACGGCTTCGCCCATAATGCGCGTTGTACGGGTTCTGGATTCCAGAATGACTTTGCGATTCTCCTCCGTATAACGGCAGTTCACCGATTTACCTGCCAGGTTAATTAACATCTCTGCTTCTTCCAGTGCCTCTACGATTCCTGCACGATCCTCCCAAGCAATATGACCGGGCTGACGCGAGATAATTAACACCTCATAACCCTGCTTCCTGAATCTTTGGGCAAAATCCTGTCCGACAAATCCCGTTCCACCAGCCAATACAACCTTCTTCACGGTATCCCCTCATTTCCCATACTGGGTAAAGAATTCGTAAGATATAGATTGGAATGTTTCTATGCATGCAAAATGCAGATATTAGCTTAAACACCGCCGGTGACCCGTTAGTTTGATTTATTTCGCACCCAGGGAGGCGTACAAGCGATCCCGCTCGTCGATAGCCCATGCGTTTGCAGGGTTTTGTTCCAGCTGATATCGGAGTTCATCATAAAAATCATGGATCATGAATCCGTCTGGCAGATTGCCAAGCATGGCTGTAAAGTTGTACTCGGGCAGTGTTCTCTTCCCTTCACTGATCTGCTTCAGCCAATCCATCCACTTTGCAAGCGTAAGCACTTCCTCCTGCCATAATTCAGCCTGTAACCCAAGCGCATCCTGAAGTTGCTCGTACGCCAATGGATCGACGAAGGCGCGGCAAGCCTGAACAGCCAGTTCATACAACTCGGTCACTGCACGGCGTACCTCATGCTCAAGTTCGACCTCCAAGCCTCCCATGTAATCCTGAACCTGAATGCTCTGTCCATCATCGTATAATAGCGGTGTCTGGGACAACAGGCGTACAATCTCTTCCATCTCGTGCATTGAAACTCGCTTCTGCTCATAGAGAGCAGGTAATTGATATGCTGTAATGATCATTCACTCCTACATCGTTCTTCTATTAATGACCTATATTATAACATGGTTTGGCAATCATCTATCAGGATAACTTGACTATCCACTACAAGTTGTAGTAGTTTATACGTACTACGTAGTGTAGTAATAAGATCGTTATGGACGCATAACGATGTTAAGGAGTGTTCACGGTGAACCAGATTCAAAAATTATCCGAAACAGAAATGGAGTTAATGGTCGTTATATGGTCATGCGATCCACCCGTCACTTCAACAGAACTATTAGACATATTCGCTGAGAAGGGGAAAGCGTGGAAAGCGCAGACTATGTCTACTTTTTTGTCACGGTTGGTGGATAAAGGCGCACTTACCGTCACGAGACGTGGACGAACCAATGATTATGTACCTCTTCTACAGCCCGAAGATTACAAACTACAGGAAACGCAGCATGTTCTTGATGGACTCTATCAAGGTTCAGTCAAGAATTTGGTTTCGGCCATGTATGATGGCGACAAGCTTTCAGACGATGACATTTCAGAACTGAAAAAATGGCTTTCGGAAAAGTAGGTGCAGATGATGAACATCTTTTTTTGAAATTCTGTGCAGCCTGACCGTGGCGGGAAGTATCGTTTCTGTTTGTATTTTGGCACTACGACTTATACCCGTATCTGTTTTTCCGACCAAGTGGCTCTACAGACTCGGTAAACTGGCTATCTTGTTTTATCTGTTCCCGGTATCTCTTGCCCTTTCATGGCTTTTGGATATTGCCTTCCAAACGACATCAACTATACCGGGTACGGAGAATGCAGCATCTTCGGGAGGACTTGCAGGAACGTTTATCCCGGAACAAACCATCTCGGTAACCACAGCCTGGTTCTTGTTATTCGTATGGGGCATTGGAGTCATAGGTTTTTCTGCATGGCAGGTGTACTGTTATCGAAGATTTTTGAATGAACTATCTCGTACACGTACGCCAGTCCTCCGTCATAGTGAGGCAGCTATACAGCTACCATTAATCCAAGAGGCTTTGGGTCTCAAACGCAATATCACGCTTGCTCACAGCACCATAGTACGAAGCCCTATACTGGTTGGCTTGTTTAAACCAACGATATATCTGCCACCCGAAAATACGGTGAAAATGGACATCAGCATGGTAATTCATCATGAGTTGGTACATCTAAAACATAAAGATCTGTGGGTCAAGGCTTTGACATTGGGCGTTAATGCACTGCACTGGTTCAATCCCCTGATTCATATGATTCGCCGGGACATTCATACCTGGAGCGAGTTGGCCTGTGATGAAGATGTGGTGAAAGAGATGTCCCATGAAGAGCGAAGACGATATGGTGAGACAATTTTAAATGTGATGGCGGGAACCAAGAAAATACCTGCTCAATTTTGTTCGTCCCTATCGGGTGAAGGCAAACAATTAAAAAGGAGATTGATGATTATGTTTAATGTAAAGAAACTGAAAAAGAAACATTGGATGATAGGTATGGGAGCCCTCCTGCTTATTACAGGTGTAAGTACGTCCACCGCAGTATGGGCATCAAACCATACGGTTAAAGTAGAGGCTGAAGCTTCTGAAACTGTGCCTGTTCCTTCTACTGATGGATCTTCTGAAATCGTAGCTTCTCCCAACAAGGTCGGAATTTCCGAAGCTGTAACTGCTCCTTCTACTTCCGAAACTCCTGAAATCGTGGCTCTCCCTGAGGATGAAGTTTCCGAAGCTGTGCCAGTTCCGTCTGCTACTGTACCTTTTACTACTAAACCTTCTACTACTAAACCTTCTGAGGCTAAAGTTGTAGAAGCAGCAACTGTTCCTTCTACGGGTGGATCTCCTGAAATCGTATCCGTCCCTTCCGAGGCCCAGGTCACCAAAGCTGTACCTGTTCCTTCAGAAAAATAACCTATCTTTAAGGAGTAATAGCCATCCTTATATGCAAACAGGACGAAGCATAGATCATAGATCTCCGCTTCGTCCTGTTTCCGTTTTTCTGTCATGTGCATTAGATAAATGTTTTGATCGTAGCAAAATATTCACGGATCATGTTGATGGGCTTCAGATATCCCGGTGACGGGGCCGATATGCCGTATTCTGCCGCATAACCGTTCTTGGCGGCGATGTATTTGGAACGGAACATATGATAGTCACTGGTGACAATCATGATCTCGGGGTGCTCTAACCCGGATTCAAGAATGATTTTTTTGGAAAAGGCCAAATTCTCCTGTGTACTTGTGGAGCGATCTTCCATAATGAGTTGCGCGGGGCTAATCCCCTGTTCAATTAGATAGTTTTTCATGGCGAGCGCTTCGGGAATGGATTCTCCAGGTCCCTGCCCACCCGATACAATGACCGGTGTCTGAGGGTGACTTCGAATGTAGTCCAGACTGGCATCCAACCTTTGCTTCAGGGTTAATGACAACTCCGTTCCACGGATGCCTGAACCCAGAATAATGACATAGTCCGCTTCTTCCGGATCATTCGCACCAAGCTGTGTGAATACAAGTGCTTCAATAATGACAAAAGAGACGGCAACCACGCCAAATCCGGTAAGGATAATCCGTTTCAGAATAACATGCTTCTGATAGTCAATCCGTCTTAGCACGATAAAAGCCACCGTGATCATTCCAAAAAACATGACTGCAAACCTTTGGCCCCAGAAGGCCAGAAATGCCACAAAACATGCCAACAGGACAAGATCAATGATCAGTCCATTTTTTTGTAAGAACTTTTTTATCAAATCCGTAGACACTCCTTCTTGTACCCACTATTCCGCAAATCACTTATTATTCAAGCTGTTATTATCGTTAATTTCGGCCATTGTTCCTGCCAGCGCTTCTTCTGTACTCTCTGATTATAATAGTCAGCATCCGTGAAGAACGGACTTTTGCGGACTACGAGTTGATACAGATCATGCAAACCATGCGGAGCACAGATGTTCACCCGATCCTCTTCATCCAACTGTACTCCTATGGCAGTCACAATTTCTGGCCAATAGCGAAGCGCATCTTCAGTAGAACGATAAGGAACTGTGCCATTGCGCAGATGCATTCTCGCCTGATTTTTGACCGACCACTTGGCATTACCTGTCAACTCACGAAGCTGACGCTCCAACTGGATGTCTCGTTCCTCACGCAGGTCTGACGCATCATAATAGACAACATCGATATCACTGTGAAGTTCACGAAGATCATATCCATGCAGAACATCCCAGATATAATTACGAATATATCCTGCACCTATGTAACATTGTGGCAAATGGAGACTACGAACTCTCCGCAGGTCATGCATTAATTCCTCGTGATCCATAATCGCTTGAAAGAATTTCTCCTCATGCAACATATCTGCCTCCTGCGGTTTACCTCATTGTCCTCTTATAGCTGTTAACCTTCATTCCAATATATCATGTTTACCTGGCTGCAATAAAATGAACAACGCTTGAACATCCTCTGTACGACTTCGAATTTCTGTCCAAACACAACCAAATAACCCATAAACAGCTTCGGTTATCCGAGTGTTTACGGGCTACATTTATAACATTTGAAACGGTTAAAATTTATTTAATTGGTATCCAGATTTGTGGCGGCTGATTGGGCCCCGGGTATACTTCCAGCTCCGGCATATATGCGTGCTCATAAGGGTTGGATGGAAACCATTCCGAAATAATCCGTTTCCACAGAAGCTGCATGCTCTCCGGCATCGGGCCTTCTACTTCAAATACACTCCATTTGGAAGCAGGCATGGTAAAGCTTGATAATCCTTCCGGTACTTCACCATCGTAAGTCGTAGCAATCCAGTATTGCATCTGTTTCTCCTGAATTTCGCTCTGATCCACAACGACACCGAGTAAACCTGGAATATCCCAATTGTTCAGTTCAAACAAACGATCCTCTGTACCGCTCGTCCACGCTTCCTGCCACATGTTTCCGATGCCTTGCAGATGTTCTCCATCTGCATATGAGAAAGTTTGCTCTACTCCGACCAACGTAAATTCGGGATGTTCAACAATTTTATATTTCATCGGTTCTGCTCCTTTTAGACTTACTTGAATAACCAGACGATTATACGATTGGACAGAGCTACTATTCTTGCGTGCCTCGCTTGGTGCGATGTCGTGTTGTCTCCGGAATGCTTTGGAGAAAGATTCGGGTGTGTCGTAACCATACTTGTGCGCCAGATCAATGATTTTGTGATCACTTTGCAGAAGTTCATGTGCCGCCAGTGTCAATCGTCTGCGTTTTATGTACTCAGCTACAGTAACATCTGTTAACAGAGCAAAGGTACGTTGAAAATGAAAAGGAGAGATATGGGCCTGCGCTGCAATCTGCTCCATCGTCATATTTTCGAGCAAGTGGTCTTCCATATATTGAATAGCGACCTGTAATGCGTTGATCCAGTTCATGTAATAATCACTCCTTGATGTCTAATATAACGGATAAACCACCCAAAAACCTGTCATGTTGTGCTTTCATTTGTCCGGTTCAAGCGCACAAGACGAGATAAGCCACAAAATTTGACAATGTAAACGATTTATTATAGCCTACCAGTATAATGATCGTTCTATCTTATTTTGAAGGGAGAGTATCATTGAATATGAGCAGCAAAAAGGAAATGCTCTTGAACGTAGCTGAAGAATTATTCTACCTTCACGGTTTCCATTCCATCGGCTTGAAGCGGATTATATCAGATGCCGGGATCGCCATCATGACGTTATATAACCATTTTGAGTCCAAGGATGATCTCATCGTCCAGGTGCTTCTGCGGCGCGAACAGCGTTATTTAGAACAGCTCAGGCAATATGCAAACAATACAACTCAACCCATGTTCCTCAATCTGGCTGAAGGACATGCAACCTGGCTGAAAGAACACGAATCAAGAGGGTGCTTATTTTTGCGCGCCAAAGAAGAATTCGGTGGTCATGCAGACCATATCA
Organism: Paenibacillus sp. FSL R7-0198; assembly: GCF_038000415.1. Classification (NCBI taxonomy): domain Bacteria; kingdom Bacillati; phylum Bacillota; class Bacilli; order Caryophanales; family Paenibacillaceae; genus Paenibacillus; species Paenibacillus sp. FSL R7-0198. The sequence goes on along the minus strand of NZ_JBBOCB010000001.1, from coordinate 5,548,085 downwards.
TCGTGCAGACAGTGAATGCGCATAAAAGACATATGAGAACGTTAATCCAAACATTGGCGCCTGCTGCAAGTGATCGAGATCTATTGCAATTCTCCCTGCTGCTGGAGGGTTCCACTGCACTCGCCGAGACAGAAAATGTAAATAACGTCTGCCGCGAACTGATCCATATGACGAAGAATAGTTTCAAGTAATGCCATTAAGGGTGAGTTAGTAGTTCAACTCACTTTTTTATTTAATGATAAATATAATGATCGTTCTATCTAAAAGGCGGTGGATCTAATGAAAAAAATTATCTTTCCAGGCATTGCACTAATCGCTGTCTGTTATGCATTCGGGCGATTCAGTTATGGATTGTTTATGCCGGAAATTTCAGAAGCTTTACAACTGAACGATGCAGCGTCAGGTGCGATTAACTCCGGAACCTACATTGCTTATTGCTTGTCCCTTCTAAGTGCACCGCTGTTAATTAATCGCAAAGGGCATCATTATGTCATCCAATTGGCCGGGATCAGCGCTGTGCTCGGATTAATCGGGATTGCTCTTGCTCAGAATGCATGGGTCCTTGCATTCAGCGTATTTCTCGCCGGTTTGAGTACAGGATGGGCCTCTCCAGCACTCGGTAACACGGTTAACGCCGAGCTTGCACCCGATCTGCAAGCAAGAGGCAACAGCTGGATTAACACTGGAACCAGTTTCGGAATCGTTATATCCGGTCCACTCTACTGGCTGTTCACGGATTACTGGCGTCTAACCTACATCCTGTTTGCTGTAATCGGTGTTGTTGTTCTGGTGTGGAACAGACGTGTTATTCCACCTACAAAGACACTGCCTTGTACCAAATCCATCTGGACATGTATGAAACCAACCAGAGCGGGTTCTGCTTTGCTGATGGCTTGTCTGTTAACTGGTGTTAGTTCAGCGATCTACTGGACCTTTGCCCGAAACTTCCTCACAGACGAGAAAGGGGCCTCCGATTCGGAAGCCGTGTTGTTCTGGATTGTGATGGGGATTATGGGGATACTCGGTGGATGTGCTGGTCGCATTATTGAACGTATTGAGATTGGGTGGTCCTACCGAATAGGCATACTGTTATTGGCGATCTCGCTGGGGGTAATCCTTCTTCCATCCATGACTGCCAGTCTCATCTCTGCGATCATATTTGGCAGCACATATATTTTCCTGACCAGTGTATTTATCGTTTGGGCAACGAGACTATTCAGGCCAAATGTGTCCATCGGAATTAGTCTTGCCTTTCTTGCTCTGGGTGTTGGACAATTCCTTGGCTCATCCATGGCAGGTTACACGATTGAAATGTTCTCCAATACAACAGCATTTCTGTCCTTTGCTGTACTCGGCCTGTTCGGAATGTTAATTCGGGTGAAATAAATGACAGAACAACCTTACGGTCACTGTTATTCTACCCGGCGAACACTTCCGGTCACCCCATGTTGAAGCTGTACATCTGTAAAAGTAACCGTGGTCCCTTGCCCAATGGGGGATTGGGCCACAATGCCAACTTTGATCTCTTCCGGGCAGTCGAGGCCGAAATAACGAACCAGCTTCCACTTCTCTCCATCCTGAGAATAATGGAAAGCAAAGCTGTTGCCTGCCCGGGCTACACGTAAATAAGGCTTGTTAACGTCTACAGGTGCTGATACACAATCATCCGAGTTACCTCGAGTAACAACACTAAGAATAGACGGCTGTTCTTCAAAATACTCAAAGCAAACTTTAGCCCAATTCGTATCGTCCACCCTCACCATCAGGCAGCCCGAATCATACTGTTCTTTCATGTCCACCTGTACTCGAGTGACGATGCTGAAATCTCCCTTGACTATCGTATGTAAAAATGGAGCTGAGGCTTTCACCGGGTCACCTCCCGGATCAATGAAAAAGTCACTGATTGGCGAAACGGTTATCGTTACTTTTCCGTCTTCAATGGACCAATCTGCTGGCTCGTTCAGCCATCCCAGGTTGGCAGATAATGTTTGACCTGAACAATGTTCGAATAGATTCGTCATATGGCACACCCTTTGTCTGTGATTTTGAATTCGCTGAGTTCTCTGTTGTATTCGTGAAATAACGGAATTATCCTTTCTGATCAGTAAAAGGAAAAAAGCGACTCACATGAGTCGCTTGTAATCCTTATATACATAATCGTATTCGGTATGTCATCTCAATAGCACGCTATACCGGCAATACATCGGATGCACATCTAAAACCGATATGTCCGGTGGATGTGTCCGGCGTATTTGGAATCCGTGCTGCCACTCTGTACCGATTGCAATAGGAACGGTGGCAAAGATAGGAACCGCCTTTTAACACCTTGCGAACTTCATCGGGAGTAGTAACAGTCTTAGCAAGTATAAACTTTTCATGATCCGTAACATAGTTGTCAGCGCACCATTCCCACACATTGCCTGACATGTTGTACAATCCATATCCGTTGGCAGAAAAGGATCGGGATGGAGCTGTACCCGCATAACCATCTGCGGCATTATTTTGAGTCGGAAAGATACCTTGCCATATGTTGCACTGGTGTTGTCCATCCGGCCTCAGAACGTCGCCCCAGGGATATTTCTTCTGGATTAATCCCCCTCGGGCTGCATATTCCCACTCGGCTTCTGAGGGCAGGCGCTTACCCGCCCAGCCACAATACGCATTGGCATCGTTCCAGGAGATATGGATAACGGGATGGTCAGCCCTGTCATTCACATCAGAGTCAGGTCCTTCGGGATGAGACCAGTCCGCACCTTCAACAACCCACCACCAGGGAGTTTGCTGCACCACAGTACGAACATGAGCAGCCGTTTGCGAAGAAACGAATAAATGAAAAACAAAGGACCAGCCGAATCGCTCGGCCTCTGTTCGATACCCGGTCTCCCTCACAAACTGTCCAAACTGCGCATTGGTCACCGTGCATTCATCCAGATAAAAGGAGTCCACCTGGGTTTCCCGGACTGGCCCTTCCCCATCACCTGCAAAAGCTTCCGGATCATTGGTGCCCATAAGGAACCTTCCACCTTCAATCCATATGCGGTCCCTGTCGTTTCGCCCAGCGATGTATCCATCATCTCCTCGCAGCACACTAAGCGGTAGGCGGTCAACGGAAAGTGGAGATGCATGGTCAGACGCCACACTCACCTCACGGGAAGCCGTCAATTCTGGCGTGTCCTCTGATTGAATTTTCACCTTCATCCTGCCGCTTCGGCTTGCAGAACAACAGCAGGAATTTTCCTTTTTGGATATCTGACCATGCATCTGAAGCATCCCCTTCCCTTGGTTTAAGACTCATGATCCCCATTGTACACGACGGGAAGAATGTTCGGGACGGTTGGTGTTGTTATTCCTTCACCCAGATAATAATCCGTCAACAAGGATTGCATATATCCTTTTACCGCTAGCCCATTGCGGTAGGCCGGGTTATGCGGCAACGTGTAGATGCGAGCATCGGATGGTATCGTTGTTGTATACAGACGCAATGCTGTGAAATCACTCGTTTCATAGAGAATTTCCTCTCTCCAATCCCCCAGCAGATCGCCATAGAGCACAGGGGCATTCCTGGAATTCACGCGAACATCATCGGCTGTAAACAGACGTGCCGTCGTGTTCTGCTGCCAGTCCCACTTTTCCACAAAGTTCTTATCCAGCAGCTCGCCGAGCACATCACCATCCCACCAAATTCTGAAATTGGTTGAGGGCTGAACTGAACTAATCACTTCGCCATCCACATTGTAGATATTGCCTGAACTGGACCACATCTCGAGCCCTCTGTGCCGTGGATCAATATCCGCCAATGTCCCCCTTGCCACGTCCTGGGGCACTTCTCCCGTACGAATGATCTCACCCGTCGCTGCATCCGCGTAGAACCAAGGAAATTGATTAAAGTTGCCGTTCTCCGCCTGCTGAATTCCGAACTGCTCCAGCCCCGGCCGATCCGGATCAATATCCGTAATGTGAAAACGATCGCCATGGACTACACCCGGCAGACTGTATAAGGTCTCTCCGTTATCATCCAGCGCCCAGCCTCCGAATGACACCTCATCCTTCCCATCCTTGTCAAGATCCAGTATACGAATCTGATGGAAAAACTCACCGTCAGCTCCCGCATGTCTCCATCGCTCAGTCAGGACACCGCCTGCATAGTTATAGGCTGACGTCACATATTGAAAGTTGCGGCTGAGCGCACGATTTTTAAGTGCCGTAATCAGGCTTGGATGTTCACCATCCAGATAAGCAATGCCAAAGTGCCCACTGAGCGGACCATCGGATGCATAATCATTGGTTATCGTTGTGCGAGCCGCTTCTGTTCCCGTCCATCCATCCACGACAGACACATATTGTGCACGCTCCGTTGTCGCAGGAACGACCTGGCCATCCGCAAACGTTACCCCTTCAAACGTACGTAGCAGCACCTCAGCCTTCCCGTCACTATCCAGATCAAACACTGTAATATTGTCGTTGTCACGCCATCCCCCAAGTCCAGCCACTCCAAATTCACTGACAGAAGCAGGTGGCGCATTATATGTATCTATCGTTGTGACACTGTATGGGCCCAGATTAATCCGCCACAGGAACCCTTCGGTCAGGCTGTAGGCTTCCACATATTTATTGCCTCCGTTCACCGGAATGCGGGTGACCACGTATTCATATTCCCCATCGCCGTCGAGATCCCCAGGCCAGCCATGCTGCACAAAATAATCCGACGGATTGGATGTTATATTTTGCAAAGGAATATTGAAATAATTGCGGATCGCGGGATTGGCTGCCAATACAACCTCGGCACTCTCATCATGTAATCTACCGTCCACATAAGACTTCACGATATACGTATGACTCTGGGTTACATCTACATTCGTGTCCGTATAATTGGTTCCATGCGTCAAAGGCTGGTCATTCAGCTTCACCTCTTCTGTACCCGTCCTACGATAGATATCAAATGTAACCTGCTGCGATTCGGTCCCAAGCAGACGCCAGCTCAGATATACCTTGTTCTCTCCCAGATATATCGCAGTAAGGCCTCGTCCCAGATTTTCAACCAGACGTGGTGCAGACCCTTCTGCGGCATCTGCCTGAAGGACTCCCCCTCCCGGTGAAACAATGCCTGTCCATCCAATAACGCCACTTAACAGCAATGTGAATAGTGCTTTTGTTCCTTTGACCACAGTTGATTTGGTTTTCATTTACAATTTCCCTCCATCGATTGGCAAGTATATGCGTACAAAAAAAGCAAAGCCGGTTATCTCTGTCCCCACGAGCCAATCTAATGAGATCGACTGATCTGGTTCAGCAATAACTGCTTTGCCTCCGGATGCCCGGTCAACATGGTCTATCTACCGCTCTAACGGCTTGGTTCCTCCACGATCATAGAAAAAGGGGCCTTTCGCCCAACTGACAGCCAGATGCATCAGCAGTTCGGTCTTTAGTTGCTCCCGAATTACAGCATGCTGATCCTCATCATACAGGTTCGTCCACTCATGAGGGTCAACCGTGAGGTGATACAATTCCCCCTTCGTTTCATGCACTCTGGATGCAGACTCTGCGGCAGAACCTTCCAGGTACAGAATGAGCTTCCACTCCGTGGTCCGCCACATATAGGCCGGAGCCGAATGAGGCGCCGTTACCCCCTTTCCATGAAATTCACAGAACGTTCCGCGATGCCGGAGATCGCCCAGCAGATCGACACCAGGCAGCATCGGATTCGCTTGAAGTCCGGCTGCACGCGTCAAAGTGGGTACCAGGTCCACCAACTCCGCAGGCCCCTGATCAATCGTTCCGCGCTTCTGCTCCTCAATGTGGGTACCAGACAAGATAAGTGGCACCCTCACGCTGCTGTCATACAGATTATATTTGGTGAAGCGAAACTGTCGTTCCCCCAGCATCTCTCCATGATCCGAGACAAATATAATCAGCGCGTTCTCCAACCTCCCCTGGTTCTCCAACTTCTCCAAAGCGAGTCCAAAGTAATGATCGAGCCAGGAGCAATTCGCCCAGTATCTTAACGTAGTCCTCCTCCGCTCCTCCGAACTGCGTTGGTCCCATACCTTCTTCTTGTCGAGATACGACTGTCGACTATTCGAATTCAATTCATCGGAAGCTGCCAGGTGAGTCTGCATTTCATCCTCCCAAGGCGGTTGCGGGATATCCGGTATATCTTCCAGCCTGTACAGGTCTTCAAATGCTTGGGGTACATTGAACCCGGCATGTGGCTTCAGGAAAGACAGATAAAAAAATAATGGGCGCTCCGGGTCGATCCCTTCATCCAAAAACTGCAGCGCCTGCTCGGCTACCCACCCATCCCGATGCTGATTCATCGGAATCTGACTCGTAAGCCCTGTATAACCATTGACATTTTCCTCACCGCTACCAAAATGCTTCGTCTCCTCATGGTATGCTTCCAGTGCTTCGGGATGGGAGTCACCCATCATTGTCGCTCCCTGTTCATAATGACCACTTTGACGAGAAAGTCCGATGGATCTTACTTCGAATCCTCGTGTTGAAGGCTCATCTATGCCCTCGCTATGGTTCCAATGCGTTTTTCCGAATCCGGCTGTCTGATACCCTGCGCGGTGCATCAACTCCGGCAAAGGTTCGGAGGGCAGCTTGTCTTCCTCGAACAATCCGCCATAATTCGTTCGAACCCCAAGCTGTGACGGATAATATCCCATCATCATGGAGCTTCGGCTTGGCGCACACATTGGCGATTGGCAGACCGCATCGTGGAACGTGATTCCCTCGGCTGCAAGTTTATCGAGATTCGGTGTATGAATATGTTCATTGAACGTTCCAATACAGTCCCATCGTTGCTGATCTGTCATGAGAAAAATAATATTTGGCTTGTCCTGTGACACGTCTCATCTCACTCTCCTTTGGGCTGAAAACTAAGGCGTGATTTAAACGGAGCGGTTACCCCTATTGTGCCCGGTATGCTTGTGAATGTCTTCCCGGTAACGACTTGGCGTCGTTCCCTCACTTTTTTTGAACAAACGATTGAAGTAGCTGGGCTGATAGCCCACCTGCTCCGCAATTTCACTGATCTTGACGTCTGTTGATTCAAGCAGCTCTTTGGCCCGATGGAGCCTTACCTCAGTCAGATAGTCCACAAAATTCTGCCCAAATGCCTGCTTGAATGCCCGGCTTAATGTGTAGGAATGAATCCCGTGAAGATCTGCCAATTCATCCAGCGATAACGCTTCTGCATACTGTTGCTGCGCATGCTCCTTCATCTGATGAACCGCCATCTGTATCTGCTTCTCTTCCTTGCCTGTGAATTCCTCTACACATACGTGCACAATCCGTTCTCTGAACCACAGGAACAGTTCATCCAGGTCTTGCAGTTGCAGCACCTCTTCATACATCCCTACCCCAAACAATTCGACCGGATCTTCCCCTAATTGCAAAAGGGTATGTTGTATGCGTGCCAGCAGTTGGAACAAGGAATGACGAACGTGCTCTTCTGGCGATTCTGTTCCGGCATACATACCAATAAATATGCTGAACTGTTCCAGGGCAGAGTCCTGTTCACCACTGCGTAACGCTGAGATGATGGACTGCTCCAGCTCAAGCGGATAAGCGCCCTGCGCATTCACAGCCTGTTCTGCCTCCTCATTCATATCAATGATGGTCGCATCGGCTGAGAAATGTCTTTTCCTCAATAAAGACCTTGATTCTCTGACCAGCTGTGGGATATGAGAAGCATCTGATGTAAGTTTGCTGATTGAAACTGTCATGCGAACGTTCCATTCCGACTGCACAGTTTCAATCCAATGTTGGGCCATCCGAGATAATTCTTCTCTGAATTCAGGTGTCTCTGGCTGGACCTCTGGAGGGACAGCGAGCAACAGCGCAATGGACATGTCATGGTAATTGATCGTTTCAGCCCGGTAAGGAAGTTCCACCAACTGCCTGTTCAGAATGTCGGTTGCGGCAAAACTGATCCACTCCTGAGATTCACTCCGATTTCGCTCCTTAGCCCCATATAGAAGAACTGCACTCGGACGAATGTGAGCAAACAGGATGATAAACCGCTCATCCCTAAGAACCCAACCCAGCTGTGCCAGACGTTGCTTCCATTCATGGTCGGATGACAGTAACAGATGACCCAACGTGAGCTGAATCAACAAGCTCTCCCGGGCGAGTGGAAGTTGCTCTTCCAACCGTTGCTGCAACGATTCTCTCTCCTGATTAACGCCAATCCAGCGCTGTTCAATATGCTTGATTTCATCCAGTTGTACAGACCCATTTGAACGAGTAGAAGCTGCGTACGACAATTGAGGAGAGGATGACACTTCTGGCGCTATAGCATCGACCGGTGCTCCAGTCACGGTAAATATTCGCAGTAATTTCGTAAACGGTTTATAGAGCTGGAGCGAACCGACCCACGACAGGATCAGAGCCAGCAAGAGTCCAGATCCGTTGATGAGAAGAACGATTCGGGGTACAGACACAATCGGAGCTACAATTTCATTGAGGGGAACCGCGGAAACGTAAGTCCAATCGGTACCCAATCTGCGGAAGGTGCCCGATTGAACCGAGTAGGTCAGTCCCTCATATTCCATCAGGAATGAAGACAGATTACCTTCCAGGTTCAACAGATGTTCACGGACAGCATGCTGTAATCCACCAAGTTCTTGCGCTTGTGGAAGCATGGGCTTGCCCTGCTCATCCAACAAAAAAGTCGTCCCTCCATTATACGGAGACAAGGTCTGCAGCATGTTGCTCAATTGCTTGTTATCCAGCGTGACCGTTAGTGCACCCAGTCCATCGTCGCTTCCACCCGGAAGTCGATTCACCATCATCATGGACTTGCCATCCATGGAGCGGGACCAATATATGGCCTGGGGCTGGTGAGTCAACCGTTCATACTTCTCGATCTCCCCAGCGTCTTTGATAAAATCATACCGTTCAGAATCCATCTTCACGGCCTGGGGTTCCCCCAGATACAACTGAACTTTGCCGATCAGTGTATTGGAATTCTGAATCATCAGCAGCAATCGGTACAGTTCATGAACCTGTTTATATTTGAATACAAAATCGAGCTCTTTCAGACGGTTATCAAAAACCGGATCGAAGGCCCACTGCGAGAAGGTCAATTCAAGCGCATCCAATTGATCGCCAACCCACACGGTACGTTGTTCAAACTGATTCAGATGCGTTTGCTGCAAAATCTTTTCCATTTTGACGGTGACCCAGCCATACAACAGCACACCTGTAATGACTCCCGGAATGCAGGCGATAAACAGAATCATCATCAGGCTGCGCCTGAAATAACGCCCTTTGGGTAATGGGTCTGCTGTGCGCTTGAATATCATCTGTATGGCCCTCCTATCCGGGAATACCCGCCTGAATGCAGATTTACCCTTTGACCGAGCCGATCAGGGCTCCTTTGGCAAAATGCTTTTGTATAAACGGATACACTACCAGCACTGGCAAAATGGCTACAATGATCGCGGCCATCTTCAACATTTCTGTCGGCGGTGTCTCCACCTGCTGTCCAGGCGCAACCAGATCGATATTGGATGCGTTCAGCAACATGTTTTGCAGTAATACTTGGATAGGCCACTTGGCAGAATCATTCAGGTATAACAGTGCCGCGAAGAATTGATTCCAATAGCCTACAGCGAAAAACAATCCAAAAGCAGCAAGCGCAGGCATCGATAAGGGCAACACAATTGTGTACCAGGTTCGGATGGCACTACAGCCATCAATGGATGCCGCTTCGCTGATCTCTGCCGGCAGGCTGTCGAAGAAATTTTTCATCAACAACACCGTCCAGCCATTGGCGAGCGCAGGCAGGATCAGTGCCCAGATATTATTGATCAGCCCCAGTTCCCGTACCAGCAGGTAATTTGGGATGATGCCCGGGCTAAACAAGATGGTTAGCACAATTAGGAACATCAGTATTTTTCTGAAGTGGAATCGCTTCTGGGACAGCGCATAAGCCAGAGAGGATGATACAGCCAGGCTGCACACCGTGCCGACGGTTGCCAGAAATGCACTGTTCCCCAGCGAGCGTGCAAAGGCAGGCGTGGATAACAAATACGTATAGGCTTCAACAGACCAGCGTTCCGGAAAGAGTACAATTTTCTTTTGCAAATATTCTCCAGGGTCCGTGAATGAAACGACGAAAACATAATATAGCGGGAAAAACATAACCACAGCCAGTAGTCCAAGCGTAACCACATTCAGGGACTGTCCAATCGGCTCACTCCATTTCATGCGATGCATTCGAAACCTCCTCTCCATTGATTAATGGCTGGCCCGGGTATGGGTAGGTACCGGAACAAATTAGTAGACGCCTTCCTGACCCATGCGTTTTACCACACGATTTGCGACAACGACCAGCACCAGACCAATTACGGATTTGAACAGTCCCACCGCTGTACTGTAGCTAAAATCGCCCTGCTCGATCCCTGTGCGGTATACATAGGTGTCGAATACTTCGGCCACTTCAGATACAGCACCGTTGTACATGAGGAAGATTTGCTCAAACCCCACCTCCATGATGTCTCCGAGTCTTAAAATCAAAAGCACGATGATGACACTGCGGATGGCAGGCAAAGTAATATGCCAGATCTGACGCAATCGTCCCGCTCCATCCATTCGTGCCGCCTCATACAGCTGAGTATCCACACTCGCCATGGCAGCCAGAAACACAATCGTGCCCCAACCAGCTTCCTTCCACATCGCTTGCAAAGTGACCATGATCCAGAAGCTGTCCGGGTTCGTCAATATATCCACGCGGGGCCATCCCCATAAAGTGAATAACTCGTTAATCAGTCCCGTTCCTTTGGCGAACAGCAACAGTGTTAACCCGGCAATGATCACCCAGGAGAGGAAATGCGGCATGTAGATAATCGTTTGAATCAGTCTCTTATACGCCAAACTTCGCAGTTCATTGAGTCCCAGAGAGATCAGGATTGGAAAAGGAAAGAAAAAAATTAGATTAAGCATGCTGATCGCAAGCGTATTTCGGAACAACAAGGCAAAGTCCGGATTACCAAAGAGTGCTGTAAAGTGCTGCAAGCCAACCCACTCACTGCCCTGAATCCCCCGAAAGGGCGAGTAATCCTGAAACGCAATGATGATGCCCCACATCGGGATGTATTTGAAAATGAGGAAGAACAATACGCCCGGCAGTGCCAGCATATATAACGACCGGTCACGCCGAAGTGCGGACAGCAGGTTTAACCCTTTCTTTTTGGATGAAGTCTGCTTCCCCTTAACCGTACTCATTCGTTGCTCATGGGTGCTCATGGTTTGCAGCTCCTTCCCTCAGATTCACTGTCCATTTCTTTTCTTGTAAGCTTCAGTCATCTCATCACTCATGGCCTGGAAATTCGGATCATTCCGCAAGGTTTCCACAAAGGCATCCCAAGCTTCAATCGGCTCCCGGCCAAGAATAATCTTTGCTTTTAAATCCTGGATCTTCTTGTTGAGTTCAGGTAGCACCTTCTGCCCGGTCTCGGATTGAAGGCCAGCGGCCAGATCCGCCACGCTCGTTTTGTCTCGCTCTGCCTCCACTTTTTTGAACAGTTCATTGGCCTGTGTCTCTTCATCCGTTTCACCCGTGGTATCCCAAGGTAGGTCGATGACGTTAACGATATGATTGAAATCCGACGCGTTATCCGCCGTCAATTTTTCACTACTCGCTACCTTTTTACCATCCACCACTTCATAATGCGTACCTTCAATTCCGAACTGCTGAATTTCAAATACTTCCGGATTCATCCAGGTATCAACGAGTTGGAGAATTCGTTTCATCTTCTCTTCCGACACACTGGCAGGGATCGCCAGAATACCGTTGTATCCCGAACCTTTCGGATTATATCCATTCAGATTGGTCAAAGGATAGAAATCTGTATATTTAAAAGAAGGATCGACTTTCTTCAGGTCATCGGCATAGATTTTGCGCATCGTGCCTGTCTTGTCCACGATAATGCCCGCCTGATTGCGCTTGAACAGTTCTCTGGCCTGCGTCAGCTTGAGCGAAAGCAGATCTTCCGGCATCATGCCGCTGCTATAGGCTTTGGTTAGATATTGAAGGGATTCTTTGACCTCGGGCAACAGCTCCCTGTAGACCAGCTTCCCCTGCGACTCATCCCATTTCCAACTGCTATTGGTTCCGATAAAAGAATTCTCAATGGCACCGAGTACTGGGCCGATATTACCTCCCCAACCGAGATCATCAGGACTGATATAAGCAGCAAGTGCGGTGGTATCTTTGGTTCCGTTACCATCGGGGTCCTGCTCCACAAAAGCCTCCATCACATTGAACAACTCATCCGTGGTCTCTGGCACCTGCAAATTCAATCGGTCAAGCCAATCCTTGCGGATGATAAAAAAAGAATCTCCAGTGACCGGGCGAGGCCGCGGGATCCCATAATTGTTGCCATCTGCTGCCTTGGTTGTATCCCAAGCAATATCGGGAATGCCTCCGCTGAGGTTCGGATAGTCCTTGATATAAGGGGTGATATCCCAAAAAGCACCTTGTTTGACCATCTTGGTGAAGGTACTTCCAAATGGATCATTAATCATGATGAGATCAGGTATATCCCCGGAAGCCAGGGTCAGATTGAGCTTGTCACCGTAGATATTGTTGGAGACCCACTGGATATTCATTTTGGAGTTAGTCGCTTCTTCAATGGCGCGTTTGATTACATTATCATCAGCAGCAGGGACGGCACTCGGCGTGATGGTCATAATACTGACTTCCAACGGATCGTCGGCATTGCCGCTGTTGCCACTTACCTGTCCTTCTTCTTTATTTCCGCATGCACTAAGCACCACGGACATGACCATAACAACTGATATGATCCAGGCCAGATTACGGGTGTTGCGTTTCCCCACTTTTTGCATAGGCTTTCCCATCCTCCTTAGTCTCTTAAACCTATAGTCTTAATCGGATTAACGATTAAAAAAGGGGCTTTGACAGGCTCTTGAAGAAGATTCTTCCTGACCGGTCAAAGCTTTCACTCACTATAACGAAAACCCGTATTTCCTGCAATTGCACTTTTTTGCACCTGTTAGAAACGTTAGAAAATGCGCCCTAAACCCGCTCATCTCAACAATAGGGTCTGACAATGCGCTCATCCCATACTTGTACTTCAATATATCGTTCCGGGCCTTGATCGCCTTGACGGTTCCATTCTTGAGGCCAACCATAGGCCTGAATAATTTCCAGAATTTCGTCTTTGGTGTATATCTGCTTACGGTAAGGTTTATCATCCATATATCGCATTGTTGGAAAGAGATCTCCATACGTGAAGCTCACAACTTTGGCAGACAGATCTTCCCACGGAATCATCACTTGATCCGGTTCGTTATACCAAGATGACAGCCATTCACATGCACCAAGGGTCAGATAGTGGGGATATCGATTGGTGGGGGTTCCTCCCTTGGCCTTAAACTGCTCGTACGCTTGATGTTCAAGTGCTCTACGGATGGTCATATAATCCGCTGATCGCTGACTGGCAAAATTCCGGCCTTGATCACGGATTTGTTGGGTAACTGTTTCGGCTTCTTCATTAGACAGGCTGGAGAGATTGCGGAAAGGTCCAAGACTTTGTTCAAAATAATGATACGCCTTCAAATCCGTCATAGGAATCTCACCACCTCCAACAAATCGTTCCGTATCCATATTCGTTAGTCATAGTGTACATCATGCCATCATTTATGGAAATATCTGTAGCAAATTATTCATTGTGGAGATAAGTTACACTTGGGCACTTCACTGCACGGGGGAAATCCACTATTATTAAGGAAATATTAACCAATAAGTGGTAGACTAATAAAAGATATTTATCTTCAGAGGGCTTAAAGGGAGGTCATCTTATGTTTGGTGTTAACGTGAAAAAAATAGAAGATCAGCTGGTCATCCGGTGGCAGTTTTCCAAAATTGAAATTCCTATCGCACATATCACATCGGTCACCCTGGATGATACGTACGGTGGCAGCGAACCATCCGCCATTCGGATCGGTCCAGTCAATGGCACAAGCGAAAGGATTCTGATCCGCACGGTTAATCAATCGTATATTTTATTCACTTCCAGCGTGACTTTACATACCAATATCCAAGCTATGTTGCACCCGTCAAACTAGATTGTTGTTCAACTTCTCATGTTTCAGGGATGAGGCGTTCCATTGACATATGTGCGCTACCAACAAATGAAGCGTTAATATTCGCATGAATTCTTACAGCGAATACTAACGCTTCATTGATTCCAATTCAAGTTGGAAGCGAGATGCTTATAGCCAACTCCACTTCGGTAACTGATCGAGCGTAATAACCTCTGCGCTATGGTACACTTCCTTCAAAAATGCCACATCATTATGCGTCCCGTCTCTCAGGAATCCACCTGTCCAGGTACAGAACCAACTCCAGTGTACATCCTGCTCCTTCATCAACTTAGGGTCCGGGATGGAGCCGTTCTCGGCCAGAGCAATGATTTTGCTATCCTTCACAAGCTCACTCAGGTTGGTGTAACGCGCAGCCAACGGGCTGTGATCTCCTGCTTCAGGGTATACATCCACACTGACAATATCCACGACATCATCACCGGGATACCATTCCGGTTTTTCCGAGTTCCAGACCCAGATAAGATTGTGCAGCTGATGTTCTTGAACCAATCGATCATACAACAAACGGTATAACTGTTTGGCAGGTTCAGGACCTTTCGCTCCCCACCAGAACCAGCCACCTTCTGCTTCATGAAGTGGTCGGAATAATACAGGTACACCCGCATCCTTCAACTCTTGCAAGTGGGCTGCAATCGCATCGATATCCCGAATCAATAACCGATATGCTTCCGATTCAGTATCAGCTAGCGCGGAGGCAAGATCATAGTTGGTCGCATCCGTATAGAACCCCCGCCACCACTCTTTACCTGGTTCATCGATCAGATCCGTTGGTGCGTTCCAGTGCCAGCATAGCGTCACGATTCCACCTTGCTGGTGCCATGCAATCGCATCCCGAATCTCCTGGGAGACCGCGCCGCGTTCTGTTCTTGAAGGGGAATATTCCATGAGATCAAAGCCAATCACAGCTGGCTTTCGGCCTGTATTTTCATTAATCCAGTTAAGATTGCTGTAATCCTGCTGGCCTGCCAACATCCCTTTTTGATAACGCTCGACCAGGAACGCCATCAGTTCTTTTGCTTCGGGAGTCGCTGCTTTATTCACCGGAGCACTGTTGATCGTACGCACCGTCATCACTAACACCTCCAATTGGATTTACCATGTTAACCCACTACACCAGAACGTTCGATACTCTCCACGAAATAACGTTGCACGAACAGGTACAGAATGATCAGCGGTGCAATCGCCAGCAAAATGCCTGTATCCACGATCATGGCCACATAGTTCGGATCAGCCTTGATACCCGAGTTCGAACCAAAACCCATCAGCTGCGGAATCAATTGGTTCGCCTGAGCCGGTAAAGAAGCCACCTTCAGTGAGATCAGTGGACTTTCACTCATGAATAATGCCGAATAGAAGGTATCATTGTACTGCCAGACAAATGAAAACAGAATAACCGTAATTAGTGGCGAGATCGCATTGGGCAACATGATTCGGGCAAACGTTTTGAATCCACCCGCACCATCAATCAATGCGGCCTCCTCGATTTCCTTCGGCATGCCCTTGAAGAACTGACGGAAGATATAGATGAACAACCCCGCCTTCAGTCCTCCCGCTGTAGCAGCCGTAATCATTGAAGGCCAATACGTATTCAGCAGATTGATGCCATTCTTTCCCGTGAACAACTGGATGATGCCTATAAAGTCAAAGCTGCGGAAATGCAAATACATCGGCACCATGAGCGTACTGGTCGGCACCAGAATCGTAAGAATCACCAGCACAAAGAGCACATTGCTACCCGGAAACGAAAACCGGGCGAAGCCATATCCGGCAAGTGCACAGGATATCGCTGTCAGAAGCGTTGTGATGGTAACGAACAATAACGTGTTCGCCAGCAGAGGCAGGTAATCCATCACTTGCGCCGCAAGCCGAATATTATCCAATGTAAAATGCTGAGGAATCATATAAATCGTCGGATTGTAAATATCCTGCTTATCTTTGAACGCAACTGACACTTTGAGAAATAACGGATACAAAATAATAAATGAAATACCGATGACCAGTGCATATCTGAATATGGAATAGAGAAGGTCCGATGTTTTGTTTCGCACCCGATGCATGTGATAATTCTGCTTCGGAACTACCACCATGCGATCTGTCCCTGATGCAGCCATAATCTGAAGCCTCCCTTAATGTTAACCGTCAGTTGTAGTGAACCCGCCGTGACAAGACCCAGCCCACTACGATCAGTACAAGGCCAATCACCAGTGTATACAGCCAGGACATCGCCGAGCTTAAGCCAAAGTTCTGGGTTTTGAATGCAGTCTGATAGATAGCCTGTGTGACCGGACTTCCGGCAAATGAATCAATGATCGTATAGATGACATTTGTCAGAATCAACGGACTGACCATAGGAAATGTAATTTTCCAGAATGATTCATAGGCTGTCGCCCCTTCGATCTTCGCAACCTCATACATCGATCCCGGCACCGATTGCAGAGCGGCGAGGAAGATCAGAATCTGAACGCCAGAGCTGCTAATAATCTCATAGATCCGCATGATGGCTTCTACAATGTAATCCACATAGGCCATCGGCAATCCCACATCCGCCAGCATCCGAACAATGGATACCACGTTGAACGAAGCACCGCCATCGGCTGATGCATCCACCGCACTCGCATCCCCCATCAGATTGATTAATCCCGCAGACTCAGCTGCTGCAACTGCACTGGAAGCCAGAATAACCGGTAAAAAGAAGATTGCACGTGCCATCGTTCTGCCTCTGAACTTCTGGTTGAGCAATGTCGCCGTAAACAGACTGAAGAACAAAATCATCGGCACATTCAGCAGCATCGCTCCAACGGAGTCGACCAGAATCCGGTTGAATGTAGCGTCAACCAGAAGTGCATCCTTGAAATTTTTAAAACCAACGTATTCCAGGACGTATCCGCCCGGAGCAACAGACAGATTACTCAGACTGAATCGAATCGATTGCAGGAGCGGTGTGGCAAAGAGGAAGATGAAGCCGACCAGCCACGGAGAAATAAATGCAAGTCCAAGCAACGCTCTCCGTGACTTCAATGATAATCGAATGGTTCTCATCGGCTCACTCCCTCCACCACATAGTCCGTCCCGCCAACCGTTGTTCCATCCACGTTTAATGCATCCGCATTGTAATTCACAAGGATGGATGTACCGCCAGTATAGGTGATCCTGACCACGCCATCCTGGATGCGTTCATGCTTGAGAATCTGCTCATTCGCCAGATTTCCCAGCACTTCATTGGCCTGCTTATACAAGGTAACGGCTTCATCCACCCAATAGCTGTACTCCGTTGCGTATGCCGAATCATAATTCGTCAGCTTCAGCCTGGATGATGGTTCATAGGTCCATTGAAAAAATGGAGCTGCCCCAAGCTCCAGGCTGCGCAGTAACTGTTTGCGGAGATCCTGATCCCCCGATGTGTTCATCGGAGATGCCGCATAGTTCATGTATCCATGAATGACCATCGCATAAAACGGAACTTCTTCATCGGTAATATTGAACCGACTCGACCCTGCGGGTACATTCACAACATGTTGTGCACTACCCCAAGCGTAGCTATTTGCGGCAGATATCATCAGGTTCGGATAGGACTGTGCCAACTTGCCAAGTTGCTCCTTCACAATGTTCTTCGCCGTCTCCCGATGAATCACCCGACTATCTCGGTAATCTGAAGTCAGGACCTGCCCGAGATCACGAAGGGATAATCCGCCGAGGTCCAGTTGATTGAATTTGTCTGCAAACCCACTCACCACATAAGGAAGCTTGGCCGCTGAGAGCAAATAATAGCTGTCCCTACTCTGATCCATGCGATTAAGCGCAGGATTGTATGGATACAGTTCTGCTGTCTCCTTTGTGACAAACCGCGCCGCATCCGAGGAAGGAGCAAAACGCATATCATCGTGATAAATGTGCTGGAAAGCCACATCCGGGAACAAAGCTCCACCCGACTGCTCCAGCTTAGCGGACAACGCCTGAAGTTCGGAACGACTGCCTACTTCACTGTCCAACTTCACCCGGGTTGGCGTATGATGGCTGATGCCACCGCCGAACCACCCCTGATACCGCATTTGTACGCGGTTCACACCATCCTGCTGTAACTTCGCCGCCATTTCGGCAGCCTGTTCGTACGTAGTCATGGCTAAAGTGGTCCGATAGGGCACGCTTAGGAACGAAGCCTTTTTGTCCACTGCACCAAGCACATCCACATAGAACGGCAACTCCGTCTGTTCTGCGAGTGGCTTCAGTACATCCTGCTTGATCAACTGCTGCTGATACAGGCGGGCCATACCCGAGTAACTGGCATCTTCTCCATGAAGGAAATGATAACGGACCTGAATGTCTCCACGGAAAGGTTCTTCGCTAAGCAGCTGGATCTCCTGCATTTTCTGCGAGGTGTACATCTCCAGCTCATCCTCTCCGCGCAGAGAGAAGGTCGCGTGTACATGGTTGTAGCTATTCTGTCTGCCTCCAATATCCGCGGAGATACTGGCAATGCCATCCCCTTTTTCAATGACTGCAAACCAGGCATTCTCCCCGTTCTTCAGACCAAACACAGGCATATACGCGGATTCACTAACCTGAGGACGACTGAGCGAATTATCATTTGGGTCTGTGCCATATACACGCTGTACATACTGCTCTTCCTGGGTTTTTCCGTTGTTCAGATGGATCAGGCTGCCTGAACCGTCGGGCACGAGCATATAACCCTTACCCTTCGTATCCGCAGCACCAAAGTAAGCGAGCAAATCAATATTCCGAATGCGGTATTGCCCACTTTCCTCTACCTGGCTCAGAGGCACGGTCACAACAAGTGCTCCCTGCTCCAGTCGGTATTCCACTGATATGACAAAGCTGGGCTTATCGGATACACCCCCGCCTTCGACTCCATTCTCCTGATTGTCAAAAGCCAGATCGTCCGCCGTGTAACCCGCCGTCTCAAAGGCACCCAGCATCTTGTTCAGCACAAGTTGCTTCGAAATCTGTCCATCCAGCCGTTCCAGAATATCCGGATTGTTCTTGGTTGGATAATATCGGGCAGATGTGTACCTTGCGACAGTAGCATCCAGCTTGGAAAGAACCTTCTCTTCCAATCGCTGCTTGCTGATCAACTTCGGTAGTGCATCAATACCAAGTGATGTATCACCAAGTGTATAGTTCACCCGAATCCCTTGATCGATCTGACCCACTGTGAATTGTTTGTTGCTTATACTCGAACTGAAATTTGGAAAGTTCTCCAGTGTGCCCATCGAATCCCGGAAAGACACGTTCAACTGGGAGGACAGCACATCTTTTTCATATGCAGAAGCAAGACCATCCTCAGCCCGTTCTTTCGGATTGCTGTACCAGATCTCTCCACTTTTCCCGTCCCGTACTGCAATTTCCGTTGTCTCCTCGTTATAGTACAGGGCCAACCCCTGATCCTCGGCGACCAGCTGCATACCAGGCACACCCTGCGAAGAGTCGCTAAGGAACTGCAACGGGTCCTCCGTGACGGGCATGGCCTGGGTTGTTGTATCCAGATAAGCCGCGGCTTCTACGGCAGGAATTCCCCTGTTGTTTATATACAGCAGCCCGGCTGTAATCATGATTACAGCTGCACCACCAGCCAGCACCGTATATAATCGTTGCCTTTTGTTCACGGATGCCGCCTCCTTTAGGTCCGAAAAATCAACTCGCGGTAAATGTTATAACCGAATTCGTACAGCTGTTGCAGCATGCTAAAGACCAGTGCGCCAAGGAATACAATAATGCCCATCACAATGAGTGTCAGCACCATCGTAATGATCGTTCTAATCACCGTGTACTGGTGTACCGTCATCATACCAATGAACAGAAGCAGTACAAACCAGAAAAACGCGATGCTATTGAACAGATAATAAAAAGCAGTCTCCTCCTGCACCATGAACCGGCTGATCACGATCATTGGGGCATAGATCAGAATAACCGGAATGAGCGAGTAACCTGTCGCCAGAACGATTTCCCTGAACTTGCCTTCCCCTTCCATCAAAGTCGTTACTGCCCAGTTGGCCATGCACCATAGAAAGAAAGGTACTGCAACCGTGGCGATCTCGATGATGCTGTTAATCGTACGAGGATCGATGTAATTGACGAGAAATCCTGCGTACTGCTTTTGCAAAATCATCATGACAATGGTAAGCGCCAATGCTGCAAAAGCAACAAGCAGCCGTCCCCGGTTATCCGACTTGAGGTCCCAGAATGCATCAATGGGGTGAAAAATGAGATGCAGCGGAAACTTAATGAAATCCTGCTTCACGATCAACCTGCCTCCTCCGTCTCCATTTAACCGCCACCCGGGTCAGGATCAGAATGACAATCAGCGCGATTGCAGCGGTCAGGAATGTACCAAAATGTTCCTTCATCATCTCCCGCCGATGCCTCTTGAACGCCACAGAATAACTCTTGCGATCCATTCCAAGTTCGAAGTAACTTAGCGCTTCCTCGTTTTTCTTCTCCATTAATAAGGACTTGCCGATACCGATATAAGCGATGTCATAGTTGGCATTCAGCTTCAGCACTTCTCTCCATATATTCACGGCCTCTGTGTCCTCGCCCCGATAGTGGAGTGCCACCGCTTCATTCACACAGGCACCAAAACGGGTTGGCTCATAGACGACAAGGTTGTTCTTGCCTCGATCCAGAACCAAGTGATGCTCACCCGATTGTTCAATCGCGACAGGTGTTTTGAGCGTGCCCACCTGATTTCCTTTGCCACCATATATGTAGAGCAGATGACCTTCATCGTCGTACGTGAACACCCGGTTCTGTGTCGCATCCAATACACTGTACATGCCGTCGCCCAGCACTTTGACATCAATCAGCTTGGAGGGACCCGGATTGTTGCGGAACCGGATATCGCCTTTGACATCGTAATAACCAAACCGCTTAAGTACATCTTCGCCAGACGGGTTAAGGCGTTTGATCGGTTCATTTGAGCCAGGATCAATATTCGTTGCATACACGAATCCTTTGTGGTCGATATCCGCATTGGAGAACTCCGTCGGGACAAACAGGACCATCTGTGCGCGCTGGGCTTTGGTTGATAACATGCGCCAGATATATTCGCCGTAGTCCCGCTCCACTTTGTTGGTACCGACGTATCCGATAAATTTCCCACTCTCGTCAAACTGCATAATGCCTTCGTAGACCCCCTGTGCCACAACGTAAACTCGGCCTACATGGTCCACCGTCAGTTTCAAAGGCTGAAACTGGAATTGGGTCGACAGGATATCCGACTCGGGCTTTGTAATGGTTTGAATCAGCGTCCCCTCTCCATCAAGGACAACCACTCGACTGTTGCCCGTATCGGCGACGTATATGCGTTCTTCTTCATCTACAAACAATCCACCTGGAAGGTTAAAGGTCTCCTTGCTACCATCCATCATGAATCCATCGATGACGCGCAGCAGCTTAAAGCCTGGGTCCAATACAACAATTCGGCCGTTGCCGCTATCCAAAATGTAGATCAACCCGGAGGGAGAAACGTTCACATCACCGGGGTCTTTGAACTCACTAATGCCGAGGTCACGGCCTGATAGAGTACGCTCGGGCAGATAGGCATCCGGTGAAGGTACAGCCTCTTTCCAGTAGTTGTAGTTATAACTCTCATACGGCGCCGGGGAGGCCGCCGCAGGCACGGCATTCACCAGCAGCAGAGATACTGCCGCCAGGAGAACAAGCCATCTTTTCACTGTGCGTGCCATATCGTTCCCCCTTAATCCTTCATGCCCGAACTCGCCATCGTCTCAATGATTCGGCTCTGAGAGAAAATAAATAGCGTGATCGGCACACTCATCAAAATCAGTGCTACCGCAGCACCCGCTCCTGCCCGGGATATTCCGCCCTGAATAATCTGACCTGCAGCATAATGCAGGGTCTTGAGCTGCTCGCTGTAGATGTATCCGTTACCATCACTGCCCCATAACATCTGGAACAGTAGAATGATCAATGTAAGCCAGGCTGGCTTCACATTGGGCATAACAATGGACCAGAAGATCCGGTATTCACTGGCACCATCAATTTTGGCCGCTTCCAGCAGCGCATCCGGGATCTGCTCCATGAACTGCTTCATCAGATATAACCCGAGTGAATAGGCAAATGCCGGAATAATAACGGCCCAGTAGGTGTCGATCCATCCGAGCCATGACATGATCATATAGTTCGGAATTGCCGTCACCGCAGGTGTGAACATCAGTGACAGTACGACCACTTGGAACATGAATACTTTGCCCGGAAACTTGTGTTTGGCAAGCGGGTAAGCCGCTGCGGAAGCTAGCAGCACATGGCCTACGATACCGATACCGGTTATAAACACCGTGTTGAATATATAACGTGAGAACGGCACCCACGAGTCACTCAGCAGGTTCAGCAGATCTGTAAAGTTGCTGAACGTCGGATTTTTGACAAACAGCGTTGGTGGAAAGGTGAAAATCTCATCCAATGGTTTGAATGCATTGTTGATTGCATAGATCAGCGGCAGCACCATGAAGGCACCAAATACGAGCAGAAGGGCAAACAGGGAGAGACTTCCCGATAGCGAGCGATTCACCCGCTTTTTGCCTGTCGCAATTGCAGCCATAGCTATTCTCCCACCCTTCGAAGCAGTTTCTGTACCAGCAAGTTGGTGCCCACCATAATCATGAACAGTATGGTGGCAATCGCCGATGCGTAGCCCATCTCAAACCGTGTTGTACCGAAGTCGATCAAGTGGGTGACCACCGTCTCTGCCGCATAGTTCACGCTTGGGAACCCGGCCAGTGCGATCGACACATCGGCCACGGCAAACGAGGTTGTCAGCTGAATGACTGCGCCGAACATCAACTGTGGACGCATCGAAGGCAGGGTAATGTACCATAGTTCCTGCCAGCGATTCTTGATGCCATCCACCGCTCCCGCTTCGTACAATGTCCGGTCCACCGTCTGCAAACCGGCGATAAACGCCAGAAATCCAGTTCCGAGACTCAGCCATAGCTGCACGAGAATGAGAATAGGCATAATATAAGCTTCTGTCTTCAGCCATTGGATCGGCTCCAGCAGAAAACCCCATTTGATCAACAGCCCATTGGCAATACCATAACGATCTCCCGAGAAGATCATCAGCCAGATAAAATACACATTGCCCGAGATGGAGGGCGCGTAGAAGATCAGCGTCATGAACGCTCTCCATTTCGGTGTTAACTCATTAATGATCCACGCGAAGACAAAACAGGCAATATAACTGATCGGTCCGGTAATGATGGCAAACAGCAGCGTATTCTTGATCGCAATCAGGAATACATCATCCTCCAGAAACAGGCGAGTGTAGTTCTGCCAGCCAATAAACCGCGGGAATTCCAGCATGTTAAAGTAGGTGAAGCTGAGTATGATCGAGATGACAACCGGAATCACGGTAAACATGAGGAACAGGAGCATATAAGGTGCAAGCAGAACATAGGAATGTTTGCTGGCCTTCATTTCCTGGAGCTTCCAGCTCCACCACGATTTCATGCCCATCCTTGACGCTTTCTCAGGAGGACTGTTTTGTCCGTCTCGGAGTGATATTTGTGGCACGATTAACCCTCCCTCTGCTTACGGAAGACCAAATTCATTACGTTTGACGCGAATCTCGTCCTGAATATATTGGGTATAATCCATAATGGATTCCCTGGCTTCCACTTGGCCAACAACGGTTTTGTAAAATGCATTGAACAGATGGCGGCCTGTAAAATAACCACCAGGTACTTCAGGAATGCCCTTCACCGTTTCGAATTGTGCCTTGAGATTGGCGTAATCCTCCGCAGGCCACGGCAGGGAATCCAGTGCCTTGATGTTGGCCGTTGGATAACGGGCAGCTGCACCCATCAGTCCTTCCATCTCCCGCCCGAATTCAGCTTGAATCGGTGTACTGGTCCACCACTTCATGAACTCCCACGCCGCATCCTGATCCCTGGCACCCTCCAGCATCATGACTGCGCTGCCTCCACCCGGTACGTCCCGATTCAAGGTTCCATCCGCCTGAACGGTTCCCGGGACAGGAACGAATCCCCATAGTCCCCGAATTTCCGGTGCAAATACGGACAACTGGTTGTACATGGTGTAATCCGTTAGTCCAATAGGCATCTGTCCTGTCCGGAAACGGTTGGCAAAATCATATTCCCGCTCCAGCTTGTAATCGGTATAAAACTCCGTCCACTGCTTGAACGTCTCGATTCCGATCCGGGAATCCAGATCCGATTCCTTGTCATCGTTACGATAGAAGGCGCCACCGTTCTGGAGCAGCATCGTGGCATACTGCGAGTTCGGCGGAATATTGACACCCTGCATATTCGCCTGAGTCACGATCGGCATGCCAAATTCCATATGATTTTTGCTCAGAATCGCGAGTAGAGCCTCGACATCCTCCCAGTTCTGAGGCACTTCAAGTCCGAGTTCTTCGAGCACGTCTTTACGATAAAACAGCATGTTAAAGGTCTGTGTTTCCGGCAGGGCATATACACCTGAATCATAGGCATACGGCACGATCGCGCTTTCCCTGAACTCCTGTTCCACGGTGCTATAATCACTGAATTGCGTAAGATCTACAGCCGAGTTCCGCATCGCAAAGTTCACCGGCAGATCATTGCCGATCTGCATGGCAACATCGGGTCCTTCACCGGACAACGTCGCTGGTAGCAAGGTTCCCATGTTGACCAGCTTCAGATTCACGTTAATGCCACTGTCTGGTGTGAAGGTCTTGTCAATCATCGCTTTCATCGTATTCGCCTGGTCACGTCCGCTACCAATCCAGACGGTTACCGTACGCTGATCTTCCGATGTGGCTACATTGCCGATCTGGTTATAATCAATGAAGAACGAATGATAGAATATCTTCGCTTCATGACCAAGCTTGGCAAGTGGCCCCATACCTGTTCCGGGAATATCTTGGTCAATCGAAGTGACGTACAGTGCGTCAATCTCAAGAGGCTGCTCTCGTGCCTGTTGCACCCATGTGCCGAGACCGCCTGTGTTGGTTTTATAAGCCGCAAGCCGTCTTGGAATGGTATCTGGCTTGTCAATCATCTCGTCCAGTTGCAGCGCCATCGTCTTAATCAGTGCTTCCTGATCGCTGGACTGGCCTGACAGGAGACGAAGCTGTGCGGCCACGTCTTTGAGTCGTTTACTTTCCCCACTGAACACTTCCAGTAGGTTCGGAATCTGCTTTTCCACCCGGTAATCCCGGAATTCATCAGGCTTGGTACCTGTAATCATCAGAATGCGTCGGTACATGGAGTTCAAGTTGTACAGACTGTCCTCCACATTGCGGATAAGGGGTGCAAAGTCACCGAGGCTGTTCTCCAGCCGTAGCACATGTTTTCCTTTTTCCAGATGAAACTTGTATGCTTCCTTGCCGCCCATGACGTCAATGCGATAGTCGCTTTGGTAATGGAAAGGTGCTTTCGCCATCTCTGCAAACGGAACTTCACCATCAATGGTCAGTTTGCGTGTAGAATAGATGCCTTTGACAAAATTCTGCTGTGCGGTAAAACCGATATGATAAAGTCCGCTCTCCGGCACATCCACTTCCCATTCAATCCACTGCCCTGGCAGACGCCAGTTAAAGCCGCCAATCGTATTGATGCGTACCTGGGAAGCGCTATAAGGAGATACAGCAGAACTTGACCTTTCGCTGGTCGGGTATAACGTAGGTGAAGATTTGGCAATTGCGGCTTCTCCTTCAATGCGAATAAGTACATCCTTAGGCTGCCCGGAAGTATCCGACTGTTGTGCACCCGCAGTCTCTGCGTAAGGAACGGCTGTCTTCTCATTGAAAAGACGAATGGACCGGATCACCATGGGTTCACGCGATGATTTTAGCGTTAGCGTGTGTTCCCCTTTTACCAAATAAAACTTGAATGGAGCCTGTTCGTACCCGTCGGAGTCCTGAAACGTTTCTTCCATCCAGCGAGGTTTCTCCACTTGTCTCGGGCGTAAGTCATTGCCTTGATTGTCCTGCTCCACAACATCTTTCTCATTCGCCCATACCCGGTCAAACTGCAAATAGGCGGCTTCCGCAAAAGGAAGTTCACCATCAATGTACAATGCACGCTCAATGGCCGAACTCTTGCCTTCAACGGGAAAATAGATTGCGGACAGATTATACAGCCCGGTCTCCGGCACGCTAATTTTCCACTCGACTTGTCCTGTCTCTCCGGTATGGAGAGATACACCATCCATTCCCTCATAATTCGTCAGTTTGCGGACGTTTTCACCTTCGGCTTTTATGTAATCTCCTGCTTCAATGGTGATGTCCACACTCGGCTGTGTAGCCTGATCCGTTCCGGATCGATACTGTTCGTATCCCTTTTTCTGCCGGGTCTGCTGCAAGATTGCATCCACTTCAATGGCAGGCAGACTGCCAGGTGGAATGTCTGCACTCTTCCCATCAGCGCCGGAAGTTACATATAGAATGATGCAGGCTGCCGCCACGATGATTACTGTGGACAATACCCATGTCTTACGTTGTAGAATTCCAGCCATCCTAAGAGTCCTCCTCATCAAGGCTGATGCCAGCAATGCCGATTTGGTGGTTCAGGAAAAGGGGCTCCGTGCAACATTGCCGACACGAGCCCCTGCCTGAATCGCTTGCTGGTGTTAAGTTCTTATTGTTTACCGAGTTTATCAATGGCAGCTTGTGCCTGTGCTTTGTATTTCTCGGCTGTTGCCGTCACGGAAGCATTGTTTTTGATGATATCGTTCACAAAATCCCCGAACGGGTATCCTGTGTAGGCATCATCCAGTAAAATGCGGCCCGTTCCAGCGATGTGCTCGCGAATGATGGCGATATCCTTCTCGTCGGTATAACGACTCTCCAGATAATCCTGACCTGGATACTCTTCAATCTGCGGGATGTCGAAGGTCTCTTCATAGATTTGGTAGACGATCTTTGGATCCTCCACACCTTTTGGAATGAACTTCGCCGATGCCGCGTTGTTTGCATACGTTACCTCTTTGCTACCCTGTGGCCCGTTCGGAATCGGCACAACACCAACTGCAAAGGTGAGATCGCCCAACTGCCATTCAGCAGCGGTGAACAGAGCTACATCTCCATCTTTGAACGTATTGCTTTCCTCCCAATTGGTTTTGTCGCCGGTTTTGACCTTCACGACATTTTCCACGTTATACAGGCGTTTGACGAATTCGGCAGCTTCAATCGTTTTCGGATCGGACAATCCTTCTTTGCTATTGGTATCATCCACGATCGTTCCACCATTGGCTGCGGTAAAATGACGAACGACATCAAGCGCCCAGCCAGAAAATCCGTATACGTCAGTTTTGCCGTCGTTATTGGTATCTTTGGTTGCCTGTTTGGCAAGTTCCATGAATTTATCCCAATCCCATTTGTCTTGGTTATACAATTCTTGAGGATCAGGCAAAGATAATTTTTTGAACAAGTCACGGTTATAGTGAAGTCCCAGACCAATGCTGGTTGGAGATTCGAAGGCGTATTCGTTGCCTGCAATGGCAGGAAATTTTGCAATCAGGTTAGCCTCTTGGTTGATGTTATTCTCAGGTGTAGTGAATTCGGAGATGGGCAATAGTTGCC
This sequence comes from Paenibacillus sp. FSL R7-0198, assembly GCF_038000415.1. Lineage (NCBI taxonomy): Bacteria > Bacillati > Bacillota > Bacilli > Caryophanales > Paenibacillaceae > Paenibacillus > Paenibacillus sp. FSL R7-0198. The sequence goes on along the minus strand of NZ_JBBOCB010000001.1, from coordinate 5,520,385 downwards.
CTTTGAGGATGGCAGGTAGTGCGGATTTGTACTCCATCTGAACGATGTCGGCGAACGGTTCGCCAGCCAGTGCAGACGTTGTGAATTTGTTCATGTATTCTTCGAAAGGTACGTTAACAAACTCCAGTTTCACGTTGTATTTCTTCTCGACCTCTGCAATTTTATCGAGTCTGGCCTTATCGGAGGCCGTCTCTCCCGCTGGTTTCAAGTCCCACCAGGCCGCAACCTTAATGACACGCCCACCCAGATCAGGCACATTAACCACAGCTTCTTCCGCTCCGCCCTCTTTCTCTGTCTCAGCGACTTCGGTGCTGTTACCTGAGTTCGTTGTTCCCTCTGCTTCGGTCCCCGTCTGCGCTGTCCCCCCACCACTGCAAGCGGATACAAAAAGCATCACGGCCAATAACATCAGAGGTAGAACATTCCATCTTCTCATCATGATTTTAACAACCTCCCCGAATGTGTATACCAATCATGGTTCACCCTAAATCGTTAACCCCATTCACCAACCAATCGAAAATAAAAAACCACCACCATTTGTTATTTTCTTGTTTGTTTTTAACAAACAAAATTTAACACAGCAAAATGTAAGCGTCAACATTTTTGTTGTTAACATTTTCTAATTATTCTGATAAAATGCTGATAAAGCTGTAATTTATCTGTATCACAGCTTATTCAATATCCTGGATTCTAAGTACAAACTTATTAAAACATGATTATAACTTTGTTTATTTTGTTATTTTTATAAAATAACAAAATAATAATTTAACAGACAAAATTCGTCATTCTATCTGAAAATATGCTTACCGTCACGTTGAACGTTCATCCTAAAATACTGTGCATCACTAACATTTTGAATTCTCTGTCCGTTATTAGATTAAGAGAAATACATCATGTTATACTAGGAACAGTTGGATATCGCTCCAAATAAGGAATACGGCAGAACTACGAGTGTAAGGATGGTATGATGAAGACAAAGGTAACAATTCAGGAGATTGCACATTTTACGGGTTTGTCGAAATTCGCGGTGTCACGAGCTTTGTCTGGAAAATCGGGAGTTAGCGATCAAACGAGGGATGTCATTCTCAAGGCCGCTGGCAAACTTGGATATTTCAAAGATAACAGCATGTTGTCTGGTGAACTGTATAACAACAATGAATCTCAGGAACCAAAGAACACACGTTCAAGCGGAACGATCTTGATTTTGTTTCCCAATGTTCGGTACCAAAATCAAGACTCCGTATACTGGGGACCCGTCTTTAACGGGATCTCTTCCAAGCTGAACCAAAAAGGGATTAATATTCTGACCTTGACGGAACCCTCGGCAGACCAGCTATTTACCCTGCTCAACCCGGATGCCATTCGTGGAATCATTACCGTTGGCTCTATTTCGACCCCGATTCTGCTTGAAATCAAACGTCTCAGTATTCCGGTTGTGATGGTGGATCACCTGGACCCTGTTTTTCACAGTGACAGCATATTCACCGATAACTTTGCATCCATGCGAGAGATCATGCTCTATTTGCTCCGCAAGGGCTTCAAAACCTTCCAGTTTGTTGGCAATATCGGGGATGCTCATAGCTTCTATGAACGCTGGATTGCATACACTTCTGTGCTTATGGGCCATGGGATGGAAATACATCAGATTCCTGAGCTAAGTAATCAGGCATTGGATGAGTTCCGCCAGACGTTCACTTCGGTGATCAATGAGGATAACCTGCCTGAAGTGTTTGTATGTGCGAATGATTTCTATGGGCTATACACCATAGAAGCCCTTGAGAGTATGGGTATTCGTGTACCTGATCAGTGTGTTGTCACGGGATTTGATAATCTATACGACAATATCCCATTACTGGCTACAGTCAATGTGAACAAGGAATTGCTCGGTGCACGTGCAGTGGATCAGATGTTATGGCGCATTGCGAATCCAGAGAGTAACGTCGAGAAAAAGTTAATTCTTGCTGACGTCGTTATTCGTGAACAGTTTGGCAGGCATAGTGGATAAAAGCATATATGGATAAAGCTTATGTCCACACAGAACAGCACGCCAAACACCCCTTTAACCGTATTCGTGCGGCTATAGGGGTATTTGCATTGTTGTATGTTGTGTAATGTTTATTGTTTATTTACAGTAGGCCGTCACATCATCCCGTTCTACGTATCTGTACGCACATCATCCCACGCCTGATCCAGATAACAGATCAGCCAGTTCAATGCACGGTGACGTTCATAAGCCACTCCACCATTCAGTCCAGCGGGAGGTGTTTTGTCATTCACACGACTATCGACACACACCCAGTTATAACGGTAGATCAGATCTGCTTCATCCAGAATCTCGCTCTTGTTACGCAGAGATGCATCCGAGAGAAAGTCGGTAAAGCTATCCTTCTGTTGCAAATAACCGACATCCTTCCCTACGTTACATAACTCCGCTGGTGCACCCAATTCCTTCACATAACCAAGCGCCCACAACATTACGTGGTACGCTTCATATCCCCAAGAGAAGGAGATGATCTCCTGCTGCTCTGCTCCGTGCTGGTCGATAAACCTCTTCTCTACGGGTGAGAAAAAGGATTCAGCCTCATACTTGTCGATCACTTCCTGAACCAGTGCTGCGGTATCATCCGCACTTTCGCCTGCTCCCAGACACTCACCCTTAAGCGCGGCAAGACATAGGGCAACCGCACGGCGCGCAACTTCCTCTTTACTCCGAATCGTGGTGTGCTCGTCTCCGGCCCTTGCAGGCAAGTTTACATTATACGGAATGCCTTGTTCAGTCAACCGTTGCTCTGAACGCGCTTTACGTTGAATGCCCGACTCCGACTGGGGTCTGTTACCGTCAAGGAGACTGGTGTGCGCTGTCACCGTGTAATCCTCCACCTCAGATTCTCCATTCACATCCAGCAATAGCTGGCCTTGTGCGTTCAGCAGAGATCCACCTCCCCAGAAGATAACAGCATCCAGAGCATCAGCCAATCGCAATAACTCGCCGAAGAATTCTTCCGAAATATCCTCTTCCGTCTCAATACCAATCACCATATTAAGCGTGGAACATTTGATCAATACCTTTTCCTGAAGCGAAGCATTGCGCCCTTTAATCTGACTCAAAAATCCAAGCATTCCCTGAATCATTGTCGTAAATTCCTCAGGATGCGTCTGGCCGGTCATGATATTAAAGCCTTTGGTTTTCTTACTGAGCCACTTCTTCTGAGTCACTTGAATATGGGTCTTGTCTTCCCGGCGTTTAATCGTACCCTCAGGATAAATGGATTGAATCACTTCAAACAGCTGATCCAGGTCAAACTGAGAGCTATATATCGCACAATTTCTCATGAAGTTCACCCTCTCTCTATATATAGTTCAACTAATGAATATTTACACTGGCACTCCGATGGCAGAATAACTTTCCGATCGCTGTTATCCCCAGATTTTTTTATTACTTTTTTTGAAAGGGGAAATCCAGTGATAGCGTATGCTTCCGATGTAGCTTTCTTTAGAAAGCTTTTAGGCGAACGCTCCGCTTCTTCAAGTCATTTCTGCCCTCTCCGTTATCGTGTAAATGTTCAGTTGAACATATATGACTAATCCTTATACGGATCGAATTCATTACCTCCGGCCATGGCGACACCAACAGGACGCAGCACATGGTTGATTTTCAGCGTATTCGCATGTGCGTTCAGTACGTCTTGCAGTTTTTTGTACACAAACGGACTTTCGTCTGTGCCCGCTCCCCGTAGCTCGACACCATAGGCACGAATCGCCTCATGCATCTGTGCTTCGCTAATCTCGCCGCCCATGCGTGTGCGCAGCTTGTAATTCATTTTGCCAGCCGCCTGGGTTCGGCTCATCGTGCGCCCTGCCCCATGTACGGTGCTGCGGAATGACTCGGTATTCTCCTCGCTGTGGATCCCTTCCACGATTACCGAGATATCCCCCATACTGCCTCCGACAAAACCGAGTTGCCCGGGTGCCAATGGCGTTGCACCTTTGCGGACCACAACTACCTCTTCACCCATGTGTTGTTCTTTCCAGGCAAAGTTGTGATGATTATGAACGGCGTATTCAGCACTTGCCCCAAGAATTCCAAGCACCTGTTCAATGACATAATCACGTCCTGCATAGGCGTATCGGCCCGCCAAAGTCATTCCATCCCAATACATATCACCCATTTCGCTGTTCAGGTCAAACAACGTAGGCGGTTGATCCATCGATTCGCCCGGCGCTTTGCCACTGAACTGACGCCCTGCGGCAAGGTTAAGGAACCCACTGGCCACTTTGTGACCGAACCCTCGGCTGCCAAAATGATTTGCAATCCACACCTTTCCCGTTGCCTCTTCTACAAAAATATCCACGAAATGATTACCACTACCTACGGTTCCAAGTTGGTTGCGTGCGAGTGTCTTCAGCTTATGTTGTAATCCCGGCTCAATGGTATCAAACAGCTTCCAGCTCGCGTCGTCGAACAGTTCATGATCCACGGGTGTTGGATTGTTGCGACCCACGCCGAAAGATATGGTCGAATTGATGTCATCCATAATAGCTACAATCTGATCCCGAATATCATCCCACATCAGATTTGTGCGCACAGCTTTGTTGCCACAGGCGATATCATATCCGACACCTGACGGACTGATCATATTCCGATAAGCGACAACACCACCGATGGGTTGCGAGTATCCTTTGTGATGGTCGGCCATCAGAGCCACACCCAGTACATCTCCATATTGCGAGCAAGTCACCGCCTGACTTACGGCGTTCTCCAGCGGCTCCCCCCAGACTTTAATGTTATCTACGATCCGCATGATTGTGTTAACCTCCTATGTACTTTTTTTGAAAATACATCTTTTATTTCTATACTGTTGTTCTCATTAGTTTAACAAAGATTAGCGTGGCTCGAAACGTCGCCTTACTTTAGATCACCAATTATTTACGCATAAAAAAAGAGAGCTCAGCTCCCTTTTCTCACGGTTGGTTCCTATTCACTTCTTGCTAATCTTAAACTTGAACGCCCAAGTCGCTGTGTTACCAGAATATCGGCCTCTGTTCTCGGTCACCACCACGGAAAGTGTCTTGTTGGTTGATTTGGAGAACGAAGATAGTTTGACGTTGGCGCTTTTATCCCCGTAATCGGGAATTTTGTCCTGTTCTTCGGCGATGGCCTCCAGTTTCAATGTACCCGTGGATTTCAGGTTTAAAGTGACTGACGAACCCTCCTCCAGATCTTTGCCGTTCACACTTGCTCCGATGGCCCACTCATTACCGACAGAGTTATTCTCGACAAGTTCTGCGCTCACCAGCGTAACGGTTACCTTAACCGTTTTGGCAGCAGCATAGGAGGTTGGGGAACATACGGCGAATACCAGGCTCAGAACCATGAAAACATTAGCCCATTTTTTGAACACGAGAGTGCCTCCCTCTTATTCGTTTCTTTTGTTAAGACTATGCCTTATTCGCCATGTTCCTTAAGTAATCCTTCCACTTGTGTAAGAAATTCTCTCTTGAACTGTCTGTTAAAGATGCTTACGGTAACCCTGAACCTTCTCATCCTTGAAACCCAGCTTCTCATAAAATATATGTGCTTCCTTACGCTGATCGCCAGACACCAGAATCATGTAATCACAACCCATATCTTTTGCAATCCGCTCAATCTGGAGCATTAACCTCTGCCCAATACCCTGCCTGCGTACCTGATCCGATACAATCACATTCTCCACAACCATGAACGGTTTGCATGGCCCCACCAGATCCATACACTCGATCCCCATAACGGACCCAACCAGTTTGCCATTGTAAAATGCCCCAAGCACATGATAATGACCATTCTGCTGTATGTAATGAAACATCTTTTTCATCTGCTGTTCATTGGTAGGCATTCCCATCAACTCATGGTATAGCTGGCTTAGTGCCGGTAAATCTTCAAGTTCGATTCCTTTAATGGTAACCATTATAACCCTCCTGATTTTGTCCTATTTCGCATGTTTTGTCTTAAGTGAGGTCCTTTTTAAAATAATAATGACTGTGTCCAGTCGGTGCATTCTCGATCGTTGTGATCAATTGGTAGCCATGTTTCTTGTAAAATTCCGGTGCTTGATAGGAGAAAGTGTTCAACATAACAAAATCACAAGATTTCTCTCGCGCCATTCGCTCAACTTCAAGCAACAACCGGGAACCATATCCCCGCTGCCGTTGTTCCGAATCCACCCAAAGAATATCAACCTCCAGCCAGTTCCAGCAAAGTGTACTAAGCACACCTGCAACAATTTCGCCGGTCTCATTTTTGATATTAAAATTCAATTCTTCGTAACGATGCCTTAATTCCTCGCTCACATGGGTCGCATTGTATGCGACTAATTGCTGGCGAACATACTCTGAATCTTGCTCGGTACTTGGGGTTATATTTCCTTTAGACATCTCCTAATCACTCCTTTTATCTCAACAGTTTATAATTTACGATAATGTAATTCATTCCGGATAAGAGAGTAACGCCTGTTGCACCCCATAGTAATACCACATCCACTCTGATATCAGTCAGCAAACTAAACGGAACATTATTCAACAAAATGGCAATGATCACTGCCACCTGAAGCACCATTTTGATCTTGCCATATCGATCGGCTGCAAGAGCAATGCCCTGCTCTGTGGCTACCATTCGTAATGCAGTAATGACAATTTCACGTCCTATAATGATTACAGCGATCCATGAACTGATCATATTCTCCTGAACCATCATGACCAGCGCTACCGCAATCAACAGTTTATCCGCCAGTGGATCAAGCAACTTTCCCAGATTCGTGATCTGATTATATTTTCTCGCCACATATCCATCCAATTTATCCGTACCTGCAGCTACTGCAAATATAATTAGTGCAATCATCACGCTTTGTTTATTGAGAAAACAGATCATAAACAATGGAATCAACGCGATTCTAGCTAACGTGATTTTATTTGCCAGATTCATTAGATATCTATTCTCCTCTCAATCCATGTTGGCTAAGTGACCTTTTTTCCATTTACGAATTCGGGTCCGAAAAGATTTAAAAGGGGCTACCGAATTAATCTGGATCCACTTCACCATAGCCCATCCGGGCTTGGTACCCGTCCACTGTCTCATCGCCTGTACAAATAACTCTTCTTCACTCAGTGAGTCAATCCAGTTCTGCCACTGTTGCTCTGTCTCCCGAAACAAAGAGCGCAGCTCCTCCAGCGTATAATCTGAATATTTTACGTAAAATGATTCATTTAACGGCCCCAATTGGTTCCATTTATACCCTGGTGCAGGCATATGACATTCATTTCCCAACTGCTCTTCTCTTTCCCAATCCATCACCAGGTTCATCCATCCTAACTGGTAGGCGATCATCTGGGCAGGGGTCTTATCCACATCTTCAACCCACTTATCTTTGTCGCTGTTATGGATGTCATTGAATTCAACCTCAAACAATACATAGGTGCGTCGAATCGTCTCACTTAATTCTTTCTTCGAGGCATATAGAACTCCAGGCAAGTTACTCCTCTCCCCTCGTTTCACCGTTATACATGAATCAGAAGCATGGACTCTATCATCATTTCGACTCAATTCCATAATCATCCTTTTTTTCATGAGGCATTATACTTAGAAAAAGAAAAAAGAGCAGTCTGTAATCATTACAGCCGCCCTTTACTCAACCTATTTTGCTATATCAGCATACTCCTGATCCCAATTCTACAAAGCTTCCTTAATCACCCGTTTATAGTACCACACAGACAACAGACCAAAAATCGAATATAACAATGTATAGACAATCATAACAATGACCGTAGGTGTCGCCAGCTCCGTACCAAAGAAGAACCAACCTGATTTCACGGCAAAGTAACTATGACTCAATCCCACCACAAGCGGAATACCGAAGTTAAACAACTGCTTGATCTGAATTCCACGCAACAGATTGCCTTGCGTAAAGCCGAGTTTTCGCAGAATGGTATAATTCCCCTTCTCCTCTTCGCTCTCGTTCATTTGTTTAAAGTACAGGATACATCCCGATGTGATCAAGAACGTCAACCCCAGGAACCCAACAATAAACATAATCAGTCCCATATTATTACGTTGGTTATTTCTAAACTCAATCTGGGAGAAGCTCGGTGCTTCCAACTGCAGCTCCTTATATACGGCATATGCCTCTTCAGCCTGCCCCTCGTTCAGAATACGTACACCATAGTAATCAGCCCACTCGGATTTTTGCAGCTTGGGATTGAGATCCTGCCGCAGCTGCTGGTATACCTTCTCATCTACCACCGCTACAGGCGTGCCCCCAGTATAATACGTGGGAAGAACTCCAAGTTTGGTTGTTCCGATCAGTTGTTGTGCCAACGTATGTTTCAACCCGCTCAAGACGATTGGACCTTTCTCCTGAATGGAAATTAACTGCTGAAGGGCATTTCCATATCCCATGAAGACCACTTCACCCGCTTGCAAATCAATGTTATCTACCATGTTGTCACTCAACACACTACTGAACAGGTACTGTTCCGTCATGGACTCATCCATCACTTTGTGAGCATCAATTTCAATATAAACAGGCTCTCTGTGCTTCTCTTCATATGGTATCTGTTTGTGTTTCAACTCGGCTAGAAAGCGATCTTTCACATTTACCTGAGCAAAAGAGAAATCCTCTGGCAAGCTTTCCTTCGCCTGAGCCTCTGCCGAATAATACGAAATGTAACTGAGTGACAGCATGCCAATAGCAAGTGCCGATACGGTTGTAATAATCGTGAGCAGCAATGCATTGGATTTCATGCGGAACATGATTGAAGATAACGATAACACCTCATGAATGGATAGGTAGCCGTTTTTGCTTTTGCGAACCAGATTAAAAATAAAACTTACCGAACCCTTATAGAACAGGTATGTCCCCAGTATGACCGAGAACAGAATCAGGATCATCGTATACATCAACTGCTGCATATCCATTGCCTCACCGCTGAACAGCCGTGCAGACATGTAGTATCCATACACAATCAGAGCAATACCCAAGACGCCGATAATCATCTGTCCGACAGACATCTTCTGCACCTGCTGCTCCGTAGTCGCCGACACCCGAAAGAGCGAGAGAATACTCTGTCTCTTGATAAAAGTGTAGTTCATCAGCATGATAAGCAAATACATTATCGTAAAAACAATCACCGTTTGCATCAGTGCCATCGGAGAGAAATACAATTTCGTAATCGCATCCACACCGAGAATTTTGAACAATATCATCAATACCAGCTTGGACGCAAGAAACCCAATTAACACACCAATAGCCATGGAGCCAAAATAAAGAATACTGTTCTCCGCACTCAAAATACCAAAAATTCTGCCTTTCGTCAGTCCGATCAATTGAAATAATCCAATTTCTTTGCTACGCCGCTTGATAAAGATCGTATTGGCATAGAGCAAAAAGATGCCGACAATGACGATTAACAGTACCGAAGATGCGCCTATAGCCGCCGCACCTTTCGTTGAAGCAGCCACCTCATCCATGGAAGGATCATACTGTAACGTCACAAAGGAAAAATATAAGGCCACACTGAACACAAGCGCAAATACATAGAGATAATAATTCTTTAGATTTTTCCTGAGATTGCGGAAGATAATATAATTCAAGCTCATTGCTGTACACCACCCAATACGCCTTGGGTTTTGATAATATCGTTGAAGAACGATTGCCGTGACTCGTCTCCTTTATTCAGCTGGGTGTAGATCTGACCGTCTCGAATGAAGATCACTCTGCTGCAATAACTTGCGGCAACCGGATCATGGGTAACCATAATAATAGTCGCCTTTCGTGCGCTGTTCATATCACTTAACTTGCCGAGCAGATCCGAAGCGGACTTGGAATCCAGCGCTCCTGTCGGCTCATCCGCAAAAATGATACTCGGCTCGTGGACAAATGCTCGTGCTGCCGAAGTCCGCTGCTTCTGCCCCCCTGAAATCTCAGATGGATACTTGTCTTTCAATTCGTAGATTCCCAGTTCACGTGCGATCTGTTCAAACTTCCGGTGTGCCTCCTGCTTTGGAATGCTCGTAATCGAGAGCGGTAATAATACATTTTCCTTCACCGTAAGGGTATCCAGCAGATTGTATTCCTGAAAAATAAAGCCCAGATGATGTTTGCGGAACTCAGCCAGTTGTTTCTCCTTCATTCCGGTGAATTCCTTGCCTTCAATATCAATCGTGCCCTGACTCACCCGATCAATGGAGGAAAGTACATTAAGCAGCGTCGTTTTACCCGAACCCGAAGGCCCCATAATACCAACAAACTCTCCCATACTTACCCCAAGATCAATCCCCTTCAGCACTTCCTGTTTATTCAGTTTATTCCCATAGACTTTATGAATTTTTTTGGCTTCCAGTATCCACATATCCCACTCACTCCTCTTAGATCTTCTGCAAATGCTCATGTCTATATCATAGGCGGAATGTGCAGTGTTATCGTGTGATTCACCGAACAAAACCAAAAAGCATGTGACATTGTTGTCACACGCCTGCAAGATGCACCATGTCGTTTTTTCGCGGAAAAGTAAGTGTGACGATTGTGCCCTCGCCAAGAGAAGATTCTACATGAATGTTCATATGAAGCGTCTGGACAACCTGACGAACCAAATATAGTCCCATCCCGGTAGCCGCCCCATCCATTCTGCCTCGGGTGGACGTAAATCCTTTATCAAATATACGCGGCAGATCTTGAGTCTCAATCCCTCGCCCGTGATCCTGAATCATGAGTATGATGTGTCCATCCTGTTCCCGACTTTCAATGAGGATATCCGATGAATCACTATATTTCACCGCATTACTCAACAATTGGCGGAGGATGAAGCCTAACCATTTGCTGTCTGTGAGCACGCGCGATACCATTAAAGACATATCAAAGCCAATGCCTTTGGAAATGCACCACGATTTCAACGCTCGTATCTCGCTATTCAATACTGGTTCAAGTTCCGTCTCTTCGATGAACAGATCATTATGCATAAACGGAATACGCTTCTGATGAAGCTGCTGATCCAGCAACTGATGAATTCGTAACCATTCATATGTCATTTGGCTCTGTAACTTGTCATCTGGCAAGCGCTCGATCATCAGTTGCAACGCAGTCAGTGGGGTCTTCACCTCATGAATCCAGGACAACATCTCGTCCTTCTCCTGTTCCAGAGCGATAAAATGAAGTGAAGACTCCTTACGATACCGCTGTGTCTGGGAACTGACGGCCTCATGTACAATCTGCTCATATGGACTTTCGGCGATGTCGAGTTCTCCCAGATCATAGGTATGATCCCAGGTGCTCAATTTTTTATAGAAACGGGTTTCTTTCAGGTATCTCGCCCAGATAAAAACAAGACATACCACCACATTCAGTCCTACGATATACGCCACAGATTGGAATGGAATGGACGAGTCCAGGTAGGCCACCAATAAAATAATAAGTTGCATGCTTACCAGTAGCCATAACCAACTAGCCCTTTCTCGTATGTACTTTCCGATCATGCTTCTGCCTCTTCCGTTGCCATGTACCCCTGACCTACTTTGGTTTCAATGTAACGCTCCAAGCCGATGGGTTCAAGCTTCTTCCGTAACCGATTAACGTTAACCGTCAGCGTATTGTCACTCACGAAATGCTCATGATCCCACAAGCTCCGTATGAGGTCCTCACGGGTAACAATCTGATTTTTGTGCTCCACCAGCACTTTAAGGATAAACATCTCATTTTTCGTTAACAGGACAGATTCATCCCCGCAGGTCAGTGTATTTTTCACATACTCAATAGTGGCACCGCGCCAGGTTCGAAGTTCAATATGCTCTGTATTATAGTTATACACCCTCCGCAAAGTCGCTTGGATCTTGGCAATCAATACATCGAAATGAAAAGGCTTCTGGATAAAATCGTCTGCCCCCAAATGCATGGACATAACCATGTCCGCAGGATGATCCCGTGAGGACAAAAAGATTATCGGCACATTGGAGTGCGAACGAATTATCCGACACCAATGGAACCCGTCATATTGGGGTAACTGAATATCAATAATGACCAGTTGCGGCTGAATTACACTGTACTCCTGCAATACCTTGCCAAAGTCCTGCACACCATACACGTCATACGACCATTGGGACAAACGTTCCTTGATTTCACTGAATAACGATTCGTCGTCTTCAATGAGCATAATTTTAAACAAGAGACTTCACCACGTTTCTGATCTTCTAAGGTTGAAAAAGGTAATTAGACTCCGTTGTTGCAGGATCACCTTTACCGTTACGAATCGTTCTTCCGATCGTTGATTCCAGTGTACAGGGAAGTTGGGCTTATATCAAAAGGTATCCATGCTTTGTGAAGAAAACGATCCGAAATACATATATCATATTAGCTCTCCATGGTGTGTATAACATGGCTTGCATCACTGTTTTCGTCCATCCGCTCGATCAACTGCATCGCTACGTCTCGTGGCGATCTTAATTGTCCTGCTTCATATACTTGATTGAACATACCTGCAAGGGCGAATTCCTCTGCACTTTTGCCTCGTGCAACAGCCTGCAATTCCGTATCGACCATCCCCGGATCAAAAGCAATAATCTCAACAGGGTTCTGTTGGCCCGTTTGTTCCAAAGATACGCATTGGGTGAACATGTTCATGCCTGCCTTGGATGTACAGTACACTGCCATTGAAGGCGCGGGATAACTGCCCGAACCCGATGAGAGATTAACAATTTTACGTCTGGCGGACAGGTGATTTGTTTGTTGAATAAAAGATGAACTCAATATCATTGGCGCTGCGAGGCTGATGTTGAGACTTTGACTTATCTCTGCCGCACTGCACTGATTGATAGGTTTTAGAGGCTCCAGCATCGCTGCATTATTAATGAGTCCAATGAATTCAGCTTCCTGAGACGGAATTTCGTCCAATACACGTGTAACCAAATCATCAAGCCCCGTCAGATCGGATAAATCGTACTGAACATGGCGGTAACGCCCCCTCCATTCCTCGCCTGATTCCAACAGATCCGAACTCCCTCGTGAAATACCGTAAACGTAATCCCCCTTAGCCAATAATAACTCTGCAAGTTGTAAACCGATCCCTTTGGATGTGCCTGTAATGATAAAGTGTCTTCTTCCTGTTTCTGTTCCCATTTCGATAACACTCCTCCTCTATTTTCAATGCATGTTAATTCCACTATTCTTACGAGTTTTTCTTTCTCCACAACGTGGCCCACAGAAAAGGTACACCAAAACATGGTTCATGCTGCTCCATCGCCTTCATTGCACGGAACTCCAAACATTCAAAGCCATCTTCCAGCATGTAGCGAAGCTTCTCCTCCGTGAACGCAAGACCACCTCGCATCGACTTCTCTTGATACACCTGCCAATCATTCATAACGATCTCAGGTCCACCAATATCTCCAAAACCAGGAGCAAAACAAGTCATTCCAAAGTATCCTCCAGGCCGGAGTGCATTGTGGATCATCTCTATGTAGGGGATACGCTGATGTGGTAACAGATGATGCAGACAACCCGAGTCGTAGACAAGATCATATTCTTGCTCTGGGGTCAGTTCGAACACGGAGCGACATTCAAAATGCACGTCCAGTTGCTCCTCTGCCGCCCTCTCCTTAGCCCAGGCAATCGCTGTCTCCGAAAGATCATAAGCATCTACCTGATAGCCTTGGCGGGTTAAATACAACGCATTTCTGCCCGGGCCACAACCCAGTTCCAATGCCTTGCCACCTGTCAGCAGACCTGCATTCACATGCGTTACCAGATTCTCATCCGGTTTGTTTGGGAAAAAGGGGATGGGTCTGTTCCGATCCTCATAGAATGGCTCCCAAAATTGCTTGGCAGATCTGAAGTCCGCATCGAGCATATCATACAGATCCTGTACACTTTTAATCGTCTTTTCCACAACCACATTCCTCCTTCAATGCTCCATCCAAACCTTCATTTCTGACTATTCATTCCTCATCATTTTCAATAAATCAGCCACACTCTATTATAACATTTTTACCCAGTAGTTCTCTATTTTTCTTGTGTTTTCTACTTAAAAAACAGAAGCTTTTTCCCAACAAAAAAACGACCGACATGAATGTCGATCGCTTACAATCGTTGGGGTTTTGTGTTGTAACTTACTTCGCCCGTTCCAAGACTGCAAAGTAATTCCCTTCATTATCAGCAAAGTTGAAGACACGCCCGGTGGGCATCTCAACAATCTCTCCAACCGTTACATGTTTACCAGACAAGTCGGCATATAACTGATCCAGGTTTTCGGTGAAGAACATTAACGAAGGTGTGCCCAGATTTACACCCGCCGACATCCGCTCCACAAACTCCTTGTCATGAAGAATAATGCTTGTCTGCGAATTTGGGGTAGGCGCAATCTCAATCCATCTCATACCCTCGTCAAGGTTTACTTCATCCACAATGTGGAATCCTGCAACTTCCGTCCAAAATGCCAGTGATTCATCCTGATTGTTGACATACAACATAACCTGTCCGACTTTGCTAAACATGGATCAATCACTCCTCTGATCATCTAATCTCTTAACATCCTGCTTATCATTCCTCAAATTCCAATAGAGTATAACATGCGGGACAGCTTTTTTATCATCTTTCTTTGCAAGTACATGCAACTTAAACTGAAGTACACTTTTATGCTTCCACTACAATTAGTTTTTTGAAGTCCCCTTATAATGTTTTAACAAGTGAAAGTCTATGAAACCCCGAGGTATAATAATTCATATCGATACTTTCCTTTTGAAAATTCATTCGTTCATAAAATACAAGCGCTGCTTCATTTTCTTCATGATCAAGTGTGTAAAGCATGACATCACTACATCCAAATTCAGCTATTTTTAAACATATTTTTGTAATCAGTGTACGTGCTACTCCCTGTCGAAGGTGTGATTTGCTTGTAACAACGCCAACGATTTCATACCGGTTAACAGTAGGCTGAAAGATATAACCAGCATGACCTATGACAACATCTGCTTCGTCAACCATGACATAATAAGCACTGATACGTTCATCCGTCATTTTTAAAAATGAATCCCAGCGCGCAGGATACTGATCGCGTATAAACGAAGGAAATTGAAAATCATGATCCGTCATCATTTTCAGCACTGCTGGCTGATCAATCGCTTGAAAAAGGCGAATAGTCATCTTTTTATCCCCTACCTCTTAGTGTACATGTAGACATCTTTTAAGTTACCAGCTTCATAATATGGATACTCTAGTTTTTGCTGAACTTGAAGGACGATCTCCGTAGACGTTAACATTTCGACCAAGTATAGAACCAGGTCAATGGAAGCCGTAACCCCCGCGCCAGTTACTGTATTACCATCACGCACTACACGCGCTGAAATTACTTCTGCACAATAAGGAGTCAATAAATCATAAGCAGATGAGTTGGTAGTAGCCCTTTTTCCATTCAGGAAACCTGCTGCCGCCACCAGTCCTTTCGTTCCCCTGAAGAATAAATAAAGTGTTTGATCAAAAGATCAAACACTTTGCCCAGGCGTACGGCATATAATATATGTGCTTCCTCGTGGTTCACTTCACGTTTACGCCAGTCACACATAACAGATATTTAACAACTAGTATACATGACATCTTTCATCACTGTATATATATGAAAATTATTGCGCGTCTTTTAACTTCTTCGTAAGATAAAGTACAACATCGTCGTCCATAATCGTTTCTTCACCCGGCTGAATGTAATGATCATGCTTGTGTACACCGTGACCGTCTGGTATGTACCCGCGATGGGCATATAGAACTTGCGCTTTGCCATAATCAGAAAATACACCTACACCAATGCCTGCTACATCCGTTCGTTCCAGAATAACTTCCTCTGCTCGGTCCATCAACCGTGAACCAATACCTTGGCGCTGGAACTTCATCAGTACATTAAAATCGTTAATTTCGGGAATGCCTTGTTCCCTGAAAAACGGGTAGCTGGAATTCCACAATACATTCACGTATCCGGCAAATTCTCCATTTAACTCGGCTACCAAGGTTACGCGCTCCCCATTCTGTTGTTCAGCCAAGTAACGAAGATACTGCTCAGCGAATCTCCCCCAACCCTGCTCCTGAAACGCCTTTGATATGATTACAGGATCGCTCTCATTTAATAGTCTGATATGTACACTCAATGATGAATCCTCCTTAAAAAGATATTTCTTCTTGCTATATTCCCAGTCTATCCCGAAGCGATGTGATGTGAGAAACATGGTGTTTGCCATGCCAAGCATACATGCCCAGATTATAATCCAGTCTTGTCGTTTCTTCCGATGAGGGATGATAAAACTGTTTGGCATAATCTGCATCTGTCAGCGCGTTTAACAGAAACACCCAACGACGATGGAGCGCATCCAGAATCTGAAGCGAGAATTCGACATCCAGGTCCCTTGAATCACTCAATTCAGCCCAGCGCTCTTCATAATAAGGCCGAATCGTTGGTGTATCCTCTGTCAGTGCCAACTTGAAACGAATCATACTGTTCATATGGCTGTCTGCCATATGGTGAATGACCTGTTTGAGCATCCATCCACCTTCTCGATACGGCAGACTTAATTGCTCTTCACTCAATCCCTTTACCGCTTCTCGTGCGCGTTCAGGCAACTCAGCAATGTCCTGAATCCACTTCTCCCGCTGTGCCAAAGTAACTTCACCCGTGTGTACAAATGGTCCTATCGGAAATCTTTCATCCATCCATTATTCCTCCTTGTTTCTATGATTCAAAATAACTTTTAACATTATCTAAGGAGCATATTCCATAAGCCAACAGTCTCTCATCTGTCCTTCATGCTGCTCATGTTTCTCCAACAGTTTAATCTTTTGGAAACCACATTTCTCGTAACAGGATATCGCTCGCAAGTTCCAGGATTGAGGGTCCATCACCACTTTACGGGCTTGTTTTTCATTAATCAGATAAGCCAGCATGGATTGCATCAACTGTGTACCCATGCCTTTATTCCAGTAGTCTACCTCACCAATAAACTGATCTGTTCCATAGATGATCTCATCCGTGTCTCCATAACCATACTCCGTTCGCTCTTCTTCCTCAAGCTCATAGAACTGAATGTATCCAATCGGATGTCCTCCATACTCAACGATACAACGAGTAGCATCATCTTTCTGATTGTAAAAATGTTCTCTCACTTGCTCCAAATCATGCGGCCGATCACGTCCTTCATAGTATTGAAGAACTTCCGGGTCTGACAGCCACTTCACCAGATGTCGTTCATCTTCTGTTTCCAAGAAACGTACGGTGATTTCATTCGATTCATATACATTCATCATTCTGATTACTCCTTATTGATCTCCAGATTCTCACCCGTAACCCAACTCAGATCCTTCCCTAACAAATGCTCGTTGTGAACATAATACACCATTGGATTCTCAAGCGGCTGAGTCGTTCCATCCAAAGATTTGAGCGTTAACCGCAACTTGTAGCTCCCTATCTCATCAGGTATCGCAAATCCTATCAGATTATCAGTTGATTTCATGGTTTTCCCCTGCGCCTTCAGATACTTTTCCAGAATGACTTGATCCAAATAGGAGCTGCCAACAGACGAAGGCATGTACCACGCATCATCTTGTTCCTCAGTGAATGTGACCCCTTCCCATCCCGGGACGACGGGATACACCATATGTTGATCCTTGTCTTCTCTTTTTCGCGTTATCTCTAACTCTACCTCAACTGCATCCGTATCAATCTGCCTGATTGTGCCTGCCATCACAACATCCTGTGCACTCACACTTGGAATTACATAGCTGTATATGAGCAGAGTCACCAAGAGAATTATGGCTATTCCCGTAAGCCAAAATATTGTACTTTTACGCATCGGTCTGGTCCTCCCGTCTGGTTATTCATACTTCCGGAGCAGCTCCTTCTCTGTTAAAGATTGCGTTAACCCATCCAACTCGGGTGAAGCCGTCCAATCACTGGAGGTATTCAATCCATATTTGATGGTATGGATCGCTACAATAATAACTGCCATCTTCTGCGATCATTTTATATTTCTGTTCCCCGTTCGCCATCTGCTCGAAGCTGGTTTTGACACCAGTCTCACCATATTTCTGTTCTGAAAATTCTGTGTTCAATCGCCTTCATCTCCTGACAAAAAATCCCTTTATTCTAACATTCGACATCGGCTAGGCGAATCTCCTGTTTGGGTATGCGATATATCTTTGCTAAAATTTGAAACGCTTCTCTTCCGGCTTCCGTATTAAGGTCGAAGTCGTATGTATCCCCTATAATAAAACCATCTGATCTGGAGGTTGAGCGCATGTCATTTTTTAAGAAAATGTTAGCCAGTGTAGGTGTTGGAGCAGCCAAAGTAAATACGGAATTGCATACACCAGAGGTCACACCTGGAGGAATCATCTCGGGGGTTGTGTACATTGAAGGTGGAGATGTGGAACAGAATGTAGATCGAATCTATCTTTCAATCAAAACCCATTACATACGGGAGCGCGATGATCGCAAAGTAAAAGAAACAGCTGTTATAGCCAAATATTTGCTCACCGAAGGATTCACCTTACAGCCTGGAGCCAAATTGGAGAAAGACTTTTCATTTGACCTCCCAGAAAATCTGCCAATTACACTGCATCGTGCAGAAGTATGGGTAGAAACAGGCCTCGATATCTCAAGCGCCGTGGACCCCTCAGATCGGGACAGACTGCATGTTGTTCCTAGCAAAGACATGAATACCGTGCTCGATGCAATTGATATCCTTGGTTTCAAACTGCGTGAAGTAACCAATGACTACGCACCAAAGCTGGGCGGCAATCTGCCATTTGTACAGGAATTTGAATTTGTACCAACAAACAAGTTCCGCGGGCATCTGGATGAGTTGGAAGTGCTGTTCTATCCGATGGGCGATTCGCTTGAGCTGCTATTACAGATCGATCGCCGCGCTCGTGGGCTCAGTGGAATATTCTCGGAAGCGATGGGCACGGATGAAAGTTTTGTGCGCCTGCATCTGTATGAAAGACATCTGGCGCGGGGTGCGCATTCTGTCGCTCAAGGACTGGAAGAAGTCATTTCCAAACATATCTAATCTATAGTTTGTGTAAACGAATAAAAACCGTCCTCTATCAGACAAATCTGATGAAGGACGGTTTTTCCCTTTTTAATATGAGCAATCAAAAAATCTGGGGATAACAGCGATCGGAAGGTTATTCTGTCATCGGAGTGTCAGTGAAATTATTAATGAGTGAATATATATATTAATACACTTCGGTACTTTTCAGACTCAACGTTTCGCATACAAGTTGGGCAAACGCATCGAAGCTGCCGCAGGATCGCAGGCTTTCCAGCTGTTCCTCCTGCCGGATCATTTCTACAAACAGATCATAGATCCCCATTGCCTGTTCGTAATCCTCTTTGCAGATAGATAACATAAATACAGCATGTACTTCATTCTCCTCATCCCACGGAATCGGCTTCTCGAGCAGACATACCGATACAGTCGTACGGGTTGAACTCAGCTCCATGGGATGCGGAATCGCCATGCCTCTTCCAAGCGCGGTTGAAGCCATCTTTTCCCGTTCCTGCACAGCGGGCCAGAATTGCTCGGTTACAATTCCCTTCTCCAACAGCGCCCCGCTCATCTCAGCCATAAGTGTCATTTTGTCAGGCTGATCCGACCGAAACATGAACAACGCTGGATCAAAGTAACGCAGCAGCGTCATTTCCTCCTGCTCATCACTAGTTCGCACCAGATGCGTGATCGTTGCCATGTCGCGTTCCGATGGAATCGCAGCAATGACAGCCGACGGCTTGCCTTTGGACTCGCGTAAACGGATCGTGGAAATGACCAAGTCTTCGGGTACACTCCCCATCTCCTCGTACTCTCTTAGTGAAACTACACGAGATACCTCCAGCTCGGCAAATAAAGAGCGTAATCTCGATTCAAGAATACGGGCTGTGCCGTATCCTGACCCACAGACGAGTAATACGGATTTCCGTTTGCGATGAGGAATCTGGTATTTACGTTCCAATGCTGCACCAATATGAAGCGCCAAGTAACCAATCTCACTGTCATTGATCTCATGAGGTACGTATGTCTGTAGCTGTTTCACTGCACTGATCGTAATCTCATAGGCCAGTGGATAATATTTACGTATATGTCCGAGCAGTGGATTCCGCATATTCATACCATGTTCCAACCTAGTAATCATGGGCTTCAGATGGGCATACAGATCATTCGGCAAGCGTTCATCATCACGCAGATCATAGGTGTACCGATCATAGATATGACCCAGCATCTGCTGTACAGCAACATATAATGGGTCACTTTGTAGTCCATTCCAATCGGTAGCGGTCATTTTTTTGCTAACAATATGAAGCAACAGATAATCTCGCTCTCCAACTGGACAATGAATGGAATATAACGACTCCAGATCCTGAATAATCTGCTGCGCAAGTTGCTGATCCTGAACATTCGCCTCCACTTTCTCGAATTGGTCCAGTTCATGTCCCTGCTTAATACGCAATACCATAACCGCCAGATGTGTAATCAGATCTTTCAGTGCCACATCTGCAATACGAACATCCTGTTGGCCTACATGGCGAATAACGATCTCGCGGATGTGCGCGGGTTCAATTGGATACAACAAACGTTCCTGTGCAGCAGTCATTCCTTCGAGACCCAGTTCTTCATCTCGCGCATCGGCGTACTCGGCAAGGCAATAACGGAACCTTTGCTCGTCTCCGACGACCTTCACACCATGTCCTGGCTTGATCTGAAGCTGAAGCTGATAGTTCTCCAGAATCTGACGAATAATCTTCAGGTCATTGTTCATCGTCGCACGGCTTATAAACAGCTGATCAGCGAGGTCTTCCATCTTGATATGACCCGGTTCACCAAGCAGCTTGAACAATTCATAACGGATACGCTCATCCGGTGACCCAGGTACGGGCGCACCTTTTTGCCGATCATCCTGTCGTTCCTCCAACAGCTCATCATACCGCTTTGCATCATGCACACGAATGGAATATCCCCGTCCACGCTTGGACTCCAGGCTCCCGCCATGCCCCTCTAGGATATGATCCAACTTTTTCAGATCATCCCGAATGGTACGCACGGTTACCTCCAGCTTGTCTGCAAGTGCTTGGCTCGTCCAAGCCTGTTCCTGTCCTTCACCATGAATGAGTTGGAACAGCTTTTTCAACCGTTTTGTTGGAAAAATCATACCGATATCCGACCTCCCTTCTGATCAGGATTGTGTATAACTAAAGCTCACTTTATATCGATACAAGTACAGTCATCAATTTGCAATGTGCAAGCTCCGGCAAACGAACGACCTCTTCTCCATCGGTTAACTTCTGCTGATGCTCCAATGGTTGTTCCGCAAGGGATACACGCTCTGCATGTACAGCCTGATTGAAGTGCATGTTCACGTTAGCAGACTGTGACAGATACGGATTGAAGACACGTACAATGTATCCGTCACTCTGCTCTGCTTTCTTGAAGCTGCTTAACACCACGTTGGAATCGTCGCTGAACGACATCAGGCTGTAGTCTGTATCAAGAACACGTTCCTCATCGCGGAAAGCAAAGATCAGTCGTCCATTCAGAAAGTCGCATAGCTGATAACTGCTGATCGGTGTCAAATATTCACGCGCAGCACGGGCTACATTTGCTTCGTCGAATCCAGAAGTCTGGATATGTAGACCAAAGGTAAAGGAGAGCTCGCCAAGCAATTGCGCGTCTGGCGTTGCTACAATTTTCTCACCGGAAGCCCGTCCGGGACGATACAACAGATTTTCCTTACCCATGAAACCGAATGTACGGAACAAGGTCAGGGCAATGGTGTCCATTTGCTCCCCAACAATCTCGTACTCACGTACACCTTCCGTCATCACAGCCATACCATGCGAACCGTTGTTCAACCCGGCATAACTCTGCATCGCTTCAATGGTGATTGGTTTCTCCTGCCATTGTTCGCGCTCCCATACCTCCACTTCTGGCAATGAGGTTGGACGAGTAATCACACCGAAAGGCTGATCTGCAATGGATAGAGCGGAAGCAATCCCTGTATCAAAAAGAACACGCAGACGGTGGCTGAATACCTCATTCTGCACCTGAACTTGGAAGCGTATCAGCTTCTCTCCTTTGCGAAGAGATATCTGCACCTGCATTGGCAATGCTCCCGACGTGATGCCTGCGGCGCGCTCTTCCAGATCGTAGGGAACATCCAGCGTGAAACGCAGGGATAGTGTCTGAGATACGGACGTTTGGGTAGTAGTCGCACTCATCTGGCTACCTGCCGAAGAAACAATCAGATCCCGCTCAGGTGGAGAATAGTTGTAGGAATCTCCGTCATCCCCATTATCTTCAAAGACCATTTGATCTGCATACACTTGGCCTGATCGCTTGTCCGTAATTTGCAAGGTGCCGTTTGCTTGTAGCGCGATGGTGAAATGTTCATTTTCAATCGTGTCTCCGTTACGCCGCTCAATAACAGGTGCAGCGCCCTGACTGAAATCAAACACAATCTGGGTGTAACCCATTGCCGGGACTTCTTGCAATGCCACCAGCAGCTTCGCGCGATATACGCGTTCCGGCAGATGCACTTTGCGACTTGGATTCAGATCAATGTGTTGTCCAAGCACATAATCGGTCTGATCTGCTTTTTCCACAATGGTGTAGGCCAGCTCGCGTCCCTTCGTATCCCGAATCACAAAGGATTCTTCCGGAATATAAGCTTCAATCTCCGTAACCCCGCCTCGCACATAAGGTAACGTGTTGAACAGGGTGAACGCAAACGTCTCCTCCTGCTGAATCGTTGAAGCAATCATCCGCATATGCAGGTCAAGCAGATTCAGTGCGATATCATAGGCCTGTTTGTAACGGAACGCAACGTCCTGATTCGTTGTGTCACTGTTACAGCCACCGATACTGTCATGTGCCGCATTCTCAAACAACAGCTTCCAGATATCCTCAACAGTGCGATGCGGGTAGTCATGCCCGAGAGAATGGCTAATGGCAAGCACCGGTTCTAGCGTGTTAGCAATCAGATTCTCAATCCGGTTATTCTGTTGTTTGAGATCCGCACGGGTGGAAAAAATGGACTTGTGAATCCGCATGTGCTTGGCTTCCATTAATTCACCCCGAAGTACAGGCAGATCCTGACTATCCGCTTCGATCTCCGCCAGAAAACGTTCCGGTTCATTCATCACATATTCGCGTTCTGTATCCAGCGCATTGAAGCGTTCAATCATTTCCGGCAGGTTCAACCGGACAGGCGCCTGATCAAACCCATTGGGGAAATAGATATGCCTGGTGGAGGCTTTCCGTTCAAGCGCACCAATCTGTTTCTCCAGATAAGGGATCAGATCTTCTTCATTTTCCGGAATGTTACCGCCGTAGTAATACCCGAACGGCATCTGCACAGCAAATACACGACTACCGTCCGATCCTTCCCACGTAAACTCGGTATGTGGATTCGTATTATCTGATACGCCTCTCCAGAACAGGAAACGTTCGATGCCGAACTCCCGATAGATCTGCGGCATCTGTGCCGATTGTCCAAACGCATCCGGGACATAACCAACCTTCATCGCATGTCCGTACTTTTGTGCCGTTTTCATACCATAATACAGGTTTCGGACCATGGATTCACTGGAAATCACCAATTGATCCGTCTGTGTATACCAAGGTCCAGTCATCAGTCGTTTGGCTGAAACCAGTTGGCGGATCCGTTCCTCATCTTCGGGACACCAGCGGATGTAATCATCCAGCAGCGAGCCCTGTGCATCCAGCAAGTAATAATGAAATCCTTCAATATTCTCCAGTGCGTTCAATACTTCCTTGACGTGTTTGACAAGATACACTTTGGAACGGGAGGTCGTAAAATACCATTCCCGGTCCCAATGCGTATGTGGAATCACATGTACTTTGGTACGATTGCTCTTACTCATATCTCTATATCCCTCCAGATGCCTTTTTAAAGGTTGTTCAAAAAAGTCCGCTTTTGATTACGAGGGATGCCTGTTGGCATCATCAGCATCGAATATGGAATTCAGCCGAAATGTCCGTTGCTCACGTAGTTTCCCCTACGCTCCGCTACTCCATTTCTACCTTCATCCCATCTTCTCGATACTGAAAAACGATCTTTTTGAACACGTACTTTTAGTCAAAAACGAGTTCGATTTCTTCCCCGTTTTTCTTCGCCGAAGCTTCCTGAGTCTTGGCAGGCTGTTTCTCTTCTTCATCACGGAAGTTCACCAGCATAGTACCCCCCGCCACGATCAATGCGCCGACGATGCCTCCGGCAAGGTACGCGATTGGGGTACCTACCGATACAGCTCCATATAAGCCGCCGATCGGTGGCATGATGATATGTGCTCCCAACAATGCAGTCAGGGCAGCGCCCGTTGCACAGGCAAACATGTTGACCAGAATCATCTTGGCAGGGTTACGCAGTGTGAACGGAATAGCACCTTCCGTGATGCCGATCACGCCCATAATCACTGCACCTTTGCCCGCTTCCTGATAGGTTTTGGAAAAACGTTTCTTCATCAGCAATGTCGCCAAGCCATAACCAAGCGGCGGAATGCAGATGGCAATGTTAATGAAAATATTCGGCAGATAGACACCGGACAGGAACAGGGCATTACCTGCCATCCATGCCGCTTTGTTGACAGGTCCGCCGAGATCAAATCCGATCATCGCTCCCAGAATAATCGCAAGCACAACGGTATTAGTTCCGCTTTGGCTCATGTTTTGAACCCAAGCAATGAGATACTCATTCAGCGCGCCCAGCGGACCACCCAGAATGACCGCCATCAGAAATCCGGTTAAACCGACGGTAATCAGCGGTAAAATGATTAACGGTACCGAGCCAGCGGCCGGACCTGTAATTTTAACTTTGTTTTTAACCCACAAGGTGATGTATCCGGCAAAGAAGCCTGAGATCAACGCGCCGAGGAAACCGGCGTTGGTCTGCTGTGCCAGCACCCCGCCGATCAGACCTGCGGCCAGCGCAGGTTTGTCGGCAATGGAGTACGCAATGTAACCGGACAGGACAATCGTTAATAGTCCGATGCCGCTCCATCCTACATTTTGCACGAGATATAAAATATGCAAGAATCCGCTTCCATCTTTGTACGGATCAAGATCAGTAATGCCCATTGATAGTGCGATAATTTTACAGATGGCAACGACCAGGGAACCCGCGATAATGACCGGCAGCAGATAGGAGATACCTGTCATTAGATGTGTTTTTGCTTCACCAAACCATTTTCTCATCGTACTCTCTCCTCATGTGGAAGGTGGGGTTAAGCTTGTGCGTTCACAGCCTCAACGGCTTTGGTTAATACCGCTTCTGCCTGACTTACGGCATGACCAATTTTGACACGTACGACTTTTTTATCGCCAAACCGATCCATGTCCTTCACCGTTTGATCCGCTGCAATCAGGACAAAATTCGCTGCAGCAATATCTTCTTCCGTCAGCTTATTGACTTGTCCCATAGCTCCCTGCTGTTCCACTTTGATCTCATATCCCAGTTGCTGAGCTGCTTTCTCCAATGCTTTGGCGGCCATCGGGGTATGGGCTAGACCTGCGATACATGACGTTACACCTACGATTTTCATTATGACACCAGTCCTTCCGTATATTGATGAAGCAACGTATATACATCTTCCGGCTGCACCGCTTCTGCGATGGCCTCTTTGAATGAATCTTCCAGCAATAAGGTGGCAAGTGAAGAGATGATTTGCAGATGGGATACGTCTACATGACCCTTAGGCACAAGGATGGCAAAAATATATTTTACCGGCTTGCCGTCATGAGATTCCCAATCAATGGGCTCCCGTAATCGAATGACCATCACTGCCGGACGTGTTACAACTTCACTCTGGGTATGGGGAATCGCAAAGTGATCCTGAAGTCCGGTGGAGTAGACACGTTCGCGTTCCCACAGATCAGCCGCAAGTTGTGCACGGTTTGTAGTGATGCTGTAACGCTCTGCCTCCGCAGATATAAAATCAAATACGTCCTCTTTGCTATGCAATGTCTGATCGAGATAAATCTGATTGGTTGTAATCATGATCTCTGTCTCTCCTCCTCTCTCTATCCAAAACGATAAGCGCTTACAAGATCATTGTAACGGATTCTTCCTTGACCTTGGATCTAGAAAATTTCCCCTTCGAAGCGGAAAAACATTAGCCATAGCAAAAACCCTGAGTCTAATAGACTCAGGGCCGTTGTCATTGAGTTTTAATTCATGTGCTGCAAAGGCAGCGTAAGGAACATGTATCCTACTTGGACAATACTTCAGGAACGCTGTGTCCAGCGCTGCATTCCTGATCGAAGACCATAATATGCTGCGGCGAGCAAAACGAATCCGGCAACAGCTATGATCATGGATGTTATATCCCACCGAACCATAGTTCCAAAAGCAACCTTGGATTGCAATGGGGTACCAGAAGAAGCGGTGTTCATCAGATCAGGTACGTAATTCATGGTCATGATCATGCCTTGAATGACATTCCAAGCTGCAAAACCGATGATGAATAACAAGGTAACCAGAACGGATTCCATCGCTAATCGTTTGTTCATGCTTGTCATTTACCTCCTCAATTATGGTTAGGAAGGATGCCTTTATACGAAGTCTCTTTCCATTTAATTGGACAAGATGTGCTGCATCTCCTGTTTCAAACGATCTTTATTTTCGTCCACATACTGATACAGCATGTCGAAGCTTTCTTCATTATCCGATTGCATGCTCAAATTCGCGGCTTCCAGTTCAATCTGCTGCAATACCTCATGAATCTGTTCCCCGTGTGTTTGCAGGCTTGTCGTGATGTCGTCTTCGGACAGGCCATTCACATTATCTCGTAATTGCCCGTGCGTTACGCCGCTCTCGGACAACATCTGCTCTATCTTCTTCAAGATCAAGGAATCTGCATCATTGCCGATCCGCTCCATAGCTGTTATCGTCTCACCCAGATACTGTCCGCTGGCATTCTCAAGGAAACCGGTCATCCCGTTCATGGACAGCTCGGTATCCAGATCAATGATTAGAATGATATCTCGCAATACTTGCGGAAGTTCCGACCCACTCTCTCGAATCGTAGCGAACTCAGCCCGATAAAGGTCCATGGCAACACTCCCCACCACTTCTTCACCTGACATCTCCTCAAGCTGATCGAGTGGTAACAACTCCTGCAATTCTTCTTGTAACTTGTTCATCTTTCTCTGCCTCCTGTATCTCTCTGTCTAAATAGTTTGAACGTGTTTTTTACACTGGACCACTACGCGGTCAGAATAAACTTCCGATCGCTGTTATCCCCAGATTTTTTCAATCCCTTTATTAAAGGGTAAAATCCGGTGATAAAGGCGAAGTGTATGCTTCCGAAGCAGCTTTCTTGCAGAAAGCTTTTAGCTCCGCTTCTTCAGTTTTTTTCTGCCCTCTCCGTTATCGTGTAAATTTCAAGTTCAACTACGCCGACACGTTATTACATCATATCAGAATACGCTATATAAGTTGAACTTATGGAAGTTGGTATAGTATATCCTTTAACAATTTACAGGGAACATCGTCAAGTTAACGCGCACTTGACCTCGGGAAAATGTTCCGCTGTTATGATCTTGGCATCACGAGTCTTGGGAGGGGTAATGATGCGACTGGCCTTGTTCACAGACACCTATCTTCCGGAAACCAATGGTGTTGCTGGCACGCTCCACCGCTTGAGTAACCATCTGAACCGCAGAAGAATTGAACATCTGCTGTTTACGCCGAACTCCGTCATTGAAGGAAGCCATGAGACTCAAGTCCGATCGGTTGTCAACATCCCTTTTTTTCTGTATCCCGAATGCCGCATTGCTCTACCCAACAGAGCAGACACACACCAGCAGCTACACACCTTTCAACCCGATCTGCTGCATATCGCCACGCCTTTTAATATGGGGTTGCTTGGTCTGAGGTATGCGCTCAAACACCATCTTCCGCATGTTGTCTCCTACCATACCCACTTCGATCGTTATCTCGAATACTACCGGTTGAAAAGTATGATTCCTCTCTATTGGAAATATATCCAATGGTTTCACCGTGCCTGTGATGCAACCCTAACTCCATCACAGGAAACGTTAAACACCCTTCAAGTCCAAGGCATTCAGCGTCTGAAGCTATGGTCTCGCGGGATTGATTGCAACCTGTACTCCCCTGATAAACGCAGCTCGGATATCCGTGAACGATACCACATCACCGCTCCCCTTATTCTACTCTACGTTGGACGCATTGCCCCGGAAAAAGATATCGCTACACTCACGACTACCATGCAGCAGCTGCCCCAGGAAATGCAGTCCCGTGTACACTGGATTATCGTTGGCGACGGCCCGTCTCTCCCGAAAATGCGTCTGCAAACCCCACCCAATGTCACCTATACAGGGTATATGCATGGGGAAGAACTTGCTGTTATGTATGCTTCGGCAGATCTGTTTGTGTTTCCTTCCTCTACGGAGACATTTGGCAATGTGGTACTGGAAGCGATGGCTTCAGGACTCCCTGTGGTGGCGGCCAATGCTGGAGGTGTAAAGGATCTGATATCCCCTCACCGCAATGGTGTGTTATTCGAGCCAGGTCAGGCTGATGCACTGATTCGAGAGATATGTCTCTGGGGAAATCACGGGAACCAATTGAGGATGATGGGATTGGAAGGCAGAAAGCTGGCTGAGCAGCGGTCGTGGGAGCATATTTTTGACACACTGATCAGGGATTATGAGGAGGCTATAGAACATCGGAATAGACGAACGAAAGATCGAATTATTACAGCGTAGTCAGATGTCTTGAGGTTATGCCAACAACCCATAACAACCGCCACTGTCCTATGCAAAATTAAACCGGTTCGCTCGTTCAGGCTGCCATAGCATTTACACTCTGCTACGGTCAGCCTGAAACATGTTTCCAATACGTTTCATAACAAACCTCCTTCTTGGATTGGGTTGAGCTATTCACACGGTATGCAGACATTTAGAAGCCTAAGTTATTGAAATTAATTAGAGTATTTTGAATGATTGCATATATAGAAAAAAGACATGATCTCATTGACTGGATCATGCCTTTTATTGCATACCATCTATGTGTTGAATTTACTGAACGGGACTTTGATATCTACAAACCCTTTAGCGTAGGGTGCAACCTCATAAGGATAGAATCGGATGACGATGCCTTTGTCATATAAAAAGAATTCAGATGTTTGATCAAGCTGAAAATCATAAATATTTTCTTCAAAAATAGAAACTCCTGCATTATACATGGCTAATAGACTGTTGGAGATTGATTTCTCTACCTTCTCCATCTGAATATCGTCTTTGACATACTCGCTTAGCTTTAGTTCTTTACCTGTTCTTAAATCATAGTTATATGATTTTGTCGCATCCATTCCATGTGCTCCGCCAGTGTACACATGATCTTCATATACCACAGATAACTTTTCTTTTGCATTGTATTTTACACTGGCCATGGTAATGTAGAAATAATTTCTGTTTGATTTCTTTTCTTCTTTGTCCAGGCGAGCTGCTTTCACTGCGTGGAGTTTAAATGTCTTGTTCAGCTTATCCGTCACAGATTTATTTCCACCTGTTAGATGTATGTATGGCTGTCCTTTGTAATATTGGACCTTCGTTTTCACTGTAATCGTGCTGCCTGCCTCTACATGACTACTCGGAAGAATGATAGCAATCAGTACAGTGATCAACAGGTAATTTATCCATCTCAATTTTTTTCTTTCCATTCTATATTTCAACATTATCGATTAACCCCCTTTGGCTCAAATGATATCGTTTCTTGCATTCTGTTCCATATTACCTGTGGAGTGCCCCTTAGGTCTGTTCCGCTCTGAACGTTGCCAATCCAGATGTCTTCTGCGCCTGGATGTTGTAAATAGTGCCTGAGCGTTGCTTTGATCAGAATAGACGAGTGTAAGTCCAGTACCTCATCCAGCGGTATCCAGAATAACTCTCCTTCATCTGAGGACACAAAATGTCGATGCGTAGTCTCTCCGAAATATACAAACTGCTGCCAAATCTCACCACTATTAACTTCCAACAGAATATATCGAAGCCGAAAATGTTCGACATCCTCTTGCTTGAACCCGGTCTCTTCTTCAATCTCCCGATAGCTGGCGCTCATGGGTACGTTCAGTTCCCCTTGTTCCAGATGTCCGCCAATGCCACCCCAGAATTCAAAATCAAACAATCTGCTGCCCGCCTTCTTCATCATCAGCATGTCTGAGCCATTGCTCAAAAACGCTGTAGCCATCTGTCTAATCTCCATATGTTCCTCGCTTTCCAAACTTTGTTTATAGTAATCTTTATCTATATAAACTGAACTAAAGAATATTTACACTAGCCACTCCGATGACAGAACAACCTTCCGATCGCTGTTATCCCCAGATTTTTTGATTCCTTTCCTAAGGGGAAAAATCCGGGGATAAAGGCGAGGTGTATGCTTCCGAAGTAGCTTTCTTTCAGAAAGCTTTTAGCTTCGCTTCTTTAGGTTATTTCTGTCCTCTACGTTTTGTGTAAATGTTATATTCAATTTATATAACCGTCTTCTAAAGCAGTTTCTTCAACTCACTTAGATGTTCAATCGTATGTAAAGGACCCGACGCAATGCTGTCTTGCCACGGCTGGTTGACCTTCATCCAGATGGTGCTCATGCCTACGCTTGCTGCTCCTTCAATATCGTTCACGGGATGATCGCCAATGTAGATGCATTGCTCTGGGCTTAGACCGAAATGATTGAGCGCAAGCTGAAATATGCGTGGATCGGGCTTTTTGACTCCAGCCTCTTCTGAAACAATAATATGGTCGTAATCCTCCCGGATACCGAGTTGATCGATTTTTCCATACTGAATATCGGTCTGCCCATTGGTAATTAACCCGGTTTGATATTTCCCCCGGAGATGCTGAACCACTTCTCGCGCCTGTTCCATCAGAACTGAACTTCGCACATACTCTCTCCCATAGAACTCCATCAGTTCTGCATGTGGCGGATGTTCTGCCCAAGGCAGTTCATGCAGCAACTCGTTGAACAGAAGGGGTTTGTCCTTATAACCATCCTGGTCGAGTTCAATAATTCGTTTACTTATATCTTCGGTTGACTCAAGGTGACCAAAATATGTGTTGATTAAACGCTGCGTGAAGCCGTCAAAGGTCATCGTTCTGTTCAGAATCGTATTATCCAAATCAAAAATAACCGCTTTAATATGATCCATCTTCCTTCTCCCCCAATTCCAGTACATGCGTTATCTTCTCCATACTCGTCACTTCTCTAAATCCCAAGTTGTGATAAAAAGATCCAGCAACCGGTTGATCCGTGTACAGAACCAGTCGAGCGTAATGATTTTCCGCTTTTTTGAATAACCGCATCCATCAGCCTGCGCCCAACCCCATGTCTTCGAAATTCTCTCATCACATAAAGCCTGCGAATTCTTCCGGTATCCGTCATTTTAGAATAAGGATCTCTGTTCAGACCGCAGATCCCAACAACCTTATCGTGCATTCTGCATTCAAAAAGCGCTTCACCTTCTTGCTCAAATGTATTGATTCCTGTCTCATATTCATGGATTACTCGCTCGATATGTCTGAACCCCTCACTGGAGCTTTCAGCCAGCATCGGCACTAATTCGTCATGATTCCATACCGATATCTCCTGAATCCGCATGGTGTAACCGCCTCCAACATGTTAAATCAATGGTACACATGCAAACCCAACCATACATTGAACGATGGCTGGGTTTATCTTGTAAAAGCTCATTCTCATTTTTTCTTTTTGTGATAGTGATAACCCGTGCACAGACCCTTTTGCTTGGATTTGGCTGAACAGTTATGTCCACCGTTCTTGTCCAGTCTGCCTGGATGAGCATAAGCGGAAGAAGATACACCAACAAGTACAACAAGAGACAGGATTACGATAACAACCTTTTTCATAAGTCACCCTTCGATCAACACCCTATGCTTTAGGGCTTAATACGTGCTATCTCATTCTACACGAAAATCCACAATTTGGATATAATTCATCTTTTTAGCCGATCCATTCTCATAAAATCTTAAATTGCTTCAATGCATGGGTGACTCCATCTTCACTTGCCCGCAGGGTGACATAATCGGCGCTTTTTTTAATTCGTTCTCCGCCATTTCCCATCGCAATTCCGATTCCCGCATACTCTAGCAGATCCACATCATTCTCCCCATCACCAAAGGCCATTGTATCCTCTCTGGATATCTTCAGGTAGTCGAGAACTCTCTCTGCGGCTATGCATTTGCTGACTTCGCTCGCTTCCAGCACATTTACTACATACGGATGGAATCTCACGAATCGTAAAGAAGGAAATCTGGATTGGAACTTCTCCGTTTCAGCCTCATCCGCATATAAACAAATGCAATATACGTCCTGTTCCAACGTGCTGATTTTCTGCGGGAAATCCATGAGTCCAAGCGTATCACTTAAGGCTTCAGTAACACGACCATCTGCTGTACACAACCCGTTCGTCTCAAATGACTCTGTAAAATATGAAATACTGTGCCCATGCAACTCGGCAAACTCACTGAATGCTCTAACCATCTGTGCTGAAAGTACAGACTTATGTATCACTTCATCACCTGCTTTGATCAATGCCCCATTAGCCGAAATGATCGTATCGATTCCGAGATTTCTGAATTCTTCGCATAAATTATAGGGCCTGCCTGTGACGAGTACAACTTGAACGCCTTTACGAATCAATTCCCGGATCGACTCAGCTGTACTCGGTGATAAACTCCGATCTATTTCGCTCAGCAATGTACCGTCCACATCAAAGAACACAGCTTTCATCAAAACGTTCTTCCTCCTCTATTCTGGCTTCCTGGGAATTCAAGTAAAAAGAGCAAGTACAGAATAACCTGATGTGGTCTTCCTGCACTTGCTCTTGCGATTAACGGGTCTGAACATCTTGGGTACGTCCCATGTACCATGATTGAAATGATTCCGCCGTATTCAGGGGAATGTCATGTGCCCGATGGTGCAGAACAGGTTTGGCACGGTTTACGGTATGAATGGAAGCCACACCAAACCAACGCTGTAACACATTACGGGTGATCTGCACTTCGATGACTTTCTCACGTTTGGAGATGAAGAGTGTTGAAGTAAACGCACCGGTTCGAAGTTGAATGAAATTCTGATGCAGAATGTATCGGGTATGGAAAAAGTCCATCACTCTGCATGTTGCAATCCATACGAGGAGAATCGCAGAAATCATCCACCAGGCATGTTTCTGCCCAAACACCAATGGTTTGAAATACCACAATAAACCCGTGATCATGATCCACCCCCAACTTGGTTTGAGCAGGCGTAGCCATAGCGATATTCGTGGAAGTTTTTCCATCTCCTGCGTAACCCGATAGGATGGCAGGATCTCCTCAATCAGGGTATAGGCTTGCTTCACTGGCAAGAAAGGATAGAGCGAGTTGACCTCCTGCTCGGACTCCCCCAGACTACCCGCAGTGGTCAGTTCTACTTCTGCTAATCCAAGCAGCCTTTTCATC
This sequence comes from Paenibacillus sp. FSL R7-0198, assembly GCF_038000415.1. Lineage (NCBI taxonomy): Bacteria > Bacillati > Bacillota > Bacilli > Caryophanales > Paenibacillaceae > Paenibacillus > Paenibacillus sp. FSL R7-0198. Next base: position 5,486,841 of record NZ_JBBOCB010000001.1, on the reverse strand, counting down.
GGTGACTGTGTGATTTTCACGGCCTGGACTCGCTCTTTCAGGATTGAAAATGACGTTTGCTCCATCATGCCCTTCGAGATATAGATCCGTTTGGCATCCGAGGTGATCTGGAAATTTCCATACTTTACGAAGGTTCTGACTATGCCCAGAGCAATAGATATGATCAACAAAACCAAAATCATCAAACCGGCAATCCACCAGGAATCAAGCCAGGTTAATAACAAACTTTCCGTTACTTCTTCATCAGGGAAGAAGTCCTTCACCCAGGAATAGAGCGTAGCCAGGACTGGAATCAGTACGAGAAAACTAAGCGAGGTAAAGGATGCTTTGAATATGTCCTTGCGGGTGGAATGATAATGAACAACCCGTTCCTGTTTTTCTTTTGCAGGCAGAGACATGGCTTCATCGGTTATATCGGGGTCGGATTGCGTCTCTCCCTCTCCCATAACCTGAACTGCATCCAACGTATCATGTTCCTCTGTTTTCCCTGCTGATTCTGCATCCTCTGCCAGATAACCCGCTACAATCTTCTCCAACTGTTCTGCTTCGGAAAGTGAAACAACGTGTAACTGAAAGGTAGCATCTTCTCCCTTAATCCCGGTCTCGAATCGGATCGACGTCACGCTGAACAACCGATGAAACAACGTTGTATGCCGGTTCACGTTCTGGACCTTGGTATACGGTATCGTTCTTCGAGTACGGTTGAACACACCACTGTAGATGTGAAAGGCCTTATCGTCTGCTGTATAACGAGAAGTAAACCACTTCCAGATAATCGCCACGATGCCGATGGAAATCCCTACATAAAAGGCGATCCTTCCATAGAAGAGCCATTGGGACTCTGAGCCCTGACGGAAAACAAACAAAAACAGGATGATCGCGAACGAATTCTTCACCAGTTTCCACAGGCTCCACAGCATGGTTAATGGATGATGTCGCTTCATATCGATCATTCATCCACCTCGTTAATCCGCGCATAGGACGCAATCTGATGACGAAGTGCAAGCGCGACTTCCTCTGGCAATGCCGGGATTTCATGTGATGAACCCATCGTGCCAACCGATACGGAATAGAGTCCATATTTTCGCATCAAAGGTCCCTGATTCGTTGTAACCGATTGCACTTTTGCCATGGGGATGATCTGATGTACCTTGGTTAGCGCCCCACGCTTCAGTTGCAGGAACTCCTCATTCACATCATAGTACCAATGCTTGTATAACCATGACGGCTGGATGAAAATATCCCACACCGCATAGAGCACCGATATGGCCGTAACGCCCCACAAAATCCAACCAATCCACGTCTTCCATCCATAGATGGAGTCGAGTATTAACAGTACGGCAAGGATCAGGAAACCTATTACATTCCATATGATGGCGCTAATTCTCCACAAGTTTACCGCATGAGGGGACAGCCGTTGCTCGGGTGTATTCCACTGTATTGACATATGTTCACTCCTTTTTTTCCATCTACATCAAAACACACATGATACACTGTACGAATAATCGTCCACGATTGATGCAAAAAGATAAAGAGATGACCCCTATACAATACAGGTCGTCATCTCTTTTGTTCATTTCATTTTACTTTAGTGCATGTTCAAAAAGACTGATTTTCAGTACCGAGAAGATGGGATGAAGCTAGAAATGGAGTAGCGGAGCGTAGGGAAAACTACGTGAGCAACTGCAATGTTTCCTCAGGAAACATACTTCGTAAGCCTCCCGCTTATTTCGGCTGAATTCCATATTCGATGATGATGATGATGACACTAGGCATCCTTCGTAATCAAAAGCAGGCTTTTTGAACAACCTCTATAAAATCCTGTACTTCACACAGCCAAACCATATGGTCAGTTCCTTCGCCCCAGTAGTTCTTTGCCACGACATAGGGTTCACCGAATTTGCGTTGCCACTTCTTCTGTGCGATCTGGTAACCGCTATCCAGGCAGAATTGCTGAATTCCCAGCCGTTGCAGTTCAGTAACCAGTGCAAGAATGAGCGCCGAACCAATCCCCTGACCTTGAGCATCGGGCAACACGTACAGGCTACCCAGTTCTCCGATATCGTTCAGCCGGCCATCTGTACATTCTCGAATCTCCTCACCACAGGTCCATACGAGATTATGCCTACAATAACCTCCCCCATTTTGGCGACGAGGAAAAATATACTTGGTTCTATGTTGTCCTTTGCTTGCAATGCCGTGTGAATCATCGCTTTTTTGTGTGTTATTTCATCCTGAATATCATCCAGAAGCGAGCCTATTCCCTCCTGATCAAATGCTGCGGGAATGGTTGTCTCGAACACCTGATACGCTCCATCTGCATCTGATTGCGTCAAAGGTTCAATGGTAATTTTGTCATCCACAGGTTCTTCTCCGTTCCATCTACCTTCTTAATCAGTACGTCTCTGAATCAGTCTTCTTAGTTGATTCGAATCCTCAAGAGGAATACTATACCCTGTGTGAGAGTCTTCCTGGTTTACTAACAGGCCTTGCATCTTGGGATCCATTCCTAATGAAAAATCATACCGTGTTATCGAACTGTCCGCATTTGTTATGCTCATGACGTACTCTGTACCATAATCAAGAATGCCCGGCAAACGCACAGCCTTATGTATGGCCTCCATCATGATCCGAATCTCGTCAGATCGATCAAACTCAACATCTTGGCATGGTTCCATGGTGAGGTTTGGATTACAGGTTAAGGTGATCAGCATAGGAAGCCCCTCTTTCACGTTCGATTCATTCGGTTTGCTGCACCCTGCAATGAACGTGACAATGACAAATACGAGCAACACTCCTACATATTTCACCATACTGCATGCCTCCCTAACTTATTAGTAAATAGACAAGTAATGGGTAGAGAAGTAATAAATACAGCATCTAGTGACTCAACTGCACTAACTATCTATATTCATATCAAGTTACGTAACTCCGGGTCCCATGAAGACAACAAAGTGATCAGTCGTTCTACGGTCTCTTCCACAAATACCTGAACTCTCTCACCCGTGATGAACTCAGGAGTAATTCCCGGTTCTTCCCCATTTAGAAAAGAAAACGTGTGGTCCCGCCAGCGAACAATCTCATCCGCAGTTAAACGATCCGCCATGTCATAGCCTGATGAACCGTTAAGCACCTGCCACACTTCTTCACTCCAACTTGAGCCTTGATAGAGATTAAAATCGATCTGGTCCGTCTCCTGGTAATATAAACGCGCTAGTTCATCCTTCGATCTGCTACTTCCTGTATATTGATCTACCTTGTTGACCCGTTCGACGAATTCAGGATACACACTCCGGAACCAGTAATAGTCTGTCATCACATGCATAAAGTACCCACGAACAAACCACTTCCACCCTTCATCGGTACGTTGTTGCATATAAGATGAATAGAGTTCCTTCAGTTCACCAACGTAATCTCCATCATCTTTCGGGTTAAAATGGGTGTATTCCTTATCCTCTCTGGTTGTACCTTCACGCATATGTATGGAATCCGGGGCGATGTTCCCCAGATAGAATGAACCTTGTGCAGCCTGCATTTGCAGCGAGTCTGCAATTCGATTAGCGATATTGAGATGAACCATAGGTAACGGCATAGAGTTGATCTCCTTTTTGTCGGCAAGTATTCTACCATACTTAGAAAAAATGATATAACCTACTGCTGCAACGTACAGATCGCTTAAATAGTGAGACTCCGTTATGCTAGTCCTTTTTCATCGTAATTGCGTAATTAACCCTGTGTTCTCTCCAATTGCATTCGGTCAAACAGCTGCTCCAGATCCGTATGGTACTCCGGGTGCTCCTCCACAAGCAGACTAATGTATTCCGACCCACATTCATAGAATACTAGACGATTAAACGGAGCAGTATCTCCAAAATGATTGCTTTCCTGCCCAAATTTTGCCCGAATCAGATTCTCAATATAACGCGCGTAACCCTCGTTCCATTCCAACCAGCTCCAGTACTCGGCTTGTTCTTCATTTAATGAAGTGAACAACGCTTTTCTAGCTGTGTGTACTTGTGTCAGGTCTTTACTCTTCAAAGCAGTCAACAATGAGTTAATCCGCTCCACAACAATTTCATCTTCATACGGAAATTCATAATCTAGTTCCCATGTCACGCGCTTCAGTTCGTCCATTTTATGCTTAATCTTGAGACGGTTGACGATCCGTTCATCATATTTCTCATATACATAACAATGAACATATTCGTGGAACAGATAAACTTTCTGCTCCAGATCTTTGAACGCTGTATCCGTTACGATCGCACACATTCGTCCGTTCATATGATGCACCGGCATCGCAGCAAGGCATTCATCTGGAATATATAAATCGTCCGGAACCGTCTTCACCCACTCATATTGCTGCGTTTTGGACGAATAATCATAGATATATAATAAAGCTTCATAGGCTACAACCACTGGATAATGTTCTGCAAACAAAGGATGTAGGCTGACCAAGTCTTTCTGAAGCTCGTTTAACTCGTTAATTTGCTCTAAAAAAGCATCCATGTCATTAACCCTCTCTTTACTGGATTGATGCGTTAATCATACTAGATTAGGAAAGATAAAACACTGAGAGAAAAATGATAATTCTGTTCGAGTGTGAGATGGTGAATGTTAGAAAGGTGGAAGATTTATAATCCGGTATACAGTTTCCTAAGTTCGTTCACCACTGACTATATGCCAATGCTGATGCTTCGAGTCTTGATAACTGCCCAAGTTAGTTACAATCTTCGATGAGCCTGTCTGAGCTAACAAGTCAGCAGCTACTTTTTTAATAACCTGCATCATTTCTAAGAGCAGCTCATCATTATTCTCTTCCTCTTCTTAAATGAAGGATTGAATATGAATCTTCGGAATAACCACGATATGGTGTTCGTAGTATGGTCGAGTGTGATGATAAGCCATAACGTTATTTGTTTCCATGACAACTTTGACTTGCGTTTTACCACTCAGCACCTCATCACAATAGAAGTCCTGTGTCATAATACTCCTCCTTCTTACTATTAAGTTCTAATATATCCTGCCTTCTTCAACACATATTCCGTAAACGGATTGATCTCAGGGATCGGCTGATTCAGATCAAAATATCGGAGTTCCAGCCCTTCATCATCCATAATGGTTGGGCTGCCCTGGATACCTGCAGCTTCATAAACAGCCATGACGTTGTATACTTCATCACCGTGTGGATACTGATAGTACATGTCCTCACCTGAAAAAATGCTAATGAGTTTGAATGATCCCGCTCTCAGTCCGGCCTCTTCATACAATTCCCGCGCAGCTGTTTCCTCCAAAGACTCCCCGGGTTCCATGGATCCCCCAAGTGTCCCCCAATCCAAGCTATCTGTACGTTTTTGCAGCAGCAGGTGACCTTCCTCATTGAACACGAGTACACATGAGCCCGCCATAATTAAAGGACGCGGGCCTACCAATTTTCTTAGCTCCATGATATATCCCATCCATGCTTCTCCTCCATCTTCAATGTGCATACGTTAAAACGTATCCTTATGATTTGGTCAAGATTCCCTGATCCACGGATTTCTGAATAAGCTGCTGCGCATACTCCCACAATGTTTCGGAACCGTTTGCAATTTCACGGTTTCTGTTTAACACCTGTTCACTTGTAATGTTATATTTTTGCCACGTATCTCCCTCATTCTGATGATTGTGGATAAGAGGCTGCAACCGATCAAGAGATGAGGCAAATTGTGCTTCAGGCGTCTGCTTGGCTTCAAACTCTAACCATAACTGGAGTAGTTCTTCAGCCTGTTCCTTGGGCAACATACCAAACAGCCGATGAGCCGCTTTGAGTTCACGATCATATTTATCCGTATTCCCCACCGCATCGTAGGCAAAAGTATCACCAGCATCGATCTCAACCAGATCATGAACGAGAAGCATCTTAATGACTTTAAGCATATCCACATCCTTGTTGGCATGACTCTGTAAAACCAAAGCCATCATCGCCAGATGCCAAGAATGCTCTGCATCATTTTCAAGTCTCTCACCATGCATAATTCTCGTCTTTCGTTCAATCGTTTTGAGTTTATCAATCTCAATGAGAAATTGAATCTGATCCTGTAATGATTTGCTCACAGCACACCCTCCTTCATGTCAGAAATCAAACCTAATATTCATAGATTCTCGTCTCTTCATCATCAAGCAGATATCCTTTACCGATATAGGCCCAGTTATTTTTCTCATAATAATCAGTCAGATCAGTACACAATATCAATAATTTACAAACTGTTAATCTCCCTTCACTTGGATCTGATTCAACATATATTCCGCATACTCCAGAAGTAATGCATCACTCAAATTCACATTCTCCAGTTCACCATTGTACTTTGCAAGACATTGCGAGATGATATCCTTGTATTTAGTGGGAAGGTTTGTAAGTGCCCATTCTCCCGCTTCTTGCTTGGAGTGAATGACTAAATCTTTCACGTATATAAGAACCCGGGACAGGTTTAATACATAGTAAACTGGGTTGTCCACAATTTCTTCCATAGCTGAACTCGCGTCCGATGTAATTGAAGCAATCATATGTTCACGATTTTCCGGTTGGAACAGATCCTTAATGGGTTTACCAGCCAGCACAATACCTCGATCATAGATGACCGCCATATGTGCTACCAGATCCGGATCTTCATATCCACCACATAGATATTGCTCATCCGTTCGATATTTCTCCCGGTGATAAGCAGAGTAATGAAATTCGAAAGGAGTAGGGTATGCCATGGCAACAATCGCAGTTTCCAGTACGATACTGAGTTCAAAACCTTTCGTAATGTGCATCTCATCTTCAATATGCATTAACTTTTGTGCAATGCTTCGATAGGTGTCGGCAGGTCTCTTTTCCCGGCTAACGACCAATATATCGATATCACTCTGATTTGGATGAAAGCATCCCATGGCCATAGAACCGTGTAGATATATCCCCACCAAGGCATCCGTTAATTCTTCTTTCAAAACACGAGTAACGCTATCTAAAACAGTCTTTTCATTCAACAAGAGCAACTCCTTTATGTATATGTTCAGCTGTCCAATTCAACATTCAGTTCACGCACAAAAACAGCTGTCCCCTTCATTCTGACATCCATATCCTCACCATCCCGAATCACACTCACTTGAACCTTTCCATCTCTACCAATCTCATGCCCTTGTTCTATCACAAACTGTACCTCATCGATCTCCGGTTTCACATAAGTTAAATAATAAGCACCCATCACCCCGGAAGCTGTTCCAGTCACTGGATCTTCCGTCGTACCAGAGTAAGGTGATGAAAAATGTCTGGCATGCATCATGGCATCGGAATCACGGGTTTTGAAACAAAAGGGATGTAGGGAAGCTTGGGGATTCTCAATTAGAATTCCTGGGAACAGGGAAGAATCCGGTTTCATTTTCATAAAAGAGTTCAATTCACGAATCGGGATTAATAACGTCCACGTTCCCGTACTCCCATAAACGATTGGCGTAGAAAGGTCGACATCATCCAGAGTTAGGTTTATGGCACTTACCAGCTTCTCAATATCCCCCTGGAACGGTATAAACTGCGGCTGATCCTGTTTCATTTCCATGTAAATGGTGTCGGCATTGCGCTCAAATCGTATGGGTAATATACCTACATTGGTTTCAATCATGATTAACTCTTTGTCACCCAACATACCGCGCGTCTTCAAACCATACAGTGATGCCATTGTGGCATGACCACACAGATTAATCTCATGGCCCGGCGTAAAATAACGTAGTCGGACATCTGCAACTTCAGAGTTCAACACAAATACCGTCTCATTAAAACCAACTTGATAAGCGATCTGCTGCATCTCCGTCTCACTGAAATGATTCGCATCAAAAACCACTCCTGCAGGGTTACCTTGACCAGGAACTGTAGAGAAAGCATCATAATGATAGACCTTAATATTACTCATCAACAGACCCACTCTCTCTGTAATCTATGAGACGCACATTTCCATATAACTCTACGCTTTCACCATCAATTACAAGACCGCCACCATCTTGGCACGCATAAACCGCCGTACGATTAACACGGCTATACTCTCTTAATGAATCCAGGGTGTCTTCCGAACCATCCCAGTGCGGTGCAAATTCAAAATCAACGAGCCCCAGTGCTTGCATATCTTTCAGATCTACATTGTTTTCATCAGCATCTTCCCCATATCCCGCTATATCTATGGTAGGTGTAGTCAGAATACTGCCTGCGCTGACCCCGATCAGAATGCCACCACTCTTCACATAGAAACGCAGCAAACCAAGCACATTTCTCTTCTGTAATAAACTTAGAAAATAAAACGTATTTCCTCCGGATAGATGAATCGCATCACATTCGAAAATAGAGCCAAATGTGCTCTCCTCATACTCCAGATCAAGGTCGAAATATTGAATGTTATCTATTCCTATTTGATTATAGTAACGTCTAGTGTGTTCAAAATATTTCCGCTCCGGGTCGGAGCACGAAGGGATATATCCGATGGAAGGCTGTTCGCTGTTGAATAAGCGTAATATTCTCTGATCCAATTTATCGTTAGATTCGAATACCAAATCACTTAGAAGAACCAACGTAGTCATCTTACTTCCTCCCGTACCTATTAGACTGACTTAAATTCTCTATCCAAAATCGAGAAAAAGTACTGGTCTGTCCACTGATTGTTCCACCATAGCTCTTCCTGGAAGATGGCCTCCCGTGTCATACCCACATGCTGCATCAGTGCGGCTGAGCGAACGTTTTGTGAATTGCACATGCCGACGACCTTATGAGCTTGTAACTCTTGAAATGCAAATTGTAACAAAAGACGGGTAGCCTCGCTCCCATATCCGTTGCCTGCGTATTCCGAAAGTACTGCGAATCCAAGTTCCCAGCTTTTTCGGTAATCTACATAACTCCACATCTGAACGATACCAATGGGTGTATCTTCTGGATCATTCAAGCGGCGTATAACGAAATCATAGGCATACGGTTTCTCATCTGCGACAGCAAAATAGCTGCGATATTTCTCACGGACCTTTTCCTCATCCGTTTCAACAGTTTCCTCAAAGCTCCATATGTTTGTATCACATTCAAGTTGACCTATGAAGTCGAGGTCCTGCTCTGTGACTGTTGTTATTCTGACCTTCTCTCCCACGAATTCCATGTGGATTCATCTCCGTTCTGCAAGGATCATTCCTTTTCCCCATAGTCCTTTAACAATATCGACCTGATAGTTTGACTTAATCACTTTGCCCTCAGTGACAACTGTCCACAACTTCTTACTATCTACATGAACCATACTAGAGTCCTCATGAAATAACTTCACCGTGTCAATGGCATACCTTTTATTTAACGAGTTCTCTTTATGATTATATCTCCCTTGGGGAATACCTCTGACATAACCATCCTCACACAGACCCAGAAAAGCAGTTCTTGGACAGCCTTTCCGTTGTCCCCAACTTCCCTCACCGAACAAATCTCCTGTTGCAAAATTCCAAGCCTCAACTGGGTTAACAAATTTCTTGTTCTGTACGTAATCAACTGCATTAATAGCGGCTTGAACATATTTGTTTTGAGACATACCAACATCCCCTTAGTGAAAGATCATTGCTTGGGAATCTCCCATTCTGTATTAAGCAATCCTCTACCAATATTCCATTTGGCGAGCAATGCTCTCTGTTTATTTTCCAGATCAAGGTAGGGTGCTGCAACGCATGATAACGTGTCAAACATATGGATAAAATGAGGCCCTTCCTTGAAACGTCGAAGCCCGCCATATTCTTCATCATCTGCTGCCCATACAATCTTTTTAATCCCCGACATTAATATGGTGCACGAACACATGGGACAAGGCTCACAGGTAGTATAAAGCGTCAAGTCTTTCTTCTTCGAGAATTTCTTCTTCTCTACATCCAGCAAATGTTTTCCTGCCCGACGAATGGCATCCACCTCAGCATGTGCGGTGGGGTCGCAATCCGAGAAGACTCGGTTCCGGCCTTTACTCACGACAATCCCATCCACATCCACGATTATCGCACCAATCGGATACGTTCCTTCAGTAAATGATTGTTCTGCTTCTTCCAGAGCCAAAGTTAGATACTCATAATCCGATAACTTCATTGAAAATCCCCCTAAGTGCAGTTATAGTCGCTTATAAAGCAGATCCTTGTCTAATGTGTAGTAAAAGAGATTGTCGGGATCTCCTTTAAAAGTTAAAAGTTCTTGATCGTGTACTGCCCTGCTTCACCAAGAAAATCACTTTTGGTTACCCCTTCTTCTCCGAGTACCATCCTGTAGTTCGATATCGTACCATCATGGGAAATGATAAACGTATTGCCGCTCTGTTGCCTGCACCATTCAAGAAGCTGCTCAGCTAATATTTTGAATCGACGTGCATCCATCTGATTAATACTCTCTTCCCAACAATCCAATCCCAACTCAACCATTTTTAAGTCAGTATACTGATGGCTGAGTTCTTCCTTGGAGTAGGTCTGATCGCAGACGAAAGGTACAAACTCTGGATTCTGAGGAAACATTCTTGGGCCAACCAGCGGGCTTAAGAACACAAGATTTTTGTTAGGAATCAGAAGTTGTGCTGTTTCAATAGTACGTTTTGTTGGACTGACCAAAATGACGTCTTCAGGTGCAAAAACCACTTTTCTTCGCAACGCTATGACCTGACTTTTTCCCAATTCAGTGAGGCCAGGATGCAGACAATTTAATTGATTAGGATAGTCTTTCAAGTGTTCGCCATGACCATGACGAATAAATGTAATGTCCATAAGACCTCTATTCCTCTATTTCTGAATGAAGTGTTTGATGCTTTTTGCATCAAAGAGAGTAGTCAGTTCCTTTCTCAAAAACACAGGATAGACTTCCATTCGCTCCAGTTCGTCCAAGGAAAACCATCGGAAGATTAACTTACCGTTATCCTCTAGACCTTTGAATTCTATTTCACTATAAAGCTTATGGGCTTCCGGCAATGTGATGACATAATAAAAACCAACTTCATGATACTTCAGGCCATCATATTCAAAGAAATCTTCACTAACATATGCGAGCCTGTGCGCTTCTACATGAACACCCAGTTCCTCCATCATCTCTCGCACAATAGCCGCTTCTGTTGTTTCGTTCAATTCCACCCGCCCTCCGGGCAGATTCCAGAAATCATCCTGTTCAGTCGTATGCAAAAGAACTCTTCCCGCATCCATAACAATACCTGCCACACGGAAGTTGATTTTGTTGTTATTTTGTTCATACGATATATTATTGTTATCTGCAGTGGTCATCTCGCTGACCATCCATCAGCAAATCCGTCCATGAATCCCATGATGAATGAGGGAATAATGAGTACGAGCAATAAAATTAAACTGGCTATGCCCCATCTAAGAATTACTTTCCGTTTGCTCCAAACACCTATAATAATTAAGATTGCGGTTGTTGCAATTAAGGCTACTTCATAAAATGTCATCAAACTGTCCTCCGGTATGTATTCGTATTTCATTAAGGTTACTCCAGAATCTTTTCTAGCTTGTGCCTACAAGCCTCGCGGTCATAATCCGAATTATCCAGCCATACCTTATCCATCTGAAGTAACCCATAGATTTCGGACTCCAGCTTCTTTCTTTCCTGCAAAACCTGTACCGTACCTTTAACACCCTGATAACCCTGTGCCTGCCCCAAACCCTGGTTCGTATAATAATTAATGAATCCCTCTGACCATTCTTTTGGTCTTTCACTAACTGCCTTATCAAAGGTATAGGATATATCCTTCTGGTCGATATAGATGAGAAGTGGATTCAGAGCATGAATGATACGACCCAGTTCCAATACATACTGCACGTTCTGCTCTTTGGATTGATTGCATTTTACGAGACCCATAGTCAGTGGATTCTGGATAAAACAACACTCAAATATCGTGATGCAATCATCATTCGCGTTTAACACGTTTTGGGCGAAATCTTGCCACTTCTCGGTGATCAGCTTTACATTTTGCTCAAAAGGAATTTCGTAAATATCTCGGCTGAAAATATCCTGTAGAAGGTGATCGGGAAGCTCTATTCCCCATTGTTCTTTCATCTTACGATAAGGAATTAGGAAACCTTGACCATGGACAGTTGCATTACTTTCAAGAATCTCTCTGTATTCTTCATGTGTGGTTAATAGGGTCCTGAAGTCTCCAGTATGATAAAAAGCAACACCTTCGTAATCAGCAGGGTGATCCAGGTTCCCTTCTTGAAATAGTTGTACCTCCTTGCCTTTTCCCTTTAAAATTTCGGATACCATTTGGGCAACCGTTGACTTGCCTGAACCCGGTAATCCTTCAATCAGTATTAATCGCCTTGTCATCATTACATCATCCTTTAGTTTGTGTGAAGATATGGATCTTCCATGTGTCAGACACTAGGTTATTAATCGATATCTGCAATAACCCATTGCGCAGAATCGCCATCTTCTTTCTTTTTCCAAAACACCATCGTAATGTTATACTCTTCGTTGTTCTCTTTTAACTCATTAACCGTCACCGCTGCCTGATAGAGCTTCCTTTGCTCCTGTATAGTTATATCGCTCATCGAAGTAGCCTTGAGAACTTTGTATCTTCCCATGCCCGATATAGGAGATTTTGGATCAAAAAGATTCATATATGCTTTTTCATCCTTTTCGTATAAATAACGCATACGGGCATTCATAAGTTTGACGATTTCCAATTCATCCCCTGTATAGTTTGTTTCATCGAGGTACTCTGGTGGGATGTCTTCTTTCTCTTGGGATGTCGATATTTCTTCATCTTGCTGTGCATCTTCAGTGTTTCCTTTGTTCTGACAGGCCACCAGAAGTAGAAATATTAATGAAACTATCATTAACTTCTTCATATTCCATCCTCCGATCAGCATTCGTCTAATCTTCCAAACCTCCCACGATCATGAGCTGCGTTGGGCGCTGAATTCCGACCGTTTTCAAACGTTCGATGATAGAATTACCTTGTTCTGCAAAAGCCGCATAATCTTCAAACGCCTTGGCCCGTTCCATATGCTGTTTGCAGGTATTAGTAACCAAATGTATATCCCGTTCTGCCATAACATCCGGCTTGGGTTCGTTGTATTCGTATGTCCAATGTATACGTATATCACTGGCAGTAACGATATCCCTGACTTCCTGACGCGTGTACGTGTGATGATGGTATATTCCCAAACGCTGATCTATAGCGGCACTGAAATGATGATATAAAATATGAGTCAGCTGGGCTTCATTCGGCTCATCACTGACTAATTCATTCATGAGAAACAGACCGTTTCTTTTCACAACTCGCTTCATTTCTTCCAGGACCTGTGCACCTGGCGGTAAATGATGCAATGCATTCGAAATACAGACCGTATCAAACGTCCCATCTGCAAATCCCATGTTACTCGCATCCATCGGCTTAAACTGAATCCTTCCATGGCCCGCATACGTAGCCTCTGCTTGACGTAACGAATCCATATCCGTATCCATTCCAGTAATCTGTTCGATACCACTGAATAGTTCAAGTAAAGTAGGAATAAATCTACCTGATCCCGTGCCTACGTCCAATACCTGCCCTGCCCGATGCGTACTCAAATGTTTCTTCAATTCATCCACGGAAAACACCATCCCGGTTATGACTTTGCTTTTAATTTAAAAGAAGAAGACTTCCTATGTATGTAAAATTTTCTCTCAAGGTACATCATAACCCATAATGTGGAATTTGCGAATAAACGAAGTAAACCATCTCTATTTCTAGCACTTTTCACGCAAAAAAACACGCTTCTCTGCACGAGTTACATCATGCAAAGAGCGCGTATATCAGCAGAACTTTCTCCCAAATTTTGTAACTGTCCACAATCAAACTACCTATCTATTAAATAGCATATTCATTATGCCGACCGCTTCAATCTGAATCTCTTTTTCTTCATTATCCGCAAAACGGTAACTATATGTTGAAAAAATCCCCATATGACGTATATGTCCACCTTTAAAATGAAGCTTCTTTCCCTCACCGTCAATTGTCTGCGTAAACGGCCTGCCTTCATTCACATCATACGATAAATGGATGTCATGTTCACTTGCAAGCCATGCAACAAAATCTTCTTCGTTTGGATTGGTCATGACTAGAATAACGAGCAGAACAACAAGCACAACAATGCCCACTCTTAGTCCCGCGCCCCTCTTGCTACCATGCTGCGTGTTCTCACGCTCCATACCATTCACCCCGTTTCTTTAACCGATATTTCTATGTTCTTCGCCAAAACCCAACCACTCAATCCATAGGAGGATGAGATCACCATGTACTTGTATTTCTCTTCTATTAGCCGAGTTTGTAATTCCTCATAGGAAACATAACTGACAGGCCAACCGTAGCCCTTCCCCGACTCTAACAACTCTCGATTATGAGGGATAAAATGCTCTACGTCCCACTCATCGAGATCCAAAATAATACTGCCATGCAGCGGTGTATCAAACGCATGGGCCATTACACCAGAGAATAAGACATCCATATTTTTCGGCACATCATGACTTGAACGAGTACACATCCTTATCCTTTCGTTCTCTAAATCGACTTCGTAACTTAATATGATGTTGTCATGCAAACTTGGCATAGTACCTCTCCTTCCAGTATGCACATATATCAAACACCGTAATATTGTTTATAGTCTGAGACCCATTCCGCTTTGGAAAAATCAACAAAATCATACGGGCTCGCACTGTTTAAGGTAAAGCAACTCCTCATGGGCCTGCCCCCCGTCCATTTTTTCCAGATAAAATAAAGTCTGACTGACTTTCGGTTCTCAATCTCTTGCTTCAATAGTTCTCGGATCGGCTCTCGATGGATGTCATCAGGCTCCAATCCGTATAACTCCAGCAGTTCTTCCTCGTTCATACTTGTTCTCCTTACCTACTTGAGAATGTTATTTAACTCTTCCGCTTTTTTCCTGCTATCCATTCTAGCATAAAAATAAAAAGCGATGATGTGCAGCCAATGTTCTCATACATGATAAAAAGACTACTCACTCATGAGTAGCCCCTATGCATTCATACATTCATATAACCTTACTCAATCTCCAGATACATCTCCTGATTTTGCAGGATTATCTCATTCATGTGTGCAATAGCTGCTTGTGCCACAGTCTGATATGCAGCATATAATGCCTCTGTTCTCTGGAGCAAGATCGGGTCCTTCTCCAGATCCGTTGGCAGTACCTCACGCCACACTTCATCCACTCTGTTTTTGTCCGTGATCAGACTTTCTATCTGGTCCAGTACAGTTACCATTTCATCTAAATGAAAAAAGTGCATCCCTTTTTTAATTCCATTCCAACTCTTGATCTCAATGATGTTATATGCCGAAAACCAATAAAATTCTGCCAGACTCTTCGTGTGATTGTGATAGGAATAGAACAGAAATAAAGCTTGTTGCCCTTCGTGTAACTTTCGGTATATCTCTGTTTTGGCTGCCATATCTCTGCCTCGTACAGAAACAAGCATCGGTTTAATACACAACCAGCTAAGCTGTTTTGAATGTACATCTTCTGATCGAAGTTTAGCCTTCATAACATGCTCCTCTCTATTCACCACTTTAAGGATTCTCTGGTGCTTTCACTGCAGGGTCATTCTCTCCGCCCATTCTGCGTCTGGATGTCTCCATCTTCCCTGTCGAAGGCACATGGTCAGACGCTTTAGCTAATCCGAATTTGGGCATGTTGGCGTATATGGTCTCAAAGGAACCCGACTGAGCCTTGTATGTCTCATGATAGATCCCTACTGTTCCGTCAGTACCAATGGATCGGTTGAATCTTTTCCAAGCTTCCAAGTGTAATCCGCCCCGTGCGTATTTCTCCAACTCATCGTAAGAGCGCCAGTATTGGAGTAGCGTCACCCCACGCCAGCTTATAAAATACTCTGTACTCAGAAATCCGGTCTCCGGATTCATATACAGTTCTTTAATCATCGGGCCCATGGACTTTAAGACAGGCAGCCATTTATGTATAGCCCACAGACGATTGATCCTCATTCCGATGATAAAAACAACAAATTCTCCCTCAATCTGAGCTGAATATCTTCCCTTATATATATTCGGCACGTCTCTCCTCCTTTATGTGATTCTATTATGCAAGATTAGTTGCTGACCATGGATGCCCATCTTTCGAACACCCCTGTCGAGAAAACCCAATTTCAGATATAACTGCTGTGCCGCAATATTTCTTTCATTTACAGCCAAAATAATCTCATCAATATCCCGATAGCGATGGAGAACGAATTCAGGCAATGCCTTCATTGCTGCCTTCGCATACCCGTTTCCTTGGTGTTCCATCGAAATGGATAGAGCGCGTATCAGTATGGTATGAGATGCATCTTTATCTTCAACGTATTCAGAATTTTTATGTAGTATAAAGAATCCAACAGCTTTCTCTTCATGAAGGATAACCATCGGGTCTTTGTCCGGATTTTGTATAGCTTCATCAATCACATCCGCAGGCATTGCAGTAAACTGAAGCTGATCTCCTCTTAGAGCGAAATCATCCAAATCTTGGTCATATTGCTCGTGATAAAGAGCCAACCGAATTGAGTTTCCCATATCCAGACCCTCTCCTTTCATTACAATCATTTTCTAATGAGTCAGGTGGTAAAGCCACACCCCGATATCCCTACCAAAGGTATATACCAAATTCAACACAACGATAGATAATCAAAATGCTGCACTCTTGGGATACTTCTTCATTAGATCAGAATGTTCTATTATTGTTTTTTTGCATGATAGGATCTCCCTTCACGTAAATCTGTATACACATTCCATTTCGTAAACAATTGTTTTAGCGCCAATCCTGTTGTACGTATAAACTCTTCCATAGCTTCCATGGATAAAATATTTAAGTCACCAAAAGGTTCGTTGTCAGGGTTAGCTAAAAACGCCAGTTTCTCTCCTCTATACTGATACACCTCAGATTCCAGCAATCCGCCTAAATTAAATGCTCTCCCCACTTTCAGCGCACTTAACCAATCGTTGGCCTTGTTCCAATTCCGTAAAATCAAAAACTCCAACTTCGTGACATCCTGTGTATACACGCTTCTTCCATTGGGATGAACTTCATATGCAGGATAAATATCGAATGTCCACACACGGTCCGTATAGATATGGGCGATATAACCGCACAGATATTGCATGAATTTGGGATCACTATAGGCTACCTTCTTGTTGGATTCAAAAAATTCTTTAAGTTCTTCGTCAGTTGCAAATCTTCCTGCCTCTGGCATGAGGTGGGTTTTTGCCTTCTCGGTACGAAGATTGGTTCTTACATGGATGGAATCTGGAGCAAGGCTTCCCAATAACAATTCAGGGGATGGCTCGGATATCAACTCGGATGCAATTGCAAAATGAACCATAGGCCAAGGCAATATAAAAACTCCTTTTATAGTAAATTGGATCTTAAAAGAGTTAAATTTCATATCCCAAAATGCACAATACACTTCCCATTTACCTCAGCATACTTTGCCATGTTAGCAAGCTTATGTAATTCGTTGATTAATTCAACTTTGTTGTACACGAGTTTCTCGTAGTAGCCCTTCCGTTCTTCTCCATCAACACAGTAACTCCCTGTTAGAACAATCGGATCCGCCGCATGGTTAAATAGATCGATCCAGGCCCGAATGAGTTGATGAAACTTCAACAAAACATCCTGTTCTTCAATAACGGTTATTCCATAGTTGTTCAGCCCACTACATCTCATGCAGGTAGATGGATTCCATGTATCCAACCAACAAAGGTAATCATAGATGTACGCAATGAATTCGTCTTCCAAGGTCGCATGATTCTCTGTGGTTAATCCACTTCCTTGTATTCTCCCTTGTGAATCCCATGAGTAGGAGGTATGGATATTCCCGTCCACTTGCGATTTGTTTTCGATAACAAAATAATGCTTTGGCATTCCTACGTACTTCCCCCTTACACGTCACTCACATAGGACTCCTCTTAATTCATCATAACCCATGTATTGGTAAATGGAAATTGAAAAAGATCCTATCTAGCTCCCTAATTAGGAGAAGTAAATAGGACCGGGATAAAACTTCCTTACATTCATAAAATCCTTCGTTTACTCAGAAATTTTGTTCCTTCTTCTCGATACATCTCTATAAATTCATTGGTCACATGATCATGCCTCAGCATTCCCATATAATCTGTTCCAGGTTTCTTTGGTCTATAATCTGAATCCACCATGTAGATATTAAAGTGCACCTCATCTTCGTCCTCTGATACATCCGTATGATCGAAAAGTGAAATCACTTCATATTTACCGAGAAACCTAAACGGAGATTCCTGACGCTCTATAATATAAAAAGGATATGTGAGGTTCTCTATCTGAACGAATTTCTGGTATCCCTTAAGCTCATCTGGTATAAGATCCATGTACTGTCTAGCTACATCTTCTGCCTGAAATACACCCGAAATCCACTTCAAATCCCCCTTGGTTGCTGCGATAATGAACAGAGCAATCACCTTCTAATTCAAATATTATTTCTCTCTTTCACGCACAAAAGTCTGGGACAAAATCCGGTGGCTACCAGCGATGTTGTCAATTTCAATGTTATATTCAGACTCGGTATATTCAATCTGATGTTGCTCATAATATCTTTTCCAGAACGAAACTGCCACTGCATTGTTAGCAAGCTGTTCCACTTGGAATGTACCCTCAAATTGAGCAAAAACCAAGTCAACCGCTTGTGCTGCCAGCCCCTGCCCGCGATATTTTTTCACCAGGAACAGCTCTTGCACGGTATAATCCACTTCTTCCGGCACATATGGAGGTGAGCACACCAGTACGAATCCAATAACCTTCCCTTCATACTGAATCAAAAACGGATGTAATTCATCACGTTCCAAATATAAATAGGTGTTAGTTGGATCATATTTCCCCTCTTCTAGTAGATCCTCGCCAGAAAATTCAGACAGATCATATAAGTACAAGTTGTACAGGTTGAGAAACAATTCCTTCTGCTCTGGCAAAATACTCGTAATTTGTACATTCATCTTCATTACATATCTCCCTTAGTTAATGAGTTGGTTAGTGATCCATACATAACCTTTCCGATGTCCACAACGAGTTTGCTGTGCCCTGTTCTCAATATATCCTTTCAACCACAGCAGATATAGGCAAAGTTTGGTTTAAATCATAGAGTAACCTTAACTGTCGTAGTGGAAGTGTACATTTGTGCAAAAAAAAAAGACTCCCTACAGAGTCCGATTATTGGTCTTATCTTTATTTTTCACCAAGTATCCATTAGCACTTAGCTAATAATTATTGAATTATATAGGTTCAACTAAACTTTTTACACAAAAACGGAGAGGACAGAAATAACCTGAAGAAGCGGAGCTAAAAGCTTTCTGAAAGAAAGCTACTTCGGAAGCATACACCTCGCCTTTATCACCGGATTTCCCCTTTAAAAAGGGAATCAAAAAAATCTGGGGATAACAGCGATCGGAAGGTTGCTCTGTCATTGGAGTGCTCAGTGTAAACCTCTTTAGTTGAACTTATATAGATAATCAACCACAGGATATGAGATCACATTGCGATCTCTGTACGTTGAAGTCACCGCTTCGTGATGTGTGCTAAGAATTCCATTTTGCAACATCACCGGCCGGAAACCACGCTCCATCGCTCCGTTGTAGGTGAATAGAACACATTCTTCTGCGGCAAAACCAGCGATGATCACCAATTCGATTCCATGACTCTTCAACACCTGCTCCAGATCGGTCTGCCAGAAGGCATTGGAAGCTTCCTTGGTAACCGTGAGATCCTTCTCGTTCACATCCACCTCGGGAATAATACGATACTCTTCCGGTTTGGCCTCCTCCATTCCCTCCACATCCTGCACGTGAACGACCACATGTTCATTCAATCGCAGCACGTTAGCCACATGGTTAATGTACTCACAGGCATGGTCTATCGAAGTCTGGTCCATCTTTTTCCGTACAATACTCTCTTGCATATCAACAATTAGCAAACCTACTTTCATCCTATCTCTCCTCAATAATAAATTTTACGTCTCATGGCTTAGTAACTTCCTTTGTTAAACTGAGAACTTAATCTTTAAATAATTCATTCAGCATCCGGTCGCGGTTCTCCAGAAAACTGCGAGTAATCTGATAATGATCGGTCTCCTCATAGGCTACCTCTTGAATATGGCTATCGTCAAAACTTAAAATCTCTGCCCCCGGATACCCCAGCAGAATGGGTGAGTGCGTCGCAATAATGAATTGCGAAGTGCCTGAGAGATCATGAAGGATACGCAATAAGGAAAGCTGCCTAGCTGGAGATAAAGCGGCTTCGGGCTCATCGAGCAGATAGATGCCTTTGGAACTGAAGCGATTGACGAACAAGTTGAGAAAAGACTCTCCGTGCGATTGTTCATGTAATGAACGCCCGCCATAATATTGAAGTGACTCCGGCATCGCATCCACATGTGATGCGAATTGATAGAAGGATTCAGAGCGCATGAAAAAACCATTCGTTATTTTGGGCAACCATGCCAGCCTGAGATAATTCCCGAGCGAGGATTCCGAAGCATGTGTCTCATAGGTATTATTCCTGCCGCCCCCTGCGGTATTGAATCCACATTGATGAGCGATGCCTTCCAGCAGCGTAGATTTCCCAGAACCATTTTCACCTACAAAAAAAGTAATGTTATTCGTGAGCTCCAAACGTTCCAAGGACCGTATCGCGGGGATGTCAAAAGGATATTGGTCCCGATTCTCAATCTTGGCCGACATGAGTTCCACACTTCGAAGATACATAATCATCCTCCCACATTTATTTTATATAAGTTTAACTAAAGAATATTTACAATTATGAGGATAACGAAAAGCTGCGGGTTTATTGCCTTCATAATAGAAGTGCCCAATCCAGGATAAAGCGTAATGGATGACAACGAGTAGCAACGTGACTTTGATATCAATAAACAAAAAAATCCATGCCACAAACGCCGATATAAACGCGAAATAATGCAAAATGCGGTTATTCCGATCCTGATGCTCCTGAAGGTAATAACGCAAGTCCTTGCGCAGACGATTCAACATCAACCCACATCCATTCACCTATAATAAGGCTCCTTATTTCCCAATCCATCGTAACCTATTTCGGGGTACATATGAAACCGTTTCAACCAAAAAAGAGCAAGCCATAGGCTTACTCTTTCTTCAGGTTAATAGACAAATCTGCGCTGCGCCCAATAGCTGAATACAAAGATCGATACCTCGGTCAATAATTTGGCTGCGAGCAGTGGAATAATCAGTTTTTCATTATAAAAGTACAATAAACCATAGTTTAATAACAGCACCAGCAAGACAAGTGAGAAATATTTGGGCAAAGACTGCCGAACCTTCGAGGTTCGTCCAGCGGAAAATACATACTTCCGATTAATCGTATAGTTGAAGATGGAACTGCATAGTCTTGCTGCGACAACCGACAGAAACAGATTGTGTGTGAAATACTGAATAACAAATAATAGTCCAAAATCAATCAGAGCGGACAGCACCGAAGATGTGCTGAACATCAGGATTGGCATATAGATCCGGAATGAATCAACCAGCGGGCGGAAATGGGAGGACTCATTGTGATCCAGATACACCGTATCAATAAACTCCTCCGTAATCTCATACCCTTCCTTGTGTGCCGTTAACAGCATGTTCATCTCGTATTCAAACCGATCCCCGGGAATCTGGTTCAGCCAGTCCAGCATGGAGTAAGGAAAACCGCGTAGACCCGTCTGCGTGTCATATACTTTGGTACCTGTTGTGAGGGAAAAGACCGCCCGTGTGACGGTGTTGCCAAAACGGCTGCGTGCTGGAATTTTACCACTGAAGCGACGGCTGCCGAGTACAATTCCTGGTGTCGTTTGTGCAAGCAATACTTCGAAGATACGCTTAATATCATGTGGCAGATGCTGTCCGTCACTATCTGCGCACACGACACCACCCTGAGGTCCAAACTCCTTAATGTACTGGAAGCCTGTCTTCAACGCCCTGCCCTTACCCAGATTGACGGGATGTGTCAGGACCGTACAGCCATAGGCTTCTGCTGTTTCAAAAATGCCACGGTAACCGGGTCCACTACCATCATCCACAATCACAATAGGTCCAAGCTTAAATGTCTGTAACTGCAGAACAAGATTTAGCAAACGCACATCGGGTTCATATGATGGAATTAATATCGTCATGATCCTTGTCCCTCCGTCAGATATAAAATGTCACTTACGCCACGTTCCTGGTTGCGTCCCAGCGGGTTATTAACGACTCTGCCCATAAAATACATCGTGGATGAACCGCCGCCGTCCAGATTGTAGGCTTCGGTTGCTCCAAGGCCTTTCATGACATCAGCCAGTTCTGCCAAGGTCATGCCACGGCTGTCGTCCTGCCGTCCGTCCACCACCACGAAGACGTAATGATTCGGAGCAATCATGCCGATCGCAGTTCTTGGATTCGCATCCTGGATGGAGCGGTTGCCAAAGTTGTTATCGATTTTCACACTGCTAAAATCACTGACGATCTCGCCATCCTGAATCAGAATGGGCCCAAAGGATAACGTATTGGTTGCACCTTCGGCCAGCAATTCCGAGGAAGAAATCTCGTTCTCGTTATAGGTTTTCATCGTTCCGTCATTGAACAGGGCAAGTGCATCCCGCGTGGGGCTGTCCCGATACAATGTTCCATTTCGAATAATGACACCATCATCACGGAATCCATAGTAATCACCGTTAATGGCAAAGATCGCATTGTTGGCTGCGGCAATCTCTGACGTATTTTCGGTAATGTTTGTTCCAAAGCTGTTATCCGCCAGCGCGGTTCGCAGGCTGCTTGCATCTGTTAGCTGAACGTCAGCAACATAATACGTAATCTGATCCGAGCCTGAACCAGTCTGTACCTTTTCAATATTGACTTTCATATCATCACTCGAATAATTCCAATCATCTGACGTTGCATTTACTTCAGTCGTAGTGGTCGTAGTACTGCTGGAATCATTGGCGTTGCCTGTTGTTGCCGTTGCCGTGTTCTCATCCGCCACAATCACCTGCACATGCCGGATCAGGTAACGGTCAGCCAAGCTGTACAGGATTCCACCTACCGCAAGCACGATGACCAGTGTGATGATGAGCCATCTGCGCTTTCTTGGGGAGATCGGTCTTTTATTTGGGTCTTTCCGGGTTGGTTTCTCATAGATCTTCATCATGTAAAGCTCACCTCTTCATCTAAGTCTTAAGGTCATATTAGGCCGGGTAGCTTAAATGAATCTGAAACCATATCAAAAAAGGTGATCCGTTTTCCTATTAAGGAAATCAGATCACCTTGATTTTTTAATCTATAGAACCCTAAATGTCACTGTTATCGTGTACATATTTCGTTCAACATTCATATCACATCTTCAACAGGTCTTCCTGTTATGCGTCTGCAAAAAGAGCATCGTATGCGGGACATGGCCGCTTTTCCAAAAATTCCGTTAACGCCGGTGGCTGCTGAGCATAGATATCCTTCAACGACGTTCCGTTATAAATGTTGCCAATCACGACAGGATGGCATAACTCACAGATGAGAATATCCCCGTTGCCGTGCAAGTGCAGCTGTTTCGTGCCATCCACACAATTCGAGAAATACACACCAGGTTGTTCACGCAAATTCAACTGTTCAGCAAACCGATCCATACAGGTAAAATAGAGCGTTGTATCTGGCTTTTTATGTTTAATTAATTCCGTCACAGATCGAACAAGGGACTCTTTGGATACAATCTGGCTCCAATCGGTATGTGGCATCTTAATGCTATTCTGGATCTCATGGATGCGCACACCCAGATCATACACCTTATTGCTAATGGCCTGCATGTTCGCTTGGTTACCTTCAAACAGTAACGTTTCTAGCACCGTCTCCAGACCGGCTTCCGTACACAAACGGATATTCTGCTCCAGTCTTTCATACATGCGAGGATGCACACGGTAGTACGCAGCATAGGACTCCGCATCCGTATAATTGAACGAGATATGGATGTTGGACAAGCCTGCATCACGCAACGCGAGAATCCTTTCTTCGGTCAGCAGACTAGCATTACTATTCAATTGTGTATCAATGCCATGTGCTGCACAGTACGTCACAATCTCCAGGCAATCCTGGTATTTCAGTGTTACTTCTCCTCCGGACAATCGCACTCGCTTGAGACGAGGAAGTTCACTAATAATACGGATAACTTCCTGACTAGTAATACATGCTCCATCATCCCGATTGTAGGCACAGCAGTAGTCACATTTATAATTGCAGTTCGACGTCACTCCCACTTCAAGCCCTTCCAGCTCATATACGCCAGGGGTTTCCAGTTCAAGTGATTTATATTTGTTTTTGGCTATCAATTCGTTGTACCTCCTGGTTCCTTCATTCTATCCACGTTTGGATAACTTGAAGAGTATAGCGGATGGCACACGGTTGACGATATAACATTATGCACGTTGGTTGTTGTAATGTGTGATGCAAGGTAATTCCAGCATCCCTCTATTGTATGTCATCCACGTTGAACTCTGGATTATAGGCAAACTCATGGCTTGCCAGCATGATGAATGAGACACGACCTTTTTGATCAAAATTCATGGACAACCCTTTCATGTTCTCAAATCCTCCTTCCAATATTGCATGATCAAAGGACGGTATGACATGGTAGTCTCCTTGTTTATTTTTCTCCATGACATATGTAATACTTTTTACTTTTCCTTTTTTAGTATCTATAAAAGCTTTTTTGTCGTATTGTTGGAAGACCTCCTGAACTGTACTTCCATAACCTATCCCTCTTGGCGTTTTATACTTTTTGAACTTTGCCGGGCCATCAATCATAATGCCATCCACAATGCCATCTTTGTAATGAATTCTCATATCTTTGTACTGATAGACATTCGTGTAGTAGTAATAATCCACGTGGAGTCCAAGTTGCTGCTCAACCTCTTCACGAGTACTTCCTAATTTAATCGTAATATCTTTGGATTTAATCTGAAATTGGAATTCATCCTCAGTAAATATCTTAGTTGCATGAGGTGCAGGAGGTTCTTTTGAAACGGCATTACGATTGTATGTCACTTCTGAGCTACTTAAAAAAGTCATGAATAACATAAGATACAGAATTCCTTTGTTCAACCTCGATCACCCTTTCAAAAATACATTCTTTATTTAATACGAGTATAGAAGTCTTCTTTTACGATAGCATACATCTTCAGATCCTGAAGCTCATTTTTCACCTTCATGTATTTCCTCAGCACACCTTCGAATTGCATGCCTGCCTTCTCCATGACCTTGGCGGAACCTGTGTTTTCCACTAAACATCTGGCCTGGATTCGCTCGAGCCCCACTTCGTCAAATCCAAATTGGATGATTCGTTTCACTACCTCGGTCATGTAGCCTTGATTCCAAAATTGATCAGATAATACATATCCCAGCTCAACTCTCCTGTTATCGCTGTCACATCCTAGATAGTTACAACTACCAATCAGCCTATTGGTGTGTTTATCTTCAATCCCCCATGGGCCTATTAGATCCGTCTCATAGCGACTCATGACAAAATCCAAAAAAGCCTTGGTGTCTTCTATGCTCTGATGCGCGTCCCAAGTGGTGAACTCCGATACAGCAGGTACAACGCAGTAACTGTACATATCCTCCAGATCATCAGAGGTAAGAGGTCGGAGTAACGTCCGTTCGGTTTCCAACACGGGAAATGGTTCGAAGAAACTTTCAATCGTTTTCATAAATTTATCCTCCCTCAGATTGTTAGGAAAAAGAAACACACAGCGGTTCGGTCCGTATTGCCTAGCTCATCTGTTCTAAAATTAAGGCCACAACCTGAGTGTATTCCACTGCCCATCTTGCATCGAATATCGGACTCGTACATGCTTGCGCTCCGAATCTCCCTGCCAAAATTCCACCTCTTGTGCATTCACGGCATATAAACGCCAATTAGGTGTAACGACACCGGGATCATGACTTATCCTTACTTTCTGAGCTTCGATGGAACGATCCAGTACTTCCTCGCTATCCAAAACCTCACTCTGATGTCCTGTCATGGCAACTGCTCTCGCTCCAGCTGAACGTTTGCGGAAATCATTAGCGCCCGCTTCATCTCCACAATCTTCGGCAATTCCCCTTATCCGAATCTGTCTTCCAAGGGAAGGCCAGTAGAAGGTGAGAGCCACATGATGGTTCTCCTTCAACTGCTGCCCTTTTCGGCTCTCCGAACTGGAGGCAAAATAAAACGTTTCGTCAATTACGTTTTTCAAAATCAACACCCGCGCATCAGGGTAACCGTCGTGATCCACAGTCGAGATCGTCATGGCATGAGGTTCTTTCACTTCGTTCTCAACCGCCAATCTTAACCAATCCAAAAATAGTTTCCCTGGCCGCTCCGGCAACTGCCCCATATCCCACGTTGGAAATGGTCCAGATAAAGACTTCAAATGTTGTAACAGTTCAATGGGTTGATCAGTCATGCCATCGCCTCCTTCTTTTATTTAACTATTCGTTTATTTTTATCCTTTACTCTCCGCTTCCCATGTAAGCAGATCATTGTCTTCTTCAAAATAAATACCCAAGAGCATCCGTGGTTCACCCATTCCGTTAGACATATCAAACAACTAATCTAGATGACTCAACACATTTGCATTGCTAAGTTTCCAACCATGCCTTCCCTTTTCAACGGTATGTACACTGGTGTTGTCCATGGGATAAAAACTGGACTTATTGCTCCACTCTCTATTTTCAAGCAGATAATACAGAATATTAATCACTCCGCCGTGAGTAATTAACAGAACATTGGACTTGACTGTTTGTTCCTCTATATCTCTAAGAAGACTCTCGAAAGATGTGCTTATCCGGTTATAAAAATCCCTTGGACTTTCTCCTCTTGGAAAAGATGAATCCATCTCAAGGGTGTTGAAATAAACTCCCGGGTAATGTTCTTCAGCATCCTTATGGAGCATGCCTGCCATATCTCCGTTATTCATCTCCCGCCAATCTTTCATTAAGCTAGCCTGCATATGTAATTTCTTCTCCATTTCCCGTGTTGTCTGTACTGCACGAGGAAGATCACTGCTAATAATCGTATGTATGTTGTACTCCTCAGCATGATGATGCAAATGCTCTCCCAGTTTCCTGGATTGATTGATCCCCTGTTCCGTAAGTCCACGCTCACTCCATCCGCCTCGATATCCTTCCTCGTCCATCCCATGCCTTACCAGATAAATTTTCAAGATCTCTCCTCCTTTTCACATTGAACAGGTTAACTTTCATCTATAACGACTTTCGTATGTATCAAATAAACCCGACCTCAGATAGCTTCTATCCAAGATCGGGCATTTCCTGCTTACCATTTATCTTACAAATGTGTTATGAACTCGCTCGGATTTGATAAAATAAGGAATCCATATGGCACAAGTAAGTACCGACTTGCCAATATCTCTTAACGAGCTTCCATCCTCAAGTTCTCTTGCCATCGGAATCTGAAGCAACAATAAATAATCAATGATACTCACGGCTAGACTGACACTATAAAACATGATCATAAGACGAGGAAAGATCGATTTTTTGCTATAAAAAGCAATGATCGTATAAATACCAAACACTAAAAAGAGCGTGTTATATACTGTTTCAAAAATAACGACTGGTCCCCATAACGGGTGATAATATTCAGATTGCTCCGAAGTTAGCAGCCCCCAAGTCTCTGTTGTAAGCATGGGCAAACAATACAGAACCAATTGGATCGCCAGGAAAATCACCGTAAGAAATAATCCAATCTGGGTGAGAATCAGCCAACCACCTAAGCCCGAAACGCCTAGTGGACGGTAGTCTGTCTTTTGCTCTTGAATATGTGGTTCCACTTAATAACACTTCCTTAATCAGTTTTGTCTTTCTGAGATGAGTCTTCCTTGTAATATTGCCAATTGAATCTACGGATAAATCTTTCACCCTACTTTACGTGCGTTGTATGTACTCTCACACTCTCCTTATAGGTACCTCTCCATCCTTCTTTTATATAGAATTTTACACAACTTCCTTATTGTACTACGAGTGTCAAGTACGAAGCAGCCATTTTAAAACATCGTACTCATACACTATGAAAGCCAAAGAAGACCTTCGCTATACTTCCACCATGTTCAGCAAAGTACACGTACGTCATAATCCTCTTATACAGATGCAGGTGGTGACTCTGCATTTGACTACAAAGGAGGAGATGGATATGACCAATCCCAAAGTAAAACTTCTGCCTTTTGCCGATATTTCAAATTATGTCGAAGGCTTCGATATCGTTTCCACCCAGTGGGGCGGTGATGGCCTTGTCTATGTGTTGTTGATGAATCAGATCCCGGAAAGAGAGCGAGGTATGTTCGTCCAAAGTAAATTGAAGCAAAGCTATACGTACAAAGTGCTTATTGTGACAGATCAAACTATCGAGGAAGTTGTCATCTGGGGGCAGACGTTTAATTATCATTACGTACAACCATTACATGATCATCTGCTGCTCGTCGGAGCACGATGTGCGAATTACGGAAATGAAAAGTTTGATCTGAATGCCAAAGTGTGTGATCTGGACGGAAATACAATTCGCGAGTTTCTGTTGGGAGACGGTATCCAAAGTGTACAGGTCACAGAGAAGGGAACGATCTGGACCAGTTACTTCGATGAAGGGGTATTTGGTAACTACGGATGGAGCGATCCAATCGGATCAAACGGTCTGTTGGCCTGGGATGAGCTCGGTAATAAAGTGTACGAAAACCGCGCAGCTGACATTGCAGATTGTTACGCACTCAATGTGGTGGATGAGAAGCAGGTCTGGTTCTACTTCTATACCGATTTTGAACTCGGTTGTATCTCAGGGGGCATCAGTGAACCCGACGTTACATTCATGAATCCAGACATCTCCGGTTCCTCTGGCTTCAGTACGGATGGTTATCATTTCTTGTTTGATGCCGGGTACGGTAAACATGGAACGTTTGTGCTTAAGAAAATGGAGAAACCCGGTAGATTGAGCAAGGGGCAGAAGATTGATTTGCTAAATGAAGATGGTCAGCCCTTCAAGCAGGCACGGCAGGATTTTCGCCAACATCGTCTGCTACTTAGTGAAAGTAACTTGTTGTATCGGGTAACGATGGAGGAGATTACATCCGCTTCTGGTTTGGATTAAATGACAGGGGTGAAGAGGGTTATTTCTTAAAAGACAATCCCTCTTCTTCCAATGCGTTCCGCAGTTTAGGCATGGCAGATGGCCCGATTCCATGCAGCATCAGGATTTCTTTCTCCGTGTACTCCGTAAGTTGCATTAGTGTTGTAATCCCTTCATTCTCCAAGGCACGTCTGGCGGGAGCTGACAACAAGGTTAGAAATCCCTCTGTCGGCTTACGTGCAGCTTCGCACGTTGGACAGGTTGGGCATTCACTTTTTTTATAATACGAATGTCCTTGTTCGCATGTTCTGAGTGTTCCTTTATCGTTTGTCATTTGGGTGTCTCCCCCTAATTTAAGTATTCAACCAGATCTTAATATCTGAAATCATATTTTCGTATTGTTTTAAAGCCTCTAAAGTCCAAATGACTTGTGATGTTCCTACTAACTGTTCCTCTACGTCCGTACATTCAATCGACAGTGACCGTTTAAGACTATACTCGAGCCAGTCCAACTTTCCAGCAAAACCATTATCCAGAACCACTTCCCAATTCGCTGTTAGACTACCCACTCTCTTCTCATATCCAGCTATGAAAGCCAAGAACCTCTCCTTGTTTATACTTCCAGCGCTATCTACTGACCAATACACAGCTGTTTCTACCAGATCATGCATCGGATTAATATAACCTGCCGATTCCCAATCTATAATAATAGGTATGCCCTGTCTCCACATCACATTCTTAGGCTCCAGATCTCTGTGACTAATCACTTTATTGAATGCTAGCATTGAAGATGAATTCTTAGCCTTCATGCTCCACTCATACAGCTTATTGATATTAGAATCCAAAATCTCAATCCATTCCGAATTCTCATTTTTTCCTTTGTTCAGATAAAACATCCAATCTATTTTTTTAGAATTAGTCGCCTGTGGACTATCCAATTCTAGTTGTCTAAAATCCGTTTTATGGATATCTGCAAGGATCGTTCCCATCAGAGAACTGTTATTGATAGTAACTTCATCTTGTTTCAAACATTGACCCTCAATCCAATCAAATATTAGATAGAATTGATTATCAATGTTATGTATAGAAGCACCCTTTAACCTTTTTGCAGGTTGAGCATGGATATGTTCAGCTGCCACGTCTGCTATTTTTTCTGAATTAATATAATTTTGCACAGCAGCAGGTCGTATCATGATCTGGGGATTCAATGCCTTAACTGCATAATTAGCTTGCGTCGTTTCAATGGCGTACATTCGATGAAGAAGTCCACCTGAAATCGGTTTGGGCGAACTGATCAATTCACCAAGCTGTAATTCATTACACAGTTTCTCAAAATTTAAATTATATTGAGTATCGTTCATATGTTATCCCCTCTCATTTTGGCTATTTGTCTGGAGCAAAGCTTACATTCCGTACTCGGCAAAAACGGCTGCATATTTCTTTTCTAATATCGTCCAGCGCTTTTCGGCTCCGTATTTGGCGTGCAGTTGCTGTAAATAATGCTTGGCTTCTTCCGTATCGCCGGCTTTTAGCAGGAAACGGAAGGTTACTTCGCTTAAATGTAGCGCTGTCTTATCCATATAATAATGGACTATATCTCTGGCCCCTGTTAGCGAGTGTAAGAATGACATACCCTCTTCCAAATGTGACACCAGTTCTTTCGATAAAGCGTCTGGATCGATATCAGGCGTTAAGGTATAGTGGGCCGGAGCGGAAGGGGCTATTTCTCTGATTCGGCAGGTAAAATGAGATGTGAACTCCAATATGTCTCCATTCAATCCAACGGAATGCAACTCCGCAAGTTCGGTGGAATGAACACCACAATTAACATAAAACTGGACTTGTCTACTGGTGTTATACTTTGCTCTTTGAATGTTGAACTTATATGCGAGGTTTCCATCCGCTTTGTAGAAATTCAGATTTTTCTTCGAATAGCCGTGTTTGGCAAATACGGGTTTGACGTCTGTTTTGATGATCTTCTTAAAAAGTTCCTGCATTGATATCACTCCCAAGGCAAAGTTTATTTAATTCGTTGTTACCCTTTTTTGTTCAGAATCATGCTTGTTCTATTTTATAAAAATAAGGGCCACACATGGATTCGTGCGTATACACGTACGTCCATGTAAACGCTCGGTCGAAGATATAGATATCCTGCTCCGAATCAAAATCCGCTGCAATGACCCGATTCGCGTTTTCGTATAAAAGCACCCAACCACCACTTTCATACATCACATATACTTCATCTTTCGGCTCGGCATCGAAAGCATCTCGTGCTTCATCATGTGTCAGACATTTCTGTTGTTCATAACTGAACATATGCCACTTGTACTGGCTATAATGGATAGACTCTTTGACCACATCATCGATATTATGGGCAAATACGCTGTCCCATTGCTGTACAATCCCTTCGGATTCCTCATACAGTTCGGATACGACAACCCCCTTATCCTGCAATTTCTTCTTGAACATATATTCCTGATGGATACGCTCAATCCCCCAATATGCTCGGTTCAGTTCCATTTCGGGTAACGCATCCAGCAGCTCGTTAATTTTATCTCGAATCATCATTACCTCCGTAGGCTATCTGGAATTAGAATACCTGGTCCTTGCCTGACTGTTTAGCTTCATTTCGCAGTACATAAGCCAGTTTGTACATCTCCGCAATGTCATGTCTGTTCTGTTCCTGGAATCTTCGGATCGCTTCATTAATCTCTACCACTTCAACTGCAACCACCTGCTCGCCATCTTCCGGATTCAGCGGATCACCGACAAGTTCAACATCTCCATATCCGATGATTCGTACAAAATGGGGATGCGGGATATGTGGTCGATACGGTTCCAACGCACTGGATGTACAGTGGAATTGGCCAAAAATCTGATAGGACCGCATTTCTGCCCCAAGTTCCTCCATCAGTTCGCGCTTCAGTCCATCCATGTAATGCTCACCTGCTTCAAGCGTGCCTCCGGGCAGCTCCCAGTCTCCATTATCCAGTTGAAAGACGACACATTGATCCCCAACAAATGGAATGATGCTAATATTACTCACCAGATTTTCATCCACGATGTCGTTTAATCTGAACTCTGCCTCAATAATCCCCCAATGAATCGACGTACTCAGTGCCGGGAATTGTTCTGCATTTAAGCTGCTCATCCGCATCTGTTCCTCTCTATGTAAAATCCACTATTCTTCCAATTATAGTCGCAAACAAAGAAAGAAGGCCACCTTCCCACCGGGAATATGTGACCCCTTCTTACGATCTCTCCACTTAAGCCTTGGAACAGTGTTCTCTCCAGACTCTCAGGCCATTCTCCTTCTAGTGCTGCACCAGTTTCCCATTTTCCAAAAAAAGAACCCGGCTACAGAGCGGCAAGATCCGCTCATCATGCGTGACCATCACTGCACTCTTGCCCTGCTCCTTTACGAGCCGTGCAATCATGCCGACAATATCCAGCCCTCGCTCCGCATCCAGGCTTGCTGTTG
This sequence comes from Paenibacillus sp. FSL R7-0198, assembly GCF_038000415.1. NCBI lineage: Bacteria > Bacillati > Bacillota > Bacilli > Caryophanales > Paenibacillaceae > Paenibacillus > Paenibacillus sp. FSL R7-0198. The sequence goes on along the minus strand of NZ_JBBOCB010000001.1, from coordinate 5,454,191 downwards.
GTTCATCCGCCAGCAGAACAGCCGGATCGTTCATCAAGGCCCGTGCAATGGCGACCCGCTGACGTTCCCCGCCAGACAGCTTCTCCGCATACGCCTTCCGCCGATGGGTCAACCCTACCGTATCCAACAACTCATCCACTCGTTTCTCCGCCTTGTTTTTATCCGTTCCGGCGAGCTTTGCAACGACCATGAGTTGTTCTTCTACTTTCAGATAAGGAATAAGGTTGGCACTTTGAAATATAAAACCAAGCTGCTGTAGCCGCATATCGGATATATCCTGTTTGCTTTTACCCATAACACTTGCTCCGTCCAACAGAACCTGTCCTTCCGTCGGTTCGAGAAGTGCGCCTGCAATAGACAGAAATGTACTTTTGCCCGAGCCGGAAGGCCCCATCACAGCCACAAGTTCTCCTTCAGCAACTTCAAGGTCCAACTTGTCCAGAATCGTCCGTTTACTGCCACCATCTTCAAAGGTCTGTGTAATTCCTTGTAATACCAATCGGTTTCTCATGCTGCAGTCCTCCCAATCGCATCAAGTGCATCAATTTTGGTAACCTTCCACACCGAGAACAATGAACCCGCCACAGACATGAGTATGAATAATACGCAGGTCAGTGCGAGGGTGGAAAAACCTAATTGAAATGGCATTGATGCTGGCAAGATGGACTCGAACAGTCGAACCAACAGTACACTAATGACCAGACTACCAACCGACAAGACCAAGACTTGCAAAGAAACGCTACCCGCCAGATAACCATTCCGCGTTCCGATGGCTTTTAATATGCCGAACTGACTCGTTTTCTGAATCGTGATGACATAGAAGAATACCGCAAGCACAAACGCCGAGATGACATATAGAAAAGCGATCATCATGAGCAACGATCCCTGTTCTTCCTTATATCCAGGAATGGCCGATACGGCATCCGACTTTGTGATGACTTCCGTATTAGGCATCGCAGCACTCAGGCGGTCTACCTGATCGCCCCCATCCTTAATCGCAATAGCATTGTATATCGGAGCATTGGCATTGGTGTCTGCTGAACCTTGCGAAGTTCGTGAAACTCCTTGAAGTGTAAGCCATTCCTGTTCATTTAGGAACACCACTGGGGAGTGACTGAAGGACTCATTTTGTACAAATCCACCAACGGTCCACTCCGTTCCCGAAGCTTGATCGACCAGAACGGTGCCAATCGTGACGCCAGATTCAGACAACTTATGGTCCACCACAACCTGCCCTTTTGTCTGATCCGTAATCGGAGATCCTTCGGTAACGGTTGGAGCAAGCCAACCTTCCGGATTAACCATGAACAGCGTGACATCGATCTTTTTTGTGTCGCCCGTTGGACTGACAGTTGTCATTTTCACACCCAGTGGTTCAGCGTTCTCTTGCCCCACTACGGAGCGAGCTTGATTAAGCTGATCCTGATCCACTTGTGACCGGGTAAACCGATGATTCGAATCCTGTTCCAGCACAAAGTGGGTTGCTGCCATATTTTTGACCGAAGCTGCGTTATCATACGCCAGCCCCTGTGCAAGACCTGTAACAAACAGTACCAGAAATGAAACCAGCACCATGATTGTAGCAATTAAGGCATACCGCCCTTTGGCATACCTCATTTCCCGAATAGCCAAGTACATGTTCTGTGACCTCCCTCTTGATAACCCAAGTATAGGAGGCGAAAATGAACGGCAAATGAATAACAGATTACATCTGCGGAAGGGTCACAGTGAAGACAGTACCGTCAGGCGAACTGGAAACCTCGATTGTACCGTCATGAATTCGGATAATTTTCTGCACAATGGCAAGTCCAAGCCCGGTTCGTCCGGAAGAACGTTCCCGCGCACGGTCCACCCGATAGAATCGATCGAACAGGAAAGGCAGATGCTCCGCTGCAATTCCGTCTCCTGTATCCCGAATCTGAATCACACACTGGTTATCCGTCTGCTCGGCATGAATCTCGATGCTTCTTCCCTGTGGCAGATGGTTCACTGCATTTCCCAACAGATTCATCCACACCTGCATGAGCAGTACTTCATTGCCGACCAATTGAATGGATTCGGGCACTGATATCCGAAGCAGCAGTTCTTTTTCTTCGAGTTGCCATTGCAGCACCTGAACCGCTTGCCGGAATTGATCTCGCAAAGAGAACTTTACTTTCGACAGATCTTCGTTGCCTTGTTCTAGGGAGGACAGGAGTAGCAGTTGTTTGCTGAGCAAAGAGAGATGACGGCTCTCCTCCTCAATGATCGATGCATAGTGCTCTCTTTCCTGTTCAGGCAGATCCCGATCCGCAACTAATTGGGCAAAACCCTGAATCGAGGTCAGCGGTGATTGAATCTCATGCGATACGTTGGATACAAACTGCTGCCGCGCCTGATCGACCCTCTCCAATTCACGACTCATAGTCATGAAATGCTGGGCCAGCTGTCCAATCTCGTCACGCCTTGCGGTAGGCAATTTCAGATTATATTTTCCTTGCGCAATGCGCTTGGTCGCCTCGGACAGACGTTCAATCGGATTAACCAGATAACGTGTACTGATCAGAAAGATCAGGATACTAATACCTATCGTAAATGCTCCAATCAGCGCAAAAAAGATTCGCAGCTCACCGAATTGCAGAATTACATCCGGACGTATAAAGAGAGCATAATTCGCATTGCCCAACTGTAGATGAACACCCACGGTGTTACTTAATTGATTATCAAAGAACCCAGTGATGAACGGTTTGCTTGGAAACTGGGCAACGCCATGGTATACCTGACCATTCAGCACCAGTTCCACAGCTTGCTTGTCCAGATCTTTTTCACGGAATTCGCGGCCGTAGAATTGGTCGTTGCCTCTTCCATCCGTCACATAGATTTCGTACCCAAGTGCGGCGGCATTGTTCAAATACTGCTCCATCGTGCCGGGTTGCTGCTCCACAAACTGTTTCATTTGCGTCGCAATGCCCACCAGCTTCTCATCATTAAAATCCTTGAGCTTTGCATGATAGTAGATATTCGACAAAAGGAAACCGAGCATGCCGCTGACCACAATCACCGCAATCGTAATGAGGAATACTCGGACGTACAAGGTCCTCACGGTGCTTTCACCTCCATCTTGTAACCAATGCCCCGGACCGTTTGGATGACGAAATCATCCGTATAATCGGCAAACCGATCACGCAATCGCTTGATGTGTACATCAACGGTACGGTCATCTCCTTCGTAATCTGCTCCCCATACGAGCCGAATGAGTTCATCCCGCGAGAACAAACGGCCCGGAAACTGGGCAAGCTGTGAGAGTAATTCAAATTCTTTCATCGGCAAAAAGAGAATGGATTGCCCGTCCGTAACCTCAACATTGTTACGGTCAATGACAATCCGGTTCATACGGATGATATCGCTGGATGTGCGATGGTACCGACGAAACAACGCCTTTACCCGATAGACCAGTTCTTCCGGTTCAAATGGCTTTGTCACATATTCATCTGTTCCTTTCAGATAACCAACTCTCTTGTCAGATAGCTGATCGCGTGCCGTCAGTAGCATAATGGGAATGTCGTAGTGCTGTCGAATGTAATCACATAACTCCAGTCCGTCCATGCCTGGCATCATCACATCTAAGATTGCCAGATCGATCGGTGTTTCTTGCATCAGTTTGACCGCTTCCAGTCCGTCCTGCGCTTCATGAACCCGATACCCTTCCTTGGTCATTACATGCCGCAGGAGTGCTCGAATATTGGCATCATCGTCTGCCAGCAGCAGATGTTTCATATGGTTGTCCGCCCTTCTATGTAACGAGTACATCTCACTTTGATCCTGCACAGATGGTAGCATAAAAGCAATCTCATTCGCCAGCACATGCGCGGGGATAGCCTGGACATGTTTATATTTTCTTAAATCTGGTTGACACTACTAAGAGGCAGAACTATAATAAATTCATGACATATGAACAAGCGCTCATATATTCATTTGTAGGTGATCAAACAAGCCAAGAATCATCTATATTCCACACAAGATCATATTACATAACGGAGCAAGGCTCCAAAGGAGAGGATTTTATATGTCCGGACATCATCACGATCAGAACCAAGGGCACGATCATGGACACAACCACGCTCACACAACCAATAATAAGAAAGTCCTGTTATTTTCCTTCATTATTATTACCATCTATATGATCGTTGAAGCCGTTGGTGGATTCATCACCAACAGTCTCGCGCTCATCTCGGATGCAGGCCATATGTTGTCCGACTCCATTGCGCTCGGGATCGCTTTGCTGGCATTCACCTTTGGTGAAAAAGCAGTAAATACCGGCAAAACCTACGGCTACAGAAGATTTGAAATTTTGGCCGCTACTTTAAACGGAATTACGTTAATCGCCATTGCACTCTACATTTTCTACGAAGCGATTGGGCGTTTTATCCACCCACCAGAAGTCGCAACCGTAGGCATGTTAATCATCAGCGTCATTGGATTGCTCATCAATATTCTGGTGGCCTGGATCATGATGCGTGGTAGCGATACAGAGAATAACCTGAATATGCGTGGTGCTTATCTCCATGTGATCAGCGACATGCTGGGATCGGTCGGGGCCATTGCGGCAGCCCTGCTCATGATGTTCTTCGGCTGGGGTTGGGCCGATCCACTGGCGAGTGTGATTGTCGCAGCACTGGTATTGCGAAGTGGTTTCTTTGTCACCAAATCATCCCTGCACATCTTGATGGAAGGAACTCCGGCCAATGTGGATGTGAATGACCTGGTGCAGACTATTAAACAAGTCGATGGCGTCAAAGGCGTACACGATGTGCACGTCTGGTCTATCACCAGTAACCTGAACGCACTGACCGCTCATATCGTGGTAGATGGAACGATGGATGTTTATGCATCCGAGATCCTGGTTCAGAAGATTGAACATATGCTGGAGCATAAAGAAATCAAACATGTGACGCTCCAAGTGGAGTCCGAGAAACATCTGCATGACACCTCGGTACTATGTACCGTCAAAGGCGACGCACCAGATGCTCACGCACATCATCACCATTGAGATGGGTAACAAATATTAGTTGCTTCTAAACGAAAACAGGGCAGATTCCCCGGTGAAGGGAACGCCCTGTTTTTAATTTTATAATTTTATGGCCTGTCCTATTGCTGGATGAACACATTCCTGGCTTGCAGACTTCATTAATCTCCGCCACCACCACAAGATGAACAGCTGGAAGAGCTGCAAGAAGAGTCGGAGGATGATCCGGATCCTCCAGAGGAACTACTACTGTCAGTACATTGATCCGCATAACAGCTGGAACTGCTCGAGCAACCACTACTTGACGAGGAACCATAGGCTGCCTTTTCCTGCGGAAGAATTTCCTGCTCTAGCCGGCCCATGTGTAGCCCATATGTTGCCTCGTTATGCATGGAGTAATACACCATGGCGCTAGCCATGACGAGAGCTACATCGCTACTTCCGGAAGATGCTGGAGATAGCTCTTCTTCACTTAGAGTTGCGCATCTATGTAGTTGATCAATCAAGTAGGCAATCACCTGAGCAGCTTCAGGCTCCTCCTGCATGCGTCTGGCATGAAACAGTTCATTCACCAGTTCGGATTGATCTCCCTGTGCGATCAGCTTCTGTACATCACTGGATAATGGGTAAGTGAAAAAATCACCCCAGATTGCAGCACTGTAGGGAGTGAACTCGAATAATTGACAGTACACCCAGTCAAACCATGCACGTGCTCCTGGCGTTTCGCGGCGGGTGATTGCCGGCTCATGGTGCACCGTGGAACCCATGAATTCTGCACAAAAATCAGCGTAAGATTTCGTAAACATCAGCATCTCATGCCACAAATCATCAACTTCATCACTGAACATGGGCACCTGCTTAAGTAATGAAGCCATAATGAAATATCGCTTAAGCTCTATCAATTTCCACCGATACTCCATCGTTTTCATCTGAGGATATTCCTGTTGAATTCGGATCTTGAGTTTGTTGGCAAAATGCTTATTGTAACTCTTCTCCAATTGAAGAATGGTTTGTTGATAGGAGACTTCTTCTCGAAGTCCTAGATTCAATGGTGCTTTTTTTCGTCTGTACGTAACTTTCGTCTGTTTCCTGCGTCTTCCTGCTGGACGGAAAATCTTGAGCTTACGTCGAACCAAATAGACTGTTACAACTAATAAAACTGCTACAAAGTAGTAGTAGATCGGCATAATAAAACCGCTCCTCTCCGTTGATCTTCTCTATGTAAGGGTTAAACTGTCATTAGTATAAATGAGGAGCGGCAGTGATTAATAGAGCCCTTTGGCATACATGCCAGGGCTCTAGTTTTATATATTTCTTTGTTGCTCATTGTTATGAAATGGCAACCATTATACTCGCTACCAGCATCAACAACGTTACGGGCGCCCAGATTCTTCGTTCCCATACACTTCTCGTAATCAGATTCAAAATCGTCCCAAGTACTAAATACGCGACGATAAACCAGATCGCTGTCTCTGCAAAAACAGACAACTGAGGCCAAAGCAATCCTGCTTTACTTAGAACAATGATACCCATGAATGCTAAAATTGCAATCTGAACTATACAGGCAAAACGCATGGAAATGGGGTATTTCCCGGGAAACTTTCCACCCATGGCGTACTCTCCCCAGGGCACACCTACCGCTAAAGCAACCTGAAAGAGAATCACGATTAGGATCAGGATGGTAAATGCTATTGCTGACGCTAATACGATCATGACCACACTCCAGTATTCAAAGTGGCAGTAAAATCACTACCATAATAAAGATACCTTATTTTCCAATCGCAGATCCTTCTTTCTCTACAGAAAGGTAAACATGACTGTTCTCTAAATTATACAGGATATTCCACTAAATCATACTTTCTTTTTTGCCTTTTAGACTCCCCTGCCTGTCCGCTTTCAACATTCATGTCTCTCGATTGGAAATCAATACAAATAGAGACTTTCACTAAAGGAGAGTCTCTATTTGTATTCTATATTGTATTTTACTGAGCAACTACGTTGCTACGGATAATAACTTATAAAAACATTATTTACCCATTAAGCTGAGTCATCATTTCTTTCATATAACGTGTTCCATGGACTTCATTTTTGGGGCTTACCTTTTCAATACGAGCTAAGTCATCAGGTGTCAGTTCAATCGTTGCAGCGTTCGCGTTTTCCTCCAAATATTTGATTCGTTTCGTTCCCGGAATCGGCAATGCGTTGTTAGCCATGGTCCAAGCTAAAGCCAATTGCGCAGGCGTACAACTCTTCTCCATCGCGATCTCTTTGATTTTATCCACAACTTCTACATTTTTGGCGAAATTGTCTCCTTGGAACCTCGGCATATATCTGCGCAGATCATTAACATCCAAATCCTCGAATGTCCGTATCTCACCTGAGATAAACCCTCTGCTCAATGGACTGTATGCAATATGAGTAATATTCAATTCTCTCGCAGTTGGTAGAATCTCGTCCTCAATATCCCTGCTCCACAGGGAATATTCACTCTGCAACGCAGAGATCGGATGAATGGCGTGTGCCCGACGTAAAGTGGAAGCCGATGCTTCCGACAAGCCAAGACAGCGGACTTTTCCCTCTTTAACCAAGTCAGCCATCGCACCAACGGTTTCCTCAATCGGAATCTGAGGATCTACCCTGTGTTGGTAGTATAGATCAATATAGTCTGTATTCAGCCGGCGAAGACTTGCTTCTACAGCCTTTTTCACGTAATCCGGATGGCCATTCAACGTTTCATAGTTCGGAGTGTATCCAAATTTGGTAGCAATAATGGCCTGATCCCGACGTCCCTTCAGCGCTTTCCCCAGTAGTTCCTCATTATGACCGTTCCCATACACATCTGCTGTATCTAGCAGTGTAACGCCAATCTCCAGCGCGTGATGTATGGTCTTCATTGACTCCTCATCATTGGTTTCCCCGTACATCCCCGGAGACATGCCCATAACTCCCAGTCCAATCGAAGATACGATGATATCGCTATTTCCCAGCACTCTTTGCTTCATTTCTCCATCTCTCCATCCGTTAATATTAGTCTTTACCGATGCTTTCCATTTGGTCTAGCAACTTGCTCTCTGATGGAAGCTTTCCTGTTTCTATGTCTTCATAGATGGTCAATTTGTTATTCACCGCTGCAAGTGCTTCGGCAATTTCAAGTTGGCGGCGATGTAATTCTTCTTTATATTCGTGAAGGATCGCTTTCCGTTGTGGAATCGTTGAGTCACCATCCAGCGCCAGACTAACCATATGTTTCAGTGTAGATACTTTCATCCCCGTTGCCCGGAAACAGGACATCAGTCGCATCCAATCCAGATGTTCTTCCTCGAACATCCGATTTCCATGTTGATCCCGTTGAATGTAAGGGAGCAGTCCCTCCTTCTCGTAGTAACGAATTTTATGTGCAGGACAACCCAGCCGCTCCGAAGCTTCTTTTATCGAGAAAGCCATAATGCTGACTCCTCCTTTATGTTCATTTGTGGAATGTATTGGCCGGTTCTTTTACATCCTAAGGCTTAATGTTCACATTAAGGCAAGCACTAATTTCAAAAAAATTAAATTCACTGATGTTCACTATTTTTAACAAATGGAGGACATAGCACACGCTTCGGTACTGGGAAATAACGAATAGAGGAGATATGTCGAAAAGATCGGGTGAAAAGCTGGGATTCGGAGAAAAAAACTTGGGGAATCTGAGCAATTATTTCACTTACTTTAATCGTTCAGTAGCATAAAGTACCCTGGCTTGATCACAGTTCAATGGTTCGGTAAAAGGTACTTCCAAGAAGTATTCCAGCTGCCATTGCTGCGTTTTTAGAGCCTGTTTACTTGTTGGCTTATCCCAGGGCGGATATACACGTATGGCGCGCTTGCCACCTTTGCCTTGATCCGATACGATATCTCGCTGTAACAATACATGCTTTGGAAATACAAATTGACCAAATGGCTACCTGAGCGCGTACTAATGACATACATATCTGCTGGATCTGATACATCATATGGCTGTGTCGATCCATCCTCACTCCGCTGCCATAGGGTAACAAATTGTCCAACCTTGGTTGGCGTGGTTTTGGCGACGCGAAATCGAATGGAGAAAGAATTCAAGGTGAAAACTTTACTATTTTACCATCCCTGACATAGTCTTTTCCATTCATTCCATGCCTTTAAATACTCAGGCAGATCATCCGGATGATGCTTGTTACTCAGCCCAATTCGGCAATACAGATGGACCAGAGCTTCCTCTATCAATCTGGATTTATCCATATCTACTTGCTCTAAAAGTTCGAACGTAGCAAATAATGTTTCGGTGTTGATATCATCTGGCGAAGAGCTAAAAGCATACAAGAAATCATAGACGATAGGTCCAACCATTGGAGATGGGTCAATAACGCCGATGAGTTCATTTTGATCATATACAAAATTATGAACCCCCGTATCGCCATGTAAAAGAAACTTCTCTTCTTCCTCACGAAAAAGACGATCCACTTTGGATTGAACCAGATTATAATCATCTGTCGTTAAAATACTTCCGATATTCATCTTGGCTTCTTGAATACTAATCTGATTGAATTCTTTCCATGTCCTCTGTGGGAACTCCATTCTGCCCCATGATTTCGTATCTGAAGAACGCACATATGTATTGAACAGCTCTTTCACCAGACGAGTTAACCATTCTCTCTTCAGTCCACGGTTGAAATGAGTTGTGCCTTCAATATAGGAGTAAATTAGATAAGTGTTGTCCCGATCAGTCAACAAAACTTCAGGCAATAACGAAGAATTCTTATACGTATCCAAAAACTGCTGAGCGATGTGAATCTGTTCGGGTTCATCTGATTTTAAAATATAGTGCTTATTCAGACTTGTACTCAACCGATAAACACGTCCAGCTGTGGTGCCTGACAAACGTTGAATTTCACATATTTCTTCATTGATATGATACATATTGAATAAGTTATTGATCTCATTTATCGTTGGATTGATTAACATATGGTTCTCCTCATATAACTTGGATCTTGATTCATTTGGTAAACCTAAGGTGAGTTTAGATTCCAATTGCACAGTGGGTTATCTTTCAAAATGGGCTCGTTCTTCTTGATTGGAACTAAAAATATAATCTGGATACTGGTTTGCCATGGGTGGAAGCTGATCCTCGGGGAAAAACTGCAAATCCTTCATCTCTTCATTATCGGGCGTAAGTTGCCCAGATTGGATCCTGCATTCAAATACGATAGTTAAATATTCAACCTGATGACCATTGCTGTATGTAAACCGTCTGGCTTCCCCCCCGTATACTCCGATAATCTTCTCGGGTTCAACAATTAGACCTGTCTCTTCCAGTGCCTCTCTCACCATCGCTTGCGCCGGTGTCTCACCAAGCTCAATTGCTCCAGCAATCAGCCCCCAGGTTGATTCGTTATGTTTACGACCGAACAGAATCTCCCTTTGTTCATTTCGGATAATCCCAGCTACACCCGGCATAAAAATAAGCTCGTTGCCAATCTTGTCCCTAAGGTTTTTGTAATAGTCTGACATGCCCATAAACAGTTACCTCCTTTTATTCTCTGAATTCCCTTCCATGCATGATCCATTGTACGGCATCCCAAATATCCTCTGCGATATAATCAGGTTCGGTCTCCGCCCATTTGTCTCTGAATTGGGTTAATGAAGATTCCCCCCAGCCTGTTCTCACCATGATCTTGGTTGCTCCTACGGCATGGGCAGCAAGCATGTCTGTGTCTCCTACATCTCCAATAACGATACATTTGGATAAATCCAGACCGAGTTCCTCTGATGCCTGTAATAACATTCCGGGTTTAGGCTTTCTGCAACTGCATTCTTGCTCATGCGGACATATATAGGAGTGATCGAATCCGTACTCGCGAAATTGCTCTTCAAAATCCTCAACACTTGCTTCTCCACGTGAGATTCGGTATTGATTCGTAAAAGCCAGTACCATAATTCCTTCTCGTTTCAAAAGCAAAATTGCTTCTTGAGCATTGGGGTATAATCTGAAATCTCTTGGATGAATAAAATGACCTGTACCACCGATTGTTCCATCTCTGTCTATAAAAACAGCTTGTACGTTTCCCTGTGGTTTCATCATGGTCTGTTCCCTTCTTAGAAAAATTTCAAGTCGTGTCGTTCATCTATACTTTCTCATCGATAATATGCTTGCTACCATCTTGCTGTTTATGGTGTTGCAATTTTTTAATTTCAGTTTTTAGATAGTGTACTTCTTTGATCAATACATCCAGCTTTTTCGATGTTTTGGATGAATCTATCGCATACCGTACAATTGCAGCAAAGATAAGAACGACAATTAAACTTATAATTGAGATCACTAAAGCCCAGATAAATTCCAAAATGGTGTCCAACTCCTTGCTGTCAAAATAATAAGTCATAAAACTCTTCTGAAAACCAAAACCATATAATCCCCAGGATAACCATAATGGTGCCTATTGCTTTTAATATTATTTCGATATGTTTAGGGATATCACTATTGGGAGGGTATCTTCAAACTCGTAATTCGGTTTAATTTTTCGATATCTCATCAGGACAAATATTTTGTATAGAAAATCAGGAAAGAAGTAAAATGCAATGCCCACGACAAATACGGGAGTAGATAAATAACCAAACGTACTGGTGGTCCATTCCATCTCTATTCCCTCCATATTCATCCTCTTGGCCTCTCTCATTCTACCTCTACAAGAATGTCAGCACAGCGCACAATCAATTCAGGCATATTTTCTCCACCAAATAGAACATGAAGCTCATATCCGTTATCGATCCGATACAGCTCTTGATACAGCCAGTAACTGCCTACAATCCCACCGTCTTGCTTAAGGATTTCCGGCGCAACGAGCGTGAGTTTATTTATGTTGGTGAAGCCCCCACGGGTGTCAAAACGAATGACCACTTCATCCCCTGTCGGCAGTTCCGTCACTGTACAATCATGAAATTGAACCCGATTATGTATTTCATCGGGAATATCCTGTGCCAGCATCACTTCTCTAAATTCTTTCGATATGCGTTCCATTTCTCTTCTATTCTCTGCACTCTGTTTATTCAGCTGGAGCATAACTTCTCTCGTGCAATAACCCAACGTAAAGACACGGATATCCGCAATTTGTTCAACGATTTCCTGTGGCAAATTCTCCGCCTTGTATTGAAAATTCCACTCCATCGATTCTTTGTACTCTTCCTTACATTTCTTCTCATCAAAAGGAGGACGTACATCATATTCTGCAATGAGTTTCTCGATATGCTCTCGTTCTTCCGGAGGCATGTGAAATACGATCTGATCCTCTTCAGTCACTTCTTCCTCACCGAAAGCTTTGTCTACGCGAGTAAGTACTTGACCATCATGCTCCAGCATGAAACGTGGGTCCAAGTTATATAGCTCTCGCTCCTGCTTCACATGTGCTTTTTCCTTTCTTTTATACAGCCTTAAAAATAGATTCTCATCTGACTCGTAAGCTCCGTTATGTACTCTTAAACCAAAATGAAGATGTGTCTGCTGACAAAGCTCATACCATTCTTTCGTTAGATATCTCATGGGCATCTCTCCTGTTGATTTATAGAATCTACTTTGCTATTAAGCAAAGACCTTTTTAATTTGTGACAAGAATTAAGCTGCACCTCCTCAACGATCCCTTATACTCAACAAACACACTGTTCTACCCCAAGGTTTGAAACAATTTATGTTTGATCTCTTTGTCGTTTCGCGCCGCCCATCCATGCACAGCTTCTACGCCTGCGGACTCCTGACCTCGTTGAAAGTAAAAACATAGATCCATCGGCACTAACCGTTTACCATAGAGTTTGATGCCAATCCGTCTGTAATTCATATAAATACACTCAATCTGAGATGCATCATATCTCTGATGTTTCATAGAAATCACATGATCGCTCTCCAGCGTAATACTGGGTTTAGTGAAAAATAACCGCCAGATCAGGAAAACGATATAAACCAGAATATAGGTCAATAGAGCGATCAGGGAGTACTTCCAAATCCCATTTTTATTGTAAATACCATCCCTTAAAAGTATAGTTTCAATGACCAACATACATAATAGGCTCAACCATGCTCTTGGATAAATCGTCTTGTACGTGATGAGTTCCATCTCCTAATTATTCTCTTCATTAATCCGAAGCCACTCGGAAGGGGTTTTTCTGGCAAAATGTTTTTCAACAAAATCCAAAATATCATCAATGCCGGGCAATGCCGCATTTTCCTTGGCCTCGTCAAACGTCATCCATTGGTACTCGGTATGTTCATGATTTAACCGGACAGGCTGGCCTTCATCTACATATCCTACGAATACGGGTGCGGTATAGATATACTCCCCCATGGGTGAATAATATTGTTCGAATTGATTGGCAGAATACAACCGTACTTCCGTAATACCTGTTTCCTCGTGAACCTCTCTGAGTGCAGCTTCCCATGCCTTCTCGCCCTGCTCTATACCGCCGCCAACATAACACCATTCATTATGCAACATACGACCAGCCCGTTTCAGCATCAGTACACGGTATTGATCGAGGCTCTTCTTTAACAGAACTACAGCTACGCCTTCACAACGGATGGGAACTGCCTGTTTCACGTGCTCTGCACCATTCAATTTCTCGCCCCCTTCTCTTCCGAATCGAAGTCCTCCAACACTTTAAACTTATCCCCGTGGATTTTGTCCAAATGATCTTCTCCCCAGTAACATAAATGATCCAAAGCAGGCTTGAGTCCCCAGCCGTAGTCCGTTAACTCGTACTCTACTTTGGGAGGAACCTCGGAATATACCTTGCGCTGCACAATCTCATCCTTTTCCAGACCTCTGAGCTGCGTTGTCAGCATCTTCTGCGTAATGTCGGGTATTAATCGTCGAAGCTCTGACGTGCGTTTCCGTCCAGTCATCAAATGATAAATAATCAAAGGCTTCCACTTCCCGCCCATCACTTCCAAGGCCGCTTCCACGCCTACTTTATATTTTTTTGGAGCACTCGTTTCTCCATGTTCCGTCATTCTGAACCCCTCCATGATCAGGCTGTATCCCAAGTGAAAATATAATCTTTTTACTGCTCTTTTTTCTACTATTTGAGCCTATTTCGAGGCATCCATTTAGGGTACTTTAATGTTCCTATAGCACTTCATTCTTCCTATAGAACATCAAAGTGCGTACTTCCAGATGTTTTCATACCTGTTTATAATAGCATCAGCCACTGATTTATGGCTACAATACTGCAATCCAGAAAGGTAGTGAAAGATAAGATGAACGTACTCGTTGTAGTATCCCACCCAAGAAAAGACTCCTTGACCTTTCAGGTAGCTCAACGTTTTGCACAGGGGCTTACCGAAGCTGGTCACGGTTATGAGATATTGGATTTGCATGGGATTGGATTCGACCCGATTCTCCGAGAGATGGATGAACCTGACTATACCCAAGAAAATCAGGTATTCTCGCCTGAGGTTGAGACGGAGATGGAGCGGTTGAAGAAACACGATGCTGTCGCTTTTGTGTTTCCTCTCTGGTGGTGGCATCTGCCAGCCATGTTGAAAGGTTATGTAGATCGTGTCATGAACAACGGATTTGCCTATGGCGCTAATAAGCTCCCTCATCAGCAGATATTGTGGCTCTCTCTTTCGGGTGTGACGGAAGAACAAATGCACAAGCGCAACTATGGTGAATCGATTGCCAATTTGCTCAATGTGGGTATTGCCGATTACTGCGGCGTGTCCCAATCGAGGGTTGAGTTTTTATATGAAACGTTGGAATCCAAGCCTGAGCATTATGAGGCACTGCTGAACCATGCACATCACCTGGGACTGAACTATGCCAACGATATTCCTACTCCATGATCGTATGAGAAAAAAGATATGACCCGAATATGTATTCTGAAGTTTTGTGATACGTTCAATGGCGAATCACTACGCTTGAACACGGCAAAAAGGTCGCTCCGTAGAGCGACCCTGTCTGTGTGTCTTGCATTATTTTACTGTCGAGAGAAGAAACTTCTCCAGCATGGTGATGTCGGTAATGCTATGGTTGCAAGCTGTGTTATCCGTGCATACGTACTGAGCAATGGAAGAAAAGTTGTCCGGCGAATGAGCTTTGGTCTTCACGTTGAAGAATCCAAGCTGCTGATGACGATGACAGAACATGCAGTACCCTTTTTTGTTCGTGGGTGTAATCCGTCCCTCGATACCGAGGAATCTGCCTTCGTACGGATACACGATGAACAAACGGCTCGTCGCAATGTCAGTCCATCTCAGATAGGTAGTACGTGCGTAATCGATGGATTCGAGATCGGGCACTTTGAGCTTCTTGGCCTTTGGAAACAGTTTCTGAATCTGCTTCGCTGATACTTGCGGATATGGAATCAGATATGATTCGAGCTGGTTCATATACGTCTGCAATTCATGTGTCGTCTCATACGTGGATAACTGCTCCAGCAGTTGCTTTTGTTCCGGAGTCAGTTCATCGAAGATGCTCACCGCATTGGTGCCGACCGTATAACGGACGGTTTCCAATACTTTGGGATCTACAACCGAGCGTAGCGTTTTGAGCAGGAAATCAGCTTGTTTTTGAATATAATTAAATTGATGATTCTGAATAAATGGTGTTTGCATGGCGTTCAGCCCCTTATTTTTATTGGAAGAACAAATAAGGTGCAAAGCCTGCGGGATGTAACATTATGTTGATATTGATTTCAGGGCAAACGATCTCATTTTTGTCGCGCCCTACACAAAGTCCGCCCCTATTCAGGCTTTGCGTAAGGCTTTCTAGCGAACGAGCAATCCGGCATTATCCATATTGCCACGTCATAACCCCCAATACGATAGATATAACGAAATTATAGCAGGGCAGCATAGTGTAGGCAACGGGCTTCGTTACAATCTCCTCTGTTCAAGAAATTATTACATCTCAGGCTTTCTTCCCATTCTCCAGCAAATGATCTACTGCTGACTGCTCAATGGCCAGCCCTTCCGTGTAACGCTCCATGAACAAGGCAAATCCATTCACGTCTGCGCTATTTGGAGAAACCTCTTGTCCTTCTGCATCAATAAACACCTTAGTAGTAAGGTACTCTGCCAAACCCTCGTGCTGTTGCTTATTAACCATGTAGGAAGCCAAAATAGCCATTCCCCATGCGCCACCTTCACCAGCGGTAGACATGACCGACACGGGAATATTCAGTGCGGATGCGCATATTTTTTGAGCGACTAGTGGGGTTTTAAACAATCCCCCATGCGCCCAAATGTGCTCAATCGTTACGTGCTCCTTCTGTGTCAGAATATCCAGCCCGAGCCTTAGTGCAGCAAATGCAGCAAACAGATGGACTCTCATAAAGTTTGCCAGATTGAAACGGCTCTCTGGAGAACGTACAAACAACGGACGACCTTTTGCAATTCCTGTAATATTCTCGCCTGAATAGTAGCCATAGCTCAGTAAGCCACCGCCATCAGCGTCAGCTTTCAGTGCTTCATTGAACAACACACTGAATAACTGGTTCATATCGGGTTTCTGTCCCATCGCCTCATAAAACTCACGGAACAAGTCGACCCAGGCATTAATATCGCTGGAGCAGTTATTCGCAAGAACCATAGCCACAGGATTGCCATCAGGTGTAGTCACGATGTCAATCTCAGGGTATACCGTAGATAGCTTTTTATCTAATACAATCATGGCAAAAATCGATGTACCTACGGAAATGTTACCCGTACGTTTTTGGACACTATTTGTAGCGACCATCCCTGTTCCAGCATCCCCTTCCGGAGGGCACAGTGGTATATTGGATTCCAAGTTACCTGATGGATCTAACAATCGAGCACCAGCTTCACTAAGATATCCGGCATGTTCACCGGCAGTGTACACTTTAGGTAAAATATCTTTAAGATTCCACGGGTAGCCTTTGTCGGCAATTAAATCGTTAAACTTTTTCACCATTTCTTCATGATATCCCAGTGTGGATTCATCAATTGGGAACATACCTGAGGCATCCCCTATACCTATAGCTTTACTGCCAGTCAACAGCCGATGTATGTAACCTGATAGTGTCGTAATATAATTGATGTTAGCGACATGCTCTTCTCCGTTCAAAATCGCTTGATACAAATGTGCGATGCTCCAGCGCTCTGGAATTTTAAACTGGAATTTCTCGGTTAGCTCTGATGCAGCCTTCCCCGTTGTGGCATTGCGCCATGTACGAAACGGAACCAATAACTCCCCTGTTTGATCAAGTGCAATGTAACCCTGCATCATAGCAGAACATCCGATTGAGCCAATTTTTTGTATCGTTACACCATAATTTGTTTCAATCTCTTGCTTTAATTGATGATAGGTTTGTTGCAACCCATGAATCATTTCATCCATCTGGTAAGTCCAGTAACCGCCAATCAATTGATTTTCCCACTCATAACTGCTGGAACAGATGGTATTAAAATGGTGATCAATAAGTACAGCTTTGATTCGTGTGGATCCAAATTCAATGCCTAGCGAAGTTTCTCCCCTGACTATTGCTTGTTTCAAGATTTGATCCATCATCGTATTCATCCTCTCTGAATTTGGAATCTACCTGATTCGAGAATAAAGTCATCTTAATAACCCAAGTCATTTTAAAGTTCAATACATTCGATAAAATTATCCCAAGTTATTCTTCTAAAATCCACTTTGAATTCCCTCCTGCACTAATCATCATTACTATTTTCTTCTCTATCTCACTGCACTCGTAAAACTCGCTTTAAAAATAAGATCATACACATTCGTGTAAGAATCGTAATACTCAAGTGCCTGTTTTCTCTCTTCGTAAAACGACTTCAACCTCTCTTTGTCTCCAGTATCGACATAAGCGATTAACTCTCGACTTGCTTTTTTGTATGCTTCTACACTTCGTCTCGCAGATCCAAAATCAAAGGAATTATAGTCTAGCACGGGAGTAAAGTTCTCCGGTCGGATTCCCGCATTTGATTCAGCTTCCGCTATGAACTCGTGTAATTTCGAGAAATCTACCGGCTCTTCCAGCAGCACATTGCCCAAAATGTGAACCACTTCCTGATCCACCTTGTTGAATCGCGTTGTAAAGACATGATTAAACACATGCATCTCCATCAAATTTCTGGTGTACAGAAAATAGCTATTAACCAAATGAAGCGTTGAGTTTTTATACTCTACCGAGAATCTCGCACCTCGAAGAATATTAGCCGGGATATATACTCGGCCGTCTATCATTTTTGCTTCGACTCCTGCCTGTGTTTTGAGTTCCTTTTCATTAAAAATTACGCTGATTTTCTTAGGTGCACTTGAAACGGTATGAGCCATGGAGCAGCTTAATAACGTTACAGCAAGTGTAAACATCATCATCTTTTTCACTATGTACAACTCCTCGATAGGAATAATCAGGATATATTTGCATTTCACCTTTCTTATCGTACCATTTTATTCAAATAAAGGTAATACACTACATATGTGCAACATTCTTTTTCCATACACCAAAAAGAAGCCACCTCCCTGGCCTTCCCCAGTTCAGTGACTCCATTTTACAATCCTATTCATTCCCTACATTTAACTACTCCTTAACAGCTCCAACCACAATCCCCGTTACAAAATAACGTTGCAGGAACGGGTACACAAGCAGGATCGGCAGTGCGCTGATAAAGATCTGCGAAGCCCGAATTGTCCGTTGGGACAGGTTCTTCACCGCTTCTGGATCAAGCTTCGACATATCGGCCTGCACGATGATCGTCTGCATGAATGTGGCGAGTGGAAGTTTTTCCGCATCACGGATGTAGATGATCCCGTCAAAATACGCATTCCAATGTCCAACCATCATGAAGAGTGAAACCGTTGCAATAACAGGTACGGAGACGGGCAGATAGATTTTGATAAACGTCTGCAAGTGACCTGCGCCATCGATAAATGCAGCTTCTTCCAAATCTTTGGGAACGGTACGGAAGAAGTTCAGCAATAGAATGATGTTAAACACCGCAACCAATCCCGGCAGGATCAAGGCCAGCAATGTGTTCATCAGTCCCAGCTTCAGAATCAGGATATACCCCGGAATGAGGCCACCGCTGAACAGCATCGTGATGACAAAATACCACAGATAGATGTTACGTGCGCGGAACACCCGCGTCTCTTTGGAAAGTGCATAGGCTGCAAGCGTATTAACAATTAACGCAAGTCCAGTACCGAGTACCGTCCGCTCCACAGATACCCATAAGGAGGAGAGGAAGTTTGTATTGGCAAATGTCTTCGCATACGCCTCCAGTGTGAATCCAATTGGCCAGAACGTGACGAGACCAGCATTTGCAGGCGCAGATGCGCTAAGTGATACCATGAGCAAGTGATACAAAGGCAGCAAGCAGAGCAGTGAAAGGATGGTCAGGAACACATTGTTGAATATGCTGAATATGCGGTAAGGCATCGTTTTATGATACATTCGTTTGTCATCCTTTCTAGAAAATTCGGTATCCGGCGAATCGGTAAGCCAGTCGGTACGAGATCACAATCAGGATCAGGCTAATGACCGATTTGAACAGATTCACGGCGGTAGCGAAACTGAACTGTCCACTTAACAGACCTTCTCTATACACAAACGTATCGATAATATCTCCTTGTTGGTAAATCAATGGACTATATAAGTTAAAGATCTGGTCAAAGTTGGCGTTAAGCACATTACCCAGTGCCAGCGTTGCGATTACGATCCCAATAGGAATCAGTGCCGGGATGGTAATATACATCGTTTGCTTCCAGCGTCCCGCTCCATCCACTTCAGCTGCTTCATAAAGTGCAGGGTTAATACCGGACAGTGCCGCTAGGAAGATAATTGTGTTGAAACCAAACTCTTTCCAGACATCACTCGCAATAATCGTGAATCGGAACCAACTCCCATCCCCCAGGAAGAAGATCGGCTTGATACCAAATACGGATACCAAGAACTGATTGACAATACCCGTCTGGGCCAGAATGTCGATCAGAATGCCTGACAACGTAACCCAAGACAGAAAGTGAGGAAGATACACGAGTGTTTGAATTGTTCTTTTCAGTG
The DNA here is from genome assembly GCF_038000415.1 of Paenibacillus sp. FSL R7-0198. NCBI lineage: Bacteria > Bacillati > Bacillota > Bacilli > Caryophanales > Paenibacillaceae > Paenibacillus > Paenibacillus sp. FSL R7-0198. Next base: position 5,434,153 of record NZ_JBBOCB010000001.1, on the reverse strand, counting down.
CCATCTTCCGTACCTCGTTAAGCAATAAGGCAAAGATAAACGGAATGATCAGATTCATGACGATCTTCGTACAGGCAAAAAATAGCGTGTTCCACGTAATTTGCAGGAAATAATCATTTTCCCACATGTACCTGAAGTGCTTCAGTCCTACCCATTCGGAATTAAAAAATCCCAGTGCAGGTTTATAATCTTGAAATGCCATCAAAATCCCGGACATCGGAATGTATGAAAATATAAAGACCATAATAGCCGCCGGCAACACCATGAAGTGCAGAATCCATGGCTGTTTGTAGCGTTTTTTTCTCTTTTTATCCAGCTTGTTCCCAACGTTTGCCTGCGGGATCCGCTTACCCTCCAATTTAGCCTCCATAGCGCTTCTCCTGTTCCCAAAAAAAGTTTTTGTGTGTGATCGGGTTCTCTGATATAAATAGTATCAAGCCGTTCTGAGGTCTGACTATATAACATTGTTAGGCTTGATAGTGTTTTGTTAGGGATATCATCGGAAGACGTTGTTTACACACGAATTAGAAGGAGACTTTTCATGCATATATGGAAGCGCTTAATGCCTTTTCAAGGTACTACCAGATCCCGATTCAGTCTTTTTGCCAAAATAAACTTGTTAATTGTGGTCTTGTTCATCCCCATTCTGATCATGTACACCTACTCGAATAACGTCACCTATGATGTCGTCAGCAAAGAACTGCAGATCTCCAACACCAAACAGCTCACGTTTCTGTCCAGTCAGATCGACTCCCGAATCAATCAGATGATGGATTTCAGCCTGATTCTCTCCCGAGATCCCAATGTCAGAGCATTCAACGGCCTTAACATGTGGGATGATCGATATGACCGGATGCAGACCCGTTATGTGATACAAGAGAAGATGACGCTGCAAACCGGCGTTACGGATATATGGCCTACCCGATATGCGGTGTATTCACAGCAGAATAAGGATGTCATAGCCAACTACAACCAAACGACAGGATATGATGAGGCATATTTGAAAAAAAATATGAGTGGACGATGGACCTATGGGGATCAGGGAGCCGCATCACAGGACGAACTAAATTCCTTCTATTGGTTTTATACCGATTCCTTGGCACAGCCGGGGATGCTCACGGGAAGTAATCTCGTGATTGAAGCTAGCTTCAGCTACGAAAATATTCAAAATATGCTGGATACGTATAAAGCGGGTGGACAAGGCGATCCTTTCTTGTATCACAAAGGAAATTCACCCATTCTGAATCGCAGCGCGGACAAGCAATTATCCGCAGAACTCATTCAGTATCTGGACACGCATTCTCCGGAAGATACTACACAGGATGTCGTAGAGCTGAACGGTAAGAACTATCTGGTTAGCTCCGTGAAGTCCACTTATCTGGATTGGCATCTGGTTGACGTGATTCCACTGTATCAGATTTTGAAACCCATCTCGCTGAGTCAGAATCTGTTCTACACCTGTATGATTTTGCTGCTGGTGGTGGGCATCTCTGCTTCAATCCTGCTGTACCGAAATGTGCAATATCCGATCAAAAAGCTGATCAAAGGCTTACGCCGCGTAGAGCAAGGGGATTATTCTGTCCGACTGCATAGCAAAAACCAGAATGAGTTCTCATTCCTGTTCCGCCGATTCAACGATATGTCCCATCAGATTCAGGATCTGATCGAGAATGTGTTCCACGAGAAGATTAGAGCCAGGGAAGCTACGCTGAAGCAATTACAAGCGCAGATCAATCCGCATTTCCTATATAATTGTCTCGGGTATATCATCAACATGGCCCAAATGAAGGACGAGCAAGCCGTCGTCTCCATGGCGCATAACCTAAGTGCGTATTATCGCTATACCACCCGTATGGAACGGGAGACGTCGTCGCTACAAGAAGAGATCAAGCTGCTGATCAACTATCTGGATATCCAGAAGCTGCGCAATGGTCGAATTGAGTATCACATCGATATCCCTGAGGATATGCTCTCCCAGTCGGTGCCACGATTAATGCTTCAGCCGATGGTCGAGAATTCCGTAATTCACGGTGTAGCGAAGTCCTATTCATCCGGGGAAATCCGAATTACCGGGGAGCGCTTGAATGGTTTTGGCAGAATATACATCGACGACGACGGCCCAGGCTTAAGCCCGGAACAATACGAAGCGCTAAACTTGAAGATGCAGGAACCTTTACAAGAGGAAATGGGCTGCGGCCTTTGGAATACGCACCAACGAATCACGCACCTGTTCGGCAGTCATTCCTACCTCCTATTCGGCCCATCCCCACTTGGCGGATTCCGAACCGAAATCATCTGGGAGATACCAAAAGAGGACACAGATTTCGATAAAGGTAATACCGATACAAATTTAAGTTAATACAAACAATAAATTGACGATTTAATTTTGAACAAGATCACGTACACGATAACGCAGAGGACAGAAAAAACCTGAAGAAACGGAGTGCTCGCCTTTATCACCAGATTTACACATTATTAAATTCATTCAATAAATCTGGGGATAACAGCGATCGGAAGGTTATTCTGTCATCGGAGTGGCAAGTGTACAGATGTCTGCGTTCAACCACCAAGGAGACAATACAAACATGCAAATGATGATCGTAGACGATGAAGCACACTGGGTCGATAACCTGTCCATGACCAAGCCCTGGCACACACTGGGGATCGAACATGTGCATAAAGCATATTCGGCACACGAAGCACTACAAATGATCGATACCCACCCCATCGATATCGTAATCTCAGACATTCAGATGCCTGAAATGACAGGCATTGAACTGATCGAACGCATCCGCATCCGGGACAAAAAAATAAAATGTATCCTGTTATCCGGATACTCCGAATTCGATTACGCCAAAAAAGCCATCCAGTTCGAAGCCGTGGACTATCTGTTGAAGCCGCCCACAGACGATGAATTAATGGGTGCTGTTCAGAAGGCCATCGATCAATTGAACAACGAATGGGAACTTGTCAGTTCACTGACACGAACACAGTTTACGTTGCGAGAGAATCTCCCCCATTTGCGAGGACGACTGCTTCTAGGGGCGTTGCAGGGACAACGAATCGCCGCTGCCGAATGGGATCGGAAGCTCGCCAATTACAATCTCCCCTTTCATACCGGGGATGCTGCTTTAATGCTGGTACGGCTGGAAGAAGAATTCGGACACTATGACAGCAATGATCAGACCCTGATCGAATATGCGATCATCAATATGGCGGAAGAGATTATGGGTGAGTTTATGGAAGTGTGGGGCGTGAAGGAGGAGCACGGATATCTGGTGTTTTTACTTCAGTTGAAAGAACGGAAAGGCGATATTGGCAAAGAAACCATCCTGGAGAAGTTATCGATTCAGCTTCAATCCAAAGTAAAACAGTTTCTGAAAGGCTCCCTCTCCATTGTCATCACCGAGTGGTTCACCTTTCCGGACCAGATTTACGATCGCTTCCGTCAGGCTTCCGCCTATTTTCGGCAGATCGTCGGCGACGAACGCGAATTCGTCATGCGCGTTAGCGATGTTGAGACACCTGCGGCGCAAGGTCCACTCGATGTGCTGTATACCCCGCCCACCTTCATTAGTCTGCTTGAGAGCGGACAGTGGGATGCAGCGGAAGAGAAAATCCTCGCGGTCTGCGCAGAGCTGGATGAGAAATGGTCGGAATCATGGGAGCACTGCATGGAGGCTGGTTTTCTCATTACAGCATCGTTCACCAACATCGCTCATCGGAACAAGCTGACTCTGACCACCTTAATGGGAAATGATGTCGAGGATTTGCAAAGTGGGGAAGTTTTCGCTACCATCAGCAAACTGCGGAAATGGTCACTCAGTGTGCTCGGCAAACTCAAGGAAGGCACGTCCAACGAGATCAAGGACATTCGTTCCGAGTATGTGAAGAAGATTCAGGATTTTACAGATAAAAACCTGCATCTGGATGTGTCTTTACGTGTACTGGCTGACCATGTCAACCTGCACCCGACCCATTTGTCCAAGATCTATAAGATAGAAACCGGCGAAGGCATCAGTGATTATATCTCGCGCCTGCGTATGGATCGGGCCTGCCACAAGCTGGTCACGACCACCAAAAAAGTGTACGAAATCAGCATGGAGATTGGTTATATGGACCCGGCTTATTTTATCAAAGTGTTCAAGCGTCAATTTGGCGTTACTCCGCAGGAATACAGAGACCAGCATAAATAACATGACAGAAAAACGTTCTTTTGGAACATTCACTAATAGAGTCCTATCGAAACTAACAAACTCATATAGATGCCCTCCCGCCCAAATTGGTACAGTTACATTGTAGAGGTTGTTCAAAAAGTCCGCTTTTGATTACGAAGGATGCCTAGCGGCATCATCAGCATCGAATATGGAATTCAGCCGAAATGTCCGTTGCTCACGTAGCTCTATCTACGCTCCGCTACTCCATTTCTAGCTTCATCCCATCTTCTCGGTACTGAAAACCGGCCTTTTTGAACACGCATTTGTAAAGATCATACACCGTAGGGGGATTGAACAATGATCAAATTCAAAACATGGTGGTCACTGCTCATGGTTATCGCGCTCATCACGATCACTGCGTGCGGCAGTGGCGAGACAGCCAGTGACAATGGTAGCGATAATACGCCGGGAACAGTCGGCTCAGCGGAAGCAGAAGCTGCTTTTGCCAAAGGAAAATATGACCCACCCATCGAGTTCAGTTCGGTTTTGATGCCGAAGAAATACGTGCAAGGAGATACCAAAGAAAATAACGTGCACGATCGCTGGATGCTCGAAACGCTGGGTATGAAGCATAAAGATACCTGGTATCCGGCCAATGACGATCAATACAGACAAAAGCTGCAACTGGCTATCGCCTCTGGCGAGAAGCTGCCTGATTTCGTAACGGTACCCACCAATGCGGTACTGACGAATCAGCTGATCGACTCCGGTCAATTCATCGCCATCGATGAGTTGTTCGACAAGTACGCGAGTCAGACCCTGAAAGATCACGCCGCAGCACATCCTGAACTGTGGTATCCGTTCACCAAGGACGGCAAGAAATACAACATGCCGATCATGGAGTACACCGATAACGATGATACACTGCTCTGGCTCCGCGAGGACTGGATGGAGAAGCTGAACCTGGAAGCTCCGAAAACCATCGCAGACCTTGAGAACATCATGGACAAATTCAAAAACGAGAACCCGGATGGTCTGTCTCCAGACAAAGTATTCCCGCTGGCAATCTCGCTGAAAAATAACACCAACACCTGGATGGGTCAACTCGACTGGTTGTTCGGTGCATACGGTACAATCGAGGAGCAATGGAACAAAGACGCGAACGGCAATCTCGAGTACGGCTCCGTTAACCCGGGTGCCAAACAAGCCCTTGCCAAGCTGGCTGAATGGATGGATAAAGGTTATATCCACGCTGACTCCGCTCTGTGGGACGAAGGCAAATCCGCTGAAAGCTGGACAGCGGGCAAAGCGGGAATTCTGCCTGGCGCAAACTGGGTACCGGACTGGCCTGCACCCGACCTGCTGAAGAACGTACCTGGCTCAAAGTATAAAGCTTACCCTGTTCCAGCTGGCCCAGACGGCAAGATCGGTACGAAATGGCAGAACTCTGGTGTCAACGCAAGTATCATGATCAACAAGGATGCGAAGCATCCAGAAGCCATCTTCCTGTACTACAACTACTTGCTCGATAACCTGGCTAACCCGGCTGCGGGCAGTGAGTATGAATACGGCTTCGCCAAAGGTTACGACTGGGATATCATTGACGGACAACCGACCAGTGACAAAGAGAAGATCAAAGACTTCTCCAACGAATTCCCTTTCCTGACCGGCCCAGCACGTATCCCGGATCTGTACATGAAAACACTCGTGAAGCTGGCCAACGGCGAGAAGCCTGAAACACCTTACGAGAAACAAATGGCCGAGTTCCGCAAACCGGAAAACTGGTATGCAGGTAAAGTGGTTATGTCCCAGATCGACATCCGTAAACAAAACTATTTTACTGGCGCAGCCACACCAACCATGGTGTCCAAATGGAACCTGCTCCGCCAGTCCGAGATGGAAACCTTCAACAAAATCATCTACGGCAATCTGCCAATTGATGCCTTTGACCAATTCGTCGCCAACTGGAAATCCAATGGCGGAGATCAGATCACGCAAGAAGTGAATGATTGGTTTAAATCGGTAAGTGCGAAGTAAGATAGGGTTTTGGGAAAAGTAGAGATTAAAAAAACAGCCGAAGCGATAGTTACACGCTTCGGCTGTTTTTTAGGTAGAGATTGAGGTCGCTTCCCCTGTCTTATGGGTTCGCGTTAGAGGGTTGATGAGCCTTTGTATTGATCTCCTCCGACATCGACTGACCCAGCAAGGATACGGTGAGATGAATACCATCTCTTAATCCCTGCATGTACAACCGCTCATTCTCTATTCCTTTGCTGACAATGTGCCGATTTTCCCACTCGGTATATTCAGGCATTTGCTCCAGGTCCTTGCCTACAAACAAAGCTTCAAATGCTTCGTCTGTTTCCTTACGTACACGACTCAGCTTAGGATCATGCTCGATCCGTGCAGACACCTCATCCAGCCTTGCCTGAATCGCTTGTTGCATCCACGATGGAAAATCCATTGTTTCTCCTCCCCTATGCATTATGTACCTCACCCATCATCATACAACTCGGTTATTCCTCGCCTTCATTTCACTCACTCGGGTCACCAGTTCATCCACCCTTCGGCTCTGTTCTTGCACTTCGGGGTTGTCCCACAACGGAATCGCTTGCTTCAAGGATGCCTCTCCAAGCTGATTAAGCTTGCGCCGTTCCTCTTCCAATAAGTCAAGCAACCGGCTCATACATGCACCTCTCTGATGGGTCTAAACTGCATCATGTCTTGTTAATGCTAGACGTGAGCAGTCATTTTTAATTCAAATACCTGCGCTCCGATGCTGTATACTAATATCTTCGACTAATCCAAATTGTAAGATAACAAATGATCATTTTAATGCGGGGATCGAATTAAAAATATAAAAACACCGATTTAAGCCTTCGGTGTCAATAATAAGATCAGCTCTCAGCTTCCAATCTATTCTCGAAAATAAGAGCTGGATATTACGACATTGTGTGTGCTAGTTGAAAATCAACTAGACTATTCTTTCACGTTTGAACGGTCCTAGCAATTCGCTGGTCTGCTGATGTATTTCTCCCCCTAAAATCAAACCTCCATTAAAGCCACTTCTATTCGAATAATATATCTATTTAAAAGTTAGTCACTTCTCAGAGTCTTTATCACTGCTTCTCAAATCAATACCTTCAATTAAGCTTACTAGTTCTTTTAATCTGTTTCTTCTCAAACTCACTACATCAGACATAACAAATCTAAGAAGTGAAATCACGTAAGTTATCATAAATATTACTATAATATTAACACCTAATACTGTTATTGCTTCGGACATTAAACTTATATTTTTGAATTGAGTGATAGCATATTGGTTCCATATTGGTATAAAGAGACCAACAAATATGCCTGGAACAAAAAAAATTGTGAGTTTAGTATTTTCAATTTCCTTATTTAGGGTTTCAATTATTTTAGTACAGCTTTTCGATAAATTTAGACCTAGTTCATTCTTTAAATATTTTTTTAATTCATTTTCCTTATATAGATTAAATTCAGAACCACCCCACATTCTTTCATCTTGTTTCAGTCCATATTTAGTAAGAACGATTTTCTTAGCTTTAATGTTCACAATGTTTAATCCTATAATTGTTAGTATGAGGTAAGTTACAAATCCATAAAACTTGTAGTCATTAGGAATAAATAAAAAGGCAATACTAACTAACCCTAACAAACTAATAAATCCAAACCAATATACCTTCATGTTATTAAAGACTAAATTATAATTACCTAGTTTGTTAATATAAAAATGAATTACCTGATGGATCAACTCAAACAGCACCTTTCTACTAAAAATTTAAAAGTATATTCCTTAATGATAATCCCAATATCACATCGACATAACTGGACCTTTAATAATCAATCTAACTTTGTCTTTCAACATCTTGTAGTCTCCCTCAGAAAATTTCAATGTATTTATTGATATTCAGAGATTTATAATGAGTAAATATACCTTCTATCTAAATATGGCTCATAAATTTTATTTACTTGAGAGTATGTTGCTTAAATTGCCCATTATCTCGGATTAGGTTCGGATAATTGATTTTGAAATTCACCTATAATGCCTTCTAACCGTCTAATAGATCATCATATGTAACTATATCTATTACATTTTTATATTTTCTTTTGATAACTTCTAAATCTCGAAGTTGTTCGCTATTCAGTTCCTTTTCTCTTCCAAGAATAATGATAGCACTAGGACTTGTAATATTAATCTCGAAACCATTCGGAAGGTACTCCCTATATTTATTTGTTAAATCTTTTCACCTTGTCTTCCCGACTTGTTCAAATGAAACAAATACTTTTCTACTTGCATAATAGTACCTGATAGTTCTCTAACCGGAACAAAATTATCTCTATACGTATGTTGAGAAATCAGAGCATTAAAATTTGTTTTTTTTATTTTTAAACATCAACATTCCCACTTGAGTCAATTAGCATATAGTCTAATCTTCGTTGTTTTAAACTATATTCATCTCTGAATTTCACTTCTTTATATACTCGGATATATTTAGGGTACATCAATAACAAGACGTCTATAATTTCGTTTTGCCAATCTGATTCAGTGTAGCCATTAACGTGTCTGTGTTCACGACCCAGCACATACTGGATGTCCGGTAAATGCCGGACCAAGGGCGAGTGCCCGCAGCGTGAATATTATGTTAGATGATGTTATTGACTGATTTAATGCAACTATCATTAGTTTCTTTTACTCACTAAAAATTCGATCATTTTTGTTATTAACGGAAGTCTTTCATTAGCTTGCTCTGTTTCTTCAATCAATTTAAATGATAACAATATATTTTGAACTTCTAACAAACTATCATGATAATCTTTGAGTTGCCGAACTGTTTTATTGTATAAATAAAAAAATAGGCCTGATACTAGTTCTACTACAACACCAGAGCTAGTTACTAAAAAAGAAATGTTCTCATAATCGCTATTAATATATTGAAAGACTAAACCTAAAACTATTAGCACAAAACCTGAAATAGAAGCTGTACAAGATAAAATAAAACTCTTTTGTGTATGCTTCTTAACTAAAGAATAATATTCACTCAAATTATCAATATTAATGCTAACAAGGCTATCAAAATATGTAGGTTCATAGTTAGGATTAATCAATTTCAACATAGAATTTTTTCTGTATTCTAACTTTTCAAGTTTTTCTTGAAGTTTGCTAGAGTCTGTTCCCAATGCAGCGATAAAAATCAAAATACTCAGAACCCATAATATAATCTCTACTACAATATTAAGGTTAAATTGACCAAAATATTTTGCAGCTATTGGAGCAGCAAATCCCAAGGATAATCCAAAATATAACTTCTTTTCTTTGGCTGTTTTCTTTATTTGGGATTTCAATTCCAAAATTCCTTCTTCAACTCTATTCGCAAATACTGTAACGCTCCCATCTGTTGAATTACTATTTTCTATAATATCCTCTGGAATCTCTTTATTTTCCACGCTGTTCGCTCCTATTTATCAATAATGTTATCTAACGTTTCTGTATTCAAGACCCGACGCATGACGGGTGTCCGGCGTATGCCCGATGCGTGAATATATTGTTAACTGATGCCCCTTACCACTCGGTTCCGCTTCCACTATTCAAAGTAAGCACCATTTTTGAATAACCTTATTCAAAAAAGCCTATAAAAGTTTTAAGCTATTATAGTTTGCTAATCTCTTTATCCATAGCTTTATAAATTTCTTTATCCTGTTTTTTATAGTAGTCTATCAAGTATTCGTTTAAAGTATAAAAATCGTTCTCAGTATGAATCAAGTTTAAAGAGCATAAACTAATGAAAAAAGATATGTTTAGACCGACAATCATTTCTCTCTCAAGAGGCTCATAGTTCAACATATCTCTTAATATATTTGATATCTCGGTAAAGGTAAGTTTCACTCCTTTTACTTTGGCACTATCTGCCAACTTTAATAATTGAGCAACAAGTTTCCCATCTAAACGGTCTATACTTGATATATATCGGTCAACATCATCCTTAGTAGCCTGAAGACCAAATGTAATCTCTGATTTTTCTGAATTGTTACTCAAATTATACTCCTCAAATAATTTCTTAAATCCAGTTATTTCACTATGAGAATTATCAACTCGTTCTCTGAGAGCTTTTAGCTCAGCGAGTAAGTTGCTGTTCTTTAACTCTTCGCCTAAATTATAGATAATCTCCCTCGATTGTCTTACTTCTTCTATCATCGTAGAAGAAGAGTCAAAAGTATTATTCAATTTAGAAGTAACTTGTTCTACTTGTTTGGATGAAGAGAGCAAGATTGAATTAGCTTGTTCGCTCTTAATCCCTTCAATAAGAGAGATAATGATAGCAATAACAGCTAATATGATAGAGACAACAGTTGCTGTAAAAATAGTCTTTCGTAGTAGGAAATTTATCTTTGTTCATCTTCTTTCTCCTTGTCCTTTATTTAAGGTATATACCTATTCGTAAATATAATTTAACTGTGTCTTGATTCCACTTCCACATTCCCAGATTAACTTCTTCGAATTTACTTCATCATATCGCCCCCTTTACGGCACTCTTCTCCCTGAATCTGCTTCGCTCTGTTTTCATTCCAGCGCACTTATTTTGTTTGCAGCGAGTCTAATTCATGGTTATTCCTGTCTTTTATTTAACCTGATGGTTTCTTATTTCTTCTTGCCTTCTTGGGTTTCAGTTAACGTTCCTGTGTTCACGACTCGACGCATGTCGAGTTTCCAGCAAATGCCGGACACAGGGCGTATGCCCGCAGCGTGAACATTATGTTAGAAGAAGTTACGTTCTTCTATGAATAGCCTACAGTTTTCAAAGTGTGCTCTTTTCATATTCGTAAAATAATTTCCTCTTCAATTTAGAAAAGATAGCAACGTAGTCAATTAAAATGTTTTGGAGGCTTTCAACGCTTTCTTTTGAATGAAAAGTACTCATCGTATGTACAAGTTGAATTCTATTCCGATCTCCTACAAATTCAAAGAATTTATTTAACACTTTATACGTCGAAGGGCTTACAATAACTGCTTTCTCTCGTAGTTCAAACTCTTTCGATTTAAATTCTTCAAAACAAGCAAATAAGTCTTCTATATCATGGCAAGACTCAATATTTTCCTTTAATCCTTCAATTTCAGTTATAATGTCGCGCAATGCCACATCCTTTTTGGGAAAATCTTTAATGAATTGTTGTTTATTATTGTGTTTTATTGTGAGTCTGACTCCTATCAAAGTTAGTAGCCCTCCAAATAATCCCCCAAAATAACTACCATAGAATGCAATCCAATCTGAGGTTTCTCCAGCAAGGTTTTGAGCAAATACGTCAAATTTATTTACTGGTGTATTAAAAACTTTGTTATAGGTAATAGGGATAATAAAGATGAAAAACATTACTCCTATTGCCCATATAACATAAGTTAAGTAATTAGAAATAAAACCATTCCAAATTTTAATCCAAAATCTTCTTCTGTTTAATTTGTTTATTTCCTTTTCATTTAGTTTTTTAGGCTTTCCACTTCTTTTCTTCTTACCTTGATTAAGCAATTTTGCGCCTTCTTCTCCAAAATATAACTCGTTTGAAATATCCACTAGTTTTTGAATATCGAATTCTTTTTTTGAAAATATATTTTTAAAATTTTTAAACACTAGTGTTTTCCTCTTTTCGCTTTAAAATAAGTTTTTTTGTACCTTAGTAATTTCTGCTAACCTTCCTGTATTCACGACCCGGCAATGCCGGGTATCCGACGTATGTCGGATCGAGGACGAATGTCCGCAGCGTGAATATTATGTTATACGACGGAATTGTCTCTCTGAGTAAACAATATAAAATTAGTCCTAATAAGCTTCTAGAAATTCACTCAAAGTATATACTTCGAATTCTTTAATAAATGCTTCTATAATACTTGGATAAAAAGTCAGCAAGATAGGTCTAAGCCTTGAACTACTAATATTTAATGAAATTTGATTACCGAACTTATCCTTAATATCGTCTAAATTCTCTTCTACCCAATTTATTTTAGTTTTAAATTGACTTTTATATCCTAATTTCTTGGATCTGTCTCTCATAAACTTGTCGTAGTCATCTCGAAAAAATTTTGGTTCTAATGCTGGAGAAATCATTTTACATTCAATGAGAAGCAATTCATTTCTTTTAGAATCAAAACCAATGTAATCAATTTCTCCTACTTTTTCTGGTATAACTACCTCGAAATTTTCAGTACCAATTCTATGTTTCAAATTTTTGCGCCCTACAACGTTACGTTTGCTTAACTCATTGTCAACTAAATTTTCAAACCAAATTCCGAGATTTTCAGTCACCTTTTCTAAGCCGTTATTAAATTTGCTAGGGCACCATTCAGATGGTATTTTTTTATAAGAAAGCCCCCTTAAAAATAACAAACTGGATTCGTTTAACATTCCTTTACTCCATGTAACATACTCTTCACTATCAATGGTGACTTCTACAAAAAATCTTCGAAGCAACCTATATTCTTGCTTCGGCTTTGTGATGTCCCGTCCTTCTCCTTTCATTTTCTCCGCATTAATAGAAAACCCTTCATAAAATTTAGAAATGTATTCCATCTTGATTCCAGTATAATTAGACAAATTACTCAACAATATTTCTTTTTTTATATATTTCGCCTTATCATATTCTTCATTTTTTAAAAATTCTATAATTCTCCACAATCCATTCAATTCTACGCCGAATGAATTTATGAAATCATTTTTCATTAACTCATTCAAAACTACTATGTCAGAATCTATGATACGTTTTCCATCGTACAATTTGGATAAATCAGGAAACTTAATCCCATTTTCAATCAAAGGATTATTAATTTTTAAATCCCAATATATATCTTGTCCCTTTTTAAGTTCTAAAGTAGTTTGATCATCAAATAGTGCAAAAGCTGACTCACTTTGCATAGATAATTTAATTAATTCTTCTGTACAAATTATCATTTTATCAATATGTTGTTTTTTCACTTGTTTTTTTGGCAAATCATTAAAGTTAATGATGCTGTCTTCTATCATAAATTTAATTGCTCTTCTAATTATTGGTCCTTGCTTTCGCCAATCTATGAGTACATTTTGATTCTGTGAAATTCTTTTATGCTTTTTCATTTCTATAGTTTTATCATAGTCGTCTAATAGATTTAAAATGAGATCACTTGAAGATATATTGCTTAATTCAGAATGAATTATATTTACGTAAAGTCTAAAACAATAGTGAATAATTTCATTTATTTCTGTTGAATCTGTATACACTCCTTCACTAAACTCCTCAAATATTTTGTTTTCAATATAGTTCCGCATTTTCTTTTCTTGATTTTTGCTTGGACGCTGCAAAGAATATATTCTAAATAAAGATTCTAACATTTTAGTCCTCCATTTTGATGTATTTTGGGGTTTGAATTCTGTCGTATAACGTTTCTGTATTCACGACCCAGCGCATGCTGGGTGTCTGGCGAATGCCGGGCCAAGGACGAATATCCGCAGCGTGAATATTATGTTATCGGATGTCAATTGCTTCTTCGAGTTACTAATTTAAATCTTTAATAAGTCTATTATACTATTCCTAAAGATCTTTTCTTTTGCTCCCTAAGCTCTTCAAATTCTGACCATGACATTTCATGATTATTAACCATGTCCACAATGACTCTTCCGATATATCCTTGAAGCTCTAGCATTAACTTCTTTACTTGCATCTCATCTTCAAGAATGTCTTCAATGCTATCACCTATATGAACAATTCTTGTTCGGTAACCTATATGATTACCAGTTTCATCTTTTTTTCCTGTTAATTCAATAAATCTATCTTTTAATCTCAAATAATCATTATAATCTTTCGCTAAATGTGAAGTGATTTTTTTTCTTACATACTTAAACTGTTGATAGTCATCTGGATAAGCTAAGAATTCAAGTAGTGTCATAGCTCTTACAAACTGAGTAGTGGGACTGTTAGACTCTAAAAAAGACGTATGCATTGAAAGAGCCATTTTTGTAATCTTCCCTACTTCTCCATTTGTAGTGATTAACTTTTCATAATTATCAGAAATTTCTTCGCAATTATTTAAGTTTAAACCACTACCTTTTACTACTTTATGAGTAATAATTGAACCTGCAATGATATAACTTTCGTAATCCTCAACATTAAAAATTAGCGCACTTGAGAACCCATCTGGTTGATCCCAAGTTCCTGCGGCACTTGGTAAAGTATCAATTAAATCCGCTCGACATAAAAAGAATTTCAATATATCCATTACTTTTTCTGCTTCGTTCGTAAGGCTTCTTAAAATTTTTAAATCGAAGTCATGCGAATCTGCTTCAAGAAACTGATCCCAGTCAAAGCCATCTACTGGAAATACTAATAAAGGACTAGACTCAAATACTTCGGGGCAAGCGCCAGTTAAAGCTGTTGCAGCTTCTCGTAAAGCTTGGCCCTCAAGACCGATTGCCATAAATTCATCTTCATTTGTTTCAATACCATTCATAACCGAATGGAATTTATTTGGGACTGGCCTTAAAGAGCGTATTTCAAACTCTCCAATTGGATAAAATCTGTATTTACCAATTTTAAACTCGTTCTCAATTAAAACTCTTGATAACGGCATTACAACAAGATGCTGGCCATCTTTTAGTTCTTCATTAAAGTCTTCAATCGTATTCATCATCGCTACACTCTCCATAATTTAGAATTGAAAATACTACTCTTGATTGATTTCCGATAACGTTCTTGCATTCACGAACCCGAGAGCCTTAGTGGAGCGAAGCGCAACGGGTCGTCAGACTTAGGCTCGCAGGGTTGTCAGCAGGATCTACTTCTCTACCAATACCTTTGCTGACCAAAGGACGGATGTCCCAATGCGTTAATGCTTTGTTATCCGATGGACTTGCCACCTTGAATTTACTTTCATTATCTATACTTTTATTTTCATTCATTTATATATTCAAGAACTTTTGGAAAGTAATCTGCGATTGGTTTCGATGAATCTACTACTATATACTTCTCTTCTTCTGGTTTTTTACTGTTTTTTACAGTCCTATAAAATCCTTCTTCTGATGATGGTGCTTCGATTTGACTCAGAAGTCTTTCTCGATTTTTTAATCGATTTCGTATTATTTCAATGTCTTCTATATAACATTCCACATACTTATATCTCTTTTTGTGTTTTCTCGCTAATTCAGTCCGGTTTCTAATAAATTCTGTACAAACAAGGACTATCCATAATGACACTGTGTCCATTCGATAAATGAAAATCCACCAACGACCAATCTACATCATAGGATAGTTGTCCTATTGCTTTACCTTCCATCGTGTTTCCTTGTGATGATAACGATTTTAAAATTGCTGTTTTGGAAATGTCATGATCGACAATGACAGCTCCAGTTGCTTGGCTAATCTGTCTTGCTAATGTCGACTTTCCTGATCCTGGGAATCCTGACATCTGTAAAAAAGAACATACTTACACCTCTATCCTCAAATGTAGTATTGTAAGTCTTTCGGATAACGTTCCTGTATTCACGACCCGGCGTATGCCGGGTGTCCGACGCATGTCGGACCCAGAGCGAATGCTCGCAGCGTGAATATTATGTTATACGCTGGTCATTCTTCTCTAACTTACCTACATGGATTGAAAACATTTACGTTTGATTAAGTTTTCGATCTACTAAATAATTAAGTTATTAATCTCTCATAAATATAATTTCTTAGACCAGAAAACAAGACTACTGGATATACCAATTCTTCTTCAAGTGCGCTAGCAGAAAAAGAATCAACTACAAACAAACCAATAGGCTCATGCTTTTCTACTGAATGTGGATCAGCTACCCCTAAATAACTTATTACGGAATCCCAATTCTCTTTAATATCATTAATTTTATTTTTCAGTTTAAATTGGTATGACCCCTTACTAACTTTACGGAATTTATTCAATTCATTACTAATCGCTTTAGCTGTATACTTATAGGGATTATCTTTGCACTCTATGACAAATAACTTTCCTTGAACCAATATAAGAACGTCTATCTGTCCAGACAAAGTTACATAGCCTTTTTTATAATGAAAGGGAATCTCATTTTCTTTTCGAACATTATACTTTATTAATGCGTCTTTAAATGTTGTTTTTAGGGAATTGGCAACTTCTTTTTCAAATTCTTTATGTACTTGCGAAGTGATTTTAAACAACTCACGCTTAAATGAGGATTCTGGAAGAGAATTTTCAATAATATCTAAATATAATGCAGTTGCTGCATATGATAATAGGCTAACAGGGCAAGCAATAATGTCATTTTTTATGGGAATTAAACATTTTCTTAAAGGTCTATATTCTCTTTCTGTGGTCGAAACTGCAAATTCTAAAGTATCTTGATCATTCATAAACAAAGCTAATAATCGTTCAGAAGCTTCAATTGGAATATTTAGCAATTCCATAAACAATAATTTAAAATAAGAAATGCTTCCTATTAAAAATTCATCCGAATTTTTATAAGTTTTTAACAAATCATGCCCAATTTTTTGAACTCCATCTAGATCTACACCAATATATTTTTGGCACACTTGATCAAATTGCTTAGAGATTACATTAGAGATACTTACTTTTCTTCTATTAATCATAGCATCCACGTAGAAATCGGAAAAATAATCATGATCAATTTTTTGATTAACTCTGAGAAGACCTTCCTTATCAATAATCAGTTGATTCTCACTTAGTAAGCCTTCAGAAGCTATATCTCTTACATTTAGTATAAAGAAAATAGCTCTAACTGTAGCAATCAATTCGCCAAATTTATCGTCATTTAGCTTCTTATTAGATTCAGGAACTCTCTCTGAATAATAATTTATTATTTCAATTCCATACTGAAACGCTTGTTTATCAAGAGCCAAAACATTTTCCCACTCTTTATATATACTGTTAAATGATGAATTGTACTTTTTCTGTAAGTCCAAACTCTGAACAACAGTACGACTAAAATTATCAGTTATTTCTTCTATCTTAAAAGCTTTCTCACCTCTGTTTAACCAGGAAACAGCCGCCATAGTAATATGTATGTTATACTCTAATAATTTCAAAAAAGATAATAAGTATCCTTTCGGATTGTCAGTAATGATTTCTCTTACATTATCAAACAAGTGTCCCATTAGATGATTAGTAATCATTGCTATACTTTTTTTATCTAAATATTTTGTGTCATTTAGTTCAAGCTTGTTAGTTATTTTTTTTATAATCTTCTCTTCATCGTATCCACTTAAGTCTATCCTTGCCGAATTTGCTGAAATAATCTTACCTTCATTAAATATAGGACAAATGCTAAGAAACTTTTTTGTTAAATCTATAACATAAATAGGATGCGTATTAATCACAAAATTATTAATCATATCCTCTAGATACGAGCAAGTTTCACATAAGTGTTTTTTCGACCCTTCAATAATTTGTTCTTTGGAATATGATGTTGAGCAATATTCACAAGCCATAATTATCCTCCTCTAATGCATTAGATTGATTAAAGCATATAAATTAAATCAATAATTTAAACTTTGATGACTTGCGTATAACATCTGATCTATGTACTTCGTAAATACCACACATCCTGCCTGATATCTGAACTACGTATATGATAACCTATCTGGTGATATATGCGAAGAAAAATTTGGTGAAAAAGGAAGATTATTAGGATACTCAATCTCCCATGTCCATACGATCAAGCGGGCTCTGCATACACTGAATATTTTCGTAATAACGTAAGTATAGCTCTGAGTTGTTCAGGTACTCAGTATGACCAAGTAGCTCCTGAATGTATAGTAATCAGTGCATTTTTCAAACAGCATATGATTGCCGAAGGAGTGTCTCAGGGCATGAATACGTACCTTTTTCACAATTCCTTCACGTCGTCTTGTTTCTTCAAAAACCTTCTTCACTCTTCGCTCGGAAAGATATCGATCAGAAGATTGCCCGGAAACAGCCAACAATTGGGTATATATTCAGCTATGGATTTCTTTTCACGTTATCCCAGGCGTGATTTGAAAGAAGCGTCCTCTGATCCTTTTGCCCCTTTCCCTGTCTCATGAGGAGTGTTCTCCTTTCAATATCTAACCGCTGCAATACAGACGAACAACTTCACCTACAACGAAGCCCTGAAAAATATACTGCACCCTCGTAACTTTTACGTCTTCTGCAAATGATCTTTCTCCACTGGTTGATTACCTTACTAGTATTTCATTCGGATTGAAACAATCTACTTACAGATAACGGAAAATACTGATAAAATATAACGAATGATGAAGTTGTTTCATGCAACGGTACTGTTAGTAATACAAACATAAGGATGGGGTTTATTTGAATAACAAGAAGCTAATAATTAGCGTTTTCGCACTTTGTATTCTACTCATCTTGGGTTTTCTGAGATGGGACAATCTTAATTCCAGCGGAGACATTAGTTATAAGTATGATCGGTGGGCAGGTCAGAAATGGGTTGAGTTCTATCCGCCGCTAGCTGCTTCTTCCAACAGCATGGAGTTTCCACTTATATATAGGGATGAAATAAATCAAAATGATATAGATAAATATTTAGGAAAACAAGCTCTCTCCGGAGAGTTAGTGAATAAGTGGATTGAAAGAACAAAATTAACGGATGGATATATAGGTCTATTATTATTGAATATTCTAGTGGTCATTTACAGTTCTATTAAAATATTTATTTTGAGAGACAAAAAATAGGATGATTTTGATACCCCTTTAATATACAGAGGCATAAGTCGCCAAAGGGCGTACTCACACAAAGGCAGTAGTCCCCCATAAGGGACTGCTGCCTTTACTCCTTTTAATTAACCCCACCTATAATATTTCTTATGTATAGGCGTCATCCGCCGAGCCATTGTAATGCTTGGAATAACTATATTCAGCGTTTGCCACTCTATACATACAAATTCCATCCCACAACAAAAGCAGCCAATATGAACGCCGAGATGCCAGACATAATGTACATCACCTTTTGCTTTTTGCTATAACTGTTCTTACGTAGTTTGTACATAAGCAAGCCAAGATACGCCACTGCTAGAACAACATATAGTAGGTTAAACATTATATTGATGCGCAACGAAGAATAAGCAGGATAATTTGGAAACCTCAACTTCGTTTGTAGGATGAAAAGATTAAGAAGGAGTGCCACACCTACAAAGTTAATTGCAAGATGATATTTACTAAAATTGGTATTAGGATTTGCTCGTTTATATAGCTTGTTAAGAAGCATCCCGATTACATAGCCGATCAAAGCAATTAAAGTGAAAATGGCGGCAAGCACAGCAGGGATAAAAGATATCTTAATCAAGTTTACCTTTACATTCGATATAGGCAAGTAATCAATATAAGGAGTAAAGGAAATTTTATCAACAACACCATTATGCTCGACAACATGATAAGAACTACTTAATTCAGCTTTTGTGAATTTCCTTATATCAAGGGCCGTAAATAAATTAGTAAATCTAGATGCTGCCCGTCGTGCGGATTGAAAATATCCTCCCCCCTCCGCAGTAACTATATTAGAATTGACGTTATCACCGAAAATTTCTTTAATAAGTCCATAACCATAAATCTCTTCAAAAGACTGGTTTGTCATGACGACCATCCCAAATTTAGATACTGGATCAAAGACAACTTTGCTGGAGAATCCTTTCAAATTCCCCTCGTGCATCAGTGTAGGCACCCAGTATTCCATCTCAACGAACCCATGCGCAAATCGCGGAGTAGAAGTACCTTCATAATCTAGACTTGTTGACAACATTTCGTTTAACGTATCCCTGTTCTTAAATAATACATTGCTATCATCCACAGGCATCAACGCTGCAAGGAATTTCCCTAAATCTTCTGCTGGCCCAATCGCTGCCCCAGCAGGATAGAATGTTACGTATACTCTGTTCTCAGGGATCAGTTTCAAATCTTTTGTATAACCTTCAATCTCATTTCTTCTTTGTACTAGGTCTGGATGATCTTGCCCTGTTGGATGAATCGAGGTGTCGTTCATATGAAGTGGTTCGAAAATATGTTGATTGACATACTCATAAAAAGGTTGGCCACTTATCTCTTCCACGATGTAACCAGCTAGACCAACGCCGTAGTTCGAATAACCCACTATGCTATTCGGTTTATAGATCTGTTTCGGCTCATTTTTACGCAGCGTTTCTCCTAATTCTAACGTTTCATCCTCGGAGTAATAAAACACCTCGGCCGCTGTTTGATCTTCCCAACCCGCATTGTGATGCATCAGGTTCATTAGCGTAATCGGATCATCATATTTCAGCTTTTTGAAAAATCCCTCTGGCAGATATTCCTGGATATCCGTCTCCAAATCAAGCTTTCCTTGTTCGACAAGTTGCATCACACTTGTATAGACCAACAGTTTAGAGATCGAAGCCCATTCAAAAACAGTAGAGGTATCCGCCTTCCGCTGATTCTCAATATCTGCGTAACCATATGCCTTATTCACAATGGTTTCACCGTCTTTGATAGCCACAACCGCAACGGCAGCAGTATACTTCTCATACGAGGCAACATATGCATCAATCGTTTCCTCTAACTTGGATAAAGGAATCCTGGATGGTGAAGTCTCAACCTGTTTCTCTTCAGCGTGGGCAGGTACCGCTATTGCCATAATGATAAATATGAATGACAGAACACAAGCGATTACTTTGTTAACCGTGTGATGTCCACGATTCATCTGCATTAGCTTCTCTCCTTTTATATTAAATGTTAATTACATCTCTTTTTTTCACGTATGCGTTTTCAAAAGAGTCCACATGAATCTAAATTATTCTCAATTGCAATTACACTCCATTCATTAGAGAGGTCGGAGAATTTCACCTTTCCAATTAACGATGTTTATTTCTTTATCTTTCAAGAGGCACCAATCAATGATTTCACCTATCAATTTTGGCGTGATGATCTCATCGCTCCATTTCGGTGTTAGTACTCTTCTGTATCCTATATATTCTAACGTCCAGCCTTCGAATTCTTCTCCGATGATGACTATAAATGGGATCTTGTTCTTAATACTGTGTTGTCCCACTTCATAAGTGACGATTAACCTCTTATCCTCAGAAACAATATGTAATTTGATTATCCCTTCATCGTCAATATCAGGTTCAACATACCAATAAAATAATCGATTGAAGCGAACGATTTTACGTTTATATTTTTTTCTTACACCCATAGCTCACCTCACATATTCCTTTTTCCTTGGTTCGCAGTATTTGGTCAGTTATCCAAGACACAGCTAGAATAGCTTTGGGATCTGTTATCAAAAGCCACACTAAGTTTAAGGAGTAGCAATCTTGTAAAAATCAATTACTCTATCAAAGATTTCGATCTCTCGTTTTTTTATGTCCGGTAATGTCTCGCTATGCTTTACGATATGATGTATATTATCTGCTACAGTCTCTGCTTTATGAATTCCTACATATCCTAGTACCAGTTCATTAAGGTAATGGAAGTATCTCATTTGAGGTTCAATCATGTGCAGATGTTTATCAAAATTTCTTCTGGATCTTGTCTGATCCATCTCCTTTCGCTTGCGCAGCTCATCTTCTTCAGCCCAGAATAGTACATAAGCATCCGGTAATGATATTTCATTCTTCAATAACTTCTTTCTAAAAAAGTTCGCTGTTTCATCTAGAGATAGGTGCTCATAACCATATATCCAGCTGTACCAAATCTTAAATACATCGCCATCCAAAATCACATACTCATGTTGTTGATTCTTCTCATATGCTATATGCCATCTATCGATTTGTCTCTCCAGCAACCACATCATAAGTTCCCTACCTTCAAGCTGAGGAGATTCAAACAGAAGCCCTGTTTCTGGAACAATAAATGCATCATATTGTGTAGCGAACTGCTGACAAGTGGTACTTTTACCTACAGAACTGGCACCTTCGAGACAAATTATCGTCATTCAATTACCTCCAGATATTACTCACAAAATGATTAATCAACCTTCACTGGCTCTTAAGCGATCATGTTGAATTTCATATTAGACTATGTATTGTAGATTTCTTTAATCTTTTGGCATGTTTCATACCAAAATGTTTTTCGTTTAAGAGGTTTTATTACCTTAATCTCGACTTCTTTTCGTTTCAAATAAACCGTGCCATCCACTTCAATGAGTCTATCGCCAAATGCAAATACAATATCCTTGCAGTCTTTGTGATACTGGTTCTCTCTTGTTTCTGACCACTCCGCTTTATCAATAGAATGCCGTTTTCTCATTTTTTAAGATCCTCCTTTAAGGAAACACCACTATTTTCAGCAAATAGGATGCCTGTCCCACATCATAAACACTTTGTTATCCGATATTGATGAGCCTTAAGGTTCGTTTATTCCTACATAATGTTATCTGATGTCCATTCCTTGGAAGCGTGTCTTACAAACTTTATTTCTTATTCTAATTCTTCATTATATGGATTTGCATATAAATCAACATCGATTTCAGCATGAATCATATTAACAAATTCAATAAAATCAGAATCGAAATAAAGAGCAGGCGTTTTCCCCTCTTCTATTCTTATTACAATGAAAAATTTTATTCTTAATTGATGTTCAATCCGAATCGAATTGATCTCTTTTGCTTTGTTTCTTATCATATCGACTACTTTTATTAATTGGTGATTCACATCTAATGATTCTTCATAATCCGTACCTAATGTCCATGATGTTTCTTTTATTCGATGCTTTTTGTTAATTATGTCGCCTTTGTAAGCCGTATTGGTAGGTTCGATTCTAAGTATTGAAGTTACATGATTCGGATCGAATTCATCCCCAAATAAACAAAAATAGGCCATCACTTTGGTTTTGTCTTTCAGGAGTTTCACCTCTTTAAGAATTGATGTAAGGATCTCGTCTACTCCAACTCTTTTAATACAATTGCACATAATTTTTGGTGTTTACGAGCCCGAGAACCCTAACTGACCTGTAATTATTATTCTTGTTTCCATTGATGTGATTCGTGTAGTTTACCAGTTTCATAAAAATACTTTAGCACTTCAAGCATGGGTATTAATTCTATACAAATGTTATCGCAATAATTTCCTAACTGACCACCGATAACTAGAGAAATTTCACTATTTCCCTGCTTATCGTTCATAAGCGTATATATATGTTCATCCATTGTAATAGACACTACAAAATATTCCGGTCCGCCTCCAACTAATGCTGAACCTGTGTCTGATACCTCAAAAAAAACTAATGTAAATTTATCTCCATCGAGTTTTCTCAAAAAACGTAAACTGTCTGCCCATGTAGGGTTCATAACTATCTCTTCATTAAATGTGGTCCCATTCCGTTCATCAATGCTAATAGAATTTATCACTTTTTCTTTTTATCCTCCTTCTTTCATCACACATATCCATCTTCAGGTTCACCAACATCAAAACCCAACACTTTTGTCGCTTCCAACTTAAATGTTTCTATCCAAGATATCCATACATCGCTATTCATCTGTGCATAAAATGATAATCCACTAGGCTCAACGGATGCTTCAATGAAAACATCATCCTCTTCAGTTCCAAACCAATATGGAATTCCACTTTTATAACCAATCCACCCTGGCATACGCTCATATACTTTAGAAACTTTATCCCATACCTCATCAGGCAGGTCATACCTTATATTTAGGTTGCAATTATGAGAGTTTATGTTGTTCATTTACATTCTCTCCTTCTACCTTAGAAGTATCTCAAAATTCATCCTCTATTTTTATGTAAAGTACTACAACTCTTCCACCACTTGCTCAACATTGTATCTCTTCGTCCTTATACACTTTTTTCGTTATCATTTTTGTATATTTTAATCTCGTGATTTCAATCAGGTCATTTGGCTGCATCATATTCAGAATAGGACTATCTTTGATTAAAACTTTGCTATTACCTCGTCCCAATCCTCTGACTATAATGATATTTTTATTCTTCTTCACATCTACAATTTGTCCGATCGTTATGAACTGCTCTTGTTTCTTGAGATCAAGATAAGTTACAAGGCCCAGTATACAAAATATAATAAAGCTACATGTTGATAATGTAGTTGTCCATGCAGGAGGATGATATACAAAGTATCTGGTAGCTAATTGAATTCCAATTATAAAAACAAATAAAACGATGAGTAGGAATTGCTTTTTTAATTTCCCTTTAGCTTTTTCGTTCATAGCTTCTCCCTCTAAGTAGATTTCACCATAGGCGTTATTTCAAAATTCACTTACGTAACTCTAGTAACTTCAAGTCAATAATAAAGTTTTGTTGTTTCAGAATATCCAACCCGAGAAGACCTTTATGATCTTTAGGCAATATGCCTACATCGATCTCTATATTCTCAATATAGTTTGTGCCTATTACAATCCTATCCATGATTTTTGTGTAGAAAGGAATACTCCCTCCAATCCCGTATGCTTCAAAAATCGAATCCCCTGTTTCATAAGTCACGCCGATTTCCTCTAAAATATCAGGACTAATGATCGTATGTGAAGATCCAGTGTCTATAATAACATCGTCTATTATCAGTGTTCTTCCTCTAAATGTAACGGTAAGTGACGTTGTAATTAGCTGTCCATCATAGTTAATTTTCATTCGTATTACGTCTCACTCTCATTAATGGATCTTTACGGAGATGAATCACAAAGTCTTGATTCGAAGTATGATATACAACGTTACCAGGCTCTACTCGAAAAAACTCTTTATTCGCATCTTGTTCTGATACGGTACGAATTGGTGCAACTTCATCTACAATTTTTTTGTTATCTTCCTCATGATAATGAATGATAGAAACCAGAACAAATTGGTCTGGGAACAGTTCTCTAACCTCTTGCCATTTCATGTGTTATACCTCCTGTTATTCGTATTGGTTCAACTTTCTATCATTTTAACATATCCCCCTGACTCGTATCGTATATCGTTCCTGCATTATTAACACTCGGCCTATTCCAATGTGTCCTCATTCAAGTATGTAAAATGTACAAAGAAACCGTCTCCTTTGGTATATGGTTGCACGCGCTTCAACCTACTACGGGACGGTTTATTTTTCTCATGAAAACCTGCCTCTCCAACCAAAACGCCTGCATAATCTGTTCACCTCAAAGGGTTTCCGGCATGAATGTTGTTCTGGTAAGCAAGGATCAATTATTTTCTAATACACCTCATCGATAATGTAATCGTTCCGCATAAATACCTCCTGAATTGAACATTTCAATATGATTATGTAAACTAGTAACAATTCAATCTTTATAGTGCATTTATTCCTTTTTATGAAAGAAAGTAGAGGTGTCCCTTTTGAGAAAACCTTTCTTCCTGTTTGTAATCTTAATTATCTCATCTCTCTTGCTTGGAGCATGTGCCTCCAAAGAGGAAAAGATGATTGTATCCTCCGCCGAGAAGTTCGCTGCAAATTATATTCTCGAAAAGTACGGTGAAACCGTTCGTTTTACGGAGTATAGATTCTCTCCTCCCGATTTAAGCAAATCGTTGGGCCTCCACGGCTACATTGAAGGCGATAAGAAAAAGAAGGTATTTGTTTTCGTTAACTACGATCCTTTAAGTATTGAGACACTATCGCTTCCTGAAGGTATATCCAAGAAACCAACTTCCAAATAGAGAGTTGAAGTTATTTTTAAAACGATCAATCTATATAAACAATTTGAATCTATAGGGAATATATGGATTGTATCTTTCGTCAATTACTTCTGTCAACGTTCTCCGCAACAATAAAATGAAGAAACAAAGCGATCTACATAATAGAATGATTGTGTTCTGAAATTAAGATAAACCTCTGTTTAAAGAAGTTATCCACTAATTTGATGAATTCTGAATATAAAGAAATAGAGGGAGTCACATCAGAACTCCCTCTCATCCCAACAACGCCTGTTCAATCTGATCCACAATGCCATTGATGCCTGTTGGCCCATAACAACCGATCCATGTCGCCGCATCTACGGAGTGTATTTGCTGTCTCTCATCCGTATCTAGCATCTCCCAGACACGTTGCTCGGTCGCGGATATGCCCTCCTGCATGATCTCATTGCTAAGCAGGAAGTAGTAGCTCGCCTGTACAGCCGGTAGTCTGTCAACGGAGATATGATAGGCCGTGTCGGTGGTATCTGCTACAAATAACGGAACAGGCAGACCCAGGTCACGGTACAGTACAGCACCTGTGCGATGCGAAGCAGAATGTACGCGAACCAGAGAATCCAGTGGACGAATCAGTGCCACGCTCTTACCTGCCAGTACTGGAGCCAGTTCTTCAGAAAGCAATGTGGTTCGTCGGTGATAATCCGCAAGTATACGTTTTGCCTCTGCTCGCTTACCAGTTAATTCACCGAACAGGCCAAGAATGGTCTGCCAGCTCTCATTGCGCTTAAACATAAGAACTGGAGCGATCCGGCTTAACCGTTCATAGTACTGATCATGCACCTCGGTGCAAATAATCAGATCCGGGGACAGTCGTTCGACAGCAAGCAGATCAGGGTACTCATACGTTCCGAGTATCTCGGTATCCTGTAGTCCTGCCCTGATATATTGTGGGAAATGGAACGTTCCACTTCCCAATCCCACACTTCCTGCTGGAGACAATCCAAGCGCAAGCAAATGATCCGCATATTGCACATCGAGTACAGCGATACGCAGTGGAGAACGGGTGACAGGATATTCACCTCGCATATGGCATATCACAGGGCCCTGGTCCGACTCGTACGAAGAAGCCATGCGATTCCGCAGCAAGGATTGAGCATAATTTGCATCTGTTTCCTTAGCAGCATCAAGCCGATAACGCAGCGGAGGGACGCCATAATATTTCTTAAATGCCCTGCTGAAATAATACATATCGCGATAGCCCATCTTGTCAGCAATTTCCCCAATGGACGCATCTGTATGATGCAGCATCCGCGATGCATTTTCCATTCGTAGCTGGATGACGTACTCCATTGGTCCAAGCTGCTTCTCTTGTTTGAATCGTCGCTGTAACTGCCTTACGCTGCAACCGGCAAGAGCCGCCAGCTCTTTAAGCTCCAGATTCTGGCGATAATGCGATGATATATATGACACGACCACATCCACCATGTCGGACTCTGCTCCGCCTTGACCACGTTCATACTCCATGATCAGTTCATAGATCATCCCCTGAAGCAACGCATGGGCATGAAACCGTTCCAGTCCTTCGCCACGACGCCATTTGGCAACGATTTTTTCCGCATTCTGGATCCATTCTGCCTGAGTCACAGGGTTCTGAATAAACGAATTTTGCAGCGGATGTTTGCGATACGAGGGCATGGCATGGGAGGCTCCTTCCATGGAAGAAGCCTCGTACATGATTACGATATAATAAAGTTCGTCTGATCTGGCCGTCAGCGTAAAGGATGCTCCCTTCACCACATGACAGGCAAAAGAAGCTCCAATGTGGCAACCCTCGCCATCCATTGCAAGCTCCCCTTCCCCTCCATATGCCAGCAGCAGCACATTTGAAGTTAAATCCGTTTCGTGTAAAACGCTGCCTGTCTGCAAAGTACCACTATACCCGTCAAGCATCTTGATCGTTGTATCACTCCATAGACTTGTCTGTTCTTGCAGCGGCATTTCTCTCATCTCCTGACAATAGCAAAGGTAAAATTCTTGCTGTTGTCATTTTAGTTGAGATTCTTTCTCATTGTCAATTTTCGGACATTTGAGACAATATTCACCTGACATCTGGTAATAAAAACAGCAGGTAATTCGCTCGCTTTTGGCAACATGCACATTGTCCTTACAATCGGTGAAGCGGGTTAACGGATTCTTCCTCTCACCAAACACCTCTCCGGATGCCACCTGCGTCAGATAGGAAAAGTCCTCTCGAATGATCTTACTTTCCTGCTCTGTCTCGGCTTCATCAGGAGCGAATAGTCGGCCGATACGTACCATGATATTCTCCCAGAGAATACTCATCGAAAGAGGCGCAATCGCAGCAAGTGTCTTTAACAGAGGTGTAAGCTGTACCGCAAACATCTCCTCGAGCACCTTTTCCCGCCATACTCCCCTGTCTCCCGTTAGTCCTTCAGCCTGAAGTCCATTCACCGCTAGAAAAGGAAATCGTGTGCCGCCCTCATGATCTGAGAGTGCCGGATGATAGAGAAAGCTGTTCTCCAGCTGAAAGGTTACATGCTGATGATGAAACGTCATCGCGGTCACGAGCGGAGTCGTCCATAGAAAGCCAAGCCGCTTGGCTAACATAGAGGCTGCGACTTTCATGTCAGGCGCATCGATATAGTTCTGAAACCAGCTGATATACTCTCGACACGCCTCTTCGTCATGCAACTCACTCAAAGCAATGGTACGGACACTATGTTCAGGCGGCTCACCAAGCAAAATCGAATGATCCTCTACCGTCTCTTTCCATAAGTCTGTCGAGAGATATGGGTTCATATTAGTTC
This sequence comes from Paenibacillus sp. FSL R7-0198, assembly GCF_038000415.1. Classification (NCBI taxonomy): domain Bacteria; kingdom Bacillati; phylum Bacillota; class Bacilli; order Caryophanales; family Paenibacillaceae; genus Paenibacillus; species Paenibacillus sp. FSL R7-0198. Next base: position 5,405,565 of record NZ_JBBOCB010000001.1, on the reverse strand, counting down.
GATCCGAGCAGGGCTTCCGATGCCTGATCTACAATCAGATTAATCGCAAGCGGTCCGTAATAAGCGATCCACAGAGTTGAGTTTACGTCATACGTGCGGTTATTTTTCACAGCGTCAAGGGACTTCCAGACGGGATTACTTAACATCGCCTCTGCCTCTGCTGCAAACAGCTCATCCGACAGCACAAAATAACGATCTGCCCCGATCTCAGGCACTTTTTCCATCGAGATTTCTACGGAACCATCTTCATTAATCTCCTGCACCAAAGCAGGCATCTTCAGTCCCAAGTCATTATAAATAATACCGCCAATGCGGTGCTCAATTCCGTGAACACGAATTCCTTCTTTTCGTGGACGAATAATCGCCACCGTTTCATCGCCCAGCTTCTCTGACAATTTTGTCTTCAGCCCGGCAATTTTGTCTTCATACGCTGTACGCACTTTCTCTGCCTCGTCCTGCTTGTCTGTAATCTTAGCTACTGTAGCTAAAGTCTCCCGCCAATCTTCGTAGAAATCGAGTACCAGTGTAGGTGCAATTTTGCTTACACTCTCATACTGCTTCTCCTGGAAGTCGGTCATAATGATCAGATCCGGGTCGAGTGCAACAATCGCTTCCAGATTAGGCTCGTCCCGTGTACCCAGAACCTGTACATCACTCGGTTGATCGCCTAAGTATTCTGGAAAATCGGTGTTACCTCCAGCGATAACACTACCTGCTGGCTTCTCGCCAACCGCTAACATTTGATCCAGAAATTTAACATCCAGCACTGCAATTTTCTTTGGTTTTTCGTTTAGAGTGATGTCACCCTTCATACCCTTGATCGTTACGGGAAAAGCTCCGTCGGTCTGTGTTTCTGCATTCGCAGGTGTCTCCGCTGGCGTTGCTGCAGATTGCTTACCGCTATCTGTACCTGTTGCAGCACCGCAAGCTGTCAATACAAGAATAAGGGCCAACATCAAGCCCATGAATAATCGTGATTTGTGAGCAGCATAGGCTTTGTTACCAGCCGCTTGCCCCTTTGTTCCTTGTTTCATTTGTGAATCCCCCTTATGTATAATACTGATAATGATTTTCATTATCGAAACTTAAAGAGAGTATATACGATCTCCGTATCGTGTTACCATGTACTTTTGCGACATTTCAGCCGGACTAATGCGACATGGCAAGCCTTTTATCCGCCCTTTAATTTCTCAGCGATATACCCTTGCAGTCGGTAGATGTCTGAAAGAAGCTCTTCTTCCTCCGGCGTATTTCCATACTCCCCTAACCACCGCGGTGTTCGGATATGCCAATCATCTGTCAGGTATTGCTGTTCATCCCTATACTCTAAAATATGTCCCAGGAAATATTCCAGTGAGCCGAAGGACTGCTTTCCTTGATCGTTAATGATGGATTGAGTTTTTTCGATGATCGCCTGCAACATATGTTGGATATGTTCTTCCGGATTCTTAGCGTTAATTTCCATCGGTGACCTCCACCTATCTCTACAAAAAAAGTGAATTAGTATATTATTTAAGTGAGCCTAGTATTTCTAAACGTAGAATTCTGTTCTGATTAAATACAATAAATCGATGCCCAATGAGTATTGAGACATCGATTCATATCATCTAATTATGAGGTGAATAATGAATATGCGACCAAACATGAAGTTTAGCATTATTGTTAGCGCAGTTATTATTGTCGTTGTTCCTATTATCATTGGACTTTATATGTTAAACAAAGTTGTCGATCCTGACAAGACAATGGTTACGAGAACTGAAGTTTCTCCTGAGCTTATTACGATAAAAGGTGGATTTGCAGACAGTATTAGCAGATATCACGGCTACTACCTCTCACTTCATAACAACTCACTTTTCATTCAGATTAAAGGCAGTAAACTTCCTATCGGTGGTAGTAAAGACTTCACAATTTCATTTTCTAATACTTATGGGAATGTTGATGAAATCTACTTATTAGGTCCTGGCAGCAACTCTAAGAAAAAGATTTGGCCGAATCCCTAACTTTCATTGGAATGGATATCATATGATCTGACGCAATCAGCTTCAGTCTCTTCTGCTTAGCTTCTTAAATGCCAAGTATTCCTGATCAGACTTCATATAACTTAATATTTTTTCCGCGCATGCAGCTGAGCTAAGCTCTTCCGTATTTACTTCCAGATCATATTCATCATAAGAGTAGATGTAGTCAAACTGGGAATGGGCAAGTCCAATCTCGCGATCTCCCCTGCTCTGCTCTCTTCTGGTGAGTTCTTCTTTTGAGCACTGCACGCCTACAAACAATATCGGATAATCCGATAGTAAATCATAAAAATCGTTAAACCACTTGTCATTGCTGATGACCGTATCCACGATGACATTCAAACCCATCTCCGAAAACAGTTTAATGGTTGCACAGTACATCGAATTGATGGGGTCGAACAGGATATCTGTCATGACATGGTGCTCTACTTCTCTAGTTGGTTTCATATCTGGATATGTATTGTCGATAAATTGATCATAATTATGCAGAAATTGATCTACAGACAGATGATGAAACGGAATATCTTCCTGATTTTTCATTTCCATGGCGATGCTCGTCTTCCCCGAACTTGACGTTCCGTTCAAAAATATAATGAGTCCTCGTTCCATATTGATCACCCTTATCATTAAAATTGGAAAACACTGTTCTGCCGAATTACCATTCTCTCCATTCTTCCGTAATATCTTCATCCTCCTGAATGTCTAAACCAGCCAGCCTAGCCGCCTTGTCTATAAAATCAGCCAATTCTTCACGTTCCATCGTCTCAATAAAGTAACCATTGGCCTCATTCATTTCATTAAACCTAAGCACAACTTCTTCTACAGCCTTCATCATGCGCTCACAATCTTTCGTTTCTTGTAATGCTATTAATTGGTGCAAATATGTATCCAGGGCTTGATCAGACTTGAGTAATCTCTCTTCTGTGAAGAGCTCATCTCCGCCTTCAATCATTCTTTCATTCCATAACTTCGTTGGTTTTTGATGAAACAAGTTTTGTAACGTCATTGGAGTCACCCCTCTAAAATTCAATTATATCTATACTTTACCTGTAACCAAAATTATGAACAAGCGTTCACGCCTATTCACCTTCACCCCATTCGCTCCATAGCCTTGTCACGTTCTCTAATTCCATCTCGTCAAATTGTAATCGATAAATGTCCGGTTTCTTGGTTTGATTCATAAAATCCAATCCGTAACTCGAATCAAAGTAGTTTATCATCAACGTCATTACATGTCCGTGTGTGCCGATCGCCACTTTTTTACCCTTGTACTCTTCTAAAATCTGTTTCAACATGCCCACTGCCCTATTCTGGCAAACCGTGTTCGACTCGCCTCCTGGCAATGCATAATCCGGGTCATCAAACATTTTCTTCGAAGCAGGCTCGAACTCCTCATCCGCAATCATATCATCTGAAAAATGTCTTTCCCGAAGATCCTCCATGATCTGAATATCTAAATCTAACGCTGCTGCCACACCTTCTAAGGTTAGAATAGCCCTGGCATAAGGACTTGAGACGATGGAATGTATTCCTTCATTCGTTAATATTTCCGTTATTCGTTCTGCATTCATCTTGCCCTGCAGGGTAAGCCCCCTCGTTCTTTCCGTTCTTTCCGTTCCTTCCGTATACGGTGACTCCGCATGCCTAACCATATAAACGATGGTCTTCATAGGACCCTCCTTGAATTTCTTCTATTAAAATTTATGGTCACGCTAATGATATAAAAGTTATAGTAGAAATGAAGCAAGATGCTTTCAAAAGAAAAGAAGTTAAATCTAACGGAGAGGATGAGATCATGTCTTTTTTCAAAAGGAAGGTTGTATTAGTCTCTTTATTCGTATTGGCTATCTCTGCTGCTGCAATCGCTTACGCAAATGGTCAATCGAAACCGGATGTGCCCATTCATAACGTCGTCAACCTTTCAGCCAACTCTTTAATATTTCATGAAATAGATAAGCTGGATGCGTTTGCTGAACTGATCGTTATTGGTTATGCCACAGAAGATTTCAGAGATCGAGAGCATGTTATTACTGCATTTGATGATGGAACCATGCAATCCTATCACACTAATACAAACATCAAGATTGAAAAGATATTGAAGAAACCCAACGACTTCCCTTCAGATCAGAACAAATTGACAATCATTGAACCTGTTAGCTTGGAAGGGGACGTCAAATATACAATTAATGACTATGTAGAACTGCAGAAGGGTGATAAAAGTGTGCTTTTCTTGATGAAAAACACCTTTGGTGATTATGGATTAATCAATTATAACCTAGGCAAATTCAGCCTTGAAGGGATAACTCAATATAGTTTACCTCAATCCTCCACTGCACAAGCGTTATCCAATTACGCGACATTTCGCGACTCTGTCATGAAGAAGTACCATTTGAATTGAGGCTTTCACCATACAACAATCATCCCTTTAGCAGTTGTCTTAATCACCGGGAATGACTGCCCTCTTCAAACTATTGCACTTCTTTATCAAGGCTTACGTCAAAGGATGAAGTTATCGATTTTTGTCTAAAATCATTGGGTATCACTTTAATCTCCACGTTTAGATGTATAGATTCAGGCAGATTCATTTGAGTTATATTCTCACTAGCAATGAAGTAATAATGCTTTTCGTCCAGTTCTATCAAACCCCCACCTGTTGAGCCAGAAGTTGAAATCAAATGTCCGTCATGATAAATCTCACAAGCAATATTATATTCCTCCAAACTGAACCCTTTCACTTCATATCCAACCTTGATTTGATTTTCGGTGTAATCAGCATTTCGTAAACTAATCGCACCACCATCGACCATTTGGGTCTGAATTGCAATATTTGCTTCGGGCATCTCTGGTTTCTTTAATAAATATCCTACTTTTAGGTACCATATAGCTCCTAATACAACTACAGCAAGTACAATCATAACAATGATAAACTTCTTTTCTTTTTTATCCATAATCCTTACTCCTTACATCTGAACACTCTTGAAGTTCTTTCCAAACCTGTGTTTCAAATAATACATTATCCCTGCGCGATCAACATCAGAAAATTGTATTGGATCATCCAACCCACTATCCTAAAAATACCTTGTTAATTCTGTCTCTATCATAATCTAAAATCCAATCACTATATTCTTTATAAATACCCCTCAGCTCTTCCTTTGATGCTGAAATAACATCGCAACCTCTATCATCATAGATATGAAATATCGTTTTCTTACTTATATTAATGAAATACACCCTATGATATATCTTTGGCTTAATTCCAACATCATGATTACATATAGCTTTGATTAACTGATTATATTTCAAGTCCTCAACTCTACATTTAGTCCAGTACCTATACATGTTGTTCCTTGGGTCTGAGATGTCACCTGTTTCACAATCCAGACCTGGAAATATCTCAAGGCTCAAGGCTCTAATTGGCCCTTTCTTCTTGATATATTTTCTGTACAGGTTCAATTTTTTCACTTTGTGTTTAGGCTTATCTGCAAAATAAGCTTGAGTTATTAATAGGATTTCATCTTCTTGATCATGAAGAGCCTTAAATAGTTCAAGTGATCGATGATAAACTTGTTCCATGTAATACTCCGTATTCGTTCCAAACATCAGAGGATTGCCAAGTTCGAATCGTATTGCAACATCCCAATTATAAAAAAGAGGCGCTTCTAAGGTCAGGTTTGGAAAATGCTCTGCCAGATACGTCTTCAGATCCATTCTGTGGCCTCCGTGTCTTCTAGGTTTTTTACAGTACCTTAATATGAGAGCTTTGCTGTTGTAAAAAAAAGCGCCCCGACCTCATCGTCGTGGCGCTTCCTCTTGCTGCATGATGCCAATTGGCCATGCAGCTTATCTCCAGGCTGCTACACCTACATGGCAGCGGCTTCTTCACCCAGCTGCAGCGTGTAATACTGCGCCTGCTGCCCTTCATGCTGCTGGTACACAACGACCAGCAGCGTCCGGCCTTTCGCGGCAAGCGGGCTGGCGCCAGCTAGCACACGCTCAAGCCGGAACGGAAGCACATCCAATACGGTGTGCTTCTGCAGTTCCTTTTCGCCGAGACCAAGGTCGGCGAAAGCACGGGCACCCATGACCGTCTGTGCGGTCATGGCCGAGGTCATCGGCAACGCACGCGAAGCGTTGCCGTCCACCATGTCCGCCGCTCCATCCGCGGCGGACCCTGTTGCGTCGCCCGAAGTGAGCGACGCTGCACCCCCGGCTTCGCTGCCGATCACACCCGCCGCATCTGCGGCAGAGTCTTCTCCGGCAGCAGCCGAACTTGCCCCAGCGACACTCGGACCCGTGCCGCTGCTTTCGAGCCATGCCGTGCCTGCGGCACCGGCAACACGTGGCAGACGAACGTCTTCCGGACGTTCAGCCAACGTTTTCATATAACCCGCCCACTGATCTTTCTGAAGCGGATCTTCCCACCAGATTTTGCGTGGTTTGTATTTGTGCCCAAGGAAATAATCCAGCTTCATCAGGCCGAGCACGATATCCATATGCGGCGTGTTCCGCGACTCCAGGAAGCTGTGCAGACGAGTGAACAGATCCTCCAGTTGGTGACCAATCTTCTGCCATCCCTGACCTTCCCAGTAATCCCCAAACGCCTGGAAGAAATCAAACGGCGAGTTGAACTCCTGCTCCATCAGATACTTCAGCGTATGGTCCATCCGGTGTGCGTTCCAGTATTTCTCCAGCACATCCTCCAGCCGTTTCAGGCGTACGATGTCGCTGAACGGCAACACGTCACTGCCCAGAATCTCATACGGCGCGTGATCCATGTACGTATAGTTGTACTTCTCCGCATCCAGACGCAGACCCGTACCACGCAGCATTTTGAGGAAACCCAGCTGAAGCTCTTCTGGTCCCAGTGCAAACACATCGTTAAACGTTTTGCGGAACGTATTGTAATCTTCCTCCGGCAGTCCGGCGATGAGATCCAGATGCTGATCGATTTTGCCACTGGCTTTTACCTTGTTGACCGTACGGCTCAGCTTGGTAAAGTTCTGGCGGCGTTTCACCAGTTCATTTGTCGGATCGTTCGTGGACTGCACTCCAATTTCGAAGCGGAATGTACCCGGAGGCGCATTCTCTGCCAAATAGTCGAGTACCTCGGGACGCATAATATCCGCCGTGATTTCAAACTGAAACACTGTCCCCTGATGATTCTCAATCAAGAATTTGAACATTTCGAGCGCATAATCCCGCTTGATGTTGAACGTCCGGTCCACAAATTTGATCAGCTTCGCGCCCTTCTCGATCAGGTACAGAATGTCCGACTTTGTCCGCTCAATATCGTAATACCGCACGCCGACCTCAATACTGGACAGACAGAACTGACAACTGAACGGACAGCCACGACTGGTCTCAAAATAAACAACCCGTTTCCCAAGCTCCGGAATATCCTCTTCAAATCGATGCGGTGAAGGCAGATCGTTCAGATCCGCTTTTGGCCGTCCTGGCATGAGAATGACTTCTTCCCCTTTGCGATACGCCAGTCCATAGACAAAGTGGAACTTCTTGCTTCCTTCAAGCTCCATCAAAAGCTGATGCAGCGTCTCTTCCCCTTCACCCATCACGATGAAATCAACATTGGGAATCCGGTTCATCCAATATTCCGTGTCGTAGGACACTTCCGGCCCGCCCAGCAGAATTTTCACGTTCGGCATAACCTTTTTCAGATTATCAATGACCTTGATCGTCTCTTCGATGTTCCAGATGTAACACGAGAAACCAATCACGTCCGCGCCGCGCTGGTACAGATCAGACACAATGTTCATCACCGGGTCCTTGATCGTATACTCCGCCAGGTCAATATCAAAATCCTTCTCACTGTATGCCTTCAGACACCGCAAGGCCAAGGAGGTATGGATGTACTTTGCATTTAATGTAGAAAGAATAACCTTCATGGTTCACAACCTTTGCCTGGACACCCAGACCATATTTTTTTGTAAAAGGAAAGCTGCACAGCCATCCTGCCCCGGATGCTGTTCATCTAAACCTCTTTTGAACTAGCCATTCCATGTCTCATGGACATATCCAACTTTTGTCTTTCAAAGAGTGGACACTCTTTTCAAAAAGACATATACACCACGCCAAACGAAAAACACAACATACAGTATGAAATACATACAACAAAACTACATGCTGTATGTGATACGGTCAGCCCTTTCTAACGCCAATGTCCACCCTTTGAAAGACAATTCACCTTCTTTTGTCCACAATACAGAGACACTACAATTAACTTCAAGCTCAACTTCAACCTGTAAAAGACCTCAATCATGTTCCATCCACAATTCGTTATCCCTATCTTACTGCCTTGAGCCTCTAGCTTTTAGCCGAACCTCTGCCGAAACTTCCCCCATATCATGGACGAACCATCGACTTTCATGAAGCATAACTATCAACTTTTTGATCAATTAAGCTGTACGTGTCATGAACTTCAAAGACTTTAAATGGCGAATGCAAAAAAAGTTCTCACTCCATCCCAGCCAGCCAAACTCGCTCATAATTGATCATACTCACTCATACTTACTTAAACCTGCTCATACCTACTCATACTCGTAAAACGCATCATCATCCGTATCCACTTCTTCGCCCGATTGCTTCTGGAAAAACTCCAGGAACGGCAGTCCGTACTTGCGGTACTTGACCTCACCGACCCCTTTGATATCCAGCATGTCACGTTCTGTCTGTGGGCATACCACACTCATCTCACGCAGAGTCGCGTCATTGAAGATAATGTACGATGGTACATGCTCTTTCGCCGCCAGATCACGACGGATCAGACGAAGTTGTTCAAATACCGTCTCATTAACTGCAGATGGCATTGCATCGCGTCCGCGACGTCCGCCGTAATTCGTACCCGAAGCCGTTGCCGCTGTCTTGCGGACGACACGCTGCATCACTTCACGCTGGCCTTTGAGCACTTCCACCGCAAGTGGTTGCAGACGTACAACCGGATACTGTCCCTCGGACAACATCAGATATCCTTCGGATACCATCACGTTGATGATCTCCGATATCTCGCGCTCTGTCCGATTGCCCATCACGCCGTAGGTTGGCAGAGAGTTGAAGCCGTAATCGAGTACCTTTTTGGCACGGGAACCTTTGAGCACCGAAGCAACCAATGATACACCGTACCGCTCACGCATGCGATGAATACAGCTAAATATTTTCTGTGCATCAATCGTCATGTCTACCAGCTCGCGGTCGTCCGTACAGGAACTGCAAATACCGCAAGGTGTATCGTCATGCACCTCACCGAAATAATCCAGCTGCGCACTGCGCAGACAACGCGTTGTGTAACAGTAATCCACCATCTGTTGCAGCTTCCTGTAATCGTTCTGTTTGCGGTCGCCCTCCATTGGATTCTGCTCAATCAGGAACTTCTGGGTGATAATGTCCTGTGCCCCGAATAACAGAATACACTGACTGGGCTCTCCGTCCCGGCCCGCACGTCCGGCTTCCTGTACATATGCCTCCATGTTCTTCGGCATGCTGTTATGAATGACGTAACGCACGTTCGATTTATCAATCCCCATCCCGAACGCATTGGTCGCCACCATCACTCGGATATCATCGTACAAAAAAGCTTCCTGGCTCTGGGCCCGTTCATCGTCCGTCATGCCTGCATGGTAACGTCCAGCGGGCAATCCCGCCTGCAACAAACGCTGATGCAGATCGTCCACGTCCTTACGGGTCGCGGCATACACAATCCCTGGCTCGCTGGCATGCTCGCGCGCATAATTCAGGACAAAGTCCTTCTTGCTCTCGCCGCGCAGCACGCTAAACGCCAGATTATCCCGCCCCAGTCCGGTCACATACGTCTGCGGGTCCTGCAAACGCAGCAGCCGCAGAATATCGCCCATGACCTCGGGCGTCGCTGTAGCCGTAAAGGCCGCAACCACCGGCCGCTCCGGCAAACTGTCCACAAACGGCGCTACCGCCAGGTAGCTTGTCCGAAAATCATGCCCCCACTGTGACACACAGTGGGCCTCATCCACAGCAACGCACGAGATCGGCAAATAGCCCATCTCCTCGCGGAACCAATCCAGCTCCAGTCGCTCAGGCGCGACATAGAGCAGCTTCAGCTCACCGCGCTGCGCCGCGCGGATGCGATCATTCACTTCTTTGCCGCTAAGTGTACTATTAATATACGCGGCAGCAATTCCGGCGGTCGTCAACGCATCGACCTGGTCCTTCATCAATGAGATCAACGGGGAGACAACAAGTGTCAGTCCCGAATATAACAGGGCTGGGATCTGATAACAGATCGACTTACCGCCCCCGGTTGGCATAATACCCAACGTATCTTCACGTTCGAGCAGGCTGGCTACGATCTTTTTCTGTCCCTCACGGAAGTCGGGGTAGCCATAATATTTTTGCAGGAGACCCTGCGCTTCTTCTAATGTAGGTGTTTGCACACTCATGTAAAGACTCCTTACTTATCACCGGTGTTTCTCCACCAGCTTGGTCCGATCCGATTCTGACATCCGAAAGCGGCTCATATACCGCATCCTTGACAACAAAATGGCGTTCTCATGACTTGTCCGTCAAGCAAACGCCGCTCCCTTTAGTTTAACGGCCCAGCCCCGAATGAGCAACCGCGTTTTACTGTAAAACGTTTGAACCTTCTTCATGAAAATAAAAACAACCGTCCTGCCATAGGTAGGCAAAACGATTGCATTAAACTTTTATTCACAAATCACACTCATATCATGCTAGTGTACCCGTACCCATTCATCTGGTGAACCTACCACACCTTATAACTTCACTTTAATCTTTTAACGACTCTACCTCAGACTCCGGCAAGCCACTGGCCTTTGCAATAACAGAAACTTCGAGCCCTAGTGAGAGGAATTTCTTCGCAATCTCAATCGTCTTTCTTTTTCCCCTTCTACTCATCCCTTTTCTATCCCTTGGCTATTACATGCATGGGCTATGCCCTTTTCCGTAGCCCACTCACTCATGGAAGCTTCATCATGCAAATACTTCTGCCGCTCTTCATACAAACGACGTGCCTCCCGATCCTGACTGAGTAACTCCGACGTATCCCTTACTTTCTTAACCCCAGATTCATTCATGTTGTATCACCGCCTTTTGCATTCATGCGATAATACAATCCTTTCCTCTGCATCAGCTGTTCATGCGTCCCATCCTCGGCAATTCGGCCATGTTCCATCACAAAGATACGAGAGCACTGACGGGCAACCTCCATGCGATGTGTGACGAGCAATCCTATTCTGCCTTTCATAAAGTTCAACAAGTGATTCATCACCTTCTGTTCTGTCTGAATATCCAGTGATGACGTTGGTTCGTCCAGAATATACAGATCCGATGACCTCATAAAGAGTCTAGCAAGCGACAGTCGCTGCTGTTGGCCTCCAGATAAATTGGCCCCCTTCTCTTGCAACATTGCTGCGTATTGTCCTTCCTGTGCCTCAATGTATTCATGCAAACCTGCCTGCCCTGCCGCAAGCTTTACCTTGTCCAATGTAACGTCTGAACCCAGACGGATATTGTCTTCAATACTTCCTGTGAAAAAAGTTGGTGTCTGCGGCATATACGTCAGTCTGGACTGGTCATCCATCTCTACATACTCTGCAACATGTTTATCACCCAGCAATATGCTTCCGTGTGTTGGCTCGATCAGCCCTGCACACACTTGGCACAGTGTAGATTTGCCAGCACCGCTGGCGCCAACTACCGCAACCAGTTCACCAGGAAAGAGATTAAGCGTAATCTGATCCAGAATCTTCCGACCACTGTCTTCATCTTTTACCGTAACCTGTTCAAGACGTAGCATAGCCATTTCGTTCTCTTTATGTGCCCCTTTTTGTGTACTCCCTTGATCTTGGTCACACATTCCCTGTGCAAGCTCCGCGTCCTTAGTTTTGGCTGAGTCTGTCTTCTTGTGTTCACCCAACTTAAACCATGCAGAGATACGTCCAAATGCACCCACGCTGGCTTGCATCTGACTCCACTGGCTGGACAAGCCGAGTACTGGCCATACCACCAATTCGAACAGCAGACTACTTGCAACAACCATGCCCGGAGACAAAGTCCCCCTAGCCGCAGACAAAGCAATAAGGAACAATGCTGCCAACTGAGCCAGACCAAACACTGCCATCGCTACGTTATCCGACATGCTCAAAGTCATCTGTAACTTGGCCTGAACACGATTCAGTGATTGCTGTTGTGTTCGAAAACGAGCAAGAAACCACGGTGAAGCATCATACATCTGAATCACCGGTATCCCTTCAACATACTGCTGGATCTGTTCTTGGGACTCGCCTTCCCGGGATTCGACCTCATCGGACAGATGTACAATTCGCTGATCATACAACCTCGCCGTAAACCAGATTGCCCCTGCACTTACCAAGGCGATAACCGCAACCCATGCATCTGCTCTGTACAAGTATCCCAGCGATAGAGCAATGATGAATACAACCGTAACCCCCTCTTCAATAGCCTCCACAACTTCTGCACCATGCTTCGTGTCCTCCTTGATGCGAAGCATCACATCCCCGGACTTCTGTCTGCGCACCCAAGAATAAGGCATCCGGTTTAACAGTTTCAACAGATCCATGGACATGTCCCGTTGTATTGATTCCTTGAGCCATACCAGCACATAACGATGCATCGCGAGCAACACGATAAATCCTGCCAGAATGGCGATAAAGATCAACGCCGTAGCATTAAGCTGCTCCTGTCCCCCATTATGAATAGCGTCTACGAAGAACCCCTGTACAAAGGCAAGTCCCCAATCAAAGACCGCATCTGCTGCGATAAAAATGAGCAAGATCGCTACAGCTAATCCATAAGGTTTCATCCAGCGAAAAATAACGGGCCATACCGTTGCCAATGATACAGCTTGCTTTGGGTCATCTGGAACATCACTTTTGTTCATCTGATGATGAGCTTCTATTTCAGACTTTTCATTTTCATTTATTTCATATGCTCCACTTTTCTCATGACTGCTCTTCATTTCAACGTCATCGGCATATGCTGCATCTTCAATCTTGTTACTCATGCTGTCCCTCCACTTCCGTATCCTGCTCCGCAATATAACTTCGATATCCGTTTGCACGATCCAGCAATTCACGATGGGTCCCTGTATCTTCCACGCGTCCCTTCTGAATATAGATGACCTGATCCGCCAGTTCGATCAGCGATAATCGATGAGTAACGGCAATAACCGTTGTGCCTTTGTCAGCAGTGATTCGGGCAAAGAGTTCATTCAATCGTTGCTCATGCCACGGGTCTTGAGATGGCGTCGGTTCATCCAACAATAGAATATCCGGGTTCCTCAGCATCGCTCTGGCTAAACTAATACGCTGAAGCTCTCCACCCGACATCGTCCCGCCTTGTGGCTGAAGCTCTGTTCCATAGCCGAGTGATTGACGCATAATCGCGTCATGTGCATGCGTCATGTGGGCCGCAACCTCTACTTGATCGGCAGATACCCCCTCTTGTCCAAAAACAATATTCTCTTCCACTGTACCTGTGAAAATAAAGGCTTGTTGCGGAACATACACCTGATTAACATGCGCTGGCTGAACTTCATGCATATCCTTCAGTGAATTCTTCTGATCTATGACCTTAATCGAACCAGTAACCGGTGTATCTAATCCAGCTATTAATTTCAATAACGTGGTTTTCCCACATCCACTTGGCCCCGTGATCACAGTAAGCTTTCCTTTCTTGGCCTCAAAAGAAATATCTGTTAACACTTCTTCTTGCTCCGCATACCTGTAAGACACATGCTGCACGTTGATGCCAGCTGGTTTAGATTGCTTTTCAAGCTGCCCTAAATGCGTATCGGACCGTACATATGTATTTGTACTGGTATTAGCAACCGTGTTCTTTTTCTCCAAATCCAACACTTCAAAGATTCTGGACGCATGAGAAGCCGAACCAATAAAATTATTCCACAGCCCAGATAACGACTCAATCGGACGAGTTAACTGACTGCTTGCTACCAGAAAAGCTGCCAATCCGCCTACATCCATATGTCCATTCAGGACCTGCATGCCCCCTAGATAGAGAATCAGAATCATGCCACCATACGTCGAGACCCGTCCGGCTGCTTCCGAAAGTCGTTGTAACACAGATACAGACATTGTATGTCTGAACACTTGATCCATTCGATCTTTAAAATGATGGTGTACATAACCCGCGAGTCCGTAACTTCGGATCTCAACTGGGGCTTGGATGATTTCAGTTAGTATCTCATCTCTTGACGCTGCGCTGGCATTCAACTGATCATGCCGTCTTTGTAGACGTTTACCAAGTCCTACCGTTACAAGAGGATAGATCAATGTGAATGCAATGATAGCTAACGACAGCGGCAAGTTCACCCAGCTGAAGTAAGCAAAGGCAAGAATCAGCTGAATGATATTTTTGGCGAGTTCAATGCCATGTTGGTTGATCCCCTTCTGTGCTTCCTTGGCTGAAGTCCAGATCCTGGAGGTTAGGTCACCCGTATGATAATGTGCCAGATCACGTGTCTCTGTATTACCAAGGGAGGAGAGCAGTAGAGACTGCACAGACATTAATGTTTTTTGCTGGAATAACGTCTCGACCCTCGTCATGAATGCGGTTACAATCAATCGTAATACGACAATGCTAACGCCTATGATCAAACCTGAGTAAAGTAATGAAAACTGTGCTTCAGTCGCGCCTTTGACCAGTCTTCGGATCGATTCCAAATAACCGACCTCAATCAGGGAGACCATACATGCGGCGAAAAGTAACAGAATGATGAACATACGGTACTTGCCCGTTAATGTCCATAATCGAGTTAACATGCCTAACGTTGTATAAGTTCTTTTGTCAGCAAACATGGATGGTTTCTCCAATCTTGTCATTAAATTATGTACTTGGTTATGATATCATCGGTGATAAGGAAAAAATGAACATTTATTGCTGTAAGTACAATTAGAAGTAGGGAGATTGATATGCAACATGATCTGCTAGACACATTGGATAAGCTATTCGACTACATAGAAGACCATATTCAAGACAAATTAACGCTGGATCATCTGGCATCTGTGACTCATATATCCAAATTCCACCTGCATCGCATGTTCAAACATGTCAGCGGACAATTGCCTGGAGAATACATTCGTTCACGCAAATTGGCACGCAGCCTGGAGCAATTGGTGAATCTGAACTGGAAGATTATCGATATCAGCGGACATTACGCTTTTGAACATGAACAATCCTACATACGTGCTTTCAAACAAGCCTTCGGCATTACACCCCTGCAGTATCGCAAACAGGGAGCTGGAAACCTTGAATTCACAGCCCGCATGACTTCGTCCATGATCACGACGCTTCCATATGGATATATTTTCAAACCAACGTATGTACGAAAACCGGCTATGAAACTCATTGGACAGCGATCCCATATTCGGTATGCAGATAATGAAGAGCACTATGAAGCCAATTCAGCAGGCAACGACTTTTTTGAAAAACACTTTCATTCGATTCCTAACGTGTTGCAACCCAACGTATATATCGGATTTACCAATGAAATTAACGAGGATTACAGTACATATCAGCCGTCTGTAGAGGTCACCCGTCTGGATCATATCCCTGAAGAACTGGACGGAATTGAGGTCCCGGCCAACCAGTATGCCGTATTCAAATTTGTCTGTGATTTCCATCCAAGTCTCATCAATATTGATCATCTGGACAGTGTCTGGACATTTATCGATGAATATTGGCAGAGCCATTCAGGGTACGAGAAGAGTGATCCATATTATTTTGAAAGAATTGATGGCAGTCTGGCTCAGGACCACTACGGAGAGATGGACATATATATTCCTGCAAAGCAAATTTCACTGTAGGTGGAGGTTAGATGCTTATGGACTCAAATACTCAAGCTAATTCAAGTTCATCCAATACAAATTCTCGCAAACCTTGGATAAGTAGACACCCTATTCTCACTACATTTACATTGTTGATTCTTGTACTGTTTGCCGCTGTATTCCTGTATTTCTGGCTCCGTCCTTACTTCTCCACGTTTGACCGTTCTGAGAAAGGAGAATTAAGCTATTCCATGCCTTCACGTAATGGTGACTATACTGCCGAAATTTACGGTATACCTTACGGTGGTGCGGCAGGCGGCGTTACAATCTGGGTCGATGTTAAGAAGACAAATGCACCTGAGGACGCCACGGTAAAAACGATCTATCGTGCCGAGCACCACGGAAATAACCATCTTGAATGGGAAAGTGAAAACACACTCCAGATTGAAAACTGGAATGAATACACGGATGAGACCATTACTCTCAACATCGATGACGAAATATATGATGGATGGGGCTGGGCGTGCAAAAGCTTACGAATGAAGGACCGGTCTGTGCGATGCCCGGCACCCGAAAATTAAAATAACTTAACAGCTAATGTGACGGCCCTGAATACTCGAAGTCTCATCTTGTGACGCGTAATACTCACTGCACCGTACATCAGAAGTTCCAACGCTCTGTATGCCTTGTGAAATTTTCGCCACATGCCAATCTTCATTAGATCATGGTAGGAGATACACGTGGCACGAGAAGCATTAAAAGCCCCACTCACCGACTCTTTCGGTTAAGCGGGGCTGCTCTTGTTCTACAAGTTATCGTTTATTTACTTATACTTTATTGTCGTCTGAGATGCTCGTTCACTAACAACTTCGTAGCTATCGTACTTAGAACATATGGCAGCATTATACCTCTTCTGCTTCTGCTTCTGCTTCTGCTTCTGCTTCTGCTTCTGCTTCTGCTTCTGCTTCTGCTTCTGCTTCTGCTTCTGCTTCTGCTTCTGCTTCTGCTTCTGCTTCTGCTTCTGCTTCTGCTTCTGCTTCTGCTTCTGCTTCTGCTTCTGCTTCTGCTTCTGCTTCTGCTTCTGCTTCTGCTTCTGCTTCTGCTTCTGCTTCTGCTTCTGCTTCTGCTTCTGCTTCTGCTTCTGCTTCTGCTTCTGCTTCTGCTTCTGCTTCTGCTTCTGCTTCTGCTCGCAATTGTGCCTTAAACTCTATTTCCACTCAACCCTTATTTTCACTGATCCGCCCTATCGCATGCTACCAGCAACGGTTAGTTTTTGTTGTTGTTTCACTTCTGCTTCAATCTATCTTCTCTATCTCTACTCCCGCTTCAAACTCTTTTGTCCTCATCTGTCCCACTTCATCTACCTACTTACGAGGTGACACTTCACCACGTTCTTCCCGCTCTTTCATCTCTTTGCGTACCACCACTTCGAGCTTCTGCCGATTGGCAAGCAATCCGGGATCGTTGGGCAAATACTCACGGGCTTTGGTGTTATGCATCAATGCGTGCTCCCAGTTGCCCAGATGGGCATAACAAAGGGATAAACGGGCATGTGGTAGCCAAGTGCGACAGGCCACAGGTACCGGGCGCAGTCCCGGATCACGGCTGCTCACGTCTACCGCCTGCATATACCAGTAGATCGCCGAGACGGGTTCCTGCCGCTCATGGAAACAGGCCGCAATGGCACAGCAGAAGTCGGCATGTGGCAGATCATACTGGAACGACTGCAGCAATGCGCCGAGCTTATGGCCCTGCTTGCCCAGTCGTTCATAACATTCCGCCAACCGCGCGCAAGCAATCAGGCGATCCTCGCGGTAACCGCTTGGCTGTTCCAGCAGCTTCGCGTACCCGCGTGCCGCCGCCGCATAACGCTGGCGGTCATAACATTCGCCTGCATAATAGAACAGCAGACGACCTTGGGCTACGCCCTCTTCGGCGATCCATTTGCGCAGAATGCGCACGTTTCGCGCCGAATGATGTCCCGCTTCGCGGCGGTGCGTAACGGCAATGTCTGCCGTAATGACCTCGCCCCGCGGAAAGCTAAGCTGCTCGTGCAGCCGGCCATGCCAGCGGCACCCTGCGTCCCGCTTGACCAGACGAAGGCGTCGGTCCGTCACAAGTGGACTTCCCTCCGCCCCCTCGGCCAGCGTATAGTTCAAGATCACAGCTGCCGTCTCCCCCTCCGACGGCAACTGCTGCTTCAACACCGCAAGCTTCGCCCGTTCCGATGGCAGCAGCACATCGTCCGCATCCAGCCACAGGATATACTCCTGCGTGGCTTTGGCGAATGACTCATTCCGCGCTGCGGCAAAATCATCCTTCCATTCATACGTATAGACCTGGTTGGTATACTGCGCAGCGATGTCCATCGTACGATCCGATGAACCAGTATCCACAATGACGATCTCGTCCGTGATGCCGGCAACCGAGTCCAGACAGCGCGCCAGCGTGCGTTCCTCGTTCTTCACAATCATGCACAGACTGATGGTGATCACGTTTTGAGCCCCTTCCTGTCGTACGCGTATTGCGAAATTTCATAACGGATTTGTTCTTTCGTTGGCTAGGAACTGGTATTAACCCACTCCAATTCCCTCTTCAAAACTTACGATTAACTTGTAAACCAAGAATCAGCGCTACCACTACAAAGCAGTTGCTTTCACACTCTCATTCCCACAAACCTCAAAGTTTAATACAGAATTCATATCATTTTCACCGTGGCTAACGAACTGAGGTGACGCTATTTGGCGCATTTTAGCCACTTGGAAAACGTAACGAATCTGAGACCCGCTATTTTCACATTTTAGGCATCCATTCGTCGTTTAGCGTAGCTTTGGGATGAAATAACGCCGTTCAGATTCGTTACATTTCTCATCTCTTCTAAATCACCAACATAAGACGTGTGAGATTCGTTAGAACATAGGATAGCTCTGTCGTCACACTAAACAACACTGCTACCCTTCCCCACTCTCCTGACGGCGAAGCCGTTTCACCTGCTCCACCGCACTGTCCAGAGCCTTCTTGCGCTGTTTCATTACGCGGAGATGCTGTTGCTCCACCTCGGCAAAATGGACATGATCCAGCTCCATCCACTCCAACAGTTGATCCAAAGTCGGTGACATATGCAGTTGTGTACTCCGCCGTTTGCGGGCCACGCAACATAGATATTTATGATGAACTTCCAGTTTCAAGACTTCAAAATACGGCATTAGACACATCGCCAGACTCCCCGCATAGAAGGTCTGCTTATGGTCATAAAACGGGTGATACCCATACGGCACGGTTACAACCAGCGTCCCATCTTCCTGCAACAGCCGATGAATCTGGATCAACAACGTCTCCGGATGAGCAAAATGCTCCAGCACTTCTCCAAGCAGCACCGTGTCAAAAGTAGTTCTTACTTTCCATTGCGTAATATCTAGCATCCGAAAATCCACATTGTTTCGAACCGGCCGGGATTCTTTGGCAAGCTCGCCTTGGGCATACCGGATACTCTCTTCCTCCAAATCAATACCAGTGACACGAAATCCTTCACGTGCCAGTAAAATCGACGTAATTCCCTGACTGCACCCGACATCCAGGATGCGTTTGCCTGTTGCCTCACGGCACATCCAATGGATACGCGTTCTCGTCGCTTCATGAGAATCTTCCGAATTAATCTCGCCGTAATAGCGTTCGCTTACCCGATCATGATTTGCCATGGGCATCTCCCTGATCCTCGTCGGGATCGATCGCAGCTTCACGACGAGTTACGGCGCCCTCGACTGCCACCTTGACTTCCTCTTTTTGCCCGGACCCTTCTACTCGTTCCTGTTGCTCGTAAACTCTCTTCGCCTCATGCCGTACAGGCTGACCCAGCACCACAATATTTCCCCCGTGGCATCCGGCCGTTGCATTGCGTGTATCAAAAATCAGCTTTGCATGATCTGCCATCTCCTGATAATCAAATCCCGAATGATCCGTGGTGATGATCACCAGATCAGCTCCTGTCCACAATTCCGGCACCGCCGGACTAGCGTGAAGCACTGTACCGTCATCCTTGCGGAAGACAGGCACCATTGGATCGGTAAAAACCACATCTGCGCCCGCTGCGCTCAGCAGCCGGAAGACGTCCAGCGCAGGCGATTCGCGCAAGTCGTCAATGTCTTTTTTGTAAGCCATACCCGCGAGTACAACACGTGCTCCCCGCACAGATACACCGTTCTGCTCCAACAGCTCAGCGGCACGTTTTACCACTCTCTCTGGCATTTGCCGATTGGTTGCATCCGCCAGCTGAATGAATTGCAACTCCGATCCCTGACGATTTGCAGCCCAGGACAGATAGATCGGATCGATTGGAATACAATGTCCGCCGATTCCGGGACCGGGATAGAATGGCATGTAACCAAATGGCTTGGTTGCCGCCGCATTCAGTACTTCCCAGATGTTTACCCCCATCTGTTCACAGGCTGGGGTCAGCTCATTCACAAGGGCAATATTTACACTGCGGAATGTATTTTCGAACAGTTTTGCCGTCTCTGCTACCGTCGTTGAACTAACCGGAACAACTTCGTTGAGGAACGAGCCATAGAACTGTTTACCATAATTCAGACAAGCAGGTGTGGAACCGCCAATAATCTTTGGGGTATTTTTCACACCATAATGCACACTGCCCGGATCTACCCGCTCGGGAGAATAACAGACGTAGAACTGTTCTCCAGCTCTCCAGCCGTTTGCCACTTCAATCGGTTGTTTCACGCGTTCCTCCGTTGTGCCCGGATAGGTCGTACTTTCCAGAATAACCAGGCTGCCTTCCTGCAAATACGGAGTCATGCCATCCACCGCCGCCGAGATATACGAGATATCCGGTTGATGCTCAGCGGTCAGTGGGGTAGGCACACAGATTACAATGACATTTGCCTGCGCCACCGCTGCATAATCGGTGCTTGCCTTGAATAACCCAGCCTGCATAAGCGACTGCACAACATTATCTTCTATGCCTATGACATACGAATGCCCGGCACGCAGCTTAGCTACCTTCGAAGTATCGATGTCAATCCCGTGGACTTGATAACCAGCCTGTGCCATCTCTACGGCCATGGGTAAACCAACATAACCGAGACCGATGACAACAGCTTTCAGGGAGCGGTCATTAATATGTTGTATTAGGGTACGTTGCTGTAACTCTTCATTTCCTTCGTTCTGCTCAGGCTGATGACTCTCTTCCATTCCTTCCACCTCCAAACGCTCCGCCTCCCTTCGGTGGGCGTGTCTGAGAACTCCGAACGAGTTTTGAGACACACCCTAATCGATATAGCCCCCTGCACGCAAAAACCGGGCAATCGCCGGTTTGTTCATCATGTCACTGTCCGAGCGATACTCGGAGAAGTTCACACGAGGCAGACTGCTGTACTGATCCGTCAAGCTCTTGTCCTTGTGCTCCGGCAGGATCACATAATACTGCGCATCGTATTGGTACGTACGCGGCGCTTCAAAGGGCGAGATCAGGACTTCATGTAATTTCTCGCCTGGACGTATTCCCGTCATCTTATAATCGAAGGATGGACGGCCTGCTTGTTCCAACATGACGGATGCAAGTTCCGTCATCTTGCAAGCTTTCATTTTCATCACAAAAGTCTCTCCGCCTACAGCCGCCTCAGCCGCTTTAAGCAGTAAATGTATAGCTTCGGTACGCGTCAGGAAAAAACGGGTCATGCCTTTGTCCGTAATGGTCGGGCTTTTGCCTTCATCGATCTGACGACGGAACAGAGGCACGACACTACCGCTGGTTCCAAGCACATTGCCCCCACGGATGCAGACAAATCGAGTACCTTCACTTAGAAAGTTGGCACGGATCATCATTTTTTCACCCAATGCCTTCGTCATGCCGTATACGTTAATCGGATCTACCGCTTTATCGGTGGACACATCGATGACTTTGGCAACCTGCATACGTATCGCAGCCCGAATAATATTCTGCGTCCCGATCACATTGGTCTTGAACGCTTCATCCGGCTGGTCCTCGCAGACCGGGACATGCTTCAGCGCAGCCAGATGGAAGAGCACATCCACGCCCTTGCAGGCATCCTCCACTGCCCGATAATCCCGGATATCCCCAATGATGAATCGCAGACGCGGATCATGGTTGAACTCTCGCTGCATCGCAATCTGGGCGTATTCATTACGTGACAGGAGGCGAATCTCAGCCGGGTTCTGCTCCAGCAGCACCTCAGTCAGCTTTTGACCCCAGGAGCCCGTTCCTCCGGTGATCAGAATTGTTTGTCCTTGAATCATGGATGAATCCCTCCCTGATCAGATCATGAACTCGCGTAGTACCTGTGCCATCTCATCCCGGCTTAACCGGTCTTTGGGCGGTACCTTTTTGATTGAAGTATTGTTCGAATGTACGATGTTGACATAATTACGCGGAGCAAGGAGCTCATGCGGCAGATCAATGACATTGCCATGTGTACCTCTGCCCGGAAGCTTGACCCGGTATCCTGCTGCGTATTCGGCTGTCTGATATAAGTAGACATAGAATTGTGGAGAACGGTGAAACGCTGGGGCCATCTCGTTATTCACACTGTCCCACAGATATCCGTTCTGGTTGATCAGTGCCATCGTCTGCGGCTGTGGTTGAATATCGTAGAGCTGTTGAACAAAGGTTTTATGATACAGATCATCCGAATCCAGACGGGCAATATATAGCTGCTCCGTACCTTTGGCAAACGCCAAAATGGCACGCACACTCTCGATATTGGTTCCAAAACGAATATTGGAAGGAAGCGGCTCCTGACCCGCCAGAATCTCCTGCATTAATTCCCCGGATTCCTTGGACAACTTCACCACTGTGAGGAAATCCTGATTCGTCTGTGCCTTCAGGCAATGCAATGTGAACGTGCGGAAGATGCTCATCCGACGCTCAAGCCACTCTCGCGTCAATCGCTGCGGGTCCATTCCGTAATTGTTAAAGTTAATCTCAATCACAACTTTCCTGGACATAACACTCCTCCTCATGTACGCTGCATGTTCCGTTTGTCGGATACAGACTGTTTTCATAGTTTTGATGCCGTCTTCCTACGAAGACCATCTTCTATCTATCTGATCGTTTACAAGCCACATCTCGCTTGTGAATCCAGCACTCTATAACGTATGAAACGTTGATAGAAGCGGTACCGACAGATGTACTAACTTTCCTATAAATAGATTGATATACAACCAAAGATGGCGCCCTTCGGGTCGAACGTACATATCGTAACTGTAGTCGCAACATAGAATAGAACAGTTCAATTTTCAAAGGAGGCAACCCATCGAATGAATTCGATCTATCTTGAAATGGAAGGTGTGCTTGATCAGCTCGAAGTGGCACTCCTGGAACACCGACCGCTGTCTCTTGTAAGAGTCGGTGATGGCGAGAATATCGTCATGTCTCAAGAAACCGTATGGCCCACGGAACAGGTCCTTCAGGAGCGTTGGGCCAAGAAAGCCAACTTAGGGCAAAAGGGACTTCGTCTGCCCAACCCGAAACTCCGGGATGAAGTCGCCGCTTCCTTGCAACGTGCCGATATCGTGGGCATTCTTCCTCGTGGTGACAACACTATTAATGCTCCGGATTATCTCAAAAGACCCCTGACCGATATGGTATTTGCACACTTTGGCATCTCTCCTCCGATGACTTGTCATGCCTGTGTTAATCGGGAACTGGCGCAGAACCCACGTTTCTGGCAGATGCTTGCAGGCAAGCGTGTGTTACTCGTTACTCGTGAGATTGAGGCTCTGCGTGTCATGCTCGAACGTGAGCCGTATAATCTGAACATTGTGACTGCCCTGCCCTTCGACAGCTATGATCAGATGGATGAAACGCTGCACTGGATTCAGAATAATCAACATACCTTCGATGTTGCTCTCTTCTCCTGTGGCGTCAACGCGGTTATCCTTGCGGAGCGAACAGCTGCACTCGCAGGCAAAGTTGCCATCGACTTTGGCAAAGCCAACAACATCATTCTGAAAGGCCGTGCCAACTGATCCTGGACAGTTCCAAACTTTAGATTCGTGAGTTGTATTGAGTCGCGCAGATACTTGTACGGCAAAAACCCCCGACTTCTTAAGCCGGGGGTTTCTTGCTGAGCGCTAGTCGAAACCTATCGCTGCATTGTCTTGCGTTTCTGGGGTATGAAGCGAACTCTGCCGTCAACAAAGTGATGACGAAGCACTCTGCCTGTTATATTTCGCCTTTCACTACTAACCGGTGGCTGCAATACCGTATAACATCTCCGGCCCGGTTCTTACTGCTGTGGACACGCCCGAGATGAACGAAGTATACACACTTTCCAATGCTGGTGGTGCAGACAGATCCTGAGCTGTGAACGAATGAAATTCGGCACCTCCGTTCTGTCCAATCGTACCTTCAGCACGGTAGATGATATAGAAAGGATCATATAAAAAACCCCGCACAAGCTCCACAACAAAGGTATCTCCCAGTTCTCCCGTAACACCTACTGTCCCGTTCAACGTAATAATGGGATTCACCACACCCTGCGTCTGTAGACCAATGGTGCCGAAAGCTGTCGGGGATTCTGACAGTGACAAACCGGGCTGTCCAACTGTTCCCGAGTTCATCGAAGTTCTCATATCGAGAAACACGCCCATGAGTAACACCTCCAATGCTATGGGATACCCTATCCTATGAATCTCACTACTCTTATGATTGGATGTATAGCAGATTGCATGAACCTATTTTTATTTGTCGACTGTTAATGGTATATTGAACTGCATAACGAAAATGAACGGATCGTATGCACACAAGCGGTACAGGCTGTTCAGAAGGAGATTATTATTCATGAATAAACGCAAACGTCCAACCAGCAAGACATCGGCCTCGGCCAAGGGGAAATCTTACGCAGGTTCATCTTCAGCACGTTCCGGCAAGTCTAACTTCTCATCTGCAAAATCATCAGGAGCTTCCGCATCACGCAATACGGAGGAAAATAAGAAACCACTAGCTGCCAAATCCTCGGCCGCACCGAAGAAAACTGGAGGTAACAAATCCAAAAATGCCAGTGCATCCAAACGGCCGGGTAATTCCTATTATCGCAAGCAGGAACCACCACGCCAGTACAAAGTAACCGAACCGGACGAACTGTTGAACTTCCTGTTGCAGCATCTGAAATCAGGACGGAACGCGGTGAAGTCCATTCTGGGTCGTGGACAGGTGTCCGTGGATCAGAAGGTCGTAACCAAGTTTAATGAAGCGCTGACGCCAGGTCAGATTGTCTATATTCGAAAAGAAGGTGCAGTCGCTGCTCCGTCCTTGACGGGTATTAACATTTTGCATGAAGACGATGATATCATTGTGATCCGTAAGGAAGCCGGACTATTGTCCATTGCCGCTGACAAGACGGATGACCTGACGGCATACCGCCAACTGACAGAGCATGTGCGTCGCACCAATCCGCTCAACCGGATCTTTGTTGTCCATCGTCTGGATCGGGATACGTCGGGTGTGATGATGTTTGCCAAAAGTGAAGAGGTACAGCAGAAGCTGCAAAACAACTGGAAAGAAAATGTGCAGGACCGCGTCTACGTTGCCCTTGTTGAAGGTGCAGTAGCCAAAGAAGAAGGCACCATCTCTTCCTGGCTGAAGGAAACCAAAACGCTGAAAATGTACTCCAGCTCTCGTCCAAATGATGGACAACATGCGATTACACATTACAAACGTCTGAAGTCGAACCGTGAGTTCTCCTTGCTGGAAGTGCGTCTGGAGACAGGGCGTAAAAATCAGATTCGTGTGCATATGGAAGATCTCGGACATCCGATTGCTGGTGACAGAAAATATGGTGCACGTACAAGAGATCTCGGCCGTCTCGGACTTCATGCACGTATACTCTCATTTATCCATCCCACAACGGATGAGTTAATGTCATTCGAAACGGATATTCCAAAGCCATTCCTGTATCCGTTCCGTGCAGAAGCTCCACCTGTGAAATAACTGCATCGTTATATAGAATCGACTGATCGATTGATCATGCCTGAAAGGAGGAACGGACACTGAAAAACCTGTTAATCACCGGTTACCGGGCACATGAATTGCAGATTTTTGGACAGAAACATGAAGGTATTCCTTTTATCAAAAAAGCCATCTCTTCCCGCCTCACACCTCTTGTCGAGGATGGTCTGGAATGGGTGCTGACGCCGGGACAATACGGTGTGGATCTGTGGGCCTGTGAAGTCGTGATTGATCTGAAGAAGACGTATCCACATCTGAAACTATCGATCATTACTGCCTTTCAGAACCCCGAGGAACAATGGAAAGAAGACAAGCAGGAGTATTACCGTTCCATCCTCTCGGGTGTGGACTATTACGGTGCGATTAGCAATCAGCCTTATATTGGACCGTGGCAGTTCACTGCCCGGGATGACCTGTTGCTGCGTAAAAGCGACGGTCTTCTGCTCGTCTATGACGAAGATGCCGGGGAAGGCAGTCCCCGATTTGTGAAGGAAAAAGCCGTGAAGAAACAGCAGAACGAGGACTATACAATCATCAGTGTTACTTCAGAGGATATTCAATCTGTAGCTGAGGATGAGCGCATGAACGATATTGCGGACTTCGACGATTCTTCATTCTGAAAAAATGTAGATCATCTGAAGTCCTTTCATGCATAGCTTTCACCAGAGGGGAATCGTATTTCGAATGACGTACATATGTTTTTTTTCGAGGCAGGTTGGGTATAAGTAGTATTATAACTGCGATGATATGTCGTATGGGATAAGGGGAACTGCAACCATGACAATTACGCCAGAGCAGCGCATTCAACTGCATGGATTTAACAACCTGACCAAGTCGCTCAGCTTTAATATGTACGATATCTGTTATACCAAAACCAAAGACGAACGCGAAGCTTACATTGAATATATTGATGAACAGTATAACGCCGCCCGGCTGAGTAAAATTCTGAACAACGTCTCTGACATCATTGGTGCTCATGTCCTGAATGTTGCGCAACAGGATTACGTGCCTCAAGGTGCAAGTGTGACGATGCTCGTTTCGGAAGGCCCGATTGTGGAAATCCCCGAGGAATCACTCGATGAATCTCCCGGCCCTCTGCCAGATAACGTTGTTATGCAGCTAGATAAAAGCCATATCACCGTGCACACCTATCCAGAATTTCACCCAAGCGAAGGCATCAGTACTTTCCGTGCGGACATCGATGTCTCCACCTGCGGTGAGATCTCACCGCTCAAGGCGCTGAATTATCTGATCCACTCGTTTGATACGGACATTATGACGATGGATTACCGGGTACGTGGTTTCACGCGGGATACGAGCGGACGTAAGCTGTTCATTGACCATGAGATCGGCTCAATACAGAATTATATTCCGGACGAGATCAAGAGTAGCTTCGACATGATTGACGTCAACGTCTATCAGGAAAACATTTTTCATACCAAGTGTAAACTGCGGGAATTCGATCTCGACAATTATCTGTTCGGGTACACCAAAGATAAGCTCAGCAAGAAGGAACAACAGGAGATTACGGAGTGGCTGAAGCTGGAGATGGACGAGATCTATTACGGCAAAAATATTAATCGTCCCTCTTAAAGAGGTTGTTCAACGCTGATCCATAAGGGCAAGGTCTAAGACAAGACTTCATGAAGGCAGGGTTCTTCTTTTCGGGGGACCTCTGGCATGTGCTTGTCTTTTTCTTTGTTTTGTTGACAGTGTGCAACTTTATTTCTTATTATAGAAGTAACTGTACAATCTACAGTGAAGGAGACTGAGCCCGTGATCGAAACGAATACAACAAGACGTAACGAATCACTGTTACAAGCGCTTACTGCACAACACAATGCCATCACCAATAACATTGCCAATGCAGACACGCCCAACTACAAAAAGAAAACGGTAGAGTTTCAGGAAGAGCTTAGACGTATCGTTGAAAATGGCAAAACCGATCAGCTCGCCATGAAGCGGACTCATGACAAACACTTCCCTATCAGTGATCCCAATTCTTCCATCGTACAGTACCGAATTGTCGAGAACAACGAAACAGCCATGAACAATAACAACAATAACGTTGACATTGACAAGGAAATGGCTAATCTTTCGGAGAATCAGCTCATGTATAACTACATGGTTGATCGGGTCAGTGGACACTACAAAAAAATGAAAAATTTATTGAATGATTTGAAATAATGAATGTACAGCAGCCCGCGATGGCTGCTTTTTTTTATGGTCTTTTCCCCTGAGTGTAGCTCGTTTTGTGCCAATTTTCGGTATCCGCTCCTGTTCGTAGTATAATGGGGAGAAACGATTGATTTCATATCGAACAAAAGAGGTGCAACATGGCTCCACGTCATTTAAATGGTTTTCAAGGATCCAAAGTCAGATTAGCGGCCCCATGCCCGGAAGATTGCATGCGTCTCTCCCGCTTCACAGATGATTATGAATATTTGCGCAATATGGATACTGATATCGCTATTCCGTTAACGCCGGATGAGACAGGCTCCTCCTCTGTCCGCCGAGACAACGGATTTGAATTTGCATTACGTACACTGGAGGGTAACCGATTCATTGGATTCACAGCCCTCTACCGGATTGAATGGAACAATCGCTCCGCTCGTCTGGCCATTGGTATCGGCGAAGAAAATGATCGGGGTAAAGGATACGGCAGCGATGCCTTAGCTCTGATTCTTCGATATGGCTTCCACGAATTGAACCTGAACCGTATTGCGCTGGAAGTCATCGAATACAATGAAGCGGCTAGACGTGCGTATCTAAAAGCTGGATTTCGGGAAGAGGGTCGCCAGCGCTCTGCAGTTTTGCGGGATGGCATGCATTACGACCTGATCTCGATGAGTATCCTTGCCGAAGAATGGTCGGCACAGTCTGGGCTTCCATTGTCATTCCAGTCTACTCACACTCCTCAATCTGGGGATATGGACGCGGGTGGTTTTACACAACGTAACGGGAACGAACAAGCTGCGCTGTCCCTGTCGGAATTAAGCTCAGTTCCAAAAGGTGAATCTGAAATTTCACCTCGCATCGGTGTAGGTGCGGTCATCCTGAATGAACGGGGCGAAGTGCTTCTCGCTTGGCGAAATCGTCAGCCCGAGCAGCACACCTGGAGTATTCCTGGCGGGAAAGTAGATCCCTATGAATCACTGGAGACTGCCGTCATCCGTGAAATCAAGGAGGAAGTGAATCTGGATATCGCCATCGACAGTCTGCTCTGTACGGCGGAGACGATCCAGCCAGAGCAGAAGGAACATTGGATATCCGTGCTCTATTCCACCAAGGTGATTGGCGGCCATGCTCGTAATCTGGAAGAAGGCGGAGCCATTGGTGAGATCGGCTGGTTCCCACTCCATGATCTGCCCTCTCCACTCGCCTGCTTTGCCATACCTGGGCTGGAAGCTGTGAAGAAGTTATATAACCAGAATTAAGCTTGGAGGTGCTTGCAAGTGTTGGAGATTCCTCTTCCTCGACCTGTACCCTTCATTCTGCATGAATCGAGTTCCCAATTCGATTGGAAAGGCAGCGGCTCGCTATCACTGAAAACATTCCATAACGGAAAAACGCTCTATGAAGCGGGGCGCGGTCACTTCGCAGTCAATAATGAGAACTATTTGCTTCTGAATGAGGGCCAGGAATATAGTCTTCACATTGATTCATCTACTCCAGTTGAATCCTTCTGTATCTTCTTCCCTCCTGGTTATGTGGAAGAGATCGGCCGGAATCTAATTACCAGTGATCTTCAGCTACTTGATGAGCCGTATAGTTATTCATCCTCAAACAAGATGGAGTGGGTAGAACGTACATACGCGATGGATAATCGGCTTGGCGCAGCCCTGAATCATTTGCGTAATTTCTACAGTCAAGACACGCTGGATTCCTGGGCAATAGCGGAGCAGCTTCATCAGCTTGCTGTTCACATGCTGGATCTACACCGTAACGTTCAGCAAGAGATCAACGAACTGGATATGATCAGACGTTCAACCCGAGAAGAGTTGTACCGAAGAGTGTATATCGGGCATGAGTATATCTCCGCCTACTATGATCAGCCGTTAACGCTAGAACAGACAGCAGCGGCTGCACAACTATCCGTGAATCATTTTCTACGCAGTTATAAAAAGTTGTTTGGTACTTCACCCCATCGTTATCTGACTGAATGTAGACTATTGGCTGCGAAGGGGCTTTTGCTAGATTCGGACAGGTCTGTCACCAATATCTGTTATGATGTGGGCTTCGAAAGCCTCGGTTCGTTCAGTTCATTATTCACTAGACGCTTCCATAGCTCTCCTTCTCAGCTACGAGCAAAAAGGTGATTATGAAGAAGAACCTCTGAAGAGGAACATCTATAATTAAATTATCTCATCAGATGGAGGTATTCCTTATGAAACATGCAGAACAGATGAATCAACTATTTCAGGCTGCTCAGTCTGGAGATTTGGCCAACCTGCAATTACTGCTCACTTCTCACCCGGAACTCACCAATACTGAAAATCAGGACGGGTTAACTCCGCTGGGATATGCCTCTCATTATGGACAAGCAGGAGCAGTTCGTCTTCTTCTGGAGCATGGAGCGGATGTTAACGCCCTTTCTCATTCCAAGGTTTCCTTTATTCCATCCAATACTGCACTGCATGCCGCTCTTGCTGGAGAACGTTCGCCAGAAGTTATCCAACTTTTACTCGAGCATGGAGCATCCACGAGTATTCTAGATAGTGATGGACAATATGTTTTGCACTCGGCAGCATTTCATACGGATCAGATCGAACTTATCGAGATGTTACTTCAGCATGGAGCTGATCCAAACGTGCTAAACTCAGTGGGGCAGACCGCACTGGATATTTCACTTGAACGTGGCAACACGTCTACAGCTTCATGTCTGCGAGCAGCCGTAACGGCGCAACAGCAATAATGATTAGATAACGTGAGCAATACCGTGAATAACCGTCAGGACTCTTTTTGGAGTACAAAGAGAAGTACTGACGGTTATTTGTTGTTCGATTACATTTTTTTTAGAAAATAAGAACCGTTTGGAGCCTTACACGGTCTAATACTCAACATATCCATGAAAGGAGGAGCCATGTGACCCCTATTCAGCTCATCATCGCCGCACAAAAAGGGGATGCCGAGGCTTTTGCAGCCTTAATGGAATTACATCAGAGCCGAATGTACCGTATCGCCTATGCCTATTTGCATAACGAAGGTGATGCGCTCGAAGCGATTCAGGAATCAACGTTTAGGGCGTTCCATAAACTCAAAAAATTAAAACAGCCCTCCTACTTTGGCACTTGGCTCATCCGCATTCTGCTCAACTACTGTGCGGACGAACGCAAACGCAAAAGTCGGTTCAGTCCCGTCACCGAGATTCATGAATCCAGCAGCTGGGATCGTCCTGCGGACCCCGATCTTGCTGCGGCCGTATCCACCCTTGACCGGGATTGCAAACATATTATTATTCTGAGTTATTTCGAAGGGTTCTCCTTAACTGAAGTTGCCGATATTCTCGACATCCCGACCGGAACCGTAAAATCCCGATTACATCGGGCACTCGGACAGCTCCGTGATCAACTTGAAACGAAAGGAGATGCATCCTCATGACGGATGAACAAAGATCATTTGACGCATTGGAGGAACGGCTGAATGCTCGCAAAACAGAATACGAAACCATGCCTGTACCGGATACTGCCGCCTACCAAGCTGTGCAAGCGGGAATTCGCCAGGCGGCCCGCAAACGCAAGTCCAGGCTGCGCTGGTATATGAGCTCCATCTCGGCAGCGGCCCTCATCCTGCTGTTTACCGGATGTATCCGTGTCTCTCCCGCTTTTGCGTCCTTGGTGGAGCAATTGCCGGGAATGGAAGGCATTGTGAGTATGATTCGCCAGGACAAAGGATTAATGATGGCCATCGATAAGTCCCTCTTACAGCAGGTCGGTGTCACTGACGAGCATGATGGTACTTCCTTGACCGTTGAAGGCATTATTACAGACGAGTCACGTATGGTCATTTTTTACACAATGAAAGGCATGAAAGATCCGGAGAAGGGTGGATATGATATCGATTTGTTGGATGAGAACGGTAAAGATCTTCCGGTTGGATTTAGTTATTCCTCTCCTAAGCCGGCTTCAGAAAGTGGCGTTTACGAGGACAAAATCGATGTCTCATTCACAGAATCTTTACCGCCACAAGAGCTGACCGTTGTATTTAAGGAACGAGGTAAGGAACCGAATAATAAGTGGAAAGTCACCTTCCCTGTGGATCACAACTTAACAAAAGGCATGAAAAAAATCATTCCCGTAAACCAAACTATGAACGTGGACGGACAGCGTATCCATGTGAAACAGGCCGTTCTGTATCCCACTCGTCTTGTACTTGATATCGAATATGATCGGAACAACACCAAAAAAATCTTCGGCATTCGTGATCTGCACTTGGTAGATGAGCAAGGCCGAGCATGGAGAACCGATTCATCTTCCATCGGAGGCTCTGGAAGTTCCGTCTTTTTCGAAAGCATGTACTTCTCCACTCCGAAAAAATTGACTTTGCAAGGGTCTGGCCTTTCAGCAGTGGATCAGGATGAACTGGTTATCATCTTCGATCCCTCTTCAGGTGAAATACAAGGCGGTCCATCGAGTTTGAAATTGCTGCAAAGCACGGTCCAAGGCAAAAATCTGATCCTCGAGTTTTCAATTGCAGATGCTCAAAATGCTACTTCAGGGCTATCATTTACCAATATAGAGGACAGTAAAGGAAACCCTTTCGACATTAATGAAGTAAGCTGGAGCCCTTCCGTCTTTGAAGCAAGAGTTGTCATTAAAAATGGAGCCGCGGCCAAAGGAAATCTGACCATGGAAATATTCTCTTACCCTGATCAAAT
The DNA here is from genome assembly GCF_038000415.1 of Paenibacillus sp. FSL R7-0198. Classification (NCBI taxonomy): domain Bacteria; kingdom Bacillati; phylum Bacillota; class Bacilli; order Caryophanales; family Paenibacillaceae; genus Paenibacillus; species Paenibacillus sp. FSL R7-0198. Next base: position 5,372,877 of record NZ_JBBOCB010000001.1, on the reverse strand, counting down.
TCGTTCACCGTTCTCTATTGAAATTCCTGTGACTCCCTAAATATAATGTAACAGCCATAATCGTAGTCATGCACTATAATGATAATATTAAACATCTACATTAAATCGATATATTCACAAGAAAGGGTGTTTCCACAATGAATCAACGTTCGATCCGTTACCCGGAGCCACTCGCTCCGGGTAATACCATCGGTGTGGCAGCCCCCTCCAGCGGTGTAGGTGAATCCCTGCACCATTATCTTGAGGAGAGCAAACGCAATATGGAGCGCCTGGGTTTTGGCGTGATGGAAAGCCCCTCTCTACGTCATAACACCAAATGCGTGAGTGCCTCCAAAGAGGAACGCGCCGAAGAGATGAATGAATTTTTTCGCAATCCTAATATTCAGGCCATTATCCCTCCATGGGGTGGAGAGTTTCTTATGGATATCCTGCCCCTGCTGGATTGGGAAGCTTTGAAAACCTTGCCGCCCAAATGGGTCATGGGATACTCGGATATCAGTACCTTCCTGTTCGCATACACCCTGCTCACCGGCACAGCGACAGCGCACGGCACCAATTATGTTGATCTAAGATCAAGCTCTCTCGATCCGGTGACTGCGCGCTGGATTGATGTTTTACAGACCAAATACGGCGGACAGATCACTCAATCGTCTTCCACACACTATCAATCGGCATGGAAAATGGAACTGCCTGGATTTAATCTGGACACACCTTCGCAATGGAAACAGCTCGCCCACTCAGAAGATGCAGATACCGCTGTGTCGTTCTCTGGTCGGCTGATCGGTGGCTGTATGGATACGATCACTAGTCTGATTGGTACGCCATACGCACCCGTCCAATCGTATCTGGATCAGTACTGTGCAGACGAAGGAACGATCTGGTATCTGGAGAGCTGTGAGATGAATGCGGGGGATATCTACCGTCATCTGTGGCAGATGAGACAGGCCGGCTGGTTTGCAGGTGTGAAAGGCTTCATGTTCGGCCGACCTGCGGGTTATTCCGATACAGCCGATTTCAATTTTGCCGATGCCCTATCCTCTGCACTTGGGGATCTGGATGTCCCTGTACTGTACGATGTGGATCTCGGCCATGTTCCGCCCCAGCTCACCTTTGTGAATGGAGCATTAGGCAAAGTCGCTTATGAAAATGGACGCGGGAGCCTTGAGATGGCGTTTGTGTAATCACCTTTTATAGGCAGATGCATACCTTGAAGTAAGAACTTATTTTGAGGAAGGGTTGTGCATCATGTCTGAATCCACATCCACGCCATCCACGCGTGTCGTGTATCAAGCCAATCAACCGATGCTTCAATCCGTGCAAAGTGTGCGGAATATGCTTCATCATACAGCTCGGCAGCATATAGGCAAGAAGGTACAAGTCCAGAATATCGATGGGCAAGTGTGGGAAGGTGTCATCATCAGTGCAGACCGGGGGATTTTGTATCTCCAGGTCACCCCGATGCATGGATATCCTGAACCGCGTGCCTTGTTTGGACCAACGATTTTGCCGCTTGTGCTGTATGAATTGTTGGTTATCACACTGTTGATGTAGTGGCATTGTACTTCTATATCCGCACCTGTTCCAAGAAGCTTCGCTCCTGAGATCTTCAAGTCTTGGGAACGAAGCTTTTTTATGGTCTCGGCTATGGTGCGGCATGATTCCTTGCGAGCGTGTGAAATATGATACAATGGTGTCGCACCACCCCATATCTCATATGAAACGGAGCTTGATCCGGTTGGAATACATACGTCATGATTCATCACCCGTATCACAAGTCGAGACGGGTATGATTGGCAGCAACCCTACTGAACAATCCCGCGTGATTGCCATCTGTCTGCTCGCAGGCAAAATCATGCTGCAAAGCGGTGGTGAAACCTACCGTGTGGAAGATACGATGAAACGTATGGCGGCGGCGCTGGGTTTACCCCATTCGCACAGCTACGTTGTTCCGACAGGCATCTTCTTCTCTGTTGATGCAACCGAACCCGCCAAGCTGATTCGCATCTCTGAGCGTACAACGGATCTGGACAAGGTGTCCGAGGTGAATGCGGTCTCCCGCCGCATTGGACAAGGTGAGCTATCCGCTCAGGAAGCCCATGATCTGTTGGTACAGATCGAAGGTAAGCCCTCCTCCTATTCAACGGCTGTGCAGCTTACGGCCGCGGCGTTATCCAGTGGTTGTTTTACCATTATGTTTGGCGGAGGTTGGAGCGACTTTCTTCCGGCGCTGATCTGTGGGGGCATAGGTTATGCAGCCGTTATTGCCTTTCACCGGTTGGTACGGGTCAAATTTTTTGCCGAGCTTACGGCATCCTTTGTTATTGGCATACTCGCTTTTCTCCTGATCTATATGGGAGTGGGTCATGAACGGGACAAAATCATTATTGGTTCGGTGATGCCGCTGGTTCCGGGGCTGCTGATTACCAATGCTGTACGCGACCTGATGGCCGGACATCTCGTATCCGGATTATCCAAGGGAGCCGAGGCATTTCTGACTGCCTTTGCCATAGGTACCGGTATTGCAGTTGTATTTTCACTTTTTATGTAAGACGGAGGAATGCAGGATATGCTCCATTTTATTGAACAAGCCTTAACCAGTTTTGTCGCCTCAGCCGCGTTTGGGATCATCTTCAACGCACCCCGGCGCATGCTGCTACACGGTGGATTTGTCGGCATGATCGGCTGGATTATCTATATCGTACTTGAATATGCAGCGGATGCGGTGCCTGCTACACTTGCAGCGACCATAGCCGTAGGTGTCATCAGCCAGATATTCTCTCGCATGTTTCGCGCACCCGTCATCATCTTTAGCGTTGCAGGCATCATTCCTCTGGTTCCTGGTGGACTGGCGTATAATGCGATGCGAAGTTTTGTGCAAAATGACTACAGTGCCGCTATGGAGATGGCCGCCAAAGCACTCATGTTATCCGGCGCTATTGCCGTAGGCCTTGTGCTCTCCGAGGTATTAAACCAGATGATACGCCGAATTCCCGCCTCACTGCGGGCAAAATCATCATCGAAATGATTATTCTTTTCACATATCAGCACACTTATGGCCCGTTAGCATACAGGATAAAATCTTGTATATCTACGGGCCTTACGTATCACTATCCTATAGAGCACTATAGTGCAGTGAGACAATCAAAGAAGTCTATTTACTTCACAAACGTATTCTTCACACGTACCGACCTCAGGAAATATGGAATGAAGATACAGCACGTCAGAATGGATCGTATCGTCAAATTAAATGCTGATGTTGGATCGAGCACATGCTGTTCTCTCGGAATCTCAATTCGTGCGATCATAATCCATGTCATGATTCCAATGAATACATTCACAATGCACAGCACAATCATCATGCGTGGAAACTGTTTCTTTTTCTTATACAACAATACGAGATTCACGATAACAATCATTAGTAAAATGACGCTGCTTATGACCCCGAACCAAAGGAGCGGGCGTATTCCCTCAGTATAAAGTTCCGAGTCGACACCGCGGACACCCTCCCATCTTACCGGATCCAAAATGACATTTACCTGCGACATATCCGCGATCAGAAGCGCCAGTGAGACCCACAGGCCAATCTGAATTAAAATTAGCCATCCGCCTAATCCGGAGATGCCAGGCCGTTCCGGTCTGATACCACTTTTAGGCTGCAGCGAGCTTGTATCTGTATCCGAGTTCCTATATTTATAGTTCATTTCAGCCTCCGTTTACGATAGATTAGACACATATTATACATTAGAGGCTACATACTGTGTTATCCAAGAGAAGGAAAGAACCGACTGGACTATAGTCTCTCTCTCTTGCATTCTATTGGGTAGCACGTCTCATTACCGTTGCAAACAACTCCGCTGCAACACCACTTCCTGACCTCATATAATGTTTTGCATCCGTATGATCAAATCCCATCCAAACCGCCGCAGTCCAGTTACTCGTATAGCCCACAAACCACAGATCCCGATTGGCCTCTCTTCCCACACCAGGTAATGCAGCCTGTGTTGTTCCCGTTTTACCTGCTACCTTGTGTTGACCTAACTGTGCACGACTTCCTGTCCCCTGACTGACTACATTTTGCAGCATTCTGGTCATGGCATTCGCCGTGCTCGAGGAGATTACCTGCTTATTTTCCGACTTATGAGCATATATTGTTCGTCCACGGGAATCTGTAATCTTGCGTATCAGATGGGCTGTATTCAACTTACCATTATTCGCAAACACGGTATAGGCCTGAGCCATCTTCATTGGTGACACCCCCTGATGCACACCTCCCAAAGCAATCGAGAGGTTTAGATCTTCTTTCCCCAGTTCAATACCGAGTCGTGCCGCAAATTGATGTGCATCGTTTAGCCCTGTCTCATGAAGCAGCCATACGGCTGGGGCATTGATGGACTTTTGCAGGGCTTGGGACATGGATATTGAACCACTGTAACGCCCACCCAGATTGCTGGGGTGATAGTTGCCATAACTCATGCGTTTATCCGGTAGTATGCTCTCTGGCTTGAACTTCCCCGACTCCAAAGCAGGGCCATATGCAATAATTGGTTTAAAAGAAGAGCCTGGCTGCCGTGCATCCATAATCGCTCGGTTGATACCACCTTTTAAGGGATTACGCCCACCCATCATCGCTTTTACTTCACCGTTATGCTGGTCGATAATAACCATACTTGCCTGGACCTGCTCGTCTTGGCGATCATCGTGGAATCGGGTATTGTCTGCAAATGTTTCTTCCATCGCCAGTTGTGCCTGCTGGTCTAGCCCGGTTTGAATAACCCAACCTGCCGATTGAATCTCCGCTTCACTTTTACCTGTGAGCCGAGAAGCCTCCTGAATCACAGCATCCACGGCAGACACATATGCGGGCTTGCTCAAGCCCGGTGAAGTTGTTGCATTCAATACGGTTTCAGGCGGCGTGAAATCGACGTCACGGGCTTTGAGCATCTGCTTTCGTGTAATTAGTCCCTGTTCATGCATTAGTCCAAGGATAACGGCACGTCTTTGTTTGGAAAGTTCAGGATGATCTACTGGATTGTATATGGATGGACCTTTTGGCATTCCGGCCAATGTAGCAATCTGCCATAGTTCCAACTGGTGCATATCCTTAATTCCGAAATACCGCCAGGCTGCCGCCTTTACACCATACTGCTGGCGTCCCATGTAGATCTGATTCAGATACATTTCCAGAATTTCATCCTTGCTGTATTTCTTCTCAAGAGCCATTGCAATGGACATCTCATTCACCTTTCGACTCAACGTTTTATCCCCATTCAAGTACAGATTTCTTGCCAGTTGCTGCGTGATGGAGCTTCCTCCCTGACTCAGATTCATATGTATAATATCTTGCACTATGGCCCTGCCGAGACCGATGAAATCCAGTCCATCATGGTTGTAGAAACGTCGATCTTCTGTAGCCAAAAAAGCCATCTTTAATAAATCTGGCATGGCGCTCAGGTCAGCATATTCGGAAACCCCTTTGGTCTGCGTATGCAACCTCGAAATTTCGGTCCCCTCTGCATTCGTAATAAAGGTTGAAGAGGCCACCTGCATGGCCTCTGGATGATTTCGAATCATTCCTTCGCCATAAGTAATCAGATAGAGATAGAAAAAGGCCAACATCAAAACGACAACCACTGCTGTATCAAATACGGTATAAATCCATCGCTTGCTCCCGCGCTTCAACATTCAGGCTCCTTGTGTACCCGTTCCATTGAAACTTCGTGTTACTGTCTATCTCGTTGTGTAATCTCCAGAGCATGTTGAAGCAGCAATGTCTGTTCATACGCGAACTTGACCCAATGCTGAACTTCCACCTCGTCCTGGCACCGCCCTTGGATGATCTCATCCAGAGAAGATTGAATACCGTAGAGAGTAAGTTTTATCGGTAAGTCCACCTGTGTAGAACTAGTTTCAGCATTCTCCTTGTCTTCTGCAATATGTTGCTGAAGTCCGGGTTGCTCATGCTTAATAGACGCTCCCTCTATCTCTCTTCTCTCCTGTTTCGGTTCTGATATGCTCAGCCCATCCTCATGAAGGAGAATAGCAATCGTATTCAGATTGGCAGCAATTTGTCGTAGTTCACCACCACTGAGAACATCAATTCTTCCAGGATGGTGGCCCAATGCAAGTTCGGCTGTTCCGCGCGCAAGTTGACTGAGATCTTCCGCAATCTTCTGGGATCGAATCCAGAAAAAGATCGCAAATACGGCTCCACCAATGAAGATGAAAAACGGCTTTGTTCCGATATGGTTGATTCCCCAGTTCATCATACGCGTTATCCATGCTGTATCAGGAAGGACATGGTTATGCGCAAATCGCAGCACATGATAAACGACAAAAAGGAGCGCTGCGCTCAGTAACGCGCTTGCTCCTCCAATGTATATGTATCTTAATCTTACAGTACTGAATCGGGTCTTCATATTCGGTATCCTCCTCTATACAACAATAAGTAATAGAGGTAGCATACCGAATATTTCTTAATAAGGAAGTAGTTAACTTCTTACCAAATTCTTAATTATTACTGCTCTTCGTAATTACTTGGCGGAGCAGCAGTTACAGGGAATCGGGTAACAAAATCCGTTCTGCCATTTTCACTGTAGGCAACGATACTTCCTCGATGTAATTCAATCATCGATTTGGCAATCGCCAGGCCGAGACCCGTACCTCCCGTTTCACGGGAACGCGATTTATCCACACGATAGAATCGATCAAACAGATGTGGCAGATCTTGTGCCGGAATCGGTTCACCATAATTACTGATGCGGACTACAGCCTCTTCACCTTCAAGGGCCAGCCCAATCTCCATTAGTTTACCTTGCGAACCATACCGAATGGCATTGCTGAACAGATTCTCATATGCTCGTACAAGCTCCCCAGGAGCAGCTTGTATCCATAGTGGCTCTTGCCCGCCAATGATCTTGTAGGTCATGCCAGCATCCTCCAGCATGGGAGCAAACTCTTCAGCCAGCTGCATTAGAAACGAATTCAGGTTCAACGCTTGCAAAGATAACGGAAGACTCCCGCCACTCACACGCGTATATTCGAATAAGTCATCAATCAGCTTGCGAAGAGTCAGGGATTTCTCATAGGCGATGCTAACGTAATAGCGCATCTCAATCTCATCCTGGTAGCGATCCTTCTCAATGTACTCCAGAAATCCCAGAATAGAAGTGAGTGGTGTTCTCAGATCATGTGATATCCCCGTAATCAGGTCGTTTTTGGCAGCAACTGCATTACGCTCTTCCTGAAGTGATAACTGCAATTGTTCAGCCATCTGATTAATGCTTGCAGCAACCACTCCGAATTCATCCGAGGTCTTCACTTCGATGCGATGGGACAGCTCTCCTTTGGCAACTTCCTGAATTCCTGCCGTAATTTCATCCAGAACTCGCATCACCTTGCGAGAGAACAGGAAAAAAAACAGCACAAAACTGAGCACGCCTACCACAATCATCAAAGGCACTGAACCAATATTATTCACCAACCACCTGATCCCTTGGGCCGGAATGGAATAATCCGGATACGTCTGAGCTTCCAGGATGGTCTGCCCCACCTGACTACCTCCGTACAAAATAACTGCAGTTAATATGCCACTCAGCAAAAATGCATAGATAAATTTCCATCGGACTGTATTAATCAACTTTGAATTCATAATAGGAACTCCCTGAATGTGTTCATGTCACATGACATCCTGTGGATGTACATGTTTATTGCGGTTTGATCATCTTGTAACCCACACCCCATACGGTCTGAATGAACTTGGGATGTTTGCTGTCGAGTTCAATCTTCTCACGAATCTTGCGAATATGTACCATGACAGTATTATTCGACTCCATGAATTCTTCCTTCCAGACCTGACGATAGATCTGTTCCATACTGAGTACTGAACCTTGGTGGCGAGCCAGTAATTCAAGAACAGCAAATTCACGCGGAGTCAGACGAACCGGCTGCTCATCCACCCAAACTTCATGTGTATCGGTATTAATGACCAGATCATCAATAACCCACTCGTGCTCTTTGTTCTCCCGACCTTCATTGAAGGTATGATACCTGCGCAGCTGAGATTTGGCCCGTGCCACAAGTTCAAGCGGGTTAAATGGCTTGGTCACATAATCATCAGCACCGATGCTTAGCCCTGTAATTTTATCCATATCCATACTTTTGGCGGACAGCATAATAATCGGCATTTTCTGCTCTTCCCTAATTTTCATACAAGCTTCGATTCCGTCCATATTTGGCATCATAACATCCAGAATAATAAGATCAATCGACTCTTTTTTCAATTGTTCCAGTGCTTCAAGCCCATCATTCGCAGTGAGAATCCGATAACCCTCGTTGCCAAAATAAATTTCCATCAGTTTAATAATCTCCTGCTCATCATCCACAAGCAGAATGGTTGCTGGCTGTGCCACGGCATTATTCCTTTCCCTTCCATAATTCATGATCTGTTCAAAGTATACCACCGAGGGATGAAACTGCGAAAATCATCGTGATCTTCACGGACACGCTCGATCTTGGTCATCATCTCATGTGTCTCTTCCGGCTTCACCTGCTGAATCCACACCACAGAAGACACCAGCGCCATAGCCGTATACAGTGAATACAATCTCCAGAATAACTCATCCGGTTCATTGCCATCGAAATAGCCCTGAATCTGACCTATGGAATATGGAATACTGATCTCCGAAGCAAACAAACCCAGCTTCAAAAATTCATGAATGGGATCCCCTTGATCATAACGATTAAAATCAATCACTCCTGCGAGCTTATCCTGCTTAACGACAAGATTGCTCGGGTGGAAGTCATCATGTTGAAATCCATCTGGACGATTTTTCATCCAACCGAGATGGTCTGCAATAAACGTTAGAATGGCCTGATCCTCTTTCATCACGATCGGGCACTGTTTATAACGCTCTACGTAACGTTGATGCTTCGTGCTCTTGCGTATGTACCATGATTCGGTCTGTTCCTCCATCGGCAACTTGTGAATCAGTTGTAGCTGCGCTCCTGCTTCAAAGCCAACCGCCCACTGTTGCTGTTCATTCAGTTGAGGCAGTCTCTCGGAAGCATCTTCGCCTTCAATGTAGCTAAGAATCATATATCCGTTCTTCTCATCCAATCTACCTGTGCCCAACGTTGCTGGACACAGTACACCTAATTGTTGCATGCTCTTCAAACATTGATATTCCCTTTGCTTCATCCATTCCTCAGCAACATCATATATCCTCACCAACACATGGCCTTGGCCAGGGACAAACATTTTGAATTTAGCATCCGCTGAATACCCCTTCATAACGGGTTCAATCCGTGTAGCCTGATCAAGTTCAGGAATCTGTTTTAACCTGTCAATCAACGTATTGTCCATCGATGCATTCCATGTATTATGTCTTTCCATACCAGAATCCTCCGTTATTTCACGTATAACGTGTAGTATCGTCGGTCTATTCCCACTTTAACCCATGATGCTTCCTATAACATGCTTATATGTATTCGATCTGTTTCTATTTAAAAAGTACTGGGGTTCTTTGCCCGTCAGGGTCAGCATCGTATACAATTGTCCCCTGTGATGATATACATGCCCCATTATCTCAAGCAACCACTCCAGCCGACTATAGGAAGCTCCCCAGTACGAATCCGTCACATGTAGTAACTCTTCCGTGTTAAACTGCCTGTAACGTTGGTATAGATACATCTGGTTATCAATCAGTGCCTGCTTGATCTCAGGGAGCGAATGCACCTGGTTCTCTGCATAGAATTGAGCCATCTCTTCCTCCGATGCACCTTCGGAAATATAAACATCCGCTCGGCAGATCACAGACAGATGGGCTAGTAACTCTCCAACAGGCCGTTTACCTTCAATTGGAGTCAAAGCCAAGTCTTCTTCCGACAACTGATCACATATATCAATCAACGATGTTACGGCCACGTCAATATGTTTGAACGCAGATTGAATCAACAGATACACTTCCTTTTTATCCCATTATACAGAACATATGATCGGTTATCAACCAAGATATCCCTCCCTAATATATACCCCAAATCTATATAAATTGAACAAAACATTTATACATAACGTAGAAGACAGAAAGGACCTGAAGAAGCAACGCGTTCGCCTACAAGCTTTCTGCAAGAAAGCTACATCGGAAGCATACGCTATCCCCGGATTTCCCCTTTATAAAAGGAATCAAAAAAATCTGGGGATAACAGCGATCGGAAGGTTGTTCTGTCATCGGAGTGTGCAGTGTAAATATTCTTTAGTTCAATTTATATAAACATCTACGAACAAAAAAGTCCTTCCTCCTTCTTATAGACGGGATTCAGGACATTTTGTTGCCTATATGAGTTCAAATCTTTGCTCAACTTGAGTATAACGAACAATACGTTTGCTCGAATCGTCCAGCCTCCAAGTCAGACTTGCGAATGAAAAATTGCAGCTCCCCGCAATCCCACCATTGGAAACCAATAGCATCATGTGTATCTATCTTCAACAGCAGCAGCGTATCGGATAGTTCCTGCCATGTCCGATCCTCATCACCGCCGTAATGCTTGGTCAGCTTCTTCTCACACTCCTGCTCATTATAATCGTACTCTTCTCCCAATGCGATCTGTAACAAGGCCCGATACTCGGCATCCGGATGCTGCCCGTCAGGATATCCAAACATTCCACCCCAATTCAGCGTACTCGGATGATTCCAGCTCGACTCGAACTCAAGGTATCGGTCATACAGACTCACTTCCGCTTCGGCCTCATCGGTCTCAAGCTGAGGCGGCGAGAGCTCATTCAGCGCGTTGGCGTCTATATATGCATATGTAGGAAACTCCAGATTAGGCAGTACAGTCACCGAATGTGCAACAAACGGGGCTCCATCCAGCGCGGTATCACCTTCAGGCTCTCGCCTTATTAGGTTATGAGAACTCGGTTCAAAAATCACACGATGTTCAATGGGACAAGCAGATTCATCCGTGCCAATGAAAAAGTATAACATTCCACGTTCAGGCAAAGTCCCGCGCCCATCATTCGGCGTATACGGCGACAAATCCACCAGGTTCAGTTGGGCCAGGAAAGTCATTGGAACCCCTTCTTGTGTTACGGGCCATTCCATGCGACTCGGCAAATCCGGATGCCCACCCACACGTGAGTTTCCTGTCCTGCGATATTCGTCCAGTGTGGATACATCGAGGCGAATTCCCCAGCGGCTTGAGGACAACAGCAGATCGGCAGCAACTCCCAAACCATATTCCTCAAGTGTTTTACGGGCTTTTCTGGTCAGACGTTCACATTGTTCTGGCTTAATCATATAGATCCTCTCCTTTTGACAATACACCTATGCTGAGACATATTCAGGTTCACACCTGTATATTCTTCCGCCCAGACGTCTTTCCCTGCTTCTATATAAATTGAACTTAAGAATATTTTACACTTACAACTCCGATGACAGAACAACCTTCCGATCGCTGTTATCCCCAGAATTTTTTTGATTCACCTTTGCAAAGGTAAAAATCCGGGGATAAAGGCGAACTCTTTGTTTCTTCAGGTTCTTTCTGTCCTCTACGTTCTCGTGTAAATGTGTATTTCAATTTATATAGAAAAAAGAGACTGACATTCCTTGTCAGTCTACTTCTTTATCCTATATTGCATTTAACGATTCGGATCAGAGGACTTTTCCTGGTAAGCACGCATATGCTCCTCACCATCCAGGAATTCATGGGCCTGATGGGCTGCCATCACACCATGATAGCTGATATCCAGACCCAGATCTTCCTCTTCTTCTGTCGAACGTACAGGCACAATTTTGCCAATCAACTTTAACCCGATCCAGGTCATGGCGAATCCCCAGATGACCAAGGCTGTAAGGCCAAGTGCCTGAACACCCAGCAACCTCCAGCCGCCGCCCATGAATAATCCACCATCCGTGGCAAACAGACCTACGGCAATCGTGCCCCACATCCCTGATGCGGCATGCACCGGGAAAGCACCAACTGGATCATCAATCTGCCGACGGTCCAGCCAGTTGGTGGCAGCCATCATCAATAAGCCGGATACGGCCCCAATGAATATCGCTGCTACATCGCCAACAAAAGCACAGCCTGCCGTAATGCCGACCAGTCCCGCAAGCGAACCGTTAATGACCGATGGTGCATCTGAACGATTGAAGCGGAATAACGTATACAGTAACGTAACCGCACCACCCGAAGCCGCAGATAACATCGTGACAATCGCAATGTGACCAATTCTTACATCCGTCGCGCTGAGTGTACTCCCAGCATTGAAGCCAAACCAGCCGAACCATAACAGAAATGCACCTACAGAGGCCAGTGGCAGATTGCTCGGAAGTGCGATGGCACTTACGCCAAGCGGCGTGTATTTTCCTTTACGCGGACCAATGATAATCGCAGCAGCGAGTGCAGAGAATCCGCCGAGTGCATGGATGACAGCCGAACCGGCAAAGTCCTGCATCCCCAGCTGACTAAGCCAGCCGCCGCCCCATGCCCAGTGTCCACCAATTGGATAGATGATCGCCGTCATCAATATGATATATAACAGGTAGGCACGGAAGTTGATGCGCTCGGCTACCGCTCCTGAAACGATGGAAATAACGGCAATGGTAAAGGCAGCCTGGAACAACCAGAATGTCTCCAGAGATACCGGTACGTCCAGATGAGACAAATCCCCATTCAGGAAAAATCCCGTTACTCCCGCAAAACCGCCAACGTCCGAACCATACATCAGTCCAAAACCGATGGCATAGAACAGTAACGTTCCAATCGTAATGTCAGCAAATACCTTCATAATAATGTTCACACTATTTTTATAACGCACAAAGCCAGCCTCGAGCAGGGCGAATCCACCCTCCATCAATAAAATCATCGCTGCACTCAGTACGACCCAGACCGTATCAATCCCGGTGCTTAACGTCTCCAAAGTCATGCTTGTACATCCTCCGTTTCACTAAGCTGTCTGAGCTCACGGATTGTTTCGGGCGCAAGCTCAATCTTGTCCCGCTCAATGCTGTCCGGATGCTTAATTCGCTCTGCGATCTGATCCAATTCACGTATGCGTCTGCGAATCTGTTCCATCTTGCGAAAACGTTCCTTCACCTGCACCATATACTCCACCGCCTGATGATGGGATGCGGGGCGTCCCGCAAACCATTTGCGTACGGGCGACAACGATTGATAAGCGATCTCTTCCGCTCGACGCTTTTGTTCGAACTGTTCGATCTTCTGTTTGAGCGTTTCGATCTCATTTTCTTTTTTGACCTTCAGCCGTTCGATAAGGTACAATAAATCGGACGATGATATTTGCAATGCTGTATGGTGATACACCTCGTCGATTACTAACATATCATGTCAGGACTCCTTACATATCAAGTTACTTGTACCGATTATAGTTTGCCGGGGTCTACCCGTCAATCTTTTTTTGGACTTGTGATGGATTTAAATGAACCGTTCATGGAGAACGGCTTTTTTTATTTGGCACAGATTACATCTAACAAGGCTAATCTTGCCCAGGTTCGCATTCACTCTTTCCATTCTCAATGCTTATAGAATAAGCATCCACTTTTGGGGTAATGAACATACACAGACTACCCGCATCATAGAACCTATATATAAGGAGAGGATTGCACAATGTTTACTCGTAATGACAATATACGCAACCAAATCTGGGAAGCAGTCTCGGGACTCGAAGAAGAACAATTGAACCAAAAACCTTCACCCCAACAATGGAGTATTATGCAAGTACTACGACATCTGAATTTGATGGAAAATGTAATTGGAAAACAAGCCCGCCTTGCCCTAGAGAAGGAACAGACGGTGTCTGTGGACAAAAAACCATATGAATTATCGTTGGACCGCAGCCGCTCCGTCGAGGCACCACCCCATCTTCAGCCTCCAGCAGCGCCTGAAGCACTTGCAGACGTACGCAGTGATCTGGACGAATCTCACCAAGCGTTAAACAACTTTGCATTGGATCATGATCCTGACCTGCTGCGCAGCAAGTCCTTTCCTCATCCCGTATTTGGTGAGATGGATCTTACCCAATGGATTGACTTTACAAGTTATCATGAGGAACGTCATCTGGGACAGATCCAAGAGATTAAACAGCAGCTTGGCGTATAAACACAACCTCCTTTTCACATAGCGAAGAATATAGTCTAACGACAAAAAAACCTCCAATCCTATTAATTTAGGTTGGAGGTTTTCAGTGTTCTTATGTTACGAATAAGAACGACACTTATATTTTTTTGCCCAAAATCGCCAGATCTCTATTCACACCATCCAACACGGCCACTTCGGGATAATATCCCCACTGTTCAAAACCATGCTTGCGCAATAACCCCAGACTCGGTTCGTTATGCCCGAAGACAAATCCGAGAATGGTTGTAATTCCAAGTGCAGGACATGCTGAAAATACCGTTTCGAGCAAACGTCCGCCAGCCCCAATTCCGCGGCATTGCTGATCCACGTATACACTGACTTCCACCGTTCCATTATACGCAGGGCGTCCATAGAACGAGCTGAGACTTGCCCAAGCTACCACATGCCCTGCCTGCTTCATCACCCAAAGCGGACGATGATCCGGTGAATGGTCCTCAAACCACGGAATACGCTGCTCCACCGTCACCGGCTCCAAATCCGCTGTTGCCATACGGCCCTCAATAGTGGAATTATATATTTCCACAATCCTCGGCAAGTCCTCCAGGCGCGCATATTCAATCTGCACATCTTCCAGTTTCATCGCTATTCCTCCATCATCTCAGATCGTTCTATTATCATAGAGGATATTATAACGGAGAAGAGAAGTTTTCGTCACCTCTAACATTCTGACAGAGAATTACTCTGGAAGTCCCTGTATTGTGTTCCCACGAGTGAACTGCTGACTCTGGTCTGCCCAACGAATGTTAATTGAGCGAGATGTGAACAGATCCGGACCGTCCGATACCTGGAAATGCAGATGAGCTTCACTGGAGTTACCCGAATTACCGAGCTCACCGATAGGGTCTCCTTGCTTGAGCTTATCTCCTTTTTTGACCGAAACACTGCCTTCCTTGATATGTCCTGTGATGCTGTATTCACCATTTCCATGATCGATCACCACATAGTTACCCGCCGGCTCTTCCGGATTCATGACACCTGGTACATTGTCCGGAATATCGTTTTTGATTTCGACGACTGTTCCGTCCGCAGCTGCATAGAGTGGTTCACCAAAAGCATAGTAGTTTTCGTTTGCCGTTGCCTCACCTTGATAACTTGAATTATTCTGTGTACGAACAATATCCAGGGCGTAGCGCTGGGTTTCATGCGCATAATGATAGTTGGACAACACATCATTGCCTCCCCAGAATACAAACCATTCCCCCTTCATGGGGAATTGGAACTCTGTTTTTGTGAATTTGCTGTCCGTATCCTCATAAGTTTCTAACGGCTGAATTAAGAGACCCTCTATCTGATTTTCTTCAGAAAAATAAACTTGAACACCTTTCGTTCCGGTTTGATCCTTCCAGCTATGCTCGGTTATTTGATTCATTTGGGCATCTACCACTAGCTCCCAAGATTCCACACCCTCCAGAAACTGGTTAGCAGCTTCCTTGAACTGCTCAAGCGTTAACGTTCCCTTCAATTCCGGAGAGAACTGATTATAGATTGCATCCTTTGAACCGTTCATCAAGGTATCTATGAAATTGTCTGGTGTAACCATCGTGCTCACCTCTGAACTTGAGTTCTGCTCCTGATTCGAGTTCTCGCTCGCTTCATTATTGGACGCCTCTTCGGCTGACTGCTGCTCCGCCTGGTCGGAAGTAATGGAGTTGCTGTTGCCGCAAGCAGACAGTATCACGCAAGCTCCAAGGGTAATCGCAAGCACCTTCCAACCCCTTTTATTCTGTAATTTCGAATGTGTATTTTGCTCTGATTTCAGATGACCTTCTCTGTTCATTCTCAACATCCCTTCTACTAATCGTTATACTTTCCAGTTAAGTGTACAGAATGAGTCTTATCCTTCGTCTAACCCCAACTTACCAGTAGCTAAACTCGTCTTGCCCTCTAACGCTGTATAATTAAGATTCCGTTAAGATAGCTCATATGCTATACAGCCTTCTTGGATGGTATGATTAGCAATACACACAACGGAAGGATCAGGAGGTCATTTTTAAACTATGGATAACGTCTCATTACTGCTTGTGGATGATGAACAGGCCATTCTGCATATGCTCAAAACCGTTCTGCTCAAAGAGCAGTTTCTCGATATTGATACCGTTACAACAGGCGAAGCTGCCATTGAGGCATGCAACAACAAGACCTATCATTGCATCGTGCTCGACATCATGCTTCCTGGCAAAAGCGGACTGGAAATCTGTCCTTTTCTAAGGCAGGTCACCGATGCGCCCATCCTGTTTCTGACGGCCAAAACAACCGATTATGACAAATTAACCGGATTCGCTGTTGGTGGCGACGATTATGTCGCCAAACCCTTTAATCCGCTGGAAGTCGTTGCTCGGATTAAATCATTACTGAAGCGTTATTTACCTTCCAAAACCGCAGCGATCTCGGATCACATCCCATCTAACGTAAATACGTCATCTCCCAGCACATCGGAAGGCGTGTACGACTTTGGACGGTTTCAAGTGCTGGAATGGGCTGGTGAGCTTCGTGTTGAAGGTGAGTCCGTATCCTGTCCGGCACTTGTGTTTCAACTACTACTCTTTTTCTGCAAACATCCCAATCGCATCTTCACCAAGTCAGATCTATATGAACGGGTCTGGGGCTCTGAAGCCATTAGTGATGACAATACCGTGATGGTTCATATTCACCGCATTCGGGAGCGCATTGAAGCCGATCCTTCCAATCCAGTGTTTCTCATTAACGTCCGAGGTTTGGGATACAAACTGATTCAGCCGGAACATGTGTCACGCCCATGAGTATTCGTCGCAGGTTAATGACCCGGTTTATCGGGATGCTTGCCGGTGCAGTCGTTCTTATCATCCTGCTTGGGTCTGTAGCCACCTACTGGGTCGTGCAAAAGGTAAATGAAGTGAATCTGGTGGATGATTTTGCTGTTAATGGTCTGGACCAATTGATTAATACAGCAGAGATTCTGCCAGATAATACGATCCGATATGACCCCGAATTGCTGAAACAAGTGGATAAAAATCAAGGCTGGCTCCAGGTTCTGGATGAACAAGGTTACGCTATTGATGAATATCACACACCTGCCGATGTTCCTACTCACTATAAACCGGGGGAATTGATTGCATACTGGGAAATCCAGAAGCCGTTCCCTTATCAGATTGTCATGCTGATTCGGGAGAAAAACGGGAAGGAATTCACTTTGTTATATGGCGAGAGTAACCCGGCCAAGTCCTTAATGAATAACATTCGTTCAGACCTTGCTTTCACCAACGGGAAGCTTGATCTTCAGCCCGACCAACAGGAGGCCCTCCGTGCCGCCAATGCTTATCTTCAAGTATTGGACGCGTCAGGAAGCGAACTCTCCTCCTATAACAAACCGGCCATGGGCGTACCAAGCGAATACACCATTCAGGAACTGGTTCTGCAAATTCGCTATCCGAGTCGATCAGGCATGTCTGTTGCCACGTGGTACGATGAGAAGAATGAAACCACCTGGCTGATTAGCATCCCTGGCGATCCATTGGCGACCGGAAATCAAAACCCCTACAATTTTATTCTGGAACCGGCATTGGTTGTATTGATCGTGTCCATCATCATTCTGCTCATTTTGCTTGCCTTCTGGTATGCCAACCGCTTCGGCTCACCTATGCTGCATATGCTCCAATGGTTACAGCGTCTGGAACGAGGACATTACGAGGAACCTACCGGAGCCTTTGGAGTGCCTCGCAGTCAGCGTCGTAACGGAAAGTGGAAGCGAAAATACAACGTGTATGCTGAAGTGCTTCGCTCCATGCAGGCCCTGTCTCACACTTTGAAGCAAGATGAAGAACTTCGGAAACAGACCGATTCTCTGCGGGAGGAGTGGATTGCTGGCATAACACATGACCTGAAGACACCCCTCTCCTCCATTCAGGGATATGCTCATATGCTTGAGGCGGATAAGTATAGCTGGACCGCGGAGGAAGTCAGAGAATTCGCAGGCATAATGCTCGATAAGTCCATGTATATGGACAGGCTTGTCAACGACCTTGCCATGACCTATCGATTACGCAGTGGAGGATATCAACCTGTGGTGGAAAAGACTGACGTAAATACGTTACTCCGTGATCTGATCCAGCGCGCTGAACGGAATCCGGCATATGGAGAAGGTCGCATCATATTCCAACCGTCCGAAGTGCCTGTGTATGGACTTGTCCATATTCCGTCGTTTGAACGAATTGTGGATAATCTGACCGCCAATGCCCTTCTTCATAATCCGCCCGAATCCATCCTGGTTGTCAGTGTGCATTCTGGTACGCAGGCAGATGAATTCAGCATTCAGTTTGCCGATAATGGAAAAGGCATGGACTCCGAAACGGTATGGAAGTTATTTGAACGATACTATCGCGGCACAGATACAGGTACATCGGACGTTGGATCAGGGCTGGGCATGGCGGTAACCAAAGGGTTGATCGAAGCCATGAATGGTCGTATTGAGGTACAGTCCACCCCTGGTGAAGGAACGATCATTCGCTTAATATGGGATGAGCCGTCCGAAACCAAATAAAATGTTCCGCTTGACCTTTCCATTTTCAGTCTATATAATCGACACTCAATAACACCTGTTCCAATATATTGATATTGAATGCAACACATTTCAGAATAATTCAAATGAGTTTGATCTAACATATTTGGCGATGACCAGAGACAAGATTTCGTTTGCGTGCTGCCCAGAGAGAGAGGGGATTGGTGAAACCTTCTTCAGCGAACGGACCGGAATTACCCCTCTGCAGCCGTGACCTCGAACCTCAGCATTTTGGACCCCTTTGGATGTTCGACATGCTGTCAGTAGAGTTCACCGCCTGATCCCCGATAACGGATTCCAATGAGGGTTATGATGTTTTCTGTTCCGGCGGCTGGCCGAGATCAGGGTGCACCATAACCAAAATTAGGGTGGAACCACGAGCCAAGCGCACTCGTCCCTTTTCCGGGACGGGTGTTTTTTGCGCTTTCATTTCAAGAAATGGAGAGTGGTTCACATGAGCAAACAAGAAAACAGTAACTCAGCAAGCAACAAATCAGGTAACGAAATAAACAACCAAGCAAATGATCTTCAACCATCCGGTCATTCCATTGAGGTCCGTCTGCAAGGTGGCGCGATACGTTCTTACGAAGCAGGCATCACTGTAGGGGCGGTCGCCTCATCCATCAGCACAAGTCTTGGGAAACAGGCTATCGGCGGTATTGTAGATGGTCAAAATGTCGATCTCGATTGGGTGCTCAAGCAAGATTGCGAACTCGTTATTGTTACTTTGGACAGCGCGGAAGGTCTGTATCGTTATCGTCACAGCGCAGCACATGTGCTCGCACAGGCACTCAAACGCATCTACGGTGCAGAACAAGTGAAACTGGGTATCGGCCCGGTCATTGAAGATGGCTTTTATTATGATGTTGATCTGGAGCATGCCTTGTCCATCAGTGATCTGGCTGCCATCGAGCGGGAAATGAACAAAATCATTCAGGAGAATCATAAGATCAGTCGCCGGGTCGTTAACCGGGAGGAAGCCCTCTGTATCTTCGGAGAAATCCAGGACCCTTACAAGCTTGAACTCATTCAGGATTTACCAGAGGACGCCGAGCTTTCTATCTATGATCAAGGAGAGTTCTTCGATCTGTGTCGCGGTCCCCATCTTCCATCCACTGGTCGGATCAAAGCGTTCAAGCTGTTGAATGTAGCTGGCGCGTACTGGCGGGGGAACTCGGATAATAAGATGCTGCAACGCATCTACGGCACTGCTTTCCCGAACAAAGCACAGCTGGATGAACACCTGCACATGCTCGAAGAAGCGAAAAAACGGGATCACCGTAAACTTGGCAAAGAGCTTGAACTGTTCATGTTCTCCGAAGAAGCGCCCGGCATGCCCTTCTATCTGCCTAAAGGCATGACTGTTCGCACTGAACTAGAGCAATTCTCGCGTGAACTGCAATTACAGGAAGGTTATCAGGAAGTTCGGACTCCTCTGATGATGAACAACAGGCTGTGGGAGCAATCCGGCCATTGGGAGCATTACAAGGACAACATGTATTTCTCCGAAGTGGACGATGCCACTTTTGCACTGAAACCGATGAACTGTCCTGGGCACATGCTGATCTTCAAAAACACACTCCATTCCTATCGCGAATTACCGATTCGCATGATGGAATTTGGTCAGGTTCACCGTCATGAATTCTCAGGTGCCCTGAACGGCATGATGCGTGTGCGGACATTCTGCCAGGATGATGCTCATCTCTACGTCATGCCAGAGCAGATCGAGGACGAGATTAATCAGGCGATCTCACTGATCGGACGTATGTACGATATCTTTGGATTCGAATATAAGATTGAATTGTCCACTCGCCCGGAAGATTCCATGGGATCGGAAGAGCTGTGGGATCAAGCGGAACGTGCATTGCAAAATGTACTGGATCGCCGCGGCGTGGAGTATCGCGTTAACGAAGGAGACGGTGCCTTTTATGGACCAAAAATTGACTTTCATATCCTCGATGCGCTGAAGCGTAGCTGGCAGTGCGGAACAATCCAGCTTGATTTTCAAATGCCGGAGAAGTTCGACCTCACTTACATTGGCGAGGATAGCCTGAAACACCGTCCTGTCGTGATCCATCGTGCCATCTACGGTTCCATTGATCGTTTCATCGGCATTCTGACTGAACACTATGCAGGAGCATTTCCACTCTGGCTCGCACCTGTGCAAGTGAAGCTCCTACCTGTGTCAGATCATTACGCAGACTATGCGCTCCAAGTACAGAGCCAACTCCGGGCTGCGGGCATTCGGGTAGAAACAGATCTGCGCAGCGAGAAGCTCGGGTACAAAATCCGTGAAGCCCAGATGGAAAAAGTGCCTTATTCGCTCGTACTTGGTGAGAATGAGAAAAATGCCTCATCTGCCTCTGTCCGTGCATACGGTCAGGGAGATCAAGGCATCCAACGTATTGAAGCTGTTATTGAAATGATCCAACAAGCTGTGAAGGCAAAAATATAAAAGAAGTAACGACTCTATCTATTGGTCACTTATCAGCTTGTGCTGAATTACAACTTCTCATCAGGCTTTAGCCCCACCTGCTCTTCGCTCCATGTCCAGAAACGCTCAGCTGAAGCATCATCAACGGCATGTGCCTTCAGCTGCTGCTCTTTCTGTTGATAGAAGTAACGCCCGGTGATGCCGACAACTTCAGGACTTGTGGCCAGATAAATAGCCGTTCGCGCCCCTTCTTCAGGGGACAAAAAGAATGGCAGCTTGCCCACAAACGCCATAATGCGTGTGCCAAATCCAGTATTGCGATCTACGCCAATGCTCGTTCCCACCGCACCAGGGTGTAGACAGTTCACCGTGACAGATGTGCCTGACAGTTTGCGGGCCAGCGCACGAGTGAACAACACGTTAGCCAATTTGGATTGGGCGTAGCTTTTGATCGGATTATAACTTTTGTGCAAATGTGGATCTTCAAAGTGGATTTTGCCGGCCTTATATGCACCTGACGAAACGTTCACAACCCGTCCCTGCTTCGCAGCTTTCAGAGGTTCTATCAAAAGTAAGGTCAACAGGAAATGCCCCAGATGGTTAATACCGATACTTTGTTCGAACCCGTCTGAGGTTTCCTTCCGCTTGACCATCACCACCCCCGCATTATTAACCAGAACGTCAAGGCTGTCATGGCGCTCGCGGAATGTGCGGGCAAACTGGCGTATACTTTCGAGTGAACCCAGGTCACACAACATCAATTCAATCGCAGAAGAGCCGGACTGACGCACAGCTTCCTGAAGAGACTCCTGTCCGCGCTTCTCACTGCGGCATGCCATGATTACCCGATATCCTTGTCTTGCAAGTTCAATAGTGGTTGCCAACCCCATACCTGAGTTAGCTCCTGTTACAATTGCTGTCTGGTTGAACATGAGGTACTTCCCTTCTGAACCTGAGGTTCCGAAATTAGAGGCGCAACGACGGACAATATGAGATAATGATAGGATCACATCTCGGTTTCCATGGGAGGACAAGTATGCTGACCAAAGAAGATTTTAAAAAAGTTAAAAAACAAGCCAAACTTGAAATCGCACTACTCGAACAGGAATATCAGGAAATCTTGCAGAACGTTGATTCTACGCTGTATGAAAAATACGGTATCTTTGACCAGGAAGAAACACGTGAGCTCACCCGAAAACGCAAAAACCGAAGATATGCTTCACTGGTCATCGAACTATGCGCCATTATTGAACAAATGTTACATCAACTGTACAGAGACGTATATCAGAAAAAGTTTAATTCGACCCAGCTGATGAAAACTCCTGCCTATCGTGCGCGCTCCAACATGGAGATTATTCAAGCCGAACTGAGTAAAGAATTCATTGCTCTTGAATCCGAAAAAGAACACTTCGCAGAAGCCCTTAGCCAGGTGTTTCAGACGAGGAACAAACTTGTTCATGATAACTTCTCATTTGTCTCCATCGTTAAGGATGGCAGTAATGAAGAAGAAACGTTTGAAACATTACTCCATACGGTAAAAAAATATAGAAAACACTTAAAATATAATCGCCCTGAATAACAACAATCATCGCTAAAAAAGAAAAGGAGGTGTACCGGACTACGGTCCGGACAACCATGAGCCATCCAACAACTTCGATTACTGTGCTAAATCTTCAGATTCCCACACCTTCTGGGAACAGCCCCATATTCCCCGTCATGCTTCGTGACGAAGATGGGGTAACCCTGGTGGATACAGGCATGATTGGACAATTTGCTGAACTTCAATCCGCTTTGGAACAAGAAGGCGTTCAACTCTCGGACGTCAAACGTGTGATTATTACCCATCAGGACATCGATCATATCGGTAATCTGGGCGCTCTTCTGGATGCTATTCCCGATCTGGAAATCTGGGCACATGCCGACGAGATTCCATATCTAACAGGTGAGAAATCTTTGATAAAGTTCACGCCTGAACGTCGTGCGTTGCTGCCCGCGCCCGTATTGGCACTGGCAGATCAACTGCTCTTGCAGCTGCCTGAAGTGAACATCAGCAGAACACTGGCGGACGGAGACTTGTTACCCCTTCAAGGTGGTACACAGGTTATTCATACACCGGGACATACCCCAGGTCATATCTGCCTGTATTTCGGTGAGCAGCAGTTCCTGCTCGCTGCCGATGAACTTCGTGTGGTCGATGATGAACTGGTTGGCCCAGCGCCACCCGCGACACCGGACATGCCTGAAGCGCTACGAAGCCTGAAGAAACTGACCGACCTTAAGCTCGATAAAGTCCTCTGTTATCACGGTGGAGAGTACACGAATGATCCCGCTCAGCGCATTGCCACACTTGCGGAGAGCGCAGAGTAGTAAAGAACGCGGAGCTGTGAGTATTTTTGGAATGACACAAGCATCCTATTAACGCTGTTTCTCTTCGTGCGGCATTGTGCGGAGTAGCTCATTCAAGATTAGGGCGACACATACATTACAATCAAGGAGCTGTCCCATAAGTCATGAATTTGACGGGAACAGCTCCTTTAATTAACTAACCATGTGCATATACTACTGCACTGGAGTTGTTTTGTAACGAATCTCTGACACCCTATACGCAGAATTTTGAGTATCAGTATTTTCTAACGAACTCCAGACACCTTAGTTACTCATTTCATTGGTTTTTCGGCAGGTTTCTAGTGAATTTTGGCGATATAACGTGACTGAGGTTCGTTATATACTATGAACGCCACCAAACCTCTATTTAAGGTGCGTCAGGTTCGTTAGAATAATTTTATTTAGAGCGATTCAGATTAGGGCACTTCAGGGCTTTGGCTTAAAGTTAAGCGGCAACCGTTCGTTTTAAACTTACTCCATCCTCAACCTTACGGGGATACCAATCCGGTTCGACGCTGTCCTGTAACACTGATTTTATCTCCTTTGACCCCGACTTAGCTCTCCGGAGTAAGTACAATCAGCTTGTCATCTCCATCTCGTGGCGATCCTCGTCCATCCCG
The DNA here is from genome assembly GCF_038000415.1 of Paenibacillus sp. FSL R7-0198. Classification (NCBI taxonomy): domain Bacteria; kingdom Bacillati; phylum Bacillota; class Bacilli; order Caryophanales; family Paenibacillaceae; genus Paenibacillus; species Paenibacillus sp. FSL R7-0198. The sequence goes on along the minus strand of NZ_JBBOCB010000001.1, from coordinate 5,348,747 downwards.
ATTGTTCGTAAGCACGTATAACTTTCCGTCCTCACCAGCACTCACATTGCGAATTCGACCCCATTCATCTTCGAAGATCGGTTCCACCTGCTCGACCTGTGTACCATCCTCCGAAAGAGTAACTTTCAGCAACTGCTCTCCACGCAGATTCGCAGCAATCAGTGATCCAGCCCAAGGTCCTTCTTCAACAAAAGCTACACCAGACGGTGCCCATGTATCATTCCCACTATGTGCAAGCGGAGCCTGATATGCGCCATTGTCATCGTTGTCTCCCTCCACCTCAGGCCAGCCATAATTCTCACCAGCTACAATCCGGTTGATCTCATCATGATTACGCTGACCATGCTCAGTGGAGTAGAGATAACCGTTGTCCGGGTTCCAGGCCAGTCCCTGTGCGTTACGGTGTCCCATACTGTATACAGGTGAATTCGGCCATGGGTTGTCTGCCGGGATCGATCCGTCGAGACCTATCCGCAATATTTTACCTCCAAGGCTATCTTGGTTCTGTGACAGTTCCGGTTCATACCGCTCACCTGTTGTGATATAGAGCAACTTGTCCGGGCCAATCTTGATCCGCCCACCGTTATGATTTGTTCCGCCTGGAATGTTACCTAGTAGTTCTTTATCTATGACCGCTTTGCCATCATTCACCTTGAGGCGTAAAACCCGATTGGCAATGTTGTCGCCTTCGAGATAGGAGTGGTATGCATACAAGTAACCGTTCTCCTCAAAGTCCGGATCAGCTGCAAGACCCAACAGACCTCCTTCCCCTTCTTCATTAAACGGAGCTGAGAATTCAATCAGTGGTTCAGAGGCCAGTTTTCCATCCTCAATGACCCGAATCGCACCAGGGCGTTCCGTTACAAACATCCGACCATCAGGCACACTTACAATCTCCCATGGTGCATTCAATCCTTCAACCAGAACGGACGCCTGATACGGAATAACCGTCTCCCCCTGCGCTTCACTCTCTTTTCCACCCACACTGGTATTGCCGCCGTTGGCTGTCTGTCCCTGACCTGTTCCCTGTCCCTGAGACGTCTGCTCTGTCCCTCCCGTAAAGGTTTCGCCTGAAGAACATGACGCGGTTAACAGTGCCACACTTAATAATGAAGCATACAGCGGAACGTTTACTCGATTATTCATGACTACATCTCCCTTCGCATATCGTTCTTTTGTATAAAATAATTAAGCCAAGCTTCAACGTATTGTTAATATATTGTACTCTATTGTTGTGGTGTTATTATTCATGTGTAAAGCGGTTTCGCCCTGTATTACCCTTCATACCAGCCGCTTAAACCGAGAATTCAAGGGATCCCGAGGACATGAAATCATCGCAGTTTGGAATTCCATCATAATCTTTTATAATAGAAGGATAGTATGAATGGAAAGGTGGACAACTACACTTATGAATCAAAACCCTTTATCTCGTCTTGAAGCCGATCTGTCCGGGCAAGGATTGGACGCCATGCTGATCACAGATCCGAAACATATCTACTATTTAACTGGATTTGCGAGCAATCCGCATGAACGCTTCCTTGGTCTGGTTCTTGCACGCGGCGAAGAGCCCCTGTTGATTGTACCCGCACTGGACGCAGAAGCTGCCGCTGCCGCTTCCTCGGTATCCAACATTGCCACGCACACGGATACGGATAATCCGTACGCTTTGTTTGATCGTTATCAGGGGCGCTTGGGCCGGGTTGGTCTCGAGAAAGAATACGTGACGGTCGCACGTTATGAGCAGTTGACCGCCGCTCTGGGTGCAGCCAGCTTTGAAGATGTTGGCCCGTTGCTTCGCACATTACGTGTGAAAAAAACACCAGATGAAGTAGCCCGCATTCGCCACGCCATTCATCTAATTGAAGAAACTCTTCGTCAAGGCCTCTCTCATGTTCGTGCAGGCGTAACCGAGATTGAACTTGTCGCAGAGATGGAGTATCAGATGAAAAAGCTGGGTGCCGATGGCCCTTCCTTTGATACCATGGTGCTCACGGGACCCAAAACAGGTCTGCCACACGGTACACCGGGTGAACGGAAACTGCAACATGGTGACCTGTTGATGTTTGACATGGGTGTGTATGCTGGAGGATATGCCTCGGATATCACACGTACATTCGCCTTTGGTGACATCTCACCTGAACTCAAAACCATCTATGACACTGTGCTCGCAGCGAACGAAGCTGCTATCCAAATCGTGAAACCAGGCATTACCTGCGCCGAAGTGGATCGTGCAGCACGCCAGGTAACGGAAGTAGCGGGATACGGCGAACGTTTTATGCATAGAGTAGGCCACGGATTGGGTATCGACGTACATGAGTATCCTTCCCTCCATGGAGAGAATATGGACATCCTGAATGAAGGTACCGTATTCACGATTGAACCGGGCATCTATACCGCAGCAGGCGGCGTTCGTATCGAGGATGATGTAATTGTGACCGAGACGGGTGTCGAAGTTCTGACAACATATCCAAAAGAACTGCAAATCCTTACCGACTAATTCAATTGGATCTATGTCAAAAACAGCCCATATACATCCAATGCTCAGCCGATATTATGTATCATGAACTAAACTGCACGCAACTGTGCTGAACTGTATCTTCAATAATATAAAATACACACGCGAACACAAAAATCCCGCGAATCCATGAATATCATGGGTTGCGGGATTTTAATTAATACAAAGCATATCCTAAATTACTCCGTCTGCATTCTACGTAATCTTATTCCTGCTCACTCATTTACCATTAGTCAAACTCATGCGTGATATCCTGCCAAGACTCTAGCTGTGGCAACTGTTGCTTCCCCCAGTAATCCAGAAACCATTGAATAATCCCAGTTGTATCTGTTGTGCTGTAGCTGTAATGCAGGAAACCGTCCTCGCCTTCCTGCAAACGAATCTCCGCCACCATTTGCCCTGGTTCCTCAAGCGCAGCAGCCTGCATATACATACTTCCCTCCACCAGCTCCGAAGGTTTAAGTACTACGTATTCATGCAATTCCAGATTGGAGATCAACTCCACCAATAACGAGGCATTAATGTTATCATTCTCGTAGGTTGTGCCATTGCTTTCCAGTGTATAACGCAGTGTAGAATACATGTGCGATTCCCCTTTGTATGAAGTCATTGTTGGCTAATAATAAATGATACACGCTCATAAACGACAGGTCGTTTATATTATAACTTTTTCATAAAAATGTAAAAAGGATTTTTCTTGTTTCGGGACTTTTCTATGAAAAAAACCCTTGCTGAGTCCGAATTACAATTGACTGCGCAGAGGGTGATTTTAAGTGATACTCTTTGAATATTGTCTAAGCTTCATCCTTAAACTTAAAGCTGCGTGCGGCATACAGAAACGGTGTTCCAACCGCAGTTAATACAAATTTGATAATATACGTCGTCAGGAAGATTTCCAGCCAAACATCCCAAGGGTAGATAAACGCAAACGCGATTGTGCAGAACACCAGTGTATCCACAAATGAACTGATGATCGAACTACCGTTGGTGCGTATCCACAACTGATTGCGTCCTGGGGCCACCTTGCGCAGCCAGGAGTACAATCGTACATCCAGGAACTGACTGATAAAGTAAGCCGTCAGACTTCCGAGTGCCAGACGTGGCAGCAGACCGAACAGCTTCGCCATGGATTCCTGTGCAAAGTCCGTCGGTGCCGGGTCAAAGAACAACACCATCTGCATCAGAACCGTCGTCATGATCAACGTAAAAAAACCGAACCATACGGCTTTGCGTGCCTCACCTGGTCCATACTTCTCATTAAGAAGGTCACTGGTCAGGTACATGCTGACATACATCGTGTTACCAAGCGTCAGCACGATTCCCATGATATCTATCGTTTTGGTCACCTGAATGTTGGCTATAACCGTAGCCACACCAATCCAGGCATAGAGACCTTTTTTACCGAACAAGCGGTAACACAGCAAGAAAAATCCATAAGTTACGAGAACAAAAACTGCTCCCCACCCTAAGTTAAACATAAATACATACACTGCCTTCCTAGTTTTGATTACGCGGGATGGTTACGAACCGCGGTTTGGCTCAGGGCCAAAACATGAATACTCTATCACATTTCTCGTCCCATGAACAGAACTAAATAACTCCAAGTGTGCCTGAGTGACTACGATCCCTTCTATATTCCTCCCGCTTCCCTCTTGACCATACTAGTTTTTACTACCCCTATTCCCCTTGCACCATGTATCGAAAAAGAAGACTGCTTCACCACCGTGCACAGTTTAGCTTGATTTCCGCAAAAAAAAACCGCCCTCCGGATTCCTCCGAAGGACGGCTTTTCTCACTTGATTTGTAGACGGCTCTAGCTATCTTAATGTGAGCTTTTATCTAATCCCATTCTGTATTAAGCCTGAGCCGCAGAATCCAGCTCACGGCTTTGATCGTTAAACGTGTCCCGATCGTTTTCCTTCAAAATTCTGCTCGTCACGAGTCCTGATGTCATCGACCCGTTCACGTTAAGCGCTGTACGACCCATGTCGATCAGCGGCTCCACGGAAATGAGCAGTCCAACCAGAGCCACAGGCAGATTCATGGTGGACAATACGATCAGGGAAGCGAAGGTTGCCCCGCCGCCAACGCCAGCCACACCAAACGAACTGATCATGACTACGAGGATCAAAGTCACAATGAAGTCCCAGCTCAGCGGGTCGATGCCGACCGTCGGAGCAATCATCACCGCCAGCATGGCCGGATAGATCCCGGCGCAGCCGTTTTGCCCAATCGTAGCCCCAAAGCTTGCAGACAGGTTCGCAATGCCGTCCGATACGCCGAGTTTCTTCGTCTGTGTCTCCACATTCAGCGGGATCGCCGCTGCACTTGAACGGGACGTAAAGGCAAATACCAGTGTTGGCAACACCTTCTTCAAATACGTAACCGGGTTGAAGCCGGACAGAGAGATAATGATCAGATGAATAATAAACATGATCGCCAGCGCGATATAAGACGCAATCACGAATTTGATGAGCTTTAATATCTCTTCCGCATTGGTTGTCGCCGTTACCTTTGTAATCAGTGCTAAAATCCCGTAAGGCGTAAGCCTCAGCACCAGTGTAACAATTCGCATAACCACCGCATACACCGCATTAACCATACCGCGGAACGTCTCCGCCTGCTGTGGTTTTTTGCGATCCAGTCCAAGTACGGCTACACCGATAAACGCGGAGAAGATAACCACCGCCAGTGTGGATGTACGACGTTCTCCTGTCATATCTGCAAATGGATTCGAAGGAATGAATTCTAGCACTTGCTGCGGGATGGTCTGATCCTTCACATCAACAAGCCGTTCCTCCACCTTCTGAATCTGCGCATTCTCCCGGTCTCCTCCTTGAATCTCAATGGAAGTCAGGTTGAAGCCCAGACTGGTCACAATGCTGACCCCTGCGGCAATCGCTGTCGTGATCAACAGAATGGCAATAATGGAAACACTCATCTTGCCGAGATTTTGTTTGCCCTTCAGATTCATAATGGCCGAGATGATGGACACCATGATCAATGGGATCACGACCATTTGCAACAAACGAACATATCCTGAACCGACCAGATTGAACCAATCGACTGATTTCGTAACTACATCAGAACCTGATGTGTACACCAATTGAAGAATAACCCCGTACACAACCCCCAGTCCCAGACCCGCAAATACGCGTTTCGTAAAGGAGATATGCTTTTTCTGCATCCAGTAGAGGATGCCAAGTAAGGCAAGCATAACCACTACATTCAATATGACTAGAAAAGTATCCATTTCTTTTAAATCCTCCTCAGGTATGTGTGTAACCGGAAAATATCCGATTTTCTCTTTTATCTTTTGTACTTCCGACAAAGACATTTTACAATATAACATATAACAAACTATTCTGGTAGGTATTAATTGATATTATGTAATATGCATGTAACAGATTCATCTATTTCTGAAAAAAATACACCAAATCGTGAAAATTGTTCTATTCAACCTCCGGTTAATTTTGTAATATAGGTATATCCGCTTATTCCCAAGTTTTCTCAACGTATAATTTAGGTCTTTCTTCATTGGTAGATAGGTCTTAGGATTACGGAAAAGCGACAATGTTAATGAACTTGACGTGAAAGGATGATCATATGTTTCGTAATCGCACCGTTGCCGGTAAAATCAGAGGCACTTTGTTCCTCGTTCTGCTGGTTGCTTCCCTGTTGTTCAGTATTAGTTTTTACGCCGTTTCGATGAATATTATTCAAAGCTACGTGCTGCCGCAGTTTGACAAAGTCCTAAACACGTCCATTCAGGATATATACAAGAATACTTCAGCATCCAAAATCCTACAGGTACAGAGTGGCGGAGCCGGTTCTGAAGGTGCTGCCATGACCGTGGAATCGTATCTGGCAGATAAAGCAAAAGAACATAATTTGGATGCGGCTTACGTTGTTGCTATTCAAGATGGCTCAGCCAAAGTGGTTGTTGCCAACTCTTCCTCAGGCATGAAAGCGCAGGATGAGATCAGTGTAGAACCCGCAATGAATGCAGCTATTGAGAACAAAGAAATGGTAATCAGTGAGGTCTACTCCGATTCCTTTGGTGTACATAAAGCAGCCTTTATCCCCATTGCAGGAAGTAACATGATTATGGCTGTGAGCATGGATGCCCAGTTCATTCAAGACAAGATTACCCAGATTTTCTGGTTATGTCTTGGGATTACAGCATTAGTGTTTGTGCTCGGGTGGCTTATCTCCACTAGTATGATCAAAAGAGTGACCAAACCGATCATCAAGCTTGTCCAACATAGTAAACAAATTTCCCAAGGCGATCTGACCGCTGAGCTAGAGATCAAAGGCAAAGATGAAATTGCCCAGCTTGCCGCAAGCTTCCAGACGATGACGCATAACCTGAAAGAAATGATTAGCCGTGCCTTGTCTACATCCAATGAAGTTGTGTCAGGTTCCAATGACCTGCTTCAGCGAGTTGAATCGATGTCTGGTATGGTTCGAAACTCCAGCCGCTCCGCAGAAGATGCAGAAAAAGGCAGCATCAGCATTGCCTCAAGCGCATCCGAGAACGCGAGAGCTATGGAAGAAATTACGCAAGGTATCATGCATATTGCTTCTTCTTCCGCTGAAGTATCTGACCAGATTGGTGAAGCAGCCAACGAGGCAGTTAACGGTAACCGACTGGCTCAGAATGCCATTGAGCAGATGGAGCGTGTAGGCCAGACAGCAAGCGAATCGTTGCGTTATGTCGAAACTATGAATGAACGTTCGGTAGCTATCGGCACCATTGTTGCTTCCATTTTTGAAATCACCAAACAGATTAACATGCTGTCACTCAACGCCTCCATTGAAGCAGCACGTGCCGGAGAACATGGCCGCGGATTCGCTGTTGTTGCTGGAGAAGTTCGCAAACTTGCCGAGCAATCCAAGACAGCCACCGAAGAAATTTCGGATTATCTGGGTACCATTCGTGAAGACGCTGAACGCTCGGTTGACGCCATGAACCGTGTAACCCAGGAGATTGGTTCAGGCACAACTGTCGTTCAACAAGCAGGATCAGCCTTCCAGCAACTGAATGAATTGATTCAGAACGTGAATCTGACCATTCAGACCGTCTCGGCTTCTACACAACAAGTATCTGCTGGTGCTGAAGAAGTGAGTGCATCCGTTGAAGAAACAGCACAGATTACGACCAAATCCCGTGAGAGCATGTTACAGATTGCTTCAACAGCAGACCTGCAGCTCAGCGAGATGGATTCCCATTCGAATACAGTTCGTCATCTGCATGAACAAGCTGTAGAGCTGCAATCCGCTATGAAAAATTTCAAAATAAACTAACAGGTTAACCATTAACCTATCATGACCTGTTTTAAACCTCATTTAATCATAGGATATACAATACCCCCATGCCGCTAACATTCCGTTTCTAGAGAACGGTTTGTCGGACATGGGGGTATTGTTGTTTCACTCGGGTGCCTGAAAACCCATAATCTCGTACACGCGCTTCATATCCAATGCCGAACGCAACGATTCGGCTACCCGATCAAACTCCATCTCCTTACGCTCATGCGCACTATACGTCTCCTGAAGTGGAGCCAGTCCCTTTCCTGCACGCAAAGCATTCAGCCAAGAACGTCGGAATTGATCACTTTCAAACAAACCATGCAGGTAGGTTCCCCACACGCTGCCATCTACTGAGCCCCAGCCTTCTTGGAAAGGTTGGCCACCTGGATGGGATATTTCAAATAGTGCGGTTACACGTTCAGGCTCGTGGCACTCTGTAACACCCATATGGATCTCATATCCATGAATAGGTAATGGAGATGTTTCCAGATCTGGTTCACCAAACAGACGAATCGGATTCTGAGGTTGCACCCGTCCGGAAGCCCTGACTGTCTGTTTTTCCTGAAGAAATGTTGTCGATAGCGGAAGCCAGCCAAGTCCCTTCGCTTCCTGGATCTGATTCGCCTCCACTGCAAACGGGTCCTTCAGATGTCTTCCAAGCATCTGGTATCCACCACATATCCCTACGAGCTGAACGTTGTCACGTTCGGTCTGGCTGGCAATCGCTTGCTCCAGTCCAGACTCACGCAGGAACGCCAGATCCCCTATCGTATCCTTCGTACCCGGCAGAAGAATAGCATCAGGACTTCCCAATTCCTCTGGCGAGGTCACGTAACGCACATTCACATCCGGTTCACGGGAAAGGGCATCGAAGTCTGTAAAGTTGGAAATTCGGGGATATCGGATCACCGCCAGATCCAGTTCTGTCTTGCCGGTTTTCCCATGACGCATGGAGTCCAGCACCACTGAATCCTCTGCTTCAATCTGAATATCTCTTATGTAAGGCAATACACCCAATACTGGAATTCCTGTCCGTTCTTCGAGCCAGTCGAGTCCCGGCTGCAACAGGGACAGATCACCGCGGAACTTGTTGATGATAAAACCTTTCACACGCTCGACCTCATGTGGCTCTAACAACTCCAGTGTGCCGACAATAGAAGCAAATACGCCGCCCCGATCAATATCAGAGATCAGAATGACTGGAGCATCGGCCCAACCTGCCAGATTCATGTTGACGATATCCCGGTCTTTCAGATTAATCTCCGCAGGACTGCCTGCTCCTTCCATCAGCACCACATCATAGGCGTCCCGCAATCGGTTCAGCGCATCCATCACCGTCTGCTTTGCTTCAGGCAGGAACTTCTGGCGATAATCTGATGCACTCATCTGGGCAAAAGGTACACCGTGTACCACGATCTGAGAATGCATGTCCCGCACAGGCTTGATCAGGATCGGATTCATATCCGTCGTGGCTTCAATACCGCAGGCTTCGGCCTGCGCGCCTTGGGCACGGCCAATCTCCTTACCGTCTTCTGTTACGTAGGAATTCAGTGCCATATTCTGTGACTTGAACGGGGCTGGCTTGAAGCCGTCCTGCTTAAATATACGGCACAGCGCCGTTGTGATGACACTTTTGCCTACATCGGAAGCCGTTCCTTGCAGCATCAGTACCGCCGCTGGTTGTGATGGCCTATCTTCCACGCTCTCTCCCCCTGTCTCCGTGTTATATCCAGATCACCTTGCTACCAACCTCATGCGTAACACTTTCCATACTGCTTCATACTTCAAAAGTTACAGCCAGAACAGTCCTTGAAGCACGCTCAGCACGGTCAACAAAGCCGCCTCCAGCAGCTCATTCATGGCACCATACGTATCCCCGGTTAAACCACCGAGCCGTTCACTGATCCGGGCAGCCACGAATCGGCCGATATAATAACACGCCACAGGCAGTACAATAACCGCCGTCACCGGGTATAGCCACCATGGCAGTGTTCCCAGCCCACTCACCATCGCATCTGCAATCCCCATATCCGGCTTGAAAAGCCACACCGCGGCAAACGTAAGTGCCCCTGCGACCAAGGTTAGGCCTACAGCTGAACTGCGTGCACGCTGGACCTCCTTCCGCTCACCCAGACCTTTAAACAATACAGCAAGTCCATCATCTCCCCGTGCATTCGGCCAGGCCGACATCGCATACACCATGAACCAGCGGCTCCAGATCATCGGCAGGATCAGCAGCGCACCGTACACCCAGTGACCCCGGGCAATAAAATCGGCGATCAGCGCAGCCTTCATCATCAGAAGCAACACGCAGGCGATCACGCCCATTGCCCCGACACGACTGTCCTTCATAATCTCCAGCATCCGCTCACGGGTACGATAACTGAGCAAGCCATCCGCCGTATCCATCCATCCGTCAAGATGGAGTCCTCCGGTGAGCCATACCCATAACGTCAAGGTCAGGACGGCTGCCGGGAAGGCGGGAAGCACTGCACCGCTTAAGGCTCCCATGAGCCAGACACATAGGCCGATTGCAGCACCGACCAGCGGATAAAAGACTACACTTTCCCGCAGCAACGGCGGGACAAAATCGATTTGCATTTTGACAGGGAAACGGGACAAAAATTGAAAAGCGGCTGCCGCCGCATGTTTACGCTGAGGAGCAGGCGTGCCCTCCTTCATAAGCGGTACTCCTTGCTTTTTAGTTCAATCGCAATGCCTACGGTCACCAGAAACACTTCACCGCATATCGCCGCAATGCGCTGATTCAGTACACCGGCCAAATCCCGATATCTCCTGCCAAGGGCATATTCCGGTACGATCCCGTCCCCCACTTCATTCGTAACCAGAACAAGTAAACCGGGATAGGTTCGAATCGCTTCAACCAGCTCGTCCAAATGTCCCTGTAACACCTGCTTCTCGTCATGCTCATGCGCTAACAAAACATTTGTCAGCCACAGCGTCAGGCAATCCACCAGAACGGTGGGTGCAGAAGTCCCTGTATGTCCTTCACCCATGCGGCTTATCAAAGCAGGCAGATGTATCGGCTCTTCCGTTGTATGCCACAGATACCCCGATGCCTCGCGCTGATGCTGATGCATGGCGATACGCTCCCGCATTTCATCATCGTACGCCTGAGCTGTCGCGACATACCAGGCCTCCGAGGAACGTTGCATGCAGAGACGCTCGGCAAAGGAGCTTTTGCCACTGCGTGCGCCGCCTGTCACCAGTACGCTCATCGGGAACTCTCTCCTTGCAGGGATGAATCAACCGACGCAGCGGAGTCCGAAGCATGGTTTGCCCCGTCCGAGACACCCGCGCTTGCAAAGGTTGCCATCTCGTTCAGAATGAGACATGCTGCGTCAATCAGATGAAGACTAAGCACACCGCCTGTGCCTTCACCCAGACGCATGTCCAGATCCAGCATCGATTTCAGGTCCAGTTCACGCAGCAGCGCTCCATGCCCATTTTCATGTGAAGTATGAGAAGCGATCATATAAGCCGTACTCAGAGGTGCAAGTTGTCTTGCCACCAGCGCTGCCGCGGTAGAGATGAACCCGTCTACAACGACCGGACACCGATGAGCAGCTGCTGCGAGGATAACCCCCGTGAGTCCAGCAATCTCCAGTCCACCCACCTTGCACAGAACATCCAGTGCATCATCCGGGTTCGGTGCGTTTACGCTAAGCGCCCGGCTGACTACAGCAGCCTTGCGCTGCAAGCCTGCATCATCAATCCCTGTACCTCTCCCCACAGCGGCAGCCGGTGCAACTCCGGTTAACGCGCTCATTACCGCAGCACTTGCAGTTGTGTTGCCAATTCCCATCTCCCCGGTGACAAACAGCTGTGTTCCCTTCGCCACCTCTGCCGATACAACTTCGGCTCCTGCAAGGATAGCCCGAACTGCCTCATCCCGAGCCATCGCTGCCCCTCGGGCCATGTTGGCCGTGCCTTTACGAATTTTGCGGGAGAGCAGGTCCGGATGTTCAAGATCGGCATTCACACCGATATCCACACAGATCACATTAGCTCCGGCGTGACGGGCAAGCACATTCACCGCAGCGCCTCCAGCGAGGAAATTCAGGACCATCTGCGGGGTCACTTCGGCGGGAAAAGCACTGATGCCCTCTTCCACTACGCCGTGATCCGCGGCCATGACAATGACCGCCCTGTGATCAAAACGCGGACGTGCATTGCCCGTCATACCTGCCAGGCGGATCACCAGCTCTTCCAATTTGCCCAGACTCCCCGGCGGCTTTGTCAACGAATCCACATGTGCAGAGGTATCTGCCTCCACTTCCTGGTCAGGAGCAGTAATCTTTTTCGTTAATTGCTCCAACACCTGTTCATTATTCATACAACCAGCACTTCCTTCATCAAAATATGGGTTGCCCCGCTTCATTTAATCGATGTCCCGCCGCAGCAGCAGTTGAGGTATGGCATGGTCGGGATGGGAGACAATCGCGGGTTTGACGCGAAATATATCCTGGATATTCTCATCGTTGATCAACGTATGAGGTGTGCCCTTTCCAACCGCCATGCCCTCACGGAGCGCCAGAATGTGATCGCAAAATAACGCGGCCAGATTCAGATCATGCAGCACAGCCACAATTGTAATGTTAGTCCTCTGTCGCCATGCCGATAACAATTCCATGAATTGCAATTGATATTTAATATCCAGAAACGTGGTCGGCTCGTCCAGCAGCAGTAACCTCGGCTCCTGAGCCATAACTTTGGCTAGTGCGACTCGCTGCCGTTGCCCGCCGCTGAGTGCATCCAACGGTCTGTCCGCCAGCTCTGTCAATCCTAGATCTTCAAGCACCTTGTCCACTACAAGTGCCCCATCACCCGTTTCCCGCCCCAGCCAGTTCTGGTATGGATATCGCCCCATCTCCACCACGTCTCGCACGGGATAGGAGATGGCTGGCAAGCCATCCTGCTGCAATACAGCGATCATGCGCGACAGGTCCTTACGGCTGTAAGAGCCAATATCTCGACCATCGATACGGATCTGACCTTCGTTTAACTGTTCCGTTCCGGCAATAAGCTGGATCAGGGTAGACTTGCCGCTGCCGTTTGGTCCGACAACTCCCCACCAGTCACCTTCGCCAACATGCCAATCTACATTGCGCAATGCCTGATGATTGCCATATGACTTCCCTGCTCCCTTAATGGAGATAAGTGAAGTCGAGTTGGAACTGGTACTGGAATTCATGGCATCATCCCCTTCTGCAACTTTTTGTTCCGGTGCAGCAGGTAAGCAAAGAACGGCGCACCAACAAAGGCGGTGACAACACCGAGCGGAATTTCAGTTGGCGCCAGCAACGACCTTGCGATGGTATCTGCCCACACCATGAAGATCGCACCACCAATGGCAGACAAAGGTACCAACAGTCGGTAATCCGGTCCCACCAGCAGCCGCAACATATGCGGGATCACCAATCCAACGAATCCGATGACACCTGATACCGAGACAGCCCCTGCGGTCAGCAGAGTGCCAACTGCCAGCACGGACAGCTTAAGCCGGTCTACTCCGATCCCGATATGTGCTGCTTGACGTTCTCCCAGTGCAAGCACATTCAACGAGCGTGCGCGGCTCCAGAGAAAGACCAGCCCTAACAGAAAATACGGGAAAAGGATGGCCGTATACGACCACCCACGCAGAGCCAGACTTCCCATCGTCCAGTATATAATTTCATTAATCGTCTGTTTCGACATGGTCGACAGGAAGGAAACAACTGCGCCCAGGAAACTTTGCATGACCACACCAGCCAGAATGAGGCTGTGTGTAGGTATTTTACGCCCTTCACGAGCCAGTGCCATAACAAACCATAACGTGATTACACCCGTCAAAAACGCCACCAGTGGCAACGTCCAGATTCCGATCAGTGCATACTGCAATCCGAAGAAAATCAGAAAGGCTGCACCCACCGAAGCACCGGATGATACGCCCAGGGTGAACGGGTCTGCCAGCGGGTTCCGAAGAACCCCCTGGAATCCCGCACCGGCAATCGCCAACGATGCGCCCACGAGCACGGCAAGCAGTACACGTGGAAATCTGACTTTCCAGATAATCTGTTCGGCTGCCTTATTCCAATCCGGTGTAATCCAATCGCCCACCCAGGGAATTTTGTGAATCAGGATACCTGCAATATCCCGGATCGGCAAAGCTACTGAACCAATGCCCGTGCAGATGAGCACGGTGAGCACCAGCAGCACCATGCCCGTCGTTCCGAACAGGATCAGCTTTTTACTCATTGGAATAAGTCAGGGTAGATCGCTTTGGCTACTTCTTTCAACCCTTGAGTTACCCGTGGACCCGGACGGCTCAGCAGGTTGGCATCCAGGCCAATAACCGCGTCATTTTTCACAGCCGTAATTTGATCCCAGCCACTGCGCGCCTTGATGATCTGATCCAGTGTTTTGGAGTTTTCATCAATTACATCATTAGCATACAGAATCACATCCGGGTTGGAGGCAATCACGTTCTCTTCATTGATTTCATACCAACCCTCTTTGTCCGAAGCAATATTGCTGCCACCGGCTACAGTGATGAGTTCATCCATAAATTCGCCTTTACCCACAGTCCAGCCTGGGGAGAATTCAACGTATACTTTTTTCTTATCTTCCGGTTTAACTGCCTTCACTGCTTCCGTTACATCCGTAACGTCCTGTTTCATCTGAGTGATGATTTCTTGTGCTTTTTCCTGATGATCCGTGATTTTACCGAAGGTTTCGATATTGTTCATCACATCGTCAATGGATTTAGGATCCGTTTTAAAAATGGTAATGCCCAGTTCACGCAGTTTCTTCACTGCATCTTCGCTCATCGAGATACCTGTGAAGACGATGTCGGCTTCAGCGGCAATGATGGACTCTTCATTGGGCTTGGTAATACCGCCCATTTTAGCTTTGGTTGTTGCCGCTTCCGGATAATCGTCATAGTCGGATACACCAACGATTTGATCGTCCAATCCAAGGGCAAACAGGGATTCCGTCTCAGCCGGAGACACGGATACGATTTTAGCTGGTGCCTTTTCAAAGGTGAACGATTCACCCGTTGCATCCGTAACAGTAAGTGGATATTGTGTTTTGAGGTCCGTCTGCGCCTGGCCTTGGGATTGCTCCTGTGCCGGTTGCTGTGAAGTACCTGTGCCCTCGTTTGTTGTTGCATTGCCACATCCGGCCAAAGCCAGTGCGAGTGCCGCTGCACTTAGCAGGGACGCTACGCTTTTCCAATTCTTGAAATTCATTCTCTTATTCTCCCCTTCTCTATTTGTACTATTTTCTTGCATCGTGCTCGAACTCTTATTCCCCATGTCTTGGTGTTCCTGTACAAGTTAAACCCATCAATTTTACACAAGTCCACTCCGATTGCAGTACCATCTTCCGATCGCTGTTATCCCCAGATTTTTTTGATTCCCTTTTCGAAAGGGAAAATCCGGGGATAAGCGTATGCTTCCGATGTAGCTTTCTTGTAGAAAGCTTTAAGCGAACACTCCGTTTCTTCAGATCGGTTCTGCACTCTTCGTTAACGTGTAAAAGTTCGGTTTATCTTACATGAACAATAAAAAATCCCCAATCCTTGGACAAGGATCAGGGATGACGTCTCGCATATGGCGATCTGTACATGTTCAACCAAGGGTTGTCCATGCGCATAGAATAGCCCGAAACGCTGTCCTTTCCTCGAAGGAACACCGGTTTGTACGTCCAGGGCAGGTAACCTGACTTACAGGAATCATCCTGTTTTACAGTGGCGGGACCGTGCCGGATTTGCACCGGCTTCCCCATTTCACCCTTGTGTGTTTCATGACTCGTAGTAATCTGCCATGAAAACAGCGTTCACACGCGGGACCCTTGGTCGCTGATATGGTAATTTCTGCATGTTGCATACTCGTTCAGGCTTCACAACCTGAAGCGTATCTGTACCATGCTGAAGTCACACTTCTGTTGTGATTATAGGGTATATTGTACATCCTTACAACCCGATTGGCGGAAAAGTCATTCTGCTGCCAAACCACTCATTCCCCTGTTGTTCAAGCTGAACCTGAATCGCCTGTCCCGGTACGACATGTGTATCCCAGAACCCAAGCCCGGCAATCAGACGGGACAAGGCATATCGGATGACACCACCATGCGTAACCACAACTATGGTTGGCACTTGACCCTCATTAACGTGCGTCGAAGGACGGCCCTCCAATAACATCTCTTGGAGAAAGGAGTCCAACCGTCCGGTAAACTCCTGCCACGATTCCCCCACAGGCGGAGTGACCTCCTGCGGGGCATCTATCCAGTTTCGGTACACAGAATTATCCTTGAGCTGCTCATACGTCAGCCCTTCCCACTGTCCAAAATCATTCTCGCGCAGGCGTGAGTCGAACTTCACCTGTCCGCTGGCATCAGGAAGAATCTGTTCCAGCGTCTGCCGGCAGCGAAGCAGATCACTGCAATATACCTCGTGCCACGAAACACGGCTCAATTGTTCATGAAGCGGAGCCAGTTCTTCTTTGGCATTTGGCAGCAGACCGATGTCGGTATGCCCCAGGTATCTTTTTTCCACATTCCACAGTGTTGTCCCGTGACGGACCCACAGAATGTTTCGTTTCAGTGAGCCGGGTTGATCCGTATGTACTTCATTGCCTGCATTCCCTTTATTTACAGCCATAACAGCGTCCCTCCTGCCAGCCACACACCCAGCGTTATGAACATGCACAGTACAACAAAAGCCCCTGCCGACCAGAACATCAGGCGTGATGTTTGCACAATATCCTCGGCTTCCATCGACCTTGTGGCCTCGCCCATATAGGCACGAAATGAAGCAACTCCGTGATACACGTTATGTCCGCCAAGCCGGATGCCCAGTGCTCCAGCCACCGCAGATTCGGGAAAACCGCTATTCGGACTTGGATGCAGTCTTGCATCCCGTGTGACCATGCGTGCTGCTCCTTTGGCGTCCAGCTTCATGACCCAGGCACCCACGATTAACAGAACCGCGGTCAGCCGGGCAGGTATCCAATTTGCCACATCATCCAGACGGGCCGAGGCCCAGCCAAGATGCAGATACTTGTCATTTTTATATCCGACCATGGAATCCAACGTGTTGACGGCCCGATAAGCCATGGCTAGTGGAGCGCCTCCAATGAGCGCATAGAATAACGGTGATACAATGGCATCAACGATATTTTCGGCAACTGTCTCTACCGTTCCCCGCACAACCTCCGGTTCATCCAGATGCGCCGTATCACGTCCAACAATCATGCCCAGTGAACGTCTGGCCGCCGGCCAATCCTGCTGCTTCAGATGACGATACACTTCCATACCTGCATCCTTCAGCCCTTTTGAAGCAATGGTCGTTGCAATGAGCACCACTTCAGCTGCCGCTGCAATGACAGGATGAATCAGCCCAAGCACAGATACGAGTCCCCAGGTGATGGCAAAAGAACCCCCCGCAATCACAATGGGGAACAACAGCCCTGCTCTCTTCAGCCCCGAATCTGTGCTCACACGCGAGCGAATGACACGCTCCAACGCCGAGATGCCTTTTCCCATGCCAATCACCGGGTGGGGAATCCAGCGCGGATCTCCGATACATCGGTCCAACAGGTACGCCAGTATAATAATCCAGGCTCCCGCCATGCCTGTCCAGAATGACCAGGTCCATAGATGCTCCACGTCAAAAGTCATTTGTGCCTGATCCTCTCTTTCCATAACAGTCCGGCCTGAAGGCTCTCCGTCACCGTGTCGTATACCAATCTGCCAATCGCCGCCCCTGCCGTAGTTGCTGTCCCGGCATAAGTGATCATCGGCTGAGGTTCTTCCACTGCCTGACGTACTGCAAACACAATGGCATCGGTTGTGGTACCGGTGGCGGGCAACCCGTTCTCCGAATCCAGAACACCCGCATCTGCCAGCGCGGCCGCTTTGGCTTCCACCGCCGTCTGTACTGCATTCACCATCGCCCCGCTGGTCATGCGTCCATTTAACCAGAGCATGATGTTAATTGTACCCGGGACATAGGATGGCATCGTCAGATTCCGTGCTGAAGGAGCAGAGCGCTCCCTGCCGGAAGACATCGTCTTATTTCCCGCCGCATCAAATACCGTTCTCTCCGATCCCGCGCGGGCTGCATTTGATACACCCGCAGTGGTACAGCACAGAAGACCAAATTCATCACTTGTATATTCCTGAATGGAGGTATGCTCCAGCCTTACGGCCGTCAATAATCCGGCACATTGATCCCGCGGCTCTTGCCATTCGTTCAGCGCTTGTTCGATATCACGCGGCGGATCATCACAGCGGTAATGCCTGTCCACATAGATGTTAAATATGCGATCCAGTTCAAACATCCCGCCGCCATATACCGCACTCGACAGCGCTTGGGCAGACCTTGGGCTCTGAGCTTTGATATGTCGTTCATGTGCGGAGATATTCAGACCGGTCCAGGAAGAGGAAGCATATTTATTCTCGCCTGTTTCACCATTCGCAAAGTAGTTATAAAACGGGAGTGTCACGACTGCTTCCCTCCCTGTGCCTGTTCCGAATCTTTTGTCTGCTCCCGCTGACTTGATTCATGAAGGGAGGACTGATCGACATTTGGATATCCCTTGCTTTCGAGCACGTTGCCCAGCACTTCGAGTAATGTAGCATTGGCGTCTGCATCCTTGACCGCGAAACGTACATGCCCTTTGTCAAGCCCCGGATACATGGCACAACTGCGAATCAGAATACCCCTTCGGCCCAGTGCCTCCTGCATTGATGCTGCTGTCCAAGGGGCCGGTACACGTACCAAAATAAAATTCGCCTCTCCCGGTGTCACCGCACATCCATACGCCTGCAGTCCTGCGATGAGGTGCCCCCGTTCCCGCGTGATCTGTGATATGGTCTCCTGTTCGTACCGTTCTCCGCTGCGCAGACAGGCTTCACCTGCCATGAGCGCCAGACCGTTGACACTCCAGGTCACCTGTTTCTTCGTCATCGCCTGGACGTATTCCGCACGGCCCAAAGCATATCCGAGACGCAAGCCCGGAATGGCATAAAACTTTGTCATCGAGCGAATGATGATTACATTCGGAAAGTCATTCAGATGTGCTGCCAGAGACTGACGCCGGGCTACCGGAATAAAATCCATAAAGGCCTCGTCAATGACAAGTACGGTTCCCGTTTCTTCCGCTTTGCGTGCAAGCCTTTGCAATATCTCAAGCGTGTATTGTACACCGTTTGGATTGTTGGGTTGGCCGAGGAAGAGCAGGTCTACCTTTTCCATGAGCTGCTCGATGTCCTCGGGTTCCGCTCGCCACGCCAGTTCTTCTCTTCCCTCCGTATGCACAACCTCGGCACCGAATTGTCGTGCCAACGCCCGGTACTCCGAGAATCCCGGTTCCACCGTACCCACCTTGCGCGGGGCAAGCCCCAGTAGAATGAGCGCCATGCTTTCGGCTGCACCGTTGCCCACGGAAATCTGCTCCTGCATCACACCAAGACGCTCGCTCAGTAGTGTTTTGAATCCTCGATGCGCCGGATCGGGATACCGAATCACCGACTGCAATCCTTGTTGTATAGCCTCCAGCACCCCTCTGGGCGGACCAAGCGGATTAATGTTGGAACTGAAATCCAGAAAATCAGCGGCTTCCCTCCCAAATCGTGACGCAGCCGTCTCCACGTCCCCTCCATGTCCGAACACTTCGATATAACCGGTCATTCTTCCGTCATCCTTTCTGTATGTCCTTTTTATTATGGATGGCACGGGAGGTGTGGGTCAATCCTGTTTTCTTTGTGTCCCAACCATAATTCGTTTACAATAGAAGAGGAATTTCGGTTCCTTTTGATAAACAAGGTTCACTACATAAGGGACTAGCAATCCCTCACATACATTAATGGAGGAATGACCATGCTGTTTGTTGACAACCAGGGCATTACAGATCCTTCTGTAAACCTTGCCATTGAGGAGTACATTCTGAAACATCTGCCGATGGAGGATGACAGCTATCTGCTGTTTTACATCAACCGTCCGTCGATCATCATCGGAAAGCATCAAAATACGATTGAAGAAATTAATATCGAGTACGTTCAGGATAACGGTGTGCAGGTGGTTCGTCGTCTTTCGGGAGGCGGAGCGGTATATCACGATCTGGGCAACCTGAATTTCAGTTTTATTACAGCGGATGACGGTCAATCCTTCCACAATTTCCGCAAGTTCACCCAGCCTGTGGTTGAAGCTTTGCACGAGCTTGGTGTAAATGCGGAGTTGACCGGGCGTAATGATCTGCAAGTGGGCGAAAAGAAAATTTCGGGCAACGCCCAGTTTTCCACACGTGGGCGCATGTTCAGTCATGGCACATTGATGTTTGATCTGAATCTGGAGCATGTTCAGGCTTCCCTGAACGTCAATCCCGAGAAATTCAAATCAAAGAGCACCAAGTCCGTGCGAAGCCGGGTCGCCAACATACGGGATCTAATTGACACCAACTTGACGATTGAGCAGTTCCGCGATGAGCTGTTACGTCACATTTTCAGAATGGAGCCTCAAGACGTTCCGCAATACAAGCTGACTGACAAGGACTGGGACAAAATCAAGGAAATTTCCGCTGAGCGTTATAACAACTGGGACTGGAACTATGGCTTGTCTCCGGAGAGCAATGTGAAGCACACACGCAAATTCCCTGTCGGTATCATCGATCTGCGCATGAACATCAAGGATGGACGCATCGAAGATATCAAAATCTTTGGCGACTTCTTCGGTGTAGGTGATGTGGCGGATATCGAAAATATGTTGCGTGGCAAGCGGTATGAGGAATCCGAGGTGCGTACTGCACTTGAGGGCCTGGATGTAAAACATTACTTCGGCAACCTTGAGCTGGAAGACTTTATTGGCCTTGTTTTCCTGGAAGAGTAGGATTTAGATGTAAGTATAGTTTTAGAACGAAGTCTAAGATTACACGTTAACGAAGAAGACAGAATTTATCGGGAGAAGCGAAGCGTTCGCCTTTATCAACGGATTTCCCCTTGGGGGAATGGAATCAAAAATCCGGGGATAACAGCGATCGAAAGATGAATCTGTATTCGGAGTGGCCTCGTGTAAAACTTATTTTTCGTTCGTTAATATAGATACAGATAAAAAAGGAGAGAAACACAGATGACCTACAAATTAATCGCAATCGATATTGATGACACACTGATCAACGACAACAAGGAAGTAACCCCTGCTACACAGACTGCTCTGGAACAAGCAGTTGCCCATGGTGTAACTGTAACGCTGGCGACTGGACGTGCTTATGCTTCCGCACAAGCGCTGGCTCGTCAAACCGGACTTAACGTGCCGATTATTACGTATCAAGGCGCATTGGTGAAAAACCTGCTGGACGAAAAAGTCCTCTATGAGCGTTATGTTCCACAGGAAGCCTCCCGCAAATTGTATGATTACTGCCTGGAGAACAATCTCCACCTTCAAACATACATTGACGACAAGCTGTATGCGCGTGAGGAAAACGACAAGCTGCGTGATTATGCCAAATTAAACGGCACCCAATATTACATCGAATCTGATTTCATCAAAGTCATCGAACAAAAAACACCGAAGCTGCTTATTATCGATGAGCCAGACTACTTGGATAAGGTTGCCGTTGACCTGCGTGAGTTGCTCGGACCACAAGTGCATATCACCAAGTCCAAACCTTACTTCCTGGAGATCATGCATAATGAAGGAACTAAAGGCCATGCCCTGACCTTCCTCGCTGACCATTTCGGTCACCAGCTCAGCGAGTGTATTGCCATCGGCGACTCCTGGAACGACCATGAGATGCTCGAAGTTGCTGGTCTTGGTGTAGCGATGGGAAATGCTATCCCTGCGCTGAAAGAGCTGGCGGACTACATTACGGCAAGTAATAACGAAGACGGCGTAAAAGAGGTTATCGAGAAGTTTGTGCTGAACGCAGAGTAAATAAGGTCAACAAACAGCCCGGTCGGCGAATTTCGCTGTACAGGGCTGTTTTTTTATTTTAAAGACATTTTCATTTTTCTGTGTGAACGATTATATTAGGTATATTTCTCTGTTATTTTTTATGTTTTGAAAGTAATAATGCCGTGATCAAGGATAATTGTAGTGAAATCGTAATCGCCATAGATAAAATGACACGATTTGTATCTAGGACATCAGCAAAAAACAAAACAATAAAAAATACAATAAATGAGATTATAATGCTAGCTATGAAATTTAAAATTATTCGTTTCATGTTTTGCCTACTTTCACGCACCACGATTCATTGTCTCTTACTTGCTCATGGCATGCTGGAAAGACTCCAACAGTTTTTTGATTTGCCCATCAAATTCCAGTTGAAATGGGGGAATGATCTCATCTATTCTTTGCTGGAACAGCTCCGGATCTTGGACACCAAGCTCCGCTCTTAACTCCATTTCTTCTTCGGAACCATTGTCGTTCAGGATCATGTTCAGGATTTCACCTTTAAAGTATTCACTTGGAGGAAGGATTAGAGCATTCATCAGGAACTGGGTAAAAAAGAGATGATTATTATTTTCCTGACTCGCCTTTTTCATCGCCTGCTTAGTAAACAAGTTTATATACTTCTGAGCAAACGTAACCCCTTTCATTCGGGAAGGCCCAACCTGTTCGACCCCTTTCCAGCGCAGATCGGCCACAGAACTAAGCCACCAGGCCGGTTCAATCGCCTGCTGCATACGAAGCAGGATTTGGCGCTCAAACTGCGGCTCAGGATGTATTCGCTGCTCATCCAAACATTTTCCTATGGTCTCGGCTTCAATTGCTGCGACCGTCATGCCTTGGCCATGGATCGGATCGAAGCTGCAAAATGCATCGCCAAGGACGAGTAATCCGGAGGGCCAATTCTCCATGAGTTCAAAATGTTGACGGACAGACTCGGAAATACGGTATCCCCGCGGTCCTTGAAACGGCTCCAGCTGGTCTGCCAACGCTACGATTTCATCCGAAGCAAACAGATGCTTGATTTGCTCTTGGAACTCATCCGGATGGGTTGAAGGATATTCATTTCCTCCTGCGTTGAACAGTAATAGTCCAGCGATCTCATTCTCAATGCGCCACAACATGCCTGCACGAATTCCTTTCACAGGATCGGACTCTGTTATCACCGTTCCCCAGTCATTTTGAATTGAGGATGGTATCTTATAATAGCGGGTGCTGTAACCAAGCGACACCTTCAGCACTTCCGGCTCAGGCACGGCCAACCCTATCTGTTCAAGCCATCTGATCAATTTGGAAGAACGCCCCGCGGCATCAATAACCATATCTGCTGCAAGCATTGCTTCCCGGTTATTCCGGCCTCTTTCCTTGGTATACACGCCTGTAATCGAACGCTGATCTTCTGATGCCATTAACCCGGTAACTTCCGTACTCGTTAAGAAGCTTATATGATCGATGTTCTGGACGCGCTGACGCAGTACCCATTCCAGCAGAGCTCTACTGCTTGATGCAATTTTGAATGAGGAATTAGCATTTGCCTTATTAACTAATGTACCGTAGCGATTGGCAATCACAAATTTCTCTTCATGTGAAGGAATGGCACCAAGCGCGACCAATTCGTCATTGTATCCGGGAAAGTAATGTTCCAGAATGAGTCCGCCGCGCGGTAACACACGATGTGGATGAAAGGATTGAGGCACACCCTGCCGATTCGCCGGCTCAGAAGGCAATTCATCTCGCTCAATGATACACACCTCATCATAATAATCAGATAACATCCTTGCAGTGATTAACCCTGCAATACCTGCCCCAATTACCACAGCTTTTTTCATATCGGGCATCGCCACTTCATCCTCTCTAATCCATCATATTTTATCTACACTTGTAGCCCTATCAAAAAATTACTTATAATACCAATATACACTTGGAATCTCGCATCAAGTAAGAATCAATATCAGGATACTATATAGCTAAACTACAATAAGGAAATGATGTAGATGAAAATGATTGATAAAAAGGTGGATTTGAGAGTTACCCGAACTCATAAATTGTTAACGATGGCGCTTCTCGATCTGTTATGTGAGAAAGGCCAGCTATTCAGCAACATCACAATTAATGAAATATGTGACAAAGCTATGGTTCACCGAACAACATTTTACAAACATTTCAAGGATAAATTTGCTCTACTGTCCTCCACCCTAACTTGGGTCCTTCGGGATTATTTACACATGAATGTAGAAGATCGGATACAGCAGCCTTTGCAAAGCGTATCTAAAATTCTGTTCGGAAATGTACTGGAGACTATCGTGCAGAACCAGCAGAAGGATGAGGGGTTTAACAACTTTTTCATACATTATATCGGAGAGATATTCAGACGAGATTTTCTGGAATTGAAGAGAAGAGGTAAACATTTTTCACTTCCCATTGAACTGGTAGCCGAGTTCCACTCGGGGGTTATTCGTTTACTTGTGACGTGGTGGATACAACATTTCGATGAAAATGTTACGGCAGAACAGATGGATGAATACTACTACCTGCTGGTTAACGAGAACATCATGTTGGAATAACAAACAGCTCAACCTAAAATCAAGGGCTGATTTTGAGATTGAGCTGCATACCTTCAAACTTTACCTATTTTAAAACAGTTTCGGAAGCCTGCACTGTCACCCTCGCACGCTTTCCTTTCTTCAACCAGCCGCTCACCTTCTCATTCATCGCCAGCAGTCCTGAAACGACCAGCACCACTCCGATCCATGTAACCCAGCTGACATGCTCACCTGGAGATCCGGTTATTGAGAAGTTTGTGATTAAGGCGGATTACGGTTCAAGCGAAGCATTCAGCACAAACTATGTTCTGATCAAAACATAAAAAAACAACAGCCCTGTACAACGATAACTCGCTTGTGTAGGGCTGTTATTTTAAGTGTAACTATGTATTATCATCTTTCTCAAAACTCATTTTTTGTTAGCCATTTTCTCTAGTGCTCTAACGGCACGCTCACGTTGTTCCCTCTTCACAGCCCGGTAGTGACTTGCATCCTCTCCAGCACTGCTAAAGAATCCCCAGAGCATCCCAATTAAACTACCCACTATACTAGGAACCGCCTGATTCACCCAGTAAAAATCCATATCCAGTTTAATACTTAGAAATAAAAGTCCACCCCAGATGATAAAATAGCCATAAAAAGCTAGATAACGATGACTAAATGCAAAAAGTAGATAAATTAAAAATGCAACAAAACCTAAAACAATCGAAATCACATGAAATTCATCTTCCATAATAACGCAACTCCCTAATGCCAGTCTAGTTGTTTTGCATAAACTCATTGAACTCTAAGAATTTCTTTTCACTTACATGCTCGATTAAACTCTCGCTTGGTAGAACTTTCTCCTCTCCGCTTTGTTAAACGCACTCCACACTATATCATATCCAGCTTCTTCTTATAACCTATATTTAATTCTTATGAACAAATAACCATCCGTTTACGTCATCCAAGATGTCGTAAACGGATGGTTTAGTTTCCTGTACTACTCATTGAATTATCGCTCTCATTCCTGTGCAGAATTACGCATCACCTATTTCACCACAGGTTTGGAGGTTTGAGATACTGAATAGGAACGCTTTCCTTTCTTCAACCAGCCGCTCACCTTCCCATTCATCGCCAGCAGACCTGAAACGACCAGTACCACGCCGATCCATGTAACCCAGCTGACATGCTCACCATAGACAACAGCACCAAGACCTACAGCAATGGGCGGAGAGATGTATAACCAGGTTGCCGGGAATAACGGGTTGGTTCGCGACATAATCCAATAGAACAGACTATGCCCCACCATGGAGCCTATGACAGTCAGATAGATCACCGACGAGACGGCAGGCACCCAGTCCAGAGCAGACATATTCCACGATTCCGTTCCGGCCGAGAGCAGAGTTAAGAGCAATCCCCCATACATCATCTGCACCGCATTAATCGCTACAGGACTAGCCTCCTTGAACTGATGAATGACCTTTTTGGAGTACAATGCACCTGCTGAATAACAGACTTCTCCCACCAGTACCGCGATACAACCCCACATGAATAGAGAACCTGCACCAAGCGATACACCTGGCAGCACAACCAGAACCACACCGGTGAACCCGATCAAACAGCCTGTAATCATACGGCCAGATGTTTTTTGTCGTAACAACGCCGTCTGCATCAACATAATCATCAGCGGCCCTGTCGCTGACAGAATGGCACCCACACCCGAGCTCACATGCTGTTCAGCCCAATATAATGTGGCAAAGGTGCCGAAGGTCAGACCCGCTCCCGTCAACAACATCTCCTTGCGGAACAGGAGCGACCAGCTCACTTTGCCCTTCATCCACATCCATGCAAACATCAGCGCTCCCGCGATTACAAATCGCAATCCAGCTGACAGAAAAGGCGGCATGCCAGCCTCTACTCCAATTTTAATAGCCAGAAACGTTGTACCGAAAATAAGACACATGACCGTAAATGCAATCCCCACCATGATAACCACTCCTTTATCTGTTCTCCATCATATCTCATGGTCTATAGAACAGAATGAACAAAACAGAACAGTTCTCTCCCATTAGCTGTTACAATAGAGTTCAAAAGGAGTGTGAGCCGGGTGGGCAGAACCATGATGATGACAGATAATAGCCTGAAACTATATGAGCAAGTAATCCATTATCTCGTTGTACGTATAGAAGCGGGAGAGTGGGCCGAACATGAAAAACTGCCATCTGTACGAAGCCTGTCCGAGCTACTCGGCGTACATCGTCTGACTGTTTTCAAAGCCTATCAGGAGTTAAAAGAACGTGGGAATGTTTATGTGAAGGATAAGTCCGGCTATTATGTCAGTCCAGCAACTCCATTCTCAGTAACGGATCAGGCGGATGATCCCGCCGTGTCTGCCTGGCTGCATTGGGACTCTCTCGCACGTGTACAGTCGCTTGAAGCCGAATTCCAGTTCTCCAAATCACTGATTGATCCCGCCCTGCTTCCCAATCGGTATTGGGGAGAACTGATGCGTGATCTGCTGGATCAATATCCACGTCTGCTCGGAACGTACTCCACGATTCAGGGAGATCTGGAATTGCGTAATGCGCTGGCAAGCCATCTGACAACCAAGGAACGCTTCTACCTCTCCGCAGACGAGGTGTTAATTACATCGGGTGCCCAGCAAGCGATCGACGTCATCTCGCGGACGCTGGTCAAGCCCGGGGATCGGGTCTTGATGGAACGGCCTACGTATGGACCGGCAATGGAGATTTTCCGCAAACAAGGTGCCCGGCTCGTCTTTACCGACATTCATCCCGAGGGTTATGATCTGGAGCAGATCGAACATCTGATGAAGAGTGAGAAGCCACGTCTCTTTTATATGACACCGACCTTTCAGAATCCAACCGGCATGAATGTTCCAGTAGAACAGCGCAAGCAGTTACCCGAACTTGCAGAACAGTATGGTTGTTTTCTGCTCGAAGACGACAGTACCTATGATATCTATTTTAAGGAGAAACCTCCTGCACCCATTTTCACCTACGACACCACCGGACACACTCTGTACATTCGCAGTTACAGCAAGTATGTTGCACCTGGGCTACGGATTGCAGCCATCATATGCCGCCAGCGATTTATGCCAGGACTACAGGCTGTAAAATCACTGACAGATAACGGATCGCCCCTTCTGAACCAGAAGCTTTTTCTCCGTTATTTTCAGTCAGAACGTATGCATCAGCATCTGTCCAAGCTGCGGACCGCCATCCAGCTACGGATGGAAGTGATGGAACAATCTCTGCTGGAAACGGACTGGACGTGGACCCGGCCGGAAGGCGGACTCAACTTTTGGGTGGAGCTTCCTGAGGGTGTGGATACCGGAAGACTGCTTCACCGATGCATGGAACAATCCGTTGCCTTTGTACCCGGAACCGTATTTGATTCTTCGGATGATTCAGCCAGTCGCAAGCTGCGCCTTTCGTTCTCTTATGCACATGAGCAGCAGATTCGGGAAGGCATGAGCAGACTTATCTCGCTGGCTAAAGAAATGTAAAGTTTGGATTCCCTAGAACAGAAGCCACTTCGAGGACTTTCAAGTGCAATTGCCCTCTCACCCTGCTACATCAAAAAAAGTCGCCTTGTGGCGACTTTACTTTTTGGGTTCTATACTCTCTACCTGCATCCGCTCTGTGTTTTAAAGGTCTTTTCTTGCAAACAGGCGGATCGTAATGAGATAGGACACCACAAACAAACCTATAATGCCTACGGAAACCAAAGCCATTGTCGTTGTGGTAATCATGCCGTTCTCGTTGGCCATGCTCATGAGGTACGCAACGGGTTGCGCCAGTATAATCATGCAGACCATGAATATCGCATTGATGATGCCTGCCCCTTTTTTGCTAAGTCCGTAGAAAAGAGGCATGTATATGGAAACTAACGCAAGCACCATGCCTACGGCAATGACAATATCCCTAAGTGAATAATTCGGCTTGTTCAGTTCAGGATAACTCAGGTTCACAAGCTGGTGAATCCCAAACGACGCGAGCACCCCGAATAACGTATAGATTATAGCAGAGAGGTACTTGGCTTTTACAATTTGTTTGCGGCTAACGGGGAGTGTGACCAGGAAATTGTGATTATGGTTCTTGATATCAATCATGGTTGCCAGCATGACCGAACCAAAGGCTGTGTAGATGCCTACAAAATACATTGACATTTCACTCTTAGGTATAAAGGCGAGACTAAATACCACCAGGTATAACCCAATCGTCCACAGTGAACTTTTTAGTACAATGAAATCTTTACGAAGCAAGTTAAGCATATTTGCGTCCTCCCTTCGCCGTAAAATAAATGAGGTCTTCCAACGTAGGTCTTTGTAAAAGAGCTAACCTCCCAAATAACTGTTCGGCTTCTGCTTTATGATCCGACAACGCTTCAAAACCAACGGCTGTCTCTCGTATTCCGATGAAATGTTTCCGAATGTCGGAATCAAGCAGACTCGTATCCCCTTTTACAATCGTATACCTTTCCAGCACATCATCTTTGGCTTCATTAAACACCAGTTTTCCTTGATGAATAAACGTAATGTAGTCTGCAATACGTTCCAGATCGGTCGTAATATGAGTCGAGAAAATAATGGACCTTGTTTCGTCCTGTATCATATCCGCAAGCAGATCAAGCAATTCCCGCCTAAAAACAGGATCAAGCCCAGATGTCGGTTCATCCATAATCAGCAAATCTGCTTCATGCGACAAAGCTACGGCGAGAGAATACTTGATTTTCATGCCTTTGGACAGATCCTGAATTTTCTTTTTGGGAGACAGTTCGAACTGATCCAAATAGTCATTGAACACTTTATTGTCCCATTTGGTGTAAAAAGGAGCAATCATTTGTGTCATCTCCCGGATCGTCAGATGCTCATAATAAAAGCATTCATCAGACACGATGCCAAGGCGCTGCTTGATGTCAACTTCCTGATTGGGCATCTCACTGCCCAATGTCTTAAGGCTCCCCTTATCGGGATGGATCAGACCCGTGATCATTTTGATCAAAGTACTCTTTCCCGCCCCATTCGGACCAATAAGTCCCGTGATATATCCTTTTTTCACATCAAGAGACACATTATCTACTTTAAATAAGGGATACGTTTTGGTTACATTACGTAATTCGATAGCGTTCATTATGCTTATTCCTCCTCAACCAACAATGTAAGATGATGGATTACATCCTGTGAACTCATGCCCAGTTCTCTGCTCTCACGAATCACTTCGAGCATCTTCTCTTCCAATTGTTTCATCCGCCGCTCTCGAATAAAGTCCTGATTGGCTCCAGATACAAAGCTCCCTTTGCCTACAACTGAATCGATCAGTTTCTCCTTCTCCAGCTCTTCATAGACACGTTTGGTTGTAATAACACTGACTTGCAGATCCTTGGCGAGCTGCCGAATGGAGGGAAGACTATCTCCAGCAACCAATTCTCCGCTCAAGATGCTCTGTCTGATCTGAGTTAGAATCTGCATGTAGATCGGATCGCTCGAAGCGTTCGATATTAAAATGTTAATCTTTCCTCACCCCATTGATGTTAAATAGTTTTCGGTAGGTATAGTGTGTATATATAATATATACACTATACCTACTGATGGTCAATCTTTATTTCAGATTGTTTTCATTCTGATTCATTCCCTAAACGTGGATTTGGTTAATCTGGACGACAAAAAAAGAGGACGTCAGTTTCCTGTTCGTCCTCTTGGTTAATCAAGCCTGAAAGGTCACATGACCCTCCGGGCTACTGTTATGAGCTGGATATGACCTTATCCACCAATCCATATTCGACTGCTTCAGCAGCGGTCAGGAAATAGTCTCGATCCGAGTCCTTCTCAATCCGCTCAATCGACTGTCCTGTATGGTCGGCTAACAGCTTGTTAAGACGTTGACGGTGCTGAATGATGCGGTTAGCATGAATCAACATATCCGACGCCTGCCCTCGCGTACCGCCATGTGGCTGATGGATCATGATCTCACTGTTGGGCAGCGCCATACGTTTACCTTTTGTTCCACCCACCAGCAATATCGTACCAAAGCTTGCCGCCATCCCTGTACAGATCGTGGAGATATCCGGCTTCACAAATTGCATCGTATCATAGATCGAGAATCCCGCAGTCACCGACCCACCAGGACTGTTGATGTACATCTGGATGTCCTTCTCCGGGTCCTCTGCAGTCAAAAACAATAACTGGGCCACGATGGCATTTGCCATCTGATCCTCAATCTCTCCGGACACCATAATGATCCGATCTTTGAGCAAACGGGAATAAATATCATAACTCCGCTCTCCGCGAGCGGTTTGTTCCACTACATACGGCACTACATTCATATGTGTCGCCTCCTCGTTTAGGCAACCATGTTGATCGAGTACCCACCTCCATACGACATCGAGTTCATACTAGAAGCGGAATACCCGTACATCATTGGCTGCATGGATGGAGACGGCAAAGTCTGCTGCAAAATCGTCCCCGCCACAGCCATCGGATCATCCGAACGATTCAGGCACAGATCAATGATTTGAGCTGTATCTCCATTACGAAATGCCAGCAGATAACTGCGCAGTTCCTCCCGATTGTCCACCACTGTGCCCTCCTCATACTGCAATTCACCGTCCGATTGTTCCAACCTGTGCCTCACTTCAGCTATGGCAGAGCGAGCACGACTTAACGCTGCTTTCACAGCGCCTTCTGTCGTATCCAACATTTCCGCAGTCTCTGCCGCCTTGTAACCCATTAATTCACGTAATACATATATCACTCGCTGCCACGGTGGTAGCTCATTTATTAAGAGTTGAACGGCAGACTCCAATTCCTCGAATCCCATTTCTTCCTCTATTTCGTGCAGGAGCGGCTTCAAGCTATCCAGTTTATAGGCCAATCTCTCCCGCTGACGTAAGATATCGATCCAGCTGTTGCGTGCAATACGGATCAGATAAGCTTCCCAGTTTATATCTTTATTCATCCCGGAAGATCCAACCATTCTCGACGACAATACTTTGAGACAGGTCTCCTGAACCAGATCCTCCGTCTCCGGAACTGATTTCGTCAGAGATAAACAATACGCATACAACGAACCCATCAGATCGGGTAATACGGCATGAATGCCTCGGTTCAATTGATTTTTTCTGTCGTTGCCATTGAATTCAATATCGAATTTATCATGTTTACCATCATCATGTGGTCTGTTGATTCTGCAATCCACGGACTTCACAAAGGCCATCTTGGGGGCCCCCCTTTGCTGGTTCCTGATTGATTTTGACTTACACTATGTAAACGAAGAACCCCTTGTAAAAGATACGCTCTTCTGAATTTATTTTTATTACGCTAGTTAAGTTGGGTTACGCATTCGTTTCCAGCTTTAATGTTCCAAGCGGCACCTTCATCCCGGTAATGGCAATCGTAATACCTTGATTCAGATTATAATTCTGCCGTACATCAACGTCATGAGACATATGTGTAAAATAAGTATGACCTGGCTTCAGTTCCCGCAGCAGCTCCTGCGCCTCACGCATATCGTACACGGAACGTGTTGAGAATTCCGCAAGTTCATGCACAAAGCTTGTTCCAAGCACCAGCAGATCCAGTCCGTGCAACGGCTCTTTTTCGGATGGCTTCAGGTCAATGGCATCTGAACAGTACGCCCAGCTATACCCGTCTCGATCCAATCGATATGCGTACGAATATCCGTTATGTCCATGGCATACTTTCCAGGAATGCACCTTCCAGCCGCCAAGTTCAATATCATCATCCGTTTCCAGAAAGTCCATATGACGACCCAACCAGGGAAACTGTCCCTGAATGGTGGCAATCACTTCACGCGGTGCATACAAACGCCCTTTTACACCCAACCAGCGGCACGCATCTGCCCATTCCGGCAGTCCTCCAATATGGTCAAAATGGGCATGCGTAATGAGCAGTGTATGCACCATACGTAATCCCTGATCCTCCATCTGTGATCTCCAGTCTGGTCCGCAGTCAATCATGAACTGTTCAATCGCACCATCCCTACCACCGTCAATCAGAACAGAAGAGCGTTTCCGTTTATTTTCTCCCGTAAGCCTTGCCTCTGTACATATTTCGCAATCACAATACACACGTGGAACGCCCATCGCATCGCCAGTGCCCAGAAATGTTAGCTGATTCAATCCGCATTCCCCCTGAATTAATGATATGTAAATTGTAATCGTCCACCCCTGTTTTTGCAAAAAAAAGACCATCCCGCTGCAGTTCTCCACTGCAATTCGGGACAGTCTGTGGTCTGACCGTTCACCGTCAGACTTTAATTCCATGCTTCGCTCCATTCGGGAGCGTACGCTTCGTCAGCATGTGGTGCAACCTTATAAGCGGGTCATCCGCATGAAGATCAGGCCTTACCTTTTGAACAGGCCACGACCGATTAATTCGAGTCACATCCACTCCGAGCTGGAACTATACCAGTGCCCGCAGCTTCAACGTCAGTTCCTGACCCGCAGGTACATCCTTCGAATCCGTAATGACCCAGTTCGATGCAAGCCGCTTCGCCAGTACCTCTGCCTGCTCCGGTTTCAACTGTAATCCGGTAACGATTCCTTCACCCACCGTGAAGTCTTTCTCCGGCTGCACCTTAAAGGCCTTTTCCAACCAGATTCCGAGCCCACCACGCGTGTTAAAAGTAATCCGGTAGCCGTCTTTCACTGCTGCCTCCAGATTTTCACCATGCTCGTCCGCATAGGAGAAAAATTCGTTATATCGGTATTCCTCTTCAGACACGGCGTCAAAAGCGGAAACGTCTTTGGCTTGAATGGCTTTTAAAATTTCTTCCTCAGGCATCCCCTTACCGCGGGCCTGCTCCAGTCGAATCGCTGTACTTTGGGATAATTTGATCTCTGCACTCATCCAACTCACACCTTCCTGCTAGTACTATGTAATAATCATGATTTAGTATACCTCTATTATATCCTTTTGGCAGTAAAAAACCTCCATCTCTACTTCCATTGAAATGAAGGTTTAGTATCCACATGTTCAGTTACCTATTCGATTGCTTAAGCAATACTCATATCATATTCCTGCGAGCACCTGATACCACACGCCGCGTTTGGAGTACAACGTACTGCGTACCTCGTCCCACCCACCCAGATAGTTGATATCAAATAATCCTTCAGGCGTTGGGAATGTCGACTCGGTCTGTGCAAATACATCCGGATCTACTGAACGAAAACCATGCTTGGCAAAAATGCGCTGTGCTTCTGGTGTACGCAGATAGGCGACAAAGGCTTCTGCCAGTTCACGATTCCCATGTTTATCGGCATATTTATTCACCACAACTGCCGGGTTTTCAATCAGGATCGTATTTTTCGGAATGACGATGTCATAATCTACACCTTTGGCGATCCGGGCAAGCAATTCATTTTCATACGTGACGATGACATCACCCACACCATATTCGAATGCCGCCATCGAAGAACGCCCACTCTTGTCCAATGATTCAACGTTACGATGTACCTGTTCGAGAAAAGCCTTGGCTGCGGCAGGATCTTTCTTCCCCTCTTGCTCCTCAGACAGTTTCAATCCAGCACCGTAGATGGCATTAATGTCCCATTGTGCGCCCCCGGATGTCTTTGGATTAGGGTAGAGCACCTTCACTCCCGGCTTGGTTAAATCCTGAAAATCATGAATTCCGAGCGGGTTGCCTGCTCTTGTACCCAGAACAACAATCGAACGGGTGATCATGCCCTCATTAGGGGTCTGTTTCCAATCGGAGCTAACCAGATCGGCTTTGACCAGCTTCTCGATATCACTCTCCATCGCGAGCAAGGCCACATCAGCCTCGAATCCACCAACGATGGCTCTTGCCTGTGTACCCGAAGCTTCATAGGATTCCTGGAAGTTAATCGTCTGTCCGGTCTTTGCCTTCCACTCCTCCTGGAACTTGGGCAGCAACTCGCCTACAGCGTCTTTTGCCACACTATAGGCACCAATCACCAGCGTATTGGATGAATCGGTACCAGATGGCTCTTTCTGTTCGCTTGACTCCTCCTGCTTGCTGCATCCAGCGGTCATGCAGACGAGCAGAAGCATGAGGGCAACATATAAAAGTATGAATTTCTTCTTCCTCGTCTGCATGGGCAGCCCCCTTCTTCCACTTG
Organism: Paenibacillus sp. FSL R7-0198; assembly: GCF_038000415.1. Taxonomy (NCBI): domain Bacteria; kingdom Bacillati; phylum Bacillota; class Bacilli; order Caryophanales; family Paenibacillaceae; genus Paenibacillus; species Paenibacillus sp. FSL R7-0198. The sequence continues at coordinate 5,314,297 of NZ_JBBOCB010000001.1, read as the reverse complement.
ATCTAAATCATCACCGGCATCGGATCTTCCTTCAGTCGGTTCTCAACCACCCAACTGTTGGAGTCATTGAACAGGTATGCACGGTGTACAAGGACGCGAATTTGTTGACCAATCTCCAGTGTTGTTTTCTCCAGGGAACGATAGGTAATTAATTTGTGCCCCTGTACGTCCACCTCTACCATCCATTCACTGCCGCGGAAATGAAGATGTTTGACTGTACCTTTTTCCGTTGCAGACAACATGGTGAACTCGTTTTTCAAGCCGATCTCAATATACTCCGGTCGAATAAGCGCTTTGGTATGTTCACCCTCGACGGCATGTTCGAACCCTTTCAACTGGGAAGCATCCTCCACAACCGTAGACTCCCCGATAAATGTAGCCACAAACGGTGTCTGCGGGTTTTTGTAGATATCCCAAGGTGTGCCCTTCTGTTCCAGACGACCTTGGCTGATAATCATAATCTCGTCCGCGACTTCAATCGCTTCATCCTGGTCATGCGTTACAAAGATCGAAGTGATTCCTACCCGTTCGATTAGCTCCCGCAACCATGAACGCAGTTCCTGACGGATCTTGGCATCAATGGCAGCGAACGGTTCATCCAGCAATAACAGCTGGGGCTCCGGGGCGAGCGCTCTGGCAAAAGCCACACGCTGACGCTGCCCACCAGACAGCTGATGCGGATAGCGCTGTTCAAAACCTTTTAACCCGGTCAGTTCAACAAGTTCCATCACCCGATCACGAATCTGGGCTTTTGGCGTCTTCTTGACCTTGAGTCCAAAGGCGATATTCTCAAATACCGTCATATGTTTGAACAAGGCATAGTTCTGGAATACAAATCCGATGCCCCGCTCCTGTGGAGGAAGATGGTTCACGACTTTTCCATGAAAGCGAATCTCTCCGGAACCCGGATTCTCCAGACCCGCCAGCATCCGCAGAATGGACGTTTTTCCGCCTCCGCTGGGCCCAAGCAGACCGATCAGATGGCCTTTGGCAATATCGAATGAGACATCTTTTACCGCATGAAAATCACCGAAATGTTTGTTCAAATCACGGACTTCTACATGCATATCAATGCACTTCCTTTCGCTTCTTGGCCCATTCCATCATAAGCAGCAGCCCGACGGAGAAGGTGACCAGCACCAATGCCACACCATTTGCGGCAGCTACATTAAAATTCTCAACATCCTGATACACCAGGGTTGTTGCTGTCTGCGTTTTGTTCATAATATTACCGGATACAACCAGCACTGCACCGAATTCCCCAAGCGAGCGCGCAACCGTCAAGACTAGACCATACACTACCGCCCAGCGGATCGAAGGCCATGTCACACTCCAGAACGTTCTCCAGCCGTAGGCGCCAAGTGTAGATGCGGCCTCCTCTTGCTGAGAACCGAGTTCCTGCAGGACAGGCATAACCTCTCTGACCATCAGTGGAAAGGTAACAAATAACGTTGCGATCACCATACCTGGGAAGGCATAGACCACATTGAATCCCATCCCTTCAAAAAAAGCGCCCATAATGCTGTTAGGTCCCAACATCAACACAATCATCAAGCCGCCAATGACAGGAGATACGGCATAAGGCAGGTCTACAATGCTGTTCAGCAGCCCTTTTATCCGTTCACTCAGCCATCCGGCACGAACCAGATACAGAGCCATCATGATGCCAAACAATGTATTTAACAGGGTGACCACCAGGACAACCAGTCCGGTCATCATCAAGGCATGTAACGCCTCAGGGCGCATTAACCCTTTCAGGAATCCACCTGCCCCGTCTTCAAATGCCCCAATAAAAATTCGTCCAAGCGGGATGATCAGCAGTACAATAAATACCGCAAACGTCAGTCCGATTAAGAGTCGTCTCATCGTCTTCTCCCCCGCATCTGCACCAGATTGATCAGCCAGAGGATCAGGAAGGAGAGCGTCAGGAGCAACACGGATACAGCAGCAGCTCCCGTTGGATTATCACTTTCAATCTCCCCGTAGATAAATACGGAAGCGGTCAGTGTTCTTCCCGGAATGTTACCAGCCACCAGCACAACAGCCCCGAATTCAGCCAGTCCTCTGGAGAAAGCGAGCATCCCTCCACTGATCATGCCAGGTGCCATGGACGGCAAAATAACCTGCATGAACGTGCGAGCCTTGGATGCCCCCATCGTGTACGAGGCCTCTTCCTCGGAAGGATCGATTTCTTCCAGCAAAGGCTGCACTGCACGGATAACAAACGGAAACGTGACAAAGGTCATCGCTATAACAATGGCGGGCTGATGAAACACAATCTCAAATCCCATGGATTCTGCCAGTTTCCCGATGGCACTGACCGGACCCAAAAGCAGCATAATCATCAAGCCACCCACCGCTGTAGGCAGTGCAAACGGGAGATCAACCAGACTGTTAAGAAACGATCGGCCCACAAAGCGATACCTTGTTAACACCCAGGCGATCATCGTGCCCAAAACCACATTAATCAGCGTGGCAATGACGGCCAGCCGAATGGTGAGCAGTACGGCTTTCCACGCGATGGGGTCCATAATGCTCTGAACAAAGTTGCTCCATCCTTCGGAGAAGGAATTGACGTACACACCGATGATTGGAAGTACAATAAGTACGATAAAATATAACAACACGGTACTGCGAAATCCCCAAGTCCATCCCTTATGACGAAGAACGGTATTCATTGCTGCGTTCCCTCCCAGCCTCCGGCTTTATCTCCGGTCGGCAGTCTTCCTGGCTTCAATACGACATTTTTCCTAAGTTGGATGATATTGCTTTAATATTATTCCCATTAGTCTACTTGGTTTTGCTTTTCTGATACTTTACCAGTTTGCAGTGCTAATCGTCAATGCTTTTATTGAATATAATTGGGCCTCATATGAGAACGATTAATAAAAATCGCACTGCACACTGCGCGGCCAGAACAACCTTCCGATCACTGTTACCCCCAGATTTCTTTGATCCCCTTTTATTAAGGGGAAATCCGGTGATAAAGGCGAACGCTTCCGCTTCTTCGGGTTATTTCTGCCCTCTCCGTTATTGTGCGATTTACATATCCGTCTTCATATGTGGTTTGTTTGGTATGTAGTGGTTAAGGTACAATCGAGGGTAAGAAATGAGATCCTAAGGAGTGATTTAACATGTTATATACGAAGAATATATCCACTTCCACACGAGATGAAATGAAGGATATCACATGGGACGTGAAGCAGGTTGTCCAGCGTAGCGGGGTCCAGAACGGGACGGTACTCATCTACTGTCCACATACGACAGCAGGTATTGCCATCAATGAAAATGCAGACCCGGATGTAAAACACGATGTCTTGTTGCGCCTGGACGAAGTCTACCCTTGGGAGCATCCCGAGTATCGACATGCCGAAGGTAATACAGCCTCTCACCTCAAATCCATTACAACAGGGCCATCACAGACAGTGATTATTCACGAAGGCAGGCTGCTGCTTGGCCGCTGGCAAGGCATTTACTTTTGTGAATTCGATGGACCACGTGAGCGGGAATATTTCCTCAAAATTATGGAAGGTTAGTTGGGTCCAACAGGCCTACCACCAACTCATTCATTTTTGCAAACACAAACAGGCGGTCCACCCTCATTTCGGGTCGGAGCCGCCTGACTTGGTCTGCTGCGCATACTAACTTTCGCGAGACAACGTTATAAAGAATTAAAGTTATGACAAATCACCGCCCTGAAGTGTAGAGGTGCAACAATAGCGCCATTATTGGTCGCCAGGCTGCTGACCCAGATTGCGGCACAGCACTTTGACATGAGACAGCGCAGACGATTCAATCTCCACAAACGTTAAACGGTCCTGAATGTAATAAGAAATGAATCCGTGCATAGCCAAAAATAGCGTACGCGGTACTCTTTGAATATCCTCTTCCGTACAGTTCTCTTCATTCATATACTGCCTTATAATCGATGCAAACAATTCGAAGCAACGTCCCTGTTCGGTACGACAATAAGACAACAGTTCTTCGTCCCTGATCATAAACATGATTTCGTATTGGTATGGATTCTCCAGACCAAAGCGAATAAACTCCATCATAATGTGCTCTACCTTGCTCACATCATCACGAACCGGCCTGACCATAGCTTGCAGCAGCAAATGCCCCAGATGATTAAAATCTTCAACCACGATGGCATAGAACAGCTCTGCCTTTTCCTTAAAGTGATAATACAGCGACCCATGACTATAGCCCAGATGCTGGCCGATGCTTCGCATCGAAATGGCGCGGTATCCTTTGGTAATAAAAAGGTGCCTCGCCGCCTCCAGTATCCGCTCCCTCGACAACTCCTGTTCGACTGCTCTTCTAGCCATATATTTTATTCCCCTTCAATAAAATAAAGCCGCTGTCCCTCCGTGATCCGGGATTGCCCTTGCGTCAAATCCGTGATCCAGGCTATAAATGCCTCGGTTTCACTATCCGGCGGAAGACAAGTCAACGTAACCTTATCGGTGAATCCAGTTTCACCTGTACGGACTTCCCGGCTTCTTAACTCATTTTCCACTTTACCCAGCCACGTATAATCCAGTTCAACAAACACTTCACGATGCAGCACGTTGGTAATGGCTTCTCCGGCTTCAATGGCTGCTACAGCACCATCCGTATAAGCACGAATTAACCCACCGGCTCCAAGCATAATTCCCCCAAAGTATCGCGTAACCACAATTGCCACATTTTTTAATTTCTGATTTTTGATCACTTCAAGAATAGGTTTCCCTGCTGTTCCGCTGGGTTCCCCGTCATCGGATTGCTTCTGGATCTCATCCCGCTCCCCAATCATATACGCAGAGCAGTTATGAGTCGCATTCCAATGTTTTTTCTTGATCTCATCAATAAAGGCAACGGCCTCTTCCTCTGTCGTGACCGGCATAATATGACCGATAAATCGCGACTTTTTGATTACAATTTCCAGATTGCCCGGTCCTCGAACCGTGCGATAACGTTCAATCATCCCAAATCCAACTTTCTGATCTTTTCCTGAGTCCATTTTACAAGAAAGCAGTTCACCGCGCGAACGCGGACGAACTGCCCTGGTTATCTACATCCGGGGACCCTGAATCGTACACGAACAGTGATTCCCGGTTAGATTTACATTACCTTATTCAACTATATGAGCAGACCAATGAATTATTCAGAAAGTCTCGCTTCGAGCGCTGCTTTCTCTTCTTCAAAGCCTGGTTTGCCCAGCAATGCGAACATATTTTTCTTGTAAGCTTCCACGCCTGGTTGGTCAAATGGATTGACGCCCAGCAGGTAGCCACTGATACCGCATGCTTTTTCAAAGAAGTATACCAGATATCCGAAAGAATATGGAGTCATATCTGGAATGTTCACAATCAGATTTGGTACTTGACCATCCGTATGTGCAAGCAGTGTTCCTTGGAACGCTTTTTTGTTAACAAAGTCCATAGTTTTGCCTTCAAGGAAGTTCAAACCATCCAGATCGTCCGGATCGGATTTGATTGAGATATGCTCAGCAACTTCAGTAACCTGGATAACAGTTTCGAAGATATTCCGGCTACCTTCCTGGATGAATTGACCCATGGAGTGCAAGTCTGTAGAGAAATCAACAGATGCTGGATAGATTCCTTTGTAGTCTTTACCTTCACTCTCTCCGAATAACTGTTTCCACCACTCGGACACGAAGTGCAGGGAAGGCTCATAGTTTACAAGAATCTCCGTGCCTTTACCTTTACGATACAATGCGTTACGAACTGCAGCATATTGATATGCTTCATTCTCAGCTACGTTCGGGTTGCTGTATTCTTTGGATGCATCAGCCGCACCTTGCATCATTTCTTCGATGCTGATACCCGCTGCTGCGATTGGCAGCAAACCTACAGCTGTCAGAACGGAGTAACGTCCACCAACATCATCAGGGATAATGAAAGATTCGTATCCTTCTGCATTTGCCAGTTCTTTCAGTGCACCGCGCGCTTTGTCTGTTGTAGCATAGATGCGTTTGCGAGCTTCTTCTTTACCATATTTCTCTTCCAGTGCTGCACGGAAGATACGGAATGCAATAGCCGGCTCAGTTGTTGTACCGGATTTGGAGATAACGTTGACGGAGAAATCTTTGCCTTCAACCAGGTCCAGCAAATGAGTTACATATGTGGAGCTGATATTGTTTCCTGCAAAATAGATTTCAGGCGTTTTGCGTTTGTCTTTTGGCAGATTGTTATAGAAAGAGTGAGTCAGCATTTCAATCGCTGCACGTGCACCCAGGTATGATCCACCGATACCGATAACGATCAGTACTTCGGAGTCGCTTTGGATTTTGGCAGCCGCTTTTTGAATGCGGGCAAATTCTTCTTTGTCATAAGCTGTTGGCAGGTCAATCCAGCCCAGATAATCGGAGCCTGTTCCTGTTCCGTTGTGAAGCTGCTCGTGAGCCAGACGAATCGGTTCTGCGAAATAATCCACTTCGTGCTGATTTACAAATTGCAATGCCGTGCTATAGTCAAATGTCACTTTTTTTGCCATGATCTCAAAAACCTCCTGATTTCGATTATATTGCGTGTTCAAACTTTGTAATCAAAAGCGGACTTTTTGAACAACCTCTTATATTATGTCCGTATTCCATTCTAAACAACTTGCCTTAAGGATACTTCAAATCCACGGGGCTGACAAGCTTGCAGCTCGAACTTTGTCGTTAGAATTCAAGAAGTAAAAAGGGTAAACCGAATCCGCAGGTTGCGGTTCTGCTTACCCTTCTTATGTTATTCCGCCGGGTACGAGCAGACGTAGTCAGTAACGCTGCGTATCTCCAGTTTAAATTTGGATTCGGCAGGCACGTGGAACGTAGCTTGACCTTGAATCTCTTGCCACTCTTCTTCTCCGGGAAGCAATACTTTCAGATCTCCGGACAGAATCTCCATAATTTCACGAGAATCCGTACCGAACTCATAACTGCCTGGAAGCATGATGCCCAGAGTCACTTTGCTGCCATCCCCCAAAATAACCGTTCTGCTGGTTACTTGACCATCATAATAAATGTTGGCCTCTTTCACTACACTGACTTGATCGAATTGTGACATGCGTACCCGCTCCCCTGGAGTTAATGAAAACAAAAGGCAAAACAGATCAGGGCGATAACGAATCACCGCCCATGTTCTGCGGAAATAACTTGCTGCCATGGATCAGGACAGCATGATGCCCTCCCAACCATAGCAGCGTTTATGAAGCTAAAGTGCGTGTTCAAAAAGTTAGGTTTTCAGTACCGAGACGATGGTATGAAGCTAGAAATGGAGTAGCGGAGCGTAGGAGAAAACTACGTGAGCAACGGACATTTCGGCTGAATCCCATATTCGACGCTGATGATGCCGTGAGGCATCCTTCGTAATCAAAAGCAGACTTTTTGAACAACCTCTATTACAGCAATGCTTTTACGCGGCTAACCACGTTGTCCACTGTAAAGCCATACTCTTGGATAACACGGTCGCCAGGCGCGGAAGCACCAAATGTGCTGATTCCGAGAATGTCACCTTGATCGCCAACATATTTCTCCCAGCCCATTGGATAAGCCATTTCAATCGCAAGGCGAGCTTTAACATCCGGAAGAAGAACGGACTCTCTGTAAGCTTTGTCTTGTTTCTCGAACAGATCCCAGCTTGGCATGCTGATTACGCGAACTTGGATGCCTTGTTCTGCAAGTGCTGCTTGAGCTTTAACAGCCAATTGCACTTCAGAACCTGTAGCGATGATTTGTGCTACCGCTTTGCCATCTTTTGCATCAGAGACAACATAAGCACCACGTTTCACGTTCTCACGCGAACCTTCAACGGTACCTTCGAGGATCGGCAGGTTTTGACGAGTGAGTACGAGTGCAACCGGGTTGCTCTTGTTCTCAAGCGCGTAAGCCCAAGCAGCCGAAGTTTCATTACCGTCAGCCGGACGAATAACCGTCAGGTTAGGAATGATACGCAGTGATGCCAATTGCTCGATCGGTTCGTGCGTAGGACCGTCTTCACCAACAGCGATACTGTCGTGAGTCAGAACATACGTTACAGGCAATCCCATCAGGGCAGCCAGACGAACAGCCGGACGCAGGTAATCGGTAAATACGAAGAACGTACCTCCGAATACTTTCACACCGCTGTGCAGTGCCATACCGTTCATTGCTCCAGCCATACCGAATTCACGGATACCGAAGTAGATGTTACGGCCGGAGTAATCTTCAGGTGTGAAGTTCTCCAGGTTGTTCAAGTGAGTCATTGTCGAGCTTTCCAAGTCAGCAGATCCACCTGTCAGTTGTGGCACATTGTGCGCCAGACCGTTCAGAGCGTTACCGGATGCTACACGAGTGGAGAGCGCTTTGTCTGTTGCTGCATATTTAGGAAGATCACGGTCCCAACCTTCTGGAAGGTCGCCGTTAATCGCTGTTTCAAATTGAGCTGCCAGCTCAGGGTATGCTTTTTTGTACTCGGCAAATTTCTCGTCCCAAGCTTTATTAGCAGAGATACCACGATCTTTCACTTGTGCAAAGTGATCGCGAACTTCAGCTGGTACGTGGAAGTTTTCTTCGTAAACCCATTTGTAATACTCTTTAGTCAATTTGGCTTCGTCTGCACCCAGTGGAGATCCGTGAGTACCGCCGTGGCCGCCTTTACCTTGTTTGTTCGGGCTACCATAACCGATAACCGTTTTAACTTCGATCAGTGTAGGACGCAGTGTATCTGCTTGACCTTCCTGAATTGCTTTTTCGATTGCAGGCAGATCGTTACCATCTTCAACCCGCAGCACTTGCCAGCCATAAGCTTCAAAACGCTTAGCGATGCTTTCAGAAGAAGACAGATCCAATTTACCATCCAACGTGATGTCATTGGAGTCGAACAACATGATCAGTTTACCCAGGTGCAAACGTCCAGCCAGGGAAGCTGATTCATGCGATACGCCTTCCATCAAGTCGCCATCACCACAGATTGCGTAAGTGTAGTGGTCAACTACGTTGAACTTGTCTTTATTGTATGTTGCGCCCAGTTGAGCTTCAGCCATCGCCATACCAACAGCCATTGCAATACCTTGACCCAGTGGGCCGGTAGTTGCATCAACACCTGCAGTATGTCCGAATTCCGGGTGACCCGGTGTTTTGCTTCCCCATTGACGGAACTGTTTCAGTTCTTCCATTGGAAGATCATATCCGCTCAGGTGCAGCAAGCTGTACAGCAACATGGAGCCATGTCCTGCAGACAGGACAAAACGGTCCCGGTTAACCCAAGTTGGGTGGTCCGGGTTATGAGTCATCGTTTTTGCAAAAAGTTGGTACCCCATTGGAGCGGAGCCCATAGGCATACCCGGATGTCCGGAATTTGCCTTCTCAATTGCATCAATCGCCAAAGTACGTACGGTAGTAATCGACAGGTTGTCGATCGTGCTGTTCTCGTCCTTTTGAATCGCTTCGTTCTTGTCAGTCATGGTTTGTCCTCCTCATGTCTTTAGATAAGTCGGGTGCGCAAGCGAATCCCTCTCATCATACAAGCAAACCGAATTTCACAATAAGTGAATCCGCTTGAGTGTTTCATTTTGACTTATTCACTTTTGTATTGTATCACTTGGCGTGAAGCTTTTCCATAACCTTCTTTGAGAAGTTCATGAAAAATCGATTGTTTGTGATGAATAATCCTTGGCCAATCAAGCAAAAATCGTACTTTAAAAGGTACTAAATTCCAAAAGCAGACTTAAGGAGCCTCACAAATCCATCGCATGAAGTATAACCTTTAACCTGAAAACCATGCATTTTTTAGATATTCATCCTCAATTCACATATAATGTTCCTGAATATGGATTCGAAAGTTGGGCTATGGTTTACTTTTCAGATGTACATACGTCAATCATAGGAGGTTGCGATCATGCCAGATTCTGCGGCTCACCCATCAACATCGGTAAAACACTCATTACCCTGGATATCCGGTATTTTAACGGGGGTTCTCTCGGGAGTTATCCTGGGATTTTTCCTTAAAGTGATTCAGGCCAACACAGGTGAACAAGTATATACCCTGCTGCTGAATATTGATTTTGTACCTGGTCTTCCGCCAACCTTACCCGAATTCATTGAATTTGCTTTGCATCTCATCGTGTCCGTTGTCATCGGTATCTTCTATCTGTGGTGGGTAAGGCATTCAGGCCGCCCTATGTTCAAAGGAATTATGCTCGGTGCAGTTTCGTCCCTGCTCTATATCCCACTCTCTCAATTGTCATCACGTGTGCCAGACCTGTACGATGTGTCCGCCATCCTCTACTGGATTGTAGGACATCTGCTGTTTGGTATTATGCTTGGCTTGTGCGGAAAGTATATTATGAATGCAAAAAAAGCGACTCCCGCTTCGTAAACGAATTGGGGTCGCCTTTTTGTTAGTCTATTATGTGTTTCCGAATCAACCTTGCACAGTATTAAAGCATGAGCTTAAAATACAACGGTTTTATTTTCATGAACAAGAACACGGTCTTCGACATGCCATTTCACGGCACGTGCAAGCACAACCCGCTCAATGGTACGTCCAATACGCTTCAGCTCGGTTACATCGTCCCCGTGGCTTACACGCTGCACATCCTGTTCAATAATCGGGCCGCCATCCAGTTCTTCCGTAACATAGTGCGCTGTCGCACCGATAATTTTGACACCACGGTTGTACGCCTGCGCATACGGTTTACCACCCACAAAGGCTGGCAGGAACGAATGGTGGATATTAATGATTCGATTACGGTAGTGCTCAATGAACATGGGAGAGATGATCTGCATGTAACGAGCCAGAATAATCACATCCACATCATTGCCAATGACGTCCAGTTGACGCTGTTCCGCTTCTTTCTTCGTGTCTGCTGTAACCGGAATATGATGATATGGAATGCCAAATGATTCTACATAGTCCTTCATGTCCAGATGGTTGCTGACCACAAGCGCAATATCGGCATCTAGGTCGCCTGCCTGCCATTGCCACAACAATTCAACCAGACAATGATCTTCTTTGGATACAAAGATAGCCAGTTTCTTCTTGCGGCTAACCGCAGATAACGTCCATTCCATCTGAAAACGGCTTGCTACTTCTGCAAAATCAGCTTCCAGTTTCGGTAAATTGACCAACAATTGCGGAAGATCAAACTCAATTCGCATAAAGAACATGCCGCCAGCAGGGTCCATGGTGTACTGGTCCGACTGAACAATGTTTGCACCATGCTGGTGCAAGAAGTGAGATACGGCAGCTACAATTCCTGGACCATCCGGACAGGAAATAAGCATGCGCGCACGATCGGCGCGGTTTTTAGAATCAGGGCGTACTTGTTTAGTGTGGATCTCCATCGGGTTATTCTTCCTCCTTCAATTAAGCCATGACCTGCGGGGTTAACCCGCAAGCCATGCAATCAAGCGATGATTCAGTTGTTCTTCATTCAAATGCGGGAATAAAGCAGCTTCAGTCACCATGTCATAGAGGCGTTCCAGCGGTTCGCGCGGATCTGCCTTTTTGGCTTTGGCATCATTTTTGAGCAACGTCCACACATCCAGAATATACGAACGAGACTCAATCTCTTTACCTTTGAAAAAGTGTTGCAACTGTTCTACTTCTGTCAGGAAATCCTGGCCGAATCGACCGGCAACATCCCCACGAAGCAGGGCAATCTCCACCTCATACATTGGACGCTGTGTCTTGGCCTCTTTACCAATCCAAGGTGTCTCCAGAATAAATGGACGTCCTTGAAGCTTCTCATGGTTGACGATGCGGTTAATCGCCTCAAACCCGATCCAGCCGGAGCCAATTGGTGTATGACGGTCCTTGTGCGCACCCACAGCATTCTTACTATCATTAATATGCATTACGGCAATGCGGTCAAGTCCTACCGTGCGATCGAATTGTTCCAGTACACCGTCAAAATCATTAACGATATCATATCCGGCATCATGAATGTGACATGTATCCATACACACAGTGAGGCGCTCGTTATACGTTACTTTCTCAATAATCTGAGCGATCTCTTCGAAACTGCGACCCATTTCCGTACCTTTGCCAGCCATGGTTTCCAGAGCAATGTTCACATCTGTCTCTTTCACACCCTCCAGCACTTCATTCAACCCTTCTGCGATCCGTCCGATCCCATAGTGGGCATCTTTGTCTGTAAATGCGCCGGGATGTAATACGATGTTCTTCACACCAATGGCATGTGTACGACGGATCTCTTCCTGAAGGAAATCTACAGCGAGTCTATACGTGTTGTCTTTGTATGAGCCAAGATTAATAATGTACGGTGCATGGACAACGATATCTTCCATTCCACCCTCTTGCATGGCAAGTTTGCCTTCTTCAATATACATGGATTCAATTGGCTTGCGACGTGTATTCTGTGGTGCACCCGTATATATCATAAACGAACTGGAACCGTACGAGGACGCTTCCTTCGTTGCACTCAATAATCCCTTGTCCGAAAAGGACACGTGGGAGCCGATTTTCAGCATTATTGATCCCCCTTAATCTGAATTATCCCTTATTCTAACGCGATTATCGAAATAAATCTAGAAATGCGCTATAATTCGGGATAGAGGCTATTTTTAACAGCTACTATGTGGAACATGGGTAGGCGGAATCCGTCTTTCCGTGAAAATCAATGAACCGAGGTGACTCCGCAATGATTTTCGACTCCTACGCGATGATACTGACCAGCAGTTCCCCCAGCAATTGGTTTATGAATACGATCGCATTCTGGACTTTTGTATTGCTTGGCAGCATGTGTATCGGTGGATTTTTCATGATGCGCAAGTTTTTAAAAGTGCTACCAAAAGCAGACGGAAAGTCCAAACTGGATTGGCAGAATTATTGGGTTGAAGCCAGCCGTCACTTGTGGACTGATGAAGCCAAAGCTTTTTTGGATCAACTCGTGGAGCCTGTACCTGGGCCATTTCGTGACATCGCCAAACATTCCATTGCTGCAGAGATTGGTAAAATTGCAGTCGAAGACAACGCAACGGAAGTATCGAGAGATCATTGCATTAAAGGATACATTATTGCCACACCGAAGCGGGATAATAAGTTTTTGGTGAAATTTTTGGAGAAAAACAAAATCGATTATTCCCCTTATCAACATTTGATTAAATAAAATAAAAGATGAGTTAAGTGGCATATGGATTTGGTTAATTAGATACAGATATGCTCCGTCAGGTAAGTTGTTCCCAACAGGCATTGCTTACCGTACGGGGCTGTTTGTCGATTCAACGGTATATATCAGCGCAGTGAAAATCAGAGAGGATGTTTGATATGAAAATTGCCATTTGTGGAGGTACCGGATTTGTGGGAGGAGCACTTGTAGATTACTGGCTGCAAGCCGGGCACCATGTGAAAGTTATTACACGAAAACTGCCTGACTTGCATAATCCAAGTAAAAATCTTTCATATATATCGTGGGAACAAGTCGAAGAACAACCTCACTTGCTGGAAGGTATGGACGCTCTCGTTAACCTTGCCGGAGAAACGCTGAATCAACGTTGGACAACCAAGGCAAAGCTGGAGATTGTTGAATCCAGAGTCACGACCGTAGCGCGGGTAGCCCGATTGGTGGAATCCTTGGAACAAAAGCCGGAAGTGGTCGTTCAGGCTTCGGCCATGGCCATTTATGGAACCTCCCCTAACGAAACCTTTGACGAGAATAGTCCGCAAAAATCAATGAATTTCCCTTCCCGGGTCTCGGAACAATGGGAAGTTGCTGCAGATGCAATCAAAAATGTAAGACTCGTTAAAATCCGGGTAAGTCTGGTTCTTGGACATAAAAGAGGGGCTTTTCCATTGATGAAACTTCCTTACATGCTGGGTGTTGGTGGCAAGATCGGCAGTGGCAAGCAATGGACTAGCTGGATTCACATTATGGATATCGTAAGACTCATTGATTTTAGTATTCAAAATAAACAAGTATCAGGTCCGGTCAATGCTTCCTCACCGAACCCTGTCACCAATGATGAATTCGGTCGCACGGTGGGCAAGGTGTATCATCGCCCTCACTGGTTCCCCGTACCCAGCTTCCTAATTAAAACCTTGGTCGGAGAACTATCCGTTGTCGTGCTTCAGGGGCAGAGAGTCATTCCGCAAAAAGCTCTCGACCACGGATTCCAGTTCACCTTCCCAACATTAACACAGGCTCTTGAAGATCTGAAGCACCGTGGCTTATCCGACTGATTGTACCACGAGATTGAACTATGTCTTATCCAACCGACCGATAGGTGTAAACTGATTCCGCAAGTGTAAATGTGTCTCCATCCGCCAATGGATACTCCTTATACGGAGCAAGAATATTGCCCTGAAGAACGGTGCCATTGACGGAACCCAGATCCTTAATCACATAGCCCGATTTGTTCCGGCTCAATTCCACATGAGCACGGGACACCCCGGTCGCTGTGTCCACCCACTGAACCATGTCTGCTGATCTTCCGATGACAAAAGATGCTCCTTGCACATCCATCCGTTCATGTTGATCACCGGTGCCAGATCTTCGTTCAAGATAATAAGACGCCATCACCGGGCCTGCCCCTATAACATTACCTCCACTCAGATTCTGCAAATTCACGGTTGCCTCCGCAACTGCATCCTGTCGAATTAGCTCTGAAGTTGAAGCTACCGTTTCCACATGACGCTGAACGATCGGTGGTTCGGAGTGTTCAGATGTCATATGCAGACTTTGATAACGAGAATGCTCGCTACCACCTTCTGAGGCGGATGCAACTGTTTGATTTATGCGTTCCGCTGGTCTTTCAGCTGCATTCCAGCGCCAACTCTCCTGAAATAATTCCTCAACCTCTTCCGTTTGCTCGCCTTTGTTCTTACCTAAATTAAATGAAAAAGACCTCTTATTCTCTGAGTCATTATGAGGACTTCCCTTGCGCTTCCACGTCCATCCTGCTACACCAAGCAAGCCAAGGCTTAGTACCATGCACAGGATCATCTGCGTCTGTCCCGGTTGCTCCATGTAAATAAATCTCCATACCAATGCCATGGCAACCATGCAGCCCAATATGATATAGGTTACTTTGGAAGAACCGGGCTTCTCCTCTACTTCCATATCAACACGCTCTAGAGAATCATATCGATTACTCAGTCCCTGATCCATGCTATTTGATCTCTCTAATGAAGATTGCTCAGATGAGCGCCTGCCTGGAAAGGTTCGAGATCTCAACGGAATGTCTCCCACCTCGGATTCACTCGTTTTCTGCGGCTGACGGAAATTTAGTTGCGGCTCCACAGCAGCATTTTGAACAGGAGCACCGGGTTGATATGATCGAGAATTGGCTAATCTGCTATCCCGCTCAGAAATCGACAAATGAAGATTACCTTTTGAATTATCGAAGGTTTCCGAAGTTCTGGACGAGAGAAATGCTGCGCTTCCTCCATTCTCTTGCTCGTCAGCATATAATTCCAGCAGAAGCTCTCGCAACTGTCTGATATCCCAGCGTTCATTGTCACATAACTGCAGAACACGCTGAATGCCTTCCCCTTGGAGTTCCTGCACCTGGGCCATCAGCCTGATCACAAGCTCACGGAATTGCTGCGGCGTTGGATCAACTTCAACCGTATCCATGATTGGTACATAGACCATTCCAAGCTCACCCTGTTCGAATGAACCGTTGATGAACAAGTACTCTTCCTGGATCAATAATTTACGAGGCTCCAACATATACTGTCGGCATTCCGTGAAGGCATCGGCTAGTTGAAACAACAGACCATACAGAACACGCAACTTGATTTTGCTTGACTTTAACATCTGGGATAACATCTTGTACCCTGATATGTCGTACTGCAAAGTTACATTTCGATCGACTTCCCGAATATGAACAGGAAGAAGTCGCGGAATCTGATTGGAGGACAACATCCCCATCTGCACCCGGCTCAATTCCTCCATTCGTAACCCTTCTGCTTTTTCCAAAACCATGAACGCTCCACCATTACGAATAAAATCTCTCGTTAATCCATACATGCCAATCCTCTCTTTCCGTTGCTATATAGGATCAACTAAAGAAAGTTACACTGGGTACTTCGATGACGGAACAACCTTCCGATCGCTGTTATCCCCAGATTTCTCGATTCCCTTTGTAAAGGGGAAAATCCGGGGATAAAGGCGAAGCATATGCTTCCGATGCAGCTTTATTTCAGAAAGCTTTTAGCTCCGCTTCTTCAGGTTTTTTTCCGTCCTCTCCGTTCTCGTGTAAAAAGTTTAGTTGATATAAGTTGAGTTACAATACACCACACTCTTCCACTCCAATCGCAGTGCTATCTTCGATCGCTGTTATCCTAACGTTTTCCAGACTCCTGATATCAAGGGAAAAGTCTTGAGACAAGGACCGTAATAAATCCAGGTAACACCGCCAGCATAAACGGAAACTTCAATGTCTTCTCTTTATTTACCAGCTTGAGCGAACCGAGCATGAAAAAACCTGCAAGACTGCCTGCCATACCCCGAATCCGTTTCGCTGAGTCCTTGCGGAATAGAAGTATCACTAAACCAATGGCTCCCGCATACAAAACGGAGTAAATAATGACATGAATGCCAAAAGCAAGCCCTGTCCATGCGCCAATCCCACCAAACAATTTCACATCTCCTGCTCCTACGGCCCCAATCGCATACATCAGAAACAAAATGCCAAAACCTGCTGCAAATCCAGCGGCTGAGAACAAAAAACCATCCCAACCTCCCCATATGATATGGGCCAGTACGCCTGCAACAGTCACAGGTAAAGTCAATCGATTTGGAATTTTCATGGAACGAATATCTGTAATAAAAGCTGCAATAATGTATATGCCACAGGCAATGTAAAACCACTCCACCTCCATCATCCCCTTCCTTATTTTCTGGAGGCCACTGCAAACGTAGTCTCCGTCTTGGCACCTTCCCCTGTCTCGACAACAAAACTCCATGTTCCTTCTGTTGTCCGAGTACCAACAAACCAGTTCCATTCAATAATTCCATTCTCATCTGCGGTGGCCCAGCCAATGTGCTTCGCAGAACTTTCACCTGACTTGTAAAATATCGTTAAGTTGGCTGTCGCTCCTGGTTCTACCTTCACCTTGATCGTTGCATTGTTGCCTATGTAAGCCGGGTCAGGCTTCGACAGTACCGTTGCTGAACCCGCAGTATCCCCGTCTCCTGCGCTGCCATCTGATCCTTCTCCGGTATCTCCAATCCATACCCGTTCTGCCGCAGCAGCCTGAATCCGTAGCGGTTTACTGAGAAAGGGAACTTTTACCGGCAATTCATAACTCAGTTCAAGTCGGAAATATGGATTTGTTTTGTTTTTTAGATCAGGTATCGAAATGCCATTCACATGAACACGTTCCATATTCAGCAGCGTTGGCTCGATAAATGGTTGAAGCAGCGGTTTTACCGTGGGATCAAGTACAGTTTCCAAGACGGATGTCTTGACCTCCTGTAGTGGCTGTTCACCACTAGCCGCTGCTGAACGTACCCAATCACTTAATGGCTCAGGTAGAGAAGAAGCATAACCTTCTGCCCATTCCGTCAGAGATAATTCTGGTATCTTCCAACCCCCTCCAGAACCTTCTCCGCCGGCAGAATCAGAAGGTGTGAATGCCAGGGAAACGGGATATATTTTCGTTGATAATTGCTTTACTGCTTCCCCTGCTGTACTCTGTAAAGCTGTGGAGATTAGAGTCATTTGCACAATGAAGATGAGAAACATGATAAAGAACAGAAAGACAGGTAACACCAGTGAGGCTTCCAGAACCATGCTGCCCTGTTCCTTTTTCGGAGAACATATCTGCTTATTCAGAGACTTCAATCGTTGCAATCTGATTATTCGTGTTAAACGAATCTGCAATTGTGCGCTTTCTTTTTCATATTGTTGCTGCTTATCCATAATCCCTCCACCGAAACGATCCTGATCATTCAATAGGAATAATCCGCCTTCCGCTCAATGAAAAATCGCCCATCTTCAACCTGATCCGCACTACCCATAACTGCACCTATGCTTCTAACCACCCCTGGTAAAAACCACAGCTTGATGCTGCTGCGCATGTTACCCGAAGCATACGTCTGTTTCTCATCCGGATTCACACCCGTATTCAATCGAATTAGCGCCAGCATTCTGGACATTTTGCGTTCATTGTTGCTGTGCATCAAGAGGAACAATCGAAGATGGTCCCTATACGTCAATTTGACCTTGATATACTTGGACAATTCCACACTGCCCTCTTTTGCTAGTTTCACCATATCGGCAATGGCGTTTGTAATCCCGTATAAGATTGCCGCCGATAATACCAGAAGTGGGTTCCCAAGCTTGCTGTACTCAATTAACCCTTCTGCCGTTCGAATAGCCAGCCGCATTCCGAAGATTTCCGCATATGCCGCAGCGATGTTACCCGATGGATTATGAAACCCGTAAACGATATACTCCAGTTCCTGATTCTCCAATTTGAAGACATCACCAGCATCTCCACCACCTTCAGTCCAGGTAAATAACTGACCAAAATCCATGGAGTTGAAATAGGCTAAAGCATATTCATTCTGAAATAATTCGTCACCAAGACTGTCCAGCATACCGGACATCCCGCCAAACAAACTGTCCATTCCCTTCATGGCATCGCCACCAGACTCATAAGGATCTCCAGCAATCTCTACCTTTTTGGCCTCCTCACGACTAGCCTCGTTAAAAGCAATATTAGCGTTGTAATATTCCTCCAACTGTTTGAAAGCGTCCATGGAACCCGAACTTCCATTCTGAATCTGCGACAAGATTCGTTTGACTTCCTTTAATTTCCCTTTGGATTCTTTGTCATTCGCTTTGCGTTGGGCATCCGACCCACGACCACTCTCCAGCTGCTGCTTACTTTGGAGGATGAGATTGGCAGGACCGCTACGTACATAAGTGTCCATATATCGTTCCGTAACCTGACTTGCCTGTCTGACCGCCGGTTTAATCGGAACACCGCTCATGGCCGTGACACTGCGAAGCTGTGTATTCAGTTCCATGTTGTCTCTTCTGACGTTAGAGAAGTCCGAATTCTGGGAAACAACCCGTGCCTTCAACTGATCAAATAGGCTATCTGCCCTCACAAGCTCCGAAGCAAGAGAACGTGTACTTTTGGCTTCACTTCCTGATCCAGTAGATGCAGGACTCGTCCCAGGAAGATTCGAGTTGCCCACATTGTCGTAGCTGGCATTCTGCGAACGGTTCTCCCCCTCAGCGATTACACGTTTCATTTCCTCATTGATCTTGCGTGCTTCTTCGATCTTGGACTGTGCTTCCTCCAGCTTTGTTTGATGGGCCTGTAACGCGGGCTGCATGATCATGCTGATGCCTGTCACCACATTACCAACACCGGTCCGATAACGAGCCAGTTCCAATATGTATCGTTGCTCTCTGAACGGCAATCCCTCATCCGCCTGTTTCTTGTTCAGATAATCTGCATAACGTGCTGCTGCCTCGTCAGCTGTCTCTGGTGTTTCTTCCAACATTTCTTCATAGATAACTTGTGAAGGCGGGTCCATGATCAACTTTGGAAGATTCTTCAGCTTCTCCGCGGATTCCGTCTGATTAGCAATGACTTCATCCAGTAGTTCTTCACGTTTGTCATATAACTTCTGTAATTTTTTCAGCAAGTCTACCGTGTGCGCAGCTTCCTTCATCTCGTCTGACATCGGTTTGAACCGATTGATCACTTCAAGGGTAAAATCAACCGGAGCCCGATACTTCATGTCCTCCTGAATCTGGCGATTAAATATATCGTATCTGCCCAGTTCACGCTCCATGCTCAGCGAAGTTGTATCCCACTGGATATCCAGAATGGGAAATCCATCTTTTACAGCTGAAGGCTTCACGCTATCATTCAACACTTTAGCCATAATTGCATCCCCACTGCTGTCCCCATACCCAAATAAACCATACCCCCGGAGTGATGTGTCATAGGCTGACATGACGGATCTCATCGCAGCATGAGTCATGCGTTCGGTCTGCACCTTGAATGCCGCTATACGAGCGTAATCAATAAATATAGCGACAAACATATAAACACCGGCCAATATTAATATTAAAAAAAGGGTTACGGCTCCCGACTCACCGTCTTTTTTTCTAAACAGCTCCGCCCTCCTCCTTTTCTCACTTTTTGCTTTTGCCAAAATGCTGCACAACCTGTCCGGCTTCTGCCGCTGTACTGGTCGCCGCACCGCCTTTGCCTTTAAACTTGGCTGCGTAATAACGGACCAGATCTACCGTTCGAATGAATTCAACCGGTTCAACAACTGCGGACGATCCTTGAGTGAGGACACGGTTACCTGAATCGAACAAAAAAGAAGGAAGAGGCAAAGAAATTACTTGTTCCAGCTTGGTTGTTATTTTCCGCTGAATCAGAAAATTCTGATACTCAATCGTTCCTTTCATAGCTGAGGGCATATGCTGCACCGCTTGTGCTAATTTCTGTTCCGAAAGATTGCCGCCTTCACCAGCAGGTATAGAAACGCTAACCTGATTATCCGCTCCCACCCAGCCAAATAGTGTTCCAAGCATACGATCATCCGTCAGTCTCCAGTACAGATTGTCATGTTCTCCAGCGACAACTTCACCCGTCATCGCCTGCTTGTGGCTGTTGTCCCAGCTATAGGCTGCACGTTCGGAAGCTGCATAGGCGTGTTGATTCAAAAATGTCTTTTGATACATGTACATGGTAAAGAAGAGCAACAACACAAGAATAAACAGCATAACAGGAAAGATCAGGGAGGCTTCAACCGTGAAGCTCCCTTCTTCCTTTTTGAACTTGTTATTCGAAGAATTCATTACTTTTATTACTCACATTAGTTAACAATCTTTCTACCAATTTTTTAATTTGGTCTTTAAAAATCAAAGCAATAATGATAATAACCCCGATAATCAGAATCAGCTCCAACGTGCCGAGTCCGTCCTCTTCCTCCCAAAACGCGTTTACCTTGTTTTTCAATACTTCCATCATCCCAATTCCTCCTACATATTCATCATCATAAAAGCAGGTGCCCCGATCATGACCACAATCGTAAAAAAGATCAGTACCATCGGAAACACCAGTTTGGAAGAAGCCTGTTCTCCCTTCGCCCGACTGACAGCCTTGCGTTTCTCCCACAACACATGTGACAGATCCCGCAGCGCCAATACAAAGTCACCTCCCCCACGCCGGAAATTCAACAGCACCGTTGTCGTAAAAATCGTCACTTCCTGTACACCGCAGCGACGACTGAACTGTTCAAATGATTGTTGAAACGAGTAACCATTATTCCAATCTCCCACCGTCTTTCTGAGTTCGTTGTACAACGGATGTTTCCGTTCCCCCTGGCTTGTCACACAGTGAACGATGGCACGTTGCACGGTCTCCCCTGCGCCAACCAACAGTACAATTCGGTTCAGCAGCTCAGGCAGTTCCATAAGAATATCCTGGTCTCTTCGCTGCACCTTTGTATTGAGGTCTTTGTAGAGCGCAAAAGGTAACGCTGCACCGAGCGCGAGCCCCCCTACCATACCTCCGATGCCCATATCTCCAACGAGTGATAACAGGCAGCCCACCAGCAGCATGAGCCACGTGTAGGTCAACATTTCGGCGCAATACAGCATCGTTTTTTCTCCACTGTGCTGTATGCCATACATTTTCTGAATGGCATGTTGCATTCGAAACATGAGCACTGGCAATCTGCGTCCAATCTCAAACTTTTCCAATATAAGCAGGAAGGGGCCATGTAATTTTTTCAGTCGTAATCCTTCCATATCCAGCTTGCGCAGATGCCGGTAGGTCTGTCCCCGGGTTCGATTCAGCACCAGCCATCCCGCTCCGAGCATCCCTGCGACTATAACGGGAAGCAGCATCGTTTCAGCTCCTTATACTTTGATATCCATAATGCGATTAATCCACAGATAACAGCAGGCGAGTACTGCCAAGGCACCACTTGAGATGAGGTAGCCCATCCCGCTATATAATGGCTCCATAAAGTCCTTAGCGGTCAGATTGAGGAATATCAGAAAAATAAATGGAGCGGCAAACATCACCTTTGATTCGAACTTTTTCTGCGATACCGCGACCATAATATCCTGCTGAATGTCCAGCTTCTCACCAATCACCGCAGAGGTACGACGCACAACCTCAACCAGATCCCCGCCAGTTCGTTTGCACGTGATGAACACATCTGCAAAATTCGTAATATCTTCAATCTGCGCCCGATCCGAAAAATCCTGTAGTGCCTCTTCGATTGGTTGTCCATACTCCATCCGTGTCCGCAATATCGTGAACTCACGAATCAGATCGGTATCGGCTTCCGGGTTCAACATCCGCAGATCCTCTACGGACTCCTTGAATCCATTTTCCACCGATTTTCCCGCGGCTAGTGCCGAAGATAATGCATATAACGCTTGCTTAAAATGTAAACTGAGTGTCATTCTTTTTCGTTCCAACAGCACTTTAGTCCAATGTTTTGGTACCCATATGCAACCCGCAGCCAGGATCGCTCCAGCCAACCAGTGATGGTAGAACAGAATTCCGATGCCAAAAAACAGCAGACCACTAATCAACATACAGACCATTCGTTGTCTCCGGGAAAGCGTATATACGGTGTAATCCGTCAACATCTGTCTGGCTTCACCCAACAGTAATCACCTTCCAATGACTTTAATTCACGTTGTTATCTGATGAATTTGTTTCAACACTATATTGTTCTATGTATCCATCCAGCCATTCCCCAAGCCCAGCCATCTGAATTTTATCCACCTGATTCAACTTTCCAACCTGTACTAACCCGCCAATAATTTTGCCTCCACGCTCTTCTTGTTCCTGGAAACGAAACAGTGGATTCAGCATAACCTCACCGTCCTGCATGCCAATCACTTCACTAATCTCTGTCACCCGCCGTGAACGATCTCGCAGCCGGGACAGATGTACAAAAATATCGATTGCTGAACTAATCTGCTGCCTTACAACCGCAATAGGAAGATCTGCACCGCTAAGTACCATCGTTTCGAGTCTGCTAATCATGTCAGAGATGGTATTCGCATGCCCTGTAGACAAAGATCCATCATGGCCAGTGTTCATGGCCTGTAACATATCCAGCGCTTCTGCGCCCCTTACCTCACCAATCACAATCCGGTTTGGACGCATCCGTAAGGAAGATTTGATCAGATCCCGAATAGATATCTGTCCCTTGCCTTCGGTGTTTGCATTCCGCGTTTCCAGTGACACCAGATTTGGTACCGTAACAATCTGTAACTCAGCCGAATCCTCAATGGTAATAATCCGCTCATCGGCAGGGATGAACTGTGATAATGCGTTCAGAAAGGTCGTTTTTCCCGATCCGGTCCCGCCTCCAATGAAGATGTTGTATTTGCTCCGTACCAACTGCTGCAATAATTCTGCCGCTTCTTCATGCAGGGCTCCCTTTTCAATCAGATCGGACATCTTCATCGGTTCACTGGGGAATTTACGAATCGTCATCGTGGGACCTTTCAAGGCAATAGGGGGCAGCACGATATTGACCCGCGAACCATCCTTTAAACGGGCATCTACGATTGGAGAAGACTCATTCACAATCCGGTTTACCCCGGACACAATCATCTGGATGATATCCTCGAGCCGTTCCCTGGACTCAAATTCAAGGGTGATCTGGCTGACTTCACCTTCCTGCTCCACAAAAATCTCCTTGTGACTATTGATCATAATTTCCGTAATATCGGGATGATCCACAAGTGGCTGCAAAATATCCAATCCACGAAAGGAGTCAAACAATCGCTGTACCAGCGTATGCCGCTCTCCTGAGGTCAGATTATCCAGCTTCGGGTCAGACAGAACTTTGCGTTCTATCCCCTGCCACAGTTCATCATCTCCTGCGGAAGAGGTTAAATCGAGTCCAGCCCTGACCTCCCTGCGCATCATCTGAAACTGTTCTTCACGATCCAGCATTCTATTGGATGAATCCGTCATAGTGCCCACCGATCCTGCTTCTGAATTCGTCCCGTCTGCTTCAATTCTTCTTCGCCATCTTGTACCAGCATGGCACATAATCTCTTCACTTCACGTTGGAAGATCGGAGAACTAAGCATGACCTCCTCCTGACTGAGTTGCTTCCAAGAAGGGATATAGGGCAACACTGCATCCAGATGCAGATCAGGACGTGGGAGTGCATTGACGACATTGTCCCGATATTTGTTAACCACAAAGCGTGAACGCTCCAGTATACTTTCGTATAGATCTGGTTTCGTACGCTCAGCATGCTGTAACCATTGTCCCCATCGATGCATGGCAGATATATCATCCTCAACGAGCCAGACAAATGCATCTGCTGCATCCAGTACCCCTTCACTGCGCCCATCCCAATCGGAATCCCCATCCAGAATCAACACGTCATATTGTCCGCAATCCGTTAAATAACAAATAAGATTCGACGTATCCTCACGAGTCATTTGCAACAGTTCTTTACGATTAGATAATGGCCAGAACACATCGGATCTCAGCGCTTCATGCCGGACTACATATCTATCCACAGCCTTAGATTGCACCTGTAACTGCTTGCCGGATTCCTTTCTGCCCACCTTCAGATCGTATAACAGACGTGACAATCCCGTCTCCGCATCCGGGTTACGCTGCCCACTTCTAGTTAGTCCCTTTTCCAGAAACGGGAGCGTACTGTCCAGCGTCTCCAGATTCAGATAGAGAACAGCATATCCTGCAAGTCCCAATTGCTTCGCCATATGCAGAGCTACTGCCGTTTTGCCACTTCCACCCGAAGCGGATACTACACCGATGGAGAGCGTCTCTTGCCCCGGATGGTGAACCTTCTTACGGCGTGGCTGTCGGCAAGCATGCATCACAGCATCCAGCAAAGCAGGCAAGGGTTGGTATTTCATCAGCCGCTTGGCCTCATCCACCTCTTCCATCCCTTCACTAAGCATTAGCCAAGGTACACCTGATCCTTCTCCCCCGTTATTCAGCCAGTCATTCAGAAACTCCGGTTCTGCAATAACCAGATCCGGTAATTCTCGACCTTCTTGCTCATTCATGTGATCCTTGAACGAATCCCCTTGGGAGAATGCCGTGAAACGCACATGGAGACCAGGCGAATTTCCCTGTACATAATCAAGCCAGGCGCTAATGTAATCTCTATCTTTTGAAACCAGAACTACCTTCAGTACAATCAAATTTTCCTTCCCTCCCTGTCAAAAAGCACAAAAAAGCACCGTCCAATAACCGCATGAATATGCAGTATATGGACGGTGCTTCCGTCACGTGCTATGAATGTATGGATAATATAGCATACAATTTCTGGGGGAGCAAGGGATTTATTCTAACCCATTTCTCCTTAAGAGTTATACGGTGAATCGAACTCAATAATGTTACGGTCAGGATCAAGTACAAAAATCTGTGCGAATCCCGCTACACTATCCGGTCTCGCTTCATACTCAATTCCCTGCTGCTCCAGCCAAGCTATAGTCCCTGAATA
Organism: Paenibacillus sp. FSL R7-0198; assembly: GCF_038000415.1. NCBI lineage: Bacteria > Bacillati > Bacillota > Bacilli > Caryophanales > Paenibacillaceae > Paenibacillus > Paenibacillus sp. FSL R7-0198. The sequence continues at coordinate 5,288,857 of NZ_JBBOCB010000001.1, read as the reverse complement.
ACTGGTGACCCAGATCGCAAAGTGGCCGTCTGTTGTATCAATCCCAGCCTCACGTAACGTGTGCCCCTCCGGGTGCTGTAACAGATGAAGCTGCTGGCTACCGATGGCATACCATGTACCTGTGGAGCGGAAAGGCGGGCGTTCAATCTCCTGCATTCCCAGTAACCCCGAATAGAATTTCTTCGCGATTTCCAGATCACGTACAGCCAGACTAACATGGTGGATGTGTGCATATTCGATCATCTTTTATATCCCCTCTCTACTTCAATATGACTATACTATAACACCTTCAACCCTGACCATAATCTCCGCTAAACAGAAAAACACCCCTGATTCTAATCTGGTAAACCTCTCGGCTCACACAGATCTAGTTCAGAGGTGCCTGTTTTATTTAGCGCTATCCAATGCTTCTTGTGGAATCTTGATCTCTTCCACTTGATCCTGGTTGGAGAACGTACTGGTCATCTTCATGTCCATCGTCATTTTCTGTCCATTCTGTTCCATCTCCATGACCATGGTTACGTCCGTACTTGCAGGCAGGTAGGTTTCTTTGTTGATCATGTATTTCATCTTCATGCTGGTGATATTCATCTGATCAAGCATGGCTTGCATCTGGGCATCCGATCCGTTCTGCTCCATCACGGCTTTGGCCAGTTCCTTCACGTTATCACCGGATACGTCAGCGTTAATCACATAATTGTCGCCTTCTTCGGTCACTTCAGTATCTTCTTCAATCTTTTTGAATTGCTCCAATTCACCTTCCGGGTTCATGCTTGCTTTCATCTGCTCAATCAGTTCCTTGGTTTGAGCTTCAGGAATCGCAACCCATTGATCCCCAACTTGAGAGTAGATTTTATCCGATGTGATATACTGCTTCACGTTCTGAGCTTCCTGTCCCGACATTTCCATTTTCATCTCTTGATAGATCATCATTGGATCTTTGATAATATCCATCTTGAGCGATGTTTTAACCTGTTGATCCTGGGACTGTTCACCAGCATCCAGTTTCAGATTCTGATCAATGTTTGCTTCAGTTGTGAAGCTTTTCATTTCTTTGGTTGCTGCATTGGTTTTGGTAATCAATTCGTCCAGGGTAGGGATCTTTGTTTCCTGCTCTGCAGGTGTATTACCCTCGTTAGATGTTTCGTTGTTAGTCGCTGGCGGCGTTGCCGTATTATCTGTATCGTTACTGCATGCTGCCAAGCTCACTGCTAATAATGCCCCGATAAATAATGTAGTCCACTTCTTCAAGTTGTTGTCCTCCCAAAATAGATATGATCTGTATTCATTACCCAATTATTTCCGTTATTAATCATAAAAATCGATCTTTGATCTCCGGTGTAGGCAACATGCACGCTTCATCCTTGCCAAACCAGCGATAACGGTTGCGAGCAACCCAGTTATAGACTGCATTACGAATAAATTTCGGTACAATAATGAACACATATAACAACGGATAAGGAAACTTCAGACCCTTAGCCAGTCGCAGTGCGGCGGTTGAACGTGTATAGTATTTTCCATATTCAATCAGAACAAAGGTATCCATACTGTCTGTCGACAAATTGCCTTTCTCCAGCAGTTCCTTGGCTACATCTGATTGGAGCGAAGCAAAATGATATTTCCCTTCCGGGTCACGCTTAATAATCCATTTGGTTAAGCCCTGGCAGAAGTGACAGACACCATCCACCAGTACGATCGGATGTCCCTGATGCACATCTGTTTGATTTGCTGTCATATTGGCTGCCTCCTATTGTTGCGGTTAGAGTAACTTACCCAATCTGGGCCTTCTTGTTGACTAATTCTAAATTTATTTCTAGAGGTAGTTCAAAAAGACTGAAAACCGCTCTTTTTGAACACGCATTTATTGGAAATATAAAGAAAAAGAGCGCAGGCATTGTGCCCGCGCTCGTATCTGTCCGACAATTACTCCGTAACTGCCTTTTCCATCCATTGGTCATCGATCATCTGTTGATGCAGGTCACTTGCCCACTGGTCCATACATTTGCAAATGAAATCTTTGCGACATACTGGACAAGGCGTTTTCTGCAAACGACTGATATTGGTCATCTTCCATTCCGGGGAACGGGAGTAGAATACACGGCATTTTGTACCGTCTACCAAATTCATTTTAAATTCGTACAATCCGTCTTCCTTGTTACCATAAGCTAATTCTAAATCTGCAATACGCGGTCTATAAGACATGGATATCACCTGTTTAATTCAAATTTGGTTCATGCAATGACACTACTCAGTACTAAGTTATATTAAAGAAAATTCAGTTCAATGTCAACTCGCGCATGTCTACCCGCCAAACAGAATATCCAGAATAGTCCCTACCTGCCCCTGTTTTTTCCCTTTCAAGACATCCGGATCAAATACTTCAACATACCCGCAGGAAGCACAAGCCACGAACAGGTAATGGTTATGCTGTATATCAAACATCTTGCTCAGGCCTGCTCCTGACATGGAAACTTCCTTAATGTTACAATCCGTGCCTCTGCATTTTGTACACACAAATCGCCGCTCGATCATCTCTTCAATACTCATCTTTGTTCCCCCTTTATGGAATGTGTAGCATGAAGTGAGAGTGCAATTATGTAAAATAGTACGCGATCTGGCATCTAATCTCCTGCATCATGTCCTTATATTATAATCAACACAAAGCCCTGCCGATTGCCAGCAGGGCTTTGTAGTCGAACATCAGGTATCTGGGATACCCTGCTCTATATGTTCCCTTTACTTGCAGGGAGTCAAATCTTAGACTACGTTTAATACAACATCAATGTTGCCACGTGTCGCTTTGGAATACGGACAGAAATCATGTGCCTTGCGGGCCAGATCTTCTGCTTGACTGTGATCCACCCCAGGCATACTCACGTCCAGGCGAACAGATAATTGAAAACCGTCATCCGCTGGGTCTTTACCAATGGATACGTTACTTGTAACGACCACATTCTCCAATTTCACACCTGCTTTACGAGCAACATTGGCAAGGGCACTCTCATAACATGCTCCATATCCAGCTGCGAAGAGCTGCTCAGGGTTGGTACCTTCACCACCGGAACCTCCAAGCTCTTTCGGCATTTTCAAATCATGTTTGAGCACGCCATCCGAAGAAGTTACTGAACCTGTACGTCCACCTTTAACTGTCGCTACTGCTGTATATAAAGCTTCCATTAAGAATCTCTCCTTATCCATTTAGTTTTTACTGCCTTCCTTTCAATTTAAACTTCTGGCTCATTTTGAAACGCATTTTAGTTCTTTATAAGCTTTTACAACTTTATTATTTTCATGCATTTCAACGCCATGGCTGTATTTTTCCTAAGGTTGGGTAATATACGAAGGGGCATCTTCAAATTAGAACCTAAATTTTGTGTTAATACATAAAAGTTGCACTAGACAAAAATTATTGAAGGAGTACAATGTAACAATAAACATAAAAATTTAGATATATCATGCGTGGTTTGTCCCGCATCAATATTACCAAATCAATAATTCAAAGTCAGGTGATTATCGTATGAGTAAAAAAAATCCGTTCAACGCTCCTTCAAGAGAATCATTGTCTACTGCGGGCATGGCCCCTTCGCTTGGAGAAGCACATAGTTCCATGAAAGTCCCGCAGAATGCTGCATGGTGGAAGAAATTCCTCGCCTTTGTAGGCCCAGGATACCTCGTTGCCGTAGGTTACATGGACCCCGGGAACTGGGCAACAGATATCGCAGGTGGCTCACAGTTCGGGTATACCTTGTTATCCGTTATCCTGTTATCGAACCTGATGGCCGTTGTACTTCAATCATTAGCTGGAAAGCTCGGCATCGTTACTGGACGGGATCTGGCCCAAGCCTGTCGTGAACGATTCAGCATGCCTGTTGTCATGATGTTATGGATTCTGTGTGAACTCGCCATTGCAGCTACCGATCTGGCTGAGGTCATAGGTTCTGCCATCGCGTTAAAGCTGTTATTTAACATCCCCATGTTATACGGCGTGATCATCACCGCAGTTGATGTACTCCTGATTCTTGTACTGCAAAACAAAGGATTCCGCGCTTTGGAAACACTTGTCATTGTGCTGATGGCGACCATTGCCCTCTGCTTCGGGATTGACCTTTTCCTGGCAAAACCGGATATGGGCGGTGTTCTCCATGGTTTTGTACCAAATGTTGAGATTCTACAAAACCCGGCTATGCTCTATATCGCCATTGGTATTATCGGAGCAACCGTGATGCCGCATAATCTGTACCTGCATTCTTCCATTGTGCAGACCCGTCAGATTGAACAGACACCACAGGGTAAAAAAGAAGCTATTCGGTACTCGACCATGGACTCGACAATCGCACTGACACTTGCCCTGTTCATCAATGCGGCCATCCTGATTGTATCTGCTGCTGTATTCCACAGTGCTGGTATGACACAGGTTGCTGAGATCGCAGATGCGTACCATCTGCTGACACCTCTATTGGGTACTACGGTTGCAAGTATTCTGTTCGGTGTGGCGCTGTTAGCATCAGGCCAGAACTCTACCCTTACAGGTACACTCGCCGGGCAGATTGTTATGGAAGGTTTCCTGAACATTCGAATTCCCGCTTGGCTGCGCAGACTGGTCACACGTCTGATCGCCATCATCCCGGCGGTAATTGTCACAGCCATTGCAGGAGAACATGGCACAGAAGAACTGCTCATTTTGAGCCAGGTCGTGCTGTCGCTTCAATTGCCCTTTGCTGTAATTCCCCTGGTGATGTTCACGAGTGATAAAAAAAGCATGGGTGCATTCGCCAACAAATTGTGGCTCAAAATCATCTCATGGGTCATTGCCGCGATTATCGTTGTGCTGAATGTATATCTGATCATTCAGACGATTCGGTTATTCTAATCTCGTTCTTATTGACCAAATACTAAAAAGGCTGATCAACTCCGGTATTCAATACCAAGTTGATCAGCCTTTATTGTTGCAGTACTGCAGCGTGTTTCCTTTTATAGTAAAACGCTAAACTCTAATAAACAATTATCTAATCCTGATTGGGCACCAGTAACGGCAGGAGTTCATCCAATGAATTAACAGTCCAATCCGCACGTTCCTCATCCGATCGGTCTGGCTGGAATCTTCCGTAACCCTGCATAATTCGAATCGTAAGCATGCCCAGCTTCCGAGCAGGTATAATGTCGTTATCGATCCGATCCCCAACCATGACGGCTTCCTCCGGTTCACAGCCGGCCTGTTTCAAGGCTACAGCGTATAACTCAGGGTCTGGCTTGGACACACCTTCTTCAGCAGAACAGGCCAGAACATCAACATACTTCCGCAAGCCGTAGCTCTCCAGTCTCTCTTCCGTTCCAGGACTCTGATTGGCAATAATGCCAATGCGATAATGCCGTGACAACTGCTGAAGAACGGAATCCGCTGAAGGAAAAGGACGTTCAAGATCTTTTTGAAACTTCAACTTGTCCTGAATCTGTTTCTGGTGTCCCTCGTCTTCAACGAATGTGCGAATCGCCACTCTCATAGGCCATTGCTCATATTTCTGGTAACAGTTCGCGAACAGTTCGCGTACCGCCTCAATTGTCACCGGATACCCCAAAGCACAGGCTTCACGGACGAACTGTCCGATAATATCATCAACCGGCTCCCATTCATCCACCAGTGTATCTCCAACATCAAAAAACAACCACTTTAATCCACCCACATCCGGCACGCCAATTCCTCCTTGTAAGCCACAGGCAATCTAAAAGTTCGTGTTCAAAAAGTCTTGAACTACCTTTAAAACCATAAAAAAGAAGACTCACCATCTTGCATGAGTCTCCTCAAACTTCCGTTTATCGATACATTCAATTATAACAGGCACCTTACACCTGAGCAATCACAAGCTATGGCATTAACCATTGAGGAGAAAGCCAACTTCCCCATTGAGCGAATATACAATCCGGTCTGCGCCCATGCCCCGATAGATGCCCTTAGGATGACTCTGCTCCGTAATGACGCACAGGGATTTCGATGTCCATGAACGGCAGATCTGTAAATAACGACAGGTTAGATTCAGGCTGTTCTCGAAAATAAACACGTTGCCTACGCTGCCCTGCGGCAAAAACCATTTTTGAGCTGCAGCCGTATTCATGCGAATGACATGTTCGACTCCGATTCTACGGAGTCTGCGCTCTTCCCCTGCACTGTTGGTTAGAACGGCAAACGGCATTTTTTTGTACATTAGTAATTTGATAAATTTGCGTCCTGCTTCATTTGGAGCAGTCACTAAGATCATCTCAGTATCCATCATTCGTTCCTCCCTTGGCGTGAAAAGACAACAAAAAAGAAGCGTGGGGGACCAAGGCCTCCCGAACGCTTCTTAAAGAACCCATGGCGAAAACGCCATGAACCAGCGTACGGCTTGTTGCCTCTCCCTTTAACGCTTACGAGGTTAGCTGACGGATTCGGGCGCGAGAGTCGCCCTATTTCCGGCTGTCACCGGAAAATTCACCCCATGAATGCCTACTGTCCTGGACAGCGCATTCTGTTGGTTCCCCCGTTTTCCACTCATCAATGAATGGAAACTCAGCGATTAAAACATCGTTCGTATATCTTAAGGATAAGATCGAGCGATATTATCGTTTGTTTCGTTTTTCAGGTACAATTTAGTTTAAATTGAAATTACGTTATGAATCATACACCCGTGCCATGATGGTGTAAAGTCCGCACAGATCACCGAATCGACAGATTTTCGGCAATACTCACATATAATAGCGCTTACAACAAGGTCATACTCTATCCATCTCTTTAAATCTATCTAATTCTCACTCTGACGAAAATCACTTCGCAATTCATTCACGTATTCTGCACAACTTGCCTGTTTTGGTGCTTTTAACACCATATTAGTTTTGCAATATTTAATTGCAACCAATATAATAGAAGATATAAGAGTAAATAAATGGAGGCGATTTAGATGACAGTCTACGATTACAAAGTGAATACCCTTCGCGGTCAAGAAGTTGAAATGTCCGACTACCGTGACAAAGTGCTCCTGATTGTGAATACGGCAAGCTCATGCGGACTTACCCCTCAATTCAAAGGTCTGCAAGAATTGCAAGACAAGTTCCAGGATGCGCCATTTGAAGTCCTTGGTTTTCCAAGTAACCAGTTTGCACAGGAAAAAGGTTCTTCCGATGATATTGCCGAGTTCTGTCAGATGAATTATGGCGTAAGCTTCCCTATGTTTGAGAAAATTGATGTGAACGGCTCAAGCGCTCACCCTCTCTTCCAGCACCTTAGCACAGAAGCTCCTGGCCTGCTCGGCTCCAAAGCAATCAAATGGAATTTCACCAAATTCCTTGTGGATCAGAACGGACAGGTCATTAAACGGTATGCTCCCAAAACAACACCGGACAAGATTGAAGAAGATATCAAGAACTTGCTGCAAAAATAATACATTGGCCACCCGTAGCCGGAAGGTAGAGCACCATTGCCCCGGTATGGATGGCCTTTTTTCTCAACTTTGATGTCAGACTGTTAAAAAAACAAAAAAAAGAAGCTTTCCATTAATGGAAAGCTTCTTCTTAATCGTTCATATGATGCGGTCGAGAGGACTCGAACCTCCACGGGCATACGCCCACTACCCCCTCAAGATAGCGTGTCTGCCATTCCACCACGACCGCATGTCGTAAATAATCGGCAACAGAATTGATTATACCGGGTTCAGAACTAAAAGTAAAGTATTTTTTAATACTTCTTTTACAGCTAGGCATTTTCCACAAAAAACGCATATTCTCGTCATCTTTACCCATGAACTGCATACATTAGATTTGATCCCCTCCTTTCCGGATTGAACTGATCTTATTGATTCATTTATATCTAGTCCTCCCTGCACTTCGCAGATATTTAACCTTATATGTTATATAAAATAACACAAATATTGAATCCCAGATTTAATCCATTAAATTTCACGGATACTATTGACAAAAAGCGGACATTTATGGGATGATAACTATCATATAATTCGGATTTTTAAACATAAAGCAAACAAAAAGGAATATAAATGTCACTTTAAGTGACATTTAACGAACACAGGAGGCGAATGATTGTGAACCGTGGGAATAAGCTGCTCGATTATGTCAAACTGCTTGATTCCTCTATTCAGGTTGGAGGGTTCACCCATTCCTTCGGCATGGATATCCATATCAGGGAGGGTACCATTCGTAATGCTGAAGATCTCGAATCATTCATGCGTTGTCAGTTGCATCCGAGCATCGTTCGTCTAGAAGGCATGGCCATCAAAGGCATCTATACCGCAGCAGATCACAAGGATACATGGCGGATAGCTCTAATCGACAAGCTCGTTCATGTTCAGCGAACCCCTGGAGATCTCAGAGAACAAGCTGCCGCCATGGGTAAACGATTGATCAGACTTGCACGCGCTCTGCACCCCTGGATTGAATTCAGCCAGCTCGAACAGATCTTTGCCAAATACGATTCGGTTGGCTGCCTCTCCACTGTTCACGCCTGGATTAACCACCACCTCGACATCCCGGTCGAGGAGGCGGTCCTTGGTTACCTGCATTCAGCCATGAATGCCTGCATAACCGAAGCCTCCAAAGTCATTCCCCTGAACAACGATACAACCAAGGATCTGATGGTCCGCCTGGCCACAGATCTGGAGAATGAATGGAAGACCGTCAGCGCCTCGGCTGCGGATGGACTGGCACAGCCAACCTCGATGTCCATGAAATCATTTTTTCCCAGTTTCCATATGCTTGGAGCTGGACTTCATGCCTACAGGGCCTAATCCTCTTCCTCCTCATACCTGCTCCCCTTTATTCAGACAAACTAAAAAACACGCGGCAACCTCCTTGCCGACGTGTTTTTTGTCATTTTATTTGTTTTATTTACGTATTTACGCCATTTATCATCAAAAAATACACTTTTTTCCGTCTTTTTTAATTGTTAGATGACGAATTTACGTATATAATGAAACATACAGCTCGCATTTCTATATATTTTACATGAAGAAAGGGCGGCTGAATACTACATTCTAATCAGGGGTGAACCCTTTTGAACAAGAAAAAACCAGTTACTCCGTTCGGATGGGCCATCAAACGACGGCTAACCGAACTTCAAGTGGACCAGAAGACCTTTTGTGAACAGCATGGCATCCCACCCTATCGTTTATCCAATCTCATTCACGGCACACGCAAAGCAACCCGATTCAGGCACCTGGTCGCTGATATTTTGGATATTCCAGATGAACTGAGATAAGATTTCTGCCAAAGGAGGGTCCTATCCATGAGACATGTTACATCCGATCTGGAGAGGCTGTCGTTCCAGTCCATACGTCACCAACTCATCATCATTGATCACAATTGGATTATCCAAAGTTGTAACCGTGCCTGGCAACAAGGACTCGGTCAATGCTCACCATCCCCGGATACACACAGTAATCATAGACATTACCTGCATCTGACGGAAGCCTGGGCAAAACGAGGCAAGAACGCTAACATGGCACTTGTCGCACAGAATTTGAAAGAACGCGGAATACCCTTTAATCGAAATCATACATATGACATCTGCGTGTATACTGTATACAATGAAAAGAGGTGGTTTCGTGTAGAACTCACCCCTCTATCTTATGCAAATTCAATTCAGGATACCGATCTCGCTTTGATTGCACACATGGATATTACCGAACAGAGAAAGACAGAACACCAATTGAAGAAGGCATTGTCTGAAGTGCGCACATTGCGCGGACTGCTGCCTATTTGCGCCGTCTGCAAACAAATCAAGGACGAAGAGGAACACTGGAACTCCGTTGAGAGTTATCTGGAGAAGCATACCCACGCCGAATTCACCCATGACATCTGTCCGGAATGCATCCGGCGGTTATATCCCAAATACTCGAATATCCTGGACAAGCGTTCCTGAAACCTCTCCACTCGCCACACTAACTACAACTACACGGAGAGATGATGTTCAAACTGCGACATATCCAATTCTTGCGGTGTCCCATGCAGGGTTATGGCCCCTTTGTCCATGATATAGATGTAGTCTGCGGCACTCCGTACAAAATCAATACTCTGCTCTACCAGCAGAACCGAGAGGTTCCCCTTTGCCTTGAGCTGCAAAATAACCTGCCGAATGTCCTCCACGATAGAAGGCTGGATGCCTTCTGTCGGCTCATCAAGGAGCAACAACCCCGGACGCGAAGCCAATGCCCGAGCGAATGCCAACTGTTGCTGCTGTCCACCACTCAGATCCCCGCCCTGCCGTCCATACATCGTCGCAAGTACTGGAAACATCGCCAGTACATCCTCCGGGAACGTTTTTACTCCCGGTGCACTTGTCTCCAGACCAAGCAATAAGTTTTCTTTCACCGTAAGCTGCGGGAAAATCTCCCGCCCCTGCGGTACATAACCGATCCCTACCCTTGCCCGCTTGGCTGTGTCCAAAGTGGATAACTCCTGGTTTTGCCACTGAATACTGCCCTTGCGTGTTTTGAGCAGCCCCATTAATGTTTTCATCAACGTTGTTTTCCCTACACCGTTACGGCCCATCAGACACACCACCTGTCCAGGCTGTACATCCAGGTTCACACCACGAAGCACATTGCTTTCCCCGTAGCCGGATTCAATTCGTTGCAGCGACAGCATGGTCATCCCTCCTTTTGCCCAGATACACTTCTGCCACTTTCGGGTCTGCCTGTACCTCCGCCATCGTACCTTCCTTCAGCAGTTTCCCTTCATGCATCACCGTTACCTTGGCTGCGAACTCTCGCACAAACTCCATATCATGCTCCACCACCACAACCGAGCGTTCACGCGCAATCTCTTGCAGAAGTCGCCCGGTCTTGTGTGTTTCTTCATCCGTCATGCCTGCGGCTGGTTCGTCCAGTAACAACACCCGCGGCTCCTGCAGAAGCAACATGCCGATCTCCAGCCACTGCTTCTCCCCATGTGATAACGCTCCTGCACGAGCATCAACGCGGTCTTGCAGACCAATCTGGAGGGTAACATGCTCCATGGCAGCACTCATTTTCCCATATCTCCGAATGCCAATGGCTTGCAAAGGGGAACGGCGAGTCTCCGCCGCCAGCGTCAGATTCTCCTGTACCGTCAGACCCGCAAAGATCGATGGCGCCTGGAATTTGCGTCCCACCCCTTTGCGAACAATCTGGTGCTCCTTCAGTCGTGTTAATTCCGTACCATCCGCCATCTTTACCGAGCCGGACATCGGTTTGGTTTTACCGCATATCACATCCAGCATCGTGGTTTTCCCCGCACCATTCGGTCCAATCAGAAAATGCAGGTCATGTTCATGCAGCTTCAGATTCATGCCTTTAACAGCAACGAACCCACCAAAGGCCACCGTAATGTCTTCGGCTACCAACACCGCTGATTCCTCAGTAGACTTCAGGTTTTTCCCGAGTGACTTGGACATGCGCACTCTCTCCTCTCCGCTTCAGCAAACGAACGATATGACGATATACACCTACAATTCCGTTTGGCATGAACAAGACTACTGTTACAAAGAGCCCGCCAATGACAAACAGCCATCCTTCGGGATAAGCCTCACTTATGCCTGTTTTGGCTGCATTCAGCACCACTGCTCCGATGACCGCTCCAATAAGCGTACCGCGACCACCCAGCGCAACCCACAGGACCATCTCAATGGAGGGCACAATCCCCATCATCGATGGCGAGATAATACCCACCTGAAGAACAAACAACATGCCCGCGATGCCTGCAAGCGCACCGGAAAAAGCAAAAGCCAGCGTTTTATATCCTGCCGGATCATATCCGAGGAATCGTACCCGATTCTCCCCATCCCGCGCAGCTTCGAGCACTTGGCCGAACCGACTGTTCACCATTCGACGACAGAGCATATATGCGATCACCAGAACAGCAAGCGTTATATAGTAGAGAGCAATCGTCGTTCCAGCGGAATGAAGTGTAAAACCAAAGATCGAATTATATCCGGTAATGCCATTTGTTCCACCCGTCCATTCCTGTTTACCAACAAAGAGTGTTACCGTAATAAGAACCAAGGCTTGAGTCAGGATGGTAAAATAAACACCGGTGATCCGGTTACGGAACGTAAACCACCCCAGGGCAAAGGCAAGCAATGCCGGAAGGGCTATCCCCAATAACAGCGCCACCGGGAAAGAGCGAAATGGTTCCCAGAACCATGGCAGACCACTGAGACCACTCCATCCCATGAAGTCAGGAAGCATTGCTCCACTGGCCTGAAGCTTCAGATACATCGCCATCGCGTATCCACCTAGCCCAAAGAACACACCATGCCCAAGACTCAACACACCCCCATAACCCCAGATCAGATCGAGACCAATAGCCAGGATTGCCAGCGCCAAAAACTTGGCTAACAGACTCAGACGAAACTCCGTGGAGATCAGTGGAGCAAGACACATCATGATGAGTACAACCGCCCAGATAATCCTCATTTTCAGACTGCCAGTCTTGAGTAAAGCGGACATGAACTAACCCCCTTTTTCACGTTAATCGAGACTCCGTGTGCGCATCGCGACCAAGCCGCGTGGTTTCCATTGCAGGAAAGCAACGATACATACAAACACAAGCACCTTACCAATGGAGGCCGAGGTATAGGTTTCGAATAGCGTGTTGAACATACCAATCCCCAATGCACCACACACGGTTCCGACCAATTTTCCCACACCACCCAGGACAACGACCATGAAGGCATCCACAATATAATACGTACCAAGTGAAGGACCAATCGGACCAATGAGCGTTAATGCACAGCCAGCAATTCCGGCAATGCCCGAACCAATCGCAAAGGTCATGCCATCCACCCGTCGGGTCGAAATCCCAAGACACCCTGCCATGCTCCGATTCTGCATCACAGCCCTCATTCGTCTTCCGGAAGATGTTCGATAGATATAGAGATACATACACAACAGCACAACCGCAACCAGTGCGATAATGAAAATTCGTTTATACGGAAATACAATACCATCCGAGATCGCCAATCCCCCATTGAGCCAAGCCGGACTGGATACTCCCACATTTGGTGCTCCGAATATTGTACGGGCCAGTTGTTGCAGCATCATGCCTACACCCCATGTCGCAAGCAGACTGTCCAGCGGCCTGCCATACAGATGTCTGATCAGCACCACTTCAAGCAACCAGCCAATCAGAGCCGCTACAATGAACGCAATCGGTAGAGCCACAACAAAGTAGGCACCAAACCACGCCGCTGGAGCATAGGACATAAACAGATTTTGTGTTACATACGTTGCATATGCACCGATCATGATCAGTTCACCGTGAGCCATATTGATGACATTCATCAGCCCAAACGTTACTGCAAGCCCCAATGCAATCAACAACAGAATTGAACTGATACTCAGACCGTTGAACATCTGCAGGATAAACATATCCATCGCTATCCCCTCCTCCATACCGTGACTCTCGACATTTCACAACTTAAATTAGCGGCAGCAACACTTCTCACATCACATTAACGCTTTACCGCGATGTGGTGAGAGGATGTGTTGTCACACCCTCGTTTATGTGTCGGCTGCTTTGAAGCGAGTTGCCTGTTTTATTGCGAGGTTTCTATGTTATTTAGCGCTGAGGGAAGCTCCCCATTCATACGTTTTCAGATAAGGGTCCGGCTTGACAGGCTCACCAGAATTCCACAATTCCTTGAACTGCCCATCTTCCTGCACCTCACCGATCCGTACGGTTTTGTAGATATGCTGATTCTCTCCATCCACGGTTACCTTACCTTCCGGGGCATCAAACTCCAGACCCTTGGCAGCTGCCTTCACCTTCTCTACGTCGGTTGATCCTGCTTTTTCCACCGCCGCCTTCCAGAGATAAACCGCCACATATCCCGCTTCAATCGGATCAGCTGTCACTCGATCAGCACCGTATTTTTCTTTATACTTGGCAACAAATGTTGCATTCTCAGGTGTATCCGTTGTCTGATAATAATTCCACGAAGCCAGATGTCCCTTCAATACATCTGCACCGATGCCACGGATTTCTTCCTCCGCCACACTCACCGAGAGGGTTGTCATCTGATCCGAGGAGATTCCGGCATCCTTCAATTGTTTGAAGAAGGCCACATTGCTATCTCCGTTCAGCGTATTGTATACAATATCCGGCTTCGCAGCTTTGATTTTGCTAATGATGGTACTATAATCGGTATGGCCCAGCGGTGTGTACTCCTCACCCACTACTTCGCCGCCTTCTGCTGCGAGTTGTGCCTTAATGACCTGATTGGCCGTTTTTGGGAATACATAATCTGAACCGAGCAGATAAAACGTCTTGCCCCTGTTCTCCAGTAACCAGGTTACAGATGGAACGATCTGCTGATTCGTTGTTGCTCCTGTATAAAAAATGTTTGGCGATGATTCCAATCCTTCGTATTGCACCGGATAAAACAATAGACCTTTGTTCTGTTCGAACACCGGGAGCATCGCCTTCCGACTCGCAGAGGTCCATCCGCCAAATACTGCAGCGACCTTATCCTGTTGTAGTAGCTTCCCAGCCTTCTCCGCAAAAGTAGGCCAATCCGAAGCGCCATCCTCAATTACAGGCTCGATCTGTTTACCCAAAACTCCGCCCGCGGCGTTGATCTCTTCAATAGCAAGCATCTCGGCATCTTTAACAGATACCTCACTAATCGCCATCGTTCCGCTGAGAGAGTGAAGAATGCCAACTTTAATCGTATCACCGGAGGCAGCCGGCTCTCCTGTACCACCTGAACCCGAAGCTTCAGGCGGCGCAGTGCCCTCCACACATCCTGTCATCACAATGACCACACCGAGCAAAATACTCCATAACTTGACCGACCTCTTCTTCAATAGCCTACACTCCCTTTTTTTAGTCTATTGACGAACATTAAGGTCATTTGCGTCCGAAATGTTCGTTGATCCAAATTATGGAGGGTTACACTCTTCATGTCAATATAGCTTACATAATTTTATTTCATGCCTACTCGTTTCATGCATACTGCTAATATGCCTTGAAGCTTATTGACAAAGGATTCACCCTGTGTGAGTATATTTAACATATAACATGATCCATGAACATATCAGACATTATAAGCGAAAGGTCGGATTGCCTTGCACTGGACTGAGCAGGAAAAGGAAAAACTCCTGATTACCGTGGCCGCTAACCTCGCCCGTGAACGAAGAGCACGCGGACTCAAGTTGAATGTTCCCGAAGCCATCGCCTTGTTGACCTCCGAACTGATGGAACGAGCACGGGATGGAATGAGTGTTGCCGAATTAATGAGATACGGAGGCACCATCCTGACACGTGAAGACTGTATGGATGGTGTTCCCGATATGATTCCTGAAGTACAGGTAGAAGCCACATTTCCTGACGGTACGAAACTGGTTACTGTACACGAACCTATACGCTGAGAAAGGCAGGAGAAACCATGATTCCTGGTGAATACCGTTTGAAGCCAGATGACGACATCATCTGTCATCCGGATCGTTTAACCCTACGACTCATTGTCCTTAACCGCGGCGACCGCCCCGTCCAGGTCGGCTCTCACGTTCACTTTTATGAAGTTAATGCAGCACTGGACTTTGATCGCACGTCAGCTTTTGGACATCGCCTGCACATTCCGGCAGGCACCGCAGTCCGCTTCGAACCTGGTGAAGAGAAACCTGTTGAACTCACAACCTTTGGCGGCAAACGCCAGATTCACGGGTTCAACGGATTAACCGAAGGCTCTGCGGATCAAGCTCCTGATCCACTGAAACTGGAGGCATTCCTGAAGACGTTCTCCCCTCCCATACAAGATGGGGGTGAACCTTCATGAAACGAATGAGCCGTGAACAGTACGCGTCCATGTTTGGACCGACAACCGGCGATGCCGTAAGACTTGCAGATACCGAACTATGGGCAGAGATTGAACATGATTATGCCGTATACGGAGATGAGAGCAAGTTCGGGGGCGGCAAGGTTATCCGCGACGGGATGGGCCAGTCTACGACTGCTCTGCGAAGTGACGGCACTCCTGATACTGTTATCACCAACGCTATCATTATCGATCATTGGGGCATTGTAAAAGCGGATATCGGCATTCGGGATGGTCACATCTGCGCCATTGGCAAATCCGGTAACCCGGATACAATGGATGGCGTTCATCCCGCACTGGTCATCGGTGCTTCCACCGAAATCATCGCCGGTGAAGGCATGATTGTAACTGCTGGCGGCATTGATACCCATATTCATTTCATCTGCCCACAGCAGATTCAGACTGCATTATCCTCCGGGGTCACGACCATGATCGGCGGCGGAACAGGACCCGCAACAGGAACCAAAGCCACCACCTGCACACCAGGAGCCTGGCACATCCACCGGATGTTAGAATCGGCAGAGGCTTTTCCCATGAACATCGGTTACCTTGGCAAAGGCAACAGTTCCAGTACCGCACCTTTAATTGAACAGATTGAAGCTGGGGTAATCGGCCTGAAGCTGCATGAAGATTGGGGCACTACGCCGAGCGCTATCGATGCTTGCCTTACTGCCGCCGGGGAACATGATGTTCAAGTCGCTATCCACACCGATACACTGAACGAAACCGGATTTCTCGAAAACACCCTGGCTGCGATCAACGGCCGGACGATCCATACGTACCATACGGAAGGCGCTGGTGGCGGACACGCACCGGATATTATCCGGGCCGCTGGGGAGTCCTACGTTATCCCCTCATCAACCAACCCAACACGGCCGTACACACGCAACACCGTAGAAGAGCACCTTGATATGTTGATGGTGTGTCACCATCTGGACCCTTCCATCCCGGAAGATGTCGCTTTTGCCGATTCACGGATTCGTCCAGAGACAATCGCAGCCGAAGATATTTTGCATGATCTTGGCGTGTTCAGCATCATCAGCTCCGATTCACAGGCCATGGGCCGAGTGGGCGAAGTCATTATCCGTACGTGGCAGACAGCCGACAAAATGAAAAAACAGCGCGGTAAACTTGAACTCAACCCGGATTCACCCTCCGATAACGATCGGATCAAGCGATATGTCGCCAAATACACCATCAATCCAGCGATCGCTCATGGAATCGGACACCTTGTCGGTTCAGTGGAAGTTGGAAAGCTGGCCGATCTAATCGTATGGAAACCGGCCTACTTCGGTGTTAAACCTGAGATTGTCATTAAGGGTGGCATGATTACATTCGCCCAGATGGGTGATCCCAATGCGTCCATCCCGACACCTCAGCCCGTATTTGGCAGACCCATGTTTGGAGCTTATGGGAGCGCCATTGCCAGCGGATCCATCACCTTTGTCTCCCAAGCCGCAGCAGATGCGGGGATCAAAGAGTCATTGGGCCTGAAAAAACGGGTTGAACCCGTCAAAGGCTGCCGCTCAGTAAGTAAAAAAGACATGATTCATAATGACGTCACCCCTGTCATTGAAGTCGATCCCGAAACCTATGAGGTACGCGCCGACGGCGAGCTTCTCACCTGTGAACCCGTAGACGAGCTGCCTATGGCTCAGCGGTACTTTATGTTTTGATAGGAATACGGATTAGCTGATAAGGGGGCACTCATGATGAATAGTGGCACGAAGTTACTTCGTTATGTTCAACTGCTGGATTCAGCCCTGCCCATCGGTGGTTTCTCCCATTCCTTCGGTCTGGAGGCTTATACGCATGATAGCACCGTGCAAAATACCGCGCAGCTTGAACAGTTTATTCGCAGTCAGCTTCATTCCAGTCTTGTGCGACTCGATGGTCTTGCCATCAAAGGCGTCTATCAGGCGATAAAACAGCAAGATGCCGCTCTACTTGCTCTGTATGACAAACGTGTCCACGCCCAGCGCTCCCCTCGGGAACTCAGGGAAAGCGGCCACAAAATGGGAAAGCGACTGCTCAAGCTCGCCCGTTCACTCTATCCATGGATGGACTTTTCCCTGATTGATAAGGCCATCCGGGAACATGGCGCGTATTGCGGCATCACGACCATTCACGGTTATATCAACTATCAGTTGGAGATTGAATTGGATGAAGCCGTTACCGGGCATCTGTATACCTCGGTGAACGCTTATGTGAACAGCGCACTTCGCCTGCTGCCCATCGGACAAACCGAAGCGCAGATGTTGATTCAGAAACTGCTTGATGATATCGAAGCGGAATGGGCGCTCATTCGGGAAAATGACCCGGAAGATATGCACAGCTTCGGAATCGCCCAGGAAATCTACGCCATGCGGCATGAGACCTTACCCGCGCGGCTGTTTATGTCTTAACTACAACTTTTATCTAACCAAGGAGGAATTGTTATGTGTGGAGGAGCTAATCATACGCATCATCCAGAGTGGGAACGTAAGGCATTTGATCGGAGTCGTCCGATGCGAATTGGAATTGGTGGACCGGTAGGCTCAGGTAAAACAGCCCTGGTGGAGAAGCTGTCCAAGGCACTGCGTACACGTTATAGCCTTGCTGTCATCACGAATGACATTTATACCAAGGAAGATGCCGAAATCTTGCTGCGTCAGAATGCATTGGCACCAGAGCGCATTATCGGCGTAGAGACAGGCGGATGCCCGCACACGGCTATACGTGAGGATGCCTCCATGAATTTCGAAGCGGTTGACGAGTTGATTGAACGTTTCCCGGATCTGCAACTGATCTTCATCGAGAGTGGCGGCGACAATCTCTCTGCTGCATTCAGTCCGGAACTGGCTGATGTGTTCATCTACATTATCGACGTTGCCCAAGGAGAGAAACTCCCTCGCAAAGGCGGTCCCGGCATCACCCGTTCAGATCTGCTGTTAATTAACAAGACCGACCTCGCTCCTTACGTTGGAGCAAGCCTGGAAGTGATGAAAAATGATACCGAGCGGGTTCGCGAAGGCCGCCCTTACGTCATGTCTAATCTAATGAGCGGTGAAGGTGTATCCGAGATTGTCCACTGGCTCGAACATCAATACATGGATGACGATGCTTCCGCTGCACATCTGCATTCACATAGCCATGAACATGGCACTCACTCGCATTAATTCATCTTCTGTCCCCACGGGAACAGAGATAAATGGGAATGAAAGTGCAGGTGCGCCCGTCACACGCCGCAGCGAGCTTCGGGCCACCTTTGCCTTTCAAGGCGACCGGACTGTCATGACTGATCGTTATTACAGCGCACCACTCCGGTTTAGCCGATCCTTTCGACCTCCCGGAGGCGGAACCGAATTATGTGTGTACACGTCAGACGTCTCGCCCGGAGTTCTTAACGGGGATCATTATCATTCCGAGTGGGAATTAGGGGAAGGCACCCATGTCATGCTGAGCAGCACATCCGCTACCAGGCTTTATCCTACACCTTCCATTCCCTCATCCGTTAATCATCACTTTCGGTTGGGAAAAGGGGCCACGCTGGAATACTTCCCTGAATGTGTCATTCCCTTCAAGGGAAGTTCTTCTTCGCTCACTGTAACCTTTGAGCTGGAAGAACAGGCAATCCTGGCCTATGCAGATATCTGGTCTGCCGGACGGATTCATCGGGGAGAAGCGTTCCAATTTGAGCGTTACCGTAGCTTGACGGAGATATGGCAAGGTGAACAACTGGCTGTCTGGGATCGATTCGGACTCGAACCGGATACCGATGATCCCAAACACTCCGCGTCTCTCCTTCACTATACCCATACCGCTGCGTTGTGGATGATCGCACCGGGGCTTGGTACTGCGGAGTTGGAGCAAGTCAGATCCGCGCTGCCACCAGATGGACGGATGCTCGCAGGTGCAAGTTTGCTGGCAACCGGAGGCATCGGCGTTCGACTCCTTGGCATGGCAGCTTGGGAGCTTCAGGAGCAGTGTCTTCAGATCTGGAACACACTCCGCCCCCATCTGCTGGGCAAAGAAACTCTTGTCTTTCGTAAATAAGGGCATGAAGCATGCATGGTTAATACAAAAAACCTCTGAACTGTCTCCGAGTGTGTTCGGATTAGTCCAGAGGTTTTTGTACATTCAGTCTATGGATGCTGCTCATATCACTTACGCTTCGTTTTCCTCAGAATCGTTCTCTGATTTGTTCTCAGGTTTATAGCGATAGTCGCCTGCATCCTTACTTTCTTTCGATTTGCGGTAACGGGTGAACTCAATATATTCGCTGATAAAAGACTGTTCCACAGTCGATAATTCACTTTCTTGGCAATTCAATTGCCGCAAAACGTCAAAAAAATAATCCTCCCGTTTTTCCCGAACCATCGCTTCCTTCGATGGACGTCCAATCATGAGCCAGTCGAGGCTCACATCAAAAAACGAAGCAATCTCAATTAATTTATTCGTACTCGGAATAGACTTGCCACGTTTCCAATCACCCAGATTGCCTGTGCTAATCTTCAGCTGTTGGCAGAAAGCCTTCTTGGTCATTCCTCGTTCGGCAATCAGGTGTTCAATTCGCTCATAGATCGACTGCATACAAGAACCGCCTTCCAACCGTAATAATCAACTCATCTGCTTGAATTATACCACATTATTCCTGAATGCTCAGCCTTTATATGCCTGGCACAGAATGATGTATATCGTATAACACAAAGATAGACTCCCATGAATGATCATAGAAGTCTATCTTATATTGTTGCTGTGATGCGGTCGAGAGGACTCGAACCTCCACGGGTATACACCCACTACCCCCTCAAGATAGCGTGTCTGCCATTCCACCACGACCGCATATTCAATTGTAAAAATGGTGAGCCATGAAGGGCTCGAACCTTCGACACCCTGATTAAAAGTCAGGTGCTCTACCAACTGAGCTAATGGCTCTTGCTGTAAACTTCACCGGATGTGCCATGCTTCATTCTTGTCTATAAGAGCAATGACTTTGAGGATTACTCATCGAAAATGTAGATCTCATGAGGTGGTGAAGATATGACCCGTAGGGGATTCGAACCCCTGTTACCTCCGTGAAAGGGAGGTGTCTTAACCCCTTGACCAACGGGCCTTAATAACAAGTTGTCTTTCTTGGCGACAAGAATGAGTATACCACAGGACAATTTGAACTTGCAATACTTTTTTTAAAATTTATTTTTCAAGCCTTTTTGTCTATTGCGTACTGTTCTTCAGAGCCCCGTTATTCGCCACCTCCCCTATTCATGCCAATATCATCACTGTGCAGGAACAATGTAAATCATTCATTAAAACACTTATAAAAACTTATGTTCACTTATAATATTGCAAACCACATTAAGAATACTTATAATTAAAGTATCAGTATAAGTACGGTCATCCATACACTCGGAGGTGACATGTTTGTTTCAAGAAGAACGAATGCAGCTCATTGTTGAACATCTACGCAAACACAATCGCATCTCAGCCGATGATATTGTCTCCTTGTTTGATGTATCACGGGATACTGCACGCAGGGATCTGATTAAGCTTGAGGAACAGGATGCCATTATCCGAACACGTGGCGGCGCGATTCTCCCCCCTCCTCCGCAAGAATTCAGATCCTACAAAGACCGTTTACTCGATGTATCTGAGGAAAAGAGGGCCATCGGCAAACTCGCTGCGGCCATTGTAAGGCAAGGCGAGATCATTATTCTGGACTCTTCCACGACTGTGCAGGCCTGTGCCGAGAACTTGAACGGCAAATCCTGTACCGTCATTACTAATTCGATTCATTCCGCTGATCTTCTCTCCAATCACACTGCTGTCCAGATTCGTTTGCTCGGAGGCAAAGTAGATAAGGAACAACGTTATGTCTACGGTACCTCTGTTATCGAGACCCTCTCCCACTATTATGTAGATAAAGCCTTTATCGGTATTGGCGGTATCACCATGGATGGCTTCAGCGCTTCCGAAGAGGAAGGGAAAATTAAACACCAAATGATGAAAGCTGCCAAGAAGGTTGTTGTTCTTGCAGATCAATCCAAGTTCGATAGACGTTATGGTTATCGTTTTGCCGACTGGTCATTGGTGGATGTATTGATTACGGATCAATGGCCAACCAAAGAATGGCTTGTTTTTCTAGCCGAACAACAGGTTGAGATTCTCATTCCTGAACCAACAGATGATAAGGAGTTGTAAATATATGAAATTATTTGCCACAGATTTAGATGGAACTTTGTTGAACATAGATAGCCAGATTAGCCCGGAGAACGCCGCAGCCATCCAAAAGGCCCAGCAATCCGGTATGAAGGTTACCATTGCTACAGGACGCGTCTATTCCGATGTTGTGACCATCAGCCGCGAAGGCGGAATCAAAACCCCAATTATCGGCTCTAACGGAGCGACAATTCATGATGCAGACGGTGAACGTTTATTCCATCTTCCGCTTGAGCGTGATACAGCAGCTTCCGTCATGCAGTGGTTGGAAGATCATGATGTCTATTATGAGGCTTCAACGCAACAAGGCATCTATGCCCCGCGTAGCAGTCATGAGACCTTGCTCGCCGAGATGGAACGTGTTCTTGGTTCGAACCCTGGTGAGGACATTGCACGCATGATTCGCTCCATCAAGAAACACTATGACAAAAAAGACTACCACCGCGTAAACAGCCATCTGGAAATTCCGGCAGAAGCCTACATCTATAATATTATGGCCTTCTCCATGAATCCGGACAAAGTAAAGACAGGACGAGAATACTTCGCTTCCCGATCCGATGTCGCCATGGTTGTATCCTTTGAGCATAACTTCGAAATGCAGCACCCGGACGTATCCAAAGGTAATGCCCTCACCAAACTGGCGGCTCACCTGAACATCTCCATGGAAGATACAGTAGCGATCGGTGATAACTTCAACGATGTCTCCATGTTAAAAATGGCAGGACTCGGCATCGCCATGGGTAATGGCGAACCCGAAATCCAGGCATTAGCCAAAGCCATAACGCTGACCAATGTGGAGCACGGTGTTGCCCATGCCATCGAGTGCCTGCTTGAGGGTAAACCTGTGGCTCGTCCGGAAACGATTGTCGGAGAAGGTCAGTAATTGAACCCATACTGAATTAAGCACTGAACCTGCATGGTCGCCTATTGATCCATGCAGGTTCTCTTCATTTTAATTCCGTAGATCGAACGTGAGGCACGTCCTGTAACAAAATAATCAGTTGCTCGCCCCGGTATGAACCCGGCAGTTGCAACGTGAACTCAAGCACAGTCTCTTCCACGGAGTCTGTGCTTGTTTGCTGTTCAGTCTTAAATCCGATGACCGAGATTTTCTCCTGCCCCAGCAGTGCCAATACAGTCTTCAGGGCCTCTCCCTCATTTTGCAGATGGATGGTTAACGTCTCTGTTCGGGCGGATACCAGCCAGCGTGTAGGTCTATGCAGTAACATCTGTGCCACGACAATAAGCAGCGTCACGCCTGCACCCGTCCAATACAGACCTGAACCCACGGCAAGTCCCATGCCCGCCGTAGCCCATATGCCAGCTGCTGTGGTTAATCCCCTGACCGTGTGACGCTGTGTGAAGATCATGCCCGCTCCAATGAACCCCACACCGCTAACGACTTGTGCAGCGATCCTTGAAGGGTCAAGGGACAGATTGTCCCAGCCAGCCTGATCCTGGAATCCGTATTTCGATACAATCATCATCAGGGCAGCACCTACAGCAACCACAAAATGAGTACGAATTCCTGCCTCTTTCATTCGATTCTTGCGCTCATATCCGATTAGCACACCACATATTCCAGCTATGAGTACACGCATCAAATATTCCACTTCCATGCACATCACCTCTTTCATTATGTATATGCTTACATTAGTCTATCTTTACTATTACCCAATCTTTCACTGACCATATAAGTTGAACTAAAGATTATTTACACTGGCACTACGATGACAGAACAACCTTCCAATCGCTGTTATCCCCAGATTTTTTCTATTCCCTTTCCTAAAGGGGAAAATCAGGGGATAAAGGCGAACGCTTCGCTTTTTCAGGTTTTTTCTGTCCTCTCCGTTATCGTGTAAATGATTAATTCATCTTATACAATAAAAGCCTCTACTCATGTCAATTCTCTGCCCGAAAATTACTCCCTCGTCTCTCTCCCAATCCGAAATAATGTCTGAAATTATATATCAGCGGATGCCATTCCTCTGGATTAATCTTGTTCGGCCCAGATATTAATCTTGTGTGCGCGTGCACCTTCAATGCTTTCACTTCAACAATCGCCATGAACGGTGTATGTTCGGGAATACGTATGTGTTGTACAGCCGCTTCAATCTGGAGCGGACATTCAGCTATTTTATCTGGAGCCACCTGAACCGAGCATTCAGATGTCAGTCCAGCTACGGTGAATTTATCATGACAATATTCATAGCCCATCTGCCTTTTCTCCTCAGGAACCGGGCTAACTCCCGTATAACGACCCAATGCCTCAACCTGTTTCCACATAGTCGCATCCGGCAAATTAATCACACACTCCCGATGTCGACTCAGATTTTCATAGGCTTTGCCTTGAGTACCTAGACCGAGAACCAGACAGTCTCCAAGCGCCCAAGACGAAGATAATGGTGACAGGTTGGTTGACCCATCCTCATTTAATGTGCTTAGCAGCAATACAGGCGTACCATAATATAAAATACTGGGATTAATCGTTTCATGTTGAATCACTGCTGGACTCTCGGACAACTGCCCTGTAGCAAAGTCCTGTTTCGTTATCTTTTTCACCCTGTACCTCTCCTGTTCCCATTCCAATGATTTATAAGCTCAATCTGACCCATATGGGACGATACAACTGGATTGTAATACAGTAATAGTTCAGATATGATCGAAGTATGAATGTATATCCGAATATTACTGTTATTGCGTCGTTAATCGCTGATCCAAGCCGTGCTATTTTTCTGTCATCCTTGCTAGATGGGCGTGCGTTGCCCGCAGGAGAGCTTGCTCATATGGCAAGTGTCACTCCCCAGACGGCAAGCAGCCATCTAGCTAAACTCGTAGAGGGAGGATTACTTGAAGTTGAACAACAAGGACGCCATCGATACTACCGTCTGGCAAACAAAGAAATTGCTAATCTGATTGAAACGATGGCCAGTATTGCTCCGCCTGTACAGATCCGTTCTCTCAAACAATCCGATCAGCTTCAACAACTGAGCCATGCACGGACCTGTTATAGTCATCTGGCCGGAAAATTGGGAATCTCGCTCTGTGAAGCGTTAGTACAGAAGGGGTATCTTTCAGAGCCCGAAGAGGCACACAGCAAGGATTATCAAGTTACAGAGAAAGGAATACAGTGGTTCACTACGTTCGGAATTGAACTTCAGATGAAGCCGGGATCACGCCGGGCCATCGCTCGCAAATGTCTGGATTGGAGCGAACGCCGTCATCATCTCTCAGGTATGCTTGGGGAACAACTCAGACATCGGTTAGCGGAACTGGACTGGATTCGTCAAAAAACAGGAAGTCGCTCTGTCCAAGTAACGGAAGCAGGCAAGAAAGGTTTATATGAGATGTTGAGCATTTCACTTTAGGCTGAAGCGTACACGAGGGATAACCAAAGATCAGTAAACGCAAAAAATCCCCTTCACACTGACCGTTAACCGGTCTAATGTGAAGGGGATTTTTTGTGCAATCAGAACGGAGAGAGAGGGGTACTCTCACTTCGTTCGAGACTGCGAAGTATTGCTAACGAAGCTTATGCTCCGACGAACCTTTAGGGTTCTCATCCCTTTGCAGAGAAGTTTAATTCAGAACGGAGAGAGAGGGATTCGAACCCTCGCACCGCTTACGCAGTCTAACCCCTTAGCAGAGGGTCCCCTTATAGCCACTTGGGTATCTCTCCAAGAAATGGCTCCCCGAACAGGGCTCGAACCTGTGACAACTCGATTAACAGTCGAGTGCTCTACCAACTGAGCTATCAGGGAAAATTAACTTGAATAAGATTAATTTATCATGATTAATAATCCAAGTCAACATCCCTTCCATCACTTTCTCTAATACATTGGATGATACACACATCAGATATTCTGAAGGCCCAGTTTTCCCGCGCAACGACCACAGCGATAACGCTTCGGATCTATTTTCCGTTTGCGCAAATATTCCGTACCACAGCTCTTGCACACCAGCTTATAACGATATGGCAGCGGCTTTCTGCCTTTGCCGTCAGGAAGTGATTGGCAGTAACGCGAGCCGCCTACCTTCTGCAATAAAGCCTTGAATTCCGGGTCACGATGCTGATAGCCGCGCCCACGAATATGCAGATGATAGTGACACAGCTCATGTTTGATGATTTTCTCAACCTCATCTCGCCCATAGGCTTCGAGTTGATGCGGATTGATCTCAATCCGGTGACTTTTGAGCATATAACGCCCACCCGTCGTGGTCAGGCGACTGTTAAACAACGCTTCATGGGTGAACGGTACTCCGAAATGATCCAGTGATACCTGTTCAATCCATTGTTGCAATTCCTCATTTTCCATCGGTATCCTCTCCTTGCACCCCCTCGGAGCATTTGTTTTTCCGGCATAATACTTGAATTTTAACCGTTTCGTAGGCTACACTGTCAAGTAGAATGTATGAGGGGAGATTATTACTCGTTATGCCTACAATGCGCTATGTCATCCTGCAGCAGGAACAACAATTGCAGTTCGTGGAAATGCCGGCAGATTACGCCTATCAACTCAGTGCGCTCAACCTGCGCCTGCACAAGGAAATTGATAAACTCACTGCAGCAGATGTCCCTGTCCTGCCTTGGGCGATCGCCGAATGTGACAGCCTCGATCTCCTAAACGAAAATCTTACTATCATCGGCGGCCTTGATTATATCAATGCGCTTGAAGAATCTTTTGCAGCACTACGTGAAAGCCATTATCCTTTGATTTCTCTGCTTACCGAAATCCGGGCTCTTCAGGCCCAATTGGAACAATGGTATGAAGAAGAGATGGAAGCTCTCTAATTCACCGCAGGTATCATTTTATAATGATGAGAACAAAAAGCACATCTCCCTGAATTGGGATTTGTGCTTTTTTTTGAGTGAAAAAGATTGATTTGCCGGAGGCCTCCACTTATCCCGCACAGTCCAGGCTATTGCCACATATGCTAACGTACAGATGAATTATGCAAGAGGAGGAGATACCCTTGCCTCAATGGCTTTGCAATCAACTGATGCGTGCATTTCACAAAAAGGACAGCCGGCAAATCAAGTTGCTGAACGAATGCTGGTTCTTTTATCGTAACAAACCAGCAAATGGCACACCACGCAGCGCGGAGAACGAACTTTAAGAGGTTGTTCATAAAAGTCTACATCGGATTACGAAGGATGGCCTTTTGAACACGCATTTTAAGAAAATGCACATATTGCCCACCGTACTTACTAGAGGAATTAGAACGAACAACGGGACTATTCCTGTCGACAACAAACAGCCTTCCTGGTTAGGGAAGGCTGTTCTCCAATCCTATTACTTAAGAAGTCTGTTGCGCAGAAGCAGGCTTCTTCATCGTAAGGCCGACACGGCCTTTTTTGGTATCCACATTCATAACCCAGACCGTTACATTATCCCCTACAGATACAACATCCATCGGGTGTTTAACATATCCGTTGCTGAGCTGTGAAATATGGACAAGACCATCACTCTTAATTCCAATATCAACAAAGGCACCAAAATCAATTACGTTCCGAACTGTACCTTGCAGCTCCATGCCTTCTACCAGATCCTCAATTTTCAATACATCTGTACGGAAGATTGGCAACGGCATTTCTTCACGCGGGTCACGTCCCGGACGCTGCAAGCTGTCCAGAATGTCACGCAATGTAGGCACACCTACGTCCAGTTTCACAGCCAATTGCTCTGGCTGTTGCTCTGACAGTAATACCGACAGTTCCTTACTGCCCAGCTTGTCCAGTGCAACCTGAAGCTCCTTGAACAGCTGATCCACAACCTTGTAAGACTCAGGGTGAATAGGTGTACGATCCAATGGATTCTCGCCCTCACCAATACGCATAAAGCCTACGCACTGCTCATAGGTTTTGGCACCCAGACGTGGCACCTTCTGAAGCTGACGGCGGTTCGTAAACCGGCCATTTTCTTCGCGGTACTTCACAATGTTTTTGGCAATCGTAGCGTTAACTCCGGCAACATATGACAGCAACGAAGGTGATGCCGTATTCACGTCCACACCCACATGGTTAACTGCGGATTCCACGACAGCCTTCAGGCTTTCTTCCAGAATCTTCTGGGATACATCATGCTGATATTGACCCACACCAATGGCTTTTGGATCAATCTTAACCAACTCCGCAAGCGGGTCTTGTACCCGGCGTGCAATGGAAGCAGCACTGCGCTCCGCAACATCCAGATCCGGGAACTCTTCCTGGGCCAGCTTGGATGCAGAATACACACTCGCACCTGCTTCGTTAACGATCAGGTACACAAGACTTTCATCACCGTTCTCCTGAATGATCTCGGCAACAAACTGCTCCGTTTCACGCGATCCGGTACCATTACCAATGACGATCAGTCCGATATCATATTGCTTGATCATGCGATGGAATACTTCCGCAGCTTCACGTTTCTTGTTGTGTGGTGGCGTTGGGTAGGTCACCGCCACTTCCAGCAACTTGCCCGTATCATCTACTACAGCCAGTTTACAGCCGGTACGATAGGCCGGATCGACACCCAGCACACGTTTGCCATGAATCGGCGGTTGAAGCAACAGGTTACGCAGATTGGCCGAGAATACCGATATGGCCTGATTTTCACCCTTTTCCGTGAGTTCTCCACGAACTTCGCGCTCAATGGAAGGCGCAATAAGCCGCTTGTATGCATCTTCAATCACATCACGCAGGATATCCTGCACGGCAGAAGCACCACGAATGATCTGTCCTTCCATATGGCGATGGGCCGGTTCTGCCTGTACGTCCAGGCCGACTTTCAGAATACTCTCACGTTCACCGCGATTAATCGCGAGAATACGGTGTGGAGGCATCTTTTTGGCTAGTTCGCGGTAATCATAATAATTCTCGTACACGGATTCCTCTTGAGCATCCTTCGCTTCTGAAGTCAACATCCCGTGATCCAAGGTGTACCGACGAATCCAGGCACGAATGGCAGCATCATCTGCGATATTCTCAGCGAGAATGTCTTTGGCTCCCTGAAGTGCCGACTCCGCATCTTCTACACCCAGTTCAGCATTGATATATTTCGCAGCTTCCTGGAGTACATCGCCTTGTTTCGGTTGACCCCAGATCCATACAGCAAGGGGTTCAAGACCTTTTTCCTTGGCCACACTGGCACGCGTTTTCCGCTTCTGACGGTAAGGTCGATACAAGTCTTCCACTTCCTGCAGCTTCACAGCCTGCGTAATGGATTGCTTCAGTTCTCCGGTCAGTTTGCCCTGTTCCTCTATAATACGGATGACTTCCAATTTGCGATCCTCAAGATTGCGCAGATAAACAATGCGTTCTTCAATCGATCGCAGCTGGTTCTCATCCAGCTCTCCAGTCATTTCTTTACGGTAGCGGGCGATAAATGGAATCGTATTGCCTT
Source organism: Paenibacillus sp. FSL R7-0198 (assembly GCF_038000415.1). Taxonomy (NCBI): domain Bacteria; kingdom Bacillati; phylum Bacillota; class Bacilli; order Caryophanales; family Paenibacillaceae; genus Paenibacillus; species Paenibacillus sp. FSL R7-0198. The sequence continues at coordinate 5,259,442 of NZ_JBBOCB010000001.1, read as the reverse complement.
CGTCCAGAAGCTCCGACGTTGTGCGGACCTGCTTCAAGGACAGTGACAGTTCCTTGGCTACCTGTTTGATGATTCGTTCATGGCGTTCTGCCTTTATTGTTTCTTCATTGGGTTCCAGAACCGTTTCCTGTTCAGACAAAATAAATCCCTCTTTCCTTCCTGAATCGTTCGTTACAATCATTTCAGGGCAGCTTTGCTGCTGTAATTACAGTATAGTTAAACCATTTGTTTCTTCCACTCTACCCTATATTATCACAAAATCACGTCCAGATTTCCATCAATCCTTGAGCATACAAGTTCTGACAGAATCATGTTATCCTCCAGCCTTCCCCATTACGTCAAAAAAAGACCGAAAAACGTCATCACGACGCTCCCCGGTCCTTCCTTTTTTTAAAACTTTATATGCAATTGCAGTCTAGACGCGCTCGAACCGGAACATCTCGCTCAGATAGTCTCCTGATGTGCTGCCTACAGAAATACCACCATACATCAAGGCATCGCCGGTAAAGGTCTCCGAGCCGCCTTTCAGACGGTAATCCGCATTAGGGTCCAATCCTTTCAGCTTCAGCCGCTGAAGTGGCGCATTGGGCTCAGAGAGCACGCGGAAGTAGAATACAACGGCTTCGCTTCCGTCCGGTGCAATAAACATCCACGCCGTCTCATTGCCTTCAAACGGACTGAGCAAGCGACGGAATGTTCCATATTGAACCGTTCCACGAATCTCTTTGTACAGCTCAACCTGGGCTTTCACGATGTCGTTCTCTTCCTCCGTGAATTTTGTCAGGTCCAGCTCGTACCCGAAGTTGCCCGACATCGCAACATGACCCCGAATCTCAAGCGAAGTGATCCGGTTCACCTGATGATTCGGTACCGCTGAGATATGCGATCCCATGGAACTCACCGGGTACACAAGACTGGTACCGTACTGAATCCGCAGACGGGATATAGCATCCGTGTTATCACTTGTCCACGTCTGTGGCATGTAATACAGCATACCTGGATCGAAGCGGCCACCACCACCTGAACAGCTTTCGAACAGAATGTTCGGGAACGCCGAAGTGATTCGTTCCATGACGTCATACAACCCCAACATGTAACGATGCGCGGTCTCACGCTGTCTGTCTGCCGGAAGCAATGCAGAACCCACTTCCGTCATATTCCGGTTCATGTCCCATTTCACATAAGTGATTGGTGCAGAACCAAGTACGTCTGTTAACATGCGCACAATCTCATCACGTACATCCTGACGAGAGAAGTCGAGGACCAGTTGTTGACGTCCTTCTGTCCGGCGACGATCAGGCACATGCAGACACCAATCCGGATGCGCACGGTACAGCTCACTGTCTGGTGAGATCATCTCAGGCTCAAACCACAATCCGAACTGCATGTCCAAACCTGTTACGCGGTTAGCCAGATCATCCAGACCCTGTGGCAATTTGTTCTTATCTACAATCCAGTCGCCCAACGAGGAGTTGTCACTGTCCCGATGTCCAAACCAACCATCATCCAAGACAAACAGCTCAATACCCAGCTTCTGTCCAGCACGAGCGATCTGTTCAATCTTGTCTGCATTGAATCCAAAGTAGGTTGCTTCCCAGTTATTGACCAGAACCGGACGTTCCGCATTACGGAACTTACCACGCGCAAGACGCTCCCGATACAATTCGTGGTAGGACTGTGACATGCCGTCCAAACCTGCAGCCGAGTACACCATAACCGTCTCAGGTGTCTGGAACGCTTCCTGTGGCTCCAACTTCCAGCTGAACTCGAACGGGTTGATCCCGAGTGATACACGGGTGGTGTGGAACTGATCCACTTCAGCCTGTGCAGTGAAGCTACCGCTATAGACGAGACTGAATCCGTAGACTTCACCCTGATCTTCGTCCGTACCTGGTGTCATCAGCGCAATAAATGGATTCTGCTGGTGACTGCTTGAACCACGACGGCTCTCAATTCCTTGCAGGCCTGAAGCAAGCGGTCTACGAACAATATCACGTTCCCGTGTCCATGCACCTGACAATTGCAACAATTCATAATCCGCATGCGGGAAATCAACAGATGAACTGAGCGCACGCACCACATTCACTGAGGTAGCGCTCTCATTAACGATACGCATTGAGCGTGTAATTGCATTAAATGCCGTAAAGGCTGTATAGGAAAGCTCGATTTTGATGCCTGCAACGCGGTCTTCCAACTCAATAACCAACGTCTCTGCTTCTTCATCAGATTCAACATACGTTGCTGGTAATCCAGTAAGCGCTGCCTTTCCTTTGATCAATCGATGACCTGTATACGTAAACTCTGAAACCGTTGAGCCATTCTCAAGTTCCAATTGGATTGCAGGATTACGGAAATCACTCGTGCCATACACTGGCAATTCCACTGGCAACGTATCGAATGAGATCGTACGATCCTCTGGCACAGGGTTAGGGCTAAAGGACGCTCGTTCTGTCCGTACATGCAACCAGCTCAGATCGGTGTCGCGTAATTTTTTGCCATAATACAAATGCACCAAATATCCTGAAGGCAGTACCTGAAATACGTAACTGGCCTCACGGGTCTGTAAATGAAATTGAAGTTTCTCCTGATTGATGTAAATGCTCATATGTCTCCTCCACCTCTATATATAGGTCTTTCGGGTAAACGGTTTCTCAGGTTTCATTATAGCGAAAAGATCGCCAATGTTCTACGCTTTCATCAAGCTTTAATCAAAAGAGCGCATAACAGCCCGAAGGATGTCATACGCTCTTTTGGTTACAGTCTGAATTCAGTGTGTTCCCTTAGGAACATCCATTGCCAACGGACGGCAGGGCAGCGTACAAGACGCTGGTTACTGCCTAAAAATCGATTAAACCAAGGCTGATCTGTAAGGCTTCGTTGACCAATTTCATGGTCTCCTCGTCCAGATGGGTAATCTTGTCAGTCAGCCTCTGCTTATCAATCGTCCGTATTTGTTCGAGCAAAATAACCGAGTCCCGGTCAAAGCCATGTGCCGCCGCATCAATTTCAACATGCGTTGGCAGCTTTGCCTTCTGAATCTGGGCGGTGATAGCCGCCACTATACAAGTTGGACTGAACCGGTTGCCGATATCATTCTGGATCACCAGAACCGGCCTGACTCCACCTTGCTCGGAACCGACAACGGGAGAAAGATCCGCAAAAAAAACGTCACCACGTTTTACGATCAATGTCTACACCCCGCTAACTAAGCGGTCCAGAGTGCTGTCCGCATCTTCCTCCGCATGAAAGGCTTCGGATGCCATGGTCAGATTAATTTTTGCCATCTCCATGTACCCTCGCTGCATCGTTTCACGGATGTAACGTTTCTTACGCTCCGTTAAATACAGCTTCATAGCCTGCCTAATCAATTCGCTGCGGTTGGAATTCTCCAGCGCTACGATGCCATCCACTTCCTGCAAAAGATAATCAGGTAAACTGATCATGATCCGCTTGGTGTTCTGCAAGTTGGCCACCTTTCTTCCACCCCCACAAACCTTTCGCCATTGTGAACCAGTATTACGTTTTTCCAGAACTTTTATACAAAGGAATATATATGCCCCGAGTATATCAAGTATGCTGTACTCCATTATAAACACGGGGAACAATATTCGTACAGACCAAACATCTCAATTCAGGAATTAAATCCTTACCGTCATACATAATTCGAGATGCTCCGACAGTTTTCCTTCTGTTCTGAAAAAAAGTTTATTGGTAATGACGTCCAGTTTAACTATCAGGATGTCAAAAGTGGATTGATTCTGGCGACTACTGCTCCCCCGCGGGTATATACCCGCGGAATGCGGTGCGCCATCATGCAGATCACCTCATAAGCAATCGTACCGAGCTGGATTGCCACCTCGTCTGCGGTTATTACGCCACCAGACTGATGACCGATGAGGACAACCTCTTCGCCGACTTGAATTTCTTCCGCCTCTTCCGCGAAAGATTGTAACGACACCATACACTGATCCATGCAGATCGTACCGACGACAGGGACGCGGCGGCCGCGTACAAGCACTTGTGCTTTACCTGTCAGCATTCTGGAGAATCCGTCTGCATATCCGATCGGCAGGGTCGCTATTCGTTCGTAACCTTGCGTAAAATAACGGGTTCCGTAACTGATCCCCCAATGGGGTGGCAGTGTTTTGACCAGAACCGCTTTTGTCTTCAGCGTCAATACCGGGGACAGCTTCACCACCTGATGATTCACCTCAGCCGAAGGATACAGTCCGTACAGGCTTATTCCCACACGTACCATGTCATAGGACAATTCCGGTGTATCAATGGCAGCGGCGCTGTTCGCCGTATGTATAATCGGGATGGAACATCCCTGATCCCTGAGCGCATGAACCACGCCTTGGAACCGTCTATACTGCTCCAGTGTATAGGTTTTGTCTTCTTCATCTGCTCTGGCAAAATGGGTAAACATGCCTTCCAGCATCACCTGATTGAGCGAAGCTACTTCCTGAATGAAAGCCAATGCCTCATCGCCAGGCAACAGACCTAATCGGCCCATACCGCTGTCGATTTTAATATGAACCTTCAGTTTGTTAGCGAATGTGCTCGCATCCAGATGTCGAATGGCGTCAAGCACTTCCCTGCTGAACAGTGTGACGGTCACATCATGTTGCCATGCAACAGCGATCCCTTCAGGCGGCGTATAGCCCAATACCAGAATTGGAATCGTAATCCCATGTTGTCGCAGTTCCAGAGCTTCGTCAAGAAAAGCCACACTTAAGTAATCCACACCCACTCGTTCCAGTTCCCTAGCCGTCTCCACCGCTCCGTGTCCATAGGCATTGGCCTTCACACAGGCGAGGAATTTCATGCCCTGAGGCAATGCCTCGCGGAAAGCTTCTACGTTAGTACACAAATGATCCAAATTGATGTCCGCTTGGGTCGGCCGATATTGTCCTTGCACGTTAAGTCACCTTCTCTAATCATCTTAATCCGGCTCACGTCAGACTCCATCGTAATGCTCCAGCATGTGACTGTCAAATGAACCGAAGTTTCGCATTCAAAAACAGATGTAAGGTGCGCCGTTTGAGGAACAAATGCGAACACAGAAGAAGACCAATAAGCGAGATTGGCAGGGCTAAATTCCACTTTCCCACCCCAGCAAAATCTGCTTATATCGATTATTTACCCGGTTCCCTCTGCGTAGAAGCGCATTTTGCATTATTGGGTGTATTGAGTAAGAAAAACGGCGCCAGATGAATACCTGTCTTACATCAAAGCAAAGCACCGGAGAACGGGTCTCCGATGCTTCTTAGCATTCCTTATGTTTATGCTACTATTCGTTCATTCGTTCAAAAATCATTTGCCTGACTCTTCCTGCATCGATGTTGCAATGCGTACCATTTCGTTCTGAGGCAGGTCTGCACTGGTGATCCGATACTCTATACCATCTGTCATCCATGTCAGTGTCTGCAACGCATCTCCGCTGATCATCCCCAGTGTGAATCCAAGATCCACTACACTGGATGGAGCAAGCGATACGGCTCGATCCTGCGGTCTGGCTTCGAATATCGTGTAATTATATGTTCCTTCATAACGAAGCATAACCGAATAGTCCCCAGCCTCTTCCAGAATCTGATCATCCTTGAGCTGCACACCTTCTGGCGCATAAGTCGGCTGAATTACACCAAAACTGTCTGCCCCTTCCGGCTCTGCAAGCGTTGGTTCTTCGCCTTCCTGACCTGTTGCAGCACCCTCTGTACCTTGCTGCTCTGTGTCACCACCTACACCCGACTGTCCATCAGTAACGGCTCCATCAGGTTCAGGCGCTGTCTGAGGATTGGCAGGTTCTTTACCGCCCTCACCTGTTTGCTCCGCAGGAGTTACACCAGAATCCGTTCCTGTTTTGCCGCCTTCTTCTGTATTGGCTGTCATGTTACGTTGCATATCAAATGCATCTTTCTCAAATTCAGTCCCGAATTTGAAGGAGTCAAACTTCACATCCACAACCACATTGGCATTGGAGTCGGATACCTCCACCTGTTTAGGTGCGTAATCCGATTTGTTCAGCCAGATTTTCTGTCTGACAAGTGCGTGTGTATTATAATTGGCAGCTACATCAAAAACATAGCTCTCCTTCTCATCCGCAAACTGACGGGTTGTATCCCCCGTAATGCTCCGAATCAATGTTTCATAGAGATATACCTGTCCCTGATTATCTGGCCAATTGCTCTGAAAACGGAAGCTTTTGTTCTGGCTCGGCGTCAAAACAAACACGCCTTCATCGTTACGCAGTACAATCTGTGTTACATCCTTTTTGGCATTCGTTAACGCAATACGATAATAGGAAGGCTTCTGATGCCATACCTCGACCTTGTACTGCTGCGGCGTATCTCCGGTATGCAGCGTCATCACGCCTGCCCCCTGGTAACTTTCCATCTCTCCTACGACTTCGTTCAGATCTTTGACCACAGCTGCCGCATCCTTCTTCCCGCAGGCGGCAAGTAAGGCCGATAAGACCAATACCATGGCAAGCATCCATGATATTCGGCGCATGACATCATCCCCTTTAGCACATGTTTTCACTTCAGGATTGTGCTTGCAGCAGAACCCCTACTTGATTAGTACATGTTATGAGGGACTTGTTCGATATATGCGGACTAGTTTGACAAGCAATCGGTGAAGTCCGTTAATACGGCATTGCTACGCAAAATCAGTCTCGGGGAGGATGTTAACTTTATCCAGAAAAGGCATAGTGGATTGTAGGAAATTATTCGTTTATTGAATATTGGGAGGGGAAGGTATGACGACAACTAAGCTTCGTACATCACTGGAAGGACTGGATGAATTCATCGACGAGCAGCTTCGATTATGGAATGGTATCGGCACAGCGGTGGCTGTGATTCATAAGAATGAAGTCATCTGGCAAAAGGGCTACGGTTATCGTGACCTGGAGTCCAAACTTGAAGTTACCCCTAATACGTTGTTTGCCATCGGTTCAAGTACCAAAGCCTTTACCGCAGCAACCGCTGCTCTGCTTGTGGATCAGGGGATACTGGACTGGGATACCCCTGTGAAGTCGTATATGAAAGACTTCAAGATGTTCGATACGGTCGCAACAGAACGTCTCACTATTCGCGACATGTTGTGTCATCGCTCCGGTCTTCCAAGGCATGAGTTGGTATGGTACAACTCCCCACGCACAAGAGAAGAACTTGTTCGTACATTACAGTATCTGGAGCCAAATCAAGATTTCCGAAACAAATGGCAGTATCAGAACCTGATGTACATGACGGCAGGTTATCTGGTTGGACAATTGAAAGAAAATTCGTGGGAAGAGGTTGTTCAGAAGTCTCTATTTGACCCACTAGGTATGAACTCAAGCCTATTCTCTGTCGATGAGATGCAGCTTCAGACTGACTATGCCTGTCCTTATATAGAGAAAGATGGTCAGAATATTAGAACTCCTTTTCGAGCCATCGATACCATAGGACCCGCTGGTTCCATTAACAGTAATCTAGTCGATATGATTGCATGGCTTCAGTTCCAATTGCATTCAGGAGAATGGAAAGGAAAATCATTGATCTCTAAGGAACAGATGAAGATTATGCATAGTCCTCAGATGCCCAGTGATTCGCCGTTCATAAGCCAAGAACTGCCTGTGAGTACATATGGTCTGGGCTGGATGATTGAGCCATATCGTGGACATGCCATGATTCATCATGGTGGGGCTATTGATGGCTTCGCATCACAGGTTGCCTTTTTGCCAGAGGAGCAGATCGGGATCGTAGTACTGAGCAATACCAACGGAAGTGTTATTCCATATACGGTTGCTTTTCATATCATGGACCGACTGCTTGGATTGGAACCCGTCAATTGGAGTTCCAGAATGAGCAAATTAATGGGGAAAGCATCAGCAGAAACGGAGACTAATCCGGAGAATCCTTTGGAAGTACCTATTCAGCCAGACTCTGCCGTTGAGGAAAAAGTTGAAGAACCTCACATTACACCTTGTGATCGTCCTCTCATCACTTATGCAGGTATTTACACGAATCCTGGTTATGGCGAGATGTCTATTAAGGAAACATCGGACGGGTTACAAGCAACCTTTAACGCCATCGAAATGCCTATGGAATACACCGGAAAAGATACGTTTTCCGTCGAATTTGTGTTATTCGGTCTGAAGGTCACGTATACGTTCGCCCTGAATGAATCAGAAGTTGCACAATCCATCTCCATTCCTTTGTTGCTTGAACCGGGTACAAAGCCTATTGAATTCATTAGGGTTTCGTAAATGATCAAAACCTATATAAATTAAACTAATTAATGTTTACACTGGTCACTCTGATGGCAGAACAACCTTCTGATCGCTGTTATCCCCAGATTTCTTTGATTTCTTTTCATAAAGGGAAAATCCGGGGATAAAGGCGAACGCTCTGCTTCTTCAGGTTATTTCTGTCCTCTCCGTTTTGTATAAATGTTTAATTCAATTTATATAGAGAACACTTGCTTCATTTCCATTGTGGTAGCCAAACCTACCTACCACAACGGAATATACACCGGGTAACTCGCATCCTCTTCAGCGGCACCGGGATTTCTCTTCACCCACAATCTGCGAAGATCAGGCAGACCATAACCCGCAACACGATAATCTCGCAGCGATTCATGATGGGCGTGTTCCTCCCTGAAGCTGTACGCGGGCAGAAGCAACGCCTCCCGAATCAATCGATCTTCTAGCTGAATCAATCTATTCAACCGCTCCGCAGGTTCCTGGATCATGATCACTCGTCCACATTCCTGTTCCAGTTCATGTCTCCAGTAATCATTCATCGCAATCAGGAATAATGTGTTCTGAAAGGTATACATCGTCACCAGACTCAGCACGATATGATCATTGAACACTTCTCCCGTATAGATCAGATCACAATCCCTGAATCCATCTTGATAGACTGCATGAACCGGATCTCCCGCGATAATGTTAATATGTAGGCCAATCTGTTTACATCTCTCTGCAAACCAGACCATATCTGCCTCCATCTTCTCTCCTTCTTCCACCCACAGACTTAAACTCTGCCCTTGGTAAGAGCTACGACGCAATAATACTGAGGCCCGCGCCAGTGAGGTCTCGACAGAAAGTACTGTTTCAGGTGTGACCGAACCATCCGATTGTTCCGATTGCTGTTTCCATAGCTCCCTTTGATCCGCACCCTCCGTAAGATGTTGCTTCTGTACTCGTCCTCGAATCAGACTATAAGCAGCCTGCGTGTTCGGGCTTCCGAGTGCTTCCGACAACTCCTGCGCATTCAATAGCTGTTGAACAGCCCGGCGAAAATTCACATCATGCTGCGGCCCTTCCTTTTGCATATTAAACGTCATATACACTCCGCCCTGCATCTCATGCTGTACAGCACGAGGTTGTGCATCCGGAAATAAATCATGTTTGATGATGGACTCCGCTTTGCCCGAGTGGGGGAGCTGCCACACTTCAACACGATCCACATAAGCCCGCCCTTTGAAATAAGCAAGGAATACCTCAAGCACAAGCAGCTTCGAATCATGACGAGTCAACCGATAAGGTCCTGTGCCAATTGGATTAAGTGGGGTCATCTCCACATCTCTAGGCAGGATAGATGCACACATACTGCTCATTAGATCCAGGAACATGAAGTTGGGCTTATTCAACACAAAACGTACAGTCAACTGGTCATACGCTTCTATGCTCTCAATGGACCCAAACAAAGGCCTGCACGGGTTACTCTTGTCAGAGATAATGCGATCAAAGGTAAACTTGACGTCCTCGGCATCCAGTATCCTTCCATGATGAAAAGGTATGCCTTTGTGCAGATAAAAGGTCCATTCCCTTCCATCCGCATGACTCTCCCATGCCATAGCCAGACTCGGCTCACAGACTTGGCGTTCAGCATTATAACGAACCAAACGATCATAGACCTCTGCAATGATGAAAACTTCTCCCCACATCCCTGTTTGCGTTGGGTCGAGAGTCTTAAATGGTGTATTCTGCGGAATCCGCAATGTATCCACTCGGCCTCTGTCCCCATCATTCGAACGCAGACCGAATTGATGCTGCATTTGTTGCATCAAATGTTCTCGCATCGGTATTGGCAAGGTAGCGGCCAGTTCATAGGCATCCTCCATCCTGTTGCCATTCAGTAGATAGTCGAACCGTTCATGCGCCACTTCAAGCAACGGGACGTAAAATACCAGCATCGATTTTTTGCCTCTGCCACGCTGAGGGTTCCACCTGACCCATCCGTTCTCCTTGAATTTGTTCATAATGAGGTTCATGTTTCGCATCGTACAACATAAAAGATCGGCAAGTTCACCTACCGTTGTATGTACTTCTTGTTCATCATGCACATGTGGAAAGTTTAACCGCAGTTGAATGTAATGTTCTGATACGTCCATATATGCCCTACCTTCTTCTCATTCTAAATTTCTATCTTTTAATTTCCTTCCTCATTCTGCTAAAATACGAAATCTTCCTGGTTGCTTCTACAGTTTTTCTTCAGGTTTTCCTCCATTATACTCAGTAACATCAACATGACCAGTGGGAAGGAAGAAGAACGACTTATGAAATACGCCGATTTGCACCCTAACATCAGGATACGAATCATTACTGATTTTTTCACCGATTTGACCCAGAAGTCCATCATTCCATTCATGGCGATCTATCTGAGTGTTCAGATTGGCGCAGGTATGGCGGGGGTATTGCTGACGGTCAATATTGTAGCTTCCATGATTGTTGGATTGTGGGCAGGATATTGGTCTGATCGAATTGGACGGAAGAAGTTAATGGTGATTGCACAAACTCTGCAGGTAGTGGCCTTATTTTGTTTGGCCATCGCAAATTCACCGTGGATGGATTCGATCATTGTCACTTGTCTCATGTTTCTGCTCAGCAGTCTAAGTTCAGGGATCACAGTGCCGATTGCTAATGCCATGATTGTCGACGTGAGCAGTGAACATGAACGTCACTATGTATATGGATTGCAATATTGGACAACAAACGTTGCTGTAACCTTTGGCGCACTGATGGGCGGGCTATTTTTCGAATCATTTCGTTTCCTATTGTTCAGTCTGGTATGCCTAGAAAGTATAGCTACCCTGTTTATTTTGGTCTTCATGATTCGTGAAACAATGTATAAACGCGCATTAGGTTATGGCGATGCTCCCATCCAGAGGAACATACTGAAAACGTACTGGGCGGTCTTTCAGGACAAACGTTTCATGATATTTTTCACGGCTACGGTACTTGCAGTCTCCCTGGAATTTCAGTTGGATAAATACATCGCTGTTCGTCTAAAAAATGAATTCACCGCTCAACTGTTCGGCTCAGATATCTCAGGTTTGCATATGTTCAGCCTAATCATGGTCATCAACACCGTACTGGTCGCCTTGGTTGCCATTCCATTCTCCAAATGGATAGGTCGCTTCCAGTCCCGATCTATCATGACTGTCGGTATGCTCCTCTATACCGCAGGTTTCACCGTACTTGCTTTCAGCAACTGGGCCTGGTTACTTATCTTCTCCGCTATATTGCTGACCATTGGAGAATTGATGTACGCCCCTGTTCGTCTGGTCATGCTCGCGGGTATGATTCCAGATTCGGACCGTGCTGCCTATATGGCTGCTGACGGGTTGAGTTATAACGTTGCTGCCCTCCTCGGCAGTATTGGGTTAACTATTGGAGCCTTTCTGCCCTCCTATGCGATGGCTGGTCTGTATATCCTGATGGGGCTTGGAGCGCTCATCTTTTTCCGAATGTTACTTCGGAAGGCAGAGGAACAGAATCAACATCTGCCGTGTGCAGATGCATCTTGATTTCACTTTTCCGACAACTTTTCCGACAACAAAATAATCATCCAAGGGAGCCTGCCAGGCTCTCTTTTTCATGACCAATCTCATCGCATACAGGTAAATTATCTTTAACATTTTGTAAATTATAGTTTACATTTAGTAAAATATCATGTACATTAGGTTCATGGAGGTGAGCAAGTGGAAGAATTACACAATCACGTTCGGGAGTTACGAGCCAGAGACCGGCTATCCCAAGCGGAACTGGCCAAACTCATTGGTGCATCCCGTCAAACCATTGCCCTGATTGAGCGTGGAGATTACTCTCCGTCGGTCGTTCTGGCACTAAAAATAGCACATGTATTTCGTGAACCTGTCGAAAAAATCTTTGAACTGAAAGGTGGAGATTAAAATGAAAAATTCATCATCCTCGTCCATTAAAAAGCGGTTGCGTCTTCCCTTGTATGCAGCAGGTGGCGCTGTAGTTGGTTTTCTCGGAGCTAGCGGAGTCAGTAAAGTCCCTTCTGACTTGAACTGGACGCTGTCCGTGTACTATGACTATGATCTTTTATTCGCAATACTGGCGGCTCTTGTGGTAGTTATGACGGTGTGGAACATCTTCAGTCTCTCCCGCACGCCATCTGTCCCTCCCATGGAAGATGATGCATATGGAGACTCCGATTCACTCATCTCTCCCGCAGAGCGCTCCCTCGGAAAAGCGATGATACTCAGCGGATTCAGTGTTATTCTTACGTTTACCTGGGCAGCACTTGCCTTGTCCTTGTATGCATCCAACCGAACCATGCCGAATTCTCCAGAACTGTTTAACCTCTTGAATCTTGTTGCTTCGTGCATCTCTATTATCATCGTTGTGGTCGTGCAAACTCTGACTGTGAAGCGATACAACCTTTATTTCCCTGATCGTGCGCTGGATTTGAACTCGCGCAATATGAAAAAAGATCACTTCGAGAAATTAGATGAAGGTGAGAAATGGATCGTGTATCGCGCAGCCTATCGTTCTTTTCAGATGATGAATGTACTTCTTGGTGTTGGAATGGTCTCTATGTTTCTATATTCGATGCTCTTTACCTTTGCTCCATTCCCAATTGTAATGCTCTCTGTGATCTGGATTGCCAACATTGGAATCTATTATCGTGAAACCTATCGTGCGAGTAATCAGTAATACATGGGTAAGTAACTATTTTGTAAATATTTTCATAAAGGAGTGTTTGCATGCATTTATCCAAACGAAAGACCCGTTTCAGGTTCACCTCCCTAACAGGAGCTTTCATGGCTGTGGTTCTGTCTCTCAGTCTATGGGTACCCGCAGTCCAGGCGGAGACAGCGACTCCAGTAGCTGCTGAACAAGGAAAGACGAAAGCGCTGACAACTGAATCGGCTACAGCATTTCTGGATTCATTCTTCGATTCACCTGAGGCAAAAGCCCATTATGTGGGAGCCTCCGTTGTTGTTGTGAAGGATGGCAAAGTTCTGGCGGAAAAAGGCTATGGCTTCTCCGATGTGGAGAGCAAGACAGCGATCGATCCGAAAAATACGGCCTTCCGTGTAGCCTCTGTCTCCAAAACGTTCACGTCTGCTGCTGTAATGCAGCTGGTGGAGCAAGGCAAGGTTGATCTGCAAGCTGATTTTCAGACCTATGTGAAAGGGCTCGAATTTGATAATCCTTTTGACAAACCTGTAACTGTGGAGAACCTGCTCACCCACACGACCGGATTCGAGATCCGTGATCCGCAGCAGGAAGACATCCATACTGATTTTGACAAGTACATAGCGATGGAGGATTACGCACAGCAACACATGCCTCCTGTCGTTCGAGAGCCTGGTAGCGCCTACATGTACGATAATTTTTCGTTTTTGCTGCTTGGCATGATTGTCGAGAATGTAAGCGGCGAGCCTTTTGAATCCTACATGCAACAGCATATCTTCAAACCGTTGGGAATGGATAACAGCAGTTTCGTGCTGGACAAAAAGTTCCAGAAGCAGCTTGCTACAGGCTATGATGCGGCACACAATCCGCTTGATCTGTACACCATCTCTCCAACACCAATGCCTCAAGGTGGCATGTTGTCTACCGCAGAAGACATCGGGAAGTTCATGATTGCGTTCCTGAATGATGGCGTGAAAGACAACGAGCGTATTCTCAAGGAATCCACAGTGAAAAGCATGGAACAGTACCGGTCTTCCATTCATCCACTGTTACCAAACACCACGTATGGATTCGAAGCTGCATTTCAGCTTCCCGGAGCAGGAAGTAATCCAAGTATCATTACAAAAGGAGGCGACCTGACCGGATTCAGCTCTTATCTCTTCCTTATTCCCGAGCAAAATACAGGCGTTTTCCTGACGTATAATCAAAATGGAGCACTTCGTAATCTGTTCTACCCGGCATTCATTCAAAGTTTCTTCCCGCAATATGCAGAGCCTGTACAGTTCAAGGAATACACGCCGCAATCCGCAGCTGAGCTACAACGCTTCACCGGATTGTACGCGGATTTACGAATTAGCACGATCGTCAGCTCCCTGAAAAATGAAGGTACAGAGCCTGGACAACTGAGCATTTCGGATGTTTTTCTGGGTCAACGCAACCTGATTCAAGTGGAAGATAATCTCTTCAAAGATGAATTGACTGGTCAATTCACAGCATTCAAAGAATATACAGATGGTACCACATACATGAAAGAACCTTATCTCAACCCTATGGGTTATGAGAAAAAAGGACAAAAGCCTATGGGCTTCCGGGATGTTCGTGAGAACAGTCCTTATGCTGAAGCCATCTATGCCATACAATCTCTTGGATATTATGAGAATGATGCTAACAAGTCTTTCCAACCAAAATCAGCTGTGACACGAGCTGAATTTATTGAGAACACGCTTAAACTGAGTGGATTGAAGCCCAGCAAAACAACACCTCCTGCAGGCACCGACTGGGCAGACCATGAAGCAGCCGGTTATATTCAACTTGGATATGAATTGGGTATGATTACGGGCGCAGATGAAACGCAGTTTAAACCGGATCAAGTGATTATCCGACAGGAAGCCATGGTCATGATGTGGAGAATTCTGCAACTGCAATATCCTAGTGAACTGTTCACAGATGTCAAACTTGCGGGACACACGGACCCATGGGCTGTACCAGCCGTTCAGATGATGGCGAAGCTTGGTATCCATGGACCTGAGGTAAAAGTGCTGGAAGATGGGTCCATTGATTTACTTTCCCGCAAACCTCTGATTCGTCAGGAAGAGGCTGCGATTATGTATGCGCTGCTTACCCAACCAACAGATCAAATCGTCGCTGAACTGATGGCTGCTCAGCAGCCGCAAGCTGAACCTGCTGAAGGAGCCGAGCCTGCAGAGGAGACATCTGAAACTGCGCCGGTTCCTGTACCAGCGCCGGTCCCTTCTGCAGCATCAGCACAATAAAAATAAAATATCTCATACCGATTAGATTTATCATGCTTATGACAAGAAAAACAGGCTTGTTCAGAAGGATACGATCCTTCTTGAACAAGCCTGTTTCGTTACTTTTCATAACTTATTATTATAGCGATCTGTTACTGAGTGATATCCGTCTCTATTCGATCAACGAAGATACATGGTGGTTCCCGTTGCGCTGATCAAACTTGGCTGCAGCGGTCTGAGCATGCTCCGCAAAGTAATCGGCCAGCTTGAGCAGATCGCCTGGATCGCCTTCATACGGGAAGGACGCTGGCAGACGCAATCGGTATTCTGGAGATTCTTCCGCCCAACGGCGAAGCAACGATGCTGCTCTGGCATAAAACAACATTTTGGCGTAAGGATCTTCATGATCCGCAGCGAACACCAGTGTTTCCTCCAGCACATCAATGCCTTTTGCAGGGTTCGTACGTGTGAGATAATCCATCTGTTCCGCAAAACTCTGCACAAAATCGTTCTGGCCTTTGATCAGGCGATATCCCTTGGTCTGATGTTTATCTGCTTCTGCAGTCCGTCCCAGACGGTATAGCGGCATCAAAATCTCTGACAAGGTCAGATGAGGAATCTCCGCGCAGCTCATACGCCCTTTCAGGATAGGCTGTGCCGCCTCCAACACCTTCTCATCGTCTCCTTTTAACAGGAAATATCGCATAATCTCATCCTGCTCACAGGCTTCGCAGTCACTCATAAAGTCACGGTCCATCGTTCTGAATCGATCATAACTGCGTCCCGCTTCCTCCAGCTCCCCAAAATCCATAAAGATCCGGAACCGATAATACCAGTATGAGCGTTCGCTGTAACCGTACGACTTGAAACGCCGTCCAAAATCCTCCAACAACTCCAGGATCTTCTCGCGTGATATTTCCGGGAAGTCGGGCATCTTGCCCAATATCCATTTGTACGACCACATTAATGTTTCTTCATCATATTCTTCGGGCTGTTGGTCGAACTTGCCCAGCTGCCAGGAAAAAGCAATCAAAGCTTTCATCGGATATCCACAGAAGGTGGCTACATCCACAATCTCTGAGCGTGCTTCGTACGCCTCCATAACCATGCCATTGACATCGGCAACTCTTGCCGCTTCCTCCAGCATACCAAGCTTCGCCGGACCATTGGGTAAGCCATAGGCCTCGTCCATCAATTCTTCAAAATCCATCTCTGTCTTCATCAGGCATCCCCCTTACGATCTGTATTTGCACGTAAACCCCAATCTATAAAACGAACAATGCCCTGATTTAACACTTCAAGCTCCTGTTTGCTCATCGCATAATGCCCCATCATCAGTGCATTGACATATAACATTTCAATGGCAATCGGTGTCATCTGATCATCCGGTGATGTCAGTACCCGCTGAATGATCGGATTACTCACGTTCAGATACAAGGTTGAGTATCCTGCTGAACTCATGCCAGAAGACAATGAACCCAGAACGGATGAGAACAATTCCGTGCTCTCCTCGCTTGCTTTTTCCAGTGCACGAAGTGTTGAAGATTCCTGAGACAGCGTGAACAACACCGGCAGATCCGATGGCTTGAAACCTTTCACCTCAGCCCGACAACGGAAGCGCTGTAAGGCAGAATCTGCGAGTCGCAATGCATCATAATATTGATTGCGTTCAGCGGGAGATACATCGGTGAAACTCATCGAAACCTGGTCCGGTTGTAGACGCTCCGTCTGTACATTATGCACAGCCATCGGCAATGTCTCCATCAACTCACCGTCATAGATATAACCACCATTAATCACCAGCATCGATTGTGCGGATGCTACATGGTGAATCTGACGGTACTCATCGACAGAAGACGTGAAATACAACTTCTCTCCTTCATCGATTAGCTCACCCAGTTCACGGTGACCCCTCGTGCTCTCAAATGGCAGCCAGCGATGAATCATGGCATAGAATGCCTGATCCTGTACAGCCAGTGCCTTCATGGACAAGGCATGCAGGCGAATCAGTTTCTGTAGCCGTTCCGTCTGACTCTCAGCCATGTCGGCCAGTCCCTTGCGAAGTGCGTCTCCAAGTTCGGAGCGAACTTCCTCCAGCTTTTCATTTTCATAAAAATGTTCCCGTGATGCCGTCGGTTGAAGCTCATCTGTCCAGATCAGGCATTTCACGAAGAAAGCCCATTCTGGCAAAATGTTCTCAGCCTTCTCCGAAATCAGCATTCTCTTCAGGTAAACCCGGTGAGAACGCTTGGCATTCAGATTAACCGCGTGTGGCAGTACAAAAGCAATACCCCCGGTACGGCCTGAAGCTGTCGTCAACGGAATGAAGTCCTGGAACTGCTCTCCAAGCAGCCGTTCACCAAATGCCAATACCTCCGCTCTGCGTGAGCGTGCGAGTGCAGGGTCCATCAGCCAGATCGGTGTCTCGCTGTTCACCACATGTTGCGCTCCGTCATGATCCAGCGTGACTGGATACGGTAATAACGCTCCGTAATAGAACAGAGCTTCTTTCACATAATCTGGTTCAAAGTAGTGCGCTGCGTCCGGTGTACAACGCAGATATACTTTGGTCCCCGGGGACAGCTGTGTATCCAACTGTCGAATCGTATAGGTGCCATCCGGCTTGCCCCGCCACTCCATCGAAGGGCCGCCCTTCGCGGATTGCGTCAGCATGACAATTTCGTGACTCACCATGAAACAGGATAACAACCCGATCCCGAAACGCCCGATAAACGAAGTCTCTCCATCCAGCAGCGCTTGCTGCCCCCTCTTCGAGGATTGTCCAATCATCGCCAGGAATTCATGGATGTCAGCTTCAGTCAAGCCGATGCCGTTGTCCTCCACCATCATGGTCAATTGCTCACCTGTTCCCGTCAGTTCAACACGCACTTCACCCTGATACCCTGGCTCCGCCTCCGTTCGTGCGGTAATCGCATCCGTCGCATTCTGCATCAGTTCTCGCAAGAACACTTTCGGACTGCTATATAGATGGTTGGATAAAATCTGGATCATCCCGCTCAGGTTCACTTGAAAACGATATTCATTGGATGCTGTCATGACTCACTCACCTTCCTCTAAGTCCAAACACAATATGTACCCATACGATGTAATCATATGGATGTGTTAGACGAATTCATTATGTAATCGTTAAAAACAGACGTTCCCGTGACAGGCACGCCTAAACATCACGTCAAGCCGCCCCTGGATAACCAAGACCGGCGTTATATGAATATTAAAGGCATTCATGAGACGTAAGGCCTTATCTTTCATTACCACGTTATGAATAGCAATGAAACGGATGTTCTACCCTAAAATAAGGATACATGTTACAAGACAGAGTGAAAACAAACCTGAGACCCGATTTCAGGCAGACTTCAGGGTAATTGTGCATCCTCCATTCGGGACTATTGAAGGAGGAAAATATCTTTTTTGTCGTCCATTTGAACGATATCAGCCTACCACACGTATAATCTCCAAACTCAGATCGGACGGTGAATATACATGATCGAAGTACGTAACATATCCAAGCAATTCAAGGTGCATCAAGCACTGCATGATGTCAGTTTCACAGTTAAACAAGGCAGTGTCACAGGGTTGATTGGACCCAACGGTTCGGGCAAAACCACACTGATCCGTATCATGAATGGTGTTTTGGGCGCTTCCGGTGGACAGGTAACCATTAACGGATTGGACGCCGCTCGTGAGGCGGAGAAAGTACTGGCCATGTGTGGCACCCTTACCGAACAAAGTGGATTATATGAAAATATGAGTGGGCGTGACAATCTGACTTTCTTCGCAGATGTTTTTGGCCTGAAGCATGCCAAGAAACGAATCGACGAGCTTGTAACTCTGTTCGAGTTACAGGATTATCAGCATCGAAAAGTCGGCACCTATAGCACAGGCATGAAGAAACGCTTGGGCCTTGCACGAGTACTCTTGCACCGTCCTTCCATCCTGTTTCTGGATGAGCCCACCAATGGCCTTGATCCGGATGGAATTCAGATGGTGCTGCGCATTATCCGTCAGTTAAATAAGGAAGAAAAGATGACGATTCTGGTCTCATCCCATGTGCTGTCCCAGCTGTCAGCCGTCTGTGATCATTATATTTTCATGGAAAAGGGGCGCATCGTTGAGGAAGGCACGGAACAGGAGATTGTTAGCCGGTACCTGTCCACGCCGAAGCTCGAAGTAGAAGCCGACATACCCGATGGATGGCACACGGCAACCGACTTTACACCTGAAATAATCTCCGCACATCAAGCAGTATTTCAGCTTACATCGCGTGAAGATATTCCATTACTGCTAAGGCAATTAACGGAGCATGGTCAAGTCTATCAGGCCCGCATCACGGGCAGTGATCTGGAAAGTATCTATTTTGCCATAAGGGAGGCACAACAACATGAATAACCGCCAAGCCGTACGTGCACTGGTACGCAAAGATATTAGGTCTGTCACAGCCAGCGTTCAGCTCTGGTTGCCCATGTTGATCGTCCCACTGATTATTGGAATCATTATGCCCTCTGCTCTCCTGTGGGCGGCCTCCAGAATGGAACTTCGTTCTCTGGGCAACATCAGCTTTCTACTCGAATCATTGGATGCGTTAACCCATGGTGGACAGATTCCTCAGCTTGCTTCCATGCCTACAGATAATCATCGTATTGTCTATTACTTGGCCATGTATATGTTCGCCCCCTTGTTTCTCATCATTCCGGTGATGGCCTCCAGTATTCTGACGGCCAATAGTTTCGCTGGTGAGAAGGAACGTAAGACGCTGGAAGGATTGTTGTTCACACCGATCAGTATGAACACTCTTTTTAAAGGCAAAGTGCTAGCTGCACTGATTCCTTCCATTCTATTATCCTGGGTTACTTTCCTGATCTACGGAATCATTGCCAATATTCTGATGTACCCCATGTTTGGAACGTTGATGTTTCCCAATCTGAACTGGATAATACTTGTCATCTGGGTTGTTCCCGCTTGCAGTCTTATGGTCATTTTATTGAACGTTCTGATCTCGGCCAAGGTCCGTGGGTTCCAGGAAGCCTATCAGCTCGGCGGATTAATTGTCCTTCCCCTCATCGCCTTAGTCGCTGGTCAAGCCAGTGGCATGCTGCTGATTGGTCCTTGGATGTTACTCATGATTGGAGCAGTGCTCCTGCTCATAAGTTTGGTTCTTCTTCGTCTGGTCACAGCGTGGAATAGTCGTCAGCAACTGGCGGAAAGTCAGATCTGAATGATGTGGAGTGTAACGAGGAAATTCAACAGATCACACTGTCGCTCCGCTATACAGATTGAGAAATAAATATACGCGGGTTATGATGTGGAGATATATGCTACGGGATGATTCTAGAGAGGAATGGAACAACTGTATGGAATCCAAACTACTTCAAAAATTAAAATATGCTTCACAATTAACGGCACAGGAGAAACATATTGTGGACTATATCCTGAACAATCCCGAAGTTGTATTTGATTCTACAGCCCATGAACTGGCTCAGCAGACCTATACAAGCTCATCCACTATTGTTCGCTTATGCAAAAAGCTGGGTACCAAGGGGTACCCAGACTTTCAGTTAAAGCTTGCTCTTGAATACCAACAGATACCTTCCGCGTTGCAGACGCAGGATCATGCAATTGCAGAACAAGGCAACGTGCTGGCTGCCATCGACTCGGTTCCTTACCTGTACCAGCAGGCGCTGGAGGATACCCGCCGGATGTTAAACGCTCCTGTTTTGCTACGAATCGCTAGCTGGGTCAAAGAATCCGTACGCATTGATGTCTATGGCAGTGATATGAATTATTATCTGGCTCAACAGGCTTGTACCAAGTGGAATGAACTCGGCATATCTGCGATTGCTCACAATAGTCCGAACATGCATTATTTGAACACGATGAATCCGAATAGCCTGACGCTGTCTTTTGTTATATCGCACACAGGTGAGAACCAATCCATGATTGAAGCCGCCAAAGTGCTCAATAGCAAACAGATGAAAGTCATCGCGGTCACGGGCAACAACCATTCAACCCTATCCAAGCATTGTGATGAAACGCTGCTGGCTTATGGATACAATGAACAATTAAGGCTATCCAAAATGTCTTCGATGGTCTCGGTACTCTACATTTTCGACATGTTATACATGGGGAGCATTAGCGATACGTATTAACGATTAAAGCTGGTCCGCTGCAAATACAATCGCGGCATCCTTACGTGCACTCATGAGTACACTCATCACAGACTGGCTGTGTTCGAGCAGTTCGTAACACCGTTTGTGATCCCCACTTGCATGGATGTCCCTAAACGCTTCCCACTCATAGTACAGCCAATTGGATTTGGTCTGCTCATTATACCCCTCAGCAGGCTCATTCCCGATCTGAAGCTTGATCTCCCGGCAACCGTTTGCTCCTCCCACAACCTGAAGATAACCTTTCTCGCCCTGAATGAGCACAAAGTTCATGCTGTTTGTGTCTTTGGCACCTACACATTCGGCAATAAAATCCGGATACTTGAGAACCACTACTCCTGATGTATCAATGCCGTTTGCATGCTGGTTCGCGGTATACGATACGGTATTCGGACTGCCAAACAGATTCATGACCAGATGAAGATTATAAATATTGATATCCATCAGCGCGCCACCAGAGAATTGTGGATTAAATACATTTGGTGTTTGCCCTGCAAGCAGATCATTGTATTTGCGCGAGTATTGACTGTAGTTACACTGGATGAGTTTGATCGGACCAAGCTTTGGTAGTTGCTCCTCTATGACTTTAATATTGGGCAGATGAATGTTGGAGATGGCTTCAAACAACAACAGATTCTTTTCTTTTGCAAATGCAATCAGCGTTTCTGCTTCCTGAAGCGTGGACGTGAACGGTTTTTCGCAGACGACATGTTTGCCATGTTGAAGTGCCTGATAGGCCTGTTCGTAATGCATGCTGTTTGGTGAAGCAATATATACGAGATCTACATTTGTATCTGAAAATAGAGATTCCAGGTCCGTATAGATGGTATCGACCCCATACTTACCCGCAAGCTCCTGTGCTGTCTCTCTCTTCCGGGAGTACATCGCTGTACACGTAACATCATCCAGTTCATTAATCGCAGCTAAAATGGCATCCACAATGGACCCTGTACCAATCGTTGCTATATTCATCATATCGTCTCGCTCCTGTCGTTGGTTGTTTGTCAGTTGGCTCTCTTCGCCGCTTCGATTCCGTCATGTAAAATATCCAATACATATAAAACCTCTTCATCCTTGACCGGTTTATCACCGTTATGTCGAATGGCTTGAAGCAGTTGATCATATAAAATGCCATAGTCTGTCGCTTCCGAAGGAACTTTCTCCGTATGTGATGTCCCCTCATCGTCCACATAACTAATCATACCCCAGTTATCCTCCGGTTCAGCTTGAATGGATACCCGGGTTCGTCCATCTCCATTTTTCGTTTGATGCCCACTGCTATATTTAACAAAGCTCCCTCGATCCCCGTGGACAATGAATTTTGGATGCTCGATCTTCACAAGCAGACTGCACTTAATCGTGGCCTTCATTCTTCCATATCGAAAATCAATATCGATGTAATCATCGGATTCACCCGGCGCGATCAAACTCCGAACATCATAATCAATTCGGTCAGCTACGCCATAGATGAAGATCAACTGATCGATGGTATGTACGGCCAAACCATGCAGCAGTCCAAATCCACTTCTGGCGTACTGTGGGTGAAAATAATCATAGTGGGACTGAATTTCAACAATATCCCCCAGTTTGCCGCTCTCAATCACTTTTTTCAATGTCAGAAAGTCACCATCAAATCTGCGATTTTGATTCGCCATGGCGATGAGATTTTTACGATTGGCTAGTTCAAAGATATCTTTGGCTTCCGCAGAAGTGGAGGCAAAAGGTTTCTCGACCAGCACATGTTTCCCGTTCTCCAATGCCAGCTTGGCGTATTCTACATGGCTATCCACATGGGTGGCGACAACAATCAATTCAATCTCATCATCTTGGAATATGTCTTCGAAATTGGTCGAAAAAGTAATCTCGGGATAAAGTAATTCACGCTCTGTATCGCCAACCCGGTCTTCCTCGCGACGGTATATTGTCTTCACCTTGATATTTTCTTTCTTGTCCAGATAAGGCAAATGATAATTCACCACTGCGTTCCCAAATCCGATGATCGCCATATTCAATTCCATAATCGCTCACTCCTCTGCTCTGGTTGAGAGTTATGTTATCACGATCAAGTCAGGCGGAGAATGCTTTGGGACGGGATTGGCAGCATCATGCGCAATTCGATTTCAGGTTTGAATGACTATGAAATTCAATTTCATCCTCTTCTTTTTTTCATGTTTGAGATCTAACATATCTTCCATAGTTTACCGATATAACATAAGGAATTAACGACATACATATAGAAGAACGAGGGGGACGATGAACGAATGAAAACAGGGTATACATACTTACAACGCACCATCTGTACATTGCTGTTATTTACACTCATTGCAGCAGTGACATTGGGAGGTGGAACCGCAGCCCAGGCAGCTTCACTCAGCCAATCCACAGTGTATTATGAATCTGACGGAGTTTTGTACAAAGTATCCGCGGATGGCAGCAATACAACAGAAGTATTAATTGATTTCCAAGGTGTAGACTTGCTCGCGGCAGGCTCTTATCTCTACTATACGCAGACTGCTTCTTCCACAACCTTACTTCGGGTTCCGAATGACGGGTCCAGCGATGCGGCAGAGACATTTGCTACAGATGTACTCAGCTATTATACGGATAACGGATTCATCTATTATCTGGATGCTACAGGTACCATTTATCGGGCGAATGGCAATAGTGACGCTTCATCTGTCACCAAGATTGCTGACAAGGCCGATACCGACTTTCCGTTTCTCCTGGTAACCAAAGGGCGTGCCTACTATAATGCGTTGGTTAATGGAAACACGTGGATCGTGTCCAAAACGTCCAACGGTTCTGGAGCTGTGCAGCGGATTGCCGCAGGCGCAGTGGAAGGACGTTATTTTACAAATCAAGCCAAAAACGAACTGCAACTGATGGTAAATACAGACCCGTACGAGGATTTCTATTCCACCAATGCTGTTGTCATGTATAAGGTGACTTACAACACTGGTAAGGCGACCGCTGTTAATCCCAAAGCCAAACTGGATGTGAATGCTGTATATTCCGGTGGTTGGGGAAACAATCTTTACGTGTATAACAAAGGAATCGTTCTCGACAGCAACAAGGATTACAATTATGCCAAAGGCAAAGCGTTTGCGTTAACGACTTCAGCCAAAACACTTCAACTTCATAACAAGAGCGTTCGTGAAGTAAGTGCCTTAGGTACAGACAAGGTTGTCCTTATTGATACAGACAAAAAGGCTTATGCCAAAACGGTCTCGGGCAACAAAGTGACCAAGTCTGCCAACCTGAACCTGAACAATGTAACGTATGTTGCGAATCAATTGACCAATGGTACAGCTACGGCTGCATACATCTCGGGCAACAACGGACTCTATTCGGTTAATACAGCTCTCAAGGTAACGAAACTTACCGGGGACGAATGGGATGCATTCCATATCAGAGATGATGTTGCGGGCCTCTTCTACATCAATGCCAAAGATCAATATCGCTTATATCACGTGCAAACGGGTGGAACAGGGAAAAAAGTAATGAGTGACGTTTTCCTCGACAATATTCTATTGGTGACACCGTACTAACATATATTGTTGATTCAGGCTTATAGCCATTCAACGGACTTGTCCATATCAAAAGGATTACCCGGTAGCCATAACGGCGCTTGGTAGTCCTTTTTTGGTTATCGAAAACTATTTTTTAAAAACATCTTCCATATGAGAATGATAATTGTTATCATTAAGAAAATAAGACAAAAGGATGGTCCGTATGACTGAACAGTTTCCCTTCATTGCTGAAACCTCATCTCTACCGCTCCTCTCCTCCATGTGCCGTGTGCGTCGTGGGGAGAATTTCCGTGTGCAAGGCAAGACGGTGTCACGGCCCATGCTCTGTCTTATTTTGCAAGGAGACGGTGTTCTGGTCCTGAATGATACAGTCTATACGGCGCAAGCAGGCAGCTTGTTTGTACTGAAGCCAGGAACAACCATTGAGGCCGCTGCACGCTCGAATGTGACCGAATGTATATTGCTCAGCATGGATACGGTTCGTTTGCAGCAAGTACGCGGGGAATGGAAAATGGCCTCCTCACCCGCCTTCCCGCTGGATTGGCAAACAGGCAGATTGCTGGTCCGTCACGAGCAGCAGGCTAAATTACGTTTCGAGCAACTCTATGAAACCTATCGCGGTCTTCAACCGGATCACTTTATCAGCATACATAGCCAGCTGCATGATCTGCTGCAGTTTCTCTCGGAGAACAGGCTGGAAGCCAATCATGAGAAAGTGGACCCTGCCTTGGAACGCAGTATTATGTATATGCGACGTTACATGAGTGAAGGAATTAGCATGGATCAGCTTGCCAAGATTGCTGGACTCACACCCAGCTCCTATTCCCGCAGTTTCAAGAAGGCCAAAGGCATGTCACCGACCGATTACCTGAATCGTTTACGTATAGAAGAAGCCAAAAAACAGCTGGCAGAGGAATCATGTGTCCTCAAAGACGTCGCGGTATCTGTCGGGTATGGCAATGAGTATTATTTTAGCCGCAAATTCAAACAAACCTTGGGGATTGCCCCCAGCGTATATATGAAAAGAGACCAACTTCGCGTAGCTACGGCATCTATTATGGGATTCCATGAGAACTTGGCCTCGCTTGGACTGCGCCCGGTAGCTGTGCTGGAAGGTGAAGGTGTGTTTGACCAAGAAACGGATGAATATGAACAAGAACGCCGATTAACCAGACAATTCGATCAACTTCGGCAGGCGAAGCCAGACTTGATCATCGGTGATTTTTACCATAAGCCCTATTACGATCGCCTGAAAAATATTGCACCCACCATCATCTTGGAGTCCACTGATGACTGGAAAGAGAACCATATTCGCATAGCCGAACTGGTTGGACGTGAGCAGCAGGCGTTGCTGAATTTCAAAGAACTAGAGTTTCGCAAGCTTGAAACAAGCCTGAACCTGCAACCCTATTTCGGACAAAAACGATTGACTCTGATGGAGGTTACGAATCAGTTCATTCGCTTACAAGGGACTGGCGAACATCCATTAAATCACTTGTTGTATGCTGAATTGGGACTCCAGCCTGCTCAGCTTGTATCTCCCGAAAGCTCCAGAAATGAGTATGTTGCGGATAGTATTCCCGTGCTGGACACGGATTACCTGTTGATCCATCGTGCTTCGCTTCAGCCTGCCAGTGAAAAGCTGTTCCGACGCATGAAACAGACAGCATCGTGGAATCGATCTCCTGCTGTATTGTATGGTAACGTTCACGATATCTCGAACTGGCAACGTTTATGCTGGACCCCGGCGGGCCGGTTGCAGATTCTGAACGAACTCGAAGAGATTGCTCAGCAGTCTGTAGTCTTTCCTCAGGCAGGTCTGATCGGACATTAGATGTGAACATAGGTCGATACGATGGGCAAGGTTATCTTTTACATCGTGTTTCTTCATTATAATTCAGTAAGATATTGCACAGGCCAAAGGGCCCTCTCCTATAACGGAAAGGGCCCTTTGCGTGTAATTATAAATGTTCCTTGATTTCTTCCTTCGGAACAAGCTTGTATATCTCTTCATTTTCCATGGTATCAATCAACCGATCCAACCATTTGTAATATGCTTCCGCTTGCAAAACTTTGTGTTTGTCTTCCATCAGGATGTGGATCAGTTCAGCATCCGCCTCTTCATCCAGATCTTCGAGTAATCGATTCAGTTCTTCAATTGATTTGCGTAGAACCTGAAGGTTACTCTCCACGGCTTTTCTCCACTTAATGGCAAAATAATCCGTAAACGTCTGATGCCAGTCATATTCCACTTCATATAGGTCTTTTCTGGAGCCCTTGCTCCACACTTTATTTACCATTTTCAAATCCAGCAGTGTTCGTACACCTGTACTCATACTCGTTTTGCTCATTTCCATTTCCCGTCCCATATCGTCAAGGGTCATTGGTTTGTCTGCAAAAAATAGCAATCCATATAAGTGTCCCGTCGACAGCGTAACGCCGTAAAGATCCATATTACGTCCAATGGCTTCAATGACGCGCTTACGAATCTTCAGCACGGTTGCCTGCTGTTCCTCTTGTAAATGGTCCAAGCCCATGCTTGCAACCTCCATTCTGAACATTCCACAGTCTTTGGCGAAATAATTGCAACACTTTAAAAGTCCTGCTTACATGGGAAAGCACTCGGCCGGACATCATATATGCCAGAGGGCTTTCATTCACCCAATGTATGAAAATGGGAACTTTACCAGGCTACAATTGCCTATGACTATCTTTTAACCAAAAAATTCAGCTTCAATTCAGCTCATTTTCTATTGTAGAAAAAGCGATATCAAATGTAAAGGAACCTTATTAGGCAGAATAAGGAGAATGACGGAGCATATGGGAGGAAAACTTTGTACAGTTTTTACTGTACAAACATTATGTACTGTTTATTCGGTTGCTATACGGGGTAAGTATTGTTAGAATACAAAACGTTACCCAGAAAGACGGGAAGCGAAGCAACAACTACCGGATTTCGTGGCTGGGCGCATAAGTGTATGGGCTTATGGATGCTGAAAGCCGTTCGAAGTGCACAACACATCAGAAGGGGTGAAAACATGACCATACTTGAAGTGAAAAACGTAAGTAAATTGTTTGGACCCCAAACCGAGCAAGGTCTGCAATTACTGGAGCAAGGTTGGGGTAAAGAAAAGTTGGCCAAAGAAAAACAGATAACGGTTGGTGTCAACCGGGTCAACATGGACATTAAAGAAGGCGAGATTTTCGTTATTATGGGACTGTCCGGGAGTGGTAAATCCACACTGGTTCGGATGTTCAATCGTCTGATTGAACCAACATCCGGAGAAATCCTGGTCCATGGTAAGGATCTACGCAAGATGAACAAAGAACAATTGCGCGAAGTGCGCCGGAAAACGATCAGCATGGTCTTCCAGAAGTTTGCGTTGTTCCCGCACCGTACCGTTCTTGATAATGTGGAGTATGGATTGGAAATACAAAAAGTAGATAAGGAAGTACGCCGGGAGAAAGCAAAAACCTCACTTGAGCTGGTTGGCCTTAAGGGCTGGGAAGACAAAATGCCAGATGAACTCAGTGGCGGGATGCAGCAACGTGTCGGCTTGGCGCGTGCACTTGCCAATGACCCGGAAGTACTGCTAATGGATGAAGCCTTCAGTGCACTTGATCCATTGATTCGTCGTGATATGCAAGATGAGTTGATCGAGCTTCAGGATAAAATGAAAAAGACGATTATTTTCATTACCCATGACTTGGACGAAGCGCTGCGCATCGGCGATCGTATTGCCCTTATGAAAGACGGCGCAGTTGTGCAGATCGGTACACCGGAAGAAATCATGATTCAACCGGCCAACTCATATGTGGCCCGCTTCGTCGAAGACGTGGATCTGTCCAAGGTCCTTACAGCATCTCACGTAATGCGCCGCCCTGAAACAATTACGCTTGATCGTGGTCCTCGTGTTGCCCTCGAATTAATGCGCGAACGTGGTATTTCCAACCTGTTTGTCATTGACCGTTCGATCAAACTACTTGGTGTTATTACAGCTGAAGATGCAACCCGTGCCATGCGCGAAAACAAATTGTTGAACGACATTCTGATCACGGACGGGCCGACGGTGTCGCCTGAGACCCTGATTCATGAATTGTTCGAGATTGTAAGTTCTGCCCATGTGCCGCTCGCTGTTGTTGGTGAGAATGGCCGTCTGCAAGGTGTTATCGTCCGCGGTGCCCTGCTGGGTGCGCTTAGCGGTGAAGTTGCAGTAAAGGAGGAACTTGTGAATGATTCCCAAAATACCACTAGCATCGTGGATTGAATCCATCGTTGACTGGATGAGCTCCTCGCTCTCCGGATTGTTTAATGTAATCTCTGTTGTTATTCAGGCAGTAGTCGGATTCTTCTCCGGGCTGTTCATGCTGCCGCATCCACTCTTGTTCATTGCTATATTGGGAGTTCTTGCGTTCCTCGTAGGTCGACTCCCACTGACACTATTTACGGTTATCGGGTTCTTGCTCGTAGATAACTTGGGATACTGGTCCCAATCGATGGACACACTCGGTCTGGTTATCACTTCAGGATTGGTTTCGATCCTGCTTGGTGTGCCTGTCGGAATCTGGCTTGCATACAGTAAAACTGCG
Organism: Paenibacillus sp. FSL R7-0198; assembly: GCF_038000415.1. Lineage (NCBI taxonomy): Bacteria > Bacillati > Bacillota > Bacilli > Caryophanales > Paenibacillaceae > Paenibacillus > Paenibacillus sp. FSL R7-0198. Next base: position 5,229,948 of record NZ_JBBOCB010000001.1, on the reverse strand, counting down.
GCGCGTATCATTACACCGCTGCTTGACTTCATGCAGACAATGCCTGCATTTGTCTACTTACTGCCTGCGGTCACATTCTTTAGTCTAGGTGTCGTTCCAGGTGTTATCGCGTCCGTTATATTTGCGATTCCGCCAACGATTCGTCTGACTCACCTGGGTATCAGACAGGTATCTGGCGAATTGGTTGAAGCAGCTGATGCATTCGGCTCAACTTCCATGCAAAAGTTGTTCAAAGTACAGCTTCCACTCGCTTTGCCTACCGTGATGTCGGGTATTAACCAGACCATCATGCTGTCACTGTCCATGGTTGTTATTGCATCCATGATTGGTGCACAAGGTATTGGTGCGGAAGTCTATCGTGCCGTAACACAACTGCAAATCGGTAAAGGTTTCGAAGCCGGTCTCGCCGTTGTTGTACTCGCGATTGTTCTGGACCGTTTTACACAAAATGTGTTTATGCCAGGTCGCAAAAAGACCTCACGCATTACAGCCAAGCAAAAAGCATGGATTACTGCTGCGGCAACATTCCTTGTGCTTGTAGCTGGTTTCTCACAATACTTTGTTGGTGGCACAACTTCCGCTGGTGGCAACAATTCAGCAGCCAATGCTGTAGGTGAAGAAGTAAATTATCAGATTATTGGTATCGATCCAGGGGCTGGCATCATGAAGTCCGCTGCAAAAGCGATCGAAGACTATAAACTGACTGACTGGACTCTGATTGAAGGCTCTGGTGCAGCCATGACTGCTACATTGGACAAAGCCATCAAAAATGAAGATCCAATCATTATTACAGGTTGGACTCCGCACTGGATGTTCAACAAATATGATCTGAAATATCTGGAAGATCCAGAAAAATCTTTCGGTGATGCTGAAGAAATTCACACCATCGCCCGTAAAGGTCTGAAAGAAGATCACCCTGTTGCGTTTGAATTCCTGTCCCGTTTCCAGTGGACATCGGATGAAATGGGTGAAATGATGACTGCCATTCAGGATGGCACATCCGCAGAAGAAGCAGCTAAAGCTTATGCTGAGAAACATGCTGATCAGATTGCTGAGTGGACCAAAGGTCTGACTCCAGTGAACGGTGATGCATTCAAACTGAGCTATGTGGCTTGGGATTCCGAAATCGCAAGTACGAACTTGCTGAAATATGTGATGGAAAACGAATTGGGTTATAAAGTTAACGCTCTACAAGTCGAAGCCGGACCAATGTGGACGGGTGTTGCCTCAGGCGACGTAGATGCCTCTCCAGCAGCTTGGCTGCCATTGACACACGCAGACTACTGGGAACGTTACAAAGACCAGGTGGACGATCTGGGTGCCAATATGACAGGTGTACGTACTGGCCTCGTGGTTCCTAGTTACATGACTGAAGTCAATTCGATTGCAGATTTGGAGACAGGTGCCGCTTCTTCCACTCCATCGGCAAGTGCTAATGTGGGCGAAGAGGTTAATCACCAAATCGTTGGTATTGATCCAGGTGCAGGAATTATGAGATCCACAGCAAGTGCCATTGAGAAATACGGTTTGTCTGACTGGAAACTGGTTGAAGGTTCAGGAGCCGCAATGACAGCTACGCTGGATAAAGCTGTTAAGAATAAGGAGCCGATTATCGTTACTGGTTGGACACCACATTGGATGTTCAACGCTTACGACCTGAAATACCTGGAGGATCCGGAAGGTGTCTACGGTGAAGCCGAACAGATTCATACGATTGCCCGTAAAGGGTTAAAGGAAGACAAACCTGTCGCTTATGAATTCCTGGATCGCTTCTCTTGGACAACTGAAGAGATGGGTGAAATAATGATCGCTATTCAAAATGGAGAAGATGCTCAGCAAGCTGCTGCTACATATGCAGAGAAGCATAGTGACCAAATCGCTGAGTGGACCAAAGATCTTACCCCGGTGAATGGCGAATCCATCAAACTAAGTTATGTGGCCTGGGACTCCGAAATTGCAAGTACCAACTTGCTGGAGTATGTTCTGAAGGAGAAACTCGGTTACAACGTAACTTCCCTTCAAGTTGAAATCGGTCCAATGTGGACGGGAATCGCCAACGGTGATGTAGATGCTACGCCAGCCGCATGGCTGCCACTTACTTCATCCGATTATTACAACAAGTATAAGGATCAGATCGATGATCTGGGTCCGAATATGGACGGTGCCAAAACTGGTCTGGTTGTACCAGCCTACATGGACATCAACTCCATTGCAGACTTAAAAGATAATTAAACCAGATTGAGTTGTATAAACCTGAATTTGGTAAAAAGACCACCGAAATTTTTCGGTGGTCTTTTTGAGTGTAACTTTTACTTGGTAATGTTTTCAAACCTAATCAAAGCCTGAATGTACCTGAAGTGCCGTTAAAGTGGATTTTCTCCCTTTTAATGAAAAGCTTCGCTCTGGATAGGATCAGGAGTAGAATACTCACTCACGGTTAGAGCAGAGCAAATACAAGCGCTAACGAATCGGAGACGTCTTATTCAAGGATATGAAGTGATTCCAGAAATCTAAAGAATCTGAGACACGCTATATCAGAATAAAACAGTCGTTTGCTGTGTTTTTGTCAGGGATTCCAGTAAATAACGTGTCTGATGTTCCTTACTTTGTAAAAAGAAGAACTAAAGGCGAAATAAGGCGTCCTGAGTTCCTTAGAAAATGGTCTCCCTTTCCCCAGGGTATAAAGGCTTGGGCTTCAAGACATTTTAAAAAGCTAATCTCCACATCCTAACTAACTTCGAAAATCTCAAGCATAAAGCTAAACGTACTAATCGTTACCTTCTACATTAAAGGCTGTGAAACTGAATTATGTACTCAGGATCTGCAAATTCTTCTCTTTTCTTTTCTATCCTACACTTTACCAATCAGCAACAATAGTACACCAATGACAATCATGACTACACCAAGAATACAATATACCACTCTTGCGCCCTGCCGTCCAATAGTCTTCACAAAAATTCCTGCTCTGAAGCTCTTCATAAACCAGTCCCAATTGTTAATACCACCGAGCAAACTAAAAATCCCTGCCGCTATGGCAAATAGTGCGATTAAAACGGGTTGATTTTGCATGTCGTCAACACTCCTTCAATATAATCCTGTCTACTATACCTTCACTTGGTGAAAATTAACAGGCATTAATTGGGCGTATCTCAAATCTCGCTGAAGTGCATCTTTCACCGCCTCTTCGCCCCCTGCTGCGTCACTTTCCCTTGACGTGCCCCGGCACGCCTGCAGAAAACTCCCTTGCTTGGAACGAAAGTTCGGCAAAATCTACTTCCTTCGGAGTTTTCAGACACGCCCTAGAAAAAAACAGCTTGCAGATGGAAGTCTGCAAGCTGTTTTTTTACGTCTGTATCATACGTTTTATTGCTTTTGCAACTCGCTTGCCGACAATAGCAGAGTCACCACTTCAGCACGTGTGGCTTCAGCGAGGGGGTTAAACATATTTTTACCTGTTCCCTTCACCAGTCCTGCATCATATGCAGCAGCGATATATGGAACAGCCCACGCCGGTACTTTATCTGCATCCGCAAAACTCAGTGCCGGATTCGACTGTACCGGGAGACCGAGTGCTCTAACAAGCATAACTGTCATCTCTACCCGCGATACTTTGCCCGATGAACGGAACGTATCATCCGTATACCCACTAATGATGCCTTGATCCACTGCCTGAGCAATAAAGGATTGTGCCCATGCAGGTATTCCCGCAGCATCCTTAAACGTCAATGCCTTGTTGCTGGCTGGAAGTTCAAATGCTCTCCCTAACATAACAATGAATTCGGCGCGTGTGACTGGTGCATTCGGACGGAAATTACCATCCTGATACCCATTCACAATTCCCCGGGAAATGGCCTGCTCAATGGCAGCAGCTGCCCAGTGATTTCCGATGTCCTTCAGGTCTACGACCGGAGTGGTTGGATTAGTACCTCCTCCATTACCAGGAACGGTTGGCGTAGTTGGGTTCGTAGGATTGGTTGGTGTAGTCGGTGTGGTTGGGGTTACAGGCGTAGTAGGTGTTGTAGAACCTCCACCACTGTTACCACTGCCCGGATTACTTCCATTATTGCCGCCACCATTACCAGGATTGCTTCCATTACCGTCCCCCGGAAGTGGCGCTCCCTTCAGATCCGTACTACGTCCTTCCGTCTTTTGATCAACTGTACCTACACGGTCCAGATGTTCATGGAAGATTTCATAATCGACCAGATTTAATTCGTAGAATCGATTATCATCTTTCGCCATTCTCATAGCACGATAGAAGTCTCCACCGTTAGCCATGAATGAATTGGTTGCGACGATATAATACCCATTCGGATCGATATCCGTGTACGTACCATCTGCATTCTTAATCTGAACTTTGACTACACGTTGACCAACTTGGGTTACGGTGTTGGTCGTGGCATCAATTTTTTCGCCTGGTTTCGTGGAATCGTAGTAGAACCGCATGCCTGCCACTTGCGGGAAGCGCCCTTCTCCCGTTTCCACACCACTAACGCCATTTTCCAGCGCGGCTGTGATTTCTTTACCTGTCATTTTCAACGCAGACAGATTATTACCGAATGGCATCACAGACAGGAGATTGCCCAGCGTAATATCCCCTGTCTGGAATGAAGCTCGAATGCCACCGCCGTTCTGGATCGCCACGTATCCTTTGACGTCATTTTCCTGCACAATGGATTTCACTTTCTCCAGCATACCGTCTGTCATCAGGTTTCCTAAATTGGTTTCCTGTTTCCGCACAGTGCCACGTTCTCCATCCAGGAAGACATTTGTTTTACCAATAACTTTTTTCTTGAATTGTTCCAGCTGAGGCGCATATTCTTTCAGCTTGTTTGCGGCTTCCACATCATCAGCATAGACGAATTGGCCGTTTGCATCTTTGGCATCCAGACTCAGCAATTTGCCGTTCCACTTTTTCAATACGCCTGCTTCATCAAACGTAACATCCAGTTGACCAAGAGAAACATCATATTCCCCAGTCTGCACAACCAAAGTTGGGTCCGCATGGGTATCCACCAAAACTGGTGCGTTCAGAATGGTGTGTGAATGACCACCTACCACAATGTCGATTCCTTCTACGGCTTCAGCCAATTTGAGATCCTCTGAGTAGCCCAGGTGAGTCAAAGCAATGATTTTATTGATACCTTCATTTTGCAGCATCTGCACGGTTGCTTGTGCACTTGCCTTATAATCTACAAACTTCAAGTCATCTCCCGGTGAAGAAAGAGATACCGTGTCCGGTGTTGTCAGTCCGAAAATACCGACTCGCTCACCATTCACTTCCGTAATAATCGCCGGATAGATTTCGGCTTTCTCACCCGGATTCCCGATGTGATTGTTGTACAAACCACTTAAATTCGCATCTTTTGAATAATCAATATTGGCACTCACAAACGGGAACTCTGCTTTTTCAATAAATGCTTTCAGTACGCTTGGACCTTTATCAAACTCATGATTACCAAAGGTCATGGCATCATATCCGATCATGTTCATGAATTCCAGATCAGCCAGACCGTTAAACAGATTGAAGTACAATGTACCCGAGAATACGTCCCCTGCATCCAGCACCAGGGTATTATCATTGCGTGTTTCCTTAATTGCCGTTACTCGGCGCGGGATGTTATCCAGATGCGCATGCGTGTCGTTTGTGTGCAGCACGCGAAGGTTGAAGTCCCCTTCTTCCACTGGATCTCCAATACTCAATTGTGCGAGCAGTGGATCATGGTCGCTCACTCGTCCATCTGCTGTCTCAAAATCGGCATTTACATGTACCACTTCGATGGCTGCTGTCTCAGTCAGATTTTTGCTCACCAGAATGTGATCCAGTGTCTGAGAGTTGCCGTCATAGATGTAGGAGTAACGCTGATTCTCTGGCAGTTCGTTTACCAGATTGTCCAGTTCATTACCTTCGACAATGTTCAATGTATTTGAGAATTGGAAGTCATTGAAATCACCGAGAACGGCGACATTTACGTCAGGGTCTTTGTTCAGTAACTCTTTCACAAATCCATTCACCAATGCAGCTTGTTTCGCCCGTTGAACTTCACTGCTTCGAGTGGCAGGCTGTATATTTCCAAAAGGTTTCAGGTCTCCGCCTTTGGAATTGAAGTGGTTGGCAATCACCACTACACGTTCACCATTAAATTCGAATTCAGCGGCAAGCGGTTTGCGGGAGCTGGCGAACGCCGCATCCCCTGGTGCAATACGACCCGGATTATTGGAGAGACTGCCGTCAGCGCCTACCTGAATTGCTGTTGTCGCACTTCCTTTAATTCCTTCTTTCAAGGACACACGTGCTTCATTATACAGAAACCCTACACGAATGTTGGCCCCTGGTGCTCCGCCATCCTTGTTATTTTCCGGAGCGATATCTGTGTATTTATACGTAGGACCACCTTTAGTTGCAATGGCATCGATTAGGGTTTGGAAACTAGCATCTGCAGCTGTTGCTCCACTGTCTGTTTCTCCATCATTATCTTGCACTTCCATAATGCCGATAATATCCGGATTTTTCAGATTATTGACAACAATTCCACCGATTTTAACAGCTCTGGCTGCATCCTTCTGGCTGAAATTTTCAACGTTGAAGGTCGCAATTGTTAGTTTGTCATTCGTAGGTTGAATTTTTGTTGTTGCTTGTTCGAGAGGGCTCGGTGTAATCGCTGGAAGATTACCTTCAGGAATCACTTTGAAGTTTCCATTCGAGTATGTCATAACCCCATTAACGGAGCCACTCAGCTTGTCCCCCGTTTTAACGGCCTGAGACGGTTTTTTATTGATGAACAGCCGTTGCGGATTAAGTGAGCTCTCAAACGGTTCTGCACCATCGCCTGTTAGAATAACACCGCCTGCAGGAGTGCGCAGCGCATTTTTTGTACCATTATCTACAACTACAGCGAGCCCCGGTTCACTGGAATATGGACCGATAATGATAGCATTATCGAGTTGGACTCTCATACCTTCTAAACTTTCATAAAAGTCAATGGCATCCTTATCTGGATTAAACTCACCAAATTGATCGGAATCAATTACGGTAGGAATCATTCGACCGTTTGCACCCAAAACCACAGGTTCAGGCAGATCTTTATTACTCTCTTCAACCGTAATTAATGTAGCTACAATCTCCGTTATTGCCAGCTCAGTCGTTGCTGTTGCATATTCTTTCACCTGTCCAGATACGCTTAACTTGTTACCTACCGTCATTCCATGTGAAGACTTATAGACCAGAATACCTTCAGATGTTCTGTCATCGTTATCTTCCATATCGGGAAGCTCCTGCATGTAGAAGGAAGTTGCATTTACAACATGAGTCACAATACCTTCAACATTTTGCACAGCCAAACCATCATATAAGGAATTATGGGAGGCCCCTTGAATATCGTGGATTCTGAGATTGTTCAGTTCCTGAAGAACCTTGTAAGTATAGGTATATACATTACTTGTATTCCCGCCAGACACTGCAATAGCTTTAATAACAATATCTTCATCTACTATAATCGGTCCAGTGTACCGCGTAGATGTTGATGTAGGGTTAGTGCCATTAACCGTATAATAAATTTCTGCTCCCGCCATTGGTGAGGATAAAGTCACTGTAGATCCTTTTACAATCCCCCCTGAAGGAACACTAGCTGTAACAGAAAGCAGATTTTCGACAACATCCGCTGCTGTGCGTGGGATTAATTCGAGACCATAGCTTGTGTGATAAGTCATGACGCCTGTCACTTTTTCGTATGTTTTGCCTATTGCCAGTGCAGTGGGGCTATTTTTGGCATAGATCGTGATCTCTCGACCATCCACATCTGTCGCAAAAAAGGTGGAACTGCTACTTCTTGTCACTGTGACCCCATTGACTTCGACAAGCATCCCTTCATAGTTGCCGCCCGTACCCTTGCCTCCGCCTTCAGCAGGCGCAAAGTCTTTGGATGTCAACGTAAGCGGTTCAGGAATTTCTTGTGTTTTATCCAAGATATTAATATAACCGCCTGGAAATCCTGGTTTATCCTTCTCTACCTGGAGTAGACCGTTATAAATGGTGAGTGGACCATACGCTTCAATCCGGTCACCTGGCTCAACAGTTGAATCTGTACCACGAATGACGATTCCGGCATTCTCATCCTGAATATATAGATTCGCCATTCCCCCGGATTCCTCTCGGTAGGTTACAATCCCTCGAACGGTAACCGAAGAGTTTTCAGGCTTGTTTCTGGCATCAGAGATTGAAATTGGAGTATTGTCAACGATCGTGTAATTAAATAAAGCAATTGCACTATCCAGTAAGCCCTCTTTATGTGCATAAGCTTCAATGTGCATAGCATCATTCACCGTGATGGGAACTGTGTAAGGAAGAAACGCATTTTCATCATTTAACTTGTAGTATACGGCAGCACCGACTGTAGTTGTTCCTAAAGTAACCTGTGTTCCTGCCGGAACGGCCCCTGAGGACGGATTAGCTGTGACATTAGCCACTTCCGTATCCGGTGTCTCATCAATCAGTTGAAAAGTTGTTGATGTAACGGATCGTATACCTTTAGAAGTGAAATATTGAGATAACGAACCGTTGTTAATACGTACTTTGGATTGATATAAGGAGGGATTGCTTTGTAGTCCGAACGTGCTGCGAGGAGCAGTTGTGGGTACTTGAACAGGCATCATTTTGCTAATATCTGTTTCGGCTGGACTATCAGCAATTGCAAAATTGGTGTTTACAGTAAAGGGGGGATTCAAATTTACACTTGGACCGTTGCTGTAGGTCCCGACAACATAACCTTCAACTGTGGCGGTTGATTCATCCGAACCAAGAGCGAGTGCCTCCGCAACTGTTAGCGGCTCATCAGCCGCTGCAACTTCGTTGTTGAATAAGCCAGCCGGTATGGCACCCGTAATCAGCAGAACTACAGCTAAGAATAATCTGAGCCAACTCTTTATTTGCTTACTTTGCATCTTTTTCCTACCCCCATGTTTTGAATTTTCAATCATTTGTTCAGACAGATTGTACATTAGTTCAAATATAAGATAACTGAATAACAGGCTTGTGTAAACAATATTTCTTCTTAATGAAAGAAAATATAACACTAATATTACACATCCTAAACGAATCTCTATAATAATGAATAAATAGTACTGAATTTTGATTAAAAACATGTTATTAAGCCTACTAAAGTTATACAAATGTTAGATATACGGTTATTTAACGTCAATTAAATTAACATTTATACTGAATATATATACGAATTCGACATTTAGTGACAGTACTCATTTCTTTAAACCCACTAAAACCTGAGTCTTGAGACATGCATTTTCACATGAAAAACGATATGTACGGATCACTTTAGATCACCACATTAACTGAGTATAAAAGAGAACTATTAAGCGCAAAATCAGTATGAGTTAATGGAATGTTAATTATTACTTGATAATTAACAAAGACATATAACCACATCAAAAAAAACCACAAGAACATCTCCAATTACTCTCAGAGACTTTCTTGTGGGATAATATAAAATATGAAAAATGATACTAATTTCACTTTTTCGAAATGTTACAGACGGTTTTCAATATACTTCTGTGTCTGGTGTCAAAGTAATATTACTTCCATAGGGTTCAATTAATCCTTGTTGCTCCAAGTACTGGTCAACGTATCGATCTGCATTCAGTGAAGTTGAGCCGATCCAGTCTGAATATGTTTTTCCAAACATTTTATATAGTATGTCACTAGTATATTCATTACTTAATTCCCCAAAAACAGTATACAACTGTTTTACCGTATTTGTGTGTTTTTTCCCCTCTAAATCGGTCCATGTTACTTTTTTATTCAGATCTACCTTCCTTATATCCTTAGTATATATTTGTACATTTGACCCATTGACTTTGAAGTACACACGGATGCTTTTTTCGTAAGGATGACCCTTGAGAATGCTCCACCCTTTCATATCTCCAGTAGCTGGCACAGCATAAAGTTTCCCTTTTGTTGGAGTTGTTCCTGTTACACTGTTTTGTTTTTGAGGTTGTTCAATATTAATAGTCATTTTACCTTTACCAATGGATACTTGCATCTGCTTAGATTTAGAGTTATAAGTCACAGTTCCATCCAGAGCATCTGAGAGAACAGAAGCAGGAAACAAAGTTACGCCATTTTGAACAAGCAACGGGGACTTGAGAGTTAATGGCTCTCCATTTAACGTTGCTTTTGTTCCCGTTTTCGGGAGAGTTAGTTTGGTAGAACCAACTTTAATCTCGAAGGCGTCCTGTTGAGCAATGTAACTAACACTCCCTCCCAGTGCCTTGAATACCTCTTTCATCGGAACAAGAGTCACACCATTTTTTATGTATCCTCCATCAATTGCTTCATCCAAACTACCTGAAATAGTAACTGATCTTTCAACATTTTCGACTTTAACAGTAATTGTTGAAGAACCTACACCTATTACCTTTACCATCCCAGTGCTCAGCACTTGAAGTATATGAGGTTCACTGATCGTATAATCTGTTTTTGTAAGACCTGTATTTCTTCTGTAGTATGGATCGTTATCGCTATGTATTGAATTTTCGTCATCATACACAACAACTATATTAAGATTAATCTTACCACCGACCGAAACTGAAGTATTAGGGATGAGTTCAATATCTTTAACTTTAAGTTCCTCCGCATAAACACTTGAAACAAACAACAACATAAATGCCATCATTAGAACCGTTACTCTTTTCATTCACTTGTACTCCTTCTTATTTTTAATATTGTCCATTGCTTTTCATGAATCCATGTATTGGGATACCCCTTTCAGCTTCCTATTCTATTTTCGGAATCATTAACAAAAAATGTTAGTCTTTCTTTTTAGTAAAACAAAAAAATTGAATGCAGCTTAATCACTGCATTCAACACTGATATGAATTAAATTATTTCTTCACCGTGCTGTTATATTGCGCAATCTTGTCTGTAATTTGTTTGGCTGCTGCATCCAATGCTTCCTGTGGTGTACCTTGTCCATTCAGAACCGTTTCAATCGCTCCTTCGACAAGTTGTCTGGCTTCCGGGAATACTCCCATTAATGCCCCGGATGTTGCTGTCGAATCCGCGGAAGCGTGCAATTGATCGACTGCTGTCTGGAATTGCGGGTACTTCGCCATATTATCCTTTAATACTTGCTCATTGTAGGCTGCTGTCGTAATAGGGAAGTATCCTGTCGCAACACTCCAATTCGCTTGTACCTCTGGTGTAGCCAAGTACTTGATGAACTCCCATGCCGCTTGCTGTTGTGCTTCTGATTTGTTATTCATAATGTACAAGCTTGCTCCACCCACTACAACGCCGCCTTCTTTGGCATCCGCTGGACGAGGCAGGAAGCCTGTTCCCAGTTCAAACTTGCCACCTGAACCTTCTACGATTTTACGCAGGCCAGCCGTGGAATCCAGGGTCATACCGATTTGCTGAGCGGTAAATGCTGCTGTTGTATCATCTGTGCTACGCCCCAGATTGGAGAGGGTTTTCTCGTCAATCATCTTTTTCCACCACGTTAATGTCTTCACTCCAGCTTCGGAGTTCAGCAGAGATTCTGTAGCTGCTTCAGTTCTTCCGTTTCCATTGTTTACATAATCTGCATTCTGGTTTGCAAAGAACTGTTCCATAAACCAGCCATAGATCGCCATGGATGCACCTGGCTTACCGTCTTTTGCGAGTGCTTTTGCCGCTTGCTCAAACTCTTCATACGTCTTTGGCGGGTTCTCCGGGTCCAAACCTGCTGCTTTGAACATATCCTTGTTGTAGTACAGAATCGGGTTCGATGTGTTAAACGGCATGGCGTTCAACTTGCCATCGATGGTGTAGTATCGGATGATGTTTGGCTCCAATTGGGACAGGTCGAACTGGTCCTTGTCGATGAACTGTTGTACTGGCGTAATCATGCCTGAATCGATCATGAACTTGCTGCCGATCTCATAGACCTGGATAATGTCTGGACCGCTGTCTGAGCCCATGGATGCTTTGAGTTTGTTCAGACTCTCATCGTACTTCCCTTGATAGATGGGTTTCACCTGAATGCCGGGATGACTTGCGTTAAAGTCGGAAGCAAGTTGGTTAATGGCTTTCTCCCCTGCGCCAGACATGGAGTGCCACCAAGTCAATTGTGTTGTTTCAGCTGCGGCCGCTTCTGCTTGAGCTCCACTTGCCGGGCTGCTTGTTTCCGCTTTTGTTCCGCAAGCGGAAATGACCAACATGAGTGCAGCCAGCATTAATGCAAATGTTCCTCTTTTTTTCAAACGAAATCGCTCTCCTTTTATATGGCTCGCGTACAATAAAATCTTGGGGATGACGCGGTGTGGCCGTTACGGTTACGAATCGTTCTTTTGATCGCTGTTATCCCCGGATTTCTTTTCATCCCCTTTCAAAGGGGGAAATCCGGGGATAAAGGCGAACGCTTTGCTTCTTCAGAATCGATTTCGTCCCCTCCACTACTACCGTCGTTCATTTCAACATCTTATTTGAAGCACGAGCCTCATTTTATTCGCTCCTGGTATCAAAATCTTTAGATCAAAACCTTCAGAGCTTACACTTCAATTAAATAGTATTAAAACTTTCTCACCTTACCCCTTCAGTGCGCCTGCTGCCATTCCGCGTACAAGCTGTTTCAACCCGAAGATCAATAACAATAAGGATGGTAGAATGACCATCGCTGTTCCGGCAAATACCAGATTCCACGCTGTGGATTCCTGGAACTCCAGCATCGAGATCCCGATCTGAGCGGTTCTCATTTCCGGTGTGTTTGTCACCAGCAGCGGCCAGAGATACGAATTGTACATGCTTAAGAATGAATAGATTGCCAGTGTTCCAAGTGCCGGACGGGACAAAGGCAAGACGTGCGATATGAAATAGCGAATATGACCACAACCGTCGATCCTCGCCGCCTCGAACAATTCCTTGGGCAATTGCATGAAGAACTGTCTTAGCAGGAATGTACCAAACGCCGTTGCCAGAAACGGCACGGTAAGCCCTTGATAACTATCCAGCCAACCCCAACTGCGAACCGTCAGGTAGTTGGGGATCATCGTCACTTCCCATGGAATCATCATCGTTGCGACAAACATGCTGAAGATGACGTTTTTGCCTTTGAACTGCATTTTCGCAAAAGCATAGGCTGCCATACTCGCTGTAATCAATTGACCAAGCGTTGTCAGTCCTGCGACAAGAAAGGTATTGCCGATAAATCGACCGATCGGAACAATATCAAATACTTCGCTAAAGTTGGACAGATCGATTGAATTTGGAATGATATGCGGCGGATAAGCACTCGCATCTTCCGGCGTCATCACGGCCATGAAAAAGGTGTACATCACCGGGTACAGCACAAGCGCTGCACAGATCGTCAGTAATCCATACAACAGCGTTTTGGTCCATGTTGCACTCATTGGTAATGCACTTTCCTTTCTACCCATTTGAACTGGATCAGGGTCAGCAGCATAATCACCACAAACAGGATCAATGCCTGTGCACTACCTGTACCAAAGCGGAAATTAACGAAGGCTTCCTGATAGATGGAATAGACAAAAACATTTGTACTGTCCATCGGACCACCCCGGGTTAGAATGTTAATCTGACCGAACGATTGAAAAGCACCAATGATCGATACGACCGTAACAAAGAATAACGTGGGTGACAGTAGCGGCATCGAGATTTTGCGAAACGTCAGCAATGGTCCTGCGCCGTCAATCTTGGCACTCTCGTAGATCTCATCCGGGATGCCTGCCAAACCACTGGATAGAATAATGTAGTTGAATCCAAGATTCATCCAGATCGTCATGATGGAGATCGAGATCAATGCCCAATCCGGGCTGGTAAGCCAGGGAATTGGGTCGATGCCTACTTTGCCAAGCAGATAATTCAGCATGCCCAGGGTCGGATGGAAGAGAAACTTCCAGATGACCGCTGACGAACCGACGGATAACACCACGGGCAGAGAGAACACAAACTGGAATATACGCATTCCCTTGAACCGGTTGTGAGTCAGTGCAGCCAGAATCAGAGCAGCCAACATACCTGTGGGGACTGTAAACAGCACAAATAGTAACGTCACTTTCATCCCTTGCATGAACAGTCCTGATTGGAACACGGCCTTGAAGTTATCCAGTCCTACATAAGCTGCAATCTGCCCCGTCGGATCTGTGGAATGCAGACTGAGGTACACGGACTTAAACATCGGGTAAAACAGAAACACTGCAAACAAAAGCAGCGATGGTGCCAGGAAACCATAGGCCAGCAGATTCTCCCGCATTCGCTGCACACGCAGCGAGGCTGTCCGGCGCGCACTCGTACCTGATACGCGCCGTTTGGCGGCGGGCAAGCTGATCCGGTTATCAAGCTCACTCATCGGATTTTCTTCCCCCTTGTTTCACGCATTCAGTGTGTGTGAAATGTTACATCAACTTCAGCACCACGTTATCTAGTGTAAGAGTCGAATGTCACAGCAAAATTCATTCTGAATCAACGTAACGTTAATCATGGACAAGGGAGTTTACGCAAATGTGCATCCATTCGAAAGCGGTATCCAGACCTTATCTCATGACAAAAAAACCGCAAGAACTCCCCTTTTTGGAGATATCCCTGCGGTTCGATGTGTAAATGGAATATGAACGTTTGCCTGTTAAAGAACATGACTCATTTTACAATAATCTGTAAATCTTCCACACGAGGTGAAGCGATTAACCGTTCGAATTAACGATTAAGATGATATGGCACAGTGGTGACAATCACGTCTTTGTAATTGATCAGATAGGCCCGGATCATGAAGCTGGTCTGGTTATGCAGTACATTTTGCCACCAGTGCTTGGTGATGAATTGCGGGATTAATATGGTGATGTGATCGGTCTCGGCCGTTTTCCACTCTACGGTATCAATGAATTTCTTCAGCGGCCCCATAATGCTACGGTATCTCGATTTGATCACAACCAGACGAACACCTGGATTCCACTCTTCCCACTTCTGCTCCATTTTGCGTATAGCCTCATCATCGAATCCAATGTACAGCGCGACCACGTGATCCGACATCGTCTGGGCGTAACTGATTGTGTTCATGACGACTCGGGTAATACCCGCAACAGGAATGACTATCGTATTGCCTTTTTTGGCTGGCTTATCAACCTGAATATCAATCCGCAGCTCATCGGCAATGTTGCAATAGTGACGGTGAATACGCATGAACACATAAACAACGAAAGGCAAAAAGATAAAGATGACCCATGTCTGCGTGAACTTGGTGAAAATAAAGATCAGGGTAATCGATAATGTAGTCAGCATACCGACCGTATTGACCAGCAACTTCATCTGCCAGCCAGACGGCTTGACTTTGATCCAGCGAATCATCATACCGAGCTGCGACAGAGTAAATGGAATGAACACCCCTACCGCATAGAGCGGAATCAGGCTTTCCGTATTTCCTTTGAACCCAACCACCAGCAGCGCAGACATCACACTGAGGAAAATGATCCCGTTTGAGAACCCAAGGCGGTCTCCTCTGACCATAAATGCATGCGGCATGTATTTATCCTTTGCCATCATGAAGGATAATAGTGGAAAAGCCGAATATGCTGTGTTGGCTGCCAGGAACAGGATCAGTGCCGTTACACCCTGGATAATAAAATACATCGTGCCCCTGCCAAACGTCGCTTCAGCAATCTGGGAAATGACCGTTGCTTTGGGATCAGGCTTCACTCCGTATCCATAAGCCAGTAAGGTGATACCAATGAACATGGCTCCCAATATACAACCCATGAGCAGTAATGTACCTGCGGCATTTTTCTCGGCAGGCTGCTTGAAGTTCGGGATCGCGTTACTTACCGCTTCCACACCAGTCAAGGCCGAACATCCGGAGCTGAATGCTTTTAATAACAGAAACATACTCACATGGGATAGACTTGTTCCGAATTCAGGTGCAGCTGCTTCCATCCCCCCGGCAAGAAATTTGATTCCGCCCGAGATAATCAGAATTGCAATCGAAAATATAAACAGATAGATGGGGATCGCGAGCACAGACGCTGACTCCGTCACTCCCCGCAAATTCATAATGGTTAGAAACACAATCATAATCAGAGCAATCACAACACTGTAATCATGCAGCATAGGAAAAGCCGACGTAATCGCATCCGTCCCTGCGGACGAACTTACTGCAACAGTCAAAATATAATCGACCAGCAGAGATCCTCCGGCAATCAGACTGGATGTTGTACCCAGGTTATCCTTGGCTACGATATAAGCGCCGCCCCCTGTTGGATAAGCAAATATCGTCTGGCGATAGGAAAAAATTAAAATGACGAGTAATCCCAGCACGGCGATGGAAATCGGAACGGAGTACCACAGGGCGGCGAATCCGGCCGCAACGAGCACCAGCAAAATCTGTTCCGTACCGTAGGCAACGGACGATAGGGCATCCGAGGATAGGATGGCGAGTGCCTTCCATTTCCCCAATTTTTCTCCATCCAGTTCAGCCGATTTCATTGGCTTGCCTATTAAGATTCTCTTCATTTTGCCAAGCATGATCATAACATCCTTCCGTCTCTCATCTGTGAAGCATTGTTATTATGCAAAATCGCAGAGCCGTTGACAATACGTCATTTCACCCGAATTTCGCCAGCGCGTGATAATGCATTCTACGATTCAATAATCGATAACAAAGCCATTCTTGTTTAGTATTTTGAACTATTTTGAACCAAAACGACGTTTGTTAGCCGAAAAACAGAAAATGGCCTTTGGTTCAGTGAACCAAAGACCACTTCCTGTATATAACGAATCAATATTCTCAATCAGAATCACTACGCGTCAGATCAACCTTTCAATTGTTGTTAACCTCGGATTAATTCGTTACACCTTCACGTCCAGAATGCCTGGACGAGGAGTAACACCAAACGCTTGTGCCAGTGTGGTCAGCTGTTCGTCCGTAATTCTCTGCCGGATCTCGTGACCAGCAACCAGCATATACACTTGGGCTGCCTTCTCGATGGTCTCAATCAGACCAAAAGCTTCGTCAATCGTTGTGCCTGTTCCAAAGATACCATGTTGCGGCCAGATGACCGCGTGGTATTCTTTCATTTTCTCAGCCGTTTCGCGGCCAATCTCGTTCGATCCAGGAATCATCCATGGAATAATGCCAATTCCATCCGGGAATACAACCACACACTCCGTGCACATTTGCCAGAGGGTCTTGGTGAATTTTGCTTCATCCAATTCGTGGATAAACGTCATGGCCAATACATGAGTGGCATGGTTGTGCATGACAACCCGGTGGTTGGGGTCCAGCTTCAAACGTTCAATATGGCTCATGAAATGTGTAGGCAACTCACTTGTTGGGTTTGCCCCCGACTTCAATCCCCAGAGCACTTCCAGCTCCTGACCATCTTGCGATACACGTAGCAACCCCAGGTTGCTCTCGGGATCAGCGAGTACATTTTTAAAATATTTGCCCGATGCCGTCACAATAAAATACTTGCCTGCTAGCTCTTGCACCGAAAATGCCGGTTTGATCTTGCGAATCACATGATGGATATCTATATATTGGGCTACTTCCTCTTCCTCCAGCAGATAGCTGACATTACCACCATTGCGCTCATCCCAGCCATTTTTCCACATATGTTGTGTAATCTCAGCCATCTCACGGACAAATGGAATATGGAAACCTGCAACCTGTGTTGTGTCATTCGTAAGGGTCACGTTCATGATCAATCTCTCCTTATATTGAAAATCATATGGCTTGCCACGTACATAGTAAGTTCTTTATTTCACATTCATTATACCTTTGTTTATCTTTGATAGTCAATAAAAAACACAGAAATAAACTTTTATTTATTTTTGTTTAGTTTTGTTTATTTGAAAATAAAACAAAAAAAATACCCCACCGGCGTCCGGCGGGGTCAGTCACACATCTATTTAACACGAGAAGGGGTTTACAAGAGTTATCATACCTCCGCTACCTTAATAGAAGCTGAAAGCGAAATAAAAAAAGCATGAAAACATATATCCCCGGTGGACAGAAATTTGAGTGCCTTCTTTTCAGTCAGTACATCTATCTCTCTGTCCAAACGCTTTCGTCAATTCTAACATATACTATTCTAGCTTTTCTCAGGAAAAGACATTCATATAAAAGGAGATGAACCTATGGCAGTCCTTTCTACAGGCCCGATCGAGAACAATCTCTCCGGTGGCAGCAGGCCTACACAACAAGTCACCATCAAAATGGTCAACACCGATTCCATCAATACGTCCAATGTACTCATTCAAGGTTATTTCCTGAATGGAACGAGGACCTTATATGTGCTTCAATCCGTTAATCTGACCCCCGGGCAAGTCTTCTCTCAAACCTACTTTGCCAACCTGGATGGATACGAATATGTATTCACAACGGGTGGAGGCGCAGCTGCATTAACTGAAATTTCAGTGTGGGGAAAAGACAGCACCGGGCAAATTGTCACCGCACATCGCATTGTTTCGAATGAACTAGTTCTATAAAAGGGGGGAAACCAGATGCCCTCAATCCCTGTCCTTTGCTGGTCGAGGGTTTCTTATTTTCGCAGCACATACGATGGATGCATCTTTCCTGTCGGTTCATAACGTTCATCACCTGTATACTCAAATCCCAGCTTGATCAAGATGTGACGTGACACTTCATTATCCGGATGATGCCCGGCAAACAGTGCCTTCACGTTCATTTTGTCAAAGGCATAACCAATTGCCGCCCGTGCCGCTTCCTGCGCATACCCTTTGCCCCAGTGATCCCGGGTTAGATGAAATCCCAATTCATACATATCCTCTTCTGAAGAATACGGACGCAGGCCACAGCAACCGACAAACACCTCCGTCTCTTTCTCAAAAAGGGGCCAATATTGCACTCCCGCTTCCTTCTGCCTTTGAATCTCCTGTGTTAATCGCGCTTCTACTTCATCCTCACTCAGAAATCCCTTGCTGCTAATCCATTTGGCAACCTCATGATCGCCCCACAATGCAAACGCCAGCGCACGATCTCCTTCGTTCCAAGTCGCACATTCCAACCGTTCCGTTTCAAATAAGATTGTTCTGTTCATCATCCACTAACCTCCTGTATGCCAACACCAATCTGCGTGCCGCCTATACCTTAAATTAATCGAATGACCGTCAGGATAAACAACATTTATATTTGTATACGTTCATACCTTCTAATCACACTTATAATTGCTTAGCCAATTCCTCAAATTGATTGATGTGAGGCTTGATCTCTTTCTCTACACTTTTTATGAAGGAACTAAATTGCTTAGGATTATACTCATCTCCAACACCAACACTTTTATATATTTTTCCCTTTTGGTATGTAAACGAGAAGAAATAGTTATTCTTTAATCCATTCAAAATATTTCCGGCATCTCCCAAGATCTTAAGACTCATTTTCGAATCTTTGTAAGCAAAATAATATGGCGGATCATATTCTCCATTTCGTACATCATAGCCTGCAATCCACTGATCTTTTGCAAATGTCCCTGTTTGGATTCGCGATTCCAGCATATCTCCAGTCAATGCTATTTCGTTAACCTGAAGTTTACCTTTACCATCCTTTTTGTCATTCCTCCAGTTCCCATCATACTTGGACTCTGTAATACTGTCCTCTCCGCGTGTTATAACTTTATATACGCCGTGTCCCGAACGTTTCCCCTGTGCCCAGCTTCCTTTGTAGGTTTTGGTTTTCCCCCAGGTCATGGTTCCATTCCCGTGAGGTTTTCCATTTTTGGTCTCTCCATAATATGTAGCCCCATTGCCATACTCCAGAGTAGCCAACTCAGTCACAGCCTGAGCAACATGTGGTAACAGAATTACAGACAATACTAAGGTTATCCCCAAAATACAGATGAACATCTTTCTAAACAACAAATCTCCCTTTCTCTCGCTGTATAAGAAATTCATTCTTATAACAACCTATTAATAAATCAAATAATAAGACTCTAGTATAATATCACTTTTAATCCAGAAGGTTCCACATAAAAAAAGAAAAACCCCTGCCGACAAGATGTCCGACAGAGGCCATTCCATTCCAGTCCACATCAATTACAAATCTGCTGTGGCAAATTGAATTGTTCCGGAAGCTGCGCCGCCAAGGTTAGCTAACAAGGCAAAAACCAGAACTCCACCTGCAGAAATGGTAAGACTGCTGTTTACAGGAACAACGTAAGTGACTACTGGTGCATTAACACGTGTAATCACGAGAGATACCGGAAAAGGTCCAAAGTTGTTCACTGTAGCGCTGGCATTGGTGCCTCCAGCCAAGTTTTCGTAGTAAGACTTACCTACACCTGCTGGAAGATTGTAAAACTGTTGCGGTAAAAGGATGGCCATCGAAATCACCTCCTTTTGCTGTGATACGGTATTCTATGCTTGAAATCTATTAAAGCAACGGTGAATTACCAGCGTCATAATGTCCAATTTTGATAGACTTCATAGATTGATAGACGACTGTACGCAAAAAAAAGCCCCACCGGACCATCCGGTGGGGCTAACTAAGCTTACTTTATTATTACAGGTTTAATTACGCATACAGCATGAAAAAGTTCAGTTCATGGCCCTGCTGCTTGAGATAGTTATACAGCTGCGAACGGTGATGGAATACATGCGTTACCGTTTCAATCTGCCATTGTACCTGCAAATGACCATGTTCCATATAAAAAGCTTTCGTTGAACGATTCAAAAAGTCATCTTCGCTCAATCCCGTGATATAGGCTTTGTAGGATTCGAAATTGCTCCATAATGTTGCTTCAAGCTTCTCGATATCCTCAATCCCCGACAGGCTATTCTCTACCAGCCCAACCTCAGCTTCACCTTTTTCCTGCATAATGGCAAGATCGGATGCGGTAATCTGGATAAAATGATGCACTAGCTCCACCAATGAACGCATATTCTCCTGTGGACGATAAGACCAATCCTCCGAACGGATCAAGCGAATTAACGAAGCCCCCGTACGTACGCCTGTTTCCAATTCATTTAACAAGTGATCCCGAATCTGCAATGTTCCATTCATATATGATGTCTCCCTTACCTTTTATTCTCACGATTTAAGTATAACCGACGTTTCTACAGATCTATTGTACAAATCGGACAACATCCTGCCATGCTCTCTGGCTGCCGTCAATGGAGTCTCTCCATAAAACTTGCGAAATTGCCGAATCAGATGGGCTTGGTCAAAAAATCCATGATTCTGGGCAAGCATTGCCCAGTCTGCCGTGTTTCCCTGATGAATATCGCTCAGCACACGATGAAAACGAACCACCTCACTGAATCGTTTGGGGCTGATTCCGACCCATTCCGAGAACTTGCGATGCAACTGCCGTTCACTAATCACTTCACGCATCGCCAGCTCTTGGACAGTCATACGTCCCCCATCTATAAAGATGCGGTGCAGCACGTTTTTCATCAAATTGTTCTCAGATGTGCTTGCCTGCACGGGCAACGGACTCAAGTACGCATTCATAACCTCTACTCGCTCTGCAAAACTATTCGTTTCGGCCATCCGTTCCTGAAGCTCGTTAAGCTTCTCCGGCCAACATTCCTGAAGGGCAATTCGCTTATCCGTAAACCACTCCAGAGGCATGCCATGGAAGACATGCGCTCCACCCGGGAAGAACCGGACACCAAAGGTGTAGTCTCCAGCAGGGGAACCATCATCGGATGGCTCAGGTACAGCGAATGGCTGTGTATAATTGCCACAGTAAGCATAGGAGTGCTCTGAACAGACTGGGTCGTATGTAATCAGCATGTCCGTGCAACCATCCGGCAATACCCGGGCAGGTGCCGTCGTCATCAATCGCTCTGGACCTTCTCTATTAGCAACATCTGCATGCGTGTTCGGAAGAGATCCTGATTCCCAATAACAGGCCACATAAGCCATCAAGCCGGCAGCAGGTATTTTCTCAACATAATAACTGTTAGGGTACGTTCCATTTATCTGAATAGGCTTAAACAACGGGTGCAGGCTGTGATCCACAATTCCATCCTCCGGTCACTAGAGTTGGTTACACATTATGTATTCATCTATCATACCACCAACCGAAGAAATGAAGAAAAAAAGTGCCCTACCGGAGGACAATCCGATAGGGCCAGTCACACATCTATTTAACACGAGAAGGGGTTTACAAGAATCATCTTACCTTCCCAACCTTAATAGAAACTGAAATTAGGATGAAAAGAACATCAATTTTTCTAAAGTGTCTTGATCAGTATGGACGCAATCAGCACGGATGCCGTTGTGACAGTTGTGAATCCACCCACCAGCATTGGTGTTAAAATCTCATCGAGGATAGCTTTGCGTTCATTTTCATCACGCCCAACTGAACGGCTTACTTCCTCACAGATAATGTAGTCACCCGGAAAACCAAATAGTGCGGTCAGTGCCACAGGCAGACCTTTGAGCGGGTCCCATTTGAACAGCTTTGAGCCAACAAATCCACCGATCAGCACCCCAACTACACCAACTGCGATAATGAACAACACCGGAATAATAGAACTAACCACCGCATCAAAAGTGATCGACTCCATACTTGTCATAACTACAACAATCAGACCTGTCATGGCAATTCCCGATGTACTTGCTTTATCCAGAATACGAGAAGGGAATAGCCCGATCAGATGACCCAGAACACCAAGCAACAGAGCCCAGATACTATAGCTAAGTCCAGTTACATTTCCCAGATAAATGGAGAGACTGCCCATAATGAACAAGAGCAACAGCAGAATAGGTGCGGTCTGGAAACGCTGTGGAAGGAATGTATTGGCATTCGCTTCTTTAATGTTCACATGGCCTTCCCCTGCAACCTTGTTTTCAAATGCGCCCTGCTTCTGCAGTTTTAACGCATATCTGCGTAACATATTGGTTGCAATCGGCATCCCCACGAGGGAATGAATACCCAGAATGACAGCCGGAATTGTAATCAGATGACCCAAGTTCATCTCCTGCAACTTCGTGGTTGTGATCAGATAAGAGATAATGCCACCAACAACCGGACTTGATCCGGCAACAGCCGTAGGATAACCATAGAACGGTGATACGATTAACAGGATCAGACCTGTCGCCGTGAGTGATGCGAACAATGAGATCAGTATAGCTTTATATTGGGACCGTATTAATTTCAGCGGTATTAATGTCCCCATGTGTACAATCAGCGGAGCCACCATGAGAGCCCCGAACGCCGTCAGAGCAGAGCTGGAGACCACTCCTTTGGGAAATAACCCCGCCCAGTTCAGCAGCAAATATCCGATCAGAATAACAAGCAAGGAAGGAATTCGCGCTTTGGACCAGATCGAAACCAGTTCCCCTATAGCTAAAATAACAAGTAATACTGTGGCGATATATATCGGTTGACTAAACATGGTGGCTTCTCCCCATTCTCTATGTTGTCAGTGCAGTTCAGTACACATAGAACCATCTTTCTTATTTCAAGCGTTCACCTGATAAATAGACCTGTTCGATATTCTCTGTGTGTTCGAGCAGTCCAATATCCGTCAACGGATTTACATTCAATACCAGCAGATCAGCAGCTTTGCCAGGTTCAATCGTACCGATCTCCGCTTCCATCTGCATCGCTCTCGCCGCATCTCTTGTTGCAGCTACGATCGCTTCCATCGGCGTAAATCCAACATCTTCAACAAGCAATCGCAATTCGAGCGCATTCCCGCCATGCTCAACAGGTGCACACGTGCAGAAATCTGTCCCTACTGCGATGGTTACGCCTGCCTTACGCGCGATAATCATATTCTCTATATGCTCCTGATATACACTTTTGGCTTTGCGAATGCCAAATTCGGGAACACCGTATTTATGCCCTTCTTTGATGATCCGATGTACAATGGCCAGCGTTGGAACCAGAACCGCCTTTTGATCCAGCATCATGCCAATGCCTTCTTCATCAATGTAGATCCCGTGTTCAATGGTGCGTACGCCCGCTCCCAACGCATTTTTGATCCCCTGTGCACCTTGCGCATGTGCAGCCACATAAGACTGCACCGCTTCCGCTTCATACACGATTGCCTTCAGCTCATCCATGCGGAATTGTGACCAGCGAGGGTCATCTTTCTCCGAAAGTACCCCGCCTGTGGAACACACTTTAATGAAATCTGCCCCTTCACGGAACTGCGTGCGTGTTGCCTTAATGACCTCCGGAACGCCGTCACACACGGTGAAGATATTCAGTTCCGTTGGAATCATATGGATATCTGCATGCCCACCCGTCTGAGAGAGCATATGACGGGAAGTTTTAATCCGCGGCCCCTTCACCACACCTTCCTTGATCAGATCGCGAATGTATACAGCAACATGGCTACCCACATCCCTGACGGTTGTAAAGCCCGCGTTGATCAGCTTCGGCAGATCCTGAAGTGCTCTCCCCATTTGAAGTTCATTGGCTTCCAGCGCCACCGCAGCCATATTCAGATTTTTGGCCCCGTGCACATGTACATGAGCATCGATTAATCCGGGCATCACCGTTTTGCCTGTTACATCAACAAGCTTGGCATTTTCCGGGATTGGAACGGCTGCCTTCGCACCCGCAGCTATGAATTTCCCGTTCTCAACCAGAACCACACTATCGGAAACAGGCTCTCCACCTTGTCCATCGATTAACAATGCACCTGTAAAAGCAGTAATTTGAGTCATCTGTACTCCACCTCATTTTTCAGACTTGGTTGTAAGTCCAACTAAAGAATATTCACACTCCCACTCCGATGACAGAATAACCTTCCGATCGCTGTTATCCCCAGATTTTTTTGATTCCCTTCTCCAAAGGGAAAATCCGGGGATAAAGGCGAACGCTTTGCTTCTTCACGTTATTTCTGTCCTCTCCGTTCTCGTGTAAAAAGTTAAGTTGAACTTAAATATTACGTGTACATTTTCGATTTACAGCTCTACTGCTGTACTACAATGAAATTGTATTGTGTTAAAGTTAATGACATTATATAAGTTGCAAATGTATAATGTCATTGTTGATAACAACAGCATTTTGATATTTATTATGGTGATACACACAATACAGAATATAAATTACACAGTATAGTGAAGGTCATGTTATATATGTAAGTATTTTTCAATGTGAATACGAAAGGAGTACGTTTGCTATGATTCATGAAGCGGTTCGCTCATTTATGGTTCAGGTCTTTGGATCTGCTTCGTACGGAATCTGGATCAAGGATGAATACGATTTCCAGTGGAATAACTGGCTGTGCGAAGGAGAAGTACCTGAATATACAGATCAAGAACAGCTCGAGTCTTCCTGGAAGATTCTCAGGTATACGTTTGTTTTTTTGTCCAATATCAACATTCGTGTGGTTATCGATACCCAGAAGCAGCTCACTCTGCTACAGAGTGAACGTCTGGAGTCTTTGATTCGGGAAGGACTGTTGAAGCAGCAGATTGAGATGGAACGTGCGCACAATGATCGATGGTTGACCGGGCTGCGAGAGCTAACCTGTTCCCTGGAGTTGAACGACTTGTTACTCAAAATCATGGAGAATGCGCTGCATGTCATCCCCTCTCTTTCCTGCGGACTGTTCATGATGGTTGATCCGGACTCTGGCAAGATGATTCCTAGAGCCAAGGTCGGTTTTCAGGATAGTGTGTATCAATATCAGGGCGAGCTGGATGAGGGCATTACGGGAAAGGTATACGAGGAAGGCATTGGCCGAATGTATAGCACACCGGATGATGCCTTTAAGGATATGGGCAATGTCAGTCAGGAGAATGCGAATATCATTGTAAGTTCACTGCCAGACGGTATTATGGCCAAAGGACTTATCGCCGTTCCCGTGACCATGAACACCCACAAAATCGGGGTGATGCTGGTATACCAATTTGAACAAAACAGACGATTTGCCCCGCATGATCTGAACGTGATGCAAGGGTTTGCGGATCAGGCAGCCATTGCCATCTCCAACGCCACCATGTATTCAGAACTGCTGGAAACGAATCGATATCTCGTTAGCCGCAATGAAATTCATAATCAATTCACGGCACTTTCCATTGAACATGTGAGCCTCGGTCATATCATTGAGACGGTTGGATCGATGCTGAAGCTTCCCACCTATTATGTGGATATGGCGAGAAATGACTGGTACCCGATTCTCCCGGAAAGTGTTTTGCTAAGTGAGCTCGATATTTATACCGCTCTAGACAGTCAGTTTAACCCGATCACCTTATCCGGTGGAAATGATCAAAGCGATTATTACCTGTATCCCATTGTGAATGGATCTCTGGTGCTTGGCTGTTTTGCCATCCAGTTAGATCATCCATTAGGCCAGTTGGATCATGTGATTTTGGAACAAGGCGGAGCTATTGTAATGCTGGAGATGGTGAATACCTACTCACTCACCGAGATGTCCTATCGGAAAAACCATGATTTTTTCAGCGATCTCGTGCAATATCGAGAACCACAGCAGTTGGAGGCACGACTTTCCAGCTTTCAGTTGCCAGCCCATCAGTCCTTGTTCGTCGCACAATTGCAGCTCTATGGGGAACATCCTGATATGAAAACAACTGAAATTTGGGTGCGCAAGTTGATTGGCTTTATCGAAAAGGAACTAGGCACCCGTGAACATCTATTGTTCAGTGCACATCACAAAATTACGATTTTGGCTGCTGCATCCGAGCCCAAGGTCAGACACTGGATCATCAGCAGGCTGGAAACGGCTGTGGAGAAATGGACCACCTCCAAAACTCCTGCCCTATCCATCGGTATCGGTGGACTTTATCAAGGACTTGAGTATGTGTCCAAAAGCAATGATGAGGCTACACGCTCGTTGTCCTTTTTGCTGAAACAAAACAAAGCTGGCGTGATGCTCTACGAAGAAATCGGGATCAATCGGCTGTTTCTGAATCAGGAACCTTCCGATATCGAGAATTACATTCATGAAATTCTGTCCCCTCTTCAACAGCAAAAATCAGGAGAGCTTGAACTCACACTCAAAACCTATATTGCTGCGAATCGATCTGTGCAAGCCACAGCAGAACGTTTGCATATTCATACCAATACGTTGTATCTGCGCCTGCGCAAAATAGAGGAGATTCTAGGTATTGATCTGAACGATTCCGAGGGTTGGATGAAGGTGTATCTGGCATGTCATTTAAGCGAAGTATACTCTGTTGCTCCTACCGCGAGTGGAGCATTAAAATTGTAACTCCATCAATTCAGTCCGTGCAGTTTGCGAAAACGCTCTGGACTCATGCCTGTATGCCTTTTAAACATCGCACAGAAATAACTGGCATTCTCGTAACCCACCAGATCAGCAACTTCATATATTCGGAGCTCTCTATCACTGAACATAAGTTGTTTGCTCCGATTGATCCGTTCCTGGTTCACGTAAAATACAGGTCTGGTATGGAGCGCCTTCTGAAAAAGCCTGCACAAATATTGGGGAGATACCACCGCCACATCGGCCAGTTCCTTCAACGAAAGTGAACGGTCCAGATGTTCTGTGATATAACGCAGCACAGGCTTCAAACGCTCCAGTTCATCATTATAATTGGCGGATGCGATGAGCAGTGGCTTCAGATCCAGCAGCAGGGCATATAATTGTTTGGAGCAATCAATATCGTAATCTCCGTAATCCGTTGTATCCCCATTCTCTCCTCTAACCAGAAGTTGCTCCAGGCCACGCAGCAGCGTGGCTGTCCTGAGTCTGCACACGCGTGAACCGGTTATGCCCGCATAAGATAATAACTGGCTCGCCTCTCTCCCCTGAAACGATACCCAAGCCAGCTCCCACCGGTCACTGATGGGCATATATCGATGCGGGACATCGGGATACAGAAAGAAAACGTCACCCGGTCCGACGATATACTCGTCTTCTTGTATAATCAGTCTCCCCTGGCCATGAATAATCTGATGGATCTGATAATCCGGGAATCCCTCTGGACGCTCGGTTTCATATTGGTGTTCCCAGTAACCAACCGTGGTCATATAGATCGGCAGGCGAGCAGCTTCTTCTGTTTTACCAAAAAAAATCCGGGTATTCATCCAGTACACCACTTTCTTCATCGTTAGTTTCATATTGTGATATATATGGGCAATATTCTTTATTCTCTAAGTCATCATTCAATTCTATAATGACAATATTATAACATTTCAGAAGGAGTTGCTGTTATGCGAAAGAAACTGGTACACACCCCTCCGGCAAATGGATACCCGGAATGGAACAACAATCCCGAGACTTTTCAAGTAGGACGTCTACCCGCACATGCGTCTATGGTAGCGTTTCCATCTATAACAGAAGCATTGTCCAATGATTCCAGCGCATCGCCATGGTACGAATCACTGAATGGTCAATGGAAGTTTGCCTTTGCGGAGACTCCAGAACAACGGATTACATCCTTTTATGAAAACAATTATGATGCCAGTGACTGGGACGAGATCGCCGTTCCTTCCAACTGGCAGCTGCAAGGTTACGATTATCCCCACTATACAAATATGACGTACCCGTGGGTCGAGCGTGAGCCTGAACTGAAGCCACCATTTGCACCAACAACCTATAATCCGGTGGGTTCGTACATCCGCACGTTTACGGTTCCTGCTGACTGGAAAGACCGTCCTGTCCTGCTGCACTTTGAGGGCGTTGAATCTGCCTTTTATGTATGGGTCAACGGGGAGCTGGTCGGTTATAGTGAAGACACGTTCACGCCCGCAGAATTCGATATCACTTCGTATCTAACGGAAGGTGAGAACAAGCTGGCTGTCGAGGTATATCGCTGGTGTGATGCGAGCTGGCTGGAGAATCAGGATTTCTGGCGGTTAAGCGGAATCTTCCGTGGTGTATATTTGCATTCACCTTCACCGGTTCAGATCGCCGATTTCTTTGTTCGTACTGAACTGGATGACGCGTATCAGGATGCGGAGCTACTGCTGGATTTGAAATTATTTAATCATAATGCCGCGCAGACCACTGCCGGACTATCCGTTCAGGCACAGCTCTATGATGCACAGCAGCAGACTGTATTGAAGCAGCCACTTACTGCCGCCGTTTCTTTCCAAGGTGAGGATGAACTTTCATTCCAGTTGTCAACAGAGGTAATAAAGCCGCTTCTATGGAGTGCCGAGTTCCCTCATCTATATACACTTGTGCTGTCCATTCAGAATGAATCGGGCAAAACGCTTGAGGCTGTTCGCAGCCGGATTGGATTCCGCAAGTTTGAACTGAAGGACGGCCTGATGCAAATCAACGGCAAACGCATTGTGTTCAAAGGCGTGAATCGTCATGAATTTTCCCCGGATAAGGGTCGAGCCATTGGGCGGGAAGACATGATCCGTGACATCGAGCTGATGAAGTCCTATAACGTTAACGCGGTGCGCACATCCCATTATCCGAATCAGTCACTCTGGTACGAACTGTGTGATGAATATGGCCTCTATGTCATTGACGAAACGAATCTGGAAACTCACGGCACATGGTATTATGGGCAAAAGGAAATGAATGAAAACAATATTCCCGCGAGCAAGCCAGAATGGCGTAATAATGTAATCGATCGCTGTAACTCGATGTTCCAGCGGGACAAAAACCATCCGTCCGTTATTATCTGGTCTCTGGGTAATGAATCCTTCGGCGGCGATAACTTCATCGCCATGTACGATTATCTGAAACAAGTCGATCCAACCCGTCTCGTTCATTATGAAGGGACTTTCCATTATCGTCCTTCTGATTCGGCAAGCGACATTGAATCGACGATGTATATCAGCCCACAAGATGTGGAGCAATACGCGCGCATGAAGGGTCCGAAGAAACCTTATATTATCTGCGAATACAGCCATGCCATGGGTAACTCCTGTGGAGGTCTGCATCTGTATTGGGATTTGTTCGATAAATATGATGTGTTGCAGGGTGCATTCATCTGGGACTGGGTCGATCAGTCCATTCGTACCACTACGGCAGACGGTGTAGAATATTTCGCTTATGGCGGTGATTTCGGTGAATCCCCTCATGATGGCAATTTCTGCGGGAACG
Source organism: Paenibacillus sp. FSL R7-0198 (assembly GCF_038000415.1). Classification (NCBI taxonomy): domain Bacteria; kingdom Bacillati; phylum Bacillota; class Bacilli; order Caryophanales; family Paenibacillaceae; genus Paenibacillus; species Paenibacillus sp. FSL R7-0198. Next base: position 5,199,977 of record NZ_JBBOCB010000001.1, on the reverse strand, counting down.
GATTGATTCTTGCCGACAAGACAGTGACACCGAAGCTGGAAGAAGTGAAGAAATGTTATCAGAACGTTCGTATGGAAGCTATCGATGTCAAAGACGGCCTGCTGCGCATCCGAAACCAGTTCCTGTTCACGAATCTGAGCGAATATTCGCTCGTATGGACAGTAACACACGATGGTGTATCCGTAGAGAACGGCACCTTGGATATCGCGGTACCTCCAGGGAAATCAGCTGAAGTCCGCATCCCTTATACGCCATCATCCGATCTGTTCAAGGAAGCGGTGCTGACTGTATCTCTGGTTACGAAAGTTGCAACCAAATGGGCAGGAACAGGTCATGAGATTGCCTGGGATCAGTTCGTGGTATCTCCGCGATTGCGTCCAATCCAACCGGTACACCAAGGACAAGGCAATGCGCTACATGTTCAGAATCTGCAAGATGAACTAAAAGTAGCTACAGGCCAAGTCACGTTGAGCTTCAATCCAGCTACTGGCGCTTTAACGTCTTATCAAATCAACAATCAAGAGCAATTGCTCGCACCTGTCCGGCCGAATTACTGGAGAGCCATGACAGACAATGATATGGGGAACCGCCTGAATGAGCGTTCTGCCTTCTGGAGAGATGCTCACGCTACCAACAGATTAATTCGTTTCGAGCACAATGCAGACGAGCAAGGCATTCTCGTGACGACCGATTATACGTGGGATCAACATCCGGGATGCACACTGTCCATCACATACCGAATTGATGCGGATGGTGTATTGGAAATCTGTCAAACCCTTATTCCAGGCGTAGGCTTACCTGATCTACCGGAATTCGGTATGCTGCTACAACTGAATAACCGCTTGGATACAATCTCTTGGTACGGCAGAGGCCCGCATGACAATTATGCAGACCGTCTAACCAGTGCACGTCTCGGCTATTACACAGGTGCGGTTCGAGATCAATTTGTTCCATATCTGAAACCACAAGAGTGTGGTAACAAAACGGATGTACGCTTCGCTGAAATAACGTCAGCGGATGGTCAGCTTGGCCTGCATGTAGAAGCCACCATACCATTTGAAATCAATGCGTTGCCGTGGACACCGGAGGAACTGGAAGCAAACGACCATGTGTACAAATTACCTCAGAGCACACAGACTGTCGCCCGCATCAATTACAAACAAATGGGTGTTGGCGGAGATGACAGCTGGGGCGCACGTACCCACGCTGAATACACCTTGCCAGCCAACCGCGCGTATCACTTCACCTTTACGGTAAAACCTGTATAACATCAAGCAAGCACTGCCGGCATGCTGCCAGCAGTGCTTTTTTTGTATTCATACAATCTTACATTATTGAAAGATTCGTGAAAGATAGATACATAGGAGTTACAACCAACATTGATTATACTTTAAACCAACAAGATGCTGACAATGAATATATAAAATAAATGGAGGGGTTACAAATGGATCTAATACAGATTATAGGCAGAATATTGCCTATCTTAGCTATTGCATTGGCTGCGGGAGTTGTTGTAATCGGTATTACTTATTCCGTATATATTGCATACAAAAAAAGAGGGGGTAAACGAAGCATAGCCCGCAGGCAATTTATAGCGTCATTTTTGCTCTTGGGTTGGTTTGTTATTGTCATGACTTTAACCACATTTAGCAGAGGAGCTAATTATGAGGGTTGGATCAATTTAGAGCTATTCAGTGGCTATATAAATGCATGGAATCAATGGTCGTTGAGCGAATTCCAGCTCATCATTTTTAACATGTTGATGTTCGCACCACTCGGTTTCATACTTCCGCATATCGGAATGAAAACGCGTCACGTTAAGCCCGTGCTACTCATATCGCTGTTGGTAACGTTGGGTATCGAAATTTTTCAAATGAGCACCGGCAGGGGGATATTTGAACTTGATGATATTCTACATAATACACTAGGTAGTGTGGCAGGATATTTGTTGATGAGAGCGATCCTCGACAGTGTTGAGCAAAGAAAGATCACCTTAAGATCACTATGGAAGGCACTCTGCATACCACTAGTTTTTACGATGCTTTTTTCCAGTGCTTTTATCATTTATCACAACAAAGAACTTGGTAATCTCTCCATACGTCCAGCTATTTCTCAAAATATGAATCAAGTCGAAATCACGCTTAACACAAGGTTACCTGATGAGGCCGAGAAAGTGTCTCTTTATCGCAGTAGTGAAATTCACAACCTGGAATATGCCAAACGAGTTGCCTCTCTAATGAAGGATTATTTTGAATTACATCAGAAAGGTAGCATATCTATTGATGGATACAACCGAATTTGGACTTTTCTTGACAATACGGGAACAGAATATACCTTTAATTATGACGTCAGTAGCGGCACATGGTGGCTGGCATCTAATATCGAAGCAAGCACTCCTGTAAAACCGGAAGATTTAATCAAACAAGGACAAGAGTATGGCAGTTGGTTGACTCAGAATGACTTATTGCCTAAGAAAGCGATATTCAGCACGCAAAATGGAGACACGGTTCGATGGGATATCGAAAACACAGTTACAGATATCGCGAAGGGTGACAGCGATTATGATACCGGACTAATTATGATTGTCCCATCAGCAGAACCTATGATTCCTCAGAATTTATTTTACTCTATGAATAAAAATATTTATGTGCGAGTGGTTGATATTATCAGTCCGGCTGAAGCATACGAAGAAATTCCCAAGGGAAACTTTTCGATCTATAACAACTTAAAGAAAGGAGACAAACTACATGTGAACAAGTATGAACTGACTTACACCTATGACTCAAAAGGTTATTATCAGCCAGTTTATCGATTCGAAGGAGAGATTAATGGAGAGCATTGGGATGCTTTGATCCCAGCAGTAAAGAATTGATTTCAGCTTCTACGTGTCTTGATGCATGAGTTTGAAGTTTTTCATGAGAACATTATAATAAATGGGGTGCTAGAACGTTGAAATTATTTTGATTACGAGGTGAGAATTTGCAATATCCGTTTACCGCTCTTTTCATTCTTGGTTTTATCGCTTTCTTGGGATTTGTTGTTGGGATGATCCTATCTATTTGCAAAGGCAATAGGTTCCCGATCAGATATATTTTTCTAACGACGGCTTGTTTTGCGATTGCTTCAATAGGATTGTATGGCATGCTGACTTTATCTTCGAACCCTACTCAGTCTGAAATAGATCAGGCGGTGGAACACGAATCAAGTGACGCTACAACAGAAAAAAATCCGGCTACTTCACCCCAGATTAAACTTTCTGGCCTCCATATGACTACCGATGAATTTAAAAACAAGTTTAATGGCGCCGTAGGCAAATACCGACTGAATGGGTTGAGTATTACCCGCTTGAATATGAATAACTCTTCTGAGCAGGGCACTGGCGCTTTCGAGTATATATTCAATGATGAATTGCGCTTGGTTGGTGTAGTGAATGCAGATGAGAGCGTACAGGAAGTCCGGTTATATGGAACTGGTGATACGAGCGAACCAACGGGTGGAGTTTTTTTGACCGCTATCGCCACACTCATTCTCACAACCAATAGTGAGTACACGTATAACGATGCACAAGATGTCATCCAGGATATTGGTCTATTGGATCGCGATGTGAATCAGTCTGATTTTGATGAAGCGACGGTTCGAAACAGATTGGAATATCGCTTCAACGTACAGGATCATGATCACTCGACTTTTGAAATAACTGTTGCGAAATAAGATACGATTGTGCAAAAAGGCCGCTCCATGAAGGAACGGCCTAACGTATGATATATGTACTTTAGAAATGGTTTAATAGTTGCCACCAAACCAATGATGAACACCTCCCGAATGCGAGATTCACTCAAAAGTTACAGTCTCGCTTTGATTGTTCCAACTCATTTTAAAGGTAATCGGGTCTTTCGTTTTCTCCGCCTCAGTAACCGTTCCCGACATACTAAACGGTACCCCTTGTTCCTCAAGCGCTTTCCCCTGTTGTTTTATATTATTGCCGGTAAGGTCAAACACAAAATCTTTTATACGCTTTTCATCACCTATATAAGTAATCCTATAGCTCCCTGTCGATCTCTGAAGAGACACATCCCAGTTACCGCTTTTTCCATGTAGCCTATCATCCGCACCACAAGCTGAGACAATAGATAAAAGTAATATAACACAAAGAATGATTGGCAGTTTAAATAATTTCATAAAATCCCTCCTTTTAGGAATATACCCAAAAATGTGAGTTATGATATTTGCTAATCATTCCTAAGCATCTACTCTAGTATAATGTGTCTTACCTTTGAATCACATGACTAACGATCTTCTGAGCATCGTATTTAACCCATCCCAACAGTGCTGAACCCCGAGATGTTTGCCAAGGTAACCCTACAAAGTACAGCCCAGCAACCGGTGATACGCCTCTCTCGTGTATAATTACACCTTGGGCATCAAAAGCAGTATTGATATCGATCCAACTATCATTTCGTTTGAACCCAGTCGCCCAAATAATATTGTCTACTGCTGTCTCACTACCATCCTCATACAGGATGCGATCATCTATTGCATTAATGGCACGTGGGCGCAGGTTAATTTTGCCCTGGGTCATCAACTCTTTTAACTCATAGCCATAGACGTACTCTGGCTGATTTCGCAACCATTTTCCAACCATATGGTCTGCACTTGCACGTAATATTCCGAGCTTTTCAAAATACCAGAATATACTTCGTCTCATAATATGCAAAGGCCTAAAGGTAATATTTCGAGCTATGGATATGTATACGGTTTGTTTATCATCTGATGTTAACTCTACGGCGATTTGGGCACCTGAATTCCCTCCACCTACAACTACTGTTGTTCCAGGAAGCAATTGAGACATATTCTTATACTCTGATGAATGAAGCTGAATTACACTCTCGGATAATAATTTCGCAAAATGAGGCACATTCTTGGTCTGGAAAGGCCCCGTCGCAACGATAATATTGTGCGCTTCAATCATTCCATCATTGGTTTCAGCATAGTACACCTTATCTTGTTTCGAGAGACGCGAGATTTCACAGTTTAACTTTATAGGAAGATGCATTCTCTTGGCGTAACTTTCAAAATAATCTGCAATTTCATCTTTGCTTGGCAGGCCATTTTCATTCCCCCTAAGCGGCATTCCCGGTAACCCATCATACATTCGTGGAGTAAACAGATGCAAGGAATCGTACCGTTTACGCCAAGACTCCCCGACAGATGAGGCAGCGTCGACAATTAAAAAGGTTAACCCCGACCTCTGAAGATAGTAACCTGCTGCCAAGCCTGCTTGCCCAGCTCCGATAACCAATACATCATACATATGTCTCATCTCCAATATCATTTACGTATTAATATATGAGTACTTATTCATATGTATATTTTACTTAACAACTGTCAGTTTAGCAATAGATGCAAAGATCAGTACTTTTTTCAAGAAAATTTAATATTAAAAAGACTCCCTCACGGGAGCCTTTACTCATTGCAGCGTAGGTTGCATATAACTTAACTTTGATGCTAAGTATGATATGTTCTTTCGTTCGTTAGTTATTACCTGGTGTATCGATCAATGTCATCGATCGCAGATTGGTGCTCTCTTCTATGGTAATCTTCATGCTGACGAACGTCGTTCTTTAACTTTGCTAAGAATCCCCATCCCATAAAGGCAAGTAAAAGCACGGTAATCAGTGCATAAGCAAAGCTATATAGATTCATAAAAAAGTTGATAAATATTGCAGCGAGCATCAAGCCCAGAATCAACAATGTCCACTTTGTACCCTTTCTCAAATCATTTCCTCCTCAAGTCGTTACTGATTAAGCTCTCTATGTATCACAGTACATACGAAACCATAGGAACGAGGTTTCAATCACAAGGCTTCAAATCTGCATTTAGAGCGAATTACCGAATCTTTAATTAACATCAGTTCCCAGAGAAACATCTAATGTGCCAGACATCCCTTGCGCAGAAGAGGTACTTACATAATACAAACCCGTCGACAACGCTTTGTCACTATAATATGTATGCTCTTTTCCATCTGCTGGAACACTTCCAGACGTTATTGCGGTTCCACTAGTAGATCCTTTATTAATCGTGAACGTGAAGTGTTTCGAACCCGTGTTTTTAAAACTCACCTTCACATAACTAAATCCTGCCGGAATATCAAACCGATGCGTATTTGTAGTACCTGCGAAATTCTCATTATTAATTACTGTTAATGGAGTTGATGGAGTATTTATAGGTTCATTTGCTTTTACGAATCTTCCTTCAGAATTGGAAGTGAAATTATAAATTAAGATGATAACAGCAGTAGACAGCAAACCTGCCACTATCATTTTTCTAATATATTTAATGATATATGACCTCCATATCTCTTGATACTACTTTGATTATAAAATACTCAATAACACAAAAACCACTCCTTAATAATTTCTAAGAAGTGGTTTTTGTATTCATTTATAATTTGTAACAGTGACTGCTTCACAAATTCTTGTCACATCGTAACGAGAATTCACTCTGCCAGGCACATGGTGCTTTAAAGGTTTTTACACCTTTATTACATCATGCCGCCCATTCCACCCATTCCGCCCATGTCAGGCATTCCGCCACCAGCACCTGCAGGTTCTGGTTTGTCAGCGATAACTGCTTCAGTCGTCAGGAACATTGCTGCTACGGAAGCAGCGTTTTGCAATGCATAACGAGTTACTTTCGCAGGGTCAACGATACCAGCTTCGATCATATTAACCCACTCGCCAGTTGCAGCGTTGAAGCCGATTCCTGTTTGTTCTTTTTTCAGACGTTCCACGATTACGGAACCTTCTTCGCCAGCGTTAGCTGCGATTGTGCGGATTGGTGCTTCCAGAGCACGCAGGACGATGTTTACGCCTGTTTGCTCGTCACCGGACAGAGCTACAGCCGCAACCGCGCTATATACGTTCATGAGCGCTGTACCACCACCGGATACGATACCTTCTTCAACCGCAGCGCGAGTTGCGTTCAGGGCATCTTCGATGCGAAGTTTGCGTTCTTTCAATTCTGTTTCAGTAGCCGCACCAACTTTGATTACTGCTACACCGCCGGACAATTTAGCCAGACGCTCTTGCAGTTTCTCTTTGTCGAACTCGGAAGTTGTTTCTTCCAGTTGTGTACGGATTTGGCTAACACGTGCATCGATATCGGATTTGTTACCAGCACCGTCAACGATGATTGTGTTTTCTTTTGTTACGCGGATTTGACGAGCTGTACCCAGTTGTTCCACAACAGCGGATTTCAGGTCCAGACCCAGTTCTTCCGTGATCAATTGGCCACCAGTGAGGGCAGCGATGTCTTGCAGCATTGCTTTACGACGGTCACCGAATCCTGGAGCTTTAACAGCTACAGCATTGAATGTACCACGCAATTTGTTCACAACCAGCATAGCCAGTGCTTCGCCTTCGATATCTTCAGCGATCAATACCAGCGGTTTGCCTTGTTGAACGATTTTCTCAAGCAATGGCAAGATATCTTGCGTGCTGGAGATTTTTTTGTCAGTGATCAAGATGTATGGATTGTCCAAAACAGCTTCCATTTTGTCCGTATCAGTGATCATGTAAGGAGAGATGTATCCACGGTCGAATTGCATACCTTCAACCACTTCAAGCTCTGTAGCGAATCCTTTGGATTCTTCTACTGTGATTACGCCATCTTTACCTACTTTTTCCATAGCTTCAGCGATCAATTCGCCTACTTCTTCGTCAGCTGCAGAGATTGCTGCAACTTGTGCGATGGATTGTTTGGAATCGATTGGTTTGGAGATGGATTGCAATTCAGCAACCGCAGCTTTAACCGCTTTGTCGATCCCTTTACGGATACCGATTGGGCTAGCGCCTGCAGTTACGTTTTTCAGACCTTCTGTGATCAGCGCTTGCGCCAATACAGTTGCTGTTGTAGTACCGTCACCGGCAACATCGTTCGTTTTCGTTGCTACTTCTTTAACCAGTTGTGCACCCATGTTCTCGAATGCATCTTCCAGTTCGATTTCTTTAGCAATGGTTACACCATCGTTAGTGATGAGCGGGCTTCCGAATTTTTTCTCCAGAACCACGTTGCGGCCTTTAGGACCGAGTGTTACTTTTACTGCATTAGCCAATGCGTCCACACCACGAAGCATGGAGCGACGAGCGTCTTCACTGAATTTAATGTCTTTAGCCATGTTAAGAAAACCTCCCTAGTTTTTGTTGGAAAATGGTCGTGCTATATGGTTCGGTTATCCGATTAAATTTGAATTAGTCGAGAATCGCGTGAATATCGCTCTCTTTCATAATCAAATATTCTTTACCTTCGAATTTGATTTCTGTACCGGCATATTTGGAGAAAATAACGCGATCTCCTTCTTTCACTTCCAGAGCTACACGTACGCCGTCTTTCAATACTCCAGCACCAACTGCAATGATTCTACCCTCTTGCGGTTTTTCTTTGGCGGAGTCCGGGAGTACGATCCCGAAAGAAGTTGTTTGCTCTTGCTCCAGTGGTTCTACCAATACGCGTTCACCTAAAGGTCTGATCATGAAAAATAGCCTCCTTTTGAAATTATATAACGTTACATTGTAGGTTGTAGCCATATGTATTAGCACTCGACAGTGTTCAGTGCTAACAACCAACTTTATGATACTCAACTTGAAGCATGATTTCAAGTCCTTTTGACGAATTCCTGCGAGAATTTACGTTGAATTTACACGAACATAACCAAATTACACCCGCTGCGCCTGGTTATATGTTGCAATTCACTAATCTTATTCTACGAAATTGTTTAGCCCTTCTGCAACGTTAGCGGACAGTCCCTTTCCCATTGTATCCATTGTTGAACATAATATGCCTGCTTGTCCTGTCGTGTTGGTCGGCAGTCTACAGAAATAGCCCGGATAAGAACACACCGTCTTCTCCGGGCACATTACAGCTTATCCTCATTCAGCCCACATGTTTCTTATCCTCGGCACGAACGTAGCGGGATTCGATCTCTTCATCGGCTGCAAGCTGCTTGCGATATACGATTGCGGATAATAACACACTGATCTCATATAACAGGAGCAAAGGAATCATCACCAGCAGATCAGATATAAAGTCTGGAGGTGTAATAACCACTGCAATGAAGATCAGAACAAAATAAGCAACTCTGCGCATCTTGCGAAGACGAATTGGATTCAGAATCCGCAGTCCTGTCAGAAACATAATAAGTAAAGGAAGTTCAAATAACAGAGACACAGGCAGCACAATGCCAAACAGGAAGCTGAAATACTGCTTCATCCCATAGGTCTCCACAAGTCCCATCTTCTCCGTTATCGCTGTTGTGAAGGCGAGTGCCATCGGAAAAATAACATAATACGAGAAAGCCATACCTGTCAGAAATAAAAGAAACACATAGGGCACATACTTCAGCGTTGCTTTTCGTTCGCGCGGCTTTAGCCCTGGACTAACAAACTTCCAGATCTGATACACCGTAAACGGCAGCGTAATAATAAGTGAAAACAAACCGGCAATCTTCATGTAGATGCCAATCCCGTCCCAGAACGAGAAGGCATGTAACACAAAACCTTTGGCCGACTCTGCCTTGGTCAGATATTGGTATACCGGGTCCGCCACAAAAAATCCTGCAATCAGTCCCAGCACAAAAATACTTAATACGTAGATCAGCCGCTTCCGCAGCTCACTCAGATGTTCCGTAATCGACATTTCTTCCATTTGCTGCGTCATGCCTGCCCCCCATTATTGCCAGCTTAAAATACAAAACCCTTCCGGCAGGAAGGGATTTCTCTTTCATTGCCGTCAAGATTATTCCGGCAGGCGTTTATCAGCAGGCTTGTCTGCAGGTGTGCTCTCAGCCGCCAGCGGTTTCGCCTTCTCCTGCTCTTTGCGATTGGACGAGTCATCCTCAGAGATAATCTCGCGAGCGCCCTCTTTGAATTCACGGAAGGTACGCCCAACTGCACGTCCCAGTTCCGGAAGTTTGTTGGGTCCAAACAACAACAATGCAATCACGGCCAGCAAAATAAAACCCGTTGGTCCAATGGAACTAAACATTGATATTCCTCCTCGTCTCAAGCTTCGAAGATGCGCATACTCGGCCAGATGTTCATAGATGTCTCTGCTGCGTTCTTAATTTAAGCCCATCATACCATAGATGTAACCACTTACATAACCCGCAAAATTCACAAATAAGAGATGTCACTAGAACAATCTAACAACAGTCATGGCGAATCGGATATCTTGCCCAGAGTCCATGCTCGATTATTGCTTGAACTGACCCGTAACCATCAGCAGCGCTTCCGGAAGCTGATCCATAATGGCAGCCAGATGTTCGTGCACACCCTTTGGCGTACCTGGCAGATTAACAATCAGCGTGCGTCCACGAATGCCACATACCCCACGGAACAGCATTGCAGAACGGTTTTTGCTCATTACACTGTACCGCATGGCCTCTGCCATCCCGGGAACTTCCCGCTCAATTACGCGCCGGGTCGCTTCCGGAGTAATATCACGAATGGCCAGCTCCGTGCCACCGGTAGTCAGCACCAGATCGGCGTGAAAATAATCCGTCATCTCAATCAAAGCCGCAATAATCTCATCGGGTTCATCCGGAACGATACGGTACTCCACGATTTGACCACCCAGCTCTTCTTCCACCAGCTCCCGAATGACTTGTGCACTCGTATCCTCACGTTCCCCGCGGGCTCCTTTGTCACTGGCTGTCAGGATTGCTGTTCTCCACACCATAAAGATCACCCTTCTCCTCTATGAAAATAAATATTGCCTATCGGCTGTAATCACCGTTTTTGCCACCACTCTTGGAATTCAGCATGGTTGGACCGATAATCATATCTTTTTGCATGGCCTTGCACATGTCATAGACCGTCAGTGCTGCAGCTGAGGCAGCCGTGAGCGCCTCCATCTCAACACCCGTTTTGCCTTCGGTTTTGACAGTGACTTCAATGTGTAATTCATCCACTCCGTTATCATGAAAACGAATATCCACACCCGTCAGTGCCAGCGGATGGCACATCGGAATCCAGTCCGACGTTTTCTTCGCGCCTTGAATCCCGGCAATCTGAGCCACAGCCAGAACATCACCTTTACCGATTCGGCCCTCCCGAATCGCTTCCAGTGTATCTGGATTCATCGTCACCTTGGTTACGGCCACAGCCGTACGTACGGTAATTTCCTTACCCGAAATATCAACCATCCGGGCCCGCCCCTGTTCATTAAAATGGGTCAGTTTGCCACCCGAAGACTGGCCGTTGTTCACTTCTGAACTCAATCACATCACAACCCTTTATTCGATATGTAATATACCTTCGGTTGTTATCAACAGATCAATCCGCAGATCGAGCAGGTCCATCGGGATCTCCTCTTGTAGCTGACCCGGCAATACCATCGCAGCCATCAACGGTTTCTTGCCCGTCATCACACATGTTGCTGCAAGCGTCTCGGCAAAACGATCATAATAACCGCCACCATAACCAATACGCCCGCCATGAAGATCATAACCAAGCCCCGGTACCAATACGAGATCGATATCAGGCCAATCTTCAGACGTCAGGACTTCACAGGAATCCTTAGGTTCGGGTATCCCCCATATGCCTGGCTCCAGATCCTGTTCTCCGGTCACTCGCCGTAGCTCCATTCGGGGTGGATTCGCCAATACTTTTGGTGCAAGCATCACATCTCCATGTTTCCAGCCCTCTTGAAACAGAAAAGCTGTAGATGCTTCGCTTCCATAGGACAAATAACTGAATATAACGAGTGGTCTGTTCACGACCTTACTCTTGGCCTGTCTAAGGCGCTCCAGCTCCCGCTTCACTCCAGCGTTAATCTTAGTCATTGCCTGCTGACGCATGCTTACATCCATCAAATCACGGCTCTGTCTCAGTCTGGATCGAAGCTGACTTTTCAGTTCCGCATGATCCTGCATATCCTTGAATAACCTCCTGTTGATAGGGAAGGTAGAAAAAAGCTCTCATTAAAAACAATTTATATGTTATGACCAGTTGTCATCTTGTTGAAATGGTTAAAATGATTCATTTTCTGCAAAATCCTCATGTAATAACATGCCTTCTTTCAGTTTATCATTGATTGATCAAAAAGACTACATGCCCCATGCGTTCCCAATCGGTGCAATTGCTCTGTATTTCATGTAAACTGGGATATAGTTGTCATATCAAGAACTGGACCTATGGAGGAACTTAATTTTATGCTGCTGCAAGTATCCGGAATTATCAAACGTTTTGGTGTCGATCCAATCCTGGACGGCGTGAACTTACAAATATTAGAACGCGAGCGCATCGGCCTCGTTGGTGTAAACGGTGCAGGAAAATCCACTTTGCTCAAAATTGTGGCGGGTGAAATGTCCTATGACGGGGGACAGATTTTCAAATCCAAAGAAACGACGCTCGGTTACCTGGCTCAGAACAGCGGGCTGCAATCCGACCGCACCATCTGGGAAGAAATGATGAACGTGTTTGCTCACCTGACACAGGCTGAAGCCGATTTACGTCAGATGGAACGCGACATTGCCGACCCTGCCCAGATGGATGACGAGAAAAAGTACGCGGACCTGCTGGAACGTTATGCGAAACGCTCCGACTGGTTCAAGGACCATGGCGGTTATGAGATGGAAACCCGCATTCGCAGCGTACTGCACGGGATGGGATTCGGCGAATTTTCGCCAGACACCCCCATAGCTACTCTGAGCGGCGGGCAGAAGACACGCCTTGCGCTAGCTCGTATTTTGCTTCAGGCACCTGATCTGCTCATGCTGGACGAGCCTACCAACTATCTCGATATCGCCACCCTTACTTGGTTGGAAGATTATCTAAGAGGTTATTCAGGCGCACTGCTCGTGGTATCCCATGACCGGTACTTCCTTGATCGACTCGTAACAACCATCGTTGAGATCGAACGGCACCGCTCCAAAAAATATACGGGCAATTACAGCCGTTATATGGAACTCAAAGCTGCCGAATATGAGACTCAGATGAAGCAATATGAGAAACAACAGGGCGAAATCTCGAAGATGGAAGATTTTGTTCAGAAAAATATCGTACGTGCTTCGACAACCAAACGGGCGCAAAGCCGCCGCAAAGCCCTCGACAAAATGGAGCGGCTTGATAAACCGATGGGAGATCTGAAAAAAGCCCATTTCTCCTTCGAAACCGCCGTTATGTCCGGCAAGGAAGTGCTTCGAGTGGATCAGCTGTCTGTCGCTTATGATGAGGCTTCTCCATTGTTCCGCAACGTCTCCTTCGATCTGCGGCGCGGGGAAACCGTTGCTCTGATTGGACCAAACGGTATTGGTAAATCCACCATGCTGAAGTGTCTGACCGGAAGTTTACGTCCGGTACATGGAGATATCCAATGGGGAACAAAAGTGCAGATTGGCTATTATGATCAGGAACAGACTGGCCTCAATCCGTCCAACACGGTTCTGGAAGAACTGTGGAGTGCCTATCCCGGGATGGAAGAAGCACGCATTCGGACCGTACTGGGGAACTTTTTGTTCAGCGGTGACGATGTACTCAAGAAGATCTCCTCCCTCAGCGGGGGTGAGAAGGCACGTGTGTCTCTCTCCAAGCTGATGCTGAAGGAAGCCAACATGCTCATTCTGGATGAGCCTACGAACCATCTCGACCTGTTTGCCAAAGAAGTGCTGGAAGCGGCATTAATGGATTATGAAGGCACCCTGCTGTTCATCTCCCATGACCGGTACTTCCTCAATAAAATGGCTGAACGGATAGTCGAGCTTCATCCAGGCGGCACGGAGCACTATCTCGGTAATTATGATGATTATGTGGAGAAAAAACAGGAGCTTGAGGACATCGCACGTGAAGCTGCTGAGGCACGTCAGGCTTCGGCCAAGAACTCGTCCAAATCCGATCTGAACACAGTCACAACCGAAAAATCCGGAGCGGCTTCATTCGAAGCGGAAAAACAGGCGAAGCGTGAAGAGCGTAACCGGCAACGCAAGCAAGAAGCTCTGGAACAACAGATTGCGGAGTTGGAAACGAAGATTACAGAGCTTGAGTCACAGATGGCTCTGCCTGAAATCTATCAGGATTACATGAAGCTGCAAGAACTCCAGCAACAATCGGAGGAACACAAAGCAGAACTCACCAAGGCATACGAGGACTGGGAAGAACTAGCTATGGAATAGTACGAATAGTACAGACTCAGACCATGGCTTGATCACTCCAATACAAGTATAGTTGTACCACCGGCTGATTCCTTATTGGGATCAGCTTTTTGTTTGTTGAGGACGAGTATTGAAGCCATGCACCTTATGTTCTGTATGTTCCTTGAGATTGAACTCTAACCTACGAAGGTTAGGAAGCTGTTTTGGCTTTTGTCAAATTTACTCGAATGAAGAGAAATATTTTTATCCCCCTTTTCCTCACACTTATCCACAAGAAAGCAAGATAGCAAGCACATTAATAAGCTTAATTATACAGCGGTAGAATAGCCTTTTACACACAAAAACCATATTTATCCACCAAGTTATCCACTTTATCCACAACTTTGTGGATAGTAAGGAGTCATTCTATCCCCTAAACCCTTTTCCTTTCGAAAACTATACTGGTTTGACTTTGCGGTAGTTACCCACAAATTACACTGGATATGTGGATAACTATAGTCACACCTTGACAAATGCATTCTCCTGCTACTCAATGCACCTCCATAATAAGACAAAAGCAGACCTTTGTTGTTCAAGGCCTGCCCGTCATTTATTTACTATATGCCATGCATATTTACATCGAATTGCAATTGCTACTATTGTCGCTGTAGATGCGATCTGGCAAAGATGTTTTACGCATGTGCTTCTTGTTCATGATGTTCGGAAGATTCCGCCTTCAGCCCAGCAGCATTACAAGCCGCTACATAAGCAAGACCGGCAGCCATGACGATATCATTATGTGTTGCCGTCCCCCGGAACTCACGCCCTGCACGCTCCACGGTAACTACAGCTTCTGCACTTGCACCTTCTCCCCCACTCAATGCATGCATCTCCATATCAACAAATGCAATATCATCGGAAATGCTCTGACCAATCGCACGAATGGTCGCATCCACGGGTCCACCGCCAACAGCGGAGTAAGATTGTTCTCCAGCGCTTGTGCGAATACGTACAGCGGCCATTCGATCCGTCATGCTGCCCGCCGTCACCTGCAATTCAACCAGTTCATAGTCCTGTGCAGGAATATTCATGGTCTGGCTAACCATCTGTAATAACTGGTCGTCACTGACCACTTTTTGCTGGTCTGCGGTTTCTTTGAACACCTCATACAATTGCTCCATCTGTTGCTCATCCGGCTCAAAACCATATTTGCGAACCCGATCCTTCAGGGCGTGACGACCGGAGTGTTTGCCCAAAATAATCATGCTGCGCGGAATACCCAGCGCTTCCGGGTCCATAATCTCATAGGTGTTCCGATTCTTCAGCAGACCATCCTGATGGATGCCAGATTCATGCTGGAACGCATTACGTCCCACCACTGGTTTGTTGTACGCAATCGGGAAGTGCATCGCCCGGCTAATCTGACGTGAAGTCTCATACAGCTGATTCAGCTTAATGTTCGTCGTTGCACCAATTGCGTCTCCCCGAGTCTCCAGCGCCATAATCAGCTCTTCCAGTGCACAGTTCCCCGTCCGTTCTCCGATACCATTGATGGTCACTTCAATCTGGGTAGCTCCATTGGCAATCGCAGCCAAGCTATTGGCTACGGCCAGGCCCAGATCATTGTGACAGTGGGCACTATAGCGAACCTGATCGCCACCTCTTGCACCCTCACGTACCCGGCGGAACATCTCGCCATACTCATGTGGCAGAGCATAACCAACGGTATCCGGCAGATTGATAATGGTGGCCCCTGCTTCAATGGCGACTTCAACCATTTCAATCAGATCATCCATCTTGGTGCGAGCAGCGTCCATGGCTGTGAACTCTACGATGTCCGTGAACTGTCGTGCATAAGACACCATCTCACGGGCCGTAGCCACTACTTCACTACGTGGACGACGCAGCTGATGCTCAATATGAATATCCGAAGAAGAGATAAACAGGTGAATTCGGCGCCGTGCTGCATCCGCTGTTGCTTGAACTGCAGCATCGATATCCCCTTTGACCGCCCGCGCGAATCCACAGATCTCCACGTTCTGCAACTGTCTCGAAATCGCCTGAACCGCCGCGAACTCACCTGGACTGGAGATCGGGAATCCAGGCTCAATGACGTCGATACCCAGAGAAGCCAGTTGGTGTGCCAGTTCAATCTTTTGCTCGGGTTGCAGACTTGCTCCTGGTGCCTGTTCTCCATCGCGCAGCGTTGTATCAAAAATCTCAATCATGCGTTTGTTATTAGTTGTTGTCATGTCCATCAACCTCCATCAAATTTTTATAAATATTTTCGTTACGATCCATGAGCCACAGAACACCCGCTAATCGCCGTCACTGTTGTTATATATTTTGTTTGTAAACGCGTATGTCGTTTGTAGCTTAGTCCTTGGTGATCACTAATGCCTGTTGAATATTTAGTGTCTATACTTGATGTTACATGTTCATTGCTCGTTCGATGCATATCCTGCTTACCCTCATGACAGGGTGTACGTCGACTTACACCCTGACCTTCTCACTTTTCAATCTCCATATGGTTCATTCCCATGCCCACCCTGCTGCCGGCAGCAAACACAAATAACCCGCCATCTCATATAAGAGACGGCGGGTTATTATCCCCTCCGCGGTACCACTCTTGCTTGATGGGCCAGGCTTGCGCCAGACTCCATCCACCTCGTCGTCTCCGAGATCCAATGGATTGTGCATGTGCACACGACACCACTGGAATTCGGAGAAACACCCTATAACGGGGGTTAACCGTTGCTATATAACACATGTTGTTGTCCATCAGGACAACTGGGCGATTGATATCGTCCCCACGCTTCCACAGCTCCGTTCCCGGGCGAGATTCGAATGATTCCAGCCACTGCGTCGCACCACCCCGCAGCTCTCTGAGCGCTTTATCGTTCTACTGCTCCCGTTCATCACATTTATAATATGACCTAACTTCATTCATCCTTATTTTGAAAATCAAAAAAAGCCTGCCACCTCATGCAATAATGCAAGAGACGACAGGCTGTTCACCTTCGCGGTACCACTCTTGTTGACTTCCTTCCTGTTCATTCAAGACAACCCCTGAATGCTTTCGCATATCCGGATCACTTGAAGCAGCCTGAAAGCCCCCTCAGTTATCGTCAGTTGATCCTTATAATACGGTCCTACCGACAACGGCCCATTCACGGAGGCAACCCGTAACCATGTACTTTGGGCCATAATCGGCCTTCGGATTCTCCCGGGGAGTCACCGTGTTCCATCGTTCCGCTTCCAGGTGAGTTTCAGGTTTCCTTCGACTGCGTTGCACCATACCGCAGCTCTCTAAGACCGGGATTGACCTTACTATTCCTGTTCATCGCGTTTATCAGTTCAGGAATCTGAATTCCTGTTTAAATTTGTAACTAAATATACATTCTTTACATCCCAGCTGTCAACTCTTAATCTCAAACTGCCTTACTATACAGATTGAACGGACCATTCCTCCAGAGAAAGTCCAGGATCAGCTTTGGCATCAAATTCAGCAATTTCTCCCCGCTGCCATTTCAGATACGCAGCCGCTCCAATCATGGCCGCATTATCTGTACAATATTCCATTGGCGGGATTAACAGTTCAAGCCCTTCCTTCGTACATCGCTCCTGTAATGCCGAGCGTAACCCCCGGTTAGCTGCAACACCACCGCATAATAACAGTTGACGTGAACCATACTCACGAACTGCTCTTACCGCTTTCTCCACCAGCACTTCTACGACAGATTCCTGGAAACCACGTGCAACCGCAGACGGCTCCAAGGTTTCTCCGCGCATTTTAGCCTGATTGAGCGCATTCAGTACAGCAGACTTCAGGCCACTGAGACTGAAATCATACGAACCTGCTTCCAGCCATACCCGTGGTAGTGGCACCACGTTCTCCGCTTCAGACGCCATCCGGTCCACATGCGGACCTCCCGGATAAGGACAACCCAGTGCACGTGCTACTTTGTCATACGCCTCACCTACGGCATCATCTCGCGTACGACCAATCAGTTTGAACTTGCCTTCGGATTCCATATGCACGAGTTCTGTATGTCCACCGGATACGACTAATGCCATCGCTGGATATTTCAGTTCATGAGTAAGTCGGTTGGCATAGATATGCCCGGCAATATGATGTGTACCAATAAGCGGTTTGCCCAGTGCCATCGCCAGCGTTTTGGCCGCAACGATGCCTACCAGCAATGCCCCAACCAGTCCCGGGCCTTGCGTCACAGCAATCGCACTCAGATCACGCGGACGAATGCCGGACTGCTCGATCGCCTGTTCCAGCATCAACGTAATGACTTCAACGTGTTTGCGTGAAGCCACTTCAGGTACAACGCCGCCGAATGCCTTGTGCGTCTCGATCTGACTTGAGATCAGATTGGACAGCACTTCCCGTCCGTCCTTAACTACAGCTACCGATGTCTCATCACAGCTTGTCTCCACCGCCAAAATGTATGATGGTGCAGAATTTATTTTTTCATTGAGTTCGTTCATGAATCCAGTACGCTTCCTTCCTCTTCGCCGCTCCGGCCTGCAGACGGCAAGTTCGCCCACATAATCATCGCATCTTCCCCATTATCGGAGTAATACCCTTTACGAAGACCTGCCGATTCAAACCCTTTTTTCTGATATAAACGCTGAGCTATGCTGTTCGAAACTCTGACCTCCAGCGTCATTCGTTCCATCCCGAGATAAGCCGCTGTACTCATTAATTCATCCAGTAACTTTTCACCAAGCTTGCGTCCACGATACGCGCCTCTGACTGCAATATTGGTAATATGGGCTTCATCCATAATCGTCCACATCCCGGCATAACCAATGGCTTTGCCTTCCAATTCCATCACCATATATTTAGCAAAATGATTGTGTGTCAATTCATTTTGAAATGCTTCTTCCGTCCAGGGCAGGGTAAAGGCCTCATGTTCAATCTCCATCACATCGGGAATATCCGCGAGTGTCATGAACCTGAACTGAAGCGTTGCTTCCTGCTTATTATTCGCCACGTTGTCCATCTGCTTTCCCCTCCCCCTTCAGCTTTTGCGCAGAAGATTGGCTTCCGCTTCAGAGAGCTGAGTGTAGTTCGGCACCAGCGCATGCACGTCATCACGCTGACCTGCAAGCAGCGCGGCGGCGCCAAGGCGCCCAACCCAGCGGCCTTCCAGCTCATAAGGTACGAGCTGGAGCGCCGTTCCTGCGGGGCAGCGAAGCTCCGCCGCTGCCACAGCATGAGGGCCCGTCTCGCCGACGATCCAGACGGCTGCGGGCCGCTCTTCCGGCGCCGCCTCCGCCATGCGGGCGGCGAGGGCTTCCAGCCATCCGTCCATCTTGCGGATGGCATCAGGCGCCAGACGCCGGGGCGCATCGCTCCCGGCGGAGGCAAACAGCGCGGTGCACGCTTGACCGCGCCGTGCATCCACAAGCGGAACGATCCAGTGGACAGGGGCAGCACCTGTGCTGCCCTGGTCCGCGGATGGCGTTCCGCCAGCCCCTGCTGCGGCATCCTCTGCCGCAGCTTCTGCCTTGGCGGCAAGGCCGCTGTGCCAGCCGCCCCAGGCGATGGCCTGAAGGCTGGACACCCCGGCTACGGGGATGTCCCATGCCCAGGCCAGTGTCTTCGCCGCGGTCACCGCAATGCGGATGCCCGTGTACGAGCCTGGGCCAACGCCAACGGCAATGCCGTCCAGTTGGCCAGGCTGTGTGTTGCTGGCGGCCAGCAGCTGCTCCATCACCGGTACAACATGTACCGAATGGTTGCGCTCAGCCCGTTCATTGCGCTCTTCCAGTAGCGCATGACCTTCCATCATCGCCGCTGCCATCACTGCGGTGGATGTATCCAACGCCAAAAACCGCTGACGCGGCTCTTTTTGTAAATCTTCCATCATCATTTGACTCCATTCTGTCTGAACTGTCGGCACATGGCTGCATAAGTCTCGCCGTACCCATCCAGTGTAATCGTTCGATCCTCCAGGCCCGTTGTTTCAATCTGCACATGCAAGTGCTCTTGCGGCAGCAATTCGGGAATGATACTTGACCACTCCACCAGACTGACTCCGGCTCCATAAAAATATTCATCAAGTCCAAGCTCATCCGCTTCTTCCAGCGAAATGCGATATACATCCATGTGATATAAAGGCAAACGCCCTTCGTACTCCTTGATTAACGTGAATGTGGGACTGCTTACCACATCACGCACACCCAAATGCCAGGCAAATTTCTGTGAAAATGCCGTTTTTCCCGCGCCCAAATCACCATCCAAAGCAATCACCATACCTTCGTTTGCCTGTCTGGCGAGTACGGAAGCAAGTGCTTCTGTATCTGCAATGCCATGGGATTGATACACCCACTGCTCGTGCGTCTGATTCAATATTCGCCCCACCTTTGGCGGTCCAGCCGCCTGAGTTCACTTTGAACCTTATTATATCGGTCCCTTTCTTCCCCCGCAACATCCAAGGAGGCAAGCCGAAATATAAACATGCATGATTAGACGTGTCTCAAAACTCCCTTTCTTCGAAGTTTTCAGACACCCACCAGGAAAAACCAAAAACCGGCACCTTTCGGTACCGGCCATGCAAGGCATATATTTCAGCTTTTATTCATTCTCCAAATCCTCAATCATGTTACCTCTATCTACTCCTCCAAACGATCCACACGTACCGTCTGGGTATTTCCCGGTCTGCTGCCAACCTGAACGGTTGCCATGCCATTCGCTTCATCCACATTCTCGATCCAGACTGGATCTCCCTCCAGCGTAACGGCAATGGTATCCTTCGAATCATATATCGCTTTGGCGCGCTTTGCATCCATCATCTTATTCATACTCCCCTTCCGGATCATCATGTGATTCTCGAACCATGCTATCTGTTGTACTTTCACCAATATATCCGTTATCTTCCGTAACCTGTCCCCCACCTAACCCTTCATTCACCATCCGGTCAATGTCAAGCATGAAGGACTCCCGATCAAGGGGCAATTCTTCAGAAGTGACCGCTTCCCAATTCACATCTGTTGCTGGTGTATAAAATTCTTCAGCGCTTTCGGCTTCCCCAAGAGGATACGGAGAAAATGCATGCTTGTGTGCTTCTTCCTCATCACGTCTGTTCTTCAATATTGCACCTCCCGGCATATGCCCTGCGAGAATAACTACCTATCCCATGCCCATCTTCCCGTAGGAATTCAAGCATGTTTCTGTTATCATCCCCGAGTCTCGCCGAACCATACGAATTCGTTCGTCCATTAGACGATTATCCCTTGCGCCAGATGCCCATACTATTAAATATAAATCCGTGTTCAAAAAGTCCGGTTTCAGTACCGAGAAGATGGAATTTTTGAACAACCTCTAAAAGGTACCTCAATGAAAGGAGCCGATCTATGCATACCGTCTGGAAAGGTGCAATCAGTTTTGGCCTTGTGCATGTCCCTGTCAAAATGTTCTCGGCTACCGAAGACAAAGACATCTCCATGCGATACATCCATAAAGTCTGCGGCAGCCCGCTCGCTTATGTTCGTCAATGTCCATCCTGTGAAGTGGACGTCAAGTGGGAAGAGATTACCAAAGGCTATGAATATGAAAAAGGAAAGTTTGTACTCTTCGAGAAAGATGAATTGGAAGCGTTAAATGATTCCACCAGCAAAACCATTACCATACTGGATTTTGTCGACTTGACTGAGATTGACCCGATCTATTTTCAGAAAACATATTACCTATCGCCCGATCAGGCTGGGGGAAATGCCTACCAACTGTTGATGAACGCGATGCGGGATACCGGTAAAATTGGCATCGCCAAAATCTCCATTCGCTCGAAGAGCAGTCTGGCTGCCATACGCGTGCTGGAAGATTGCCTCTCCATGGAGACAATTTTCTATCCGGACGAGATTCGTCCTGTCTCCCAGGTGCCCAACTTGCCGGAAGTGCAGAACGTGAATGAAAAGGAACTTACGATGGCAAAGTTGCTGATTGATCAATTGTCCACGCCTTTTGAACCCGGTAAATACACCGATGACTATCGCAGCAAACTGCTGGATCTTATCCAGCACAAAGTGGCAGGCGAAGAAATTAAGATTGCTCCAGCCAAACCTGAAGCCAATGTGATGGATTTGATGGCTGCCTTGCAGGCAAGCATCGAGGCCGTGAAGCCTATTCCGGCTGACCCTGGAACAACAACGGCCAAGCCTAAGAAACGTGCACCGCGAAAAACGCCTGCTCAAGCGGTTGCCGGAGGTGAATCCGATACACCTGCTGCACCAACCAAAAGAAAAAAGGCCACACCCAAACCAAAAGTTTGACTGTCGCCCAGGCAAGACCGATTCCGTTATATAACTCATGTCATGATGTTTACTCCGATCCGGCTTCACAGTCGGATTTTTTTGTTTTACAGAACTATCGAAGCAGTTCTTGTCAATACAACTACAGCTATAATTGCAAAATACGATTGACGAAAGCTGATTTATATTTTATATTAACTTATGAAAAGTAACTTATTTATGAATATACAGTCACCCTGTAATTCTGCTTCAACAGTATGCAATTAAATAATCCGTTTTCAACGCATATACACAATCAAACGAGAACCCATATTATCTATTCTCAGGAGGAAACAATCATGAATACAACGTATCAAATCCCTGCGACAACCCATCTGGGTGAAGTGAGTCTGCGAATTATGAACCTAGAGCGTTCAATTAAGTTCTATACCGATGTCGTTGGATTGAAATTACTGGACCGTAGTGGCAAAGTGGCCACGTTGACAGCCGACGGAAAACAGTCCCTGCTGCGATTGGAAGAGCTCACCGATGGAATTACCCTGCCGGAACGCTCACACGCTGGCTTGTATCATTTCGCCATCCTGCTGCCTGACCGCAAGTCCCTGGGTCTATCTCTTCGTAATCTGGCTGCATCCGGTATCGATATCGGCCAAGGCGATCACTTGGTCAGCGAAGCCTTCTATATCTCCGATCCCGATCAGAACGGGATTGAGATCTACGCTGACCGTGCACGTGATACGTGGAAACGGGATAGCGACAATAACTACGTGATGGCAAGTGATCCTGTTGATGTGGAAAGCTTGTTTGCCATATCGGAGAATGAACCTTGGCAGGGGCTGCCTGCTGGCACCGTTATTGGTCACGTACATTTCCACGTCCGCAGCCTGGAAGAAGCCCGCAACTATTACACCGGCATACTCGGTTTTGATATCGTGGGTAACTTCGCGAACATGTCAGCACTATTTGTATCCGCAGGCGGTTATCATCATCATCTGGGACTTAATATCTGGGCAGGAGTGAATGCACCTGTTAATCCAGATAACGCTACAGGAATTGACTACTTCACCATTGTGTACGCCACAAACGAACAATTGGATCAGGCACTTGAACAATTGCGCCAATCCGGTGCAGTCGTTACACAAGTGGAGGGTAAATGGTTTACGGTAGACCCACAAAATATTCGTATCCGTCTGACAACTGCGAACTGATTTTGTTTAGGCGTTACCATATGTTTGCTTAACCTCATTTTATTAAGCCCGGGTAACTGATTTCTCTACATCACAGAGAGATCGGTAGCACGGGCTTTTTGAGTTGGCTTTTATAAAACTGGCACAATTGGTGCATTCTAACCAATACATAGACAAGATATGTTAAGGAGATACCTCATGATCGAAAAGGGACGTTTGACTGTTAGACAGCTCGCTTCACTCATGTTCCTGTGCACAATTGGGGAGCAGATTCTGGTCTTCCCTTCCATGATCACATCCTACGCTCATCAGGATGCCTGGTTATCAGCCTTGTTGGGAGTCGCAGGGGGCCTTGGCATACTCTTCATTATGCTTGTTGCCTACAAACTGCATCCCCGGTTGAATCTGATTCAAAATGCCCTTCGAACACTGGGACCCTGGATCGGAACCTTGTTTGGCTCTTTTTATCTCTTTTATTTCCTGCTTAGTACCTCAACGTTCATTAGGGAGATTGGCGATTTTATGTCTACCCAGATCTTGCCGGAATCTCCATTACTGATTCTGCATTTGGTTTTTATGTGTGCGCTTGTCTGGGGGCTTCTGTCTGGTCTGGAGAGCATTGGTAAAACTGCTGAGGTCTTTCTTCCTCTGATCGTGTTGTTTCTGCTTATTCTGACGGTATGTCTAATCCCCCATGTACATTTGGCCAACATCCAACCTGTGCTTGCACAAGGATTTCTTGATCCATTCAAAGGTTTTGTTGCTGTACTCACATATCCCTACTGTGAACTATGCATCTTTATGATGCTTTTTCCCTACACAAAAAAAGAGCCCCATCTGGAGAAGGACATCCTGTTAGCAGGAATGATTGGCGGATTGTTACTCACACTGACGCTCAGTATGTGTCTGCTCGTTATGGGACCATGGATGACCCAGCATCACTGGTTCGCTTCATTCATTCTTTCACAGAAAATCAATATCGGAAACTTTATGCAACGCATCGAAGCCTTCATAGCATCGGTCTGGATTATCGCTGTTTTCTTCAAAGCCGCTCTGTTCTTCTATGGTTTTGTCCTGGGCGTCGCTCACCTGTTTCGCTTGTCCAGTCACCGTTCTCTGATCCTGCCGGGTGCCATGCTTATTCTCGCCATGTCTATTCTAATCTCTCCGAACGAGAACTTTTATCTCAAGGTCGTTATTCCCTATTGGATTGATTGGGATCTGACCTGTGGCATAGCACTTCCGTTACTTCTAATTCTGGTGCAACATATGAAGTCCCGCTTCAAAAAATATAGTAAAATTCCGAATTAACCTGCGCTAATTGGTGTACGAGAGAGGAGTTCCCCATGTTCAAACCGTTGATTCCGTTCGAACCTATCTCCAGAGATACTTTGCCCACAGGTCCGCAATGGATTGCCCAGGTTAAGTGGGATGGAGTCCGCATGCTTGCCTATGAGGACGGGCATGAGCTGCGCCTGGTGAATCGAAGATTACATGATCGAACCGCACAGTATCCCGAGCTGGTAACACCACGTAATTTATGTTCAGGCTCCTCTTACATCTTGGATGGAGAAGTTATTGCGCTGGACCCGGACACCGGAAAACCTTCGTTTTATCACGTTCTGCGGCGGGATCGGATGAGCAGACCCGAAGGCATCGCCCAAGCCATACATCAGATTCCAGTCACATATATGGTATTTGATATCCTGCTCTATGAGGGGAAATGGGTGACGGATCAGCCTTTGGCAGATCGACAGCGCCTGTTGCACGAGGTTCTTAACACCGCTCCCCATGTTCAGGAGGTCACCAATACGCTTGATGCTGCTTCCCTGCTTACGGTCATGAGACAACATCAGATGGAAGGCATTGTCTGCAAGGATCTCACCAGCAGTTATGGCATACAGGGCAAGGACCAGCGCTGGCAGAAGGTCAAAATTATGCATGATGTATATGCCATGATCGGGGGAGTCACGTACCGGAGCGGTATTGTAAATGCCGTCGCGGTTGGTGTATATGATGGGCCTGATTTTGTCTATATTGGTCATGTTGGGACTGGCAAACTGAACTCCAATACGTGGCGGGAACTCACACATCAAGTCGAGCCTCTGATCAGGCAGGACAGGCCGTTCCATAATGTACCCGAGCGCAGTGCAGAGACCACCTGGGTCGAACCACGAATAGGAGTCAAAGTGCAATATATGGAGCTAACTCATCATAATACTCTACGCCATCCCAGTATTCAGACCTTCGCGGATGTAACCCGTGAGGATTGTCTGGCGAACCAGCTTCTTCAATGAATCAGTCCAAGATTGATTACACGTATAGGAGGTATTCCATATGGCCCCCAAGATCCAGGGAACCATCATAATAGAAGGCATAGAACTGACGGTCACGAACCCAGACAAGCTGTTATGGCCGGATGCGGGTGTCACCAAAGCCATCTATCTGCAAAAGCTGGCCGCTCTGGCTCCTTATCTGCTCACGTATACGAGCAATCGACTTCTCACCACAATAAGGTATCCTCACGGTGCTGGAGGGACATTTTTCTATCAAAAGAATGCCCCTGAGCCTGTACCAGATTATGTGCGGACTGAAGTTCACGACGGCATCCGCTATGTAGTCATGAATGGACTTCCCGAATTGTTATGGCTTGGCAATCTGGCCGCACTTGAATTTCATCCTTCACTGCATGCTGTGGGGAGCCATCTTCCCAGTGAATGGATGATTGATCTGGACCCCTCTCAGGAACATGAACCCCGGATCATGCAAGCTGCACTCATCGTTGGCGAAACCCTGACTTCCCTTGGTCTGAGGTCGATTCCCAAAACTTCGGGCGCAACAGGCGTTCAGATCATTGTTCCGATTATTCAAGGTGTAACCTTTGATGAATTACGAGATATCGGTTATTTTGTGGGCAAATATGTCACTCAAAAGCACCCGGATCTGTTCACACTGGAACGACTTAAAAAGGACCGTGGAGACCGCATTTATTTTGACTACCTCCAGCATTACGGTGGCAAGACCCTTGCCGCTCCCTATACACCACGTGCCAAATCCGGCGCCACTGTCTCTACACCTCTTACCTGGGAAGAGGTTAGAAGTAACGTCTCCATCCAGGATTACCATCTGATGAACATTATTGAACGTTTGAACAAAACCGGTGATTTAATCGCAGCTGTTGAACCCCAACCGGTAGAGCTCATTCTCAAACATTTGAAGAAAAAATAGCCGACTCCCTCATCACAAGGGTGTCGGCTATTATCATTCATGCGTATATAATTCGCTAATGGATACCTTTTTTCTTGAAACGTCCGCCCTTCACGTCATGAATGTTACCGATAGCTACAAAGGCTTGCGGGTCCCAATCTTCAACGATGGTCTTCAGCTTCGCTTCTTCCAAACGGGTGATCACGACAAAAATGATCTTTTTCTCGTCCCCGCTGAATCCGCCCTCTCCATCCAGGAAAGTTACACCACGACCAAGACGGTCTGTCAAGGCTGAACCGATATCACGATATTTCTCACTAATGATCCATACCGATTTGGACTGGTCAAGTCCTTCATTCACAATATCAATCATCTTCATCGCAATATAATATGCAATCATGGAATACAGGGCATTCGGCCAGCCGAATACAAATCCTGCACCTGCGAAAATAAACACGTTAATGAACAATACGATCTGTCCTACAGACAAAGGTGACTTCTCACTAAGCAAGATGGCCACAAT
Source organism: Paenibacillus sp. FSL R7-0198 (assembly GCF_038000415.1). Classification (NCBI taxonomy): domain Bacteria; kingdom Bacillati; phylum Bacillota; class Bacilli; order Caryophanales; family Paenibacillaceae; genus Paenibacillus; species Paenibacillus sp. FSL R7-0198. Next base: position 5,172,666 of record NZ_JBBOCB010000001.1, on the reverse strand, counting down.
CTCCGTACCATCCAGTGAACCGCCAGACCGAATGACAAGTCCAACACCCACACCCAGGATCAATCCGCCAAATACAGCTCCGAGCAAAGGCTCCCCTGGTGTTAATGCAGGAACATGGTGCAATAATGATGTCCCGATGGACATGACCACAATCCCCAGCAGCGTGGATAACGCAAATGTTTTACCAATCTGCTTGTAACCCAGAATCAGGAAAGGCAAGTTGAGCAAGGTCAGGAATACTCCGAGTGGCAAATTTGTAAGTTCTGACACCATAATTGAAATCCCCGTAATCCCACCATCAATAACACCATTCGGTACGAGAAACACTTCAAGCGATACAGCCATTAGTGCAGCACCGATCAGAATCATCACAATACGTTGCAGCAGCTTTAATGTAAACACCGAGCTTTTGACCCCGCGGTCAGCTTGCTTGGCTGTTAGTTCTTTCACTGTTACATTGGACATGGTATCCCCCCCGTTAAATCAATGTGTGAATCCATTTTATAAATCATTTAAATACTCAGGGTGAATCTACATATGGAGAACAGCAAACTGCGTTCTATATGTACCCTGGCTATACAGCGCAAGCATCTAAAGGCGATATAAAATGGATTCAAAATGTTATTCATCCCGGTTTGCACTTTCAAAAGAGAGCAAAAGGGAGCCTGTTTTCCCGCAGACTCCCCTCCTTCGCCAAGACATGATTTATATATCTATTATATCATAAAAGATCAAATTTGCGCAAAATACTTAGCAAAAAGAAGATAAATTCACAAAAAGTGAACTTATCTTCAGAAATCTGCCCTAAATCGGCTAAAGAAGCGGTGAAAGCATCCGAGAAAGCATTTCTGCACCTTTTTGCCGTCGTGAACGCTTCTGAAATACCTCCCCATCGATCTGACTGCACTCCCCGAGATCACGTTCAAAGTCAGTGATCAAACGACGAATCGGAGAGGACTCGAACAGGACAGCCGTCAACTCAAAATTGCAAAAAAAACTGCGCATATCCATATTGGCCGTGCCTACCGTTGCAAGCAACTCATCCACAATCATCACTTTGGCATGTACAAAACCTTTGCGATATTGGAAAAACTCAACACCTGCTCGCAGTAACTCCTCTACGTATGAAAGGGACGCCAAATGAACAAGCTTTGAATCGGATTGATACGGAATGATAATTTTCACATCAACACCACTGACAGCAGCTGTTTTGAGTGCCTCATACAGGGCAGGATCAGGAATAAAATAAGGTGTGGTAATGTAAATCCGGTCACAGGCTACCGAAATGGCCCCAAAACACATTTCCTGAATGGCATCCCAGTCCTGATCCGGCCCACTGGCCAGAATCTGAATTCGTTCTTCCCCGCTACAGATATGAGGTGGAAACAATTCCGCAAGCTGGGGTTCGGTAATTCGCTCACCGGAAGCCAATTTCCAGTCGTTCAGGAACGTACTTTGCAGGAAGTACACGGCATCTCCCTCGATCTGCACATGTGTATCCCGCCAGAAACCCACCTCCGGATATTGTCCAAGGTAATCATCGCCTACATTAATGCCACCCACGAAGCCAACCTGTCCATCCACAACGACTATTTTACGGTGATTCCGGTAGTTGACTCTTCGGTCAATCGTGGCAATCAGTGGCGGTAGAAAATAATGAAACTCCACACCTGCATCCTGCAGTTTGCGGATAAAACTCCAGCTCATCTTGTGACTGCCGAGACCGTCACATATAAACCGAACCTTCACGCCCTCCTGTGCCTTGCGAATCATGACATCCTGAAACTTCGTACTGATCACATCATCACGGAAAATGTAAAATTCCACATGCAGATGGTGCTTTGCTTTTTCCATTTCCCTCAGCATTGCCGCAAATGCCTCTTCACCATTTGTGAGCACCGTACTGTGGTTACAACCTGTAATCGGGCTCTCCGACAGATGAGATAACAGGTTAAACAATCGATGCTGGTGACTGAAACGATCGCCCGGCATCTGTTCGACATCTCCAATGATTTGGGCTTGTTCCCAGATCGTTTCCTTCATTTCACGGAAGATGCGCGATCCACCCTTGCGGAGCTTTTTTCGTTTGTTATAATCCTGCGCTACGAAATAGTACACTACAAAACCGATCAAAGGCACGCAGAACAAAATAAACAGCCAAGCCACAGCTTTAGCCGGATTACGAAATTCCAGCAAAAGAATTGTGGCTGCCTGGAAAATAAATACGAGTAATATAATGACCAGCCAGAACATTCGGCTTCCTCCTCAAGTGGCAAGCTTCATGACCTTGCCTTTCTCTCACCTACACATCTTTGACGATTATGTATACAGCTAATCATAGATACCCAATGTACCCCCTATTCGTAACGTTTGCTTAGATAAAACTTTACATAAGCAGACGGAATACTTCATTCTGGAAATTCAAATTTCTACTTTGTTCATTGTATATTCTGACTGTGTTACCTTCTACATATCAGTTTAATGATGGAGCAGATTCGCATTGTGACGCCAATCTGCTCATTCCACCTTCCAGACTCTTCCTCATTTCTTTGTCTGGAGGTGGTCTTCTTACGTAAAATTAGATATAATAATCGTTAAAAACTTATTACTTAAAGGAGAACAGTAGTGAATGGACAGTGAGAGGTATGCGTTAAATTTAGTATTGGTTGCGATTTTGATAGGACTTTCGGCGTTTTTTGTCGCAGTGGAATTCGCTCTGGTACGGGTTAGACCGAGCCGGATCGACCAAATGATTGCAGAAGGAAACAAGCGTGCGCTGGCTGTTAAACAAGCCGTTGCCAATCTGGACGGATATTTGTCTGCCTGCCAGCTTGGAATCACGATCACATCTCTGGGACTGGGCTGGCTGGGAGAACCAACGGTAGAGAAGATTCTCCACCCTGTGTTCGAAAGCATGCAAATTCCTGAGGCGGTTTCTTCATTCTTATCGTTTGTTATTGCGTTTGCTTCCATCACGTATCTGCATGTTGTGGTTGGTGAACTCGCTCCAAAAACGATTGCAATCCGGAAAGCCGAGACTGTTGCACTGCTGACGTCTACACCTATCATCTGGTTTAACCGAATTATGTATCCTTTTATCTGGCTGTTAAACGGCTCAGCGAACCAACTGGTAAAACTGTTCGGAATCAAACCTGCTTCTGAACATGAAGATGCACACTCCGAAGAAGAGTTGCAGATCATCATTAATGAAAGCTTTGAAAGTGGTAAAATCAACCAAGCCGAGTTCGGTTATGTAAGCCGGATCTTTGCTTTTGATGAGATGTTAGCCAAAGAAATTATGGTACCCCGGACCGATATGGTCTGCCTTTATGTGAATAGAACAAACGAGGAAAACCTGGAGATCATTCGTGAAGAACAATATACACGTTTTCCAGTAGTGAATGAGAGTAAAGACGATATCATCGGTATCATTAATACGAAACAATTCTTCCTGGAACTATACGGAAACGATGAACCTGTCGATCTATCCTCCCTGATTCAGCCTGTATCGGCTGTTCACGAAACAACTCCTGTGAAGGACTTGCTCAAGAAAATGCAGAAGGATGGCGTACATATCGCCGTACTTGTCGACGAATATGGAGGAACTTCCGGAATTGTAACCATTGAGGATGTGCTTGAGCAGATTGTTGGTGAGATTCGCGACGAGTTCGACGCAGACGAAGTGGAAGATATTCAAGTCATCAATGAGAACTATGTCATTATGGATGGCAAGGTTTCCTTATCGAAGGTGAACGACATGTTTATGTCCAGCCTGGATGCAGATGAGTGGGACACCATTGGTGGATGGCTCTACAGCCATCGTCCCGAGATGAACGAACAGGAAGAATATGAGTTCGAGAATCTGATCTTTGTTTTGCTGGAAAAAGACAAGAATCGGTTCTACAAAGTGGCCGTTGTTCCCAAGGAACCACTGACCATGTCTGATTATACCGATGAAGACGAGAAAGAGTCCAATTGGTCTAAATAAAGCAACCTTAACAATAAAAAGAAGAGCACTTGCCTATAATGGTAAGTGCTCCTTTTCTTATCTCGCCCCATGTGTCACTTCCCCATGTTATCACTCAACCAAGATTGGAACTCCCGTTTTAGTTTGATTTTAATACCCACTTCGCAATATCATCGATAATGGCTTTGGAGACATTAGATGGCTCAGCGTACTCTTGACCGATTGAAAGTCCATCATAGCTGGATAACAGATGATTTACCTTTGGATAGCTATTGTACGTTACATTGGAATGACCTTGAAGAGACGATTTCCAGGTTTGGAATTGATTCATAGACACTTGCACATCGTTTTCGCCTTGTATAACAAGCATAGGTGTATTTTGTGTTTTAGCCAGTTCCGCAGGTACATAATCTCTCTGCTCAAACCACCAATAAGCAGGTTGAAGTGGAAACGCCTCAGGAAGATGATCTACAGAATATTTTGGATCTTTAACCATCGCAGCTACATTTTTATAAAAATCAGCTTGCCCTTGAATGACATCTGTGTCTAAACCAAGCTGCTTCATCCGCTCTACCAATTCGTCCTGCTGCTCGGTAAGCACATCCGCAAAGCTACTACTTGGTGCAGCAAGTAGAATACTTCCTGCAATATCATGTTGTTTATCCTCAGCAATGATTAACGGCATTGCAAACCCGCCTTGACTATGTCCAGCTACAAAAATCGCTGTAGAATCAATATGTGCATTCTTTTTAAGCAATTCCACTGCATCGTTTACCTGATCTACGCTCTCTTGTTTTAATGTGAATTTAGGCTGTGAAGCCACCTTATAGGTATGCTCATACGTAACCTTATCGTATCTTAATACGGCAACTCCTTGTGAAGCCAAACCTACCGCAAGATCGCGAAACGGTTTTGCACCACCAATGGCAGCATCTTGATTGCTAGGCCCAGATCCGTGTACCAGAATGACAACCGGGAAAGGTCCCTCTCCCTTGGGCAAAGTTAATGTCCCTGGCAAAGCTAAATCACCCTGACCAACCGTAATATCTTGTTCTGTATAGGCAGATGGGTCATCGTAACTTGGTTTTTGATACACATCTGGCGTAGCTGCGGCAATATGCAAATCATCCACAAGTCCGTTATGATTCATTCTGACCGTAATATTTAAACGAGTCAGCTCTGTTTTGAACGTATAGGTGACATTGCGATGCACTGTGTTATTTTCTACGTGTTTAGCTATGGCTTCACTTGTAATTTTGCCATTTTGTCCTTCTAAAGCTCCCCACAGCTGACTCAACAACGTGGGTGACAACACTCCCCACTCACAGAGGTATGAACATACTTGGCAGCCTCCTTGCCATCGCCCTCACTAATAAGGGAAATGAATATATCCTCAGGTTCTGCCTTCAGCGTCTCGGAAAGAAATGTCCCATCCATATAGGTAACTCCTTTCGTTAACTGAACAGGATTGTCTAAGGATATGGCTTGCCCATTCACCATCGCCTGTTTCTCTCCTACCTTAACTACAATCGTAAGCTCACTTTTTCGTATTGTGATTTCTCCTGTCTTTTGTTGCCAAGATACCTCTGCCCCATTCTTTTCTGCAATCTCACGAATAGGAACAAGATTTTCACTACCAGCGGATTTTTCAGCAGCTTCTGAGATGGATGTTACCGGAAGGATGAGACCTACGAAAGTAAGAGAAAGTAATAGCTTTTTCCAATTGTTCATTGTAATTAACTCCTCCTAATAATTAATTTCATCTATTATATGCATAGCATTATGAGCCTTTATTGGCTTAGGACTATGCTTATAACAACAATAGCAATGATGAATAACAGCAGGACCCAAGATAGTGGACGAGCGAAGTTAATCGTCCAGCCTATTCCATAACGCTTTTCTATGGTTAAAGAAGGATCATTGGCATTGAAGTAAATAAAACCAAGCTTCCAATGATCATCGTCATTCACAGGCTGTTCTTTGGATCGTTCGCGATCTTCCTGATGATTCCGAATTTTCCCGCCGCCTTGTCTGCCTGTGAGAGACAGCCATACAACACCTAACACGATCACCACAGGAGTGATGAAGCTAATAGCTGTTAACAAGACCAGATTAGAGACGAACATATTGATCTGAATGAAGGCAAATAAAATGGTAAGAAGTAAGCCTGTTACAAGCGTAAACAGGGACCATTTACGGCGGAATTGAATATTTTCAGCAGCAAATTGGCCCGGATTAGACGTAGTAAGCTGTTGTTTGCTTGATTTAATACTCCAGTTAACCAACATCATAAGTGCAATGATTCCTAGCTGTACAAGATTAATAGCCAGTACCGAGAGATAGGTTTTAGGCACACTGGAAGTGACATGGCCCTGAAGATCATATTTTATTGGAATGACGTTAGGGAGTGCCTTATAATTCAGGATCGAAATGATCGCAACGGCTGCAATAATAGCAATGTGAATGAGAAACCAATAGTTGGAATAGGTGAGTTTATTTTGGCGGAAGGTGGTATCGATTTTAACTCTTTGAGGTGCTTCTACAGTTGTAAGTGATCCTTTTATCTTTTTCATCTTGAAATGAAATAATATCTGTAGTGCTGCCCAGTACAGAATAAATATCATTGTGCTAACACCGGTAATTATTGCGGTAGAATCTTCATTAGCAGATCGGAGAAAATACAGACAGACAAGTATAATCATCCCGTTTCCGATCAGACTTACTGTAGCAAATGTACTCCTTAGCTTACGTAAGATGGGTGTGTAGTAATTATATTGACTTACCGTAACCCCAAAGCTAATGGTTTCCCTTGTCACATATGGTGCAAAGGATAGAAGTAAGGCTAATGGAGCAAAGATTAAAATGATAGGTAATATACTAAATAGTTGCATACATAACACACTCCCTTGATTCGTTATTCTCTGTTGTGACCCATCTTCACATCATCATACATTTGGTCTAACACCGCAGATAGTTCCTCTTTGGTCATTCCGCGACAGATCGCTTCGGCAATAATCGGTCTTAATTCGCTTTGCTGCTTTTTCAAAAAATCATCCGTTAAACCAGGCATTCCATCAGGGTTCACTACAACTCCCTTTTGTCTATGAACCAGGATGTATCCATCTTGCTTGAGTAATGTATAAGCCTTGTTGACGGTGTGAAGGTTAACACCGATATCTGCGGCCAAATTCCGAACTGAAGGTAACGCCTCACCTAGCTGTAACTCACCACTAGCAATGCCTTCAATAATTTGATAAACAAGTTGCGAATAGATAGGAAGTTCGGATTGCATATCCAGTTGAATAATCAAGAGTTCACCTTCTTTTTGTTATCTGTTATATATCAAGTATAACAGCTATAACATAAGTGAGCAATATGTATGAGAAAAAAGCCGCATAACAATGGCGAGGGCAAACTTACCTGACCCTTCACCATTGATATGCGGCTTATCCTGTTGAGCTTATCGATGTGATTCAAGAACAAATATTAGTAGTGGTACATGACAGCGTTGTATTTCAAATTCCATTTAAGTTTCAGTCTTATCTTCGACAATCCGATAATGGATTTTGCGAACTATAATTTTCAGAATCATATATAGGGGAATCACGATGATCATACCCAAGATATTTCCCAAGTCAGCACCCACGAGCAAAAGGATAACGGTAGTCAGTGGATGAATATCGAGCTGTTTGCCATAGACATAAGGTGAGATCAGGTTATCCTGAATTTGCTGTGCGATTACAATGATGACCAGTGACCAGATCGCCATCGAAGGTGATTCGATAAACGCAACAATGACAACCGGAATAGCTGCCAGCAAAGCACCCACATAAGGGATGAAGTTCAGAATAATCGATACAACAGTCAGCAGCAATGCGTAAGGCAAACCTAAAATGAGAAAACCGATGTACATCAGAATCCCCAAGGCTACATTAACAATAACCCGGCCAACAATATAGTTGCTTAGTGCTTCATCGATCTCATGGACGGTTTCTTCCCCATCCTTTCGATAATGCCTTGGCAACAATAAGGTCAGATTCGTTCCAAACTTGCTGCCTTCCTTGAGCATGTAATACAACATGATCGGGAACGTTGCCAGAATAATAACCAGATTGGATACCACGGAGAATAACCCGGAGACATAATTGGTTACTTGAGTGATCCCTTGGCTCAGAACATCGGATAATCGTGAGAATAGATTGGAATCATCAGGCAGGTATCTGGATACAACATTGCTCTTTTCAAGTGCATTCAACTGATCGCTGAGTGAAGTAACCAACGCTGGAGCATTCTCCACGAAATTCATTAATTGTTCACGCAGGGAAGGCCATACAAGCACACTAAAACCTGCAAGTATTAATGCAATTACGACGTAAATAATCAGAACTGATAATGCACGCTTGATCTTATGCCTTTCCATATAATCGACGAGCGGACGCAGCAGATAATAGAAGAAACCGGCAATCAGCAGCGGAATGATGATGATGTGAATCAGTGAGGTCAGGGGGCTGAAAATAAAGTTCACTTTTTCCCCCAGATACACGATGAGCAGCAGCAGAATAATCGCTGTGCATATGCGGTAGAACTTGTTATTTATCAAGAAACGTGATCCCTCCATGCGCTGCTCTGCCAAAGTGACTGCGGCGTTCATATGTATATCTAGTCATTTACTTATGATACTAAGTACCCTTAAATGACAGTCATGCCACAGGCGATGTTGAATATACCCTTTTTTCTTTCCAAAACAGCATTAGAGCAAAAAAAAGAAGCAGGCGTTAGCCTGCCACATCTCTTTTGCTGAATACAACCCAGGAAATCACCATGAAAATAACGTAATACACCGCCAGAACTGCAATAGAGAATCCCAGTGTCATTCCTGCACTTGGACCACCCATTAACGCAAAATCCGCCCCGGAGGTCATGTATTTGCTAAGATCCATGTTGTTGAATAGAACATACTTGGCCCACTCATAACGGACCGGATTGAATATGAGTGAGAAGATACTCTGTGAGAACATAATGAACAGGGACAATCCAATCGCAAGTGCACCTGAACGAAATACGGAGGACACCATAAAGGCAATCGCAAGCGTAATGAACAGATCAACGTACAAATATCCCCATAACGTCAGAGCATTCGTAGCCGGACTACTGCTTCCTCCCGGCGCATCATGCGAGAAAAGGATATAAGACGTTAGCATGGCCATCACGATGACCAGCAATGTACTGACAATACTGAAGCCAATGACGGTCAGATATTTGGAAGCGAGAACTTTGCTTCGTGACCATGGACGGATCAGCAATAGCTTAATGGTTCCCCAGGTAAATTCGCCCGCGACCGATTCCGCTGCAATCACGACACAGAAGATCGTGTTCAGGAAAAACGTAATCTGGATGGTCGTTACAGCCGCTTCCCAGTACAACACTTCATTGGACCCCATGCCTTCTCGCAGTAACACTGGCATTAATAGCGAGATCAGCGCCAGAATCGATAACATAATCCAGGTACGGGGACGACGGAAAATTTTCATATTCTCATTCAATATCAGATTACCAAAACTACCCAATGCCTCCACCCCCAGTGACTTGCAAGAATTGTTCTTCCAGGGTGTGAGTCACGTTACGAATACCGTATACCTGAAACCCTTCGCTAACCAGCTTGGCATTGATATCCGGAATCTGCTCACGAGACACCCGCATCACCAGGACATTGCCCTGTACGACAGCACCCTGAATCAGATCCGCAGCGCGGTCTGCATCATTCAGCTCAAAAGCAACTTCGATTAATGCATCCGAACCAGCTTCAGCCCGAAGGTTTCTTACATCAATCAACTTGCCATTCTGGATGATGGCCACCGTATCACACATCAGCTCCATCTCTGACAACAAATGACTGGATACAAAGACCGTAATACCTTCCTCTTGGGTGAGCTGACGCAAATAATCTCTCAGTTCCCGTATACCCTGTGGGTCCAGACCATTAGTCGGCTCATCCAGTACAAGCAGCTTCGGTTTATGTAATATCGCTTGCGCGACACCCAGACGCTGGCGCATGCCCAGTGAATAGGTTTTGACCTTATCGTGAATACGAGCCGTAAGCCCCACACGCTCAATCGTTTCCGCAATGCGTTCTTTTGTAACTCCCGGCGACATGCGGGCAAAGTGAACGAGATTCTGGTACCCGGTCAGAAACTTGTACATTTCCGGATTTTCCACAATAGCTCCTACCTGGGCTACCGCCTTCTCAAATTCATTCTTCACACTGTGTCCCGAGATGAAAATATCACCTTTACTGATGGACATCAGTCCAACCATCATCCGAATCGTTGTTGTTTTCCCCGCGCCATTAGGTCCTAAAAAACCAAAAACCTGCCCCGGAGAAATATCCAGAGTCAGGTCGCTGACCAATGATCGGGAGGATATGATTTTGCTGACGCCCTGAATCCGGACGACCGGCTCCTGCTGCATTCAATCCCCTCCTTCATGGACGAGCATATACTTCATGCCCGTTTCTCATATGCACATAGTGTATCATAATCTTTAGTATATTGTCCCGCAAACTGGGATTTCCCCTGACGTTTCGCTTCAACTACACACGCTTCACAGCATCCAAGCGGCATTTCACTCCGGTAGAATCCGGTGCGAAATACGTGATTGCCTCCATTGCCCTCTTCCTTCATTTCGACAGAGCTTCTAGCGACCGACACAATCATCCCACAACTGACACAGTAAAAGCGGCCCGTTTCGATCAATGATATTCCTTCCCCTCACAAGGAGCTTAGAAGTCCTTGTTATTTGTCGTTAGACGCTGAAAATTGATACATTTTGTATCTATCTCGTAATTTACTTGACACCGGGACTGTTGTCAAGGCTTTACAGGCATAAAAACAAGAAAAACACAAAAAAAGCTCCATAAATGCGACAAAAGTCTCGCATTTACAGAGCTTCATGTAAGGTAAATGATACAATTCGGTGCAACGTATGGGTTAATATTATTTCCTGATCAGTCACTATTGTCGACCTGCGAGGTATCCTCATTTTTCTGATTTGGATAATACCAGAGTAATGTCCACTCATCGCCATCCTCTACAAGATAACAGGTCTGCACAATATCGAATTGGCCAAAGGTACCTGAGTACTTCTGGGTGACCTGGATTCTGTAGGCTTCAGAAAATGGCTTAACGCCATCGATCACCGTTACATCAAACTCGCGCTCCGGCTTTTCCATCTCCAGCTCAAACGTTTCCACGCCAAAGTGCTGCATAAATATATGTGCTCTGTTCTGTACGTAAGCACTCTTGGGAAACCGCTCTTTCATTATGGGATGAAAGAGTTCCCACGAACTGCCGAAGTCACCCGTCTGCTCGTATTTGTAAAACTCTTCGGCAACAGCTGCAGCTTCATCCGGTGTATCTGCACGAAATAAATACGGAATGGTTCTGCCGATCAACCATAGTAATATTAGAATGATCGCGATGAAGCCAATCTTCTTGAGCAAAGCATTCCTGTTCCTTCTTCGCAGCATGTCTTCGCCCTCCTTGTCCTACTCCATACTTATGATGGTTGGAAGACAAGTAGAAGCAGGTTCTGAAGACAGCATTTCCTGGGAAATCACTTATCCTGAATTGAAGCACGCCTTTTCTTTAAGATCCTGCGGATAATGAACTGAAGTCCTGCATATATGGCAATTCCACAGCAACCGCCAAGCAAGTCCACACCAACATCACGTATTGTGCTTGTCCGGTTCGGGCTGAACTGCTGAATATACTCATCAATGGATGCGATGATAAGCACCATAGCGAGAGCAACAACAATACAAGTCATGATGCGGATTCTCCTGTATCGCAGCCCGCCATACACAAGCATGGCGAGCACAGCGTATACAAATAAGTGCGCACTCTTGCGAAAGATGAACTCAGCAAAATCATACGGTCGCTGCTTCAGGGAATACTCATACTCCCCATATGTGAATTGAATATCAGGAAGTACGAAGCCAATCTGCACTCTTTGGGACCATTTATGAAGCCAAGGCTGAATGTCCTGCTGCTGAGAAGATTGGGTAGACATCGACCAGATGACCAGAATCCAGATCACAATCAGTAACAGAGCTATAAGAAATCCGTACGTTCTTCGTACATGCTTTTGTCTCGTGCGCCCGGAGCCCTCCTCCATCATTTTGATCTTCACCACTTTCATATCTCTCTCGTTATTCTATGGATCCAACGTACATGCCTCTGCCATTTGTACCTACATATACCTGACCATAGATTTGGCGGTCTGCCGCCATAATTTGCGGTTCATTACCTAACCCGATTCCAGCCCCTAAAGGACCTATATTGTTCCAGGTGGCCCCCATATCATCTGAACGGAAGAATCCATGCACGTTATTTACGGTTCCATATACATAGACAGCTGGAACAAAATTACCAGGCTTAGCTTTTCCAAAAGCAAATAATTTGGAATTCTGCACACCCTGGACCTTGGAAAATGTATTTCCCGAGTTCGTCGATGCATATAATCCATCGGTTCCCAAACTTACCCATACGGCATTCGCTACGCCAGGTGCAGCCTCAACTTTAATAAAGCTCGTATTGATATCCGTATTATATGGAAGTCGAATTGCATTCGCTTTGGACCAGTTGGCCCCTGCATCTGTTGAGCGATATAGATAACCGGCAGCATACATATAAAATTTATATCCATTGATACGATCGGCAGCCAGTGGATGATTATAAGAGAAGACCATATTCCCCCCAATGGCCTGAAAAGGGGCACCATTCATATTTTGCCATGTTGCGCCACGATTCGTGCTTCTGACCGGATTACCCGTCTGAGGGTAATAGACAATTACATTCGGATTAATGGCCGAGTAAGCGACCCTCCCCAGGATGGAGCCAGCCGGAACATTCATTGGAGTTACGGTAACTCCGTTATTGGAAGAGACAAATAAGCGTGTGGTCGTACCATACCAGTCACTGCTTCCGAGAAATATCATGTAATTCGGATTTGCCTCATGATAGTCAATACTCACAATTTCTCGCATACCTGCGAGCGGAATTTTATTAAGAGGAACATTATTTACATTGTCATGTCTAAATCCAACCTGATCCGTTAGACCACTAAAGAATGAAACACCCTGAGGCGGTGTAGATGCAGTGAGTGCGACAACTTCTTCATGACCATCGGTAATGGCTTCCCAAGTACTCGCCGTATTACCAGTCAATCCATTGGTACCATTGATATTTTCCGTCTTGTACACGCCAAACCAGTCTGTAGCGTATACGGTGCCCGGGTTATGTGGATCGAACTTGATACTGGATGTTGCTGAGAAAAACATATTGGGTGTCCACCATGTCGGTTTGGATACCAGCGTTTTGCTCACTGTTGTCCAACTCTGTCCGCCATTAACGGAACGATACAGTGGCAGATTATCTCCGCCTGTTCGAACGGCTGCCAAGATATGATTATCGTTAGTGGGATCGATGGTGATCCCATAATAAGAAGAGTAACTGGAACTTGGCGTGATATTCGTCCACTGCACACCATTGAACTTGTAGACACCCTGATTATCAGTGGTGACATATAACGTTCCGTTCTTCGCCACAGTCATACGGGCAGGATATTCGGGACTTCTCCCGGTAAGCTGCCAAGTGGTTTGCCCATTGCTTCTTGGCGCTTTGCTATAGACACCAATCCCGCGAACCCCTGCATAGACAACCTGACCTTGCTTTGTCACGGGATTCAATCCATAGGCTACACTCCGTATACCCTCACCGGACAAACCATTCGGTACATCCCACACCTTGCTCCACGTGGCTGCACCGTCACTGGAGGTGTATAATCCATCATATCGTGTACCGACATGCAGATAATTAGAGTTCGTTGGGTTAACGGCGATGCTCTCTCCCATGGCTCGATGGATATTTCCATTCGATTCATTCCGAAGATTCAGTCCGGTTCGAATCCAGGTCTCTCCTCGATCTGTGGATTTCAGGATATCGCTTGGCCCCACATTCCCGTACTTACCTGCCGCGATATACACGACATTGGGATTTTGCTGATCCAGCGCAATGCCATCCACACCGTACAGATTGCTGTCCTCATCGTCAAAATGATCAAGTAGCGGGATCCAATCTCCTGAGGCTGCATCCAATCGGTAGGCTCCTCCAACGTCAGTTCGAGCGTAAACCAGATCAGGCTCAGTCGGATGAATGACCACGCCTGTAACGTACCCCCCACCACCAATGGGTATATTTTTCCATTGATAGTTTTGAGCTGATTGAACAACGTTTGTACTTGCGGGTATCATGAGCATATACATGAGTAGCACAATCAGGGATAATTTCAATAGCCTGGAGATACGCATCTGGTTCACCGCCCTATCTAATCATTTTAAATGTTCTTCAATCAACTGATGTATCCTGTCTCGTTCCGATTGTTCCACGATATAGTAGTACACTCCGTCTATTTTCTTGCCCGTGCCCTTGATCTCAACAGACTCAATATGATCCAGTACCGAGCGGTAATTGGAAAACATCTGCTTCATTTCATCAAAGGTAACGTCGGTTCTCACATGTGCACTGACTTCGTCCAGCAATGTCTCCAACTGCAACACGTTGGATACTTGAACCGTATTCTTCAGCACTTGTTTGATAATCTCCCGCTGACGGTCATTACGCCCGAGATCTCCCTTCGGATCATCATAACGCATTCGCGAAAATCCCAAAGCTGCTGCACCATCCAGATGAATATTTCCTTGCGCAAACTGATACCCCTCATAGTCGAATGCGAACGGATTATTCACATCCACTCCACCAACCATGTCAATGACCTGTGCAAAGCCCTCCATATTTACTTTCATGTAGTAATGTATGGGAACGCCAAGCAATTGTTCCACGGTTTGCACAGACATGTTAACGCCACCAAATGCATAAGCGTGGTTGATCTTATCCTCCGTACCATGCCCTACAATACTTGTTCTGGTATCTCGGGGGATGTTAAACATGAGGACAGAATGCTTTGCAGGGTTAACACTTAATACAATCATGGTGTCAGAGCGTCCCCGATCATTGGATCGTTCATCCACACCCAGAATCAAAGCATTGAAAGGTTCCTCATTCTCCATGTCCACAGGGAAATCTCCCCCGCCCCTCTGGTCAACAATAGATACCTGCTTGATGGGTTCCCGGGGTTCATACATTTGATCTGCCGCTGATTTAACATGCAGATACAGATACACAGAATATCCAATCATGACAACTGCAACAAGGGAAATGGCACCTAATGTTATTTTGATCCCGCGTCTCATGGTATAGGCCTCCGTTAGATGACTGCCGTTTTTCTTCCATCTATATTGGTTAAACCCGGACGACCAACGGAGTAGTATTGGAAGGACGTAGCTTGGATCTGATCTTCTCCGTAGATGTTTCTTCCATCAATCAGGATGGGTTGATTCATATGGGCTGCCAACTCGGTCAGATTGACCTCCATGAACTCTTTCCATTCGGTCAGAACACAGAGTGCATCTGCGCCTTCTGCCGCATTCAAGGCACGCTCTTCCCACGTTATGGATGGGGAATCCACCTCTTTGCGGAAGTTCTCGGTAGCAATGGGGTCATACGCACGAATCACTGCTCCCTGCTCAAGCAAACGCTGAATGATCTCAATGGCCGGAGCATCACGAACATCATCGGTATCCGGCTTGAAGGCGAGCCCCCAGATCGCAATCTCCTTGCCTTCGAGTGAGCCCAACGCGTCTTCCAGTTTGCGAATGACGTTGAAGCGTTGATCCTTGTTCACTTCCACTACGGATTTCAACAGTTTGAAGTCATAATCCACATTACCTGCAATTTGAATTAGAGCTTGTGTATCCTTAGGGAAACAGGATCCTCCATAACCAATGCCTGCCTTGAGGAAGGAAGCACCGATTCGTTTGTCATATCCCATCCCCTCAGCAACGCGGCTAACATCTGCGCCTACTTTTTCACAGATGTTAGAGATTTCGTTGATAAATGAGATCTTGGTTGCCAGGAACGCGTTGGATGCATATTTAATCATTTCTGCCGAGCGGATATCCGTAACGATAATCTGATCGGTTAATGGCTGGTGCAGCTCCTTCAGTGTGGCAACCGCCCGTTCGCTATGTGTGCCAATGACTATCCGGTCAGGATACAGTGTGTCCTGCACAGCAGTACCTTCCCGCAGGAACTCAGGTACCGATGCCATATCGAATGGATGATTCGTCAAACTGCTGATCCATTCCTGAATCCGATCGTTGGTTCCGACAGGAACAGTGCTTTTAGTCATTATTATTTTATAATTATCCATATAAGAACCAATTTCTCGCGCGACAAGCTCAATATAGCTCAAATTCGCTTCGCCATTCGGCAGGGACGGCGTTCCGACCGCGATGATAATAATATCCGAACGACTGATGGCATCCTGAATGTTGGTCGTGAAGGTCAGCCTTCCTGCTTTCATATTGGCATTCATAATGTCCTTCAGGCCTGGTTCATAGATCGGCACGTGACCATCCGTCAGCATATTCACTTTTTCCACATTATTGTCGACACAGATCACGTTATTTCCCAGTTCCGAAAAACATACGCCTGATACCAATCCCACATACCCTGTGCCAATCACCGTAATATTCATTCCATAATCTCCCCCATGTCCTAATGTGTTGGTTACGCGTGCTTCACATATGTCTGAACAATGTCCTGCCATTCGGTAGACACTCTAACGATATCTTCCTCGATCAGCTGGCTGCCGATCTGCACTTCGATGATGTCGAGCTCCGTAACGGCTCTGACGGAATGAAGCATACTGCGGTCAATGACGACCGTATCTCCCTGCCCGATCATTCGGCTCTGTCCATCCAGAATCAATTCCCCTGTTCCCGATACAACCGTCCATACCTCATTGCGGAGCAGGTGATATTGATAACTCAGGTTTTTCCCGGCACTGATGCAGATTCGTTTGGTGAGCACCTCGCCGCCGGCTTCGTTTCTTGTATAATCCAGAACTCGGTAGCACCCCCACCTACGCTCTTCATACATGGGACGTTGATCCTCGTTCTTCAAGATTTCCTTGATGCGTGGACTAGCCTCTTTGTCACTAACCAGAATGCCATCCGGACTTACGGCCACCACCACATCTGACAGGCCCAATATCGCGACCGGAATGTTCAATTCATTGACCAGGTGAGTATTCAGGGAATCTCCGGTGATCCAACCTTTTCCCACAACCGAGGTTCCCATCTCTTCCGTAAGTGTGTTCCATGTGCCCAGATCTTTCCAAAATCCGTCATAAGGAATGGCAATAATCTGATTCGCCTTCTCGACAACCTGGTAATCAAAGCTGATCTTATTCAACCTTCCGTATTGCTTCAACATCTCGTCATACTGGATCGGTAGTTCCATCTCAATCAGCAGATTGATCAAATAACCCAGCTTAAAAGCAAAAACCCCGCAATTCCATAATGCGGCCTGCTCCATCATGAGGACCGCATCGGATTCGCAGGGTTTCTCCTGGAACTTCGCTACATTCACGTATTCATTGTTATTTTCACTGGAAGTTTGGGATTGTGGGATGATGTATCCGTACTTCTCTGACGGATACGTCGGCACAACGCCCATTAAGGCCAGATCGGCACCTGACTTATCGAGCATCTCCGGCAAGGTTGCCAGCACTTCGAAGAATTCTTTTTCAACAAAGGGATCTACCGGCAACACTGCAATCGTCTCATTCAAACTCACACTCTCTACGGAATACAGATAGGAGGCTGCCAGTGCAATGGCAGGAAACGTATCTCTGCGCTCAGGCTCCACGACCAGTCTCACATCGTCTCCCAGCTGAGAAGTCAGAATCTCGACCTGTGGCAAACTGGTTGCAATCAGTGCCTCTGATGCAAGTCCCGCATGATTCAGCTGTCGCCATACCCGCTGTACCATGGATTCGGGACTTCCTTCTGGTCCATGAAGCACTTTGAGAAATTGCTTGGACCTGGAATCATTGGATAACGGCCAGAGACGCTTGCCAGAACCGCCGGATAACAGAATGCTTCTCATAAGGCTGCACCATCCGACAATACGACCTTGCTTGCTGCCTTGCCGGTCTCCGTTTGCTTGGTATAGGTGCTGGTCTGATTGGATTCGAGTTTGCCTGCTGGATTGCTCTTGGTCCAGGCTGCATAATAATTCGAGTTCTTGCCATATGAATTATCCAGCAGGATATTCGGTTGATCCAGAAGACAGGCCAGAATATGTCCATGCAGACGGGATGTTGTGATGGTTTGGTATTTATTGAATTCCTTAATGGCCGTATGTACCATCCGATCAGAGTATTTGTACCACAACCAGCGGGCGAAAGAGCTGCCTTTCCCTGACTTCAACCGGGATGTAATCATGCGAATGATCTTCCGGTCTACCCGGTTGTACAATGTCTCCCAGTCTTTAAACGTAGCCTTGGGTCCACTGACGGATTCGTAATGCACCTGATTCTGAGTCTTCTCAATGTCTTTACGGAAGAAATATAACATCTCCGCAGTAGGCTTGCTTTTGGACTTCAGAGGCCACAATTGATGCGCCATATCCGGGGATAGATACACATTGGTTTGTTGAAATTCTTTACTGGCTATCTCATAAGATAAGGTATCCCGGACAAAAAAGTGCACATCCTTATGACGGCTAAATACCTGGGCTGTCTTTTTCAATTCAATATCACTTTTATAAAACATCGTCTGAGGCAGAATCACAATCCGGTGATTTGGATGCTGGGCAATCATTCGTTCTCTCAGTTTCTGATGGGCAGGGTACAGATCACCAAAGTTACCTCCACCGTGCAACACAATTGTGATGCCTTCCGGAACCTTGAGAGACAAAGGGCAATCCAGAATGCTGTATCTGGCACGTACTTGAATATCATTGTCCCGGAAGAAAGCTTCAGTACCTTTCATAATCAACAAGTCGCCACCATTGCTATGCACCGGGTAATCCAGATAATAGATCTCGGTACGCGGTGGAATGACCTTCAAAATCTGACGTAAATGTCCCTTCAACTCTTCCATTGGATGAATAGTGTTAGTGCCCAGCATCTCCATCTCCTCCTTGGGTGACTCTTCTTCTTTTTTTGTTTAACCGTTCATAGAGAAACGGCAGATCTTCCTTGTCATAGAACATGGCGGCGAACTTCACCTTGAATACAATCTTCATCGCGGCCACAGTGACTACCATGCGTACAATGGACCCGATCAATAAAGCAATCGCAATTCCGTTAAGCCCCCATAGCGGGGTGAACACAAAGAACAAGGCCACCGTCACCGAGAGTGCAATGAGCTGTCTGATCATCACCAGCCCTGGCCGACCAAGTGCATTGAATGCAGATGCCAGAATCCATGAACCCCCACCAATAATGCATTCCACAGCCAAAATATAAAATGCGACACTCGCTTCCAGGAATTCGGAGCCAAACAGAAGACCCATCAGGTAGTTCCCCACAAACATGGTGGGTATCACAATGATCATCATGACCATAAGCGAGATGCGGAAGGCTCTGCCGACCGTTCGAATAATCTGCTCTTGGGGCAATCCGGTCACTTTCGGGAAAACCACATTGCTAATCGCTGTTTGAACAGCATTGTAGATTCTTGATAACGCAAATACGACGGAATACAATCCAAAATCACGCGGGGTGAGCAAAGCCAAAATAATGATTTTATCGAACTGGGTATACAGCGTTCCTAACAATTCAACACCATACACCTTGCTGCCATAACCAAAAAGCTTCTTGGCTGAACTCTTGTCCACCCGATCCTTGAACCATCTCAGTCTCAATTCATTGCGATTGGCATAGATAGCCCATGCCACCACGGAGAAGCTGGTTACAAAATAGATTGCAGCCGCGAGCTGAATGCTCAGCATGCCCAGGCCCCATAACACAAAAAGCCCGCCTACATTAAACAGGGGGATCATTAATCGAATGCCATTATAGACAGCGAATTTCTCCCGACTCTGCGAGAGAGCTGATATGAGGTTTATGACAATAAGAACCGGAACGGTAGCAATCGTATACCATCTGGAGATCTGCACAACCTCCGGCGGGAAGCTGGAGAGCCAGAAGGGTAAGCCAAACCAGGCCACGATACCAATGATGATGCACACCGGAACCTGAAAAAGAAAGCTTAACCGAACATACTGTGCACTCTTCTCGGTTGCGCTCTGTTTGATGTTATAAATGATAGACGTGGGTAGTCCGAAACCGACCAATCCGGTTAATAGCGCAGGCCAGAACAGGATGGCCGAGAATGCGCCCTTTCCCTCTACACCGAACATGCGTGACGTCAAAATGGAAGACAGCATCGTCAGTGTCATGACCAGCAGATTGGTTCCACTTGTCTGAAATATGGCACTCATTAAGCCGTTTCCTCTGAATACTTTGCGAAGTGCAACTTGCGCCATAGCGATCCTCATCCCTTACTGTTTTGACGAAGCGACCCGACGATCATGCCGTTTCGATAACATACTTTGGCGAGCTGACGTGTGAAGCGATCTGCATTATAAATGTAGATCAGCGCCGTAGTGATCCCTTGCGCCAGCTTAATGCCATGTTTGGCTGTCCGCACAACACCACGATCCTGATCACGAATGGCATCACTCACACCCTGCCAATAGATTCGGCGCAGAAACCAGTTCTTCGTCGTTCGCTCTTTGGCTACTTTATGTTGTACAGCGCCATACGGCGTGTAATATACCTTGAACTTTGTTCGGATTCTTGCAATTAACTCACTCTCTTCACTGGAGAGAAGATTGTTTCCCACTCTGCCAAGGTCTTCACGGAAGGGTGCCAATTGATCAAAGACGGATAAACGAAAAGCCACATTCGCACCAAATGGAATATACGGGCTTTTCATTTCAGTGACTTCATCTGCAAAATCCAGAATGGTGAACAGTGACCTGTTCTCAGGTGGAATCCACATCGGCTCAGGCACTTCCCAGATCGGATCAATCTTGCCACCGACACACCCGATATTTTCATTCATCTCAAATACGCTAACGATCTGGCGAATCCAGTCTCTGCAAGCAAAGGCATCGTCGTCAAGAAACAGGATATACTCGCCGCGTGCCTCGTGAATGGCCCGGTTACGGGCTACCGACAAGCCTTGCTTTTCTTCCAACACATACCGGATCGAATGGTTCTCATGCTGCAAGATGGTTTGCAGTACGATTTCCCGTGTGTTGTCTTTCGAATTGTTATCAATGAGTATGATCTCATAGTCGCTGCTTGCGTAATTCTGTTGTATTGCACTTCGTATCGCCTCTACCGCATCATATGCACGGTTATACGTACAGATCGCCACGGTTACCTTCATCATTTCATCCCCATATTTTTCAATTAGGTCCACCCTTTGATCTGCACTAACTGGAGTACAGGGTAAGTGTCCTTTGGGCAATCACTGGCCAATCCAACCGCTCTAACGCTTTGACAAAACCACTGCCTTCCTGAAACTCCGATTGTTTCAAACGAATCATATTCATTGCTTTAAGCAATCCATCCGGGTCCGAAGGTTCATAGAGTACTGCACAATCTTCGGGCAGGTATTCCTCCAACAAGCCAATCCGTGGTGCCACCACCGGTTTGCTGAAGGTCAATGCCAGAATGGCACTACCCGAAGTTGCAATTTGCTTGTATGGAAGAATGATCGAATCGACCGCATCAAAATAGTCCGAATATTCATCATCTTCAATAAAATGAAAATGGGTATGAATATGTCCGCTCTCGAGAAATTCTTCACCGAGATCGTAGTCCTTCACTTTTTTACCGGCAATCAACAGATGGGCCTGATCTGATTCCAGCTCCTTGAATGCCTCCAGCAAATCATCCACACCCTTGTACGGCGACACCTGACCGAAGAACGCATACACATAACTATCCTCCGGGATGCCAAACCGGGAGCGGATATTCACGCCTTTCCCCTGATACACACCCTTGTAATGCCCATGCGGAATAACCTCGATCCGGCTGGAATCAATCCCGAACGTTGAACAGATCTCAGAGATCAGGGGTTTGCCCATGACAATCAGCTTGGAGCAATTTCGGACCAGTATTTTTCTCATCCAGTAATCGAACCGCGTTTTACCGCTGTTGTGAGGCCAGATGTTGTGCACCGTCCAGAACAATTTGACCCCGCGCAAGCGTGCAAAGGCAATCATCAACACATATAAAATGGATTTGATTACGGTTGACAGCACGGATGAACCTCTGTAATAGAAGCTGGGCCAATGAAAATGCAGCACATCATTTTTTCTCAGTTTGAGCAGATCTTTTTTGGTAAACTGCTTTACTTCCCATCCCTTGTTCTCAATGGAATCGGATAACAGCTCATTGAATTTATTGTTCTCAATCATCTTGGGCAGCATATACACCGTCGGATTTTCCATCCAGGCACCTCTTACTTTAGTTTCATTCGCACAGGTTCCTCTGTATACGTTCCCACTGCGCGTCTTGCATGAAATCTCATTAGAAATCCTTGCATCATAATTTTGGTATTACGCTTGAACAGCACCCAATCTTTCCACCAGGGATACAGCGACAATGCTTTTTTCAGATAAACATTATTGCGAAGTGTATTTCTCGACCATTCGAGCATTCGATAATGGTGTAATTGACGGCGCTTCTGTTCCTTGGACATATCGTTGTAGTATTTCAAAATAATCTTGCGTTGGCCTTTGTACTTGGCTGTTGTAGAGGTTGAAATGCGCGGTCCACTATGGATATTGATATCCACCAGCGGTTCTTTCACATTCACGGCGATGTAGCCTCGCTTCAATATGCGCAGATAGAAGTCATAATCCTGGGCGGATGTCAGATTCTCGTCGAATCGAACTTCACGGGCAAGAGAAGTAAGCACCATGATTTTGGACGTTTCCCCGATCCAGTTGAATGTAAGCAGATCCTCATACCGCACAACATCTCGAGGTTCTACCGACAATTTGCGTTTGACCACCTGATGCTGCTCATTCGTATATGCGAGATACTTGCTGCAAAAGGTAAATGATTCCTTTGTTCGTTCTAGCACTTCCGCTTGGGTTTTGATTTTGTCGGCCATCCATTCATCGTCATCATCCAAGAATGCAATGTACTTGCCATTGGCATGGGATATCCCCACATTCCGTGCATGATTGGCTCCTTTCGGATACGGAACCCGGATGTACCTAATCCGCGAATCTTCCCGTGTCCAAGCCTGACAGATTTCCGGCGTCTGATCTTCTGAACCATCATCTACTATGAAAATTTCCAGATACGGATGTGTTTGCTCACGTACACTTCTCAACGCATTTTTCAATAACTCGGCCCGATTATGGGTCGTAATGATGCAAGATACCAAGGGGTTCATTTCATCACCTTTTCCTGTTCACTAGGATACCTTCACTTGAAGTGCATCATATATTCCTGACAATCTGCCTACGAGAAGATTCATATCGAACTTATCCGATATAATCTCTCTGTTATGTGAACCCATTCCCGCTCTAACCTCTTCATCCATGATGAGATATTCCAGCGCTGATGTCAGCCCGTGCACATCTCCCGGCTCGATTAACAGCCCATTATGACCGGATGTAATCACTTCGGGGATGCCTCCGACGGTGGTCGATATAATGGGCAAGCCACAATTCATTGCTTCAAGTATGGCCATAGGTAATCCCTCATGATAAGAAGGCAGGACCAGTAGATCCGCTTCCCGCATCAGCTTTTCCTTTTGCTCTCCGTTAATCCAGCCGAGTACATTGACACGATCCTCTATTCCATACTGCTGCACGATTGCTTTGACCTCTTCGACTTCACCATCCCCTGCCAGATTAAAGGTAGCTGTAACGCCCAGCGCCTTCAATTGCTGAATGGACTGAAGCAGATCGTAGACTCCTTTTCGCTCACCGAGTCTGCCCATGAAGAGAGCATTAACGGCTGCCTGTTGTTCTCTCACAAACGGTTCTTTGACAAAGACCCCGTTATAAAGAACCTCAATCGCTGTCTCCGGCACAATCGTAGCAAAGTATTCTTTCCACGTCTGGGACAAGACAATCAACTTATCTGCCTGATTCAGAATGTAGTGACAATACTTGCGCTGCAGAGCAAATTGATTGTAGAAATCATCAAAGCTGGCCGCATGAATATGCAGAATAACTGACTTTCGAAACAACTTTCGTGCCGTTAGCAGAAATAGAGACTTCCGATAAAAGCTCCCGTTGTTCGCCATATGAATATGCACGATATCCGGCTTAAACGTGTACAGCTTCATCCAGAATTGAATGAATCCCCGTATAAAAATAAGCAGCCTTGAGAATACGCTGCCCGTGATATACGTTTCGACCCGCTGCATAGCATACATTTCCGAGATCGAAGAATCCTCAATGTTTTTGATGACACTCACAATTCCGCCCATATCCTTCAAGGATGATCCAACAACCAATACTTTTGGTTTCATGATAGACTCCTTTTTTTCATGGTTAATCTTCATACCTCTTACAGACTGTTCACGTAATTTTTAATGGATGAGATCAGATCAGACTGTTTTCTCACATAGGGCTGGAACGTCAGCTCCTCTATGCAAGGAACCAAGTTTTGTAATTCAGCCTGACTCTCCGCGACGGCCACATAGCCGTTATCCTGAAAAACTTTGGAGATCTCAAGCTGATGGTCATCCACATGCTCGCCCCATTCTTTCCGGCGTGGAATGACAATAACCGGCTTGCCACGTTCAAGACAATTTGTAATGGAGCCAACACCCGCATGAGAGATAATGCATCTGCTGCGCTCCACATATTCATTCATCTCTTCCTGCGTGAGGAAAGGAATCACAGTGAAATTTCGCGGCTGATATTCGGTATATCCAGATTGGGCAATAACCTCTTCTTCAATAATTCCTGCCTCAATCGCCTTATCAATAAGCTCAAACATCCGATTGAAGGGAAAACGCTGGGTTCCAACGATAGCAAATATCAAAATAAAGCCCCCCTGTATTTCGCATTGGGATAGCTATCCTGCAACGTTTCCCATTGGATGAAGAACTCATCCGAGATTTTGTACATCAATCTCCCGGTTGCACTGGAGGAATAGATTTTGGCATAACTTTCGATATAAATCAGCTTGGCACCGAAGATTTTACCGATGAGGCAAAAAGGGTAGGTAGCTCCCGCCCCTGTTGTAATGATCACCTTTGGACGCTCGCGCAGATATAAAAAGAATGATTTGAAAATGTTAGCCATAAAAATCAGCAAAAACATCGCATTCTTACGCTCTTGCTGCATTAAAAAGTATACTTTACCCTGAGACGAATCTACTTTTCTGCTTTTGTTCTTCTCGGTAATCAGGAAATAATCATGTTCTTCAACCGCAGGAATAATTTTGGTTAATTCATCAAAATGACCGCCTGTAGAACTGATCAAACAGACCTTCATGTTCTAATCTCCTTTGAAAAGGATACGTCCTTGGCTCGCTGTATCTGTATATCCACTTCTGCTTCAGCCCCTGACTTGGAATGAACTCCATTTCCCGTAGCATATAACGCGTTCAGGAAGATACAGAATGGAGCAATCAGATGAACCGTGGACAGGGTATTGTCAAAAAAGGAATAGGTCAGGAAACCGATAATCATTCCGGCAAAATACAACCGGATCATGCCGCTCAACCGGAAGTACACGGCCCGGAACACCAGCAGCAGCGATAGAAACAACAGGATGGCTCCAACTAACCCGCCATCGTAATAAAAACGAATGTATTCATTATGCGGAACGACGAATCCAGAAAAGATACTTCCATCATTCGCTACGAGGGTTGAGCCGAGTCCGCGTCCAAATATCGGATACTCATTTGCTTTGCCAATAAAATAATTCCAGGCTACATCCCTTCCCGACAAGCCTTTGCTCTCTGACCTCATCTCATAATTGTCCCACTGCGCTATCACCATATAGGCCACAGCGACAACAAACAGAATGAGAGGAATAATGGCACTGACTCTGCCTTTGATGAAGGCTTTCAGTTGATCAAAAAGATAGACCAGTATAATCGGAATAAGCGCAATAAGCGGCCCCCTTGTTCCCGTCTGGACCAGAATGACCAGATGTGTCAAGGTAAGCATGTAATACAGAACAACCTGATGGCCTTGCTTGATCTGAATCAGACAGACGCAGATTGAGATAAAACACAACATGGCCAGATGCGCGGCGATGTTAGCTCCCTGTAACCGGGTTACACCCGACATCTCCAGGTTAGTAATGGACAATATGCCGGCGAGTTGCAGAATATAACCACCAGCAAGACTGAATAGTGGCAACCATGCGAGTACACGTATAATACGTTGACTGATCTCTCTTGAAAAATGGGGCATCAGCAACAAAAAAGGAACAATGACTCCCAGAAATGCCTTGAATGGATCGAGCGGACTAACCTTACTGGGCAGATCAGATAGAAAATAACTTTCCACAAATAAAAACCCAATCGCCAGTGCAGGATAGATCAGATCTTTGCGAATACCAAAGCGTAAAAAAAGAGAGACCACAAAACCCAGAATCGCCAGCTTGTAGAAGGACAGCGAATCCAGTCCTGCCAGATGAATGCTAAATATTTTATCAATGGACAATGAAAAACTTACAATGAGAATCATAAAAATCCAGCTGGGCTGTTTAATATAAACGCCCAGCAGAATCACAGCTATGAGTGCAACAACCGAGACTAGCGGAAGATAGATTGCTGCGAAGACAATTACCAGCGAAAAAAGAATGATATTAAACGACTTCATATTCAATGCAGCAAGTATACCGGTCTTTTGCATATCTGCTATGCCACCTCAAAGCCAGAATCGTGTTTCAAAACGCATCCTTCGAACCTATCAGCACCTTGAACGTTCTGAAGATAATTTTGATATCCACCATCATGCTGCGCTCACGGGCATACGTCAGATCCAGCTCCACCATTTCCTCAAAACCAACACTATTTCGACCGCTGACTTGCCATAATCCCGTACATCCCGGGATCATCTGAAGGCGTTGTCTGTCATAGGAAGTGTAGTTCTTCACTTCTCTGGGCAGAGCCGGTCTGGGTCCAACGAGACTCATCTCTCCTCTGAACACGTTCCACAACTGAGGCAGCTCATCCAGACTGGTTTTCCGAATGAACTTGCCAATTCGGGTAATGCGGGGATCATTTTTCATTTTGAACATATTCCCGTTCACTTCATTCTGATCAATCAGTTGTTCCAACAGATCTTCTGCATTCGCAACCATGGACCTGAATTTGTACATGTGAAACTCTTTTCCATTCTGTCCGACCCGTACCTGACGAAAAAAAACAGACCCCTGCGGGGCCTCGATTTTGATCAGTAATCCGATGACCGCAAACAAGGGGCACAAAATGATCAAACCTATGAAAGAACCCAGCAAATCGAGCATTCTTTTCATAAATAGATACACTTTATCCGCATTTTGTCCTGACATCGTTGATGCATTGTACCCCAGACTTGGGTCCATAACAATCTCCGCTTCCTTCGATTGGGGAGATGGACTCATTCAAACTCCCCCCCGGCTGCATGTTCTACCGACTCTTTTTCCAGAATCTGTTGCAGAGCTTGCAGCATTGGAATTCTAAGTTCCTGTTTTTGCAGAGCGAAGTCGATGGTTGTCAAAATGAATCCCAGTTTCTCGCCCACGTCATAACGCACTCCCTCGAAATCGTAAGCATACACTCCTTGTGTCTCATTTAAACGCTGAATCGCATCTGTTAATTGAATCTCTCCCCCTTGACCAATCTCTTGTTGCTCCAGATGTTCGAAAATCTCTGGACTCAGTACGTATCTCCCCATAATCGCCAGGTTGGAAGGCGCTGTGCCTTGGGCAGGTTTCTCTACGAACCTGAGAACCTCTGTCAAACGGCCATCCGATTGAAGCGGGTCCACAATGCCGTATCTGTCTGTTTGTTCAGCAAGTACGGTCTGTACGCCAACAATGGAATGTTGAACCTGATCATATTGATCAATCAATTGTTTGGTGCATGGAACTTCCGATACGACGATATCATCTCCGAGCAACACGGCAAAAGGTTCGTCACCGATAAAGTTACGTGCACACCAGACAGCATGACCAAGTCCTTTGGCCTCTTTTTGTCTTATGTAGTGGATATCCACGTTAGAGGATTTGCGAACCTCTTCAAGCAGGCCCAGTTTCCCTTTTTCCAGCAAGTTGTGCTCCAGTTCAAAAGCGTTGTCGAAATGATCTTCAATTGCCCGCTTCCCTTTACCGGTTACGATGATGATGTCTTCGATTCCAGAGGCAATGGCTTCCTCAACGATATATTGTATAGTTGGTTTGTCCACAATAGGGAGCATTTCTTTGGGCATCGCTTTTGTGGCTGGCAAAAATCGTGTACCTAGTCCAGCTGCAGGAATGATTGCTTTTCTCACTTTTTTCATAAATACCACCCTATCCTCTTTTTTTTTAGTTTGATAAAAGTTGAACCAGGGCATCTAACCCGTCCTCACGTCATACCTTCGACGATTAACGTCTAAGGTTCATTGAACCCACAGCATGACCGAGTGCCTACAGTGATAAAGGTGCAGTAGACATTACCTGTTTACTTGGGAGCATTGGATGGAAGGTTTACTTCTCTCCGTAACCCACCGGAACTGCAACGTTTTTGATATTGTTCAGGATTGCGCCCAGGATTCGTGCATTCACATGCTCCAGAGCAGCCTTGGTCTTCTTCACCAGTTCCTTCTTGACCTTGCCCGAGTTCACAACCAGCAGCACACCATCACACAGCGAACTCACAATGAGTGCATCCGTTACAGCGAGCACCGGCGGTGTATCAAACATGATGACATCATATTGATCCTCTAACTTCTCAATCAGCCTTTTCATCCGGTTGGAACCGATCATCTCGGAAGGGTTCGGCGGAATTGGGCCAGAAGTGAATAATTGGAGATTGTCGATGTAACTCTCTCTAAGCACGTCTTCCACACTGTACTGATTAGACAGCACACTGCTCAGACCGATATGATTCGGTACGGAAAACACCTGGTGCAAGGAAGGATTACGCAGATCCGCATCGATCAGCAGAACTTTCTTGCCTTCCTGGGCATAGGTTACCGCCAGGTTGCTAATGGTCGTTGTTTTGCCTTCGCCGGATTCAGCCGAAGCCACCATGATTTTTTTGATATGACTGTCGATTGAGGAGAACTGAATGTTCGTCCGTAATTTACGGTATCCCTCCGAGATCTGAGATTTGGAGTTAAAATAGGTCACCAGACTGTTATTTTCATTGGTTAGCCGCGACATATTTGCCATCCCCCACTTTCTGTTGAGATACGTAATTTTTCGTATTTTTCAGATCATCTTTTTTCATTTTGGATATCACTGTAAGCACAGGCAGGCCCAGCTCTTTTTCAAGTTCAGTTTCGGATTTGAATGTGTCATCCAGATAATCCATCAGGAATACAAGTGCAATCGCGAGCACAAGACCTGCGAACAGACTGACAATGATGCTTAATGTGGTTTTCATATTGATTGGAGATGCGTTACTATCCACTTTTGCTTCACTGAGGATAGCCACATTATCGATTTTCATGATTAGGGGGATTTGAGATTGGAACACGTTGGAGATGGCATTGACCGTTTTTGCGGCTTTTTCGTAGGTAGTCCCTTGTACAGTTATGCTCATCACTTGGGATTCGCTGGCTGTAGAGACGGAGGTGCTATTCATGAGCTGAGCAGAGGTTAAGCCTAGGTCTGGATACGTGGTAGCGACTTTATCCATAATGGCGGAAGATTTAATAATTTCTCTGTATGAGTTAATGAGTTTGATATTGGTTTGAATCATGCTGAAGTCCATCATCGCCTGGCCTTGAACGTTAGAGGTCTGGTTCACGATCAGTTTGGAACTTGCCTCATAGATGGGCTGGGTGAAGAAAATGCTTTTGACCCCTGCACCCACACCGGCTATCAAAGCAATTGCAACAATCAACCACAGTTTCTTTTGTAAGAGTCGAAAATATCCTTTCAGTTCCACTTTCATTCCTCCTATACGTTGTGATCTATCTATGTAACTACCAGATGGACAGCAGCCATTTGCGAGGTTTCCAGCGTTCTGTGACCAGACACGAATTCGATAGAATGTGCGACGCATTCTCTGCCAGCCTTTTAACGGCTTCGGCTCCAAATCGACGCTCGATGGCCCGCTCTCCTTCACTTATGGCAAATGTCCTTTTGCACGTATCATGTGCATCTGATGAAATGAAATGAAACCCGTTTTCTTTGCAAAAATGAAAACACCACTGCCGAACTTTCCATCCGAAAAGCCCAGTGAAAGATTGAGCTGTGAGCTGACATAGCCCGCCTTGACTCAAGTAATCAGCCAACAACTTTGGCTTCTTCAAAATGACACGATTGCGTTCCGGATGAGCAATAATAGGGGTAATTCCCGCTATTCGTAATTCATGCAGTATCCTGGGGAACTGTGAGGGAATATGACCAAAGGGCAGTTCCAGCAACATGTAACGACTTCCGGCGAGTGTGCAGCACTTTCCTGCATATAAGTCTCCAATCAGGTTGTCATGCACCCTGATTTCCTGTCCGGGACGGATCTCCAGGCGAATGTTGCGTTTGCGAAGTTCTGCATGGAGCAGGTTCACGGCCTGATTGACCACCATCGGTTCATTGTTGTATTGCCCGTTCAGGTGATGCGGAGTAGCAATAATGGAGGTAATTCCTGAGGCTGCCGCCTTCTCAGCCATCGCAACGGACTGCTCCATTCGAACAGGACCATCATCCAGGCCGGATAATATGTGGCAGTGCATTTCAACCATATCCAAACTTCCTGAAATAGTATGAGCCCCCTCGCCCCTTTATTCATTGCGCAAATGCTTTTGGTGTTAAAGAACTAATGCATAACGCTATGAAATATAGTAAAATGGCGTTAAGTACATGTTTTGTTCAGAAAATGTTAAGAATCGACTTGGAATTATATGGTGAAATCAATGTAATGATAGGGTTCCTGCTGAGTCTTTTGCTCTGTTGCCTTTTCATACTGAAAACGGGAAACCGCGGGAAACTGAACTTCAGTAAGCATTGTGTTTAACTGTCCAGTTATATATAGTTTCTGTTCGTGCTGAATATGCAAGTTTGAATGATACATTGTGAGCTCTCCGAAGGGCTGTTTCCATTGCAACCTTGCGTGAAGTCTTACACATACATGATGATCTTCAACATCCAAACCAATGAGCATTTCTGATGATACCGGCAAGTTCAGGTCGCTCAGGAAGGTGATTGCTTGAGTGTCCATTCCAAGTAACAGAACAGGGCGTCTTTTGCGGTCTACCATTTTCCCATGAAACTCCTGAATGTACATATGGACATTTAATTTCATATCAGCCCATTCCTGAATTATTGAATACATGGTTTCATTCCTTTAGAATGGATTAGCCTACATGGACTGCCTCTACTTCCTTCTCACAGGTATATGGTCCAGGCAACAAGGAGATACTTAAAATATTCCAAATGATACATTTTGTAACTCCATACGTCCAATTTACGATACAATACGTATCATGTCAAGCGGTATTTGGACATGGTTCTTTTGATTTACGACAATTTGAGATGTCCTTAGACAGACCTATTTACAAATGGAAATGGGTTAAAGGAAACACATGAGGAGTTACTCTTTTGCAGGAAAGCTGCCCTGATCAAACACTTGGCTCAGGATTGTTTCAATATATATTTGATGTCGTTCAGGGGGAAATAGCTTATGAGCTACGGAAATCGCATTGCTGAATTACGGGAACAGCGGGGACTTACTCAAGAAGAACTTGCGAGCTCCATTCATATCACCAGAGCTGCTCTCTCCCACTACGAAAAGAACCGTCGTAAACCGGATTTCGAAGTGTTAACGAGACTTGCTGACATCTTTGAGGTGTCTATTGATTATCTTATAGGACGTACGAAGCAAAGCGATGTCGTGATGGATGAAGACGTACGTGAATTCGTTGATACCTTGGAGTTATCGGATAAGGAAGTGTTGGAACGCTTCGATCTGATGATTGATGGGAAGTCCTTAACAGAAGAAGAGGCACGTCGTTTTATTGCGTTTGTCCGAATGGAACGCAGTATGGACTAAACCCGAAAAGAGGACCCAGTTCCCGAGAGATAACCTCTCTGGCTTCTGGGCTTTTTTTGTGTCTTAATTCCCTTTCATTCCATGCTTGTCTATTGTGTCAAGGACGCTTGTTGTTGACGGAGGATACGAAATGGGTCCAACGCTCCGGGTCGATTCCGCATTGCAGTAAAACTTTCATGATGTCCATCTGGGTTGCTTCGACTGGTTTACCTGTCGGCCTACGATCGTCCCTGTTTGGATGCTTCATATTCATTCCGCTAACCTCTCTTATCTTTATACTTTCCCTGCCCTCCAAAACTAGCCTTATTATACTTGAGAACGTTCTTCGATGTTGTCGTCTCATGGCGATAACGTTTTTTGAAGGGGTTCTAATTTTGTCGAAAGCAAAATAGGAGCAATATGGTGCCGGAATGGCAACCACATTGCTCCTATTATTCTTAATACAACCTGTTCATGCACTTATACCTTTGAACAAGGAAGTTATTAACCTCCAGTACGTGCAAGTTCGCGCATATTCGCTTCAAATGCTGCAAGCAGCGCTGCTTCTCCCGTCAAACCTGTTGCCTGAATCCGTTCGATCTGTTCTGTCATACGTTTGAAGTCCTTCGGAATAACCCGAACGAACTGATTCAGCGCATCTTGCCAGTTATCCAGAACGCGCTGACCGACAGCACTTCCTGTATTGGCAACATGACGTTGAATCATGCCTCGCAGATCTGCACTTTCGGCCACATCTTCGATACGCTCCAAAAGAACCATTTCCAGATTACAACGTTTCAGGAATGTGCCTTCCGGATCATACACATAGGCAATACCTCCGGACATCCCTGCTGCAAAGTTACGACCTGTATCGCCCAGTACAACGACACGTCCACCTGTCATATACTCACAACCATGGTCGCCTACACCTTCAACGACGACTTTGGCGCCCGAGTTACGTACAGCAAATCGCTCACCCGCAATACCACGGATATACGCTTCGCCGCTTGTTGCTCCGTAGAGAGCCGTGTTACCGATAATGATGTTATCTTCCGCCTCAAACGTTGCTTTCGGAGAAGGCATCACGATCAGTTTACCTCCGGACAGTCCTTTACCTACGTAGTCATTGGAATCCCCTTCAACGGTCAAGGTCATACCTTTAGGTACAAAGGCCCCAAAGCTTTGTCCGGCAGAGCCGACAAATTTGAATTTAACCGTATCTTCAGGCAATCCTGCGAGTCCATATTTACGTGTGATCTCACTACCCAAAATGGTACCTACTGCACGGTTAACGTTTGTAATTGGAAGTACCGCTTCAACCGGTTGACCCGATTCAATAGCAGACTGTGCCAGTGGCAGCAATTGCTGCATATCCAGCGTTTCTTCCAATTGGTGGTTCTGATGCTGTGTACGGTAACGTGCAGAACCTTCCGGCATTTCAGGCACGTGCAGCAATACAGACAGATCCACACCTTTTTTCTTCCAGTGATCTACGGCTTCTACCGTTTCGAGGCAATCTGTACGTCCGACCATCTCCTGAATAGTACGGAAACCAAGATCAGCCATGATCTCACGCACATCTTCAGCGACAAATCGCATGAAGTTAACCACATGAGCCGGATCACCCATATAATTTTTACGCAATTCCGGATTCTGTGTCGCTACACCCACTGGACAGGTATCCATTTGACAGACACGCATCATGATACAGCCAAGTGCAACGAGTGGTGCTGTAGAGAAACCATACTCTTCAGCTCCAAGCAAGGCTGCAATCACCAAGTCACGGCCGTTAAGCATTTTACCATCTGTTTCGAGGACGACACGATCACGCAGATTGTTCAGCATCAACGTTTGATGTGTCTCTGCAAGACCCAGTTCCCACGGCATACCCGCATGACGGATCGAACCTTGCGGTGATGCACCTGTACCACCGTCATAACCACTGACGAGAATAATATCGGCACGCCCTTTGGCTACACCTGCCGCAATGGTACCCACACCTACTTCCGATACAAGCTTCACGTTGATCTCAGCGCGCGGATTGGCATTTTTCAAGTCATAGATCAACTCTGCCAGATCTTCGATTGAGTAGATATCGTGATGCGGTGGTGGCGAGATCAGACCTACACCCGGTGTAGATCCACGAACTTCAGCAACCCAAGGATACACTTTACGCCCTGGCAGCTGTCCGCCTTCACCTGGTTTAGCTCCCTGAGCCATTTTGATCTGAATCTCGTCGGCATTAACCAAATAGTTGGATGTAACACCAAAACGTCCGGATGCTACCTGTTTAATCGCACTGCGACGGGAATCCCCGTTGCTATCTTTAATGAAGCGAGCCGGATCTTCTCCACCTTCACCGGTATTGGATTTACCTCCAACACGGTTCATAGCGATGGCAAGATCTTCATGCGCCTCTTTACTGATCGAACCGAAGGACATTGCACCTGTTTTGAAACGACGCATGATATCTTCTACGGATTCAACTTCTTCGAGTGGAATGGAAGCTCCAACCGGTTTCAGCTTCAGCATGGAGCGAATGGTCAACAATTGATCATTCTCACCTTGTACAAGTTTGGAATATTTTTTATACAGCTTGTAATCCCCAGTGCGTACCGCATGTTGCAGGGTATGAATGGTTTGCGGATTGAACAGATGCTCTTCTCCGTCGTTACGCCATTGATAATCCCCACCGGAATCCAATACTTTATCGTTACCGTCTTTTTCAGTAAAGGCACGGTTATGATGTGTCAGCGCTTCGGCTGCCACTTCTTCCAGCCCAATTCCACCGATACGGGAAGGTGTCCAGGTAAAGTAACGGTCAACGAAATCTGATTTCAGACCTACCGCTTCAAAGATTTGAGCTCCACGATACGATTGAATCGTAGAAATCCCCATTTTGGACAACACTTTAGTAACGCCTTTGGTAGCTGCTTTAATGTAGTTTTTCACTGCTTTCTCATGCGAGATACCACGCAGCAACCCTTGCTGAATCATGTCATCCAGCGTTTCAAAGGCCAGATAAGGGTTCACGGCACTTACACCGTAACCCAGCAGCAACGCGTAGTGGTGAATATCACGCGGTTCTGCCGATTCGAGCATAATGCTGACTTTTGTTCTGGTTCCCTGGCGAATCAGATGGTGATGCAGACCTGCTACAGCAAGCAATGCAGGAATGGCAGCATTCTCTGCGTCCACACCGCGGTCAGACAGGATCAGAATGTTATGACCTTTGTCGATGACACGATCTGCAGCTTCGAAGAGCAAATCCATCGCTTTGCGAAGTCCTTCTGCTCCTTCCGCAGCGGTGAAGAAGATTGGAATCGTCATGGAGCGGAAGCCTGGGCGGCGCACATGGCGAATCTTCGCAAAGTCTTCATTGGACAATACCGGTGTATCCAGACGGATCTGGCGACAGCTCTCCGGTTCTGGATTCAACAAGTTGCGCTCAGGTCCAATGGTTGTTGCCGTAGACGTTACAATCTCTTCACGGATTGCATCGATTGGCGGGTTGGTTACCTGGGCAAACATCTGTTTAAAGTAGTTGTACAGACGCTGCGGACGATCCGACAGCACAGCCAGCGGTGCATCATAACCCATCGAACCCGTAGCTTCCATACCTGTTGTTGCCATGGGCTCCAGGATTTTACGCAGTTCTTCAAATGTATAACCATATGCCAGCTGAAGCTGGGTCACGTTATCATGTTTTGGATCAGGAAGTTCCGGTGCTTCCGGCAACTCGCTCAGATCCATCAAATGCTCATCAAGCCAATCCTGATACGGATTCTCGGCTGCAATGATTGCTTTTACTTCCTCATCCGCGATGATGCGGCCTTCTTGTGTATCCACAAGCAACATCCGACCTGGACGCAGACGATCTTTGTACAGGATCTCTTCCGGTGCGATATCAAGTACCCCAACTTCGGAGGACAGGATAATACGGTCATCCTTGGTTACATAATAACGAGCTGGACGCAAACCGTTACGGTCGAGTGTTGCACCAATTTGCAAACCATCTGTGAAGGCCATTGCTGCTGGTCCATCCCAAGGCTCCATCATTGTGCTGTGATATTCATAAAATGCTTTTTTGGCAGGGTCCATGCCTTCATCTGTGCTCCAAGGTTCAGGAACCATCATCATGGCCACGTGTGGCAGAGAACGGCCGCTCAGATACAGGAACTCCAGTGTGTTATCAAACATGGCTGTATCCGAACCGTCCGGATTGATGACCGGTTTTACTTTCGCGATGTCGTCACCAAACAATTCACTCTCGAACAAGGACTGTCTAGCATGCATCCAGTTCACGTTACCACGCATCGTGTTGATCTCACCGTTGTGGATCATGAAGCGATACGGGTGGGCACGTTCCCAGCTTGGGAAGGTGTTTGTACTGAAACGGGAATGCACAAGTGCAATAGCCGATTCAACAAGGTCTTGCTGCAGATCCAGATAGAACTCTCCTACCTGTTCCGTTGTCAGCATGCCTTTATATACAATTTTGCGACAAGACAAGCTTGGAAGGTAGAATGAACCGCCTTCTGCTTCATCTGCCGAATAACGAATAGCCAGCTCAGCGCGTCTGCGAATAACATACAGCTTACGCTCGAATCCAAGCTCATCTTTCACATCTGCGGATCTTCCAATGAACACCTGACGTACATAAGGTTTCGCTGCAAGCGCAGAACGGCCAAGCATTTCATCAAAAGTAGGAACATCCCGGAAACCCAGGAACGTCTGTCCTTCTTCTTCAATAATCTTCTTAAGGCTCTCTTCATGTGCACTACGAATGGCAGGGTCTTGGGAAAGGAACAACATCCCTACGCCATAGAACCCCTGTTCTGGCAATTCAAAACCAAGACGTTCCGCTTCCTGTGCAAAATAGCGATGTGGAATCTGAATCAGGATACCTGCTCCGTCGCCGGAATTCGGTTCACTTCCCTGTCCTCCACGGTGCTCCATGTTACTGAGCATGGTGAGCGCCTGACTAACGATATCGTGTGAAGGTACTCCTTTGATGTTGGCAACAAAACCCATTCCGCATGCGTCTTTTTCGAACTGCGGGTCATACAGACCCTGTTTTGGAGGTAATCCGATGTGTCTCATGGAACGCAACCTTTCTATAATGAAGTATTTCGGAAAGATCAAGAACATAGGCAACAGGCAACAATGAAACGGGAGGAGCTGGCCTTTCGCTTGCGATAGAGCCTGCTAGATAGAAGAGGTGACAGTATGAGACTGTCAAAAATAATGCCTGCTATTGGGCAGAAGCCATTGAATGAGATGAGCTGATCCGGACGATCCGGCAAACAGCATGTATAAATCAACACGCAGCCGCTGGCACGGCTACTGAAATGGAGCGACGTTTTTTTGATATAGTTCTATTATTTTAACACCGACCTAACATCAGCGCAATTTAAACTTTTTAATACCTCTGATAAGAAATGTTTTGCAGTACAGCTTTACAGTAGTGACGTTTAAATTCATCTCTTTTTCGAATAATTATACACTTTTTATGCCAGAGTACAACTGAATTAAATTGCTGACAGAAGAAAATCGTTCCATGTGCGGCCTAGGTTTATCCATAATTCCACCAAATTTTCACTGCTTAAGCCAGCGAAAATTTACTTCTCTATGCATTTGTATACAAAATAGCCTGCAACCCCTTTTTGGGGCCACAGGCTATTTGCACTATTTGACTACTATATTGCATAATTTCACTACAAGAAAATAAAGTTTTTTTCAAAAATATGACCCTGCTGAAGATCAGGTTCGACTTATGCCGTCACAACTTGACCAGAATCAGCCTGTTCGACTTCTTTTTTCGGACGTCTGCCATTCCAGAGGAAGTAAGCAAGCGTCAGCAGAATGGATACACCTGCATAGATGCTAAGAATTCCTGCCTGATGCCACATCACATCCAGATTACCACTCGATACCACGGCTTTGAAGCCCATAATGCTGTGTGTCATTGGCAACCAAGGGCTAAATGCCTGAAGCCATGATGGAATCAGTTCTACCGGGAAGGTTCCTGCACTCGCCGCAAGTTGGAAGACCAGCAGCAGAATGACAACATACCGTCCAGGCAGATCCAGCCAGGTTACAAGTGCCTGAACAATCAACATGAAGGTCAGCCCCGTAATAATGGTAAACAGATAGAACAGCCCTACGCTGTGCGTCTCCAGTCCAAGACCATATAACATGAAGCTTGCCACGATAACCGATTGGAAAATGCTCACCGAGCCAAATACCAGTGTCCGGCTGACAAAACGATTCCAGCCTGTTGCACCAGGTACGGACGTTTCCCGCATTTTCAATACAATCGTGGAAATCAACGATCCTACAAACAGACCGATCGACAGGAAGAACGGTGTCAATCCTGTACCATAATTGCTTACGTTCTCTGCTGTGTTCTCCGAGGAGTTCACCGGTTCAGCGAACATGTTCACTACATCATCCGTTTTCTTAACTTCGGATGTTTTCTGTGCGGCATCATTCAGCTTGGTTTCAAGTTCACTTGAGCCATCTTTTAGTTCAGTAAGACCGTCAGCCAGTTTACCTGCTCCATCACCCAGTTGCTTGGAACCATCGGTTAGTGAACTAACGCCACCACTTAGTTTACCTACACCCGTTTGCAAAGCTGTTGTCCCTGAGCCCAGCTGCTTGGCACCATCTGCAAGCAATGTACCGCCACTTGCAGCATCGCCCAGCTTGCCGCTGAACTGCTTCAGGCCATCGGAGAGCTTCGCTCCTCCTTGACTAAGCTGTCCGGCACCAGCCAGCAATTGCTTCTGACCATCCACCAGTTGGTTCGCACCAGCAAGAAGTTGCTCCTGGCCTCCATGAAGCTCGACTGCACCCGCAGCCAGTTGCTGGTTGCCCTGATGCAGCTGATCTGCACCTTGCGCCAGCTTCTGCTCGCTCTCATGCAGTTGTGCACTGCCATCAGCGACAGCCTCACTTGCCGCAAGCAGCTTCTGTACATCCGCATTTTCGGCCAGTTCGGGGTTCGATGCAGCAAGCTGTTTCAATCCGGCGGCTACGCCCTGTGCACCATCAGCAACCTTGGAGCTGCCATCTACAGCCGATTGCAAGCCTGTTGCCAGTGTGCCGCTGCCCTGAACGGCACTTTGCAGACCATCCGACAGCTTCGCACTGCCCTGTTCTGACGATTTCAGGCCAGACTGCAACTTACTTGTGCCATCCAGTGAAGACTGGAGTCCGGTTTCCAACTTGGCGCTGCCATCCTTCAACTGATCTGCCCCGCTCTGAAGCTGGCTCGAAGCAGCTGCCTGAAGCTGTTGAAGACCGGATACAAGATTCGATGTTCCACTTTCAAGCTTGGTTGCCCCTGTGTGCAGCGCGTTAACACCATCACTTAACGGAGAAAGTCCTTCCTGAAGTTCAAGCGTTCCGGATGCAAGCTTCGCCAGGTTATCCTTGAGCTTAACAGCACCATCATCCAGTTTGCCTGCGCCGGTATTCAGTTCACCTGCCCCATCGCCTGCCTCAGCCAAGCCATCCGATACTTCGGAGAACTTGTCGAGCAATGTCTCTGCATAGGATTCCGTTACTTTGGCTGAGACTTTTGCTTTCAGGTCCTTAATAGCGGTCTTACCGATCTGTGCACCGACAAAGCTGTAATTGCCATTCGGTTCATAGATCAGATCAGCCGGCTCCGGCTTGTCATCGAGCAATGTTGTTGCTTGGGATGAGAAGTTCTCCGGAATCGTAATTTGCATATAATATTTGTCATTACTCATGCCTTCTTTGGCTTGGCTTGCACTGACAAAATCCCATTTGAAATCGGCATTTTTCTTCAGTTCATCCACCAGATCACTACCTACATGGAGGGATTTGCCCTCCAGCTCAGCACCTTTATCCAGATTGACAACGGCAACCGGCATCTCATCCACATGACCATACGGGTCCCAATATGCCGCCAGATAGATGCCACTATACAGGATCGGTATAAACATAATTGCAATAACAGGGATCAACACCTTCGGGTTTCTCACGGCCGATCCCACATCCTTGAAAAACACGGATAAAGATTTCATGTCATTTTCTCCCCTTAATCTCTCTGCTCCATGAGCAGGAATAACCATAATGAAATACAATGTCGCATTCCAGAAAACATACTGAAACACGAAGTGACTACTTTCCTCAAACGGTCACTTCAGGGCAAAAAAACAACCTGTCTTCCGACAAGCCTCCCTGCTTGATACGCATAAAAATCCTTATATTATAGTAGATTAAATTCGGATTACGTTACAGCAGCAATTCCTTCCATTAAGAAAAGGCGAAAGTAAGTCTTAATTTCCTCTTTGCTCAGCGGTTGATGTTGTTTGCTCCAGTCTGAGGTTAATGCAATATACAGGCGAATCATCATAAATGCGACGACTTGCGGATCACAATCTCGAATCTCTCCATTGTCTTTTGCTTTCTCAAGCTCCTTAGCCAGAAAGTCGGAGATTACTTTCTCCACCTTGTCCAAACCTTCCTTGGCCTGCAGCGTTCCAAAGTCCTTCAGCTCCTGAGATAACTTAACGAGCAGATCGTGATCACGACGAAACTCCAACAAGGCATCCAGTACTCGAAACAGATTATCGAAAAATGCACTTTCCTGATGCACTTCACGATGCGCGATGTTCTTCATTTCCTGAATCACTTCTACAAGGATCTGATCAAACAATTGTTCCTTATTGGTGAAAAACGTATAGATCGTTCCTTTGCCAACGTTCGCAATCTTGGCGACCTGATCCATCGTCGTTGCTTTGTATCCAAACATGGCAAACGACTGGGCTGCTGCATGAATAACCTGCTGTCTCCTGTCAATCGGAGCCATCTAATCCCTCCTTTAATCGCACTCATTGTTCAATCGCTCTACATAAATGACCAAAAATACAATTCAGTCATTCGGTCAAAAACTACAATACCACCTTCGAAAACAGATTGCAACCCTAACATTTTAAAAATTGTGTTAATATTTTTTAACCTAAATGCAGTGGAAACTCCTTCTGTCGTCGTCTATAGTGTAAGATGACTCAGATAATACGTATATATAATGAAGTTTAGGTTGTCTCATTGTAAGATATATGGTGTAAATATTCATAGAAGAAACATGATTTTGCGCTTCAATGTATATTCATGTAGTAACGCATTCCATAGCTAGAATAAACAATGAATATCTTCATTTTGAATTAAAACTTATGAATAAAGGTGAACTCATGCGAAAACCAAGAGTGCTCTTATTATCGGAAGGTTTCGGTACCGGTCACACTCAGGCCGCTCATGCGCTGGCACATGGCATCAAAAAAGTCAGTCCACATGTTCACAGTCGTGTCATTGAACTAGGCAAATTTTTGAACCCAACCGTAGCTCCACTAATTTTCTCTGCATATCGAAAGACACTATCGGTTCAACCCAAACTGGTCAGCCTGTTGTACCGCACACAGTACAACAAATCTTTAAATGGTTTTACCAAGCTGGCGTTGCACCGAATTTTCTATACACAGACGGCACAGGTCGTATCCCAACTGAAACCCGATGCGGTGATCTGTACCCATCCTTTTCCGAATGCTGTCATCTCCCGGCTCAAACGCCAGGGTCTGAATATCCCACTCTATACCGTTGTGACGGATTATGACGTGCACGGAACATGGATTAATCCGGAAGTGAACAAATATCTGGTCTCTACCCCTCAGGTCAAAGCTTTGCTTGAGATCCGTGGTGTCGATCCCTCCCATATTCAGATCACTGGAATCCCTGTGCATCCAGACTTCTGGGAAGCAGGAGATAAGGTGAAGCTACGGGAAGAGATGGGACTTCAGAACATGCCTACGGCGCTACTTATGGGTGGTGGATGGGGACTTTCGTTTGATGAGGATCATATGAAAGCTCTCACGTCCTGGGCAGATCGTGTTCAATTGGTCTTCTGTCTAGGAAGCAATGAAAAAATGATCGCAAAAATGAAGGAAATGCCTTGCTTCCATCATCCGAATATTCGTATTCTGGGATATACACGGGAAGTAAGCAAACTGATGGATGTATCCGATGTGCTGATCACCAAGCCAGGTGGCATGACATGCACTGAAGCGCTGGCCAAGGGTCTACCGATGTTGTTCATTCCTCCGATTGCAGGTCAAGAGGAAGAGAACTGTGAATACTTTGTACAAGCCGGATACGGCCAGGTCATTCACTCTGCCGACGTGATCACCAATCGTTTCAGACAACTAGTGGAACAGGCGTCTACTCAAACTGAAAGCCCGCTGAACGTAGCACATATTTCAGGTAACCATTCGGCCTATGATCCGAAGTGCTGTGCTCAAGCTGTTCATAACTTATTGTTCCCGACTACGGCAGAAGTCACAACAACCTCCGTGGAGCGCTTCACAGCCGGAATTG
Organism: Paenibacillus sp. FSL R7-0198; assembly: GCF_038000415.1. NCBI lineage: Bacteria > Bacillati > Bacillota > Bacilli > Caryophanales > Paenibacillaceae > Paenibacillus > Paenibacillus sp. FSL R7-0198. The sequence goes on along the minus strand of NZ_JBBOCB010000001.1, from coordinate 5,130,158 downwards.
CTGCCACGTCCTTGTCAGGTACCAGAATACCATTCTGACGCCTCTATGGACCTATAGAACAGCTCTCACGAGGTGTTATAGGGGACAAGACAATTGCTCACGATGTACAAAGAAGGTTCCCTTCCGAATTTTTGGAAGGGAACCTTCTTTTATTTTCACTAATTCCACCGTATGATTTGGCAGAAAAAAGGGTAATTTAGAGTATAACAATATTTTAAATAACGAAATAAAACTACTTAAATAACGAAATAAAACTACGATTCAGGCTTTTTAAAGGGCCGTGTGATGCACACACAGTTAACTACCCTGCCTGTTTGCAGAATTTACGGGTCGATTACTTGTAAAAAGTATGATGACCGATCGTTTTTACTTTTTTCTGCGAGCGAGCAACTGTCAGATCGTCAGCAAGCGTCAATGATAAGAAATAATACGTATCATCGGCAACTTCCTTCTTCCCGTTCAACGCAGCATTCACTGCTTTGATGCTGTCCTCGTTGGGAACCACACGTTTCATACGTCCGTTCGCTACAGGACTAAACTGGGATTTCTGATAGATGACCTTGTAAATGGTATCGGGAAAATTGGCTGACCGCAGCCGGTTTAAGACAACATTGGCAACTGCCACTTTGCCTTCGTACGGTTCACCTTCCGCTTCTGCCATGACGATTTTTTGCAGCAGATGCAGTTCTTTATCGGACACACTGTATGACCAGGTTGCGAGTTTCGAGTCTTCCTGGTTCAGAAGTTTGGTCCGTGTAAAGTATAGTTTTTGGGGGGGAGTTGTTACAGCAGCGACTTCTTTGGCACGTTTCACTTTGGCCAATTTCAGTGCAGCTTCTTTTTTGGCTTTGACCGCAGCTACCGCTCTAGCTTTGTTCTTGGCCTTGGCTTCTTGCAGTTCCTGCTCTTCTTGAGCAGTCGTAAGCCAGTTCTTCGCTGGCAGAGATTCAGTCCACGCCACGGTTTGGGCAGACAGATTAGAAGACAGACTTGTCCCATCTTCCATCATGCGCCTCTCTTCTTGCGTAGATGTTTGGTTATTTTGCACAGAAGCCGCAAGTTCGGTCATCTGTTTACTATCACTAGCTTCATTCCACTTCCCCGTCGCCTGAACGACATTTACCCCCACTATACATACAAGCAGCACTGATAACATCGGTGCTACCCAACGATTTTTGCTTATAATGTTCATTCGAAGATTCCTCCTGTCGAAACAATTCCCTTAACTAAGTAACCCAAAAAAAAGAATTTGAATAACGATGGCTAATATTACATAGGGATAAACGTTATGTCAATGTGATTTTATGGCATAAAAATGATTATCAGGAAAAAGCGAACGTATCCACGACCTCATACATTGGCGATTGGCCCAGCCTTGTCACATAAAGTACAATGTCCTTCACCATCCATGAATTAGCACCTGTGGAATGTTCCGGAAGCACCCCAGATACCCCTTTATTTTCATTACCTGGAAGCTGTCCCAGATATTTTCTGGCAATGGTAATGTGGGGAGCATAAGGTCTTAATTCAGCTTCATACCCAAGGGGCGAAGTCGCCTGCACGATTTGTTTTTGCAATGAAAACAAGTGCTCTATCTCTCCGTTAACACCTTTCCAAAGCACCTTAGGTGCTTCTTCAAGTCCAAATGTGCCCCAATCGGAAAGCTGAAGTTCAAACCGCTGAAATCCGCTTGCTGCTGAGCGCAATGCTTTTCGCAGGTGCCCGATGTCACTAACTAACGTATCCCCCAGAAATTGCAAGGTTATATGATAATCTCTATGATCTGTCCATTTACGAAAATCTAGCTTGTTCTGTACAAGCCTTGCATCCATCTGAAGAGACTGCTGAACAGCAACAGGAAGACGAATTGCTACAAACAATCTTTCCCGTCGGGATGAATGATCCTGATGTGATTGGTTATTCATTGCATACACCTCTCTAAAGTTCGCTCTATTATTTCATGACTATACATATCGTTTCAAGTTGGGTAAGTATAGAGTGACACAAATATAACCATTTGCAAATAAGGCTAGATTCCTGCATTTCCCACCTTAATGCACATCCAACGCCAAATCTGATACACTTTAATTATCAAACTCATCAAACTATTTATCTCAGGAGGACCACACATTATGGGTAAAATTGTATGTTTTCCATCTCTATCCGAAGAACAGCAACAACGCATTCAGAATGCTGCACCGGGATACACCCTGAAATTCGGAAAAGCCAAGGAATTGGACCCTGCTGAGTTGAAAGAAGCTGAGATTATTCTCGGCTGGTCCCCACTCGTCACAGAACATGCATTGAAACAGAACAGCCTGTTGAAGTGGGTTCAGGTCTGGTCTGCCGGTGTGGACAATCTCCCCTTCGCAGATTTGCAACAAAAGAACGTTCAGGTCACCAGTGCAAATGGAGTTCACGCGATTCCAATCACCGAAATTATTCTGGGCATGATGTTATCCCACAGTCGCTGGCTGAGACAAGCTATGCTGCATCAACAGCAGGCCGAATGGAAAGCTCCTGCCAAACCACTGCCGGAACTGCATGGCAAAACAGCAGTCATCGTTGGTGTAGGTGAGATTGGCACAGAAACAGCCCGTATTCTCAAAGCCCTCGGCATGCGTACGATCGGAGTTCGCCGCTCAGGTAAGGATGTCCCCAATGTGGACCAAATGTACGACATGACCGGTTTACATGAAGCCTTGAGCCAGGGCGATTATGTAATTAACATTTTACCGCTAACTGATGAAACCAAACATATATATGATCAAACTGCATTTGAGCAGTTCCGATCCGGTGCCTGCTTCGTCAATGTCGGCCGTGGCCCCAGTGTGAATACGGAAGCGTTGCTGAATGCACTCCAAAGCGGCCAGGTTGCCTTCGCAGCACTGGACGTGTTCGAAGAAGAACCTCTTCCTGCAGACCACCCGCTATGGGGCATGGATAACGTGTTAATTACGCCTCATATCGCAGGAAGTACAGAGCAATACGCGGATCGAGCAGTCGATATTTTCGTCAAAAATCTGGAAGCTTACATCGCTGGCGATACCCTGCCGGTGAACCTCGTGGATTATAGTCATAAATATTAACACAAACACCCGTTCCCATGCAATATTGTGCAAATCAGATCAGCGATATCAATTGAACTAAAGAATATTTCTGTCCTCTACGTTCTCGTCTAAACAGTTAGTTCAATGGATATTGTAAGCAATAAAAAACTCTACCTCTGGAAATTTCCTCAGAGGTAGAGTTTTTGTTTTTTTGCGCTTATATACACAGCCAAATATGACGTATAAACGTGCCTTTGTTTACTGTTCGGTACTCTTTTACAGTCCATCCCGCTTCCAACAAGTGCTCTTCTACCCACTCTGTGGAAACAACCACTGCCCGTTTTGCCAATCTGCGCAAACTCTCCAGCATGGCTCGTTGCTCACCATCTGGAAGTACAGAGCAGAGATTATAAGGCATGTCCAGAATTGCTGCATCATACAGATCTTGCAGTTCATTCATATCCCCCAGTGTGATTCGATCCGAATCATATCCATAATGCGGTAGATTGATACGTGCACCTCGGACAGCCAGGGGATTCAGATCGTTACCTTTTGCATCAATTCCCATGGATAAAGCTTCAATGACAACCGTTCCCATACCACAGCATGGATCAAGTAACCGATGGTTTTCTACTCTCGGAACAGCAATATTAACCAGCGCTCTCGCAAGCGTGATGCCAAATCCAGTTGAGTAATTTTGCGGCTTCTGCCGATGAACCTGCCATGATCGATCAGCTTCTGTCCACTGGCCCAAGATCCATTTTTCTCCTGTTCGGATTAGGCCGAAAGTCACCTTAGGTTGCTTCATCTGTGCCTTGCCTTTAATGCACATACCAACTTCTTTTTCCAGTTGGCGAGACTGTTCATAATCAGGGGCATGATCGCCTTCTTTCAGACAAACTACCTTAAATGTCTCTTCTGGCAACAGATGAATCTCTTTGGCAAGAGGAAGCAGATCAGTCACGCTGCCCCCTTCGCCGATCACGTCCAGTCTGCCGTGAATAAAAGGGCTGCGTCCAGGTGGAATACATCGTTCAGACCACACATACGACCCCATATCCATACGGATCTCTGAACTCGGTTCAAGCAGCGTATTCAGCTCCAGCATGCATAATTCGCGCTCGTTCTCGTGGCAAGCAAAGGTGTAGAGGTGTTTCCCAGAAGTACCGTGTGTACCCAGTGTTTCATCAGGCAAAATCCTCCTCCCCTTCCTTCATTAATCACGTTTCTTCTATATAAATAGTAAGCTCATTGAAGACATATCAAATATCGGCTGTTACGAAAGCTTCAGGTAGTCATTGTATACAATGTTAGACCGCTAGACAACAAAAAATAAAAACACCCTCGTCCTGATCGGGACGAGAGTGCTCTTTAATTAGATCAAACCGGATATTTTCAATAAGCGTTCTACAATAGCTGCAACTTCGGCTCGTGTCATATTAGCTTTAGGTGCAAGCATAGCCTCGCTACGACCAGTAACAATTCCGGCATTCAGCACATTCTCGATGTCATCTGTTGCCCATGAAGAAGCTTTTACTGCATCTTCAAAAGCAAAGATTCCTCGTTTGGAACTATTCATAGCGAGCTTTTCATCCACCCCTGTGATCGTCATCGCTTTGGCGATGATCACCATCGCCTGCTCACGCGTAATTTTATCAGTGGGATGGAAGGTTCCATCTTTAAATCCATTAATCAGACCATAGTTGTACGCTGTTTGAATGGCAGAATTATACCAAGCCGCAGCACTTACATCGCTAAAGACTGTGCCACTGTCTTTCAGCTTCAAGCCAAGCCCCCTAACCATAACTGCTGCAAACTCAGCACGCGTAATGTCATCGTCAGGATTGAACAGCCCATTGCCTACTCCATTAATAACCAGTCGCGAGCCCATGTTATTCACTGAATCCTTGGCCCAATGCTTCGCTACATCTTCGAATTCAAGAGGGTTCCAGATGATGGAGTATGCACTGTTCGTTAAGCTGTTAATTGTGGCGTAATATTTCCCGTCATTTCGGATTACTTTCGTAGGAACATGGCGAACCGCTCCATCGGGCTCTACTACAATTCCGGTTGTAATCTGATTGGGATTAACTCCATCAGGTATGGCGATGGTACGTTCCACATAAGCATTAAAATGAGTTACAGGAATAACTTTATCACCATAAATTCCGCGTATTGAGAAATCAAGGGATGGAGCAACAAGCTTGAAGTTACCTTTATTGGCGGAACTTTGGACAACGTTCAACATATCGTCGTTCAAAGCACCCACTTCAACCTGGATTGTGACATCCTTGAGGTCGATCGTTTGACCGAGTTGCTTGGCAATCTCACCCACATTAATACGCAAAGCAGGAATGGTATAAGTTGCAAGCTCCGTTCTAATCTCAAGAATGGCTTGCTTTTCTTCCATACTTTTAATCATCTGTCCTGTCAACTCACCAATTATAATATCAGATTTATTCGAACTAAACGGAATCGTTATAACTGCCCCTTGGCCTTCACTGGCAAGTTTGCTTTCAAAGACAGACTGGTCAACCCTGATCGTTGTAACCTGTCGATTATTAACCGTCGTATCCGTAGCTACTCCGATTTTCTCCAAACGGCCGTTGATCCAAATATCCACACCCTTGCCGACTTCAGTTGGTGGGGTTGTTGAAGTTGGTTGCTGCGTCGTTGAATTCGATGGTACTGTTGATCCCCCTCCGCCACTGGAGGCAACAACGGGTATAACCGTATTTGAGTTAACCGAAGCTTCACTCGCTCCAACTGCATTTAATGCTTTTACAGTAAATCGATAGCCTGTTCCGTTCGTCAGGCCTGTTACCGTAATTGGACTGGATATCCCTGTTGCAACAATCTGACCAGATTGATCAAGGATTTGATACCCCGTAATCATACTTCCACCATTATTGGCAGGAGCAGTGAATGTGATAGTTGCTCTGCCATCTCCGGCTATAGCTGAAATATCCGTCGGTATTCCCGGTAACGTTTGTGGTGTTGCCTGCTTTTCATTAGAAAGCGCACTGTTCCCGCCCGCATAAACAGCTTTTATTACAAAATAATACGTTGTTCCGTTTGTTAAGCCTGTAACATCATATTCGAACACTGAATTACTCACGGAAGCAATTTCTGTTCCGTATGCGCCGGATTGAAGAGCTTGGTAGATTTTATAACCCGTTGCGCCATTTGAAGGGCTCCACTGCAAGCTGACTCGTGCATTTTGAACAACGGCCTCTGTTAAGAGGGGGGCTTCACCGATCGTCGGCGTGGAATCACTCACCGTCACAGTCAGCACTTGCGCCGCTCCTGCGCTAAAGTTGAACGTCAGGCTTGTTGTGCCCTCCGTTTGCTGCGCCAGATAGGCTTTGCTAATTGTCACCACGTTACCGGACAACGTGTAGTCTGTTCCAGCTGTCAGCGTTGTTGCTCCATTCGTGATGCTGCTCAGCGTGTTGCCGTTTAGCGTCAGAGTTACGCTCACATCTGCTTGCGCTGACGTTTCTTTATCAAAGCTTGCTGTTGTTTGGCTCAGACTGCTGTCTTCTGGTTCAGGTGGCGTGGAATCACTCACCGTCACGGTCAACACTTGCGAAGCTCCCGCGCTAAAGTTAAATGTCAGGCTTGTCGTGCCCTCCGTTTGTTGCGCCAGATAGGCTTGGCTGATCGTCACCACGTTACCAGACAACGTGTAGTCTGTTCCGGCTGTCAGCGTTGTTGCTCCATTCGTGATGCTGCTCAGCGTGTTGCCGTTCAGCGTCAGGGTCACACTCACATCTGCTTGCGCTGACGTTTCTTTATCAAAGTTCGCTGTTGTTTCGCTCAAACTGCTGTCTTCTGGTTCAGGTGGCGTGGAATCACTCACCGTCACAGTCAACACTTGCGCCGCTCCCGCGCTAAAGTTGAACGTCAGGCTTGTCGTGCCCACCGTCTGCTGTGCCAGATAGGCTTTGCTGATCGTCACCACGTTACCAGACAACGTGTAGTCTGTTCCGGCTGTCAGCGTTGTTGCTCCATTCGTGATGCTGCTCAGCGTGTTGCCGTTCAGCGTCAGGGTCACACTCACATCTGCTTGCGCTGACGTTTCTTTATCAAAGCTGGCTGTTGTTTCGCTCAGACTGCTGTCTTCTGGTGCAGCTGGCGTGGAATCGCTCACCGTCACGGTCAACACTTGCGCCGCTCCTGCGCTAAAGTTGAACGTCAGGCTTGTCGTGCCCTCCGTTTGCTGCGCCAGATAGGCTTTGCTAATTGTCACCACGTTACCGGACAACGTGTAGTCTGTTCCAGCTGTCAGCGTTGTTGCTCCATTCGTGATGCTGCTCAGCGTGTTGCCGTTTAGCGTCAGAGTTACGCTCACATCTGCTTGCGCTGACGTTTCTTTATCAAAGCTTGCTGTTGTTTGGCTCAGACTGCTGTCTTCTGGTTCAGGTGGCGTGGAATCACTCACCGTCACGGTCAACACTTGCGAAGCTCCCGCGCTAAAGTTAAATGTCAGGCTTGTCGTGCCCTCCGTTTGTTGCGCCAGATAGGCTTGGCTGATCGTCACCACGTTACCAGACAACGTGTAGTCTGTTCCGGCTGTCAGCGTTGTTGCTCCATTCGTGATGCTGCTCAGCGTGTTGCCGTTCAGCGTCAGGGTCACACTCACATCTGCTTGCGCTGACGTTTCTTTATCAAAGTTCGCTGTACCTGGACTGATCGCCGATGAAGAAGTTACCGATGTCGCCAAGACCAGTTTGTTCGGCCCGGATACAATAATCTCATCGTTTACACTCATTAACGCAGATGCTCCCAATGTGTTATCCAAACTAGATGAGGTATACCAAGTAACCCCGTCATCATTGGAATAATAAATATCATTGACCTCATAAGTGCTATTTGTAAGTAATGCATATAACGTGTTGTCTTTCTTCCCTATAAATGTTGATCCACCATACAACAAATATCCACCCGTGAACCGAGCAGAAGACCATGTCACCAGATCAGGGCTCGTACAAGTAATCACCTCGTAGGTTGATGAATCGTACCCTAGCAGGATATACTGACTTCCGTCATAAATAATATTCCCCATAAAATCGGTGGTATTTGGATAATCGCCCGAACGATCTGTCCAATGAATTCCATCTGGTGAAGTTAGAATAGCCACTTCACTAATATTTCCATTGGAGTTATAAGAATTGCCTAAAGCCACAAATTCATTGTTAATATAGGTAACAGAGGATAGATAATTCAATAAACTGGATGGAACTGTCTGACTGGTCCATGTTACACCATCCATAGAAGTCTCAATAACCGCCTGATTGGAGACTGCACCAACAGTAACGAAGAGCCCAGCCCCGTATGCAATATCGGTCAAATATTCCGTACCCATCAAGCTGCTCTGAAGCCCCCAGTTGGTACCATCAGAAGAAGTAGCCAAGCTTGTCTCTCCATGATACGGTCCAGCAACTGCTACATACTTACCATTCCCCTGAGCTACAGATGTAAACGCATCCGCTTGTCCGGACATCTCTACCTTCGTCCATGAAGACAAATCAGTCGAAATCCAGATCGTTCCTTCTTTCCCTAACTGTCCAGCCGCAATATACTTGCTGCCATCAAATATAATTTCGTTAAAATTACCGCCCCATTTATACTTCCAGTCGGAGCCCGTATCCGAGACGCTCAATCCCTCGTTACCAAGCAAAAAATATTTGCCGTTTATATACTCTGCTTGCTGATCAACAAATTCTCTCTCGTAAGGCTGCAACGTCCAATTGATTGCATCCGTTGATGTATAAACTGCCCCATACTTGCTTCCCTCGCTACCAAACAAATAATACGTAGTTCCATCATAAAAACCTTTTCGCATCTGGTTGGTTCCAGTTGAAAAAGTCTGTTTAAATGGAGGACCCATTAGGGTGAATGTCACGAGATCCGTAGAGGTCCAGATGAATCCACTAATATCGGCCATAAAATAACGATCATTCATCCATTTCAGGAAATTGGCTCCATTAGCTGGAATAGAATCCGGAGTGTATGGCTGGATTGAAGTCCAGTCGGTACCCGTAGTTGTCGAATAAATCTTTCCTTCTTCACTGGAAAATGCTAACCGAGTTCCGTTATTCCCCACCGTCACCTGTGTAAGTTGTTTATCAGCACCTATTCCCGTTGGGATAACGGTGGTCCAGTTCGTTCCATCCGTTGAAGTGAGATATCTACCTTTCGCAAGTGCATAAAAAGCCCCTGTACCGTTAAAGGTTAAAAATTCAATCCGGTATAACAGAAGATCCGTGCCCGACGCACGTTGCGTCCAATCCTCCCCGTTAGCAGAACTGAGGATAACCCCATCACTACCGACAGTGACAAAGGCGCCATTACCATAAGCAACACCATAAAAAGTAAAACTGGAGGGATCTGTTACCCCGGTATAATTAATGTCCGCAATTGTTTTTACATTCTCCCAATGATCAGCATCGGCAGATTGAATAATCGTTCCCTTTTCGCCAACAGCGATATAGCGTCCGTTACCATATGCTGCATCTGACATCGAACCGGTAGGTAGCGTCTCTTTACTCTTCGTTACAAAGGAGTGAGGCACAGCAGGAGCAGCGTAAATATAAGGCGCACCGGCTTGAATCATCGTTAGAAAAGCAAGTAATACCATTCCTGTTCGTGAAAAAATCGATGACTTAAACCTTCTTGTCATAGTTCTTTGCCTCCATAATCATACTTATCAAATTCATATCAAATTCCAATTACACACTTCCACTGTCTCTTTTCCGCTTTACCCCATTCCAGAGTTGAAGTGAACGTAGACCTCCTTCCACCGGTATTTTCCTCCCCCTGTTTCTTGCACTTTTCGAAACCTCATACAACAGGTAGAATGATACACTTTTAAATTCGATAAAATTTTTAAGAATTCCTTTTAAAAATATATCGAAATCATATTTTTTTTGCATTTTTTTGTCGAATTACGATATATAAGCTGTTAATATCTACTTAATTTACTCCAGATACTTATTAAATTGGTTATTAAGGCCTATTTATTATAAAATTTCAGTCTTACGTTTTCCCTTCTATCGAATCAACTGACGGAAACTAACAGTTCATCAAAAAAACAAGGCCTCCCCTGTATTTGGGAAAACCTTGTTTTTGGAAACGACTTTATGTTTCTTTTATTATAAGAAGAAAGTTATATTTTTAATTTTTCAATGGATGTAAGCAAATCTTCCGATAATTCTTTCAGACTTTGAATGTTGCCGCTAATCGTTTCCATGGAACTTACTTGCTCTTCCGCCGATGCAGAAACTTCTTCCACACTCGCTGCCGATTGTTCCGAAACAGCGGAAATCTGCTGACTGAAATCATTCATTCGTCCGCTTGCTTCCTGCATGCCTGCCAGTCCATCTGTCATCGTGCTGATGACACCAACCATGCCTTCTACCGATTCGTTAATTGTACGGAAGAGTTGACCTGAAGCAAGCACATGTTCCTGACCCAGTTCGGTCTCCTGAACGCCCGTACGTAATTCCGCAACCACCCCTTGTGACTCTTGCTGAATATCCTCGGTAATCACCGTGATCTCTTCAACCGAAGTCTGCACAGCCTCAGATAACTTCCGCACTTCTGATGCCACTACAGCAAATCCACGTCCACTCTCTCCCGCACGTGCTGCCTCAATAGATGCATTCAATGCAAGCAGATTGGTTTGGCGTGCAATGTCATGAATGACCTGAACCAGTTTGGAAATATCTTCATTTTTACGATTCAACCGTTCCATCTTGTTCATGGAAGCCGAGACCGAACCGGAAATCTGTTGCATCTGCTGCACCGACTGTTCCATCGCCTTGCGACCATTCAGCCCTTGTTCCAGTACAAGATCCGACATGACGCGCAGCTGGCTGCCTTGTTCCGTATGATTTTGAATGTGATCATTCAACGCTTCAACCGTCCGGGCTGATTCCACGGCTGTCTCTGCCTGGCTCTCTGCGGCCTTGGCTGACTCTTCCATGGTCACAGCAATTTGACGACTACCAATCTTAACCTCTTCTGAGGATATTGCCAGTTCCCCACTTTGCAGATTGACAGCTTCCGCAATTCGTCTGACGCTCAGAACCATGGAAGTCAGGTTACCTTTCATGTCATTCACCGCTTTGGCCAGAACACCGACTTCATCCTCATGTTTGGTATGTATGTCCTGAACATTCAATTGGCCTTCTGCAATCAGTTTCACCGCACTAATGACACGTAGCAGTGGTTTCACGACTTGTGAACGAATAATCGGAATGCTGATCGCTGTAATGACAATCATGACAAGAACACCGATAATGATGCTTAACCTACCATCCTGCACCGATCTGATCGTTTGGGCCGCCGCAAGATTGGACTGTTCCTGATTGTATTCCACGAGATAATCGAGATCGACTTGCATGGTGTCAAAGGAATCAGCACCTTTATCAGCTACTTCCTTCGCCAGCTGTGTCTGACCCTCATCACTCAGCTTAATCGATTGCGTATTAATCTTGAGATATGCTTCCCACTTGTTCTTGAACGCAGTCCAGTGTTCGAGCTCTTCCGGAGACTTCTCCTGCTGATCATAGATTTTAATCGCCTGCGTCGTTTCACGAATATACTTGGTACGCTCTTCTGACAAGGATGCCTTGTCTGTTTCTTCCGCGTCAAAGTGACGATAACTTAGTGACAGGACATGCTCTGTGGTATAATTTAACCGGTTAATTTGCTGGATTGATGGCATCCAATTGTTCGTAATTTCATTAGTGTTGGTTTCAATTGAATTCATCCGGGTGACAATCGTGACACTCAAAATAATTAAACAGAGGATTAACAAGTAGAACGCGATGCTGATACGCAGACCGATACTCTTGATCTTAAATCTGCTGAACATATGATTTCCCCCTTGACCTCTTCGGTCATCCCGAATTCAGGTGCTTTTGTCATTGTTTTCCCCTTCTTTTGACCTCTTGTCAAAAGAGCTTATCTATATTATATCGATAGGAAAATAGACGTAAAGTATTATAACATTATTTTGTCATTAAGATGCTTGGTTTTGTAAAAGATTGTTGAATCTTGACAAAGTCCAAACCGAAGAGCTGCAGCATACGGTAAAGTCCCGATCTGCAGCTCTTCGGTTTGTTCGGATTTCAACGGCTAACATCATAAAGCGATCAGCCTAGTTCAGTATTGCTGTCTTATGCTCAGCCAGCAATCGATATGAATCCAACCTGCGCTCATAATCTGGTCCTGCCGTAACCAGAAGCAACCTCTCCGAATCCAGCCTGCGACTCACCTGTTGCAATCGAGCCCATACCTGCTCAGGTGTACCTGCATAGTGCCGTACCGATTCATTTTGATCACTAACGGCTTCATCACTCGTGTTAGAGACCGCGATACCACTTGAATTCGGCTCCGTTGAACGTTCTTTCCCATCCAGCTTGCGCCTCTCCGCCATGTCACGACTCCAGTCCAAAGCATCCGTCTCTGACTCGGCACACAATACGCTCACTGCCACCATAACCTCAGGCACCTTCATCGTTGCACTGGGAATAAATCCTTCTCGGTATCTCCTTACAGCCTCTGTACCATCGGCATCACTCATGAATTGACCAAAGACATATCCCATGCCAAACCGTGCCGCAAATTCTGCACTCTTCACGTTAGTTCCCAACATCCAGAGTGATAACGGAAGCTTGGGAATCGGACGAGCTGTCACGGGATGATCATCGTACATGTAGCGGTCTTCGAGCAGTTCCGTGAGTGCTGCGAGCGATTCAGGCAGCTTGGACACATGCTGCAAGTAATTGCCACTGAGTGCCATCGTGGCATGAGGTCCACCGCCAGGAGCACGTCCGAGCCCAAGCTCAATGCGCCCCGGATAGAGCGCAGCCAGCAGGCGGAACGACTCCGCAACCTTGAGCGGGCTATAATGCGGCAACAAGACCGCACCAGAGCCAAGCTGGATCGTTGTTGTCCTTGCTCCGATGTGCGATAACAGTACTTCGGGAGAGGCCGATGCCAATTCAGCCATATCATGATGCTCTGACGTCCAGTATCGTACGTATCCCCAAACCTCGGCATGTTGCGCAAGTGTCACCGATTGTTGAAGCGCCTGTTCCGCTGTGGCATCGTTTAACCTTGGAACAAGGTCAAGTACGCCCAGACTGAACGTCTCACTCATTCGCTTAGCCACGCGTCTCATCTCCCTTTATATCGGTTAGTTTTAATCCAGATCGTAGATCGAACCCACCTTCAGACCGTAGAGTTCATTATATATTTTCTCGGCAAATGCATCCGTCATTCCTGCGATATAATCGATCACCATGTGCTCCCAAGTCCAGATCGGCTGGGCTTTGGCTTGATCCTTCTCATACCGCTGCAGCCAGTCGGATGGAATAATGGATTTGGACGTTTCCGGATCGAGGAATGCATCCCATAATCGCTTAATCATCCACTCACTGCGCTTCTGTAGCCGCTGTACACGCAGGTCACGAATCATGGTCACCCAGGCAAAACTCTTGAGCACACTCACCGTACGCAGCATATCAAGGTCTTCAGCCCCTTCACGGACAAAAGTTACCTTCTTCCAGTCGCCGTCGTCAATAACGCCCAGGCTGCCTACAAAAAAGCTCACCCAGTAGGCTTTCACTTCACGACGGGTACGCGAGTAATCATGTTCGCAGAAAGGCATCTTTTCATTCCAGATGCGCAGGAACGAAGCGAGTACCTCTTCTACCTTTTGTCCAATCGCTTCTCGGGTCCATCCGTTCCAGAACAGATCCTCCAGCGTTGTAATTTTATCCACAATCAGTCGATTCACATGCGGATCTTGCAGGAAATGCTCATGTACTTCAATTTTGCCTGCTTTGATGCCATCCTCCAGGTCATGTGAGGAGTACGCAATATCGTCGCAAAGGTCCATCAGCTGTGCTTCCAGCGTCTTCTTGCCTGCCGGCACGTTCCAGCGATCACGGATCTCCCGAATATATTGCCACTCATGATGATACATGCCTTTTTTGCTCTCTGTCCCAGGGTACGGATACTTGTTGATTCCTAGTAATACCGCATCAGACAGGTTTAGTCCGTCGATATCTTCACGCTTCTCCAAGTGCATAATGAGACGGAAGTTATGCGCATTGCCTTCAAAATGCTCGTATTTCCGTTTTAACTCGGCACGGACTTCAGACTCCACCTTGGGAACTTTGGCGCTGCGGCTTTTTTTCATGATTTTCTTAGCCTCGGTGTTAATGAGGTCATCCAGAATGCCATCCAATACTTCTTCACCTTTATGTCCAAACGGCGGGTGACCGAAGTCATGTGCGATTGCAGCGCACTCCACCACTTCTGAATCAATAATAAGGCCGGGGTTGTCCGCACGGTCCCAATCCACCTCGGGGAAACGGCGAATCAGACTGCGGGCAGCCTCGCGTGCAATCTGTGCCACCTCCAGGGAATGGGTCAAACGAGTACGATAATAATCACCCGTTCCTGCGCCAAACACCTGCGATTTGCCCTGTAACCGACGGAAGGTCGGTGAATGAATGAGTCTCGAATAGTCCCGTTCATACGCTGCACGAGATCCATCCAATTTGGTTAATTCGGGATATTGTCTATGTTCTCTCAGATCGTTCCATTGCATGGGGATCACTCCTAGCCGACTGTCTCTATTTTGAGTGATTATACACAACATCTGTGGTTTCGAAAAGTAAAACCTGTCTGCGATTGTCATCTCTTCTTACATCAACTTGTAATGAACAGTCATCTTCTCTTATTATACCCTGCCAGACTATCATCCGTGCATCTAAATGATAATGATTCATATTGAACTCATTATTCACATATGCTCGCTTCATAGCAGAACAACCATAAGTACTTACTGTGCTACCAGGTGGCCGTTCCGGTTACGGATCGTTCTTATGATCGCTGTTATTCCCAAATTTCTTTGATTCCCTTTTAAAAGGGAGAAATTAGGGAATAAAGGCGAACGCTTCGCTTCTTCAGAATCGATTCCGTCCCCTTCACTACTTTTGCTGTCCTTAAAATACATAATGGTATTCACCATTTAGCTCGCTAAAATCGATTGAAAATCAAATTCAATTTAGAATAATATCATCCATCACTAAAATTATAGTCTGCCTTCCCCGCGCCCTCCCCGTTGTGGGTAAAAAAAATAAAACCGACAGGACGGAAATGCCCTGTCGGATGAATGTGGTAGATGCGGCGAAGTAGTTCAACTTCTAGCCTTAATGCTCACACAACTTGACTCTTGAAGCTGCGAGAATTTTGCATCATGGATATTATCGCACGCTTGTACGAAAGATGTTACACCATAACCTTGCAGATATCGTTGGTGAACTCTACTGGATCTTGAATTGGCAGTCCCTCGATCAGCAATGCTTGATGATACAGCAGGCTAGTGTAGAGATTCAGCTTTTCCTGATCTTGCGCGAAAGCATCTTGCAGTGATTTGAAGACATCGTGGTTCACGTTGATTTCCAGCACTTTGTCGGCTTGTACGTTTTCGCTGTTTGGCATAGCTTTCAGGATTTTCTCCATTTCAATCGTCAGCTCACCTTCGGTGGACAAACATACCGGGTGGCTTCTGAGACGTTTGGAAGCTTTAACCGCTTTGACTTTACCCGCCAATTGAGCTTGCATCGCTTCAAAGAGCTCTTTGTTGTCGTTGTCCTGAGCGTCCGTTTCTTCTTTGTCCGCGCTATCTTCGATGCCCAAGTCACCACTGGAGATGGATTTGAATTCTTTCTCCTTGTAGTTCGTGATCATCTTGATTGCAAACTCGTCGATGTCATCGGTAAAGTACAATACTTCGTACCCTTTCTCAAGAACACCCTCGATCTGTGGCAGCTTCTCAATACGGCTAATGGATTCACCGGATGCATAGTAGATGTACTTCTGATCTTCCGGCATTCTGGAGACGTATTCGTCCAGGCTCACAAGTTTGCTCTCTTTGGAAGACGTGAACAACAGCAGATCCTGCAATGTATCCTTATTCACACCATAGTCGCTGTATACGCCATATTTCAACTGACGTCCAAACGCTTGGTAGAACTTCTCGTAGTTCTCACGCTCGTCCTTCAACAGGCTTTGCAGTTGGCTCTTGATTTTGTTCTTAATGTTCTTCGCGATCAGGCTAAGCTGACGGTCATGTTGCAACATCTCACGGGAGATGTTCAGGGACAGGTCTTCGGAATCCACCATACCTTTGACAAATCCGAAGTAATCTGGCAACAGATCCCCACATTTATCCATGATCAGTACACCGTTGGAGTAGAGTTCAAGGCCTTTTTCATACTCTTTCGTATAGTAGTCAAACGGCGTGTTCTCCGGAATAAACAGGATTGCATTGTATACCACTGCGCCATCTGCGCTGATATGCAGGTGTTTGAGCGGTTTGTCAAAACCGTAGCGTTTTTCCATATAGAAGTTATTGTAGTCTTCTTCAGTCAATTCGCTTTTATTTTTACGCCAGATCGGCACCATGCTGTTCACGGTTTGTTCTTCTTGGTATTCCTCGAACTCGTTCTCCGTGCCCTCTTTCGGACGTTGACCCGTTACATCCATCTTGATCGGGTAGCGAATGAAGTCGGAGTATTTCTTGATGATGGATCTCAGGCGGTACTCTTCCAAAAATTCATCATACGAATCTTCTTCGGTATTTTCTTTGATCGTCAGGACGATCTCTGTACCTACG
The DNA here is from genome assembly GCF_038000415.1 of Paenibacillus sp. FSL R7-0198. Lineage (NCBI taxonomy): Bacteria > Bacillati > Bacillota > Bacilli > Caryophanales > Paenibacillaceae > Paenibacillus > Paenibacillus sp. FSL R7-0198. The sequence continues at coordinate 5,113,403 of NZ_JBBOCB010000001.1, read as the reverse complement.
GAATCTTTCTCAGCTGGTGTGATCGTGTAACCGTCCGCGCCTTCGGACTCCCATTTCCAAGCCTCGTCGCTGCCCAGCGTTTTACTTGTTACGGTCAGCTTGTCCGCCACCATAAATGCCGAGTAGAAACCAACCCCGAATTGTCCGATGATGTTGTGGCCGTCTTTTGCTTCATTTTCTTTCTTGAACGCCAGGGAACCACTCTTCGCGATAACCCCCAGGTTGTTCTCCAGCTCTTCCTGCGTCATCCCGATTCCGGTATCCGTCAGTGTGAGCGTGCGGTTTTCTTTATCGATTGTCAGCTTGATGAAGTAGTCCTCTTTGTTGAAAACGAGTGAATCGTCAGTTAGTGCTCTGTAATAAATTTTATCAATGGCGTCACTGGAGTTGGAGATCAATTCTCTCAAAAAGATTTCTCTTTGGGTGTAAATGGAGTTGATCATCATATCCAGCAAACGTTTGGATTCTGCCTGGAATTCTTTTTTAGCCATGAATGGTTGGACTCCTTTCAAATTGGGATATCGAATGATTGAGTTGAAAATAGGAAGTAACTGAGATAATCCTGCGGCCATTAGTAGACTCAAAAACCTTGATCGCTCTAGTCCACAGATATGTGATTCACTCTAATGGCTCATTATAAAAAATAAGTGCATGACGTTCTGCAATATAGCCGTTCCGATTACGAATCGTTTTTCGGATCGCTGTTATCCCCGTATTTCTTTAATTCCCTTTTTAAAAAGGGAGAAATCCGGTGATAAAGGCGAACGCTCTGCTTCCTCCAAATCGATTTCGTCCCCTGCACTATTTTTGCATCTGATCAGCGACTGATTTTTTAGGATAGAGAATATCAATGAAGTGATATCTCTTAAACGCGGAATGCCGCTTCAGGTCTGTTAAGTCCCTTCGGGCTTCGCATGTCCTACTCAGGCTCAATCTCATTTTCAAAAACAAAATCATTCCATATGTAGGCGTATACTAAAGAATCATTTATTAGCACTCTAATGATCGGAGTGCTAAACCCTTCCTTTTATATAACATATGGGAAAATTGGGTGTCAATACGCAGGCGGTTATTTTAACAAAAAGATTGAATACCCCTTCAACTTTTGCACATCACCAATCATTTTAACGTAATCCCACAGGTAAAACAAAAGCCGCCTCGAACCAAAGTTCGAACCGGCATGGGGAAAGACATTTACGATTAGAGTTTGAGCCTTCTACTTTTTCGCCATTTTCGGATCAAGGGTATCGCGTAGTCCATCACCCATCAGGTTGAAGCCGAGAACAGTCAACATGATGGAAACACCAGGGAAGATCAGTGTCCACGGTGCTTTTTGTATAAACTGACGGGAGTCCGACAGCATTTTTCCCCATTCCGGGTCGGGTGGTTGCGCGCCCATGCCCAGAAATCCAAGTGCAGCGGCCTCGATGATCGCCGTCCCAATTCCAAGTGTACCCTGCACGATCAGCGGAGTAAGGCTGTTGGGCAAGATGTGGCGAAACAAGATTCGCCCGTTGCCCGCTCCAAGTGTCCGCGCCGACGTAATGAATTCCTCCTGTCTCAAACTGAGTACCCGTGAACGTACCAATCTTCCGTAGGTCGGGATGTTCACGATGGCGATGGCGAGCAGTGCATTTTGCAACGACGGGCCCAATATCGCCACAATCGCGATGGCCAGTAATATCCCTGGAAAGGCGAGCAAGATATCAAATAAACGCGAGATGAGCATGTCCGCCCATTTTCCATAAAATCCGGCAATCAGACCAAGCAACGTACCCGCAATAATGGAACCAATGACGGAAAAGAAGCCCACCCACAGTGAAATACGCGCTCCATGAAGCACTCTGGAAAATACATCACGCCCCAGATCATCGGTACCAAACCAATGCTCTGCCGAAGGGGCCTGGAGCCGATCCACCAGCACCTGCTCCTTATAATCGTAAGGTGCGATGTATGGCGCGAGGAAGGCCAACAGAATAAAAAATACGATAATGATCAAGCCCGCAAGCGCAAGCCGATTTTTCCGGAATGTTCTCCACGCTTCCCGCCACGGACCGGCTGTGCTCGCTGTTGCAGCTTCAATGGATGGTCCGGTATTGGTCGATAATTTGGCCATGCGGCGTCTCCTTTCCTGGATATGATTGAATGATGAATTCCCTATTTATAACTAATCCGTGGATCAAATACGGCGTAGAGCAAGTCCACAATCAGGTTAATCACCACGAAAAAGAACGCCACGATCAGAATGCCACTCTGGATCACCGGATAGTCCCGCGAACTAATCGCTTCATATATATAACGTCCCACGCCCGGCCAGGCAAAGATCGTTTCGGTCAACACCGCACCCCCGAGCAACGATCCGGTCTGGATACCGATAACCGTGAGCACGGGAATAAACGCATTTTTAAGTGCATGTCCATATACGACAAAAAACGGACCCAGTCCCTTCGCCTTCGCTGTACGAATGTAATCGGAACTCATCACTTCCAGCATGCTGGAACGGGTCATCCGGGCAATAACGGCCATCGGAATTGTACCCAGTGCAACACTTGGCAGAATCAAATGTTTCGTTACGGTCCACAACTGATTCCATTGTCCGGCAATCATCGTATCCAGCACGTACAAGCCCGTAATGGCTTCCACTGGATCACGTGCATTCATGCGTCCAATGGACGGCAGCCACTGTAACTTGTTCGCAAACAGCCATTGTTCCATCAGACCTAGCCAAAAGATCGGCATCGATACCCCCACCAAAGCAATGACCATACAGCAATAATCAAACCAAGAGTTATGCTTCCATGCACTGACAATACCGGCATTCACCCCAATAATGACAGCAAACAACATACTTGCCATCGTTAATTCAAGGGTTGCTGTCAGATAAGGCACAATTTCCTGGGCAATAGGCACCTTGGTGCGGATGGATGTTCCCAGGTCACCTTTGAGTAAATCGCCCAAGTAGGCGAAATATTGCTGGAACCAGGGTTTATCCAGACCGAGCTGGTCACGAAGGGCCTGCTTGGATTGTTCGGTTGCCTTTTGCCCAAGTATGGTCTCAGCCGGGTCACCCGGAATGGCGTGGATGATGGAAAAGACAATCAGAGTCATGCCCAGCAGCACGGGCAGCAACACAAGCACACGTTTGACAATATAGCTGTTCAATCCTGTTCACCTGCCTTCGACATATCGTGCAAAAATAAAAAGCGCCGGCAGACGCGCATGCTTTGGATAGTTACGTCCGGATGTGGGTTCTGCCAAGCATTGCGTCTCACCAGCGCTTTGTAAGAAAGAATAATTAATGCGTTAGGTTCATATTCAGATACAGATACAGTTAGAGATAGAGATAGAGATAGAGATTCAGTTTACCTCTACGTTATTCGAAGTAAGCACCAGCATAAGATTCGCTGCCCAGCGGGGATGGTACGAAACCTTTCAGGTTCGATTTACCCGCCAGAATTGGCGTAGTGTGCACAAGTGGAATCCACGGTGCGTCTTCCTTGATAATCACCTGCGCTTGCTTGTATAACTCTGCACGTTTCTCCTGATCTGTTTCTTTCTGCGCATCCGTCAGCAGCACATGCAACTCTTCGTTAACATAGAAGCTTCGGTTGTTGCCCGGAATGGCGTCTTTGTCCAGCAACGTGTAGAGGAAGTTATCCGGGTCACCGTTATCACCCGTCCAGCCGAGCATGTAGATATCGTCTTTCTCACCGGCTTTGGCATCATCCAGATACGTCGCCCATTCTGGGGATTCAATGTTCGTGGTCACACCAATTTTCTCAAAATCAGCTTGGATTGCTTCCGCTACCTTCTTGCCATCAGGCATGTACGGACGGGATACCGGCATCGCATAGAAAGTTACCGGTTCAGGCAATCCATCAGGGAAGCCAGCTTCGGCCAGTAAAGCTTTTGCTTTTTCCAGATCATATGGGTAATCCTCAATGGTATCGTTGTACCCCCACAGCGTTGGCGGCATCGGGTTCACGGCAGGCTCAGCTTGTCCCGCAAAGAACGCATCAATGAGGGCCTGCTTGTTCACCGCATGATTGAGGGCTTGTCTGACTTTGACATTATCAAAGGGTTTCTTCTTGAAGTTAAAGCCGATATACGCCACGTTGAACGGTGGACGCTCGATCTTCTGCAACTCGCTGTTGCCTTCAAGGATGGACAGATCGTCCGGGTTCAGGTCTTCCATGACATCAATCTCGCCGTTTTGCAGGGCATTGAAGCGAGCGGTGTTATCCGGAATGGAACGCACGATCACTTTGTTCAGCTTCGGCAGTCCTTCTTTCCAGTAATCCACGTTTTTCTCCAGGGTGATGGAGTCGTTACGCTTCCACTCTTTGAATACAAATGGGCCCGTGCCCACAGGCTCGCTCTTGAAGTTTTCTTTTTTCTCCTGAATCGCGGTTGGGCTGGCAATGCCAAATGGCGTCATCGCAATATTTTGCAGGAAAGGCGCTTGTGGCTGGCTCAATGTGAACTCCACCGTAGTCTCGTCCGTCGCCGTCACTTCCTTGATCACACGTCCGTCCTCTGGACCAAACATGGAATCGTAATAATCGAAGGAATCACCCTCGAATTTATATTCACTCGCCGGATCACCCCAGCGGTTGAAGTTGAACACAACAGCCTCCGCATTGAAATCAGTTCCATCATGGAATTTCACACCAGACTTCAGCTTAAACACATACTTGAGTCCATCCGCCGAAATCTCCCAGCTCTCTGCTAGTCCAGGAACGACCTCTGTTCCGCCTTCCTTGTAATCCAGCAATGAATCAAACACCTGATGCCCAATCTTCAGCGACTCTCCATCGGTCACAATTGCCGGGTCGAGCGCAACGGAATCCCCACCACGCCCCATAATCATCGTATCCTGTGCTACCGTTTCGGTTGGAGGGTCGGTTCCTTCCGCCGGAGCAGGCGTAGTCTCTCCACTCTCATTACTGGAGCAACCGGACAACACCAATACGGTGCTCAAAGCCAGAGTCAAAAAACCGGACATCCATTTCTTTCTCATTCGCATACGTACAACACCCTTCCCTGTCTCATAATGTGTGTGATGCTGGCATGAAAGATCTCCAATGTTGGCAATCGGTTTGGTGCTATGTATCATATAAAAGGCTTTAGATGCCTGTGATACCTGAATTAATGTTCTGGGAAAAGTAAGCATGTATATGAAACGTAAAAAACTTATGGGAGAAAGATGAATAATGGATATAAGTAAAAGTCAGATCATCATGCACATGGATTAAGGATATGGACGATTACTTTTATAGAAAAAGAAAAAGGTTCAACAACGTATCTTGTGAGATGAGTCTATGAAATTAAATGAGATTGTTGCGATTTATTTGAACTAAGGTCAATAAGCAACAGCACATGGTTACGGACCGGTAAGAGCAAGTTCAAGTCAGTAGATTCGAAATACAGTTGGGCATATGGATACTACGCTGCTGGGTACGAATAAAGTCTGTTCCTTGACCGTGTCGTCTTGAGCATAGCGTGTGGGAATCGAATGAAGTATCGTTCGTTTACCATACGGATGAAAGAAACTCAACATAGGCTAGGTTGTTAGCTGTGTAAGTTGTTTATTAGAGTGGTTTTCTCTTGCAGATTGGATGTGTAAAATGTATGAACGAGTCATCTTGAGATGTTGGATTGTACAACAGGGAGACATTACAATAACTTCATATGTTATGGTTTTGTCATGATGAGGAGGATTGTGTAAATAAACTGTGGTGAAAAACAATTTCGTGTAACTTACTTTACATCACATTAATCAATTAGACAAGAGATTTACAGACATAAGTCTTCAACTTTATTATATGCGTTAATATTACTTACACAAAACACAAAAAAGGAACACAGTTCGACAAAAAACGTCTCGTGTTCCTTCTCCACTCAATCCACATTCAGATAAGATCAACATTTTAATTGGCTAAGAATCAGCTCACTTTTTAAACAAACCTCTGCGATGCATCACGGTAATAAAACGGTAAAAATCATAACTCGCCCCATTATCGATGCTGAACAATGGATTTTTGGTGTCATATGCTAGTGCTGCATCCACAGCTGCTTTTGCCCATACTGGAACTTCCATTTGCTGACGCGCCTGCAGTTTATCGACCTGGGATTTGAGCGCATCAAACGCTGCTTTCTCTTCGGCTGTCATCGGTTCGCCCCCTTTCGGTGGTACGGTTGGTGGATTCGGATTACTTGGATTCGTTGGATTGGATGGCTCCGGTGGTTTCGGAGTGGCAGCTGCGTACCTTGCTCTGAGCTGTGCCGCTGTTCCCTCGAATTCATTCATATCCACGTTGCCACTAATGCCATTCACCTTGCCTGAATCCGTATACTGCCAGAACGTCCAACGCTTCCATGCCGGCTGGTCATCCGGTACACGGGTGTTGCTGTAACGCGCGATCCACAGATCGTATGAGCTGAGTGATGTGTCAAAATTCCCGGCAAAAGAATTGCCCGTGTATATAATCGGTTTTACACCTGTGAGGCGTTGTAGTTCGGTTAAAAAAGCTTTGGCAACCGTATTCATCTGCGCTTTGCTCAGGTTGCCGGGGTTGTTCTCGTAGTCCATGACGGGTGGCAGCTGTAACGCTTTGGCGCCTCCAACTTTGTTAAGTGTATTGGCATAATGTACCGCTTCTGCCTTGGCACCATCGGTCGATGTCGCACGGAAGAAGTGATAGGTTCCGACCAGCATGCCCGCTGCCAGTGCGCCTGTTACATTTTTCTGATAATTGGGATCGGTATATGTCTGTCCCTCGGTTGCCTTGATGAACACAAATGTCATGCCACTTGCCTTCACTTTCGCCCAGTCAATATTGCCCTGATACCGGGAGACGTCAATGCCCTGTGTGTTGCCCGAACTTCTCGTTTGCATGTTTCTCACACCCTTTATGCGGCAATTTGCCGTTTGTATCAGCATTTTACATCATTCGATTCAAGCGTTCCCGGGTACAAGTATAGACAGACTAAAGCATTCTGATCTATACATTGCTGATTGGATGTCACTCTCTGGATTGATGCAAAATGCTCCTATAGTTAATGCGGTTGGATCAGGGGTTGCTTGTGTGCGTGTCCCTGATGTGTTTGAGTTATGTGTAGTTTCAAGTGCTAGCTTGCTATAGTCGCATTACTTCTTACTATCTCCAGCCTGTGAATCGATGTCATCCGGGTCTGCCTGTGAAAAAGAGTCTTTGGCACTTGGGGAGAAGTTACCGGGGAGTTCCCCTGTCCCCCCTTTACCCTTGAGCACTTCAATGGCTTGCCGAATCACCGGCGGAATGGGTGCGCCCAACTTGCCCCCGTTTTCGATAATGGACAACAACTCATTTGCGATATAAAAAAAGGCGACCGCATCCCTGAACAAATGTCCGTCTCCCAGAACACCGTCCACCAGATGAGCCACCGATACCATTGCAAATATAAATACCTTCCGCGCAATGCCGAACATGCCAACGTTACTTTCTAACTTGCCACTCATACCCGCTGCCGCGATACCAGTTAGGTAGTCGAGGATGACGAATACGAGCAATACGCCCAGCACGCCTGACCAACCTCCGAAGAAGTAGGTTACCGAGCTGCTCATGAGTGCAATTCCCCATTTCCATAGGGTATCCCATCGTTCCATGGTTTCACCTCCTTTAATTTTGTAATATCAGATGCTCCAGAAGGCATAAAAATAGCGCTCCATATTTGGAACACTTATTAAGTGATTTTTCCGTTTTGGTCCATATCTCCAACTCGCAGAGCTTCCGCCACTTTATCACGGCTTTGAACTGGTACAGACTCCAACTTGATCATTCCTTAATGAACCATCATTACCTATATAGCTAACATAGTCTCACCTCCCATCATGAATGCTACAGCCCATCAAATCCAGCAGCCAAGCAAGTTTATTCCGCATTAGGCATCTAACTAAGCAGCAACATGTGTAATCCCATGAGCGCCTATTTATTCGTGTTGTTTTCTTCCCGCAATCGCTGATTTTCTGCCGCCAATTCGGCAATTTGAGACGTTAATGAAATGGCAGGCGGTTGTGGTTCTTCATCGGGTTTTAGCGGGTAGTCAAAGAGTGGTTCCAATGTTTCCAAATCAACGCGTGTAATCATACCGCCCTCGGCACGGTCAAACATGATTCGCCATGTTCAAGCTGAATCATACCCATGCTATCGGGAACTTTATCGTCCAACGCTTTATACAACTTGAAATCCTGCTCCCGTGTCGTTTCGACGACGATCCCGGCGCTCTCTGGCGTAATCACGATTACGTTCCCGAATTGCAAGTCGCAGTAGACCTTCATACCGATTTTATTTTTCGGCTCTTGTTCGTTCATTTTTCCACTACCTTTCGTGTTTTTGATATGGAAAAAATGAGTATGCGGTATGAGCTTTCACGGCTCACAACGTCACACCCTTTCCCCCTTGTTTATCTCTCTATGATCACCCAAAAGCTTCCCAAACTACAGAGGAAAAAACCAATCCCTCTTAAGTGAAGTAGGTTTCTAACAAGGCACTATCAATCCACATACCGCCACCAGTAGCCGTGGTGGATGTACCTCTCATGTACAATCCAAAGGGCATGTTCAAGTTCAAGCCACTGGCCGCAAAATCTATCGTAGATAAGTTAGAAAAAACATACCCATCACTTTGTGAATTGATGGTGATTCCATTCATCTTCCCTTTCACAAAATCGACCATGAGCATAGACAAGCGATTAGGGTAAGGATGTACGTTCAACACAACTCCGCTATTCACGGAACCTGTTGTATTTCTTAATACTAATTGAGGCGTAGCATATACACTATCAAAACTCATGATAGGACCCAATTTCGAAAATGCGTTAAACATGCGAATCCCTAAAGGAATATCGAATAAGAAGACATCTCTTTTTGAGTTTGGAGATATTATGGTATACGGAACAGAAATTGTTCGCTCATTGATCGTAGCGGGAAATACCTTCGGCCCGTCAATCAAGTAATTGTCCAGCAAGTAATTATCAATTAACGGCATTTACTGCACCGCCTTTTCTAAAATCAACGTCACCCAACTATTTGTTCCAGTTGAAATAAAGTTGGTCGGCCTTCCCTTAGGTAAGAATACCTTAGGCAACGGAACAATAAGCGTGTCTCTTGCTTTAATGACTTTCTTACTTATCAAATACCAACCAGTATTCATAGACACCTCCGAGGATACGCTTCCGTGTCCATTACAAATGATAATAGAGCGAATGATAGAATCAAAGTCATTTGAAGGAATAGAGTCTGCACTGGTCGCTGTTACCTTTACGAAAGGATATCCTGCCGGTTCATAATTTCGTTCGAATCCAGTTAAAAATATGGACAATCCAGAAATGTTAGATGATATATAAATTTCTTCTCCTTGAATTATTGGAATATCTAATTCGGAAAGAACTAAAGTAGCGCCAGGCTTTATCACATGGTTTTGAGCGATACGAGATCCGCCGATAGTCAAAGTAAATAACGCGTCAGACGCACTGTAGTTGCAAATAATAGCTGACTTAACCACAGCATACTTATTCGTTGGGACGGTATATACCTTCGAAGACGTAGTAGGTACGTTACCTTCGAATAAATTTTTGATTGTATCTGCCATTATTCAATCGGCCCCCAAACGTTTCGTTTATTTTGTTGTTGCAGCAAAGTACGAACAGCCTCGTTAACCGCGGTCTCAACCACTGACACCGCCCCCGCGTTTTGACGCATGAGATCGTTCATATCCGTAAGCAATGCCTTTTCATTTTCGGCTATTGATCCGACGAATTGAGCAACCGGAGACGTGTCCAGCATAAAGTAAGTTACCGTGTACGTGGCTGACGGATCAAACGCATCTTTCACCAGATTCGCTCTTGCTGTTCCGTAAGCATCCATCACGTTTCTACCAATAGCCCATCGATCATCTTTAGCACCATTTTTATAAATCGCGAGAATATTCCTTGCTTTAGTTTTAAGCAATGAGTGCGGAACAGATGTATAGTTAATCTCACGTCTACCGACAATATTTACCGTATTTTCTGAGGCCGGCGTATATTCACGCAGCATGATGCCCGTGTCGACTTCAACTTGGTTATTACCTTCAACTAACGTCAATTTTCCTTCTGACGTGATTGCTTCGACAGTTGGCGTTGCAAGTTGATATACAAGCTGGTATGACGAAATTGTCCCATCTTTAATAGAGGGAGAACTCTCGTTTACTGGTACTGATGTTCTTAAATGTGCCCATGTGCTATTCCAGTTAGCTGGAGGTGAATATCCTATCGGCGTCCATGTTTTTTGAGCCGCGTTTGTCGGATCATTGTAAGCGCTGGCACTCATGTTACGCATTGTCCATCCCATGAAATATGCATACCGCTCTTCGACTGTTGGCGTGTATGAGTCTCCCCATCCACTGTCTGAGTTAGAAACGCTTATAGCAAAATTACTATTCATCCTATCAACTGCCCATCCATCTGCACTTGCTTCGTGTTGTCCCCAAGTTAAGATTTTCCCATTGTATTTAACAGCAACTGCTTCCCCTACAGAATCATAGTTATAATCGATTCCTGGTAATTTAGGATAGAGTGTTTTATATCCTGCTTTATTGCCAACTATTGAAGATGTAAGCTTGCTTCCATCCAAGACAACATTTTGCCACTTCTTTAATTTGAAATATTGACCGTCCTTCTCGAAAACTTCATCAGCATTAGTCTCGGTCAATGGATCAGCGTATAGATCCGTTTGCAATGCGAGCATAGCGTCTTCGCGTGGTTTAAATGGTTTTGGCATGTTGCCGAGCGTCAGCATTGGGTTAATGATTGTGTCAGCGCGGTCTCCCGTGCCGTTGACATAAACAGAAATTTGCGTAAAATTACCGCTATTGAACGTTCCGCCATTGTTACTGTAATTAAGTAGTAACGTCTGCTCGTCAACAGAAAAAACAGCTAACATACCCTTACCTTTTAAAGTTGAGAAAGATAAATGATAATCTGTTTGTGGACAGATAGTGACAAGGATGCGTGTCCATGGATCTGTAGATTCTGATGTTTGTTCATACACATATGGGCTGATTATCTTGGAATTTTTGGTAATTAACGCAGCTTCATAAAATGAAGGCAACAAGTTCTCTCCATAACGAATTACGTATGGATTCCGCACAGGTTGAACGCTATCGACGTATGGATATTTATCTGCTACCTGTTCCGGAGTCATGCTGTTCAATGCTGCGTATTCTGCTGCACTGACTTCGTAAAGGCGCACATTGTCCGCATTGAATACTTGCCCAGATTCCCCACCACCTACAACTGCAATCGCATGGGTTGAGGCTGTCGCCGTAAACCTAGCGAATGAGGTCCCAAACGTAGTTCCTGTTATTACATTCCCGTTAACTACAGTGGATATCGATACGAATGCGCTGCTAGTCGATACGTTTTTAACATCCGCTATCAGTATATATGTCTTACCGACTGACGTAGACACTGTCTTGCTTATGTTGCTGTTAGTGGAGGCCAGGGTTACTTTTAATGAACTCATACTACCTTGGGTATATACCGTAGTATCTAAAGTTGCTGACGCAGCGCCTATACCCCAGTTACTATATCCCTCAAAGCCTCCATCACGCCCCAACAAATTCACGAGCGTACGGCCCTTCAAACCTTCCAACTTAAATGCCGAGGCACGTTCAGCATTAATAACTTGCAACCCTGGCTCCAGTGTCACCAATCTTCGCTTCTCTATATCCAACCGTTCTTGAATACTACTCACCTGTGCCGCGGTTTCCTCAGCCTTTTCTTCCACTTGGCCTACACCCTCATCAACCTTCTCCCAGTTCTGATCCAAATACTTGTCCAGATCAAAATAGGTCGTCGATGGCGAGGAACGGTCAATCTTATTCAACCCCAAATTTGGTGTTTTTGGTTCATTCATTTATGCTCCACCTCCTGCAAATTTATCCTGTCGGGTCTGTTCAATCTCATCCAGCGGCATGCTTTCAACTTCCGAAATCGTCAAATACCGTAGACGGTATTCCACGGTCATATGTGCCGGTTTAATATCCTCAATCGCCGCCTTCAGATCGTCCAGATTGGGCGGCAAGCCCCATGTATCAATGAAGCGAATTCGGATCAAGTACTCCTCAGGCGAAACGGATACATCAATCCCGCCACTTTCGTAGGCCTGCGCCACGTTCTTGAGCATGGAGCCAGAGACTTTGCCGCTGCCGCGCATTTTGGAAATGATTACGGATCTCCGCTGGTCGTCTGGCTTGGCTTGATTTGTCGGAATCTGCAAATCCCGCTCATAACGTTCCAATGCCCAGGTCGCAGACTCCGGGTAGAATTGATCCAGCACACTTTCCAAACCTACCGTAAGCTTGTCCAGCTCAACACCTTCGGTCTCCGTAAGAAGCTGCATCTCCAGCACATTTTCATACAATGGGGGCAAAAGATTCATTAATGCCTCTGCTTTACTCATGTCACCTTCACCGTCCCAAGAACAGCTACTGCGCCGGGGGCGATCTCCAGATTGGACATACCACCGTTCACCAGCAGATCGCTATAATCGATCACGGGCGGAATATCTAGAATGACATTGGCAATACGTGTCCAACGAACCAAAGGATCTGCAAACGCCAGTTCTTTCAGATACGCCGTAACTCCCGTTTCAATCAGTGTCTTCACGCCCTCGTACGTTGAACCGGAAGCAAGCGTGACTTGTACCTCCACATCAATAGGTACCTCTTCCGCCCCCACCACTGTGACCACGGGTCCAATTGGAGCTGCGCCTTCGCCCATTCCATCCTGGGATGGATCGATATATTCCTGCACTGCCTCAATAACCGCATCAGCAGGTGTTTTCATTTCATTATTCAGCAATGCCACCTTGACTGTACCTGGCCCGTCCCACAGTGGAAAAGCCTTTGCTTTTCCAACCCCGGAGTTTTCCCGTGCCCATAGCTCATACTGATATTTGTTGGCACTCGTGACCGGACGGGAAACTTTATCCTGATAACGATCATATAAGGCCTCATCCGTTTCTTCGTCTTCGCCAGGAACCAGCAAATTTGTCAATTCAGCTGTCGTCAGGCCAGCAATATAATCGATGGGCAGCAGTGCCCCCGTATATTCATTACCTTCCGCTCCCGCGACCTCACATTCCAACACATATCCCCCTGCCGCGATGCGCTCTATAACAACATACACCCGATCACCCGTGGAAAAACGACTCTTTAAAGGAACCTCAACAGGCTTACCTTCGTTATCCCGAAAACTCCCAACCCAACGTGCCTTCGTGGCCGCTTTCCGACTAATGCCAGACCAAGCCACCGCGCGATCCAGATACTCCCCAGAAGCTGTATCTGCAAACTTCAGGTTGGCGTTCACATCCAGCTCGATATACATCTGAGCCATTTCCACAGCCGCTGGCGCAAGCGCATCATAGATAATGCTGCCTTCACGTTTATCCACACCATCCGGCACTCTGTCCAGCATTCGGTTTAAAATGACTTCAAACGTCTGCGCTTCATACATCCATGTTCACCTCCGTCTCCTCCCTGAAGCTGCCAAAATCTGTTTCCACGGTAAAAGACACCCGTACCCCATCCGCCTCGTGGAAAAAATCGAACTCGGTTACATCCGAAATGCGATCATCCGGAAGCAACGCTTCGCGAATCCAGCGTTCCAGTTCCGATTCAACCATGGATCGCCCGGCCATTCCTTCCCAGGACCATTCCATGCCGTAATCCGAAGAATAGATTAGATACTCGTAGCGGCGTGTGGACAACGCTTTATACACCGCCTGTTTTACCGCATCTTTTCCATCCAGTTGCAGCCTTCCAATTCGTTGTCCTGAAGCTTGAAACACATACGTCAGACTTGGAAGCACAGCAGCCTCTTCCTGATCTTCTGCGCTAATCTGCGCACCCTGTGGAATCATGGATTCACCAGCCGATCCAGCACGACAAAGCTGTCCCCACCTTGAACACGTAATAACAAAACATGGTCACCCACGGTCCAAGCTTTGTTCACTACGGATTCCGGCAGTACCAGAAAAGGCTCAGCCAATGCCAACCGTTGTTCAACGGTAATCTCCAGAGGCTGGGTGTTTGTCACGCTTCCGTACATTATCTGAACGGGAGACTTGGCATCTACAGCGGCCACCGCCGCCTTTTTAATCACGTCCAGCATCATTATCGTTACACCACCTTCAAATCCAGTGACATCGTGTGCACGCCACCTTGTACCTTATGCGTACATTCGTCTACCAGAAAATATTGATTAATCTTCAGTTCATCGATCTGGATGTTGACAAAACTACCTGCCCTTACCTTAAAATCACCAAGCGCATCCACTTTCAACGTCTGCGTCTCGCGGTTACGGAGGGTCATCAGGGTTTTCAGCATGGCATCAATCTGGCCTTCGTTCAGGCCATCATCCGCTTTTTGGTACAAAAAAAGCAGCCCCCATTGACGGATGCTGCCTGAATCCTGATGAACAAACGTTTCTCTTTTTCCCGTATCCTTGTTATCCCGGTACAGCTTGATCTTGTTATACGTCTGGTCGTCAATCGAACGCGTATAACTGTAATCCGTGAGCAGACTGTTATCTCCAATGACAAAGCCGTAAGGCATGTCTTCCACATCCCGAAGCACAAGTTTGCCGAAATCATCGTAGAAGATATAGTTTTTACCGCCATAGATCAGCGTTCGGTCCAACGCCTCACAGATCATGTCAATCAGCTTTTTGTTATCGAATAACATACGCGGAATAACATATTTCGGCTGAATCAGATCACCAGTCTTCAACAGGAAATCCTTTGAAATTCGTTTAATTACATCCGCAGCAGTGGCATTAACGAACTTGTACGTCTGATTCGCGGTTAGATAACGAGTCTGGTCGTAGGCCTTGATTTTGACACTTTCGTCCTTACCGCTATCCACCGAGAAGATATATCCGTAAAATATGCCTACCTCGTTGCTGATATATTTCACGACATATCCATTCTCATATGTGAATTTCTTATTCTGGTACAGACTGCCCTTGATCAACGTGAATTCCAGAGAGGAAGGTTTGCCGATGCGGGAGGTTTTGTACGTAATGTCACCGGCAATTTCGCTAATGTCCCAGATGTTGCCCTGCTTGTCATCCAGTAATAACCGTTCCTTCATGTTTGCCAGCTTATCATCCAGCCTGATCTGCTCTTGCATATTCCCTCTCCTTTCACGGAAGCTTGATCACAAGTCCAATCGGCAGCTTCTTCAGTTGTGCATCTTTGATGCTATTCAGCTTTTGCAACTCTTTCCAGCGAGATCCATCTCCCAGATGGGCTTTAGCTACAGACCACAAGGAGTCTCCGGCTTTGAGTGTGACGGTCTTTGGCTGAATTTTTTCATTGTGCCGAGAGGCTTTGGTTTTTGTTTTCGAAGCAGCCGTATCCTTGCTGTCCTTGAGTGGCACTACTTTTTTGGCGGCATAAAAAATGAACTGCTTCAGCTTGATATCATACTGGATATCCCCCACCGTACCCGCTGTCTCCTTCCAGTCGAAGCTCTCAATGGAAACCGCCATATTAATAGTGTACCTTGCACTGGAAAAGAACAGTCTGACGGGTCTGCCCGTCTGCATCCAGCGGATGATCTTTTTCACATATTCATAGGGATCACCGTAAAACTGCTTCTGAATTGCCGGATGTCTTGCATCGTAGTTCAGATGATACGGGCTGTAGTCTGCCGGAAAAATCCCGCTGAAACTGACTTCACGCAGCTTCGGCGACTTGATCACGTTAATTTCACCCAAAGCGCTCACGTTGAACGTACTACCGTCTCCCGAATCCGAAAACTCAATGCTCTCAGGTGTCACCGGGAAAAACATGTATTCAGAGCGGTTATTGAAGCTTAATTGAATATAATATTCCACTTATCCATACACCCCCTGGGCACTGGAGACGATCTGACTGTTCAGTCCATCGGTGATTTTGCTGATGATGCTGTCCACGTCATGTCCGCTGTTGATATCACCCGTCGTGACCTGAACGGTTGGCGTCAGACTGACAAATCGCTGAATCGCCTGCATCTCGGCAAGCTCACGCATCAGTTTCAAGTCCTCGCTGGTTACATCCACTGTGCCGTCCACGTCACCGATCTTGTCCACCTGTCCGATATTGTTGATTTTGTTGATGTTACTCATATTGTTGTTGGGAACAACGGTGGGAGCTGGTGCAGTTGGCATCGATGGCATAGAAGGGGTTTTGGGTATTTCAGGTGTGAAGTCCTTGCCAAAATTACCTGGTAGACCTTTATCCTTGGAGTCATCCTTCGGGTTGGAAGAGAACTTAGAAACCCACTCCTCAGCCTTTATCTGACCCTCCCCATATACACTGGGATTATATTCTCCGTCCATTCGCATAGACTCAAATACATTTTTATCGCTCTGTGGCTCCATAGACTTCAGAGTGTCCATCCAACTCTTAATGTTCTTGCTGCCAATGTTAATATCCGATTCGGACATCACACTCAGGTTCGTACCAAAGGTATCATTGATAAATGAAGCAACATCGCTAATGGCCCCTACAGCTCTTTTAAGAAAATCCTCGATACCTACCATAACATTGTAAAGAGTTTGTAAAACAAACATGCCTAGGTCATAGAACAACTTTTGAATTGCGTAGACAGGATCAATAAACAGGTTAATTAAGAAATCTGCCAATGAAGCAAATATGTTCCACACGGTAGCAATTACCACTCTGATGATCTCGCCAAGCATCATAAATGTACCAATAATAGCCCCGAGAATATCGGTACCGGTTGCTCCGAACATTTGGAAAATCATAATCATTGCAGCAATTGCTGCGATGATCAGCAATATAGGCCAGTTTACAGCCAACCATGCTACAGCAAGCAAAAACACTTCAGCGATCACAATGCCAAGTGAGATAATCATGTTGTAAAGCAGCACCATAGCAATAGCAGTCAAAATAGGTGCTATGATAGCCCAATTTTCTTGTACAACTGTAGCAAAATTGATGAACCCATCCACGATAAATGCCACCACTTGAGCAATAATTGCGAAGGCCCCACCAATCCATTCGATGAAAGCACTGAACTGACCTGAGCTTATGGCTTCGTTTAATCGGTCAAGCACAGGAGATAAAACTTCCAAAGCTCTTGTTCCGATTTCAGATAGTATTCCATTGAACTGATTCACGAGAGCCGTCCATTTTTGCATTGGAGAATCCAGCATCGTATCAAAGGCTTCTTGTGTGTAACCTTGCATTTCAATAACCGTCTGCAAACCTTGTATAAAACCGTCAAGGTCTTTAGTCTGTATAAATTCACCCAATCCAGCCCCGGTTAATGCACTTTCCGGTATGTTGAATTGACTCGCCAAATCAGTATTTTTTCCATTCATGGCACTAACAATAGCCTTGGATGCATCGGTCAAACTTTTATTATCCGGTGACAACATACTTAATCGTTGAGTCATTTCATTTAACTGATCTACCTGCCCTGTATTCTGTGCCAACGGCACAAACCCTAGAGAAGACTTGAGCGAATTATTGACCTCTTGACCACTCCTGGAGGCTTGATCTCGAAACTTATTATAGATGTTTTCCCCGAGCCCCGGATCTTCTGCGGCAACCATGTAACGATATTTGAAGTCTTCTTGTTCAGCAGCCGCTTTTAACACGACACTTCCAGCGGACTTTACCATTTGAACCCACTTGGAGAGTTTGCTCAGATTATCCCCCAAAGCATTGCTTGTATCATCAGCCGTATCCTCCAACTTTTCCATCAGATTAATCGTTACATTTAGTTGTTGATTTACTTCATTAAAATGGTTGGATATATTCGTCTGGTTGAATTGGTTCAGATTAATCCGGTTAATCTGGTTGAAATTATTAAGGATCTCGGTTGTTCTTACTTGAACCAGATTTAGATTATTGATCAGGGTATTCATGGACGGAGGATTAATTACATCGATACTTGTATCGGACATCTATTTCTCCCTCCTTTCCTTTTTATTTCTTCCGGGCGCGACTCTTGGACCGTTCTTTCTTCTCTTCCTCCACCCGGATGGAGATCATCGCATAGATCGCCGCTCGTTCTCGCATGGAGAAGGCCATTAGCTCATGCGGCAAAATGTTTAATTCATGGAGAGCGTAATAAGCCAGATTGGCTTCGGAATCGCCCTCTTTAATTAGTTTTTTACGTCATCCACCAGTTCGTTCATGTCCTGATTGAAGCCGTTCAGCTTCTGGACTTGTTCGCCAAGCGAAGCAAATTCCCCAGGCAACAGCATTTTCCGCAAAAGCGATTCCGCCCCCATCACGCCATATGAACGCTGGAGTTCTGCGTTTTTCAAATCGGGAAATACTACACTTGCGCTCATCAGGCGAGCCATGTAATCATTCGCATCGATGTCGGGTGTGTAAACACCGTTCTTGCCCTTAATTTTGCGGGTAGCTGCCTTGCGGCATTCCTGGTTTTCGTCCTCAGTCATGCTGCGCAGTTTCCAGGCAACGGGCTCACCTTTCTCATCTTTAAATCGGGGGGATACGGTAAACTCCTCCGTTGTATCTGTTGCTGCATTTTGGGCAAAAAACATACTCAGTCCACTCATGTATTGTTCCTCCTCTAAAGTTAGGTCCCCCGCCGCACGAAGCGGCGAAGAACAATATTTTGACACGCCAAATAGCCCGTAACACAGGCAAGTTGAACAGGTTTCTTTTACAAACCCGCTGTAAATTTATACTCTTTATAAATCTCAAATCATTATGCTTTCCACGTTACATTACTTCGGCAGATTGAACGATACAGGCATATCGACATCTTCAAAGGTAAAGCTCACTTCTTCCTCCAAAGCCTCCGCCTCGGTATCCAGGGATGCCATGATCACACTGTCGAGATTGACGCCTTTGAGGGTCACGGTCTGTTTGCCAATTGTAGAAGAAGGATCTTCGTTGGTCACTTCAATGTCGAAGTACGTGTCTACACCATTCTGCATGTACTGGAGCATCAGCTCGCGGAAACGGGATGTGGTATAAAAGATCGTCATGGAACCCGAACCGGACCAACCGGTTGCTTTGTGCTGTACGCCGCGGCGGCCCAAGGTTTTGACCTCTGCTTTTTGTTTCTCCACTGTTGCTTCCAGCGTCTTAACATAGAACATTTCTTCGGTCTGTCCGTTAATCGTTGCATATGCGCGGCCTTCCTGGCCGGAGATCGTGTCACTTGCTTTCAAAAATGCCATCTTAAACCACCTTCACTTTCATATATACTTTTTCAACGGAATCCACAGGTTGGACCTGAATCTCGATCAGAATACTGTCCGTTTCATTGCCCGGAGCAACAGTGATATCTGTTTTGGAATCAAAATTTTGAATGGCACCGATATCCTGAAGTTGCTTCAGATAAGTGACACATTGGGAACGGAACAGGCTGCGCCCGTCTTCGTTGTTGTTCACTTGGCCGATGTAATAGGACTCGAAAATCCGTTTCATATCATTAGCGATGCCATCGAGTACACGGACAACACGGTTTTTGGCAAAATGACGTGCCTTATCCGGTGTAACGGAACGGAATGTATTCACGTCCTGCTCTACCACTGCGCGGTTGCTGCTCGCCGTAAACACAAACTCGCCATTACGCAATGCTGCTTCTGTCTCGCTATGTGTCAGTCGTCCGTTCACATCCACGGCATCGTCATAAGCACGGAACGTCAGGGATTCATTCAGGTTAGCTCCCGCTGTTGCGCCGGCAGTCCATGCTACGGTTTGTTTCGGCGTAAGAACGGTACCGTCTGCGAGAACAACACCATTTTTGACACTGATAATGCCTTCATGGTCTGCAGCCGGATAATCGGACAGAACCAGTTGCACCTTCTTGCCCTCGGTATCACGCAAGCGCTTGATGTAAGCTGTGTAGACTGACTTGAGAGTGGCATCGTCTGAGACCAGACCGACCGTGTTAAAATCCAGCACCTCTAGCTTCGTCAGGAAATCGGAATGCTCCTGGTTCGTTGCTGTGCCATCTAATCCACCTGTTAGTGGAAGTGACGCTGTAGCTGTGAGTGCCCCTTCACCAGTAAATGTGACGTATGCGTTGGATTCCAGAGCTTCGATGGTGGACGAAGTTTGTTTGTCCACTTCTTTACCCGCAAGCAAAGTGGAGACATCCAATTGTTCTGGTTCATTGATATTGGCGGAGATTACAACAGCCAGATCATTACCACGTACACCACCGTGTTGGGCTGTCACTGTCAGTTTATCCAAAGTTGCTTTGGCTTTGGTACCAGCGTTGAGTCTGTAAAGAAGCAAGGTCTGCGCCCGTTTCAATGCCTCGCGGATCAGCAACAATTGCGGCGCTGTCCAGTCATAGCCCAATTTGGATTGTACATCTTCACCTGCTTGTACCGTCAGGATTGTGCCTGTTTGCCCCCATGACAATGGAAGTGCCAATGCCACCGTTCCTCGCTCTCCTACCGTACCCGGCAATGAGCCCTCTGATGCAAAATTCATATATACGCCGGGGCGTACCTTGTTTTGTGTCGTCCATGTTCCTCCAGCCATTATTGTGCCTCCCCATTCATGAATTGTTGGATGTGTTCTTGCGCTTCTTGCAATGTGTAAGTCTCTTGTTCCAGCAGCACCGCTCCCAAAATGTCTTTCTCGATCCGGCTAAGTTGCCGGGATTCGGCGAACTGTGATTTGCTGTATTTTTGGTTGTTTTTCTGTTGAGCTTCCGGTTTGTTAGGGTCCGGTTCTTTTTTCGTAAACATCGCCAATGCGCCTCCTATTCCTTTCATGCTGATCCCCTCATTTTAATTATTTAAGTTCAACCAAAGAATAGTTACATTTGCCACTCCGATGACAGAACAACCTTCCGATCGCTGTTATCCCCAGATTTTTTTGATTCCCTTTTTAAAGGGGAAAATCCGGGGATAAAGGCGCACGCTCCGCTTCTTCAGGTTATTTCTGTCCTCTCCGCTCCGTTTTCGTGTAAATGTTAGTTCAATTTATATAGTTATTCTTTAGCAGCTTTAAGTGCAGTAGAACGCTGTTCCAGTTGTTGCATGGTAGCGGCGGACTCCGACACTTTGGTGGTTCGCATGGTATAGTACACCAGCATTCGCGGTATGTCATTCTCCGTCTCCCAACGCAATTCCGTTGCACGATAGGGTGTGCCCTCCACGTCGATGGTTTCCAATGCTTCGAACAGCTCGTCCGGCAGAGTCGCCGGGATATCGTTAGGTTCGAGCCAGCGGATTTCAAACGCGTGAGATTGCACGAAGCGATCGCTGCGTTCCCGGGTAAGTTGAGCGGATAGCAGGCGGTAGGAGATGCCCGTGATGTCCGTGGTGGGGCTGGTGCCCGTTGACGGACGGATCGGGATGTTAGGGAAATTCTGTGTGAGAGTTGTAGCGATGGCAGTGGTTAGTTGATTTGTAGTCATGATTCACCTCCTTACATTCTATTGACTTGCACTATTTAGTCCGGCTTCTTTAAGTTAATTGTTCAATCATACTAGCAATTAGTAAAGAACTCCGCTTCTTTAAAATTTATCTTATTAGTCCACCTGAAAAGACTAATTGACTTGTTGACCCTGCTGGTTGTTGACCAGCTTTAACAATAAGAGCACCATCACCAGCATACAATCCTGTACTGTTATTACTACCAGAATTATTAATAGAGACAACTCTTGTTAATTTATTTGTCCAAATGGCACTACTTTTATTGGATATTGTGCAATTAGATATTTCAACGTTGTTAGTACCCACAATACTTACTCCAGTACCATTCGGAGCATTAGCAGTCATAACCACTCTCCAGATATCAACTCTATTAGCAAATTCAGAATAAATACAAGGATTTTGTAATTCTATTATAGTGATATTACTTATCCTTACTAAGGGTAATAAAATATCCTTTAATTCAATACGACCAGCTAATATAGCTGTGCCGGTTCCGTTTGGTCCTTCAATACTTAATTCTCCACCCCCAATTTTACGATTTAGAATTATATTTTCATTGTATGTTCCTGGAGCGATTGAAATTATAACATGATTATTAATAGTATGATTAAGTAAGGAGAGTGCTTTATTAATTGTCTTAAAAGCACTCGACTCAGATTGGCCTGAGTTACTATCATTCCCTCTAACTACGTCAATAAAGAAATAAATAACTTCAAAAGGAGTTTTAGAGATGACATTATTCACAGATTGAAAAAGCGCATCATAGTCCGTCTGTGTAGGCATTTGAACCAAAGTTGGTGTGAATTCTGCATCCTTCACCGTCGAGATCGGACCAGTATCAAACGTATACATACCGACCTGTCCCAATCTGAAGACAATACCTCTAGCTCCCATATTAGAATGCGTTTGTTTGAAATAATATTTATTGCTCGTAGGGTGAATATAGCAGTTATGGCCCATCAGGAAAAAGCCTGCAGTTCCTGAAGAGATAGTCCCCCACGAATTAACTGTAAGTGGACCTGAAATATCACCGCCCGTACGCGGAAGACTAGCATTCTTCGCATTCGTCTCAGCCGCAATCCTCGCATCCCTGACCGCCTTCTCCGTAGCAGCCAAATCTTCACGGCTCCCATCAACTGCGTTGGACAGTTGGACGATACCCTTATCTGTTAAGGATGCATCATTAATAACGATTTCTCCGAGTTTCTGATCGGTGTATACTTTTACCTCTTCAATCTCGTCCATTGTAGGTACTTTCTTCCATGGACCCCATCCGACATAGTAGTTCCTTTGAAAAACTTGTAGGTTATTCGGTTCAAAGGTTGTTAGAGTTTGGACCACACCAGCATGTCTTTCTATCGTCAAATGAAAGGCTACTCCTACTGGAGAATTAGCTAAAGTTCCTACTGTCGCATTCGTTGGGCAATAATATTCCCCTTCTGTAATATAGCTATTAAGATCAGATTCCGCAGGTATAAGGATGGATTCACGTGTCGCCACACCAGCATCAATCTTTTCAAAAATCCCGTTAATACTCTCCCGGGTCACATTCTCGTTCCCCAAGGGAAGAGGCAATTTTAGTCGATCTGTTTCTTTTGGCATTACGCCCACACCTCCAGTTCATTCCACGTCAAGGACGCGGCATCGAGTTCGTCCCATGTCATCTGTTTGTCGTCCAGATCATCCCAGACCAGATAGCGATATTTATATTCCACGGCCATGTGGGCCGGTTTCAATTCTTCAATTGCTCGCTTCATATCATCGATATTGGGCGGGGTGCCCATCGTATCCACAAAGCTCACCGTAAAACTCCACACTTCCGGCTGAAATGTTACATCTACTTTTCCCCCGGCATATGCCTCAGCCACATTAACAACTTGTCTCCCCGAAAACTTTCCGGCACCACGCAGCTTCGATTCCACTACGGCACGCCTCTGTTCCACAGGTTTGAGACGGTCCGTCTCAATACCTAGCTCCTGCTCCCAAAAGTCCAGCCCCCACGTCGCTGTACGGACAAAAAACTGCTCCAACGTCTCATCTAACGCCTGATACAGCAGATCCATCTCGATACCTTTGGCCTGCATATCGGCCTGCATCACTCGTGAAGTCTCATAATACCTGGGCAAATACGTGAACAACTCCCGGCCTTTCTCACTCGTCAGTCCAACATCTACAATAGAAGGAGCACTCATGCCCTGTCCCCTCCCTTCCTTTCACATCAACAGGGAGCTTTTCGATCACCAGATCCAACCCAGATCGACGTATTTCTCCCAATCTTCCTTGGTCTCCGCACTCCAAAACTACTTCCTCATCCACTATCTGCCCAACACTACTCATGCACATCCACCGTCCCAAGCACGGCCACCTGACTTGCAGTCATCTCAATATTCTGGTCGCTCACACCGTTCACGGTCAGCTCCGAATAGTCAATAATCGGCGGAATATCCAACAGAATCGCGGCAATGCGAGTGTAACGAACGAGCGGATCGGCAAAAGCCAACTGTTTCAGATACGCGGTCACCCCGCCCTCAATCAACGCCCTCACATCTGCCAGTGTGGCATCACTTGCCAGCGTCAGCTTCACCTGAATGTTCATCGGCACTTCCTCAGCTGGCATCACGGACACCACTGGCCCCGCGGGCGCAACACCTTCACCTTGCCCATCCTGCGTTGGATCTACGTACTTCTGTACGGCCGCCACCAGATCGGTACCCGCAGCACGTTTGTCCGTGTCCAGCAGATACAATCCCACCGTACCTGGTCCCTGCCATAACGGAATCACACGCGTTGCACCAACACCTGGCACTTCACTGGCCCATTGCACATATTGCGACTTGTTGCCGCTTGTCCCTTGGTTGCGGACTTTGGCATAAAAACGCTCCAGAAGCGCTGTATCTGCCTCAATATCCGCACCGCCTTTGATCACCTCAACGTTCGTGACAGAAGTCACGCCACTTACAGGTGTAGACAGCACCGTTACCGTGCCCGCAGGCACATTGCTCTCTTTTCCGGCAACAAGCGCTCGCACACCTACCACCCCGAAGCCCTCTGCATCCAGTTCCACACGGCCCACCGTCTCGTATTCGAGCGAAGCTTCAGCAGATACTTCATCCGCGAGCGTAGCCACGACTGTTCCCGCAGGCACCACTTTCCCAGGCGTCCCCGTAAACCTCACCGCACCTTGTGCCGCAACCGCAGCACGCCGTGTGATGCCGTGCTCTCCTGCCCGTAGATCCAGCTCTTCCGAACGAAAATTTGGATCACTGCTCGCAGCCGTACTCGCAAAGCCACGTCGCAATAATTCCTGCGCCCACAAAGCCGCTTCAGACAGCATAAACGCAACTGGAGCCTCCGCATCCCACAGGAACGAACCCTCCGACTTATCCAGATCCGCGGGCAGACGATCCAGCATACGCTGCATAATCTGTTCCTCCGTCTGGTCCTCCAAATAACGCGGAATCTCAGCCATCCCGTCAGATCACCTCACTTTCCAGAATAAACATCTCTTCCTGCACACTCGCCACCCGACACGAGAACATACACTGCTCCCGATTCCAATCAAACGTAAACTGGTCTACCGAATCCGTGCGTGGATCGGCCAGCAACGTCTCCGTCACCATCCGGGTAATCTCACTTTCCATCACGCCCCGGCTGTCACCCTGCCCCACCAGATCCTCCAGCTCCGAACCATAGTTTCGAGAATAGATCACATGTCTGTACCGCGGCGTCTTCACGGCCTTAATGCACCACTGCACCCAGGCTTCATGCCCACCAGCCGCAGCGACTTTACCACTTGGGGTCAATACAAAATCCCCTGCATCGTAATCAAATCGCCAGCTCCGTCCAAAGCGTACCTCTTCCGAATCCGCCCCCGACAGATCCTCCTCATCTCCCCAGACCACACCCGTTTCCGGAAACAAACTAGGCATGCGCACTCACCACCTTACACAACACCACAATGTCGTTGCCGCCATTCACCCGCATCGCCAGTACGCGATCTCCCGCTTTTAATCCTTTACCAAGAGACCACACCGCTTCTTCCACTTCCTCTTTTTGCAAAAGAAACCGTCCCGTGCCCGTCGTTCCGCCGTTTGCCACGTCAGTTATACCGGAAATCGCGCCAGCAGCCTCGCGCTCCGGTAGTCCAAGCGTGCCCGGCAACTCGGCCACGAGATAATCCTGCACTTCGTGCTTGAAATCATCCAGCTTCACACCGGACGATGTCATCGTCCCCAGTACTGCTCCCATCCCGCTCACGGCCTGACGGGAATGTGTACTCATCGCACCCCGCATGACGTCGGCAAAATGCCCATACGGATCATCTTTATTCAAGGTAATACCTCCTTTTCACCAGCTCAGCCGTCCCCAGTTCCAACGTCATCGTTCCAGGTCCGGCAGACAGATCACGGCTGACCGACATGACGATTAGCTTCAGTCCTTTCAACAACACCGCGTCCCCGGCGCGAATCGTGTTGATATCCGGAGCGGAGATTGTAAACGTCTCCTGAATACCTGTCAGCTTGCTTTTTGCCAGCTTCTTCGCGGCGGCGGCTGTTTTCACCTGATCATCCTCAATCAGTTTTTGCAACGTACCTAGCTGCTCCGTATCACTCTGCTCAATCGCCAGCACTTTCGAAGGTACCTCTTTGCCACTACCGCCGGACTCAGACGCTGCCATGACTTTAACTTTGGTGACCGCTCCTTCGAGCGTACGCATCTGGGTAAGATCAATCAGTCGATCAAGTTCATACACCTTTGCATTACTTCCAACTTGGAAGAGCTGCAACCCGCCGGGTGTCATCCGTGGATGGTACATTTCCCCGCCGGACTTCGCTGTTTCTTTCAGATCGGCAAACATCATCGAGAAGATCGTCTGTGACCGATACACGGCTTTGCCCAGCTTTGTCTTGGTTTCCGGCAGCGTAGCATATGGAATCTTCCACTCTTTGGCGTAGGTTTTAAGTCGTTGCGTAGCAGTCTGATCCTTCGGCAGCAGGAACTCGTCCTCCGATTTTTCCAGATAAATCATCCGGTCGTACACCGTGAGAGACAGCCGCTTGGTGCCGCTGTTCGAGCTTTCCACCTCCCAGATGACCGCAGGATGCAACAGATGAACCATGGATTTTTCGCCAAAAGGAACCCCGCTAATCCGCACTACCATGCCCGGTGAGATCGAAGGCAGACCGGAAGACGCAGACACCGCCAGCCGGATATTAGCCTGATACGCAATCTGGTCGAGCGAATCCTTCAGCGTAATCGTCTCCACCAGCTTGGTGATGTCATATTTGTCGTCGACAATGACCTTGTAGGTCATGGCATCACCAGCTTTTGCCCGGGCTTGATCCGGTTTGGATCACTCCCGATGATCTTTGCGTTAAGCTTGTAGATCTCGTTCCATTTGGAACTGCTGCCCAGCTCCAGCTTTGCTATTTTGGACAGGGAGTCACCAGATTTGACAGTGTAGGTCTTGCTGGTTTTTTTCAAATCGGTACGAGAACCTGACTTGCTCCCGGATGCCGCAGAGCCCACCTTTTCCACCTTGGAATCCCGCCATGTGCGTAGGGTCAGGTCGAAATAAATATCCCCTGTCTCCCCCCCACGAAAGCTCGAATTAAGCGAAACAATAAAAACAGGCACGTTCACGCCCGTCTCTGAAATGATGAAACGCAGCGGCTTTTTGGAGATCAGAAAGGTGTTCAGCACATTCATCGCCACACGTGGATCTAGAAAAGATTTTTCATCCATGCAATAGGACGGATCAAATCTTTTGGGAAAAAAAGAAGAGAAGGTGATCTCCTTCACCTTCTCCCCTTGTGCAAAATCAAACTCGCCATGCTCCAACATATTGACCGTTTCATATCCCTTAGACCTGGAAATATTAACTTCTTCAGGGTTCACTGGGAATTGAAATGGAGTGTTGCCGTCCTTCAACGTAAATGACATTTTGTTAGGACCAACTTTATCTTCAAGTACTGACATATCTGCGGCCTCCTTTCTGCTTAGGCCATAATTGTTTTGCGATTTTGCATCGCACGGCGGAACTCGTTAGAGATCCGTTGCCCCACCTGGTGAGAAACTGCGTCATAATCAATCGCATTTTCGCGCACGGTCACCTGCACCGCACCTGGTGGAATATTGATCGCAATCTGATTGGTAGTTTCGGTTTTGAAATCCTTCAAGTATCCGGACAGACTGCTCATCTGGTCTTCAGATATCTGTACCGTCATCGTGGACGATTTCCCATTCGTCTGCGCACCGTTACCAAGCGCCATCGCTTGGCTCTGCATCATGCTTGTTCCCATGAATCCAGCAGATGTAGGCTGACCGACTTTGCTGTTCATATAAGCCGTTGGGCCTGTCATGGTCAGTGTCGGTGGCATATAGGCAGGTGCCATCTGCGGGCCTGTTGCAACTGGAGACGGTGCAGCCACCGTTGCTGCCGAGACAGTCTTTTCTTCTTTTTTGGAACCAAATCCAAAGAAGCCGGATATGCCATCCGTGATTTTTTTTGTTTTCTCAGAAACATAATCAGCTGCACCCGACAATGCATCCCCTACACCCTCGGTAGCACTAGACATAAAGTTTCCAATATCCTTCGCTTTGTCTCCAATCCAGCCGCCTGCTGCACTTCCGGCCCAACCACCTACTGCACCACCAACCCATGTCCCGATGCCAGGCAAAAGAACGCTACCGATGGCGCTACCAATCGCAGTACCTGCTGTGCCGCCAATCATCGAACCCACAGCACGGCCACGCTCTTCCGGGGGTGCTGTCGCTACATTTGCCACATCAGCAAGCATGCTGATGGGTCCAAGCAACCTTTTTGCTCCTTTGGCAAAGCCACTACTTAAATTATCCATCAATCCATTACCAGCCAGCATGTCGGTTAAAGATCCCAATCCACCATCCGCAAATCCTAATCTACCGCTTCCTCGTATTCTTCTACCGCCTCCCCTATTACGGTTGCGATCGGCCGGAGGAGTTGGAGTATCAGGTACAGGATTGGGTACTGGTGATGGGCCCCGGTTCGAACGATTACTAGACCTTCTACCGCTTCGGTAATTTCGTCTTCCACGATCTGATCCACCACCATCCGCATTCGGTGAACGAACTCTACGGTTTTTGCCCATCTTTCCACCTGTGCAACAGCAGCATTTGGATGCTGGACTTCTGGTTGGATCTGATGCAGGACTTTCTTCTTTTTTCTTTTTGAACAAATTGATAATTTTACCAACTTTATCAATGATGTTATCAAAAATATCATTGAGGTTATTAAAAAATTCCATCCAAGTGTTAGCCTTATCAATCCAGCTATCTTCTTCTTTCGCATTGTTAGTGATATTTTTATTATTTTGAATCACGACAGCCATAGTTGGACCAGTTGGCCCACCTTTGCCCATCGCCACTTCGATCTTCTGCCGAACCTCAAGCGATACTGTGCCCGAAGCCGTAACCATCTGGTCCCTGAAACTGTTCAGTTTCGCCCATGCGCGATCCAACGCTGGACTGAGCTTATCAATCAACCCAATCGTCGGTGTGATTCGCAGCCTGCTGATTCGCACAGCCATACTATAAATATGCTCCAACCTGCGTCCAGTCGTTCTCAGCTCATTGTTCACCTTAATCAGACTCTGATAACGAACTCTGCCCAGACGCTCTGTCGAGCGCTGGATCTGATCCAGATAACGAAGGGTTGTCCGCATTTCCACATTGGACTTGGATAAACCTACAATCATTTCTGCCATTTTTTCACCTCCTGCCCTTTTTCGTTATCGATTCATTTGCGAGGTTATTGCTGCCATCTCTTCTTCCGAGAACGCAATCAACAGCGAGCGCTCCCCGCGTGGCAATGACCAGAACTCTCCGGGCCGGAGATGATGACGCACCCACATGTGATACAGGAACGTGGTCATCCCGCCGGAGTGAATCAGTTTTTTAGGTCTTCAATCTCCACACCAAAGCCGGACAGCTCCAGCACTTTATCACCTACAGCATCCAATTCACCCGCGAGCAGCATGCGGCGAACCGCCTGTTCTCCACCAGACAACTTCATGCGGCCGGTAATGCGAGTGTCTCCCCAGCCGGACAATTCCAGGCTGCGGACTTTTAATTTCACGGTTGCTTCAGAAATGAGCAGCGCGTTAAATGTTTCGGTGTCCACCTTTTCCTCGGTGCGGCCTTTGGTCGTTTTACGAATCGTACAGCGTTCACGAATGTGATCCACTTTGGAAGACGTCAGTCCACGCAAGGTCAACAGCAGATCCAGACGCTGAATGCGTACATTCTCCTCTGGCAAACGTTCTGCAGCTTCAAACAACTGATCCAAAATCTGTTCTTCGGACATATTTTCATTCATACTCATTGGGTGTTATCTCCTTCTTGTTCACATTTGGCAATCATAATGTTACACTAGCCACTCCGATGACAGAATAACCTTCCGATCGCTGTTATCCCCAGATTTTTTTGATTCCCCTCTTCAAGGGAAAATCCGGGGATAAAGGCGAACGCTCCGCTTCTTCACGTTATTTCTGTCCTCTCCGTTATCGTGCAGATACTAAATTTGCTTTAAGTAGACAACAAAGAGACCGAGATCATCTCGGCCTCCATTAAAGTCCTTTTTAGTTCGCCACGATCGGATTCAGCAATTCAAATCCTTCAAATGTAAAGCCCGTTTCCTCCGGTATTTCCTCACCCGCTGTCCAGTTGGCAAGCTGGATTTTATCCACCATGCAACCTCTCAGCAATACACTCTCATGTCCATACGATTCAGGGTCGTTCAGCTTGGAAATAATCTCGAATTTGGTGAAGCCGCGCTGGATCATATCCGAAGTGACTTTGTAGCCCGTCATCGTGCCTGTTCCTTTTTTCGCGCCATTCTTGTGCACCTTCCAGTCGTTACCAACCAGGTTCAGCTCACGCTTTTCAATCTCCACACTCGCTTCCAGCTTGTTAATGTTTGTCTGCCACACACCATCGATATGCAACTGACCATGGGTACCTAGAATTACTCTTGACGCATCCAACATATATTTTCCTCCTTGGGTTGGTTGAACTAATAAATATTACACGGTATAACTCCGCAGTCAGAACAATCTTCCGATCGCTGTTATCCCCAGATTTTTTTGATTCCTTTTCAAAAAGGGAAAATCCGGTGATAAAGGCGAGCGCTTCGCTTCTTCAGATTTTTTCTGCCCTCTCCGTTATCGTGTAAACCATCAGTTCAACATATAGTAATTATTCTAGAAACCTTATTGCACGTAAAATGTACCAAACAACTGCTCCATCACATCCGTCAGCTTCACATTCCATTGCAGGAATACTTGATCTGCTTCCGGTTTGAGAACTGGTGCCGCGCCATAATATGCCGGGTCAAGAATGACATCATAACCGTCAGCTTCAATCACATTGCTCTGTGCGAGCAGCGCCAAATAGGCCTTCATGGCACTAATCAGTGCCTGACGACCCTCTTCGGTATTGTTCACTTTACCGATATACGTATCTTCCGCAGAACGTTGCAGATCCGTGTTGATGGCATCCAACACACGAATGGAACGGATTTTTTTCCACGCATTATTCTGCCCAGCGGCCGGAGTTACCAGTGTATTTACACCGCGGAGGGCTTTCACCTGACGTCCATCATGGAAGAAAATAAATACACCATTCTGTACTGCCTGCTCCTGTTCTGCACGCGTCCAGCGACGTGTCACATCATCGAACGGAGTAGCTGCATAGGTTGTGGATTGGTTCAGACGTTGTCCGGCGATCAGACCTGCAACATAGGCGGACGTTTCCGCCGAGCTGTAGAATGCATCTCCAAGGCGAACGCCTGTACCAACATTAATCACACCTTCATGGTTCAGCGCAAGCGAACGTGCTGCCGCTTTTTGTGCTGCTGTAGCTGAGGTGTCGTCCGCTGCGGAACCGCCAAATACGGCCATCACCGGTTTGCCTTCACTACGTACACGTTTCACCCATGCCGCAAAACTCGCAAGCAGGGGTGCATCAGCCGCCTGATCCAAAGCCAAGACGTCGAATTGCTCCCCTTCCAGCGCACCCTGTACAGCAATGTACTCTGCATTGGTCAGGTCATCGTTGCCACTTACGCCACCTTTGAATGCCGCACCCGCAATTGTTGCAACTACACCTGCACCATCGCCAATCGCCTGAGCCGTTACCCAGACATTTTGTTCATCCGCGTTAATCTCTTTTGCCAGAGAAGCTGCTGTAATATCCGCTGTCAGGAGCGCATACAACATCCGGTTACCTTCAAAGAGACGCACTTCATGCTTCGTATTATCAATCACACCTGGCTGGATGGTGACGTAGAATCCATTTGCACGATCTCCCGGATACTTCGCATCCAGTTGCAGCACATTGGCATCACTGCTGTCCTTCAAAGTAAGCGTAGCTACTTTGGCCGCAGCACTTGCTACCCGATAAGCGAGTAACTTCTTCGGACCACCCAACAAGGCAAGTTTCAAGGACGTATAAGCCGTACCGTTGTCCAGCACATTCGCCGCATAGATACGTTCAATCGCCGCTTCACTCCCTACCTCAACAAAAGTCCCTACCGGACCCCAGTTGGCCTTGATTGGCACAACGACCGTCCCCCGCGTACCCGCTTGAATGGCCGAGGATGCTGCCGCCTGAAAATTCATATATAAGCCCGGAAGGACCGGACGATTCGTTTGCTCCCAAGTTCCACCTGCCATTATCCCTTCACCTTCGCTTTCATAAATTGGTTAATTCGTTCTTGCGTTTCTTCAATGGAAAACGTCTCTTGCGCCGCTTCGTACAGCGCACCGTACAGCACCTCTGCCTTAACGGCAAAGAGGGCTTCTGCATGATTCATCAGTTCTGCCCGTGTATACCGCGGGGCTGTCTGTTTGCTTTTTTTCACTGAGCTTGCCATTGCCATCTCACCTCATTTGTTGGACTACTGATTTCGTGAAACGATGATCTTTAAGCTTGACCTATGAATTTTTGATCCTATGAACCTATGAATTTGAAGCTATAATGTTGAAGCTAAAGCAATCATCTCAAAGCTATAATCTGGAACCACCTTTATATAGAAGGTTCCTCTCAATTAACGTTTACTCCATACCTTTGCTATGGTGAATCTCACGAATCAAAGGTACATTCGTACCCGGACGACGAATCCGCTGTTGCAACATCAGGCGAATCTGACCGTTCAGATAGACATCTGCCTGTAAATCTGCCGTGACTTCATCCACTGTGATATATCGCGTGTTACCATCGTGCTCTTCGCCACCCGTTTCATTGACGGCGAGACGAGCTTGGACCGCAAGTTGCTCTACCAACCGAGTAACGGTCTGGCGTGTTAACACCGAATGATCGGTGAGCACATGCCCAATCCACTGTTGTCGAACCTCCAATGCCGAAGTGCCCGCCACAGACGTGCTGCATCCGGCCAATCGCCATAACACAGACGGCATCTCATATCCTCCAGGCCAGACCTCACCATATACCGACCAGTTCGAGCCAAGCTCTTGCTGTGTCCAGTCTTGAAGCGCAGCTAGCCACGCGTCACCTGTTTCAGCGAGGACAGCTCCCGAGTCTTTGGGAACATACACCCCGAACCGCAGACTGCGCGTAAGCATACCAGACCCGGCATCCACCCGGTCAATATCTGAAGAACCCAGATAGATACAGGTGAATGCCCCATCTGCTTCATCCACCAGCCTTACCTGGTGTAACCCTTCGATTAGAAGGGCTGACCATGCTTCCACTTGTTCAGCGCCTCCATCTTCCGGACGAGCGTATGGTGAGATTTTGATGATCCGTCGATATCCCGCCCAAGCAGACTTCGGCACTTCTTCGGCAAACGCAACCACTGCACAAGGCCCGGTTAACACTGCGCCTGACGCAGGTACATCCAGTACACGACCGTCCCAATCTGGAACAAGTACCGCGAGTTTCTGTTTCAGCGTTTTTTTAATGAGCGTACTCATTTTACTGGTACTCACGGTAGTGCTAATTTCATTTCTCATAGACACATTCATTTCGCCCCCTTTGGCTGCAAGTTTGAGATCTGCCCACACCATGCAGCGTCAATGCAGCAGCAGTAGGCTCCCCCTTTTAACTCAGAGTCTGTATTCCGACCGAACCAGTACCG
The DNA here is from genome assembly GCF_038000415.1 of Paenibacillus sp. FSL R7-0198. NCBI lineage: Bacteria > Bacillati > Bacillota > Bacilli > Caryophanales > Paenibacillaceae > Paenibacillus > Paenibacillus sp. FSL R7-0198. The sequence goes on along the minus strand of NZ_JBBOCB010000001.1, from coordinate 5,079,790 downwards.
GGACTAATTCACCGCATCAAAAAGACCGGCCACTTGGCCGGTCTGTACATTAGCGTATGTGCTTTCGGTGCGTCCCTTGTTATTGATCCGATAATACAATCTTATACCCTTTTATTCCTAGCGCGGATGGTGTTCCGTACGACTTCGGTGCGATTAAGGGAGTTGTTCGGGTGGAAAAAAGACGATTCTGGAATCATCATTTTAACGAACAAATAAGTAAGCATTAAGTTCAATGAATTGATAAATTTATCCAAATATATTAATATTCCATTATCAAATTCGTTGTCGCTTACGTAAAAGAAGGAGAAATACCTATGAGTAAAACTTTCAAGATCACTTCACTTGTCATCTTATCATTTATACTCGGGATATCCTGCTGGGCTTACATCGGACTGCTTGGTAATCCGCTCAAGAAAAATGATGCTGAACAACAGGTAACCACTTACCTGATTGAACAGAAAGGTTACTCACCCGAACAGCTTATCGAAGTACAAGGTACTTACTCCTCAAAAAGTTCTGAAGCACCTTACGGTGCCTCAGTAACATTCGCGGATGAACTCGAAGCGAAGTATCAATATATCATTTTTAACAACGGAGAGATTAAGCAGTACAGTCATACCAGTGATGATCCCAAACATGAGGAGCCCATGGTGAGATAACCGTTTAGTTCAGCGTAACTTGCGGGTTCAACGTAATCTCAAATGCACGCCCCCAAATGAAATCGGGATTCGCATATTCCAGCAGCGCACTAGCATACGTCGCGTAGGACAATTCGTCATTACAGATCTGCTTAATCGCCACATTTCCTGTCTGGAAGGCTGTCTTATTCCCGAGTGCCGTTGTGTAAGTTTGCATCAAGTCACGGAGCAATGTTTGCAAATGGGCATAGTCTTCCTCTGAGTTGAACAGCAACATATTTTGATCCGAAAGTGTAGCCACGTTGGTATACAGCGCATGGGCTCGGGAATACGTGCGGATGTCCGCAATCGCTACCGCTTTGTAGTAATAATCCTTCAGGAATCGCTTAAACAACAGCGAGCCATGCGCATTCATAGCATCTCGCAACTTATGCTCATGCTTCTCTGTTGTGATTAACGCGTACCTCGACTGCCCCATACCTACAGCAATACCGATCTTGTTACCTGGTGTATTCCAGGCACTATAACCCAGAACCCGCCCGGTATATGGACTGTTTAGCAACGCTTCAGCAACATCAACATTGGCTGGTCCTTTACCCACAAAATCAATCAATACCGAAGGCAGACCTTGCTCACTATTCAGCGTCAGTTGCTCCAACGCAGCTTGCACCTGATCCAGAGCGGTAATGGCAATAATCTCGATGTCGATGCCCGTGTTCTCTCCGGAATTACCCGGGTGACCCTTCGTCATACGATCCAGTTCGGAGGCCATGTCAAACGGGACAACGTGATCGGCTGCTACAGCCACCAGCTGTTCATTTTCCAAGCCAGCACCCACATCCGTCACCACCTCAGGTTCAGGATATGCCGAATCCGCTACAAGCACACCACCTACAATATCCACATGACGAACCACATTCTCGTGTACATCCATGTATTCATACGTGTTGATGATGGTATTGCCGTGAGGACCAAAATATTTCACTGCGTAACGTGTCCTCGCCCCACCTCGGAACAACTGGTTAGCCATGCGAGCGACCAAAGCATGCCCCAAACCATCTGCATCCGGCAAGATTATAGCACGATCCGGATTTTGCCCATTGGTTCCACCCAGCCATTCATTGATCCGCGCTTCTACATATTTGATTTCATTGATCTGAACACCCTGCGTGTTTGCATCGTCGACGCCAACCGCAAGGAAATCGATATAACCTGTGCGAGCCAGCTGATCCAGAATGTACAGATTTGTTTTGAATTTATGTTGTCTTGTATTGTAATACTGTTCTTTATCAAAATAGGTCGTTGTCCCATATTCCACCCCATCTGGGGACAGGTTATAACCTTCGATAATATCCTCAAACTCAGTGTATGTCTGACGTGGCTGCTGCATCAACGCACGGGACTCATTATATGCATCGAGCGCCAAGCCATCTGCAAACGAGGTTGTAGCCAAACGCATGATGGTGTCCATTACAAATACGGGTTTGCGTGGATATTTCTGCTTGATCACGCGAATCACATCCAGCAAACGCGTGGTCTCATCATCGTATTCTGGATAGGCGCCTCCTCCATCTTCGCGGAGCTGACGACTGCCAATCAGACCGCCATAAGCGAGCATATCGGATGAGATAATGAATCCGTCGACCTTGGCAGCATGTTTCAGAATAAAGTCGTGAATCTTGGACGGTTTGCCATAAACCGGCGTGGAGGTGCCGAGCAGCGTTGTGCCATCTACGGTTTTCTCCGAGTCCAGACGATTCTTAATATCACTCAGGTTCGGTGTAACGATATGGATACCGGCTGCTTTCCCTTGCACAATCACATCATCCAGATTCGCTGGACGATCATCCAGTGGAACATACAATACTGTTTTCATATCACGTAGCCTCCTGTTATCTATATAAGTTGAACTACAGAATATTTACACTTGCCACTTCGATGACAGAACAACCTTCCGATCGCTGTTATCCCCGGATTTTCTTGATCCACTTATATAAAGGTAGAAATCCGTGGATAAAGGCGCAGTGTATGCTTCCGAAGTAGCTTTCTTGCAGAAAGCTTTTAGCTCCGCTTCTTCAGGTTATTTCTGTCCTCTTCGTTCTCGTGTAAATCGTTAGTTCAACTTATATATCTAGTCTTTAATACCCGATCAGGGCAAGGATGCAATCACCGAATTAAAAAACCGGCCCCATGGCCGGTCTGTACTTTAGCGTATGAGCTGTCAGTGTGTCTTCCTTGCTGCTGATCCGATAATACCATTTTACCGCCTTTGCCCACTCGCGCTGATGGTAATCGGGATGAATTACGCATGAATGTAGTCGTGTCCGGGGCGGACAATTGTCGGTTTCTCGCGAGAAAATCCTATCGACAATCCAACCAAACCCATCCTGATGATGTTTATATGACATAAGTAGCTTTCAAATCCTACGAACAATAAAGGATGGATATGACCATGAAAAAGAGGTATTTCTTCTATCTTTGGATTGCTGTCACCAGTTATATGGCGGGCCCCGCTATGTATGCGTTGGCGATGTACATCTTATATCAGGAAACAGATGTTATAACGACATCTCTCATTGGATGGACCGCGGCAACATTCTTATCCGTTGGTATCCTGTTTATCCTGATCACAGTCATCATGCTACGAGTGTTCAACATCTATTATTTCTGGCTGCAAACCCTGCTCTTCGAGTTGTTTTTCCTTGTCCTCGTCTATATGACCACTGTTCTTCTTGGGGCTGGCAACAGGGGACTGCCCAAGCTGTCCTTTCTATTTACACCCGAAGGCATCTCCTTATGGATGTTCTGGGGAAGTATTGCACTTATGAGTTCCTGGGGAATATGGGCAGCGCGTCAGCCCGTACGAAAATCACCATACATGCTGGTGTCCAGAGTCATGCTGATCCTTTTTATCCTTGAAATTTGGCCCCGTTAAAAAGGTGCAGGCTGCCCACGATTCGGTAAACTAGAATAATGCCTAAAGGGGTGTCCGTCATGACGGACACCCCTTTTGAAACGAATGTTTATCTCACGCGATGATATAACGAAAATTCTCCCATGTTTCCGGTACGGGCTCCCCGTTCTTGGCATGATGATAGAAGCTGAACGGGAATTTAAATACATGACCTCCGTTCCAGTCACGAGAACGTCTATCGGTGAGCCAGTATTCCAGTTCATGGGGGAGCGCCACTGATCGTTCCGCCCGTTCTAGTGGCAGCAGGTCTACGGGTGATTGCAATGTCGGCATCGCCTGTTCAATATCCACATCTCGGCTTAAACGTAGCGCCTTCACCATAGTAAGGAAAGGTGGAATGCCTTTATGGAATAATGCCGGATAACCCAATTCATATAATATGTTAAGCGCATGTCCGTAGGTGAGCATATGACCAATTAGGTCATGATGTGCTTCCGCGTGATATATGGTCTGGAACGCACCAAGCTCATCCAGAATCAGGCGTGACAACTGTGTTGGATCTTCGATCTCGGGGAAACCATCACTCTTTTCCAGCTTCAGATTGCGAATTTCTTTCACGGTTGTGTTCATCCAGGATCTTCCCGGGATGGTTCGATCGAAAGAATCAATCAGTTCAACCAACCGACCAATTTCCTCCGCAGTGCCCCATCCATCCAGTTCACGAATGGCTTTCAGGCTGATTGCCCCATAGATGGCCTGATGTCCAACCCAGTGCAGCTCTCCAATCGTTCGATCCAATGCGTCCGTAATACGCGCTTCAGCATCTTCCCTGGGCATCATTTCACCAATCGGATAGGTCTGACCAGGGTTGATTCCATGCTGGCGAAGCATGGCTTTTGCTTCGGCGGTAACACTGCCGGCGGCAAGGGCAGTGAGACGATTTTCCCTCACCCAAAAATATGCCGCAATCGCACCCGCCCCATAATGGGCGTGCCACAGATCTCCTGTACGTTCCCGACTGGAAACGATAATCGTTAGTCCCTCTTCCAACAACCGTCGATCCAAGCTTGCCACCACCCTTCATCATATGTAAGCCTGACAGAACAACCTTCCAATCACTGTTATCCCCAGATTTTTTTTCGATCCCCTTTCCTAAGGGAAAATCCGGTGATAAATGTGAGATTATGCTTACGAAGTAGCTTTCTTTCAGAAAGCTTTCAGCTTCGCTTTTTCAGGTTTTTTCTGTCCTCTCCGTTATCGTGTAAATTTAGTTCAACTTATATATCCTAATGAATAAATAAAGCGTTTACTTCTATAACATGATGGAAATGCTCCACATATGCCCGTTTTACCCCGGAATGCAAAGTTTAGCCAATTCGAAGCTTGCCCACGCCACGGATGGATACTTCCAGGGGATAGATCTCTGCTTTTTGCTTGGAGAAAAACCACGTCCGATCCTTCTTCACCACAATAAATAAACCATGTACATCTCCTACAGGAGCAAAGGTTTCACTAACCTCACCCCAGCGCGTGAGTCCAATCTGCTGAAGCTCATTCACCGTAGACAGAACATCCTCCGTCACCAGTCCAACTTCACACACCTGTAATATATCTTGAGTCGAGAAGTCATGGTCACTCTCGTTCTGAATACGATGATGAGCAATCAGCTCGATAATATTGCCTGCCGGATCTTCGAAATAGAGAGAATGAGAGTTCCAGTTAGCAGAGTACGTCTCATCCCGATTTCCTTCCCTGCTTAAAACTACACGTGATGCAGCCCACTGCTTTGCTTCCTTGAACCGATTTGTCGGAATCAACCAGGCCACATGATAAAAGGGCTCACGATCTGTTTCACACGGTTTGAAAATCATCTTTGTCCCTCCAACCTCCAGGTTGAAGGCCTGATCTGTCGCATTGGACACCTCCATTCCCAACGTATCACAATAAAAATGCTTGAGGTCCTCCAGCCGTGTTGTATATAACTGCAATTCTTCGATCATCATACGGCCTTCTCCTGCAACTCCTCCCACTGACTCCATGGCACCATGCCAAGCTCAGGCTTTGCTTCATCCGGGAGCATGGCGATGAATTCAAGCGAGTGACCATCCGGATCGTTAAAATACACAGATACCGCAGGCATCCAGCCAAATACGTACAGTTCACCGATATCATCATCCAGGAAGTTCTGTGTCTTGATTCCTTTGTTCTCCAAGTGAGCCACCGCATGTTTCATATCCTCCAGAGATACATGAAAAGCAAAGTGCTGACGCTTCACCTCGGAAGGATCCTTTTGCCACAATCCCAGCATGGCATTGCCTTTTCCACCAATCCAGTAGAAGGAGTTCCCACGTTCTTTCTGCCCATAAGCATGGGGTAAACCCAGGACCGTTTCATAGAAATGATGGGATCTCTCCAAATCCGTCACGTTTAGATGTGTTTCAAATATGCCTGTAATCATAATGCTCAACCTCTTTTCCTTTTCCCATTTTCATCTTCCTTGGTTCTCAACTCATCGTAGAATTCCGCGCATTCGTTAACGTCTGGGCAAGATTTAAAAACGATCCAATAACCCGCTGCACCCGTTCTTCTATATCCTGACTGCCTTCGTACTCTTCGTATCCGTCAAATGTCGCTTCGAATCGTCTGCGCTGCGCACCACCAATGGAGATCCACTCTTGGGCATTGATACCATGCAGATTGCGGACAATCGCTTGCAGTTGTAAAAGCGAACTTACCCCCACCGCTCCACCAGAGGAGCTGATGGATAGGACGGGCTTGCCGCTAAAATGAGCCTGACTCAGGTGATCCAGTGCATTTTTGAGCACACCGCTAATACTGCCGTGATACTCTGGTGTAGACAGGATGATTGCATCAGCCGCGAGCATACGTGTATTCAGGACTGCCAGATGTTCATGATCCGCTTGTTTTTCATCTGGCGCGTAGAATGGAAGTGGTGTCTGATACAGATCAAACAGGCTGGCCTGATGTCCCTGACCGCGAATAATCTCCACAGCATACTCTCCCAGACGTGTACTGGTTGCATTGTTCCGATTGCTTCCTGCCAAAATAACAATATTCATTCATGTCACTCTCCTTGGTTTTTTTATGTTTCAAACTCTAACGTTCCTTCAACCGATCCGTCTTTGGCTATCCTTATCTTACCTTTCTTTTGCATCCAAATCGTCAGCAGATAGACTTAACTTGAAATACCAAAAAACTCAACCTTTAGGTTGAGTTTATACGACTTAAGTATGAACATATGTCGGAATTGGTCAGACAACCCAGCCATTTCTTACGGCATGAAGAGCCGCTTGCGTCCGATCCGCCAGACCCAGTTTGTCCAGCAGATGACTGACATGGGTTTTGACCGTTTTTTCGGTGATGACCAATTGAACTGCAATTTCCTTGTTGCTCAATCCTTGAGCAATCAGCCCCAATACCTCTTGTTCACGGCGAGTGAGCATATCCGGACCACCAAGGGATGTTTCATTTGATTTTCCAACCTGCTTCAGCTCTTGAATTTGACTGTCTGCTGACTGATCTGTCGGTATATGCTGTGGTTGCTGTTCATTTATAGACCAATCGGATGAAGCCATCACATGCATCAATTGACCTGCTGCGGCGGGATGCAATTCTACCTGACCTGCATGCACATTGCGAATGGCCACAGCCAGATCCTCCGGTTCAATATCCTTGAGTAGATATCCTTTCACCCCTGCGCGCACAGCAGGAACGACATGATCCTGATCCGAAAACGATGTGAGCACAATAATTCGCGTTCCTGGCATTAATGCACGCAGCCGTCTGGCTGTTTCGATTCCGTCCATGACCGGCATATGCAGATCCATTAATACCACGTCAGGTTTTAACAATTCCGCCTGCGCCAGAGCTTCCTGCCCGTTCGATGCTTCACCAACAACTTCCATGTCTTGCTGTGTGGTCAAAAAAACGTGCAGCCCTCGTCTCACCATCGCATGATCATCTGCGAGCAAAATCGTAATCGGCATCTCTTCTTCCCCCTGACTTTATACAGATTCGAACGGAAGTGGAATGACTGCCGTTACTATTGTTCCCTTGCGGGGAGAACTCACTATTTCTAAGCTGCCCCCGAGCGATTGGGCCCGTTCCTTCATAATGGACAGGCCAAGCGAGCTTCCAGACGACACTTTTGGCCTGTTCGCACCACCTTTTCCCTGATCTGTGACGGTGAACACCACTTCATGATCACTTAACTTGAGGGTGACCTCAGCAGAAGAAACATCAGCGTGTTTCCGTACATTATTCAGTGCTTCCTGTCCGATTCGCCACAATGCTTCTTCTATATTACGCGGTAAAGACCGCGTTCCCGTCCGATTCATCACCACTTGAAGCCCCTGGCTGGTGCCGTATTCCTGTAGCGCATGGAGCAGCCCTGCTTCCAGTCCCGCGGGACGGAGCTGCATAATCAATGTGCGCATTTCCTTGAGAGCCTCCTGCGACAAAGCCTGAATATCCTTCATCGCTTCCGCTGCCGGGTGCAACTGTTCGGAGCCAGATAACATACTTTCTGCTCCCTTAGCAGTTAACGATAGTGAAAATAAAATCTGATTAACCGAATCATGCAGATCGCGAGCCAACCGGTTTCTCTCTTCCAGTCGTGCCAGTTCGCGGCGATTCTCCGCCAGCTTCAGACTCTCCCATGAGGCGGCAATATGCTCGGCCAATGCCTCCAGCACTTCACGGTCTGCCTGCGCAGGAAATGCTGTTCCTATTCCTATTCCGATTACCAGAATTCCCGTTTCCCCTGGCGTGTGGTACGGAAGGATGGCAGCAATTCCCGAGGCAATGGAATTCATAGTCTGGTCAGGCTCGCACAGGGTAAATATCTCAGCGATCTCTATTGCAGACAGAGATGTTACACGATGACTATTGATTACTCGGTTCATGTGGTTTGCCACTTCTGAAGATAACGGAGTACTCGATAACGTTCGAACCTTATCATCTGCATAGGCTGCCTGCAAGACGAACATTCCGTTTTTCTGCTGAATAATTGTAGCAAAAGGCCAATCATAATGCTGCCCAAGCAGCTGTACAACTTTTAAAGAAAAAGCATCAGAATTGCTGCATTCGTTCACTGCAAGACCCAAAGCCGTGCTGAACTCCCCCAGCTTGGCATACAGATCAGCTCGTCGCTGCTCCGCACGATACAATCTCATCCGCTCTAGCGCACTACCAATCTGGTACGCCACACTCTGTAACAGCGCCAGTTCACTGTCACTGAAATGTTCCTTGCCTGGCGCAGCCACGTTGAGCAGGCCGAGCATCTTCTCACCTGACCTTAACGGGACGGTTGCATGGTGGGTAATATCATGGGTATCTCCCCATTGGAATTCCACCGCATCCTCCAGCCGTTTACAGTTAATGATGTTGACCGCATGATTCAGACGACCGTCCTTGAAGCGGTTCACACACCAGCAGGTACCCGTTCGCATGGGCTCCTTATCTTTACGCAGCAATGCCGGGGGCAGATTGTAATCCGAAACACAGGTATAGTCTCCACGTTCATTAATCAGAAACATCCAACCTGCCGTTAATCCGGTCAACTCCAGTAATTTGCCGACAACGGTATCCAGCATTAAGTTCAGATCATTGGACGTATTGAGCGTTTCCGCGATTGTCTTCAACGTGACCATTTCCTGCATTCCGACTTCTTCCGACATGGCAGACTTCTCTCCTTTGGCTGTGCCAACTGTGGTTTGTTCAACTATTGTACCCAATCCACCTTGGATATTAAAGGATCAACTTCTTCAATCACTCACTCAGCCCAGCTTCTGTCGCTCTTTGCGGGACACAGATAAAGGCTCCATATTAATCAGACCTCGATCTGACAGAGCCAGTGCCATTTTGTAGAAAGCACGTGTACGTATCTTCGTGTACGTATCCTTGCTGACAGGTGGATCAAACACATGGTTATACACTTTATAGTCAAACACATCATCGTCTTTCAGATATCGTTCACAGACGAGTACACGTTCCTTTTCACTCAGTCGGGACACAACAAAATCAATCGTATCGCAATATGCCTGACGTGCGCGCTGCACGTCCACATTGTAGATCGCCGTTCTCGCCGTGGAATCCCCCGTCACATTGGTTGCACCGTGGAAACGCTCGGCATAACTTGCCGTCACCATAACCTCTCGTTCTTCAAATGCAATGGTTTTATAGATTCGGTATTTCTCCAGCGCAGCCTCAACAGCTGTTTGCGTTTTGCGTCGGTCCAATTCGGGCAGCATCAATTCCATATTTATCTTCCTCCTTTAGTGTTCTTTATATCACTCACTCTATCGTTCACGTCATGTTGTTTTGCAATCGTTCTTTGCTCGATGGCAAAACGCTCTTATTCATAGAGTTGTCCAGTTTCCTAAAAAAGTAACGACATTTTTTCAATTTTCCCCTGTTGCCTTTTGGAATCACTCCAAATCGGTATAATCCGGGGAATTACCTTCTTCAAAGAGTCACTTCTAAAATCCAACCTGTGTCATTGTTACATTTTGTTCGTATAGTGTTCGTATTTCTATTTGAGGATACCACTTTCTGGAGATCGGAGTAAACCTTCATTTTGGTTCGTTTTGACGATAAAATAAAACCTTCGCTCTCATTTCCTATGCCTTTTGGCATAATTGTTTCATATCTCTTTACCTAATGGTATATATACGTTATAGTACTGTTTAATTAATGAACTTCCGTACAAGTCATTTGATTTTTATAAGTTAAGATTTGGATTAGATATGCACGTTAACGGAGAGGACAGAAAGAACCTGAAGAAGCGAAGCGTTCGCCTTTATCACCGAAATTCCACCTATGAGGATATACATTCAGGAAATTCGGGGATAACAGCGATCGGAAGGTTGTTCTGTCATCGGAGTGATCTGTGCAGCACGAGCTCTCTTAATTTATAATTCAAGCACTTGTACGAATCGAAGGAGTTGGCATAATTGTGGAGCACGCTTTTGGTCCTTATATGAAACAAGTGCGCGAGCAACAGGGATACAGCATCAATCAGCTCGCCGAAGCAGCCGGAATAAGCAACTCACAGATTTCACGTATCGAAAATGGGGTCCGGGGTGTGCCAAAACCAGCGACCATCCGCAAGATTTCAGATGCACTCTCGGTGCCTTATACAGAGATGATGAAGCAGGCTGGTTATATTGAACCAGGGAGTGCTGCTGAACTTCAGGACGTACCGGAATGGGCTACATACAAAGACCGTCGTGATTTCAAAAAGATGCTGGAGGACGATGATGATCTGATGTTTGACGGCATTCCACTCGATGAAGAGGACAAGAAACGAATCAAGGATGTACTGACAGGTCTGTTCTGGGAAGCCAAACAGATGAACAAACGCAAAAAGACAGACGAATCGGACAATCGCCCATGAGGCATGACCCACTGAATTTAATGAGGCAGCAGGTGAGATCATATGGATGACATCGTAACAAAGCTGATTCGAAAACACCGGACCAACTGCCCTTTCAGCATTGCCCGCGCGGTTGGAATACAGATTCGTTTCACCAATTTGGGGAAGTCCACCAAGGGACTCTACTTTCGCAAGCTCCGGCGCAGGTTTATCGTCATACACAATGATTTGCCGCCGGAATGGCAAAGGTTCGTGTGCGCACATGAGCTTGGTCATGACCGGCTTCATAAAGGAATTAATCGATTCTTTCTGGAGGAACATTCCTATTTTGCTCCAGGCAAGCTGGAAAGACAGGCTAACCGTTTTGCCATTCAGTTGCTAACCTCCGGAGTGATGCCTGAACCGGATGAATCTTTGGAGAAATTTTGTTTACGTACCGGACTGCCGCGTGAAGCGCAGCATTTTTTTTACACCATTTAAGAACATACGTTCTTTCCGAAGATTATATTTTCCAACAGCAGATTTACATGTCACTTTCAGGTTACGTATTTTTACGTAATTCGCGAGATTTCCTAATAATAGTCTGTTAAAATACTACGTGAGCTGTGTAAACGCTCAAGTAGATTATTATTTTGGGAGGTTTCGGATTCATATGAAAATCTGGAAGAATTACGTTTCACTTCTGCTAACGGTCTGTTTGCTGTTTGGCAGTGTAGGTATTGCCGCAGCTGCAACGGATACCACTCCGGGCACAGGTAAACACATTACCATTCTACATACGAATGATACGCATGCCCGTGCAGTTGAATCTTCACCTGCTATGGGTTTTGCCAAAGTAGCTGGAATCGCTGACAAATATCGTAGCGAAAACCCGAACACACTCTTGCTTGATGCTGGAGATGCTGTACATGGTACAACTTTTGCCACTCTCGTGAATGGTGAGAGCATCGTGAAAGTCATGAATGAAATGGGATACCAAGCCATCGTACCCGGTAACCACGAATTCAACTATGGTTCAGATCGTCTGATCGAACTGGCGGACATGATGAACTTCCCTATGCTGAGTGCCAACGTGAAGAAAAAAGACGGAACACGTCTCTTCGATCCTTACCTCATTAAAGAGGTGGATGGTGTGAAGATTGGTATCATCGCTTTGACTACACCAGAAACGTTGTACAAAACGAATCCAAAAAACGTAGAAGGTCTTGATATTACAGATCCATCTGCGGAAGCCAAAGTTCTGGTAAACGAAATCCGCAGCAAAGTAGATGTTGTTGTTGTATTGGGACACCTTGGTCAAGATGCATCCAGCACGGATACTAGCTTTAAAGTTGTTAAAGAAGTCCCTGGCATCGACGTATTCATCGATGGTCACAGCCACACTGTACTGCAAGATGGCCTTGTATCCGATAATGGAACATTGATTGCAAGTGCAGGAGAATACACTAACTACGTTGGTGTCATCGATCTGTGGGTAGACGGTGGTAAAGTAACGAAGAAACAAGCAACATTAATTGATGAAACGGAAGCAAAAGACATCAAACCAAATGAGAAGGTTGCAACTCTCGTAAACTCCATTCAAAAAGAACAAGAACCTATCTTGAAAGAAGAAGTAGCCAATACAGCTATTCTGCTGGATGGTAAACGTGAACAGGTACGTGCAGGTGAAACTAACCTGGGTGACCTGCTTGCAGATGCCATTCGTGATGTCAGCAAAGCCGATATTGCATTGACTAACGGTGGTGGTATCCGTGCTTCCATCGAAAAAGGGATCGTAACCAAAGGTGATATCATCACAGTGCTTCCTTTTGGTAACCAAGTTGTAACGCTTGAAGTGAAAGGGTCCGATATTCTGGCAGCCCTTGAAGTCGGTGTAGCTTCCTACCCGGAACCAAGCGGTGGATTCCCACAAGTATCTGGTATCAAGTTCAAGATCGACACTTCCGCTGCTGAAGGTAGCCGTGTACATTCCGTAACCGTGGGCGATAAAGCCCTTGATCCGGAAGCAACATATACACTGGCAACCAATGATTTCACAGCTGTTGGTGGTGACGAATACACCATGTTCGCCAAATACCCAACTACGGGTATGTATGGCGCGCTGGACGAAGCATTGATCAATTACATGCAGAAGCTTGGCGCTGTAGACATCAAAACAGATGGTCGGATCAGTGAAGCGGTAAAACCTGCAGTAGAGCCGGAAACTCCGGCAACAGAAACACCAGCTCCAACCAAGCCAAAACCAGAAACACCAAAACCGGAAAAACCGTCTAAACCAACGCCAAGCAAACCAGCTCCAGCCAAACTGCATGTTGTGAAATCCGGAGACTCCCTGTACTCTATCTCCAAACAATACGGCACAACTTGGCAGGCATTGCAAAAGCTGAACAATATCAAAAATCCACACTGGATTTATCCAGGTCAACAATTGAAATTGCCTACAGCTTCTTAAGCTCAGCAAAGCAAAGTGCATATAGGCATGATCGCTTATAAGGCGCAACATCATAATGGATTAATCTTGTCTTAACCAAAAGGGTGTCCCCCAAGCCAGATTACTGGTTGAGGGGACACCCTTTTGTATCTCTGTTCTTTAACATCAATCCACATCAGATACTTGAACATTTCCTGTGGACATATCCTGCTAATCCTGACAATCATCTGAGGCAAAAATAAATCCCAGCCAGGCCTTTACGGACCAACTTTATCATGTGCCTTCGACACCGAACTATATAAAAACTCTCAGGAATGACCGTGTTCATGCGGTTATTGTACATTTAATTTCGACATCTCTATCTTCTCAAAATTGCATACTTGCACATAGATTCGCCTGAGTATGATCATCTTCAAATCCTTAATCATAAAATCATTTGTATACTAAATACAACTATCCAAATATAGTTATTTCGTATGATATCACTCATAGAACCCTACCAAATTGCATGCCTATAGCCCTCTTTTTCATGCTCACATTAGAATTTCAGCAATCAAAATCAGCTACCGCATTATATTCGGTACTATTATATGAACTCATATAATTAGCGAGTCCCCTGAATTTAGGAAGTGAGCTGTTCCTTCACATAAAGCACAGCCTCCTGTGCGGTCAAAGCGATTCGTTTCGATTCACCTGATGCTGCAAGTGCGTGTGATCCCAGTTCGACCTGTCCTTCTGCTGCTCCTCGGCCAATAACGATCTGCACAGGCAATCCGATCAGCTCTGCATCCTTGAATTTCACACCCGGACGTTCATCCCGGTCATCAACCAATACGGTGAAACCGCCATCGATTAATTGTTGTTCCAGTTCGAGGGTGAGCTGACGCTGCTGCTCATCCTTCCAACTTACTGTAATCAGATGCACATCATAAGGCGCAACAGCGGCAGGCCATCTTATGCCATCATCTCCTGCATACTGCTCAGCTATTGCGGCCATCAGGCGGGATACGCCAATGCCGTAACATCCCATGACTGGCGCGCACTGCCGACCATTACGATCCAGGAATGAAGCACCCATGGCATCACTATATTTTGTTCCCAATTTGAATATGTGTCCAACCTCAATACCTTTGGTAAACACAAGTGGTGATACACATGTTGGACAAGCATCCCCTTCAGCGGCAAAGCGGATTCGTTCTACTCGCTCCAATGCAAAATCAATGCCTGGGCGTACGCCGGAAACGTGCACATCCACTTCATTGGCTCCTGTAATTGCACTTTTCATCACTGCCACGTCAGCGTCCACCACCATCGGCAGATTTAGTCCAATTGGACCCAGGAATCCTACCTTCAGATTTGGATGTGCCGCAATGGCTGCATCGTCTGCAAGGATCAGTTCCTCTGCCCCCAACACCTGCTTCAATGCGATGTCATTCAATTCATGATCTCCACGCACAAGCGCAGCGACGAGCTGACCATCCGCCACATAAAGCAGCGTTTTGATCATATGTTCAGCACCTTTGCCCACAAAAGTGGTTAACTCTGCGATCGTACGAACGCCAGGTGTGGAGATGCGTACTACGTTTTCCGCTCCTGAATGTTCATCCGTTTGAAGCGCGGAGTCTGCACTTGCAGAATCGGCTGGAACATCCAAGTTTCCTTCTTTTTTCTCCATATCTCCAGAAGTCTGATAACCCGCTTTCTCCAGATTTGCAGCATATCCACAATGTTTGCAAGTTACAATTGTGTCCTCACCCACATCAGCAAGAGCCATGAACTCATGTGTTTCCCCTTGACCACCAATCGTTCCAGCGTCCGCCTCAACACGGATATAGTCCAGACCACAACGCTCCAAAATGCGACTATAAGCTGTGTTCATGGCCTGATAGGTCCGATCAAGTTCTTCCCAATCTGAAGCAAAAGAGTACGCATCTTTCATGATAAATTCACGTCCACGCAGCAATCCAAATCGAGGACGGCGTTCATCCCGGAACTTGGTTCCGATCTGGTACAGGGTGAATGGCAGCTTACGATACGAACTCACCTCGTCCCGCGCTAAAGCGGTTACGACTTCCTCATGTGTTGGTCCAAGAGCAAATTCCCGTGCATGACGATCCTTCAGACGCATTAATTCAGGACCATACTGTGTGTACCTTCCGGACTCTTCCCACAGTTCGGCTGGCTGCATAATTGGCAGCAACACTTCCTGACACCCGGCACGATCCATCTCTTCTCGAACGATTCGTTCAACATTTAACAATATACGTCGTCCAAGGGGCAGGTAACTGTAGATCCCTGCTGCCAGTTGGCGAATCATGCCGGAACGCAGTAACCAGCGATGTCCTGCTGCATCTGCCTCCGCTGGCGCTTCACGTAATGTTGGGACAAGCATTTCACTTTGACGCATCATAACACACTCCTAATCTTCCTTTTTGTTATCAAAATACGGCGCATAAACAGCAAAAAGACACATCCGTCAAGGGACGAATGTGTCGTGGTACCACCCTTATTTAACTGCAAATTAATCCGTTCGCAACCTATGCGATCTGTAACATGCAGTCCTACGGGGCATAACGGGCCCTGCCGGCGGAGGTTGCAACCCTGTATGGGCATTCTCTTCCGCAGCTCGCGAGGTAGGAATTTATGAAGCAGCTACAGGAACCTTGCACCACACTGTTCCCTCTCTGTTGAAGCTGGCTTGCACAATCATGTCCTCGTTATAACGCTGTTATCATTTTTGACCACATTAGTTCATTTACAAGTAATTGTCAACCAATTAGTCGAATACAACTCCAGAATAATACTCCACTACATCACGAATGAGCATAAACGCATCCCCATTGGTAAGATTGTTCTTGTCAGTAATGCCAGCAAGCGTGTCGGCACTTATAAAGTTTTGTGTTTGCAAATGAGTAAGTGCCTGTTCAAGTGAAGTTTCCATTTCTGAAGATCCCATTGCCAGACATAACATATACGCAGCCTGATCCAACGTTAAAGGTAGGGTTACGGCATTCTCCATATTTGCTAGAGCTTGGTCGGCACTGCCTGAGTAGGCTTCTGGAAACATCGCTTGCATTCTTTTCAATTTACTTAAAAATCGTTCTGGATTCATTCCTTTATCCAGTTCCCAACCATCGTTATCATAATTGCCTGAAGTCATATACATACTCGCTGCAGCCAATAATCCTTTGTAATCCTTATGCTCCATGTAATCAGGCTGCTCGAAACGATGTACTTTCAGATCCATACCCTGATTCTCCAGCATCTTACGCAGTTCAGATGCTCGCTCTTCGGAAGTTGAGAGTTCGCGGAAGGACTCCTTATGGATATATGCCAGCTTGACCGCCGCTCCTGCTGCTTCTCCCTCTGCCATTCCCAGTGGGACAACTCTTGCACTACCGTGTGGGATTGTATCAAAACTTGCTGCACGTCCAACGACGAGCAAACCATCGACCTTTAGCGGTACAAGCGAGCGAAAAGGTACACCATATTGAATCGGACTCAACATAATCGTGCCGGGATTTCCAACACTTGTGCTCTGAATATCAATATCGTATGAGCCGTATCCGATAGCATCCCAATGATCACGATTTTCCATGACATCAGCTAATGTTAATCGGTACTCGCCATAGATATGACGTGACTCCCTCACGTAAAGCTCGTCTGCTGTTCCAGCATATTCTAGCCCTGCAAATTCATCATAATTTTTCTTCAGAAAATCAACAATTAGTGGAGCTTCTTTACGACCAATTTCCAGACCTTTTTTCACAGATATCGGATCTAACGGATCTACCCCAAAGATTTGCATTGTATTAATCAAGATTGTATCATCATTTTGTCTTCCGATATTCAGACTGCGAATCTTAATATGTTGTGGATTGGAGGATTCATATTTTCTAGCATCACCGTACCCCCAAGCACTCATCTTATCAACCCCGGTTCCCTCTCTTTCCCTAAACTTTTGCCATACTTCATCAGTAACACCGCTTAGCTTGAATACAAGCGTAGAGACCATTTTGGATTTACCATCTCCAATATCTTGTCTACCTATGGAATATGGAACTCCTGCAGCGGCTGCAATATCCGCATCTTGCGTCGCATCAATGATGGAGCGGGTTGAGATCTGAACAGTTGTTCCATCTTCTTTAGTTATGCTCATACCCGTTATTGTCGTGTGATCTCCCGTAGATTGTTCAGTAAGGGGAACTAATTCCTTAGCATTCATCAACAGGTCAATATTAGGTTCAGAACGAACCATCCGATAGAAAATGTTAGCCGCTGTATTGGTATCAAATGAACTACCCTCGATCTGGTCGAACCATTCCTGGAAAATGCCCTTGTTCAAAAAGTCAGGCTGCCGTAAACTACTCAATAACTGCGGTTGTTCAGGGGAATAATTTAGATCCAGCGTATTAAGGCCTCCCTCGGTCAACAATCCTCCCAACATGTTGCGATCTCTTGCTTCCACCAGCAATACACGCATCCCATTACGAGCAGCTGATAAGGCAGCGGTAATACCTTCCGGATCCGTTCCAGCTACAATAACGTTATAGGAATCTTTCAGGTTTAGTGTAGATTGCACGTCCTCCAAAGGCTGCCATACATAATTATTATTAAATTTATAATTCTTGTTCCAAATATAGAATGCACCATATGCAGCGCTCATTAAAACAATAAACACACTGGCTGTAATTGCTGTTATTTTCAATTTTCTACTAATCAAAGAAACAAACCTCCATATGTACTTTAAATTCAATAATACTAACTCGTGAAGTAGTTTTCCTATGTTATACCAACAACCGACTAACTTTTTCTCCTTTCCTAACATGAGTATGCCATAAATAATAAAAAACTCCCCAACACTTCAAACGGTGTTAGGAAGTTTTGATAATAAGACGGAAAGTTCTACTTTTATGTTGCCATAGATACAAACAAAATATAGGAAAGTCCCTAACTTTCCTCATTATAACGACCACTTTTTGTGAAGTAAAGACTTACCAAAACCGGAAATGTATCAGAAAGATCATTAAACACTCAGACTGTCCGTTCATCCTGACTACAATGAATTCTCTAGCGATGGCTGACATGGCAGCACGTTCCCTGTAATATAGAGAAATAGAAATCTATCACAGGTATTAATCGATAAAGGAGTTTGTCCTATGCCATATATCATATATGATCTTGAATTCACGGTAAGCCGCAATACTCGCTATTCTTCTGAAATTATTGATATCGGTGCCGTCAAAGTTACGGAAAGTGCAGATGGATTGGTCGTAACGGATACGTTCCATACGTATGTTCGTCCTTCCAATAAGTCTGTTCTGTCCACTGACACGATTCAGTTTACAGGTATCACGCAGAAAGATATTGATGCAGCCCCTCTTTTTCCGGCAGCATTGAACCAATTCATTGCCTGGATGGGAAGTGACGCCTATTACATGTGTTCCTGGGGACCGGATGACCGCAGCAAACTGATCTCTCATTGTCGCACCCATCAACTTGATGTGGCCTGGATCACCAATCATAACGATCTCCAGCAACAATGGTCCCGCACCGTTCGTAAAGAAGGCAAGTTCCGTCAACTCGGACTCGCTCAGGCTCTTGAAATCTGCGGAATTGAATTTGATGGTACCCAGCACCGTGCCTTGGATGATGCCATCAATACAGCCAAGGTGTTTATGCATCAATTTGACCGTTTCACTCTGGAAAACAACTGTGCAGCCGATGATGAGGGCATTACTTCCAAGGTTGTCTATTCCAGCTCCACAGAAGATGAAGAAAAAGAATCTCCATTTGGCAATCTGGCAAGCCTTTTCAAAACCAAAGAGTAACCGTCCACAGCACAGTACTTAATCGTGTCTTGGCTTAGGATGGATGGCATTCTAATCTCAACTTTTATTGTACATTTGTTGCCAATAGTTTAGACGTTCTTTCATCTTGATGCGGCAGATCTCAGGTTCGAGAATTTCCGCATCAGGTCCATATTTAGATATCCATACGAGAAATTCGTCAACATCACTTAATATGGCTTCAAATAACAGGCTACCTTCCGGTTCAATGGTTAGGATGGGTCGCATAAAAAATTGCTCCTGCATCACACGCTCCACAGCATGGGGTGCAAATCGAATTTTGAACGCAGTCCACTCCGTACTTCCCTCGTATGCCCAAGGAATGCGGAAGTGGGATTGTATCAGATAATCCTCTTTGCGAAACGTGCGTGGCAATATCCGTATCTTTTGCAGCCGGCTCACCTGAAATATTCGAAGTTTCTCCGACAGGTGACAATACCCTAACAGCTCAAATCTGTATTCACGAGGGATAAGACAGTAAGGGTCTATACGTACGATCCCTTTTTTACCTTGAGACAGATACTCCCCTTCAATGATGTTCTGTGAAATGCCAGCCTGAAGCAGGGTAATCAGGGATTGATTCTGCGAATCGTTGTTTTCATTTTGCCATGCGGGCAATCCCGCTTTGAACAATCCACTAATTTGCTCCGACCATTCCACTCGTTCTGTTTTGTTTTTCTGACTCGAAGCAACCACTTTCTCATAAGCGCTCTCAAAAGCAGGTTTCAGCAAAGGACGAATGTTCTCCATAACTTCAGCAAGATGCATGAATGCTTGGGCTTCTTCATCAGACCAATTTAGCGGATACATGGCAAAATGGCTGATAAACATGTACCCTTGTCCGTGTCCCATATTGGCGATCGGGATATGCATTGCACTGAGGGCCTCCATGTCGCGGTATATCGTCCTTTCCGTTGTCTCGCATCGCTGGGCAAGCTCACGTGCCAGAATGCCCGGCTTGGCTTGCACTAGCGTGATAATGCGCATTAATCGGATTAGTCGGTCTGTCATTTTGCCGGACCCTCCACGATGTTGTTTCAATAAATTTGATACAACTCCATCCATAGTTTAATATGATATTGATACATACATTCGACCTTCTCCTAAACTTCACCTTCAAATATGTAGACTCTCTCTATACCGTTACCATCTGAAATCATCCCTATTCGCCTAATATCTTTTTTTCACGGTTATGATATCCGGTTGTAAACGTTATCTCATAGTGATAACGCAACTTTTCAACGATCTCGGCTTCCGCGTAATAGTCCAGATCTTGCTTCCGCGCAGCTTCAATTAACAACGCATCAGCATGGCGACGCAACATATTACTTCCCTCCTGAACCCGGCCTCTTTCGTAGGCGCGCAGGGCTTGTTTGATCAGGGGCACGGTTTCACTTAATTTGATCGTCTTCTCCACCTTGGGATCTTCCGGTTGTCGCAGCATGCCCAGATGACTGGTGTACTGAATATACAACTGTTCTCTTCGTAACAATACACGTTGACTTTGCTTCAACTTCCTTGTGCTCCAGTAGGCTGAACATACGGCAGCTTTTCCTGATACACGGGGTCCCATGACGAATTCAAGCAAAATTTGTTTACTCTCTCCCTTGTACATATCCCCAAGTCTCAATAACCAGCCAATATCCGTTTCTTTGGAACGACATCCATAGATGCCTTTTAGCTGTACTCCATATTCCGGTTTGAGCAAAAGTTCCAAATCTCTTGATACAATTTTGGGTGCTATTTTCCTAAGTCTTTTGGCAGGGGCACCGTTACGCCACTCTACCATCATATATACGGGGTCGGCTCCCCCTGTCGGTATGGCCTCTTTATTCCACGAATAAGATACTTCAAAGACTGAGTTCACTGGTAGTCTCTCCCCCGATTTATGTGTATTATCTTCTAAGTTATCAGGGTGAATGGACACTATATTGTCACGGAACACATGTTCTCATTAAATTTTTCCAATATATTAGTTTTATATCCCTAAATCCGTCTCAATACGACAATAAACGACGAAAAAGCCTGGCACTAGGCCAAGCTTATCAATCACTTATCTATGACAAGTCCCAAATTAAACAGTAGGATGATCGATTCCCATTTTGTGTAAATATTGTGCACCATCTGCTTCGGTTACCGGTGCATAGGTGACACTGTCAATGACCAGCTTACGCCCTACTGGCTCTCCATTAACAGTGATCATGATCGTTTTGGTTGATGTGTTTTGATCTGTTGTGTACATATGTTTCTACTCCTTCATGTTCACGATCTTATATTCAATCGGATATATTGGTATCGTTCATTAAATTGCGCATTTGTGAATAGCATGCACCCGGAACTGAAGTAAAAGATCTGTTAAAACGGTCCGGTGTGCTTGCCTATCATTCTATTACCCCACAGATTTGTAAGTTAAACAGCCCTGTTCCTAAATAATTTTAGATATTTCGGGTAATAAAACGATATCATCTTGAACCCATCGTCCCGGTTTTGACGTATAATGTAAGAGCCGTATTTCAACAATAGACGACGAATTCGGCGATGGATCTATCTAACCGAAGAAAGAGGTGTTAACGATGCCAAAATCCATTCAGGGTTATTTCATTCGGGTGTTATTCACCACATGCATTCTATTTACCGTTTCGATCGCTTCGACAGTAAGTGCAGCCAGTGCCAATATTTTTACGGATATATACAGCGGATGGGAGCGAGTCTCCGAACTGCCCGGAGAAGTGAATGCTCTGCAGGAAAGTTATAAACAAACGATGGAGCAATTAAATCAAACGTCTGCTCAGTTGGGACAAGCCCAGGCCAATGTCGAAGCATTTAAGACCCAGAACGAACAACTGCTGGCTCAGAACCAGAAACTCACTGAAATGGTAAGTAAATTACAGGACGACCAGAATGCCAAAGCAGCTACCACCAAACGAATTCAGACGACGATCATCACTGTCGTTTCTCTCATATTGGGTTACTTTGTTCTGATTCGTGTGATGCGCTGGGGAATGCGTCGCCGTTCCGGCCGAGTATAAAAGAACAGGAGCAACTGCATGAACATACACCTGAACAATGCTGAAGCAGGCGGAGCTGGACAAGTTGTCACATTTTCACTGATTAAAGATGACCGCCTTCATATTTTGCATCCGCAGCAAATTGTGGCCTTCCGCGGTCCAAGTGGGAGTCGCAATGATAAATTCATGAATATTACGGGCATATATCGCAAAAAAAAGCTGATTAAATCCGAAATCACCGGACCTTGCCAATTTGTGGCTGCCCTGCCTCCCGGATTCACGATGAAGGAAGTGGAGCTCACGGAGGACAGTGATCTGCTCTATGACTTCCGCCACCTGTTCTTCTACTCTGATGGTGTAACCATGCATACCAAAATTCAGAAAATCAAAAACATGCTGATCACCCGTGATGCAGTGAAAATGAAATTTTCCGGCAAAGGCAAAATCGGATTGCTCACTCAAGGCCAGGTCTGCCAACAGGAGCTTCACCCAACAGCGCCGCTCTATGTGGATGCTGGCAGCATTATTGCCTATCCCGAAAATGCACATTTGGAACTCACCGTATATGGTAACAACCTTGCCAGTCAGCATATGAATTATCATTGGAAGATGACAGGACATGGATCTGTACTCTTTCAGGCTGGACGTGAGAATCACCGCTTGGAACAGGATCTTAACGATGAGGGACTGTTCAAACGAATTTTGAAAGAAGTGATTCCTTTTGGCAATGTATTGATCAAATAAGCTGTTAGTTGATGAAACAGACCGACTAGTTGCCACTATGCTCCAGTGGGGTGGTCACCACGCGGTTTCATGTTATAATAGTTCAGACAATTGAAGAAGAAAATCCATGCCTGTGGCATGGGAGAGGTTCGCGAACTCCCTCTATAAGACTTGACCATGTGATGGTCAGTATAAGTCTTGCGTACACGTTACTTAACGGAATGTACGTAAAAAACTAAGGACACTTACTCTTACCTGCTTTTTTGAAGCGGTTATCGAGAAGGTGTGTTTTTTGATGGATGCCAGTTCATGAACTTCTCTGTTCTTCCGACACTCTATGCCTACGTGCATGGTTTGATCTCAAGAAGATAGAGAGGTTTTTTTATGTTGAACGAAGAAAAAGCAGTCGTTGTATTCAGCGGTGGTCAGGATAGCACCACGTGTCTGTTCTGGGCCAAACAACAGTTTGCCGAAGTCGAGGTAGTTACGTTTGATTACGGTCAGCGCCACAAGCAGGAGATTGAATGTGCAGCCGAGATTGCTCGTGATCTGGGTGTACAGCAAACGGTGCTCGATATGAGCCTGTTAAATCAGCTTGCCCCCAATGCGCTCACTCGCACGGATGTCGAGATTACGCATGAAGAAGGCGAACTGCCGAGTACATTTGTGGATGGACGGAATCTGCTGTTCCTCAGTTTTGCGGCCATTATGGCAAAGCAAAAAGGAGCACGTCACCTGGTTACAGGTGTATGCGAGACGGATTTCAGCGGATACCCGGATTGCCGGGATTCATTTGTGAAATCGATGAATGTGACGCTTAACCTGTCGATGGACTATCCATTTGTCATTCATACCCCGCTCATGTGGCTGGACAAAGCCCAAACGTGGAAGATGGCCGATGATCTCGGTGCCTTTGATTATGTACGCGAGCGTACCCTGACCTGTTACAACGGCGTGATCGGCGATGGATGCGGAGAATGCCCTGCTTGCAAACTGCGCAAAGCCGGACTGGATCGCTATGTACAGCAACGTTCTGCTGCTGAACCGGCGGGAGTGGATGTACGATGAGAGAACCTGGAACATTCCGTATTGTAGAGCATCTGCAACGCATCGGAGAAGATATTCTACCCACCCAGCTGCGCTATCACCGCAAACGTGTGCTTGTAAGCAAAGAATTTACCTTTGACGCAGCACATCACCTGCATTGTTATGAAGGCAAGTGCAAGAACCTGCACGGTCATACGTATAAAGTTATTTTTGGGATCAGCGGTTATCCGGGTGAAACCGGACTGACGGTTGATTTTGGACATATCAAAGATATATGGAAAACTCAGATTGAGGGATATCTGGATCATCAGTACCTTAACGAGACACTTCCTTTAATGAATACAACGGCTGAAAATATGGTCGTTTGGCTGTTCGAACAGATGGAACATGCGCTCCAGACAGAACCCTATGCCGGGCTGACCGATGGTGGTCGGACGGAGTTTGTCCGACTCTTCGAGACACCAACCAGTTACGCGGAAGCGAGACGGGAGTGGATGATCGATGAGTAGTGTGATACAGCAGGTGAATGAGACGGGAACTCGCAAAGAGGCCCGTATTCCCGTGATGGAGATTTTTGGTCCAACGGTTCAAGGCGAAGGCATGGTCATCGGGCAAAAAACGATGTTTGTTCGCACCGCGGGCTGCGATTATCGCTGCTCCTGGTGCGACTCGGCCTTTACCTGGGACGGCAGTGGCAAGGACCAGATTCGGATGATTACGCCAGAGGATGTATGGGAAGAATTGCGCCGCGTTGGCGGCACCCGTTTCTCCCATGTCACCATCTCCGGCGGTAATCCCGCCCTGCTCGCTTCGCTGGGCGGATTGGTTGCCCTGCTGCGGGAGAACGGCATCCGCACCGCGGTGGAGACGCAGGGCTCTCGCTGGCAGCCTTGGCTGGCGGACATTGACGAAGTCACTGTCTCGCCCAAGCCACCCAGCTCCGGCATGGACACCGATTGGGCCGTGCTGGATGATCTAATCGGACGGCTGGCCGCTGGCCCGGTAAAACGAAGTCATAGTCTGAAGATCGTGATCTTCGATGAGACAGACCTGGACTATGCCCGTCGTGTGCATGTACGGTATCCGGGCACGGATCTATTTTTACAAACCGGGAACCCGGATGTGACTTCCGCCGATACGCCAGATCTGGCGTCCTCACTGCTTGCTCGTTATGAGTGGCTGATCGACCAAGTCAGTGCCTCCGATGACCTGAATGATGTTCGTGTGCTTCCACAGCTTCATACGTTGGTATGGGGCAACAAACGCGGCGTGTGATGGGCAGAACTGGTGGAATGGGTAGCATAATGTAAGGATGAGGACGCAATGTCCTCAGAAAACAAAAGAATTAAACAGGCGAAATCGCCTATTCAAATATACTGCGAGGCTTCGGCTTTGACGGAAACAAGGAGCGTTTACGAACCGATGAGACAACCTGATGAGATGCAAGATGTGACGTTGCTGGGCAACCAGAACGTAAAATATACGTTTGAATATGATCCCGGCATTCTTGAGAATTTTGATAACAAACATCCGTACCGCGATTATTTTGTAAAATTTAACTGCCCGGAGTTCACCAGCCTGTGCCCGATTACGGGTCAGCCGGACTTTGCGACGATCTATATCAGTTACATTCCTGATATCAAAATGGTCGAGAGTAAATCACTCAAGCTGTACCTGTTTAGCTTCCGTAACCATGGTGATTTCCACGAGGATTGTGTGAATATCATCATGAACGACCTGATCAAGCTGATGGACCCACGCTACATCGAAGTATGGGGCAAATTCACACCGCGCGGCGGCATTTCCATTGACCCTTACACGAACTATGGTAAGCCAGGAACGAAGTATGAGCAAATGGCTGAGCACCGTATGATGAATCATGATATGTATCCGGAGACAATTGATAATCGTTAATTCGTCAGGTTCAAACATCCTGTATATAAAATAGAATCAAAGAATGCCAAAAGCCGAACTCTGCTATATAAGTTGAACTAAAGATTATTTACACTGACACTACGATGACAGAACAACCTTCCAATCGCTGTTATCCCCAGATTTTTTTCCATTCCCTTTTCTAAAGGGGAAAATCCGGGGATGGCGTATGCTTCCGATGCAGCTTTCTTTCAGAAAGCTTTTAGGCAAACGCTTCGCTTTTTCAGGTTTTTTCTGTCCTCTCCGTTATCGTGTAAATGATTAATTCAGCTTATATAGCTTAAAAAGTTCGGCTTTTTAGTATAAACCTGTAGAACCTCCGTGTATCAATCCTAAGCTTGGAGTCACTTTCAAGTAGATTGATCTTCCTTTAGTTCTTTGACTTTTTTAATGTAATGTCTCAACATAAGCACACCAATTGACTGAAAAATGATAAAGATGACGATAGCAGCAGATAGAGATTTCGGTGCAACATAGATAGCCTGAAACGTTATGACAGCCATATATAAAATGGTCATTACCAGCTCGCGTTTGGCGGATTCATAAGGTGATAAGGATTTCATATCCATCCCTCCTCTATCCTTTTTACACACAAATATGGATTTTCTTACATTAGATGCTAAAGTAATACGTTTCTTTTGTAAATGTAATGCTATAAATAAACACCTCAGAAATAGAGTTGAATTCATCAACGTTTTCCTTTGTTCCCCTTGTCGGTCCAATCAATCTATCCTATTATGTAACAATATGCTTACACGCATATAATACAACATCAGGCGCTGATCCCTCGTGACCGCGACCAAAGGAGAATTGTACATGTCTACACAAACCTCATTAACCAAGGACGCCACAGCGCGTTCGAAAAACCCACCCGGATTGGATGCCCAAAGCACCGTATACCGGATACTCATTGCAATAAGCCTGGTTCATCTGTTCAATGATTCGATCCAGTCGGTCATTCCCGCCATTTTTCCGATTCTGAAAGACTCTATGCATCTCACGTATACTCAGATCGGATGGATCTCATTTGCTATCAACTTTACCGCATCCATTATGCAGCCTGTCGTAGGCTGGTTTGCTGATAAAAAACCGACGCCATCCATTCTACCTATAGGCATGGGTTTTACATTTACCGGCATGTTGCTGTTGGCCTTCGCTGACAGTTATATGGCTGTCCTGATTTCCGTTATCTTTGTTGGTCTGGGTTCCGCTGCTTTCCATCCAGAAGGTTCGCGTGTATCACACATGGCTGCCGGTCAACGCCGTGGACTGGCACAGTCCATCTTCCAGGTCGGTGGTAACGCCGGACAATCCCTTGCCCCATTGCTCACACGCTGGATCTTTATCCCGTTTGGACTGTTCGGTGCCATTGGATTTACAGGCATTGCTGCCATGGGAATTGCAGTTCAAATCTACATAGCCCGTTGGTATGGACGCATGCTGCAATCGGGAGGATATCTGCGTAGACAGGCTGCTGCCCGTCGTGCACCCAATCCTGCTTTGCGCAAAAAGATTACTGCCGCCATTACGCTATTGATCTTGCTTGTCTTTGTTCGTTCCTGGTATATCGCTTCCATTGGCAGCTTCTATGCGTTTAATCTGAAAGATACCTTTGGATTGTCCACAGAGGACGCGCAGATCTATATCTTCTTGTTCCTTGCTGCCGGAGCACTTGGTACGTTCTTCGGAGGCCCACTGGCGGATCGATTTGGCAAACGTAATCTGATCTTCCTGTCCATGGCTGGAGCTGCTCCGCTGGCGCTGTTGCTGCCCTATGCGAATCTGTTCTGGACAGGCGTACTGCTAACCATTATTGGTTTTATCATGTTATCCAGCTTCTCGGTTACGGTTGTATATGCACAAATGCTGATTCCAGGCAAAATCGGAACGGTTTCCGGTCTAATTACTGGTCTTGCATTTGGTATGGGAGGTCTGGGTGCACTCGTGCTGGGCAACTGGATTGATGTCTTCGGTGTATCACCCGTGATGCAGATGTGCAGCTTCCTGCCATTGCTCGGGATCTTCACGTTCCTGCTTCCATCCGATAAATTGCTGAATATCTGGGCAAAAGAAAACGGTAGTGAAGAGTAAAAAATACATCAACAGGTGTCCATTTTTTATTCTATATTAGATCCAATCCTTACGTGGCAGCATCGCCCTTATAAGACGTTATCTTGCGCTAACGAACCTGAAAGCTTTTATTTGAACGAATACTGCCGGTTTCGCAATCTAAAGAATCTGAGCAACGCTATTCCCGAGAAAAAGGCCGACAACCTTGGAATGTGCGTGTGAAATGCAGAAAAAACGTGTCTGAGATTCTTTAGAAATCGGGATTAGTGAAATATCGCCGAATAACGTCTGCTGAGTTCGTTAGATTTCACTTTAGTCACCTGCATTTACAGTGAATAAAATGTTTGAACCAAAACAAAAGGGTTCTTGCCAACTCTGTATTCACAGACTGGCAGGAACCCTTTTTTGTATTGGTTGTTCTCGTATTTAGCTTCAACCGTTTATTCCACGTCACACATGACAACGTTGCTACCTTGAGCTGTAATTAGTTCCTTCACATCTTCAAATTCAAGGAATACCGTTGCCGTATTTTCCATCGGATGAATTCCGATTTTCTGACGAACTAGATCCTTGTCAAAAACTACGGTCACGTTTTTCTGTATGTTATTAAACACTCCCATAGGGTTCACGTGCCCTTTTTCCAATCCGAGTAACTCCAACAAATCCTTTTCACTGGCAAAACTTAATTTGCGGCTAGGTATCTTTTCGCTTAAACTTCTCAAATCAACGGACTTCGTTCCAGCAATCGTCACCAGATAATAGTTGCGCTTCTTATCATCACGCAGAAACAGATTTTTAACGATACGTTCTGTATGTGGAATCTGATAAGAGAATATTTCCTCCATCGTGTATACTGCGGGATGTTCAATACTTTCGTAAACGATATTATTTCGATCTAAAAGATCATAGAAACCCTGTTTGTTTAACATAACAAATTCATCTCTTTCAATATAAATATTCTTTTATAATACTACTTATTCTGTAACCTTATTTCAAACGCTGAAGGATCAGCCGTTTTTTGTACAGCATTTTACCTGCTTCGGCTACATCTCGAATTGTATTTTTGTTGCTCACTGAACCAAAGACCATGCCGGCAATAGGCACGAGTTGGAACAGTTTCTTCCAACCAAAGGATTCACTGTAGGAGTTAAAAACTTCCCGCCAGCCCTGCATCTGCGATACCACTTCAATGGGCTTGTCCGGATCGTCGTATGCTGCCAGTTCTTCAATAATCGCTTTCTTGCCTACAATATCAGCGGAAGAGAATTGCAGACATTTGACAATAAATATACGTTCCAGCGGTTCATCGGGATCATAGCCGTAACATAGTGCCATCTCCTGCAGCACCTTCAGAGAAAGCCCCATTACCATCGGAATATCTGCTGCAATGGTTACAATGCCACCAAAACCTGTAGCTGCTCCCTGAGCCGCAGCAAACTTGGTTCGACTCTCGGTAATGTTATCAGCAACCTGGTCCAGCACCTGAAGTGGCAGATTCTCCACACTATGAATTTTCGCTGTTCCCTCCGCTTCAGCTTCCTGCTCCAGACGATAGGTCGTGTCCATCATGGAATAACCGGACTTCTCTGCTTCCTCTTGCAGCAGCTTGGCTACTTTTTTCTTCTGTACGAGGAACTTGCCCCCATGCTGTACATACTGACCCACGTCGTTCAGGGAATCTCCAATCTTCTGTTTCAGCGCTTTAGGCATCACTCTATCCAACATCGCAAAGGGCAAACGCCCGATTTTATCCCATATAAACAAGTCCTTCTGTTGTTTTTCCCATTTCAAAATCTGTTCAAGTTCCTTATCCAACACCTCGCGTGAATCCATATGTGATCCTCCTAATAGGTTCTGCATCGTAATCTGTATCTTTCTCATACGC
The DNA here is from genome assembly GCF_038000415.1 of Paenibacillus sp. FSL R7-0198. Classification (NCBI taxonomy): domain Bacteria; kingdom Bacillati; phylum Bacillota; class Bacilli; order Caryophanales; family Paenibacillaceae; genus Paenibacillus; species Paenibacillus sp. FSL R7-0198. The sequence continues at coordinate 5,049,897 of NZ_JBBOCB010000001.1, read as the reverse complement.
AGAAATCATCGTTGTGGTTGCTTTGTTTTGTGTCCAGGACACATATGTTCAGGCCACTCTATCTTATCGTTCACATACAGAAGAGCCCTTAATCAGCATCACTCGCTAACTAAGGACTCTCGTATGAAAGGTTAAACGATCTCTTATTTTGCTTCCGCTACTGCGCTGCCATCCGGTGCCGGAACACCGAAATCAGGTGTGCCATCTTCACGCCAACGAATCACTTGAGCACGGGCGTGACGGTTCGGATCATACAAAGGATCACCCTCGATGTCTTTGTAATTACGGGCATGATAAATCAGAATATCGGTCTTTCCATCCGGTGACACCGTAAAGCTGTTATGGCCCGGACCGTATTGACCGTTCGCTTCACAAGTCTGGAATACCGGCTCGGGTGATTTCACCCAGCTGGCTGGATCAAGCAAGTCGGCATTTTCATCTGCGGTGAGCAGACCCATACAATAATTGTAATCGGTCGCGCTCGCCGAGTATCCAATGAATAACCTTCCATTACGATGCATCACAGCCGGGCCTTCATTCACCTTAAAGCCGATGATTTCCCAATCGTACTCAGGCGTAGAGATCATGACCTGTTCGCCGCGTAGCGTCCAAGGGTTTTCCATTTCGGCAATGTACAGGTTCGAATTGCCCACAATATCCGGATCTTTTTGTGCCCAGACCAGATAGCGGATACCCTTATGTTCAAAGGTCGTTGCATCCAGTGCGAATGATTCCCATCTTGTGTGTATCTGTCCCTTTTCAACCCACTCTCCTTCGAGTGGATTCGCGGAATCGTTCTCCAGAACATACATCCGGTGATCGAACAGTCCTTCGTTGGTCTCACTGGTGTGAGCCGCAGCGTAATGTATGTACCATTTGCCATCAATAAAATGAATCTCCGGTGCCCAGATGTTGGCACTCATTGGCCCTGTGTCACGCTTCGTCCAAGCCGTTACTGGCTTGGCATCTCTTAACTCTTCCAAAGTCTCTGCTCGCCGGATCTCAATCCGGTCAAAGGCGGGTACGGAAGCGGAGAAGTAATAGTAACCGTCCGTATGACGGTACACCCACGGATCAGCGCGCTGCTCCAGAATGGGATTAGTAAATGTAATAGAATCAGTCATGGGAATGCTCCCCTTTCAAATGTTGTTTGGCTCGAAGTTTGGGGATGTAACCCAATTGCGCAAAAAACGAAAACCTTTTTGGGTTGTGCACAGCAGACGTTCGGGGGCGGTAGGGCCTTGGTGCTCTCTTGTCCTCCGATTTCTTTTCCTACCGCTCCTGGCGGTTGAAATCGGATGCCAAACTCGCTCCTGCGGCTCCTTCCTCCCCCTCTCTGCTTGTGCACCTTGGCGCAGCAGCTCGCTCTCACCGCGCTCGCTGGGTTACAACCTCACTTCGAGCCTTTTGTTGGCTCGGTCTTATGGGGTTGACCGCTTCGCACGGTCAACTCTCCCCATGTAATGCTTGGCTGGCCGCAGAGCTATAGGCCAGCTTTGTCGTGCACAGCGGACGTTCGGGGGTGGCAGGGCCTTGGTGCTCTCTTGTCCTCCGATTTCTTTTTCCACCACTCCTGGCGGTTGAAATCGGATGCCAAACTCACTCCTGCGGCTCCTTCCTCCCCCTCTCTGCTTGTGCACCATCGGAGCGGCAACTCGCTCTTACCGCGCCCGCTGGGTTACAACCTCACTCCGAGCCTTTTTGTTGGCTCGGCCTTATGGGGTTGACCGCTTCGCACAGTCGACTCTCCCCATGTAATGCAGGGCTAGCCGCAGAGCTATTGGCCAGCTTTGCCATGCACAGCAGACGTTCCGTGGCGGTAGGACCTTGGTGCTCTCTTGTCCTCCGATTTCTTTTTATCACCGCTCTCTGCGGTTGAAATCGGATGCCAAACTCGCTCCTGCGGCTCCTCCCTCCCCCTCACTGCTTGTGCACCTTCGGAGCGGACGCTCGCTCTTTTACTGCTCGCTGGTCGAACCTTACTCCTCGGCTGCGCTGATCTGCTTGCCCCAGACCGCGATGCCGCGGTCATTGAGACCTGTCACCACCAGCGCAGGTTGGCTTCGCTCCCAGTCCCAGGACGGCAGCAGTTGCAGCTCTTCCGTGGAAGCTCCGCCCCATGGGCTTTCTTTCCACTTCAACGTCAGTGTTTGTTTGTCATCAAACGTCCAGGTTCCTGAACCTTTTTCGCTTTGGATTTTTCCTTTGTCCGTTAGGGTATAAGGCACGGCCTGAATCTGCCCGTCTACGGACGGATCAAGCGCCATGCCTTCCCACTCCCCGGCAATCATGGACTTCGGAATGTCCTGTGCTGTCTCACCAGCGTACCGTTCAGGTGAAACCACAGGCCAGCCGTCCTTGGTCCATAACATTTTACGTACATGCAGATATGGCCAGTTTTTATCCGTCTCACCCCGTGCATGATGCACGATGTAATAATCGCTTCCGTCCTTCAACACAGAGTTATGTCCGGGCGCAACCCAGCCCTCGCCTTCCGTGAAGCGATACCCCCCGAGAATTTTGGTGCCGATCTCATATTGCGGCAGATACTCTGTATCCAGCATGTTATTGCCGTTTATGTCCGTGTACGGTCCTGTGATTGAATCAGCACGCGCAACCCGCACGTTATAGTCCTCGAATAAGGAATCATATGAGACGAACAGATAATATTTTTTGAACTCCGGGTTATACACAATGTATGGACCTTCCACTGCACCCTCTTCAGTTGCACGATCCCGAGCAGCAATACGAGTACCATAACCCTCGTCCTTGAATTTCCCGGTGTCGGGATCAAGTGGCGCAATGTAGATGCCGTCAAAGAATGAACCATATACCATCCACGAATTGCCCTCAGCATCCACAATGGGATTGGCATCAATGGCATTTAATTTGTCTTGTTCATTCGCAGAGGTTTTCACAACCAGTCCTTCATCTGTCCAAGGACCTTCGGGAGATGAGGATGTCTGAAGACCAATAGCCGACTGGGTACTGCCAAAAGAAGAAGCCGAATAATACATCCGATAGGTATCACCAGCCTGAATCACATCCGGTGCCCACAGATTGACCGCACCTGTCCAATCCAGCGCTTCTTGCGGAATGCCGGGCAGAGCCTGACCTACCCATGTCCAGTGGATCAGATCATCCGATTTGCGTACCATGACGCCTGGTTTCGCTTCTCCTGCTACACGAACGTCTGTGGAATAGACGTAGTATCCCTGATCTGTTTTGATAATGGCCGGATCATGCGCATTGTTCACCGTCCAGCGTGATTCATCTTCCAAAATGGAAGTGTCATACAACGAAGTATCTTGAGGAGCTTCAGGGAAGAGCGGACGGGACACCGTTTCTCCTGCTCCTTCTCCGGAACAACCTGTAGCTCCAACAATCAGCATCAGCAACATGGAAGCAACAACCCCTCTCTTCGAAAATGTCCACCGTCGGAATTTCTTCCGCTGGTTCATCCCTTCACTCCTGAAATCGCAACCGACTCAATAATCTGTTTCTGGAAGATCAGGAAGATGATTAATACAGGTAACAGAGCCACAATCGACGCCGCCATAATAAGTGGGTAATCGGTTTGAATTGCATACGTGGCATTAAAGTTTGCGATAACGAGCTGTAACGTCTGCTTCTCCGGTGAATTCAGATAGATAATCGGTGCCAGATAATCGTTCCAGATACCCATGAACCAGAGAATCAACTGTGCAGCAATCGCCGGTTTGATGAGTGGAAACGTAATACTGGAGTACAGCCGGAAGTAGGAACTTCCATCGATTTTGGCCGCCTCAATAATCGCATCAGGTACACTAAGCAGGTATTGGCGCAGGAAAAAGATCATGATTACGTTACCAAACAGGCCAGGAACAATCAGTGGCAATAGCGTATCCACCCAGCCCAGCTTCGCAAACATGATGAATTGTGGGATCATGACTGTTGGATAAGGAATCATCATGGATGCCAGCAACGCGAGAAACAGTTTATTTTTGTGTGGGAATCTTAATTTGGCAAAAGCAAAGGCTGCGATACTGGACGTAAACGTACCCACCACCGTTACACTCACCGCAACGATGAGGCTGTTTTTGATCCCGCTGAGCAGCGGACCTGCTTCCCAGATTTCTTTATACTTTCCAAATTGGAATACTTCAGGTATCCATACAGGCGGAAGCGCGAACACATCTTGCTTCTCCTTCAATGACGTGGACAACATCCAGATCAGTGGTGCAATCATTGCAATTGCCCCAATCGCAAGTACGATAAAAATGATCGAGTTTGTTAATTTCCTCTTTTGACTGTAAGACATCTCCGGTTCACTCCTTTCCTTGACAATCAATCCCCATCATAGGCTGATTTTTCGTTCATTTTGAATTGCACCAGGGTAATGACAAAAATGAAAATACCAAGAATCATGGCCATCGCTGAGGCATAACCCATCTGCAAGTTACTGAAGGCTTTCTGCCAGATGTAGAAGACGATTGATGCCGAAGAATATTCAGGACCACCAGTAGGCGTCATAATGTTCATTTCGGTGAAGATCTGGGAACCGCCAATGATATTTGTAACAATAAGGAAAAAGGTGACTGGCTTCACCATAGGCCAGGTGATGTTACGGAAGATTTGGAACCCATTCGCTCCATCCAGCTCAGCCGCTTCGTAGTATGTACGTGATACACTTTGCAGTGCCGCCAAGTACAATAACATCGTGTATCCGAGACCTTTCCACACCGTCATAATAATCAGAGCGGGTTTGACCGTGTCTTTGTTCGCGAGCCAGTTAGGACCTTTAATCCCAAACAGATCAAGGAACTGGTTCACTAGACCATAATCCCCGTTGTACGCCCAGTTCCACATAATGGACACCGCAGCGAGGGAAGAAATGACCGGAATGTAATAGATCACACGGAATGTCGTTGTGCCGGGAATTTTACGATTCAGACCCATCGCCAGCAACAATGCGAGCAACAATCCAATCGGAATACCAAGCATCAGGAAAAATGTATTAAACATCGCTTTGTAGAAGAGGTCATCCGTGAGCAAATCCTTGAAGTTGGCCAAACCGATAAAGTTCATCTGTCCCAGTCCGTCCCAATCCGTAAAGGAACCATAAAGGGAGTAGAGGAACGGGAACATGACAAAGATCAGCAATCCAAGAATCGGAGGTAAAATAAACAGATATCCGTACAGCATCTCTTTGCGATACAAACTCGATTTCGTAATCACGGCGTTCACCCCTGTTTCTAGTATCAGCATGTGGCATTCTTCGATTGAACCTTGCCGATCAACGAATGCCACATGCCCGTATGGAATCCAATAAGTTCCAATACGAATGATGCCAGCAGCATGATTGCAGGCTGCCGGCATCACCCTTTCCTATCTACTATTTCTGAGATTTCTTTTCTTGTTCAACCGCTTTGTCGAGCAGTTTTTGCATTTTCGGTTGTTGCTGCTTCACATAGTCTGCGGCTGTAATCTTGCCATCCAATACCGGCTGGATGTCCGTGAAGAACAGGTCATACCATTCCGCATTGTACGTGTAGTTACCTGGCAGAGCCCGGCCGTAATCCTCAACGATATCAATGAATTCCTGTTTGTTGGCTGGTTTCGTGGATGTATCTTTGGCCCACTCGTCTGCCATATCAAGCAAGTTCGGAATCTGTACCTTGGCATCTACCAGTTGCTGCATGCCTTCCTTCGAAGCCGTAAGGTAGTTCACCAATGCTGCTGCTTCTTCCGGATGTTTTGTCTTCGCCGATACTCCGATTCCCAGAGATCCGATCCACGTTGCCGACTTGCCAGTAGATCCCGCAGGGAATGGCAGCAAATCATAATCGAAAGGTAATTTCTCAAATGTACTCATATCCCATGGCCCTACAGGGAAGAAAGCCATTTCACCTTTCATCCAGCGTTGATACGTATCCAATGTTTGCGCTTCCTCAATGGAAGGTGTGATTTTGTATTTGTTTTGCATATCCGCGAAGAATTGCAGTGCTTCCGCGAATTTTGGATCATCAATCGTTACCTTAGTTTTGGTCTCATCCAACCAATCCCCACCGTTGCTCCATACAAAGGATTGCAGTGCCCACTGTACGTTGAATCCGGTACCGTACACATCCGGTTTACCGTCCCCATTGGTATCTTTGGTCGCTTGCTGGTTCACCTTGATGAACTCTTCCCATGTGTATGGTTTATCCTTGTCAGGGAGTGGGATGCCCTCTTTTTCAAACAACGTTTTGTTGTAGCCCAGTGCAAATGGCCCCAGATCCTTCGGCATACCGTAGATATCGCCCTGTCCTGCCATTTTTCCATCATAACGATACAGGTCCACGCCGTATTTCCAGATATTATCGAGATCCACATCCGGATTGTTTTCAATATACGAAGTGAGGTTCATCAGCACATTGCTGTTCACATACGCTTTCACGTCACCCGGATTGATATAAAATACGTCAGGCAAGCTGTTGCCTGTAATTGCCGCTCTCAGCTTGGTTGCATATTGATCCGCAGCCGTTACGATAATTTTGACTTTCACACCCGGATGATCTTCTTCGAATTTCTTGACCACCGCCTGGTATGCTTTCTGCTCGTCAGTACCGCCGCGGAACATAAACGTTAACTCCTTGTCCCCACTTGCACCGCTGCTTCCTCCGCATCCCGCGAGTACCAGCGCACTCACCAGCATAAGAAGCATAAATGTGACCCAACTCTTTTTCTTTACCATCTGAACCCCTCCTGATCTGGACTTGTAACCGTATTCAATTGGATGAAATAAGATTTCTGTTGTTAAATTTATCAAATCCAGATCACTTTAGTCAACACTTTTATAAAACATTTTATATTTATATAAAATAAAATCAGTATTTCGGCCAGCCATTCGAGTCCCAAAGCAAGTCATTAATCAGCAATTTCGGATTGCCATTATCCTCTGCATCATAGGCATGTCTTGCGATGACATTACCGTTGTACACGTCCTGACCACCTGGACCTTTCCATTTCACATTGCCTGTATCCAATATCGTTCCGCCACCATTCAGCATATTAACTCCGTTTTTGTCCACATAAGGGCCTGTTATACTGGTCGAACGTCCATAGACCATTTTGTAGGTACTGTTCACCCCTTGGCAGCAAGAATCGATGGAAGCAAACAGGTAATAGTAGCCGCCACGATATACAATACTTGGTCCTTCAATAGCCCCTCCGTTATTCGGGCGCGCAGCAATGGAAGTTATACTTCCCGTCGGTTTCATCGTATTTTTGTCCAGCTTGACAATCTTCAGACCGCTCCAGAAAGAACCGAAGGCTAGCCATGGATTGCCTGAAGCATCAATGACCAGATTCGGATCAATGGCATTATAATTATTGGCGGTCGTGGTTTGAAGCACCAATCCTTCGTCCTTCCATTGGCCTGCACCGATACTGTTCGCAGACGCAAGACCAATTGCAGACCGATTGGAACCAAAGGTGGAGATCGAATAATAGAGCCATACTTTTCCGTTGTACTGCTCTACGTCCGGTGCCCATACATCCAATCCGCTTTGTCCCGGAACGGCAGAAGCCCACCAGGATGGCTTACTTAAGAAGATTTGTGGAACACGATACCAGGACGATCCATTATCGGATTTCAATACTTGAATGCCCGGGCCGGTTGAAAAGGTGTACCAGGAACTGCCCTCTTTGATAATCGACGGATCATGAACAGCGGTATCTCCGGTCAGATTCCAGAACGCCGCCAAAGCTTTTGACTGACCTGCCAGCAGTAATACCATCACAAGTAATGCCGGTAACGCCATGCGTTTCCACTTAAACCTCTTCACATTGCTTAACTTTTCCAAACCAAACTCCACCTTTCCTGATCAAATGGTTAATTAGGTTCATGAAGTAATGAATCAATTTAGGTATAATAGGATTATAAAAGCGGTTACATTACATTTCAATGGTATATTTCAAATATATGTGAACTGATTAACACTTATTTTAACCGGAATAGTGAACAAAATATAGATTATATTTTCGTATTTGCGCTATACACAAGGGTTTTGGCTTCTATTTCTCCACCCTTCCCTTCCATGAGGGAATGATTTATAATTATCTGAAATAAAACATATAAATGTGCAAATGTCTGTGTCGAAGACTTTGTTCAGAACGGGGAAAGGAAATCCACCTATGATTTATATTAAAGATCTGATGTCGGGTGTGAATATCTTCAAAGCGCTCAGTTCGGAAATCCGGATTCAGATCATCGAGCTGCTGGCCAAGAACCAAAGCCTTAATCTCAATGATCTCGCAACCAAGCTAGGACTGAGCAATGGTGCCATCACAATGCATATCAAGAAGCTTGAAGAGAGCGGATTGATCGAGATCAACACCGCCGTTGGCAAACATGGAATTCAGAAGATATGTTATCTCAATGAGGAAAAATTGATGGTTGATCTGCGTTCACAGGAGATTAACAATCGTTATGAGGTGGAAATTCAGGTCGGTCATTACAGCGATTATCAGGCTGCACCTACATGTGGTCTCGCTACCCGGGACAGCATTGTTGGAGAGTTCGACGATCCGCGTTACTTTGCTGATCCACTGCGAATTGATGCGGAGATGATCTGGCTGGCTGAAGGTTATCTGGAATATCGGATTCCCAACTATCTCAAGCCTAATCAGTCGTTTAGCGAAATTCAGTTGTCGATGGAACTGGGATCGGAGGCCCCTGGCTTTTGTGACAATTACCCTTCGGATATTTATTTCTACATTAACGGTATTGAGATTGGCTGCTGGACTAGTCCGGGGGATTTTGGCAATACACGCGGTACCTTCAACCCGGAATGGTGGCCTCCGCACTTGAATCAGTACGGCATGCTGAAGCTGATCCGGATTACACAGGAAGGCAGCTATATCGACGGATGCCGCATCTCGGACGTGACGTTGGACCAGATTGGGCTGGATTACAAAAGCGATATTCACTTCCGCATTGCGGTTACGGACGAACCTTTGAACAAACGGGGCTTAACGATCTTTGGCAAAAACTTCGGTAACTATGGACAGAATCTGCTCGCTCGGGTTCTCTATAACGTGCAAGAAGAGTAGAGCCGGCTCTGACTATTCACTCGATATTAAGCCTCGACCGATTTGCTAACGTAACTGTTCAACACAACAACAGCAACAACAATGTGTCTTCAAAAGGGTGCTATCCAGCACTCTTTTTTTCATCTCGCCTAAGAACTTATTCAACCAAGTTGAAACAAACATACTGGATGATATGACTTCCTATAGACCCTTTGTGATCCTCCATGTTGTTCACCATGTCGTGATATAATAATGGCCTGTAATGACAAAATGGAATAACGGGCGGGGATACCTTTTGAAATTGGAGCGATTAATCTCAATCATATACAAATTGCTGAACCACGAAGTATTGTCTGCTTCCACCTTGGCGGAAGAGTTTCAGGTGTCCCCAAGAACGATCTATCGGGATATTGATGTAATCTGTGCCGCCGGCTTCCCGGTCGTCTCCCATCAGGGACTCAAAGGCGGCTACGGCATGATGGACGGATACAAAATGGATAAAAGCTTGCTTGGTTCTTATGATGTGGATTCCCTGATCACGGTCCTGAGCAGTCTCTCCACGGTCTTTGAAGATGCACGTGCACAGGGCACAATTGAACGTCTGCAGACGATTGGACCGGAGCATCAGAACTCAAGTCTGTCTGTGGATCTGGAGACTCGCCGAACGGAACCCGATGCCCTTCCTCATCTGCGTAAAGGTATTACAGAACATCAGGTTGTCCGTTTTGACTACATCAATACAAAAAATGAACATACACCCCGCCATCTGGAACCGGTAAGGCTGCAATTCAAATATCGTAATTGGTATGTGTATGGATTTTGCCAGACACGGCAGGATTATCGCGAGTTCCGACTGTCCCGGATGATGAACGTACAACTGACATCGGAACACTTCCCACCCCATCTTGAGATTCCTCAAGAGACGGTTGTATCAGATCCGTCATGGAAAGATCAGGTAAGTGATGTTGTATTTCGGGTGAACCCGGAAAGACTTGCGGAAGCCATGGATCATTTCCAACAGGCAGATAAGCAATTTCATGAGGGTGGAAGTATGACGATGCGGATCCAGGTTCATCAACCGTTACAAGCCAGATGGCTTTGGTCGTTTCTGCTTAGTTTGGGAAGTGGTGCTGAGGTGCTTGAACCGATTGAATTACGAGGCATCCTGAAAGAACAACTTCAAAATGCACTTAAGCTCTATGAAGAAGTATGACACGCTGTTGTCATACTTCTTTTTTTATAATCATCTCAGTAAGTTAACCCAATCTATCGCGAAATTAAAGGAGACGATTATCAATGAATCATCCGGAGCAAATGTATAATTACCACGCATGGGCCACTCAAACCATCCTGGGCAGAATCAAGGAACTGCCCTCTTCCGTACTGAGTCAGGAAGTGAACAGTTCCTTTCCAACCATTGCTCATGCACTCAGCCATATCTACGCCGTAGATAAAATGTGGTACGAGGTATTGAATGGCACTGGCATGCCCGAGGCACTGCAAGCATGTATACCACTCAATAGTGAAATTCACGGTTCTGTGGATGAGTACATCAAACGTTTTACCGACCTGTCGGCACAATACAGTGAGTGGTTACGAGGCCAAGCGGATCTGGAGCAAACCATTCTACTCGATAATCCATTTGCCGGCGTTCGCGAAACCAGCTTATCGGAAATCATATTCCATGCTGTTAACCACGGCACCTATCATCGAGGCAATGTTTCTACCATGCTGCGTCAATTAGGGCATGCCTCCATCATGAATGACTATTCACTCTTTTGGTATCAGGAACCGGCTCAAGTATAGTTGACAATCGGATGGAACATGTACATTGTATCCCCGTGACGTCGAGAAATGAATTGAGAAATTGGTTGCAGACGCATGGAAAAGTCGAAAAATATTGCTGGGTAATGATAAGCATAAAACCCGTGCCAAATACCCTGCTGTACTTGGACGTCGTTGAGGAGGCGTTGTGCTTTGGCTGGATCGATGGAGTCAAAAAGAAAATATCCGAGACTCAATTAGCACAGAGATTATCTCCTAGGAGTAAACGTAGCTCATGGACTGAATTGAACAAGGAACGTGTCCGCCGTCTTGAAAAGTTGGGCTTGATGCATGACGAGGGTAGACAGGTTCTTCCTGTTATGGAGCAGAATGCTTTCATTATTGATAATGTGATCGAACAAAAGCTGAAAGAAGACCATCAGGTTTATGCAAATTTCATGTCCTTTCCTACCCTGTATCAAAACGTTCGGATCGATACGATCCAAAGTGTTAAGAATCAGCCAGCATTATTCCAGAGCAGATTGGATAAGTTCATAACCAACACAAAGGAAAATAAAATGTACGGTCAATGGCATGACAACGGACGGCTTTTGGACTATTGAATTTTCCCTTTTCCCTGAGACAGCAGACAGGACCTCCCTATGAGGAGGCCCTGTTTTGCTTTTTTTATTCGGTCAGGTATTAATGATTCTGCCTGTATGTTTTGGGAGATTCGCCAAAAGCTTTCTTAAACTGGCGGGTGAAATAATTACTGTCGTTGAATCCACATTCATACGAAATTTCCGTGATGGATAGATTCCCGTTTTTCAACAAATGACATGCCTTCTCCAGACGCAACTTTTGCAGATAAGAGATCGGAGTCATCTGATAATAGGATCGAAAAATCCGGTTCAGATGCCTTATTGAGATATTCGACTTCCCCGCAATATCTTCTAGCGACAGTGGCTCCAGATAATGATCTTCAATATATGAAATGGCATTTGCCAGATGCATCAGATTATTACCCTCAATGCCCTTCTCTTGCGTATCATATTGCCTCGACAAATAAACAACCATCTCGGTAAGACGTGAGATCAACATCGTCTGATACCCTTGCTGTTTACTCTGATACTCCTCAATCATGAACGATATCAGTGATTCTACATACTCCAGACTGGAAATGGATAACGCCAATTTACTCGGAAACGAGTGAATATTACGATAAAACGGTTCCAAAACAAACAGCGCCTGGAAGCCGTTAGATTTTTTCAGATCGGGCCCAGCCGAAGCAAGCATCTCAGGACTGAACATAATGTTACAGATCCTAAAATCATGAGGGTCTTTATACGCATGATGGGTGTCGCCATTAATCACAAATGCGTTCCCTTTTTTAATAAAAAATTCCTCGGTGTTCACCACATGGGTTGCATGACCACTCAGAACAATGACAAGTTCCGTAAAGTCCACATGATTATGAAGTTCCATGTCTTGGTCGTGTCCACCATACTGAATGAAAAATGGAAACTGTTGATCTGAAGTAAACCATCTCAAATATGCATTACTCAAAAGCATTCCCCTCCGCAAACCATGTTGGGTTGAATGTCTATATCATGCTATTCGAGGACCGAAAAATCAAGGTTGGAAATGATTAAAGACGATATAATTCCCCTTGTAGCAAGGATACATTTCATACGTTCACGTTCAGATCCATATTAAACTCTCGAAATGAATAGGAGCATAAATGATGAAATATACCAATCCGGTGATTCCGGGGTTTTATCCAGATCCGAGTATCTGCCGTGTAGATGAAGACTATTATCTGGTAACCAGTACCTTTGAATATTTCCCTGGTGTGCCCATCTTCCACAGCAAAGACCTTGTGAACTGGCAACAGATCGGCCATGTCCTCACAACCACTGAGCAACTCCCTTTAGCGAACGCAGGCAGCTCTGGCGGCATTTTTGCCCCAACACTCCGGTACCATGATGGTTGGTTCTATATGACAACAACCAATGTCAGCGGCGGCGGAAATTTTTATGTACGTAGTGCCCAGCCCGAGGGACCATGGTCTGCTCCGATTTTTGTTGATCAGGGCGGCATTGATCCCTCTTTTCTCTTCGATGAAGATGGACATGTGTATTTTCAAACGGCCTGTAACGGCGATGAAGGTGAGGGCATCTATCAGTGCGAGATAGACATCACGACCGGAGCCAGACTAACCGATAGCCGATTGATCTGGACTGGAACCGGAGGAGCAGCCCCCGAAGCTCCCCACATGTATAAAATAAACGGCCTCTACTATCTGATGATCGCCGAAGGTGGAACCGAGTATGGTCATATGGAGACCATTGCTCGGAGCACAGAGCCATACGGACCATTTGATCCGTGTCCTCATAATCCGATTCTGTCCAATCGGAGCATGAAATCCAGCATTCATGCAACCGGTCATGCAGACCTTGTCCAGATCCAGGATGGAAGCTGGTGGGCCGTGTCTCTTGGCATTCGTCCAGCAGGTTACCCCATGCGGCACCATATGGGACGTGAAACGTTCCTGGCACCTGTCACTTGGACGGATACCGGTTGGCCGATGATCGGTGTGGACGGACATATTGAGCAGGAGATGACTGGGCCTTTGTTGGCTGAGCACCCTTGGTCACCTCAGGCTATTCGGGATGATTTTGACGAACCATCATTAGGCATGAACTGGATCTTCTTACGTAATCCAGTTCCGGGTAGTTGGACGCTCACTGAAAATCCCGGGCAACTCATCCTCCGAGGTCACTCGGTTTCACTGGATGATGGACAAAATCCAGCCTTTGTCGGGCGTCGATTGAGCCATTTCTTATGCAATATGGCAACCGAGCTACGTTATGAGCCAAATGTGAGCGGTGAGGAAGCTGGATTAACCTTATTTATGAATGATAAATATCATTACGATTTGGTTGTAACACGGATCGATGGGCAGAAGAAAATCATACTACGGCGAACCGTCGGCTCTCTGCGAACCGAGCAGGTGTTTGACTGTGACACGGGGCCGGTTGTATTACAAATCAAGGCTGACCGTAATCACTTCACGTTCCTCTACCAGCAAGGTTCATCCGATGCCATCGAAGTGGGTTCAGGGGAAACACATCTGTTATCTACCGAAGTAGCAAGTGGTTTCACAGGTGTGATGATCGCCATGTACGCTTATGCTCCATCGGGGGAGTGTACACCTGCAAGTTACGATTGGTTTGACTATGAACCTCTGGACGAATAATCGTTTTAACTCCTATATTCAGTAATAGAAAAATATAATATATGATCAGCTAAAATTATCCCCTTAAAGTAGATACTCTTTGAAAAGCCTTGTGTGGTAGCATAAGGAAATGAGTGAACTTTGAGGGGATTTTGCTATAGCTATATCTTTATTACGGATTGCACTTGAATTTATAAAAGAACCATTGCTTTATTAGAGAAGTTCTCCTAGTATTTTTAGAAGGAACACCCCAGCAGTTCCCATCTTGGCAATAACTTCACTGCCCATATGAGAGCGCTATCGCTGCAGCACGAAAGAAAAACGGGAGGTTGCAGATATGAAATGGAATCACTTCAAGTCCAAGCTTCTGTTTAAGTACACCCTATCCTATATCTCCATTTTCCTTATCCCTCTTGTTATTTTAACCATCATTATTTATCACAACGCTGTGGACACGCTCCGTTCAGAGATCGAGCAGACCAATGTTAATCAGCTCACTCAAGCCAAAACTGTCATTGATGATCGCATGAAGGAACTCCAAGACATCGCTTTTCGCATCGCCTACGATGAGCAGTTAACGCGGTATTGGACCCACCATCCGTACTATAGCCGGGAATCAATCGGCGCATTGGTCAAATACAAAGCCACCAGTTCCATTATCGATGAGTTATTCCTGTTCTTCCGCGGAGATGATAACATCTATTCTTCTCAAGGCTCTGAGAACCTGGATGTATTCACTGGCCGCTACAAATTTACTACGTGGAACAAAACAGACATGATCCGGGATTTGAATAACGTACAGTCTCCCACGATACGTCCAGCGGAACAGGTCGTCCAAGGAACCAGAATACCCAATTCCATGCTGGCCTACCTTGTACCGATTGCACCTAACAATACGCCCGCCCATGGAACCGTCATGTACCTGATTCACGAGTCCAATCTGACGGGCCTAATTGATTCCATCCTCAGCGACTATCACGGGATGACTTATATTTTCGATAATTACGGGCAAGTACTGGCAGCCAATTACAAGGGAGAAATCATATCCGAACAGGAAGTTAACGCTCTGTTTGCTCTTGAACCCGGAACGCACAGCATCTCCTTAAATCAAGAACCACATTCGGTTGTATCCGTTAAATCGGATGCGGGTTGGACTTATGTAACCGCTATGCCCAGCAACCAATTTTTTAGCCGAATCGTTCATATTCGCACCTTTGTTGTTCTCGTTTTCTCCTTCATGGTGGTGATGGGCACGTTCCTCGCCATTCTATTGGCTCGAAGACAATACCATCCGATTTCAGATCTAATGGAGTTCATTCGGATGAAGAATGTTCCTGATCCATCCTCCACCACTAACGAGCTGGAATGGATCAAGAAAACATTGCATGATTACAGTCAGCGCGTAGATCTTCAGGAGCCGTATGCTCGCAATCATATTTTGCTCATGTTGCTGAAGCACGGTCACACCGGAGATTTCCCATCTGAGTTTACGGATAAGCTTGGCATACGCTTTAACCGATCCCATTATTTTGTCATGATCATAGGCTGGGAAATGCATGCTTTTCCTATCGGTGATAACCCCGATCAACCTACTGTCATGCAGCTGATGAACGATGTGGAGCTGCCGGAGTTGTCTGCATATGCTTACGGCGTGGAGCTGCCACAGGCAGACCAATTGGCCCTTATCGTGGGATTCGATGCCGAAATAGAACATGAAGGTAGCCTGAATGCTCGTATGGAGCCTATTGTTGAAAAACTGCAATGGATGGTGACAGAACACACCGGGGTAGCGCCCGCAATCGGGATAGGCAATCGGTACATTTATCCGAAACAGCTGAATCAGTCCTACATTGAGGCCTCGACCGCTCTGGAAGCATCGATGCTGCATGGACAGGGCAGCAGTACATACTTTAACAACCTTTCCGGTTCCGATGTACAGGATTCTTCCTTCTGGGTCCCTAAGGATGTGTTATTAAAGCTGGTTCAGAGTTTAAAACAGGGCAGCTATGATGTGGCGGTTCAGATGGTGTCAACCGCGTTGAACAATTTGAAAGCTGAAATGCCATCTGTACCACTGCTGCGTTGCATCTGCTTTGATATTCTGAATACAATGCTCAAAACCGCCTCGGAGCTTGGCATCCATCATGTCGTTGATCAACTTCCAAGGATCACTTCCTACGACTCGTTGGAGGATTTGGAGAAAAAACTGAAAGGCCTTGCCGCCGAAATCTGTGCCCATGTCGAGGCGAAGAGTGAGACGGAAGAAAGCTCCCTGATGGATGAGATCGTTGCTTATATTGATGCCAATTTCTCGGACTATGACCTCAGTCTAGGTACGATTTCATCGAAATTCACGATCTCTTCATCCTATTTCAGTCGTTCTTTCAAAGAAAAGATCGGCATGAACTTTACCCAATATATCTGGCAGAAACGGATGGATGAGGTCATTCGACTACTGCTGCATACTACCGATCCGTTAAAAGATATCATCACGCGTGTCGGTTACCTGGATACACCAAACTTCATCCGCAAATTCAAAAAAGAGACGGGTTATACCCCAGGGCAATACCGTAAAATGCACCGTCCCAACGACTCCGCCGATTCCCCTGATGATGATGACGAGGAGTGTATCGGATAAGGGAGATATCGTCTCTATGATGGTTACATCTCAGAACAGTAAACAATGTATATGAGAGCGAGTAACCGTGCCTGATTCGTTAGACCAAAATAACGCTAACAAGGGTCCGTCCTATACGTCATGCTCATGACTATAGGACGGACCCTTCGTATGTTTTTAGTCCGTTTACACCATCTGACCCATTGGCTCCCTGAGGTGTTTATTCTATTTTTCCAGCAGAAAAATCTTGAAGCCCTTGATGCACTGCACCCAGCAAACGGTGAGTTGGATCACAGCCGTACTCCCAGAACATGATCCCGGCCAGACCTTGATCCTTTACGTATTCACATTTGCATTGAATCGATTCTTCATCATCATACGATATGAGGCTGGACCCATTAAACAGAAACGGTGCACAGGCTTCTTCATCCCAATAACGGGTGTACCCATCCTTGTTGATGTACTTCGCTTCCAGCTCGGCAAATGATGGTCCATATCCGCCTGTACTACCGGCCATTTGATGGAGTCCGTGGTTTCGGTCAGGAACCTCAGTCCAGATCCGTGAATAGAAGGCGGCACCGATCACAATTTTCTCCTTCGGAACGCCTGCGCGAACAAACAGGTTCACGGAAGCATCCGTACTGATTCGAAACAGATCTCCTGTTGGCGTGTACAGATTCGTATGATGTCCGGTCAGAACCTGAAAACCGCCGCGCATATCATAGGTCATCAACTGCACGTAGTCCAGGTACTGCTGCACCTCAACCATCTCTGTACCATCAACGTAGTATTGATCGGCCCCTGCCGCAATGGTGAGCAGATAATGACGACCATCCTCGGCTCCCTTGGCACTCAATGTCTCCCGGATCGTCTTGAGAAGCAAGGTGAAATTCCGTTTATCATCAGGGCTGGATGTAATATCGGCTTCACCGTAACAAGGATACTCCCAATCCAGATCGATCCCGTCAAAAGGATATTCCTCCAGCGCCCTAACCGCCGATGCAGCCATGCTCTCCCTCCCCGCCTGGGTTGAGGCGACTTCGGAAAAACCGCCAGCGCTCCATCCGCCTACAGACAACAGCACTGTAAGATTCGGATGCTCCCGCTTGATGTGCTGGATCACATGGCCGTTTTTTAAATGCTCGGTGGTGATTGCATCATTCTTGACATGTCCGAAGGCTACGTTCAGATGTGTTAACTTCAAGAGATCCTCATGTGTCATGTCGGGGAGAACTGAATCAACAGCATAACCGGCAGCAATATATTTGGTCACTCTCTTCACTCCGATCCGTTCGATGATTGAGATATCGCAGCAGCAATCTGCAAGGCTTCCTTCCCGGTACCAATCTTGTACCCGGAAGCCAAATAACGAACTTGATGCTGAGTATCCAGCACAAACAGATGTGGATAACCCGCTTCGTGAGTTGCAGGCTTCGAAATGAAGCCGGACAAGGAAGCATAACTGGAATCTCGTACAAAAACCGTGCGTACAGGCAGTTTTGGATAACCAGCAGGGTCAAAGGCAGCGTTCCATTCCATATCTCCGATCATGAGTACGATGGGTATACCCAGCTTATCCAGCGGCTCTGCCAGCTCACACAGTTCACGAATCAGATGTTTGGTCGGTTCCCGCTCCGGTTCAATCCAGGTAGCAATGGCACCCTCCGATCCCAGAAGTTCCTCCAGTTCTACCTCTGAACCATCCAGACGGGTCAGTATACTTCCTGGTGCAAGTTTACCCAGTACAGGAATATCAAACTCAGTCTCGCGATAAGACAATACAACTTCAGTTGTATCTCCGGCGTTCACGGTAAAGTAAACGAAGCGTACTTTTGCCGTTCCATCGTTCAGACGAACGCCTGTCGTTAAGCGATAAGCGCCTGGTTCAACCTCATATGGCTCGCTGTAGACATCTGTACTGCCATAAGGATAAATCAACGTCTTGTAGACGCCATCTTCCAGACGGGCAAACGTAAAGTTCTCGAAATAGGATGCTTCAGGTGTATCCTGCGAAGCTTTTATATCCCTATGAAGTTGGAGCATTCCCCAGCTTGTGCTCTCCTGAGTTTGAGGTAAGGCGAGACTAAACACTGCATCCTCCCAGCCTCTGTCACTTAGATACTGTGGTTTCTGTGCGCTCGGATGTAATCGGGCCGGAATACCCAAACTGCGACATACAGCCACAAACAAAATATCCAGCGACTGAGAGTCTCCCTTCATTAGACTAAACGTCCCTATCGGATTCCCTTTACCTTTTAGATTAGGAAGATCTTCATAGTATTCGTATTCCTGTTCCAGCATTCGGGCAAGCGTCGAAGGGTTCTTCCTAAATGCTGCTGCGTCGTCCGCCGAAAAGGCATTCTGGAATACACCTCGATAAGGAACCAGCATCTCATTGGAAATCCGCGGACACAGGATGTATCTTACAAACGTATCTTCCGCCCATGTTCCTTGCTGCGAGAGTGCACCAATCAGATGATCGTCCAGCGTCTGGCGAAAGGTATCAATTAAATCTTTTTCATTCATCGACTCCAGCAACCGGAGCGGCCACTCACCGTATGAATTGGAGCACTCCTCTAGGAAAGCTGCAATTTCACGGCTGTTCCCCCGTGCCTTTTGGAGAATTCCCCACACTCGCACCGAGGGTAGTTCAATCCCTTTAGCTAGCGAGACAGCTTCCTCCTCACGCAGGAAAGTGTCCTCGTACCCGCTACGGATCTGCGCTCCTTCCTCCAGCCGACGATTGTGAATCTGGATCTTCTCTTCCGGTAACACAATCACGGCCTCTCCCTCCCTTTCCGGAGGAGGAACCATATCGAAATCTACAATCCCTGTAGGCTGCTCTGATGAGTTCAGCACAAGCTCTATAGCCTTGTTTTCCTGAGCCTTAAATAGGATCTCACTCCACTTGCCGCCGCTGACCGCACGAATCAAAAGGTCACCACAGCCAGTCTTAAAGGTCGCTTCCCCTTGTGCATCCGTCCTAATCTCGGCAATTGGATAAAATTCAGCCGTATTGTACAGCTCAAAACGGACGCTCGCGCCGGGTACGGGCTCTCCCTGCTCATTTTTCACCTTCACATAGATGTTGCGTGTTGGCGCATAGTTTTCAAGCAAATTAATTTCCGTATATCCCTTTTCGGAAAGCGTAATATCCTCTGGTCCGGGATAGTCGGCATAGATTCTCGTATTAATCAGCATGGCCCTGCGGGCTGGTGGACTGAACCACCCTTGGTTCAGACGGGCTTCCGGCTCACATGCCCCGATGTAATACCATTGACCATCTGCCCAAGCTTCTACCCAAGCATGATTGCTGTCACAGTGAGCCCAGCGCGGCGTATAGACCTGGCGGGCAGGTATGCCGATGCTGCGAAGAGCGGCCACCGCCAGCGTGGATTCTTCGCCGCATCGACCACGAGCATTGCGGATCATCGTCAGCGGGGATATCGTGCGCAGATCGCTACCTATATAGGTCGCTTTTTCATGACACCAGTAATTCGTCTCCAAGATGGCATCTGCCATGGATAAGTTCGTAGTCCGCTCGGCTAATTCGTCATACAATAAGCCGCGGTAATCTTCAATATTTTCCGTATTTATGCGATAAGGCAGTACAAAATGAAGGAACAAATGATCAGGAACGCGTTCTCCCCAAGGCACACGTTTACGGGTGTCCAAAGCCTGGCGCACATGGCTCAAGAACAAGTCCCCGTTATAATCAGCCATGTCGTTTACCGGCATATAGGCATAGACATACTTCAACGCCCAAGTCTCTTCTTGCGTTAGCTCCTGCTGAAAAATATGAAACAACTCCGTTTTGCGGGCCTCTGCAAAACGTACCTTCTCCTGGAACTTTTGCTCGATCCTCTCCAATGACTGTGCATCAAGGGAAAATACCAAGGTTTGGCTGGTCATCGCGTTATCACTCCTTCCACAGCTTTCCGTCTTCCCGAATACAGATCAAGGCCGTTCCGTCCGAAGACGGCGCAGTAATCTGGAACAGGCTGCGAGTCGTTTCAATAATAGGCTTACAGCTCAACAATTCCTCACCCAAAAGCAACTTCATATCTTGGGTAAATTCACCATGCTTTTCATAATAATTACGTTCACGGTAATAAAGCTTGCGAAGCTCCCATTTGATTCGTTCGTCTTCAGACAACTCAAATGACTGATCCGTTCCGTCATCCGAGAATACAACATAACCCCATAACTCCGGGTAATGCATGTTGATAATGCCCATAGGTGACCACACCCAGTTGTCCTCGGGATAAGGTTTACCCGTCTCTGGATTCAATACCTTGCGGTACTCATCGTCCTGCACTTCCGTCTGCCACTCCACACGCGAGAAGTTGACACGCCAGAACTCACCCGGCGAAGGTGGACGGCTTCCCTCGGCACATTCCTTTAGACTGGCCCAGGGAATCGCAACTTCCACGCTCCATTTCCGGTTCTCTGCACCAGGTCTGTTCAGTTCCCCATCGATATATACGGCCGTCTTGAAACCCTTGATATCCCAACCGTTAACCGGAGGCCCACCATCCCGATACGGCTTCACTAATAACAGGTCCCATACCGTATTGAGTGCATTGATCTCGAACTCATAATATTGATGGGAATCCCCGTCGGGATCGATAAAAATTTCAAAGTCATTGTCATAAAAAATTACGGAATCACGCTCAGTCAGGGTAGCCCAGATCTGATCTTCAATCAGCTCGGCAGCAAAATAGAAATAGTCGTCATCCCACAGCATTTTTACCCGTGTCTGTTTCTCTGGCTTCGGACGAAGATCACCTTCGATATCAACAAATTCCTCCGTCCAATGAGCCGCATTCCAAAATGCCTTATCCACACGCCCATCTAACACCAGCGGTTCCTGCGCACGCTTGCATATATAATGTTTGGGAGCATACTCAATCCTGGGTTCAGGCACTCCACTTCGGTTCATATCACTCTCTCCAATTCGTAAGGGAGGGCATGCGTCTATCGGCACACGCCCTCCCCGTAATGGTTAGTTATGGGTGACAACGGCTCCAGAGCCGCCGTACATTTCCAGCTCCTCATTGAATTCGAGCTTAAGAACGGTCACCTGTTCATGTGTATCCTTCGAGGTCATCTTAATCCACGTTGTCCCAGGGATATTGAACCAAGGCACGCCCCCATGAATCTCATGATTAAGCTCTTTGCCCGAATGCAGCACGGTAATTTTCTTGATCGGATTGCAGAGCCCCTTGATGCACACATTCTCTTTTGGATCGTCATACACAAACAGGTAAAGCGTCTTTCGATCCTCGGATACGGTGCTTCCCCCCAGATAATAGCGAGGCATAATGCCTTCACCCGTTCCGAAGACGGCCTCTTCATGGGTTCGAATCCATGCTCCCAGCCCAAGCAGAATATCCTCCTGCCTCTGATCGATGGTGCCATCTTCACGCGGACCGATATCCAGCAACATATTACCGCCCATCGATATACAATCACAGAACATCCGAATGATCTGATTCAGGGATTTATATTTATGATCGGTTGGCACATAACCCCAAGATGTGTTAATCGTGGTACAGAACTCCCAGGGTCCCTCCGGTCTTGTAATCGGAATGCCCTGCTCCGGCGTTTTGTAATCCCCGTAACCTTGAAGGCGGGAGTTGATGATGATATCCGGGTTAAAAGATTGCAGATAATGCTTGAACTCCGGCAAATTCCACTGCTGTGCACTCCGTTCCCAGTCCCCATCAAACCACAGCAGATCCACCTTTCCGTAATTTGTTAAAATCTCTCTCAGTTGATGGTTATTGAATTGCAGGAACTTCTGCCACTTTGCCTGATCCTGAACGCCGTCCACAGGACTTGAATGCCGGTTGACACTACTGAGATCCTCCGGTACTTTTCCACCTTCATACACGCTAGGATAATCCGGGTGTGACCAATCAATGAGCGAGTAATACATCCCCAGATGCATGCCCTTTTCCCGAATCGCTTCCGCATATTCCTTCACAATGTCCCGATTGGCTGGTGTCTGTTTGACGACGTTGAGATCGCTATATTGCGTATCCCATAGAGCAACGCCATCATGATGCTTCGTTGTTAACACGGCATACCGGGCACCAGACTTCTCAATCAGGTCCGCCCACTTCTCTGCATTGAATTCCGATGCCGTAAAACCATCCAACTGTTTCATATATTCTTCATAGGATATCCTGCCATTATAGAAGGACCAGGATTCCGCTACCCCGTCCACCGCATAGATGCCATAGTGGATGAATATCCCCAGTTTGGCTTCTTCAAACCATTTCTGCATAACGGTTCACACCTCCCCCGAGAATTCTTATATGCGAAAAATTTAATAAAGCTAACCTTATTGAAGCTAACTGCTGTCTTTCTGCATAAGATGTACCTCGATAGGCTTTATTGCCCCGAATTCCAGCGGTCATATGCCCCCTGATACAGTTCGATGATACGGTCACTGCCCATTTTCTTCATCTGTGCAATGTACTTATCCCAGTTCTCAAGTGGTTCCTGGCCGGTCACAAACTTCGCTTCCATCTGTTTAACGTACGTATCCAGGTCAGACAATAGAGCGGTTGCTTCGCTTTGCTCTTCATTCGTCAAATAAACGTTAGGAAATGGTGCTTTTCCGATAGGTACCAACTTCTCTTGATTTTGCTGGTCAATCCACTCATCAAATTCGGTGCGAAGACCCTTCGCTACATCCGGATCATTAATACCCGGTGTCAAGATACCAAAGTTCGGCGTGATCTTACCGCGGTATTCTTCACGATCCCCGCCTCCAGGAACAGGTAGCCACTCTTTTACGTGATTTTCCTTGTCTTTGAATTGCCATAACACACCTTCGGGACCTTGATTGAACAGAGTCGCACCTTCATAGCTGTACAAGTAATCGATCCATCGCATCGTCGCCTCGGGTGACGGGTTGCTGCTCGTAATAGCAAAGGTACCGCGAGCCGACATGCCCGGGTGCTTGCCATATACCGGAGAGTCTGCCATCTCGCTCTTCACCGGTGTCATCAGTGGATGATCCGTGCTTGGTTCACCGCCGAGCGTGAAGTATGGATGGTAATCGTTGAACAGTGCAAGTTTGTTGCTTACACCTTTTGCTTTTTTCTGATCGCCTGTTTGAGAGAAGGTCTCATGATCCAGCAAGTCTTCCTTCCACAAGCGGTTCATGAATGTCAGATAACCTTTGTAACCTTCTTCTTGATAAGGGTAGTGAACTTTACCGTCCTTATCGGAATAGATGCCCTCGTTGTACATTCCCCAGAAGCCGAAGAAAAACATGCGAAGATCATCCAGTTTTACAGAAGTAAGCGGAATTTCATCTTGCTGGCCATTGCCATTAGGATCTTCTTCTTTTACACGCTTGAGATAGGTATACAATTCTTCGGTGGTCTTAGGCTCTTCTACGTTAAGTGCTTTTAGGAATTCCCCGTTGTACCACATTGGGCCTCTATACCACACGGCCGCTTTATCAATGAATGGGAGTGCATACATATGCCCATCTGGTGTTGTAAATGATTTGCGGACATCCGGATTCTCATCGAGAATCTTTTTGATATTTGGGGCGTAACCTTCGTCAATGTATTTTTCCAACGGGATCAATATGCCCTGACTGCCATATGTCACCTGCTCGGCTGGCTTGAGGTCCGCAGCATAGAACATATCGGGCAAGTCCCCGCTGGCAAATACCAAGTTTTTCTTCGTTTCAAAGCTGTCGATCGGTGATAGTTGGTATTCCAGCTTGATGCCCGACAGTTTCTCCATTTCTTGCAGCACAGGCATCGTGCTCCAGTCGGCTACGCCGGCATCCTGGGACATGACCTTCAAGGTTAACGTTTTGTCTACAATGGGGAAACCTTCTTTTTTGACCCCCTCAATTGTGGAGGTCGCACTTCCTTCTTCATTGGTTGAACCACAGGCTGCAAGCAATGTTGCGAATAAGGTGAGACAGAGTGTAATGGATGAAGCCTTGCGAAGCTTTTTCATAACAACAACTCCCCTTGTTTAATGTGGTATATGGATTAAGATCATCCCTTAACGGAACCGATCATAACACCCTGGACAAAGTAACGCTGAAGGAATGGATACACTGCAATGACTGGAAGGGTCGCAACAATAATGACAGCATATTTAACCAGCGCAGCAATCTCCGCTTTCGTATTCATCGCCGTTGCTGAAGAGGTATCAATGGCTCCTCCCCCTTGAGCCGCCATTTCCTGAAGCACGAGAATCTGTCGCAGAAAGAGCTGCAACGGGTACTTGGATGAATCGTTCAGATAAATCATGGCGCTGAAATAGCTGTTCCAGTGTCCGACTCCGTAGAAGAGTGCCATCACTGCAATGATTGGCATGGAGAGCGGAAGCACAATCTTGATGAACAACCGGGTGTTGGTACACCCATCAATATGCGCCGCTTCCTGCAGCTCCTTGGGAATCGTCGATTGGAAGAACGTACGGCATACGATAATATTCCAGATGGATGCAGCGCCAGGCAGAATAAGTGCCCACATGCTGTTCACCATACCAAGATCCTTGACCAGCAGGTAACTTGGGACAAGCCCTCCGCCGAAGAACATCGTTACCATAAACATCGCCATGAAGAATCCGCGCCCCACAAAATCCGAGCGGCTGAGCGCATAGGCTGCTGGTAACGTGACAATCAGGTTGACGATGGTACCTACGACAGTGTAGATAATTGTATTTTTGTACCCGATCCAGATGTTGGTGTTCTCAAACACTCGGGCATAGCCCTCAAATGTAATTCCTTTCGGAAGTAACCACATCTCCCCTGAGCTTACGTATTTGGGATCACTAATTGAGGCACTGATGATGTACAGTAGCGGATACAACACAATCACGAGTGCTACCGTCAGATAGATGTAATTGCACACTAAGAACACCTTATCGCTTCTGCTTTCTTTCACTGCGGATGACATGTGTATTCCCTCCTTTTACCACAGGCTGTTTTCACTGGTACGACGTGCAATCTGATTCACGGTAATGAGCAAAATCGCATTAACTATGGAGTTGAACAATCCTACCGCCGTAGAGAAACTGTACTGCGCATCAACCAGCCCCGACCGATAGACAAAGGTTGAGATGACATCGGACGAGCCCATGTTCAGCGGATTTTGCAGCAGCAGGATTTTCTCGAATCCGACGCCCAAAATACTGCCCATATTTAGAATTAACAAGATGGTGATCGTAGGGATAATCGCTGGTATGTTAATATGTAAAATCCGTTTAAATCGGCTCGCACCATCCACCACAGCCGCTTCATGCAGTTGCGGGTCTACGCCAGATAGGGCGGCGAGGTATATGATGGTGCCCCAACCTGCGCTTTGCCAGACTCCGGACAGCACGTACACTGTTTTGAACCACGCAGGGTCCGTCAGGAATTGAGGTGCCTGTAATCCAAGGGCCTCCACCAAATTGACAATCATGCCTGACGAGGGAGACAAAAAGGTAATGATCATGCCCGACATCACAACGACCGAAATAAAATGCGGTGCATACGTGACGGTCTGCACAGTACGCTTGAAGAAGGAATCCTTCACTTCATTGAACGCTAACGCCAGAATGATCGGCAGCGGAAAACCTATAGCCAACTCATACAAGCTGATGCTGAGGGTATTCCATAGCAAATCCCAGAAATAATAAGAATTGAAGAAACGGATGAAATGATCGAATCCGACCCATGGGCTTCCCGTGACACCAAGCGTTGGAATGAAGTTTTTGAATGCAATTTGTATGCCGTACATCGGACCATAATGGAAGATCAGAAAGTATAGAAAGGCTGGTGCGATAAACAGATACAACTCCCAGTTACGAATCATCCTTCTCCATAATTTATTTTTCTTACTGCTCGGATTCGTGTATACCGATAGGTTTTGCGACAAGGTGTGCTTCCCATCTGGTTGCATCAGTTGTTTCCTCCTTTTTGGTAACGCTTACATAGCGAGTTTATGGTTCATTTCCCAATCCGTAAATATGCCATTTCAACCTTTCCATCTAAAATCACCGAAAATACTGTTACAACGGGGGTTTACACTTTTGTTGCCAGCTTGTCATTGTCATTTTGGGGAAGTAAAACATGTAGAATTTGACCGTTTCCCTCCTTAAGTTGTCATTTAGGGTTTCATCACATGAACCTGGAAAGATGTCAGATCTAAATGGAGGATAGAAAACAGACCTTAAAATCAAAACCTACATATACGATCAGACATCGTGTTCATGTCTAAAAGCATTATGCTAAATTCTAAGGGTTACAGATTGCACCAATGCGAACCAATAAAATGTAATATTATCTATCATACATCTATCGCACATTATAAGCCTGTAATTGCTTGCCTTTATTCTATATTTCTCCTGTCTCTTTCGTATATATGTTGTTTTTATCTTTGCCTGCAGGATACAAAAACGCTTATAAACATTGGGATTATGGAGCCATATGTGTAGATTTTGCACAAGGTGTGGAATCTGATACCCATAGATATTTGGGAAAAGACCATTAAAAAAAGCCGATCCAGTAACACGAATTGGCTTTAGAGCCTAAGCAGATATTCATTTATTCGCTTTATGTGTCACTATAAATATCAATAAATGTAATATAAATGACCATATAAAGCCTATGTACAGTTTTAACTCAAATAAAAAACCACTCTCCATATATGTTTGGAGAGTGGTTTTGAGAATACACATTCGTTTTACCCATGATTCGTTTATAGGGTTTGCAGTGAATTTACTTGCCAGAAGGTTGAGCTTCTGCCGTATACCCTGTTGGGATATCCGTTTCTGCAGTCACATTCGTGATAACCATCGGATACATCATATCCGGGTCAGGTTGAATAATGGAATAGAGCACGATCGCGCGTCCATCCTTCTCCAATTTCACATCATCAATCTTCAATCCATAACCAGGGTGTGGCATTTCAGCACTGAGTTTAACTTTGTTTGTTTTGTCATCAACCTTCGTTGTTGTCACTTCAGGTACGATCGCTTGTTGGCCTTCACCTGGATTGGTTGGAGCTGGCTCTGTTGAGCCGCCATTGCCGTGTTTATCCACAAATTCGAGTGCATTGAAGATCATGCTTGCAGCCTCCATACGGGTAAGCGACTGATCTGGACGGAAGTTACCGTCCTTATCCAGTTCAATGATGTTCATGTTCAGCAAGTTCTGGACCGCAGATTTGGCGTCCTTACCGATTTTATTTTCGTCCTTGATATCATTATACTTCATGATGACCGGATAATTGCCGGTTGTGTTAATTCCTTCGAGAAGCAAAGTAACAAATAGCTCACGTGTCATCTTGCCTTGCGGATTCACTTCTACTGGAATAGACAATCCATTTTGGGTAGCGGCCTGTACAGCATCAGCATACCATGTGTCCGGACTAATTTTATCTTGTGCGGAAGACGTAGCGTATGCATTTTTCAGACCAAATGCATTCACAATCAGTTGAACACCCTGTGGCTCGGACAATGCGAGATCTGGACGGAACAGATCCGCTGTTACTCCGTTAACAATACCTTTTGATTTCAATGAATCCACAATCGACTTCTGCCCTTCATCCTTCACATCTGAGAAAGCGAATACCGATGCACCTCCTGCTGTCAAAGAAACGCAGAGTGCAAGCGTTGCAGCCAATCCTTTTTTATGTTTCATTTCCTGGCACCTCCATATGATTAGTAAAGCCTATTTTTTACCTCTTCATTCCTACAGACGGGGTACCCCTAGAAAATGTTTCAGTAATTTCGACATCTGGTGAATACAACACGGGAACACTGCATAGAACTCTTCTCCGACGCCGATAATCCGATTACCTGCTTTTTGCTAACTGGCTTCGTTGACATCCCATCGGATTAGCGCAAAAATAAGAATAGAGAAATCCATCGGATGACGGATAAACAGCGAACCGGATCGCATACAGTAAGAGGGCACGACGCGCTAATAACAGGTGTCGGCCCTTTTCTTGACTCCACCCGCTGAACTGACTTCACCTATAACAAAAGGAGAACAATGCTTATGTCCAAGAAAGGATTACTTCGCGGTTATGTTGTATCGAACTGGCCTGTCTATCTGGTTGCTGTTCTTCTGATTATTGCCTCCAATGTCGGGCAAGCATCCCTGCCCCGCATACTCGGCAGTTTCACGGATCAATTGATGCAGAACACGCTTCAGATGCAGACAATCGTAAGGTACAGCCTGTCTCTTTTGGCTATTGCTATCGGGTACAATGTGCTGTTCGGTACCGGACAGTTCATGATTATGAAGCTTGGTCGACGCTTCGAATTCATGACGCGTGAGCGTATATTCAGTAAGTTTTCCGAACTTAGCGAACATTATTTCTCCAAACAAGGAAACGGAAAACTGCTCAGTTATGTCATGAACGATGTTACTTCCGTACGTGAAGCGATATCCAATGGCGTGACGCTCATGACCAATGCCACCTTCCTGCTGTTGTCCTGCATTGTCATGATGCTGCTTAGCGGGATTCCGTTGACACTCATTCTAATCAGCGTTGTACCTTTGCTGGCGATTCCATTTCTGGTCGTATTTTTCGGTCCGCGGATTCGCAAGCGCTCTCGTGACGTACAGGAAGCCCTTGCAACCATGACGGAATCCGCAGAAGAGCAGCTGGGTGGCATTCGCGTAACCAAGACGTTTGCCATCGAAGACAGTGCTCGTGCACGTTTTGGAACTACCGTCGATGCAATCAAGAGCAAACAGCTTCGACTGGTTCGTCTGTCTTCGTTGTTTCAGGCTTTGCTACCACTGCTGGGAGCCATCTCATTGGTTGTTTCTCTGCTTGTAGGTGGTATTATGACCATGCAGAATTCTATTACACTCGGGAGTTTTGTCGCCTTAACCTTATATCTGCGCATTATCATGGGGCCACTTCAACAGATCGGCAATGTCATCAATACCGTTCAGCGCTCAGGCGCATCCCTGGAGCGGGTGAATGACCTGCTCAGCGAAGTAGCGGATGTGCGTGAACTTCCCGAAGCCACAGCGCTCCATACCGTACAAGATATCACCATGGAGAATCTAACCTTCTCCTATCCTGGCAGTTCATCTCCTGCTCTCAAAAACATTCAACTCCATATTCGTGCCGGGCGAACGGTAGGTATTGTAGGCAAGACCGGCTCAGGTAAAAGTACCCTCGTTAAGTTATTGCTGCGTACATATGAACCACCTGAAGGAACGATTCGCATCAATGGTACCGATATTCGGCAGCTGTCGCTGGAAAGTCTGAGATCACGCATCGCCTATGTCCCTCAGGATGGATTCCTGTTTAGTACCACCATCCGGGATAACATCGCATTCAGCGACCGGGAAGTATCACTGGATACTGTGGAACATAGTGCACGGCAAGCCATGATCTATGACAATATTGTCCGTTTTCCCGATCGCTTCGATACACGTCTTGGCGAACGTGGACTCACCCTGTCTGGTGGACAACGTCAGCGAACCAGCCTTGCAAGAGGACTGATCAAGCAAGCACAGTTACTAATTCTGGATGACAGCATGAGCGCGGTTGATGCCGTGACAGAGAGTGGTATTCTGCGCAGTTTGCGCGAAATCGGCAAGGGCAAGACCACATTGATCATCTCTCATCGCATCAGCGCAGTCCGGCATGCGGACGATATAATCGTTCTGGATGAAGGGCGAGTCGCCGAGCAGGGAACACATGCTCAGTTGATGGCTGCCAAGGGGTTATATGCGGCCACCTACCGTTTGCAGGAGGAGGGATTACATCATGTCTGACGCTAACGCTGAACTTCGACCAGATGCAGAAGAAGATCAGAGTAAACGAACTTCGTTTAAAGCGATGATGGCATATGCCAAACCGCATAAATGGGCCTTCGCCGGTATCTTCCTCTGCTCACTGCTTGGCATATCGGCAGATCTGCTGCAACCCTATCTGGTGAAGATCGCCATCGATGATCATCTGGCCATCGGCCAGACCAGTGTGGGCTTTCTCGTTCAGCTTGCAGCCATCTTTCTCGGGCTGGCTGTCATCAGTTTTATTTTTACCTATGTCCAGAATAATCTGTTGCAGCATGTGGGACAGAACATTGTATCCCGGATCCGAAAGGACCTGTTCAAACATATCTCCAAAATGTCCATGTCCTTCTTTGACCGTTTTCATATCGGGAGTCTGGTTACGAACGTATCCAGTGATACGGAGACCATCAGCAGCTTTTTCACCCAAGTACTGCTCAGTCTGATTCGAGATGGTATGATGCTGGTGCTCATTATCGTCTTTATGTTCCAACTTGATCCTGTGCTGGCGAGTTACTCCCTGATCGTCCTGCCTGTCATTGCAGTGGTTGCGGTATTATTCCGTAGTCGACTGCGGAAAGCTTATCAGAATGCCCGTACCCGTCTTTCCCGTTTGATCGCATTTACGGCGGAGAACCTGTCCGGCATGTTCCTGATTCAGGCCTTTCACCAGGAAGAAGAACAGAAGAAACGTTTCTCGGAACAAAATGCGCTCCATCTGAAAGCCAACATTGCTCAAGCCCGCTCCAATGTCATCTTCAACCGGACGTTTGATATCCTTGGCAATGCGGCACTGGTCATGATGGTCTGGCTTGGAGGTCGCGCCGTTCTGGGTGGGTCCCTGCAAGTCGGGGTATTGTATGCGTTTATCAGCTATATCCGCCAGTTCTTTCAACCGATTAACCAGATTACGATGCAATGGAATACATTCCAGTCCACGACTGTATCGATGGATCGCATTTGGAACATTCTGAATACACGGCCTGAAGTTGCCGATCCTGAGCCTACGCAGGCCTCTTCGCTGGAGCCTCGGAACGTGATGGGCCAGATTGATTTTAATGATGTGTCTTTTGGTTATCGGACAGATCGGCCCCTGATCCAGCATATGAACCTGCACCTCTATCCGGGTGAAATGGTAGGTATCGTGGGCACAACAGGTGCTGGCAAAAGCACCCTGATCTCCCTGCTCAATCGCTTCTATGATGTAGACGAGGGCAGTATCGAAATTGATGGTACCGATATTAGGCATCTGCCGCAGGCCAAACTTCATCGAATTGTGGGGCTGATTCAACAGGAACCATTCCTGTTCTCCGGTTCCATTATTGATAATGTGAGAATGTTTCGTGAGGATATTACGCGAGAGCAAGCGATTGAAGCCTGCCGTTTTGTCGGAGCACATGCCATGATTTCACGTTTGTCACAAGGATATGATACACATCTGTCCGAACGCGGAAGCGGGCTTTCCGCCGGGGAGCGGCAGTTGATTTCATTTGCCCGGATCGTGGTGTTCCAGCCCCGAGTGCTCATCCTGGATGAGGCAACCGCCAATCTGGACTCACACACGGAACAGCTTGTGCAGCAGGCGCTGGAATCGGTATCCCAGGGACGCACCACCATTGTCATTGCCCATCGTCTGTCCACGGTGATGCATGCCGATCGAATTCTGGTGATGGAGAATGGTGAGATTGTGGAGGAAGGCCCGCACCAGGAACTAATCGCAGCCAAAGGCGTATATGCAGACTTGTACACCCATGCGCGTGATGCAGGTAAAAATTCAGCTATATCAGGGTAATGAACCTGAGTTATAGTAAATACAGAACGTTGAACATGCCGCTCTGCTCATGCAGGCGGCACGTTTGGCATATCGTTCAGCATTGTTCATTAGGAGGAGCATCTATGCAACAACCCGAAACATCCAAGCGTGACCATCAGCAGATTCGTTACCGACGCAGCACAGCTTTGTGGAAAGGAAGTTTATGCTTCCTGTTCCTTCTCTTGTGCGTGAGCTTATTATGGATCATCGTGGACGGACAAGCCGAAAGACTGGAGACGATATACTATTCCATCGCAGCCGTGCTGGGTATGTGGTTGATCGGACCGCTATTTTTCATGTTCTTGTCACGACTAACCAGAACTCCCGCCGTGTTGTTATCCTGGGATGATGATGCGTTGAGCACGGGTAAACGGAAAATTCCATGGAGCCGGATTCGCAAAGTGGAACTCGCCTCACCTGCCCGCAGCAAGTGGCTTCTGTCTACTTCTCCCATGTTTGTCCTGTACTTGAAGGACGGCACGCGGTCTCATATTCAAACGGATCATCTACTCAGCAAAAAAGAGCTGAACCAGGCAGTGACTTTGCTTCAGGAGACTTTGCAGGAACAGCGGCAAAATGGTTGAGTATCGGGATGGATGAGGACAAGTTTCCCACACATCACTGTGATTTCTCCACACCTATGGACAGGCTAACTTTGTAATTGCCGTAAGGCAGCAATGCTTCCAGCAGTTGTCCAAGTTGCTCTGTGGTACTGGTCTGCACCCGCATCAGATAACAGCCTTCTCCGCTGACGCGATGGACTTCAACGATGTCCTCACGTTCAGCAATGAATGTACGAAAGGCAGCATGTCTGTCGCCGGAGTTCAAGAAAACTGTGACAAATGCTTGTAGGTCGAGGCCAAGGCGTTCCGGGTTCCATTTTACCGTATAACCTTCAATCACACCCAGATCTTGCAGCTTGCGCACTCTTGCACCAACGGCCTGTCCCGTGAGATGAACCTCTTCACCGATCTCTTTGTGAGAACGTTTGGCATCCTGAATCAGAATCTGCAAAATACGTATATCTGTATCATCTATGATTTCATTCATCTTGCTTCAGCAATCCTTTCACAGTGAAATTAGCGTGGCCTAATTCCATTCATCATGTTATGTACGCCGTTAAACGGGTTGTATACCATATAGGGTAATACTATTCAACAACTCGAAGGAGTGCAAATATAATGAAAATTCAATTGATTCGCAATGCTACACTGTGGCTGGAATACGGAGGGCTGAACATTCTCGTTGATCCGATGTTGATGGACGCCGAAGTCATGCCTGCATTCCCGAATACACCCAATGAGTTACGTAACCCAAGAGTGGCTCTGCCTGAAACCGAAACGGATTATATGAATCCGGATCTGTTGATTGTGACACACACCCATCTGGACCACTGGGATGAAGCAGCGGCGAAACAACTCCGCAAGGACATTCCTCTGATCTGCCAGCCTGGGGACGAGAATGTATTCCTGGGTGCCGGATTCACGAATGTAACAGCTGTAGATGAAAAACATGAGCATCACTCTGTCCGATTCGCCCGTACATCCGGGCATCATGGCACAGGTGAAATCGGTGAACGTATGGGCGACGTGTCCGGTTTCGTACTTGAATCAGATGCAGAACCTGTCACCTATATTGCGGGGGATACGATCTGGTGTGAAGAACCTGCCGAGGCCATCCGCCAATATGCCCCTGAAGTCATAGTTGTGAATGCCGGAGGTGCACGCTTCGTGGAGGGTAATCCCATTACAATGGACGGGCCAGACGTTGCCGCCGTGAAGCGCCATGCGCCATCTGCTCATGTCATCGCTGTGCACATGGATGCGATTAACCATTGTGTGGTATCACGCACGGATCTCGCCACTTATCTGGCATCCGAGCAGATGGATAGTCAGGTGCTCATTCCACGCGACGGCGAAAGTTTTGAATTTTGAAGCGGAAGCTACGCTGAATCAAAGCTGAGAAATAACCTTTTCACACAGGTGGGTGGATTGTAACGAACTCAGCACACGCTATTAGTCTGTTTTTGGATACTCTAATATTCTAACGAATCCTAGACACGTTATTTCCGCTCTGGGCTTGCTTTTCCCGAGATTTATCCATCTTTTTGCCAGGATAACGTGTCTCCGATTCGTTAAATTTCTACTATAACGATAATCGGCACAATAAGGTGTCCTAGGTTCGTTAGCGCGTATGACAGGACTGTGCACTTCATTTTCAACACACACCATTACCTAACTTATATGTTACCTTGTCTGCCACTTCATTACTCATGTCTCCCATGTCTTCCCTTTCCCTATAAAATATAACGAAAAAAGCTGGATGCGATGAACTCGCACCCAGCTTTTTTTGGCTTCAAGGAACACGCTGATCCTCTGAGCCGCTGGCTTCCCTCTTGGGCATCATTCCTGCAATTGCGCCCTCACGTGTCCTATCCCTTTACGCTTACGCTAATCCCCTACTGAACTTTCAAACGAATCACGTTCCATGATGCTTTCGCCAAGCTCGCCGTAATCAGGGTCTCAGATACAACTGCACCCCCACGATTATGAGGAGCAACACGGTTTGGTTGCGCCGCCGTATTCGATGCTTTGAGATCATCACTTTCCAGCACGATATGCTCGATCACGGTACACTTCCCGAAGCTGCGCAGGTCCACCTCGAGAGGAAGGGATTCTTCCAGATGACGGTTGACTGCGAATACAGTCACTTCACCCTGCTCTTCGTTATGAACCGCAATAGCTTCCAGATAAGGAACATCTGTGATTTGTTTTGTATCGTATTTTGGAGACTGAATCAATGGCACCAATGCTGTTCCGCGCCCGAAGAGAGACGTATGCATAAATGGATAGAAGATCGTCTGTCTCCATGAACCACCGCCCGTATCTGTCATGATCGGTGCAATCACGTTAACGAGTTGTGCCAAACATGCCATTTTAACCCGATCCGCATGTTTGAGCATACTGATCAACATACAACCAACAAGCAGTGCATCCTCGTGGTTATAGATATCCTCCAGCTGTGGTGGGGCAATCTGCCAAGGGTCCATCTTCGAATCATTTTCATTGGAGTGATACCATACATTCCACTCATCAAAGGACAGATACATCGTCTTTTTGCTGCGCTTCTTCGCTTTGATATAATCACAAGTCGCCTTCACGGTATCGATAAAACGATCCATTTCAAGCGATCGTGCCAGGAACGTTGGCGTATCTTGCTCTTGATTACCGTAGTATTGATGCAAGGACAGATACTCCACGTGATCATACGTATGATCCAGCACCGTTGCTTCCCATTCCGGGAATGATGGCATATTCAGGTTTGAACTTCCGCAGGCTACCAGTTCAATCGTCGGGTCCGTCCACTTCATGACTTTTGCCGCTTCAACGGCTGCACGTCCATACTCTTCTGCCGTTTTGTGACCGATTTGCCAAGGACCATCCATCTCGTTACCCAGACACCATGTTTTGATCGCATGGGGCTGCTTATATCCATGCTTGATGCGAAGATCACTATAATACGAACCTTCTGGATGGTTGCTGTACTCTACAATGTTACGTGCTGCATCGG
Source organism: Paenibacillus sp. FSL R7-0198 (assembly GCF_038000415.1). NCBI lineage: Bacteria > Bacillati > Bacillota > Bacilli > Caryophanales > Paenibacillaceae > Paenibacillus > Paenibacillus sp. FSL R7-0198. Next base: position 5,014,046 of record NZ_JBBOCB010000001.1, on the reverse strand, counting down.
CGCCCCGTGTTCCCAGATTAACAGCCATCATGACTTCAGAATTAGCCTGTTTCGCCCAGTCCACGAATTCGTTGAAGCCAAATTCATTGGTCTCAATCGTTCTCCAGGCCAGTTCCAGTCTGCGTTTGCGTTCTGACACAGGTCCAACCGAATCTTCCCAATTGTAACCGGATACAAAATTACCTCCAGGATAACGTACAATCGGTACATTCAACTCCTTGACCATCTCCAGCACATCCGTGCGGAAACCCTGTTCGTTCGCTGATGGATGCCCCGGCTCGTAAATCCCGTCATAGACTGCACGTCCCAGATGCTCAATAAATGATCCGTACAAGCGCTTATCCACTACACCAATAGTAAAATCTTTATCTACCGTCATTTTTGCTTTTTCCATAATGAATTTCAACTCCTTAAGATTAATATAAAAATTAATTGATATTCTATGGATCAACGTTCATATTTATATTAAAATCGATTATAGCCTTAATTTCAACCTGAATTTTGCAAAATGTTATTCTTTTTACTGAATTTATGTTTAACTTAATTCTATACAGAAAAAATGGAGGAACAACTGTGATCAGAGCAAATACCGATGCCGAATGGCTCCCCCTATATGAAGCACTTGCCAGTGAAGTCCGTCTACAGATCATCCGCCTTGTTGCAGAGACTCCGATGAATGTGAAAGACCTTGCTGCTTCACTGGGTCTAAGTAGTGCTATCGTGACCATGCATGTCCGCAAACTTCAGGATGTGGGCATTATTCAGTCCAAAATGATACGCAAAGACGGCGGCACACATAAAATGAACAGTCTTGCTGTAGACTGGATTGGCATCTCCATGCCGCAGGAAAGCGGGACAGCGCGCAAGCTGCACGAAGTTTCTGTACCTGTGGGACACTACACTCACTTTGACGTCTACCCGACATGTGGTCTGGCTACGTCCAATCATGTTATCGGACAGTATGATGATCCTCGTTATTTTCTCGACCCCGAGCGGATGCATGCGCATATTCTGTGGTTTGGTCGTGGATTTGTGGAGTACAAAATTCCAAACTATATCTTATCCGGACAGCAGATCAATGCCATTGAATTGTCCCTCGAGATCGGGTCAGAAGCCCCTTCGGTTAATCCGAATTGGCCCTCGGATATTACATTCATGCTGAATGGCATCCGATTAGGGGAATGGACAAGCCCTGGGGATTCAGGCAACGGACGTGGCATGTTCACCCCGGAATGGTGGAGTGACAGTGTCAATCAATACGGCATGCTCAAGGTACTCCGAATTACCAATGAGGGTACGTTTATTGATGGACAACATCTATCCGACATTACACTCGCAGATATCCCGGTTGAACGCAACCAATGGACTCTTCGTCTTTCGGTGGAGGAAGATGCTCAACATGTGGGCGGGCTTACCTTATATGGCGAGGGATTCGGTAACTACAACCAGGACATCCTGTTCCGACTGTACTATCACGATTGAGTTTTTCAAAATAATAAATAACACAAAAACACCTCCCACTCGCCTGTCAAAGGCAGAATGGAAGGTGTTTTGTATGCATACGAACATGCGTGGATTATTTAAGAAGGTTCTTGTTCTAACCTACAGCGCACTACCACCAAACAGGAAGCGGTACTCCCAGTGTTTGCCGGAGATATCACTAGTTGTTACACCACCGCCAGCGTTAGAATAGGTGTGTAATACTTTTCCGTCGCCCAGGTAAATCCCTGTGTGAGTAATTGTTGCGGTAGATTTATTCACGCCGGAATACGATGATGCAGAGCTGCCTTTATACGACATGAAATACATCAGATCTCCGCGTTTCAGGTTTTTCCAGTTGGTCTGAACTGTACCCTTGGCTTTTACATAAGCTCCCTGTTTGCGGGAATCCGCTGGAAGCTTGATGCCCAGCGCATCGATGAAAGCCTGACGTACAAAGCTGGAACAGTCAAAAGTCGCTGTGCTGTTACGACTGGCTCCGAACTCATAAGGTGTTCCCAAGTATTTCATTCCCGCTGCAATCACTTTTTCTACAGATGCATTGCCGGTCACCGATGTACCACTATTCGAACCCGATCCGCTTGTGCCGCCACTAATCGCTTGTGTGTATTTGGATGAAGAAGATATGTAGCCTGTCCGGTTAGCAGAATCCTTAATCTTATACCAATCCGAACCGGATTGCTGAAGCACCGTTACCGTTTCCCCTTTAGCAACCAAGCGAACAATCTTCGCAGAAGAAGAAGGTGTTGTGCGTAGGTTTACGCCCCAAATTACTTTTACTTGTGAATTGTCAACAGCAGCTGCCGATACCTGTGCCGTTAGTGCTCCTGTCGTCAGACTTCCCATCAGCATCGTTGCTGTGACACTTGCCGTAATAATCGTTTTCTTCCAGTTCATGATGTCGAGTTCCCCCTGATGTTACAGAATTTTAACCTGGCTTGGTTCTCCCGGGCTTGCCCCATTGTAAACGGGCTATCCATAACGTTCATCAGTCGAAAGTCCTGTATTGATATAGGCACATTTGAGCACTAAGTATCAGGTTCTGTCCATGATCTGCTGGAAAAATTCACTGCTGATCCCTTCTTTTTGAAAGGTTAAATTATTGTAACTATTTGATAGGCTTGATTTTTCCGCGATACAAGAGCTAGGTCGTTTCTCATTCAGGGCATATGCCATATGACCTAGATTTTAATGTTTAAAATCGCAAATATGGTAAACATTACTATGATTCATTTGCCGATTACCGTTGCCCGAATTCACATTTTTGCCTCCAGCCTCAATACGGATCGATTTATCAGCAGTGTCCGTTTGATTATTTCGTATTTCATTTTTGCTTTTCCATAAAAAAAGAAAAGCCAGGGATCTCTCCCCGGCTTAACCTGTATGATGAGTAACATCACTCTACAGCTAGTCGATCAACTCATTTAAGGTTCAATTCCCCATACCTTGGCGCCATCCTGATAAGCTGTCACTTTTGTCCAGGCACTGAAGGCCGTTTGAGTGGAATCAAAGGAATAATCATTCGTTTGATCAAAATTCGTCCAGTTATTTTTCGAGAAACGTCCCTGGATGACTCCAGTCTCGGCACCCGCGGCCAAACTGCCTGCACCCGCTTTGAATCCAATCTCCAGATACGTATCTGCCGTGCCCTTGGCCGGATCTATCGAAACAAAATGCCCTTCCACATTACCACTGCCAACCTGTGCATAATCACACCAGAAACTCAGATCAGCGGCACTATCCTTCGTGAAATAATACCGGACCTTCACTTTGCTCAAGTCGACAGCAGTTGTTCCTGTATTCTTCACATTGAACTGTGGAGTAATCGCATTGCCCGAAGTTCCTGAACTACCATTACGGTATTGTACTTCAAGCGTTCCCGTTGTGACTGGAGGTGCTAATGGGGTCAACACCAATACATTCGAATTCGTCTGACCACTCGTATTCATGGCTACGACTCTGTAATTATAAGCCGTACCATTCACCGCTGTAGCATCGGTATACGTCAGTGCAGTCAAACCAGTTGCCAGATCAGCATATGCTCCGGTGCCTACCGAACGTTGCACCTTATAACTTGCTGCACCAGTTGATGCTGTCCATGTCAGTACCGCCTGGGCATTGCCAGCCGTTCCAGTAAGGTTGAATACACCTGGCACTACGACACCTGCCAATGGTGTTGCAGATGCCTGTGTCGACGGTGCGGACTCACCTACGGCATTCACCGCAGTGATGACATAATAATACGTTGTGCCGTTGGTCAAACCCGTGTCTGTGAATGTCGATCCTGTGACTCCTGTCGCTACAGGCGTATAAGGACCACCGTTCACTGTTGCACGTTTCACAGTATACGAGGCTGCACCAGCAGCTGCGTTCCAATTCAGTACCACTTGCTCGCTTCCTCCAGTTGCTGTTACGCCAGCAGGAGCAGCGGGTACTTCCACTTCCGGACTATCAGAATCTCCGAGGAGACGATCATACTCGCCGTACGCTGTAGCCATATCCACCTGTGACCAGAACCGGTGATACGTAAAGGTAGGTGCACCGTTTTCCCACTGCTTCGTGGTCGGGTTATACGACGTTTTATACAGGTTATCCAGGTAAGCCCATGCCGGATCTTGCTTGATGGCCGGACGCAGATCGGAGTATCCAATGTATACGCCATTGCCGCCTTTCGCCGGATCGGAAGGTACACCTGCTGTACCTGGAATCGTGTTGCCTTGACCAAAGGTTCCTGACCAGTTCGCCGGGATATAGATCTCTTTGGCAAAGAAGCGGAAGTAGTCTTTACGCTCTTCTTCCGTAACGATCCCCACACCATCATTGTAATCCCAAGCTGTATCCAGCAGAGCCTCGGCCAAATCCTTGGCTTCTTGGCCTTCCGCGCTAAGTGTGCCGTTCTCTGCCTGTGTTCCCGCTGCGAAGAAGGTCAGAGCTTTAACGTAACTTCCCAGAACTCCTGTGTCCTGCACTGGATCTTTGGTCGTTACACGGAAGTTCGGATTTTCCGTAAACGAACTGAATCCGTTCCACTTGTCCGGTTGACCCTGCCATTCCTGACCACCCGGAATCCAGAACTCTCCCGGAGCCGGCGTTGTTGCTACCTGAACATTGGTTCCACCCACAATGCGCTGTCCAGCCGCATTCAGATAATAACCTTGCGCATCCGTCACCGGACGCTCACCTACAAATACATAATCCTTACTCCAGTCGATCCACTTCGTGATTACTTTTTTGGCCATCTGGAAGTTCTCAGAGGTCAAATCACCGCTCTCCGCAAGAATATAGTACATCTCGGCTACACGCTCCAGCGGCCATGCCTGGAATCCAAACCAGGTGTTGGAATCCGGGTCACGATACACTGGTGCTTCTTGATAGGCCATGTCATAGAATGTACTTACGCCTGCCGGATAGGCTTTGTATGAACCATCCAGACTGTTCGTTGCTCCCCCGCCGATAGCTCCTTCATGGGATTGTAGCCAAGTGTAGAATTCCAACTGACGTTTCAGCGTAGCATTCCAATCTGCCTTCGCTGTTGCTGATTCCGGAATCAAGCCGCCAGCCGGATCAGACAAGGCATAGGCTGCAACCGGGTTTTGATAAGCCTGATGGGTATGGCTCGCTCCAATGCGCCAAGCCCAATCCCCACCTTGACCCAAGCCACCTCCCCAAGACGTATACCATGCCATGAGATACATGTTGGAATCCTTGCCGGTACCCGGAGTTGGTGTACCGCTCTTTGCACTTCCAATTTTTTGGAAGTATTTATCATACATGCCATAGCGCAGATAGTCCCCCATCTTCTTCGCTTTATCCAGATATTCCGGATTGTTGTATCCCATCTCCTTCGCCCAATACAGCACCTGTACAGCACGTGCATCGGCATCCGTTGCGTTTGTGTAACGCCATTGCGCTGACGGTACCTGATTTTCCTTTGTGAACAAGCTCATGAAGCCTTCGTTTGCCTTACCAAAAGATTTATCATCCTGGGATGGATGCGGAATGGCTTCCCACACAGACTCCTGCTCCCCACGTTGGAACGTATTCACATAGGTAGCCGTATGTGATGGATTCAACAGGTTGCCATATCCATACCAGTTATCCACATCGACCAGCCAGTGCATGAGATAGGTCTGATTGTCACCATAGGTCGCCTTAAGTTCGGCATCAATCGGGTCTTTACCCGCTGCATATTGACCATTAAGTTGCGATGGATATTGATCAGGAAAAGGTTTTTCCGCTGCATACGTAGCAGGGCTGTTTGGGTTGTATGAGCTCATCGTAGGCTGCTCTTCCTTGCCGTCACCTTCGTTGACCGGGATAATGTATTTCTCCATACTGTCCCAAGCTGCTTCCAGTTGGGACCAGTCTCCCGTGTAGTGGCCATACATGGTTTCCAACCACAGCCAGTAACTGTATGCCTCTGACGTTGTCATATGACCATAATCCGGTGCCTCACTGAGCAGGGTCTCAATGGAATGATACGGTAGACCCTCTGGAGAAAAATATCCGTTCGCCGGATCTTTCAACTGATCATACAATTGCAAAAACCGGGCTTCATTAATGCTGTCTGCCTGAATCTCGATGGCCTGATCTGCGGCATGTGCTGTTTGCGGCCCTGCCCAGAGTCCGGTGTATCCGGTCAACATGACGGTTCCCGCCAGCATGGCTGTTAAACTTTTTTTCGCAGCTGATTTCAACATTAGTATATACCTCCCTGGAATAGTGGAAATTGAATATAAACGCTGTTGGTCTGCCCATGCTGATCTTCTTCTGACATTCAGTCAGTTACGGCTCCAAGCCCCATACTTTGGTGTTTCCCTGATACCCAGTTACCTTGTTCCATGCGGCAAAAGCCGTCTTGGAAGCATCATAGGAATAATCATTACTTTGATCGAAATTGCTCCAGTTATTTTTGGAAAAGCGTGCCTGAATCACGCCGGTCTCTGCTCCAGCGGCCAAACTGCCTGCTCCCGACTTGAAGCTAATCTCCAGATACGTATCTGCGGTACCCTTCGCCGGATTCACTACGACAAATGTACCTTCAACATTGGCCGTGCCCATTTCGGCATAATCACACCAGAAAGTCATTTGATCCGCACCATCCTTGGTGAAATAATATCGGATCTTTACGGTACTGAGATCAATCGCTTGTGTTCCGGTATTCTTCACGTTGAACTGCGGAGTCACCGCATTACTTGAATTCCCGGAACCTCCGCTGCGGTACTGCACTTCGAGTGTACCGGTCGTCACCGGAGGTGAAGTAGGTGTCAGTGCCAAGACATTGGACAGTGTCTGTCCGTTCGCATTCACAGCTGCAATCCGGTAATTGTACGTGGTACCATTCAGCGTTGTTGTATCGGTGTAAGTCAACACGGACAAACCGGTTGCCACATCTGCATATGTCCCGCCTGCCACCGAACGTTGTACCTTATAGCTAGTAGCGGCCGAGGCTGCTGTCCAGGTCAGGACCGACTGCGCATTGCCAGCTGTCCCACTTAAAGTCAGTGCTCCCGGCACCGTCGAAGCTACTTGCGGGGTAGCCGACACCTGTACAGAACCCGATGATTCCCCTGCTGAATTCACAGCAGTCACTACATAATAATAAGCCGTCCCGTTGGTCAGCCCCGTGTTTGTGTAGGTCAATCCATTAACCCCTGTCGCAACAGTTGTATATGGTCCTCCACTCACCTCGGAGCGCTTCACCGTATACGATTCAGCCCCGGATACAGCGGCCCAAGTCAGGTTAACCTGACTACTTCCCGCCACAGCCTGCACGCCAGCAGGTGCGCCTGGAACCGTGACTGGTGTAACACCAGGCTCCTGTCCATACACCTTCACCCCTGCATCATAGACTGGAAGGTATATGCTCTTCACAGGAGTGCCTGTGGTCAGCGTCTGGAACGAATGATCATTACTTGCATTCCATGCACCCTGTGGGCCTGTAATGCGGAACTGTACTTCTTTACGATAATTTCCTTCCCCACCTGGATAGATCTTGGTATTACCGAAGTTCGCCGTAATGGCATAGATATGCTGGGCTGCATTCACCACAATTGGTTGGGATATCGTCGCCCCCTCCGTGTAGGAGGTTGTCACTTGAACGTCCGATACAGTACGTCCAGCAGCATACACTTCACTCAAATCCAGGAAATACTTAAAAGAAAGTTGATCTCCCATTCGGGCAGGCCAAGCGGAACGATTATTCAGCTGTGCTCTGATTTCCGTATAATTGGCACCGGATGATTTGATGGCAGCCTCCACAAAGAACTCATCCCCCTTCACCTCAGGTGCAGGGAAGTTGGCAAGGGGCTGATGATTCTGACCAAACAGCAGATTCATCTTTGCCAGTGCGCCGGTAAAACCAGCATTGTAATCGGTTGCGACCTCATTACTCACGTAATCCCCGATATCATCGGTATATCCATCCGATGCATCCGGGCCACCGACCATGGCACCATACAGAATGTGGCGATGGTTAGCCGGGATATCTTCGTTATTCAGCCATGAACCGTGAGCGGTCCGATGATGCGGATGTTGAGGTGCATTTTGCCCATATCCGACCACATAACTGCTCTGACGTGGATTATCGCCCAGAATATAATTCATCTGTGAGACAGCAAAATCCTGATATCTTGACTTTTTCACAGGATCACTGACCCAGTCGGAGTATACAAAAGAAATAAAGGATGCATTCGCTGCATATCGGAGCGAGCCCCACTGATCCAGCCACGCCAGACCCCCTGGCGTATACTTGACTCGTGTCCCATTGACTCCAACCGTCCAATAATCCAGATTGCGCTCAGTCGACTGAATAAATCTCGTCGCCTCCGGCATGTTCAAACTGGACGTAATTCGGGCAAGCAGAATCTGGGCACCATAATTTTTGTTATCCCAGCCCTGTGTCCACGTATAGGGCCAGTTTGCAGAACCACCGCTGGCAGACCACCGATCCGAAGCCGCAATGGCCTTGGACAAGTAAGCGCTATCATTAGTAGCTAAATAAAGCCATGCGCCACCCCATGCCAATTCGTCTTCGTATCCTGACCACGAGTTATAAAACGCTGCAGCATCAGTGATACAATCGGTGTATTTCCCCCGATATGTATCTGCGAAGTTATACAGCTCTTTCGCATGTTGGAGCAGTCTGGCCGAATATGCCGGATCATCATCTGCAAATACAATCGATGACGCTGCCAGCGCTGCAGCCGTTTCTGCCGCCAGATCACTGCCCGGGCAGGAAGCATCGATCTTGAACGAGGGACGACTCATCTGCATGACTTCTGCGGGACCCCACCAGGCATGGTCGGTATTGCCTGCCCCCACTTGTCCCCATAATTCATTTGGTTTCGTATGCGCTTTCATAAAATAGTCGGTCGCCCATCGGATATTATCCTTGATCTCCTCCAGTTGTCCGGCCTGTTCATATCCGTCGCTGTATTCCACGACAGACCAGGCGAGCATCGTTGCGGAAGCAGCCATCGGAAAACCAAACTTCACGTGATCTCCGGCATCATACCATCCTCCGGTCAGATCAACGCCTACATCAGCTCCATCCTGCATGCCTGAATTACCACGCCATTCGACCCGATTACTCGCCGGCAATGGGCCCGAACGCTGTGCTTCATAGAAGTAAATGGCCTTTTGCAGTGCTTCAGCATAGTTTTGATTTCCGGCGGCCGCATCCGCCTTACGAATGCCTGTGCCCATCGATAAACTCCCTGCCAGTAGTCCTGCCGATAACGCGATCATGGCGACTCGTCTCCACCAGCTCCCTTTCATGTTCAACTATTCATCTCCTCTTCATAATGTTCCGTATGCATTACTCTGGACTACGAGTTTATATCGCTCCTCCCCATGGTGTATTTCAGTGTAACTTCCACCATTAATTACCATTATAGTCGTTTGTTTAACTTGCTATATAAGCGTTGGTGACTTCTAAAATAACATTGTTGTGACCTCCTCTTCGTCAAGCGACAAAAAAAGCTGTTTCTCTGACGCATATGCGCGTTAGAGAAACAGCTTCTCGCCCTTGCTTTGATCAACACCACAGATCAAATGGCACTCTGACCATCTCGTCTGTATGTATCTGTACACCTTAGGTATCAGAACATCTCTTTCTTTGGTTACACTTTGAACTTGTTAATTTGCTCCTGCAGTTCTTCGGCCATTTTGGATAATGAACCTGCGGATGATGCGATCTCTTCCATGGAAGCCAACTGCTGTTGAGTTGCGGCAGATACATTATGAACCCCGCCCGCTGCCTCTCCAGCAATGTTGGAGATCTGACTTACATATCCTACAACCTCAGTTGTACTCGCCGACATTTCCTCTGAACCTGCAGATACTTCCTGGATTTCACCCGCTACTTTGTTGACGGCATCCGAGATCTGCTCGAACGCTTGTCCTGCGGCAGTAACCATCTCGATTCCTGCTTCTGTCTCGCTGCTGTTTACTTTGACTGCCTGAACAGCATGATCCGTATCTTTCTGAATCAATTGAACGAGATCTGTAATTCTTTGCGCAGATGTAGAAGATTCCTCAGCCAACTTACGTACTTCTCCCGCAACTACAGCGAAACCACGTCCATGCTCTCCTGCTCGTGCGGCTTCAATGGCTGCATTCAGTGCAAGCAGATTGGTCTGCCGGGCAATGTTGTTGATTACCTCGGTAATGGTACCAATCTCTGCTGAACGTTCCCCCAGCCCTGTAACCAATTCTGTAAGCGAAGCAATGGAATTTCGAACAGAACCCATCTGTTCAACCGCTTGTTGAATAATCATGTTTCCTTCGGAAGATTGATTCGCCGCATCCACAGCAGATACGGACACACTTTGGGCAAGCTCAGCAATCTGCTCCGACCCGAGTGCCATCTCATTCATCGCCTGTGAAGAACGCTTCACAATATCAACTTGATCAGACGTACCTACAGCCAATTCCTCGACCGTTTGGGAGATCTGTTCCGAAGCTTGGGTATTCTGCTCGGCACTTGCAAGAAGTTCTTCCGATGAAGCAGCTACCTGTTCAGAAGTCATCGATACCGATTCAATCATGGAGCGCAAATTGCCACTCATGGTATTAAAGGAAGCTGCCAGCGTTCCCAATTCATCCTTGTTCTTAAGTACAATCGTCTCACCCGTCAGATCACCGTTGGCAATGGCCATGGCTGCTTCATTCATCTTTTTGATTGGACGTGAGATGATGCTTGCAATGAAGAAGGCAATAAATACAGCTGCCAGGAATGCAAAAATCGTCACTGCCAAAATCACATTAAATGTATTCTCAGCCAACTCGACAGAATCATTCGTTGCTGCATCCGATCCTTCATTGCCCAAGGTAATTAACTTGGCAAGGGTGTCGTTTGCTGTATACCACATTGGATAAGCCTCGGTATGAAGTCTGCTTGCTCCCGCATAATCGTTTTTCAGACCCAATTCGATGAATGCAGGCATTTTTGCGAGATAGGCTTCATAATTCGTACTGAAATCCTCATTATACAGCTTAAGTGCTTCTTCATTACTTCCAATGTACGTTTGCAGTTGTGCTCGTTCATCTTCAATCTTGTTGAGAAGTAGCTGCAACGCTTCATTCAGCTTAACCGATTCGTCTTCGTTCTGTTCAACGATGACTGCAAGCGCCAAACGCTCTACATCCGAAACATCGCCGTTCATCATACCCAGCAGGCTTACACTCGGCATCCAGGTCTGATCCACATCATTGGCTTTTCCAGACATATTATGGATCTGTATTAACGCATAAACGCTTACAACAACCAGCAGAGCCACGACGATTAAAAAACCAGTCAGTAACTTGCCTCGAATCGTTAACTTCAATATCCCCAACTTATTCCCCCGCGTGTCTTCCATGTGTCCCACTCCTCAAAATAATACATATTTATAATATATCGTCACCTATCGTCGTGAATTGTAGATGTTAGAATTCAATTTCTATAAATTTCATGTAACTTCGAACATAACACAAAAAAAGTCTCCCATCTTTGGCAGAACCAGAGATAAGAGACTTCTTTATTGAACAAAACTATTACGATTTCGCTCCATATTACGTTCAGACGTTAACGAAAAACACGTCGGTGTATGTTAATGAAAAAGTCGGGAATCGACTTGGTATAATTGCGGGTTGTAATCAAAACCACACTAAGCAGACTTCCGAGAATGAATCCTCCCAGAATATCTCCTGGATAATGCACACCAACATATACACGAGACACCCCTGTCAACACAGCGAGTAATAGCATCCATAACCCGAAGCGACGTCCAATGAAGAATGAAGCAGCCGCGAGAGCAAATACGAAGGAAGCATGTTTACTTGGAAAAGAAGGATCAGGTACATGGGCAACCAGCTGATGCACAGTCCCTTCTACAAAAGGTCTTGGATGACCTACTGCTGGTGATATCCCCCATTTGGCCAGAACTAGCGCTACAATGGAAGCCACACAGGCATAAAAAACAATTCGTTGTTTCGACGGATCGCCGAGAAACCATACGATAACGAGCAGTGCGATCATGACCCAAACCGCATACTCGGATGATGTGATCATAAACCAGTCCAGAAACGGTATTTGGTCTGCATACTGATTAATCCAATTAAATAGTGATTGATTCATAACTGGCTTTTAATACCCCCATTACACAAAACAAGATTAGTTTTTACATAATAAATATACACTAACTATTTGTCAAATAATCCTCACATTGACCGAAGTTACGAAATCAAAGAGGACATTTTACTTTCTTTTTGTTAAACTAGTTTGGGTTACATATCAGTTCAATCATAGAAAGGTGAAGATTATGCTTAAAAAATGGTTATGGGGTACAGCCCTGACCCTGGCACTTGCGATTACAGGTGTCGTTGTATATTACGGATATTCGATTGTTCATTTTGCCAATAGCATCTCCACGGCTTCCGGGACTTCATCCAACTCGTCCTCTTCCGGCACAGACAGCGATTCAGACACACCAACGACAACGATTCCCAGATGGGAGGGTCAGGAACGGGTGAACATTCTGCTCCTTGGTGGAGACTCAAGAGGTGACGATGCAGGACGCTCGGACTCGGTCATGGTCGCTTCCATTGATCCCGTCACCAAGAAAGCCCATCTATTCTCCGTACTGCGAGATACCTATGTAGCCATTCCAGGGCATGGCAAAAGCAGACTTAATGCAGCCTTTTCCTACGGGGGTGCGGAGCTGACCAAACAAACCGTCAGTGATCTGCTCGGTATTCCCATTCAGCATTATGTCTACACAGACTTTACAGGTTTCATGGCACTTGTTGATGCGGTAGGCGGTATTGAGATCGACGTGGAGAAAGACATGTATTACACCAGTAAAGCAGATAAACATATGTACGACATTGACTTAAAAAAAGGATTGCAGCATATGGACGGCAAGACCGCCCTGCAATATGTTCGGTTCCGGCATGATGCCACATCGGATTTCACCCGTACCGAACGGCAGCGGATCTTCATGACCGAGCTGGCCAAGAAAATGCAGAGTACCACGTCGCTCTTCAAAATCCCGGATATCCTGGAAGCCATCGCTCCATACATTGAGACAGACCTTAGTCCAACCCAGATGTTAAAACTCGCATCACTTGGCTTCGATATCCATGTGAACGATATCGTTCAGCAGCAGATTCCACCGAACAAACTACTCACCAATGAACTGGTCGGCTCAGCTCAGGTACTGGGTGTTGATGTAACCAAACTCCAGTCCTACATTCAGAAACTGTTTGAAGAAGATGCCGCGTCCTCAGAGACTCCATCATCAGAGGAACAGAACTAAAACAAGCATGAAATATATCAACAAAAAAGACGGCCAAAGTCGTCTTTTTTTGTACCTATTTTCTCCATTTAATGCAGCCTTAATGTTTAACGGGTACCCTTATATGATGAACTCCGGTTCCTGGAGGGAGGATTACAATGTGAAAAAACCACGAATAGCGGAATGGACCGAACTGCGGGGCATTGCCTTTCTGGCGATTGTCATGCAGCATAGTATCGCTGAGTATATCTATCGCGCCGATATTGAACAACCGGATTCCATTATGCTGACCATGATTTATCATCTGACCCGATTTGGTACGCCAACGTTTGTATTTCTATCAGGTGTAATGTTGTTTTACCATCACCGTAACACTAAACCGGATTATCCTCGCTTCATTCGAAAGCGATTTGGCGATATCTATATGCCGTTTGTCGTATGGACACTGATCTACTGGCTTTCTGTCCGTATCTTCACCCCCGCGTTCTGGCTTACAGGTATACCGGATTTTCGCAGTCTGATTCGTGAACTGTTTGTCCCGCAGACAGGATACCATCTCTGGTTTGTCATTATGGTGTTTCAGTTCTATATTCTGTTCCCCCTGTTCCTGGCGGGAGCGAAAGCCATTCAGAGACGTATCCAGAACGCCAAGCGTTTCACGCCCATGCAAGTCATGATGGGGCTAATTCTCTTTGCAGCAGCACTATATGCTCTGCTTATGCAATGGTCCTACTATAATATGGGGGGCTGGACAGAATCCATGTCCGAGCCTTGGTCAACGTTGCTGCAATATCGCTCCTATTCATGGGTGATGTACTGGTTCTACTTTTTACTGGGTGCCGTATGTGCCTGGTCAGTGGATAGCTGGAGGAGTTGGACCACCAAGGTGCTGCCATGGACGATCTGTCTGTTTATAGGGATGTATATATGGCTTGGTTACGATGTGCTGCGTGGGTCCGGGGATGTTGTTAATCTGAATATCTCCACCTATCTGAAACCAACCACATTCCTGATCATTATGGCTCAGATGTTTATGATGTATGGTTTCCTTGTACTGATGCGAGGCAAAGATACACGGTTTCAGCGCCTGTTATCCTGGATTGGCCGCTATTCATTTGGTGGATATCTGGTTCATGCACTGGTGATCTATGCGATCGCTTATGTAACCAGACCGCTTCAACTCAGTGGATGGCATCTGCCTGTAACGTTGCTATCGTTCCTTGTAACGGTTGTTATCGCTCTTGCAATCAGTTGGGCGCTGTCCAAGCTTCCTGGCTCACGTTTCACCGTAGGGTTAATGCGCAAACCACGTTTAACCCCCAATCCATCAGCTGCTGTGGGCAAAAAAAATTCACCTGAGCGAACTCCGTCACCCGGCCCAACTCGCAGTCCGGGAACGAGTGAGCCGTTTTAAAATAAAGAAGAGCGTCCCCTCACGGAGACGCTCTTCTTTATTTCACTTCACTCGAAGTTGATCGTCCAGGAACAGGTTCCTGGGGACCCGGGGCTGGATGCACGTTGCCCTTCTGATTCACAAATCTCTTCAGATCACCCGTTAATTGTTCCTTCAGCTTGTCCACCAGCTGCGTTTCACTAATGCCTTTTGCCTGAGCAATCTCAGCCAGAGATTTCCCTCCCTGAAGCTGCTCGTGAAGTTGAGCAGGGGTGACTCCAATAAACCGGGCAATTTCGCCCTTATCTACCATGGAACGTTTGCCATGGTGGGCAAACTCGCGCCGCAAATCACGAAGCGGAGTATTGATGACCTTTTTCAACTTGGTATCCATGTCCGCCTTCGTGGCTGCAGCTTGTTCCTTGGTGAGACAACCTTCGTCTACAGCTTGATCCAGACGCTGTGCCAGTGTAGGCTTCAACTTCTGCAATAACTGCTCCTCACTAAGTCCTTTACGCTCTTTCGCAATCTGGGACAACGTCTTGCCAAGTTCCATCTGTTCTTTCAGATCCCGAAGTCCAATGCCAAGCAAGTCTGCCGTCTCACCAATCATGAACAGACCGTGTCCTGCCTGCATGCACGGCTTCGCTGGTTTAGCAGAGGAAGAAGCTTTTGACGCATCTTCATGTTCCTCAACCCGAACCGTTGAATCAGCGAATGCTACATGTCCTGTTGCTGCTGTTATGACTACGGCTGCCAATCCGGCTGCCATCCATGTTTTCCATTTTAATTTCATTTTTCTGCCGCCTTTCCGATGTCGAAATCCTGTGCCTTCCTAGTTTGAGCCTAAAATCCACTTTTTTATGCCATAAAATACAAAAAGTCATCATTTTTCTCACAATTGATCACAAAAAATCCTATTTTTTTCAGTTTATTTCCGCTATACTAAGTGTAACTTCATGATCTATATCAGTTGAACTACATATTATTTACACTGACACTACGCTGACAGAACAACCTTCCAATCGCTGTTATCCCCAGATTTTTTTGATTCCCTTTTTTCAAGGGAAAATACGGGGATAGCATATGCTTCCGAAGTAGCTTTCTTTCAGAAAGCTTTTAGGCGAACGCTTCGCTTTTTCAGGTTTTTTCTGTCCTCTCCGTTATCGTGTAAATGATTATTTCAACTAATATAGTTTAACAGTCCTGGATTACCTTATCGCAGGAAGGACGATATGTAATAATGCGGAAAGATTGGTTAGATCCGTTTAGATCCGATCTGGAGGTCGTGTTTGCTTCAGCGGAAGAAC
Source organism: Paenibacillus sp. FSL R7-0198 (assembly GCF_038000415.1). NCBI lineage: Bacteria > Bacillati > Bacillota > Bacilli > Caryophanales > Paenibacillaceae > Paenibacillus > Paenibacillus sp. FSL R7-0198. The sequence goes on along the minus strand of NZ_JBBOCB010000001.1, from coordinate 4,998,063 downwards.
TCGTACGGAAATATCCCGAACCCTTGTCAGGACATGCATTAGAGCAGCTTCGTTCGGTTAATCCGCTGTTACGAGATTCGGGGCACAGCTACATCGGGTACATCATTCCACTTTGGATGCAACACTCAGATAAACTACCCCCAGAGAAAGCACACCAATTAAGTACAGCCTGCCTCATCCATATGTTATATTTTCTGAATCAGGACGACGTGATGGATGAACAACCGGAGAATGCCACATTGAAGTTATCCCTGGGTAATCTATATTACATGGATGCACTTCAATCTTACTCGGTATTATTCAATCTTTCCTCCACGTTCTGGGTCTATTTCAGACAATATGTAGTGGATTGGGCCGTGAGTGTTACGGGTGAGCACTCCATTGATTATTTCCAACAGAATCCCTTGTTGATTGCGCAAAAGGCTGCCCCTCTGCTCATTGGAGCTACTGGTGCACTGCTTCTGCTGAATCAGTCCGACCGGATCATCCCGGTGTGTTCTGCTATCAACATTACACTCATGACACTTCAAATGACCGATGACTTCACAGACACGCAACAAGATGCTGTGCATGCAAACTACAACAGCTACCTCTCCCACATATCCGCAGCACTGAATCACAACTATCCAGTTTATCCTCTAAGCGAACGTATACATGACAATGTATACAATACACAACTCATGAACTCTTACGTAGACATTGCTTATCACTATAATCGTACACTAACATCGTCTAACTTAGGAACATCGCATCTTGAGGCGTTTAATTCTAATTTATGCAGCACTTTAGTACAAGCTGTTCAGGACATTACACAACGGAAGAAACGGCTCCTCCATGGCGGGTTTCATCACTGGATTAGCGAGCAACAGTTGGGATTCTGAACATAAGGATGAAGCTGATTCAGTTTAATTTTAAATATGAAGGGAATGTTGACGATGATGGTATCAGAGAAAACGTTGCATGAGGATATTATTGAAAAGGCTTGGACTGACGAGCACTTCAGACAACAATTGCACTCCAATCCGAAGCAGGCGCTTCGTGAAGCTTTCGGTATCATAATCCCGGAACACATTCAGGTGCGTACCGTTGAGGAGCAGCAGAATGACTATGTTCTTGTCATACCTCCAAATCCTTCCAAAGTAAATTATGATGTGAATTGCGGACCTTGGAGAAGTTAAACCGGGTGAGTTATTGGTAATGTAAGAAATTAGGGGTAGGAACAAAAAAGCCGCTGTATCCTTCTGTGAGTTCGTCAATCGACGAACTCGGCAAAAGATACAACCGCTTCTGTTCCTACCCCTTTGGTGCTTGTAAAGCTGATCTGTCCTTGCATCGCTTCAACAATTCGGAATGTCACCATCATGCCGAGGCCTGTGCCTTTGATTTTATTGGAGAAATAAGGCTCGCCCAACCGGGAAAGTGCTTCCTCGTCCATTCCTTCTCCGTTATCCCTGACATGCACCTTAATCATTCCGTCCTGCTTGTACGCCCAGATATCAATCTGGCCTTGTCCCTGCAGAGCTTCAATACTGTTCTTAATAATATTGATAAAAGCCTGCTTGAACTTCGAGGAATTGCCTCGAATATATAGATCTGGCGGAATGTCAGTGGTGATTTTACCACCTTCCAGATTAGCCATCGGTACAAGAATGCCTTCAATATGATTGAACTCATCCGAGATATTGAGCGAGATAATATGGTCAAACTCAGGTTTGGCAAAGGTAAGAAAATCCGTTATGATGCCCGAAGCCCGATCAAGTTCTTCCAGTGCAATTCGCACATACCCCTTATTTTTGTTGTCTTCCTGTTCCGTCATAAGTTGCAAGAACCCTCTTGTCACCTGAAGTGGATTACGTACTTCATGGGCAACGGAAGCGGCCAGTTCGCTAATAATCTCCATCTTTTCGGATCGCTGCAACTCATTGTTGAACAGCTCCAGTTCCTTGGAATACTCTAAAACTTTGGTATGTTTTTCGGCAAAACGACTTCCGAGAATGGCAATCAACGAGATCACAAATGCAACCATGGACCATTTCCACCATAACAGATGATACGTTCCACTCCGCTGATAATACCACAACAGTTCAGCCACACTGATCAAGGCAAATGTACCGAATCCCGTCGCAAGCAGCATAGCTTCCCTATTTCGTTGCAGCGCTTTGGCGATGGTACCCACCAACAGGATTGTCAGCAGAATGACCAGCACCATGCCAACCACACGCTGTACGAGCAGATTGTAGAGGATCTCCCATTGCCCACCTGAAGTAACATAGATAAATAGAGAGAACACAGCGATAACTGAATATATGAATAGTATTTTTCGCAGTTTGGTGAAGATCCCATGCAGTCCTGGTCCGATAATCTGTTCAAAAAAATAACATAGCGCTGGCATACCCAGCAGCATCGCCAGATCAAAGACTACGGAATACAGGTCACCATATACCTGATAGAACGTATACAAAAATTGCGAGTACGTAATGATCATCGTGCCGATGGAACCCATTACGATGCATAGCGAGATCCATAATCCCTTATGGAACTTGCCAAGGAAGAACGTACAACTCAGCATCGTAATCGCTGTGAAAACAAAGGTCGCGCCCAAAATTACATCAATAAGTCCGTTATGAATATATTTCTCCTGTAACGCGGCATAAGGTCCAACCTGAACAGTACCTTGTATCCCCAGACGGCCTTTCTCATTTTGCGACCATACATAGAGCGTGTCACCTGAATTTTCGCTGGATAAGGGCAGCAACACAGCATTATTATCATAATTGTAATGGTAGTTCTCGTAGACCTTGCGGTCTTCCAGATAGATGACAATATGATTGCCTTTAATGTTCTCAAATCGAATGGCTGAACTTTCCTCACTCAATTCAGGGATGGTCAGGCGTGTCCATAAGGAATTCGATCGATCCGTATTGCTATACTCTAACTTATCGCTGCCCTGCTTTTCCCATATCTCGTCTGCTCCCTTAACCTCACTGATGAACCCTTGATCGTCAACGTTCCCCCATTTTACTTCCCATCCTGTAATGGATACAGGTTGCTGAACCGCTCCTGTAGTTGCAAAGACTATCCCATGTGGCATGCCTAGAATAATCAATACACTCATCCATAAGATGACGATAGCTTTGGGCACATTTTTCATTCACAGCACCTCAAAGTTCTAATTTTCCCTATCTTAAATTCTCTCATTTATCATTCGCCACCGTTTGTCACGTCACCTTCTTGAGATAAAATGAAATTTCACATTTAAGTCGATTTATAGTCTTATTTCCATTTTATTGTTAAAGTTATCCGATTAATCACGCAGGTCTTCGAACTGGTTCACTATCATTTCCCGTTCTTTCTGTTCAACTTGACTGCGAAATTCAAGCCACTGCTCTGTCTCCTCATCATCATAGATGGTCCATATGTCTGAGAAAAGGAAATCTCGTAACTGTACAACTTGCCCGGACCATATACCGCCTACCCAAAACAAACCATCCGGACGACGGATGACGGTACGGGAGAACCCGGGTGTGGACGCCTTTTGTCCGATACGGATGCGTGTGATCATATTGCCCAGTGTAAACCAGTCCACATGAAATTCCTCCCTTACATATTCAAGCTTCATCATAACATAGGCAAAACAGGAAAAGCTGTAAAAACGGTGGCTGCGATTCAATCCTTTGTTCCGGGTGTAATGGTTTCTCAAAGCAAACAAACACGCTAAGGAGATGATTACAATGAATGAGCCCCATCGTACGGTTGAGGTGGAACATAAGGATGTTCAGCATAAATCGGATTCAAGTATGGTCGCTTCCACATTTATTAAATATGCCGCATATATCATTATCTTTTTCGGATTCTTATACTTCTTGGTTAAATATGTATTCCCCAAATTCTAAGGCATTCATATCGTAGTGAACACCCGGAGATAATAACCTGTGCAAGATTACAACACTAGCGCTTTGGGTAACTACGGGGTAAGAAACATTTGGGCAACCGACAACGAAAGGAAGTGTTACTCATGTCTGACAAACCAATTAGTAACGAAGAGAGCGACCGCTATTATGACCGTTATCAGAGGTCCCGCGATATTCCGCCAGAAACGGAAGTCCCGGAAGGCGATATGGATACCTTTGATGAAGTTTCCGGCAGACGGATTGTAACGGAAGATTCGGATCTGGCCCCCGTAGCCGCAACCGCTGTGGACGAGCCGGAATTGGATTCACGTTTGGCTGAGACACCGCTGGAATCTGTACCGGATGCAGATCTTCTGCAACCGAACAGTCCGGTTGATCCTGCTGCACCCGATCCGGATGCGCTGCATGGTACCGATCTGCTTAATGGTGCTGGTGCGGATGCCAAACCAGAGAACGACATTCCACCACGACATTAACAGCTGTTATGACATCCTGAATGAGGAGGTGCATACACGATGAAGGAAGATCGCCAAAAGCATGTGCATGAACCGGATAATCTCGTGACCGAACGGGATATTGACCCGAATTTCGGACTGTTCACTGAGGACTCCTTCCCCGAAGCGCTTGAGGATGAGGATCAACGTGATGCGGTCGAGCATGCCATTCCTAAAGAGAAGGCTTCTCGTAAGCCCTCTTCAGATGACCATTAAAGGCTCCCTATAAAAATTGAACTAAAGAGTTTTACACTTGCCACTCCGATGACAGAATAACCTTCTGATCGCTGTTATCCCCAGATTTTTTGATTCACTTTTCAAAGGTAATAATCCGGTGATAAAGGCGAGCACTCCGTTTCTTCAGATTATTTCTGCCCTCTACATTCTCGTGTAAAAGATTAGTTTAACTTATATAGATCCGTATTAGACTTAAAAAAGATGACGTCTGTAATTTCACAGCGTCATCTTTTTTCGTTTCGTTACTTGTAAGTTCAATTTCTCTTTACAACTCAGCTTCACTGTTTAGCAGAAACCTTACTTGCCACGGGCAGTTTGTGATCCAATCCAGACCACTTCGCTACAATCGCAGTGATGATCAGTGCAAGTCCATTAATGATAAAAATCCAGCGTATCGGCAGCCAGCCCCCAAGTACACCACCGATGATCGGTCCCGCCATCGTCCCGATCTGGGCAGCGGATTGATTCAGACTAAAGGCCCTTCCCCGGAAACTCGATGCGGTAGCCTGCACAATCATGGCGTTAATTGCCGGAAATACAGCCGCAAAGAATAAACCGTACACAAATCTTAAAATGCCGAATGCGATATAACCTGTTGTAAAGAACTGCAGAAGATTCCCTACAGCCCCACCAACCAGTCCAATGATCAACACTTTACCGTATCCAATCCTTGAACCAATCTTGCCCCACCGCGGCGCCATAATAACTGTTGCTACCCCCACCGCTGAGAAAATAATACCCGAGCTGAGTGAGGCACGATCCGGCTGAACGCCCATCTCCATCACATAGACCGTCAATAGTGGCTCCAGAATCATGACGGAGAATGTACATATGCCCATCATGCCAAGCACCGTCATAAACAAACGATTCGCTCTCGCTTCACGAATGTCATCCATGACGTGGGAACGAGCTTTGTTCCGGTTGAAGTTCTCTTCTTTTACCCAGAAGGTTGCGATGATTGCTGAGACTAACACAACAATAGCCGAAAACAAAAATGCATTCCGGTTGCCATAATAATGACTCACCACGCCACCAATTAACGGTCCGATAATACCACCAGTGGCTCCTGCAGTGGACATAATACCAAGTGCATAACCAGTCTTCTCTTCAGGTGTATTCGTACCTACCAGGGCAATCGCAGCTGGAACAAACCCTGCAAGCAGACCCTGAAACAATCGAACAACAATCAGCGAATACGGGTCCTGCACGAAATAATTGATTAAATACAAGACGGCAAGGCTGTATCCCGACCGGATCAGCATGGGCTTGCGTCCGTATTTGTCAGCCAGTGATCCCCAGAACGGAGACACGAGTGCACTCGCAAGAAACGTAATGCCAAATGCCAATCCTGACCATAATTCCAGGTGATCACGAACCCCCAAGTCAGCACTTAGAAACAGGGGCAGAAATGGAATCGAGATCGAATACGCGGTGCTGCAAAAAAATACACCAATCCACAATATGACCAGATTGCGCTTCCACGAGAAGTTCATATACCCGCACGCCCTTTCCGTTACTGACGCCGGGACTGCCGTGTGTTGGAGCGGACGGAACAGACCCGTACGTCCCCGATGCGGAAGCATTTTCCTTATTTTACACCCATCATTCCATGAAGGCCATCCCTTGTTCACCATAAACACATGTATTACATTGCCATCCTGTCCACAAAAACGGTATGATAGTTGGGTAAATATCCAAATATGATTTTGGAGCAAATATATAATGCAGAGATGCAAGGAGGAACGTTTTCATGTCTTTACGGTGGAAAAAAAACACAGTAGTTTCGTTGGTTCTCGCGATGCTGCTTATCGTCATTAGTGGTTGTGGACGCCCTTCAAGTGGCGCTACAGAAACACCAGCTCCAGTTGAACCAACGGGCCCCAATCCGGTAGCTACCATTGAAATGGCAGATGGACAGAAGATTGTCATTGAGCTATATCCCGAAATCGCCCCCAATACGGTGAACAACTTCATCTCACTGGCGAATAAAGGGTTCTATGACGGCCTGATCTTTCACCGGGTCATTCCGGGCTTCATGATTCAGGGTGGTGATCCAAATGGTAACGGTTCAGGCGGCCCAGGTTATACGATCAAAGGGGAATTTACATCCAATGGTCATAAAAACCATCTGAATCATACGCGTGGGGTTATCTCCATGGCGCGTACAAATGATTTGGACTCCGCAGGCTCCCAATTCTTCATCATGTTAGCAGATGCTGATTATTTGGATAATGCATATGCTACTTTTGGTAAAGTGACCGAAGGTATGGAAGTTGTTGATGGTATTGCAGCTCAGGAAATCGGCGAAGCTGACAAACCGGTTTCCGATCAAGTTATGAAAAAAGTTACGGTAGACACCCACGGTCTGGAATATCCAGAGCCGGTAAAAATGCCTTAATGAACTTCCATGCCAAACGGATGATAATCCATGGTTATGACTTGTTAATGAAATCTAAACAAACAAAAGCTCTGTCCTTTGCGAATCTCGCAAGGCAGAGCTTTATTTTTTGATTTTAATGACAGCGGTTACATCTATGACTTTATAAAAAATGACCTCTTCCGGCATCATCCTCAATACATCCATCCCATCAAACGTAACCAGCCGATAATCGCAATCCATAACGGGCAGCTAAAGGCAACGCCCCATGCAAGCCCTTTCAGTAAACCACGGTTTACTTCCACGAACAACGACTCCTTTCTCCAGGGAATAGTCGCAGTATCGGTAATAGTATATGATTTTATACCCGTTTTCATTCGTCACGCAACCCTCGTTTTCCTGCTTTTGTTCCGCAGATTCATGGAATGCTTTACGGGAACCTGATATACTATGACTACTGTACGTTAAATGGAACCTGATTCATGTTTGGAAAGGAGATTTTCCTATGGCAAAATCCAAAAAACGCACTCCTGCTCCCAAAGCAGCAGTAGCACAGGATAAACCCACAACACTGAAGGATCTGCTTAGCAGTGATGTGCTGGAGAAGCTGAAAGCTCAGGCGGATGAAGCCAAGGCTGCCGAAGCGGCTCTTAAAGAGCAGGAACGTCAGCAAGCAGAAGAAGCTCGCCAAGCGGAGCAGAAGCGCCGGGATAACGACTTCGAATATTTGCTTAATAACAGCGCTATGGACTGGAAGAAACATAAGTAAACCAGGGCATGACCTAAGGGTGTCTTCTCACACATGCCAAAATAATATTACAGCAGACAGATCATGAAGATGATCTGTTCAAAGAACAGGGCCGCATTGCGGTCCTGTTCTTTTTGATAATACACATATGATTCACGCATCTTGAGCCGGGTATGTTAGAAGTAGAGCGTACAACGATAATCTAACTCATGGAGGGATCAGAGATGACAGAACAACGTTTGGAAGGCAAAGTCGCGATTGTAACCGGAGGTGGATCGGGGATTGGTCAGGCTACCGCTATTCGTTTCGCCGAGCATGGGGCCAAAGTGTACATGCTGGATCGCACACCCGAAAATGCGGAGGAAACCAAGCAGACGATTGAAAAGGCTGGCGGAGAAGCGTATGTGATCGAATGTGATATCTCCAAACCGGACAATGTGCAAAAGGCGATCAATCAGGCTGCGGCTGAAGCGGGTAAACTGGATATCATATTTGCGAATGCCGGCATTAACGGAACGATGGCCCCGATTGAAACGATGGAAATCGAGGACTGGGACCAGACGATGGAGATCAATATGCGCGGAACCTTCGCAACCGTCAAATATGCCATCCCCCATCTGAAAGAACACGGCGGAAGCATCATTATCACCAGTTCTATCAACGGTAACCGGGTCTTCTCAGGGATCGGTTTCTCTGCATACGCTTCCAGCAAAGCGGGACAAACTGCGTTTACGAAGATGGCTGCACTGGAGCTGGCTCGTTATAAGATCCGTGTAAACGCCGTCTGCCCAGGAGCCATCGATACCAACATCGATGATAACACCTACCCGTCGGATGATCTGAAAGAAGTACAGATTCCTGTTGAATTCCCTGAGGGTCATGAACATCCGCTCAAGGGCGAACCTGGAACGTCGAAGCAAGTGGCAAACCTCGTTCTGTTCCTTGCTTCCGATGAAGCCTCTCATGTTACAGGTACACGAATCTATGTGGATGGTGCGGAATCTCTGCTCCGTGGATAAAATATAAATATAAGTTGGCCCCCTTTCAGGGACAACGCCCAAACATCCCGCAAGCGATCTGATCCAGTCAGATTACTGCGGGATGTTTTATTTATAAGAAGTTTATAATCCTGCGCAGTTGCAACTACAAGGATTATCACTACACCGCGGAACTTTTACCTTTTTTCACACGATGCTTCAACCGGTCTGGAATGGCAAAGAGCAAAATGTACATTAGTGAGAACAAAACAAGCGCAAGTATCTCTTCCCCAAGGATGTACATGGGATACGGACCTAACATATCAAGCACCGAGGGTGTACTCGGCTTGTGTCTCAAAAACATATAATTCGCGTCAAGCATGACATCTACAACATATACGATTAATGCTGCCACATTCACAAATATCATCGAACCTGCTACAGATCTCCAGCTAGGTCGCAGCTGTTCCACCCAGGTCATGTAGAGTAAAGCCAGAATGATGCAGGCATGAGCGACGAAAAATTGAATGAATCGAAAATGTGCATAACCATAACCCAGATTAGGAGTCAGGATCGCCATAAGGGCTCCAGCAATGCCTGCAAACAGCAGTGCAGAATGTAACAGTCGACTGCGTGTCAGTAGTAACAACGCCGATAATAGCAGAGACAGACTGCATAGTTCGAGTGGCAGTGACGTCTGCAGGCTCCATATCCCTCCGTACACATACCAGAGCTGCAGCATGATTTCGCAGGCAAACATGATGCAGGCCAGAACAATCCGCAGTATGCGGCGTGCCCTCTCTGACCATGATCGAAGATGGTGTCGAAGCAAAAACAGCAGTACAATCATTGCTGTAATTACGCTAATGGAAACGATATGTGAAGTGGAGAACAGAATAAACGGCTCTGCGTCATAAGGGTCCAGCCATGGTGGATACGCCATGCATCTCTTCTCTCCTTTACAAGCATCTCACCAACATTATCTCTCTTTAATGTTAACTTTTTCATTTTGCCATTGAATGAAATTACTGTCCAGTTGGAATTCTAAATAAGCATTGTAATTTAAATATCTTTATGTTAAGATAAATTCAGAAACAAAACAAACGAAAAGTTAGTAACTTTCTTAATCGAAATAATACAAATACAGCACTCAACAAATGTTCAACTAAACATTTACATGATAACGGAGAGGACAGAAAAAACCTGAAGAAGCGGAGCGTTCGCCTAAAAGCTTTCTGAAAGAAAGCTACATCGGAAGCATATGCTATCCCCGGATTTCCCCTTTTAAAAAGGATCAAAAAATCTGGGGATAACAGCGATCGGAAGGTTGTTCTGTCATCGGAGTGCCAGTGTAAATAATCCTTAGTTGAACGTATAACCTAATTAGGAGGAATTATTATGCAAATCAAAGGACTTCACCACGTATCAGCTCTAACAGCACATGCCGATCAGAACTATCGTTTCTACACTAATATCATGGGTCTGCGCCTCATTAAAAAAACGGTCAACCAGGACGACGTGTCCGTCTACCATCTCTTCTATGGCGATGAGAAAGGTAATCCGGGTACCGAACTTACCTTCTTCGAGATTCCGATGGCCGGACAGACTCGTGAAGGGGTGAACAGCATATCTGGAACGTCACTGCGCGTTCCAAGTGATGCGGCACTTACGTACTGGCAGCAACGTTTTGACGAATTCGAAGTCCCACATGGAGAGATTGTTGAACGGGGTGGCCGTGCCACGCTCTCGTTCACAGACTTTGAAGGACAACGTCTGATTCTGGTCTCGGATGAAAACAATACAGGTGTCGCTGGTGGTAAACCATGGGATCAGAGCCCTGTACCTGCCGAGTATGGCATTGTAGGCCTAGGCCCTATCCATCTTACGGTAAAAGATGCTTCCCTTACCGCTCCGGTTCTTACCGAACTGCTCGGTTTCAGAGCTAAAGGAAGTTACCCTGCCTTTACTCCAGGTCAGCCTGATGTACTCGTTTTTGAATCCGGCGAAGGTGGCAGCGGCTCCGAGGTTCATGTTGAGGAACGGAATGACCTTGCCCAAGAGCGTCCTGGACGTGGCAGCGTACACCATGTTGCGTTCCGTGTGGATAATGAGGAAGAACTCAAACAATGGGTGGAACGGGTTCATAACTTCCAATTCCCTAACTCAGGGTTTGTAGATCGCTTCTACTTCCGCTCCCTATATTTCCGTGAAGCAAATGGTATTTTGTTCGAACTTGCAACCGATGGTCCGGGATTTGATACAGACGAAGAATTGGAGCATCTGGGTGAATCACTGGCGCTGCCTCCGTTTCTAGAAGGACGCCGCGCTGAGATTGAAGCGAACCTGAAACCACTGGATACCATGATCCGCTAATATTCGTAACAAAACAAAAATAAAAACGATGTTCACCAGGCAACTCTGAATAACGGATACGGTTCAGAAATTGCCTAGTGAATCATCGTTTTTTATGTTTATGTTTGCCTTGCCCCTTCTGTAACGTGGCAAACTTGCAGATTGTGTTTTACTTCGTCAGATACGATGTTGTGAGCGGTACAAACAGAGCCGAACCCGGATCTTCAGATACAATCTCGACATAGACAGCGTCTGTACCTTTAACATCCACATCCAGACTCATCATACCGTTTTCTGGAGTGATATTGAACTTTTTGAGTGTCGCGAGATCCTGATCATAGATATGAATCTCCTGATTTCCTGTTAGCGCGGCAAGTTCCAAGTGCAGAGAAGAATACTTTTTACCCGTATTAATCTGGATATCATCCCCCTGTTTCGTAGGATCATTATGCAGATAAACATCCTTGTAATCCTTGCCTTTATATGTGGTATCCTTAGGATCTTTGGTGTGCCAAGCAGTAGATCCCAGTACGGATGTTCCAAGTGCACTCAGCGTTACTTTTCCGTTGGTTACGGGCGCAGATCCATTCGTTCCGCCAATCAGGACGGATGAAGTTGCACTGTCATAAGTGATCTCTGTCCCAAGCAATGATCCCACAGCACGCACAGGCAAATAAGTCGTTCCGTTGTAAGTGATAGGCAACACCGTTTTACCATTGGCATCTTTGGCTGTCACCGTGGCACCATTCATTTTCAGCGTAATCTTGCTGTTTAGATAGGCTTTAATCTGTTCCAACCCTGTTGCTGCGAGTGCACCCGTCCCGATCCCAAGAGTTAATGTGCCTACCATCAAACCCAGTACAACCTTTTTCTTCATCAAAATCCCTCCTGAATGTTAAAATGATTTGTCCTTTATACATTTAAACCACTAAAGTGATAATGTCAATTGTTTCCTACGCTTTTAGTACACATTGCCTATTTCCGAGCAGCACAAAACGAGGCTGTATGTCCCGATTTTTTTCAGCCTCGCCCTGTTCCTTACTGTCCGCAAAGATAGAAAGGAAGATATTCTTATCAGATGCTCACTAACCCCCACACTTTGAGAACTACTTCCAATCCCCGCTGCACTACGATTTCAACAGAATGATATCAATCAAAAGATTCATAATATTCTTCTTCATACACTTCCATGCTGTACTTCAAATCTACAGCCTTCCACTCGCCATCTTGATACTCATAAGCAAATGTCAGATCACCAGCATATAAAGCTGCACCATAAGATCCTGCTGCTGATACGACAAGTTGGCCATCCTCCACACTGTAATAGGTTACTCCACCAAATCCCAACTCTTCGTTATATACGCCGCCACTCGTATCTCCCTCGATCCGTAAAGGTTCTGCTTGGACGCCATCAACGGCGACATCAACATCCACGCGGTCTGATCTAACCGTAACTTTCGACTTCACATGCTGTTTTGCAATCTCATCCAGAGATTGCATCTTCATCTCTTCCAGCGTTACCGGATCAATGATACGTGCTTGTCCCAAATAAATACCTGTTCCATGACCTTCCGTGTACAAAACGATTATTTCTTTCTGGCCGTCTCCATTCAGATCCAGCTCGTGCACTTCGGGTTTGTAAGACCCGCCTTCTCCCTGCCAATCACTAAATTCTCTTGTCTTGCCGTCCACTTCCAAAATCATTCCGTTGTATATATATCCTGAACCTTCAACTTTCATAGGGTATAATCTGACGTTCTCATTCTCTGGAGCTACCGAAACGTATTCATCTTTCACAGGAATGGATTCCTGTGTTGTCTTCGCTGTGTCATGCAGTTTATCTATATTGGAAGCCTCGACCTCTGCGGTCTGGCTGGATTGATCATCTATATTAAGCTGTTTTTGCGATTCATTCATGGTTCTGGCAGCCGAAGTTGTACTAATCGTAGCTACCGCCAAAATAATCATCAGCAGGATACCTGTCCAAGTTTTCAATATACTGGGCTCCTTTATCTGTTGTGATAATCCTATTATATCTTCATTTATCGCCTGCAAGTTGCGAATTTGTTAATCTTTCATAAAATAATCTTTACAAATTTCCGTTTTCACGAAAGAACGTTCGGCTTTAACCAGAATAAGCAAATTATCATACCAAAACTGTTCTCCAAAAACAAAAAAAATCCCGAACACAGCTTAAGGCTGCATTCGGAATGCTTTGGTTTTGTCCAATAACCGATCGGTTAATTGTCTCAGTTCTTCCGCCGAGGATGAAATCTCCTCCATGATGGCTGTCTCTTCGTGTGCGGCATCCATAATTCGTCTCGCCTCATCCGAGAACGATCCGGCTTTCCCCTGGATCTTCTTCACATGACCGTGCGTTTGTTCCACGCGACCAGTCTGTTCTGCAATCTTGGAACCGATATCATGCGCACCCTTCATAAATACTTCCACCGTTCCTGTCAGTTCATGCAACGTCTGATCCACAGAGACGGTCCGCTCCGATTCATTAACCACGAGACCATGCTGCTCATGAGACAGTTGGGCTGTCTCCCTGATCCGCTGCTGCACACGACTAATCAGCTCATTAATACGGTGTACCGATTCCTTACTTTCGTCTGCCAGCTTGCGGATCTGCTGCGCCACGACTGCAAAACCAGAACCTTCTTCGCCAGCTCGTGCAGCCTCAATGGAAGCATTCAGGGCAAGTAACCCTGTTTCCTCAGCGATGTTTTTGACAGATTGGGTAATTACCTCGATATCGGAGGCTTCCTTCTCCAGCAACAGCATAATGTCGCGGGAACGATTGTGCGACTCGGCCAGCTCGTCCATCCCTTTCATCAACGATGAGAAAGTCTGTTTTGTATGATCCACCGATCGTTCCATCTGACCGGACATCTCTGTCATGTCCATGGACTGGCTATGCATACGCTGGAAATCGTTCAGCATCTCATCCGCAGTGATCAGAGATTGATGGGAAGTAACCTTCTGCTCTTCTACGCCTACCGCAATATGATCTACCGCATCCGACATCATCTCGATCTGTTCGGCGGCCTGGGTAATCGCTTCACTCAGAGACTGTGCGTTCTGTGAAGTCGTTCTTGTACTGTCTGCAATATCATTTACAATACTTCGAAGGTTAGAAACCATTGCGCGAAAAGCATCATATAATACGGTAAGTTCATCTTGCGTGCGTCGCTGCGGAATTTCGGTTGTCAGATCACCCGCTGAAACCTGTTGCGCAGCCCGGGACAGGTGGACGATTGGACGAGTCAGCCAGCGTGAAGCAAACCATCCCAGAATCCCGTTCCAGCATACTCCCATGATCAGGATAATCGATATGTATACCCAATTCGGAATATCTAACGTAATCCAGTCTTTGACAAAAAATATAAAAAAGCCGCTAGTTCCGTAGGTAATAATCGAAATCAGTACCAGACCTGCGACAGTCTTTGCTCCTAAAGTCCATTTCATGTGCACACCCCGTAGTCCTTTTTTCCTATTTTACCAATCATGTACCAAATTTCATGTGATATACATCACTGAAACCGTTCTATTTCCCCCATACTTGCCGTTCATGCATGACTTCTCTACCATAAAGCGCATAATGTATAAGACAAGCTTGGCCGCCCCTCCCTTTCTTAAAAATTGAATAATATTCCATTTAAAATCCCTAATTTTATTTATTATCGGCACAAGAGGCCAAATGATTTAGATTGGCATCCATTTTGCTTAAATGATATACTGAGTGCGCTTCAGCAACGCTGGAGCCGAACTATTTTTATTGATGCCACTGGAGGCGAACGAGATGTCTACTATGTCCACACGGACGGAGAAAGATTTTATCGGTGAAAAAGAAATCCCGGCTTATGCTTATTACGGAATTCAGACGGTACGGGCCGTGGAAAACTTCCCGATTACCGGCGTTCCGGTACACCGGGAGCTGATCACGGCTCTGGCTGCGGTGAAGAAGGCAGCAGCGATTACCAACATGGAGTTGAAGATGCTGCCAAGCAAGATTGGCGAGGTGATCGTCATGGCGGCTGAAGAAATGATGAAAGGCCATCATCTGGATCATTTTATTGTAGACTCCATTCAGGGCGGTGCAGGCACCTCCATGAATATGAATATGAACGAAATTTTGGCCAACCGCGGGCTGGAACTGTTAACCAAAAGCAAGGGAGACTACTTCCATTGCAATCCCAATAATCATGTGAACATGTCCCAATCTACTAATGACGTGGTTCCTACAGCACTGCGCATTGCAGCGTACCAACTGTCGGAGACGTTACTCGCTACCATGAGAAGACTACAGGATGCGTTCCGTAAAAAAGAAGTGGAATTCAACGATGTGGTCAAGGTTGGCCGTACCCATCTTCAGGATGCCGTACCTATTCGCCTTGGACAAGAATTCGGAGCTTATGCCCGTGTAATCGGACGGGATATTGAGCGTCTTGAATTCGCCAATCGCCGCCTGCTTACCATTAACATGGGTGCAACTGCGGTAGGTACTGGACTTAATGCCAAACCCGAATATATCGTTAAGGTTACGGAACACCTGTCTGATGTTACCGGATTGCCCCTGCAAACTGCTGAGGATCTCGTGGATGCAACACAGAACACGGATGCCTATCTGGAACTTTCAGCGGCGCTGAAGGTATGTGCAGTCAGCCTGTCCAAAATCTGTAATGATATTCGCATGATGGCTTCAGGTCCACGTGCAGGATTCAATGAACTGCGCCTGCCACCACGTCAGCCAGGTTCGTCCATTATGCCGGGCAAAGTCAACCCGGTTATGGCGGAAGTCATTAACCAGGTATCCTTCCAGGTGATGGGGAACGACCATACGATCTGTATGGCGTGTGAAGCCGGTCAATTCGAGCTGAATGTCATGGGCCCAGTTATTGCGTTCAACTTGCTGCAATCGCTGAAAATTATGAATAACGGCATCGATGTGTTCACACGTTATGCAGTTGAAGAGATGGAAGCTAACCGTGAACGCTGCGAATTAATCATGAAGCAAAGTTTCAGTGTGGTTACGGCGTTGAATCCGCACTTAGGTTATAATGTGGCAGCTTCCATCGTGAAGGAAGCGCTCAAGACTGGACTTTCCTTGCAAGAGATTATTCTCGAACGCGGATTGCTGACACCGGAAGAACTGGAAGAGATTCTTCATCCGGAACAGATGACTACACCAGGGATTGCCGGAGAACACTTCTTGCGTAATATGGAACGTTTGTAGGTAATCAGGAAAACTGATGCAGCAACCCAAACACGAACGAATAATTAACAAGAACCCTCGCAGACCATTCATCCGGTTTGCGGGGGTTCTTGTATTCAGAGATGATAAGACGCCAGCTATTCAATTAAATCCACCGTTTACGCTCAAGGGAAGGCAGAATCTGAAGTTCCTCCCTGTACTTGGCAACCGTTCTGCGGGAGATGACAATCCCCTCCTCGGCCAGCAGTGTGGCCAAATGACTATCCGAGTATGGACGCTGAGCCTGTTCCATGCGAATGATTTCTTTTAATCTGCGTTTTACCGCTGATGCCGATGTTTTATCCCCTGACGTTGTACTGATTCCCGAGGCAAAAAAAGCCCTGAGTTCATATACACCATGTGGGGTCTCAATGTATTTACCGTTCACCGCACGACTTACCGTTGATTCATGCATGCCAATCTTCTCTGCAATAACACCCAGATTAAGCGGTTTTAGCCCGGATGGGCCTTTGACCAAAAAGTGCTTCTGCTCTTCCATCACTACCGCCAGCACACGCACTAAAGTCCTGCGCCGCAAGTGTACACTCCGAATGATAGCCCTCGCCTCTGCCGCTCGGGTTGCCCAGATTTCGTCAGGAGCCTCTTCCCTGATCCAGCGGAAGCACACTTCATTCATCGATACACGAGGGTTACCTGCTGCATGCAAACTATAATGGACCTCACCGTTACGCACCCCAACAATGGCATCCGGAATAATGTAATGTGGCCGTTCTGTACATCCGATGGATCGACAGGGCTTGGGATCGAGACGTGCAATATAGTCATAGGCAGTCTGAGCCTCTTGCGAAGTCATGCCTAATCGACGTCCTGTTCTACCTGGGTGAAAAGGAACCAGTGCTTCCAATCCGGCTTCCACCATACGTTCAGCGTACTGAACAGCCAATGGATCACGTCTGATCTGGAGCAACAGACATTCTTGCAGATTCCGCGCCCCTACACCAGCAGGGTCCAGCGATTGGAGAAGCTCCAGTCCCGCTGCAATCTTGCCCATCGGAAGCTCAAGTGTTGCTTGCACCTCTGCCAGTTCAACCGTCAGATAACCATCATGATTAACGCACCCTGCCAAATATACTGCCATATTTTCCAATTCGTCTGGAATTGTCATCACTCGAATTTGCGTAATCAGCAATTGTTCCAGAGTAGGTTCAGCACCTTTGGCCTGAAGCAGCGGATCGTAGGAATCATACCTGCGCTGATCCATTCGCCGCGGAATCCGGGCGAGGGGCGCAGCTTGTTCTTCCAGTTCAAGTACTGGATTTTCCTCTGCTGCGTCCAGCAAGTAACGAGTCAGATCCTGGCCAGACATGGTTAGCAAATGAAAGGATTGTTTCATCTCCGGCGTGATGGACAGCCGAATACGTTGTTCCTGCACCAACTGAACACCTAACATCCGTTACCCTCCTTATGCCTTCGGCAATAAGCATCTATGTTTCTTATACGAACAAAAGGATTTGCAGGGATAATAGCATACTATTCAAGCAAATGTAAGAAGTTTTTAGTCGGATCATGGGTTTCTGTCTAGTATTTCTCCGATACCAGCTTTGCCTGGGTAAACAACAACAGATAGTCTCTTCCACCTGCCTTGGAATCCGTGCCTGACATGTTGAATCCGCCAAATGGATGTGTGCCTACCAGTGCTCCGGTACATTTCCGGTTGAAATACAGATTACCCGCAAAGTATTCGCGTCTTGCCTGTTCCAGATGTTCACGATTACGTGAAATCACCGCGCCGGTCAGACCATAGTCTGTATTATTGGCGATATCCAATGCATCCTGGAAAGATTCTGCTTTGATGAACGCAAGCACAGGTCCAAAAATCTCATCCTGAGCAATTCGGGCTTTCGGGTCCACATCGGCAATTATGGTTGGTTCAATGAAATAACCTTCAACGTTCCCTGTACCGCCACCGTGCACAAGACGCCCCTCACCCTTGCCAATTTCAATATATTCCGTGATCTTTGCATATGCCTTGTCATCGATAACCGGCCCAACCTGACTGCCAACTTCGAGTGGACTGCCCATCGTCAGTTTCTGTGTCCGTTCAATCACTTTTTGCAATACTTCATCATATACATCCTTATGAATAATGGCACGGGAACACGCCGAACATTTCTGTCCTGAGAAACCAAATGCCGAAGCGGTAATGGACTCTGCCGCGAGTTCCAGATCACTGTCACTGTCTACTACGATGGAATCCTTGCCGCCCATCTCTGCAATGACCCGTTTAATCCACTTCTGACCTGGTGCTGTACATGCTGCACGTTCATTAATTCTCAGTCCTACGTCTCTGGAACCGGTGAAACTGATAAACCGGGTGAGCGCATGATCCACGAGATAATCGCCCACTTCACTGCCTGGTCCTGGTAAAAAGTTCACGACGCCATCCGGCAGGCCAACTTCTGCGAGCAGCTCCATAAACTTCGCTGCAATCACCGGAGTTGTGCTGGCAGGCTTTAATACCACCGTGTTGCCGGAGACCAGTGCAGCAGAGGTCATGCCTGCCATAATCGCCAGCGGGAAGTTCCAAGGTGGAATAACAACACCAACGCCCAGCGGTATATAACTCAGTTCATTATCTTCCCCTGCAATCCGCACGAGGGGCTGCGGTTCACTCAGTCGCTGCATATCCCGTGCATAAAATTCCATAAAATCAATGGCTTCCGCTGTATCCGCATCGGCTTCAGGCCAAGTCTTGCCGGCTTCATAAACCATCCATGCGGAGAACTCATGCTTGCGACGACGCATAATGGCAGCGGCTTTGTATAGATAACGAGCCCGTTCATTCGGGTCAGTATGTTTCCATGTGTGGAATGTCTCCGCCGCTGTCTGAATGGCCTTTTCGGCCAATTCCTGATCTGCCTGATGGATCGTTCCGACAACTTGATTTTTGGCTGCGGGATTCACGGAAGTTAACGTGCGGCTGCTTGTTATTTTTTGCCCACCAATAATAATCGGGTATTCCTGCCCAAGTTCAGCTTCTACCTGACGAAGTGCGTCTTCAAATGCTTCCTGGTTCGCCTGGACTGCAAAGGGTGTGAATGGTTCGTTAACAAAAGGGATATTCATCAATGATTCCTCCTTCAGGATGTGGGGTTCGCTGGCTGCTCGCCTGAATTATTTTGCATGTTACTCATCACCAAATATATGTAGCAAAATCCGTGCCAACTCCGGTTGAGATTGAAATATTTTTCACTGAAAAATAAAAAACATTGAATCTTGCTGGTTCTGGCACGTTTCTTGCTTGAATTAAGGATGCACAATGCTGAAGGAGGAAACGAAGATGAGTGTGGGAACGGAAATATATCGCAAAACCTTATTAACCGTGGCAGGCAACAAAGCAGTAGAGAACCTGTCCATTAGATATGGTAAGAAGCTGGCAGGCAAATTTATTGCAGGAAACACCTTGGAAGAAGCTCTCCAAGAGATCCACATACTCAATAATAAAGGCATTATGGCTACGCTCGATCACTTGGGCGAAGGTATCACCCGCATGAGCGAAGCGGCATTATACAGGGATGAGTATGTACGACTGGTAGAAGGCATTGCACGTGAAGGAGCAGACTCCAACGTCTCGCTGAAACCAACCCAGATGGGCCTCGCACTCGACCCGGAAGAGGGTTATCGAAATATCCGTACCGTTGCCGCACAAGCCAAATTGCATGATCTATTTGTTCGAATTGATATGGAGGATAGTCCATTTACTCAAGCGACGCTGGATATGGTTCGAAGACTGCACTCGGAAGGACTGCATAATACAGGCACAGTATTGCAAGCCTACCTGCATCGCACCGAAGAAGATACACGTGATATGATTCGGGAAGGCATTCGGCTTCGTCTGGTTAAAGGTGCTTACAAAGAACCCGGATCAGTCGCCTATCAGAATGCTTCTGAAGTCATTCATCAATTCAAAACGATGATTCGTAATCACCTCGATCAGGGTGTGTACACTGCAGTTGCCTCGCATGATGATCACATCATTAACTGGACGAAACAATACGCCAAGGATCGGGGAATTTCGCCGGATGCCTTTGAATTTCAGATGTTATATGGTCTGCGCATGAGCGAACAGGAACGTCTCGCCAAAGAAGGCTATCGCATTCGTTGTTACGTACCTTATGGCACCATGTGGTATCCGTACTATACCCGTCGTTTGGCTGAAAAACCGGCTAATCTCTGGATGGTCGTTAAGAATATGTTCCGATAGTTATTTTCCAGCTGTATCAATATATAAATAAAAAACAGCAAAAATAAAACCATGCTGCCTCTTTCTTTCTGGGCACATGGTTTTTTCTGTACAAACACTTTACCAGATCATCCAACTTTCCTTTTCTCCGGTTCTTCTCTTAATGTCTAAAAAATTAGCATCCCCAATTTTAAATGTCTATTTTTTTGGACACACCCATTTATTAATCAAAATTACAAGCTCGAAAAGGCTAACTGCTTAACTGTTGAATAAGAATAGAAGCATTAACATTTGTCTGTGTTCCACCTGCTAGTGTTTGCAGACCAACAGCTGATGCGCTGGAATGATTCCGCAATGTCAGCACATCACCGGGAGCAGCCGTAATAATGACCATGCCTGGATTCGGTTGAGTGCCAGCTCCTGAACCATAGACACTGCCACCTACAGGGGCTCCGTTTTGATAAAGGGTGAATTGGTTTGCCTGCACACCTGCAACGTTGAAAAACACCGCATAGTCCCCGGCATTACCAATAATAATCGCAGCGGTATTGGCCGTGTGAATAATACCGGTAAGATTTGCGTTGCTGTCGAAGATTACATCCGCTTCAATAGCTACAGTTTGAGCTGATGTATTAAAAATATAAGCGTACGAGGACAACCCTTGCCCTGCTGTACCGGTTGCTCCAGTGACACCTGTCGTTCCGGTTACTCCGGTGACGCCTGTTGTTCCGGTAACCCCAGTGCTTCCTGTTACTCCCGTAACGCCAGTGCCTCCTGTTACTCCTGTAACGCCCGTGGCTCCTGTTACTCCGGTGGCACCGGTGCTTCCCGTGATGCCCGTGATGCCCGTGATGCCCGTGATGCCCGTCGCTCCTGTCACTCCAGTAACTCCTGTGGTCCCTGTCACACCCGTAACTCCTGTGACGCCCGTGGCCCCTGTCACACCCGTTGTGCTCAGCGTTTCTCCCAACAACTCCTGGGATACCAATCGGTGAGCCGCGACTAATTCGCCTTCGCCATCTTTACCCCATACGGATATTTGTGCTTCTGGAGCAGCCGTGTCTGAGGTTGAAAATACAAACTCAAAAGCATCAAAATTCCCATTATAAACTTTGGTGATGACCTGATTAGGTGATACATTGAGCAGTTCTTCTACATATAATGTTCTGACTCCATTAAGGTAATAGCCCCGAAGAAGCACCGTGAACATTTCTGTCGCATTCCGGTTATCGATTTTGACCGTAACGGATTGAGTCGGTCTGATCCCTGTTATCCCTGAAATATTATTCTCAATGGGCCCAGTTGATAGAATGGCCATTTCATCACCCTCCTTTATTCTTCTTCATGCGGATTGAGCCTTCATATAGCATTATTCAGAAGTTTCTTAATGGTGTGGACAATTCATGTTTTATATGAATAATTACTTCAACTGTCCGTGTAGCAGATTGAGAAATAACCGTTTAATCTGTTTTTTCAAATGTCAATTTTATTAACTCAACCCTTACCCATATCACTAAATGCTTCATATGAATTAGCATTAATTCCTTGAAATAATATTAAAAGGGAATAAAAGAAATGAAAATTCAACATTTATCTCTTCTGTGCGGATAACATGTATGCTTCATGTCAAAAAATATATACACACTACAACTGGAAAGTTATAATATGGGTAACCATCATTCTCCAGTCATTTCATATGTAGATTACTTTGTAAGTAACTCGTGTAAAAGAAGTTGTTTCCAAAAGTTATGTTCTAACTGAGGTGATATCGATGAAACATTTACTTCCAGAATTAATGTCTTTATTGCGTACGGATATGGATGTTCTGGATACAGACCTCCCCACACTTACCATTCCGTCATCAACATCGTTGATAGATGCCTTCTGCTTATTCGACACATCTTCTTATCTATTCATTCAGGATGATGGCCCCCTTTTGGGATATATCGCCGTATCCGATGTTTTGCATGCCATGATGCATGCCCATCGCTTAATAGAAGCTTATTTTGAGACCACACTGGAGACAGCGGGTTCAGCTCTGACATTAATTAATGAAGACGCCAAGGTGGCCTACTGGACAACTGGCGCGGAGCATGTTTTTTCGATCAGCAAAAAAGACATCATCGGACAACCCGCAGCGGACTTTTTTCCTCCAGATCGGCTACAATCTCTCAAGACGTTGTATACCGGTGAAACGGTCTACCGCAAACAGCATCAGCCAAGACCCGACTTGTTCGCCCTGATTAATGCTCGTCCTGTCCAACTGGATGGACATATTGTGGGTGCAGTTGCTGCTGAAGTGGATATAACAACCGAAATACGATTACATCAGGAACTATTACATATGACTTCCAAAGTCCAGCATCTGGAGAAAGCCGTTGCTCGGCTACGCCCCGAATTAGATCCATTCGCCAGAATCAAGGGCAGCAGCTTAGTCATCAAGCAGTGCTTGGAGACCATTCGCAAGATCAGTACCACCTCAGCAACCGTACTTATCCTCGGAGAGAGCGGCACAGGCAAGGAGTTATTCGCCAAAGCCATTCATGATCTTCGTGAATTGCAGACTGCACCGTTTATCGCTATTAACTGTGGGGCAATTCCTGCTTCATTGTTTGAAAGTGAATTATTCGGCTATGAGAAAGGCGCGTTCTCAGGCGCGGATCCCAAAGGCAAAAAGGGCAAGATTGAGCTTGCCGAAGGGGGGACTCTTTTTCTGGATGAGATCGGTGAGATGCCATTGGAATTGCAAGTGAAACTGCTTCGGGTGTTGCAGGAGAGGAGTTACTTTCCTGTGGGGGGAACGCGCATGAAACAGGCCAACTGCCGGATTATCGCTGCGACCAATCAGAATCTATTAAGTATGATTGCCCGCAATCAATTCCGGGAAGATCTCTACTATCGGCTGAATGTCATTAACCTTGTGATCCCTCCTTTGCGCATGCGCAAGGAAGATATATATGAATTAACCCAGACGTTCCTTCAAGAATTCTCATTGCTCTATAACCGTCATATTGAGTTGGTTCCACCTGAAGTGTTCAAGTTGCTGTTCCAGTATGATTGGCCAGGCAATGTACGTGAACTACGAAATGTGATCGAACGCCTGACCATTCTGACGACAGATGGTGAGGTGAAGCAGGAATACCTGCCTGATACCATTACCTCCCTCATCATGCAAGAACAGTCCGAAGTTCAACTGAATTCTGGCATTCATTCACATGCCTACAGCAAAAATCAACAACGTCAGGATTTGGCGGGAGCAGAACCAGAACAAGAACCTCGAACGGTTGCAAATGCGGACGAATTAGATCATTCAGATGATTCCGAACTTGTCTCCAACGTTACCTACCAGCAAAAATTGGATACTTATGAGGCGAAACTTCTAATTCAATATCTGAAAGCAGCAGGTGGCAACAAACGAACACTCGCCAAACAACTCGGCATCTCCAGAGCAACGCTCTATAATCGCATGAAGAGGCTTGGTCTATGACCAGCCTCTTCTTGTCGTTATGATCGGTATTATGAACGAATAGAACCCTACAAAATCCGCGCCAAGCGAGTCAGCGCTGTTCTGAGATGGCGATAGAATGTCGCCCGACTCATGGAACACGTCTGGGCTGCGGCAGTTGGATTGCCAGCATGCGTCCAGTAGGCCGCGTATAACAGCATCTGATCCTGTGGAGATAGGCCATGTACTCTGCCTTCCAACAGATCCATGACATACAGCTGTAACTGGATTCCATCCTTTACTCCTCTAACCCTGCCAGCATATTCATGCAATTCTCCCGGGGAACGAAGATCCCCCAACATCTTGCGAACATCCTGTTCAGTCCAGATTACACCATCCACTTCCGTTGTTTCCGGCTGTATACGATCTTCTGTTGATTCCGGATCAAGCAGAGACATGACCCACTCTCCGAATTGCCCACTACGCAAATCCAAATCAAGTACGTCCGCCCGGTCCTCGAATCTGTCAGAGACACGGGTGCGGGTTCTTCGCATCTGGAATCCAATGCTCTGCAAAAACAGTTTCAAATGAGGATTCGTTGCAACGAGTATCGCTCGCGCACCATCACCCAGTAGAGATAGTCGATCCAGTGCCATGTATCCCACCAGTTCTTCTCGTGTATAACCAGGCACATCATCTCTTGCCGCAGCCAGCAAAGCAAAGTGCGTATCACTCTGATCCGGGTCATTCTCAAGTTCCTGTGGTGTGAAACATTCATACATCTCATTTGGAAAATATTTTAGTAACAACTCACTACTCTCCCTATGTACAAGGATGGTAATGAACATGGCAATTGTCTCCCCAAGCTTGTCACGCATTAATACGATTCCTTCGGGATAACGATGTGCCAGTTCATCCAGGAAGGGACCATAGGATGCGGCTTGCCATGGTTCCACGCTGTACTCACACCATTGCTGTAACAGGCTGTGCAGAACGGGCAGATCCTCGCTTCTCATCGTTTCAAGAGGTGAGAACAAGGAATCACGGGACACATCTGCATACTTGCGGTATTGAAGCATGGATTCCTGACAGAGCAACAGCATCTTCCGGGCGATCTGGCGACGCTCATGTGGACCCGCCTGCTCATGCAGTGGTTTCAGCAGCTTCACAATCTTGATACGCATGGTCTGCAACCGATGAGGCTCACGCTGGCGAAAATCTCGTAGTAGATGTACTCTGGCCATATCATGCAGGGCAAGACCATCCGGGCCGGAACGGATAAACGACATCTGTCTCAGCATGTGGTACTCTTCTTTTGTCACGGTCATATCCAGTACTGATGATAATAATTCCTGATTGGCTGTCTCAAGCAGTGTTAGTACCTCCACTACGGGATGCAGACGGGGTGTCGTAAGTTCCAATAATAATCGAGCACTGATCATATGTGACAGTTCAGCCCATTCGGACTGCGGAAGATTCCTCCTCTGATCTGCAGCTTCTACAGCAAGGGCCAGCCCCAGCGGATGTCCATCGGTCATTCTCGTGATGGTACCTGCCATCCCTTGATTCAGAAAACCTGCCACCGTGATGTATTCCGTAATCTCATCAACTGTAAAATGTTGAAGCCGCATCTGTATAAATCTCTGATGTAATCGGGGATGTGTCCGCCAGGTGGATGCCAGTTCCGGGCGTGATGCAAGAATGACAAGTATCCCTCTTAACGGAAGTTTGGATACAAAGACTTCCATGAACCAGCTTTCTAACAGAGCGAGCTCTTCATAATTATCCACGGCCAGGACCAATCTCTTCTCAATCGATGAGTCTCTCAGCAGACTCAATGGCCGTGGGTATCCTTCACTATCCATTGTTTCCAATCCTAATGTAGAGGACAAATAATCCATAAAAACGGAAGGAGTCGCCCCACATGATCGACCATCCATCCAGATTGCCGTCGCACCTCGATCCCGAGAGACAGATAACATCTCTGAAAGCAAGGAAGATTTACCAATGCCTCCCATGCCCGTAATTGAAAATATGGTTAATGGGGCTTCCGGATGATTGAACCACCGCTCCAGTGTCTTCAGTTCCTTGGCTCGACCAATGAAACGTTTGCCATCCTCAACATATTTGTCGTATTGAGCCTCACTACTGTTTCCCATATATGTCCTCCGTACTAGATACTGGTACTTTTAATATACTTTATTTTCTCACAAAATTGAGACTATATTGAGACGCGCAATTGGGTGTGAAGTGATAGAATCTTGTTAAAAGCCAATTTATAGTAAATATTCAAAACAGCGGACATGGAAACGTTTAACACGGTATATAGACGCCTCCACGCTTTTTCTTAACTTAATGAATCATTCCGCCGATCAAGCACAGCCAACATGCATATGAGCATTTACTGATCTCGAATTCATGCTTCCCTTTCATACCCTACTACCAGCCCGATATTCCAGGAAAGGCGGATTTGTGTGAGAATAAACCTCGATATCTGTAATCTGAGCGGACAACTTGGAATCAATCCCAAACGACTTAATGAATGGCTGCACCAAAGTGGCATTTCAATGGAGGACAATGAAGCAGAACAGGAAGGACGTCCCGACCGGTCGTCACCCCCGTATCGGCTGGCTGCTCCTTCTTCATTATCACTGGCACCTTCCTCCGGTCAAACGAAGCTGTATCGGGGCCGACGCTCCACTTCCACCCTGCAACGCCTGCCTGCTTCATTACAACATACCCGGCGGATTAGTAAAAACTGCTAGACTGTGCACAAGGTAGTGTAAGATCGATGCACAGTCTGTGTTGCATCCCTTTCACCTCATCAAGAGGATTGCCACTGTCCATTCTCGATCATCGCGTGCGCGAGCAGCGCCATCTCCAGACAGATTCTTCTCCCTTGATCCATGTAACCTGGACCCATCAGTTCTTCCAGCTTCTCCAGTCTGTTGTACAACGTTTGCCGATGAATAAATAACTGGGCGGCCGCATCGCGCTTGGAACCAAAGTTCTGCAGGTAAGCATCCAAAGTCTCCACCAATCGCAGGTGATGCGTTTGGTCATGTTCAATCAACATACCCAGGTGATCCTGGACAAAGGGTTGCAGAAAGGATTGGGGTAACGCCTTTAACATTTGATATATACCCATACGTTCGTAAAAGTGAACATGTTCCATCGGATCTACCGATCTCGAAACTTCGATCACCTGATAGGCCTCCTGAAGGCTCTCCGGCAGGCTGGTCAAACGGCTGCGTAACTTGCCAAATCCCACATGGATCATAACCTGCTTCAAGTTACGACTGGCAAACCGTTTCACGTCCTGGGCAATCCCTTCCAGCAATCGCAGCAGTTGATGACGTGCAGCAGCCGATACCGCTTCCTTCGCACAGCACAGATATACCTGATTGTTCTTCAGTATAATCAGGCTAGGCAGATTGTTCATCTTGAGCAGGGAACGCAGCAGGACAAGAACATCCTGATGATTCGCTTCCATTCGCTCCCGGCCTGTACCCTTCAACCGATGCTCAATCTCTATAACCCCTCCAGCAAACCAATACTGTCCCTTCACCAGTAAACGAAGCCCCATTCGGGTCTGAGCCTGTTCCTCCTGATGGATGTTGCCATTCATCAGATCCTGGATCAGTTCATTCTGATTGCGGACCATCTTCTCTTCAAGAAACTGGGAACGAAGCGTGAGCGCTGCCGCCGCCTTTGCCGTATAATCGAGCAACAGCTTGAGATATTCCACTGGAGCTGCGGGATGCACAATCATGCCTACAGCCGAAAATACCTGGCCAAAACAGACGACCGGATGACACAACAGAGCCTTCTCTTCGTCCATGTGGAACCATAATTCGGTATCTGAATCATTCAAATCCAGATGTTCTACCTCTTGCTCATACCAGGTATAGATGGCCTGTTCCATCTCCGGAACAAGTTCGGGCACAAAACTGCCCGGCTCCATAGACGAAATGTACACCACCGGTTTGGCAGCGTACTCATGCAGCAGGTTCAGCACAGCAGACATATCCGTACTCTGTAATGTTCGTTGCTGAAGCTGACGGGAGTATGCTTCCAGGCTTTTCAGCAGTTGATGCTGATGATTAATGAGCAGAGAGTGAATATCCTGTGTGATCTCGACAAAGCGGACCGGTTGTTCAAACACGATCAGCGGAAACTGGTGTCTGTCCGCCAGTTCAATCAGTTCTTCCGGGATTCCGTATATGCTGGTACCAAACTCCACACATAGCCCCGCTGCCTCACTGCCAATGAGCTGAAGCAGATACTCTTCGCGCCCTTCTTCCGATTGAAGCCACAGTCCAGTGGATAAAATAAGATCATGAGGGCTTACGAATGGAGATACATTGGTAATCTCCAATACATGAACCCAGCCAACTTGACGGTTCACTCCATCCTTCCCTGCTGCTAGTCGTGCTCGGCCAAATACCGGACGTGCAAGGATATCTTTGATCGTAAACACACGGTCATTTTGCAATGGCGATCCCTCTTCGTGTTATTTTTTCTTACATTATAATCCATGGACAAATGTCCTGAACAGTCTTTTTCGACAATATGTTGAGTTCAATTTCTAAAGATTAGACATTAAGTAAGGTGCAAAACGATTATCCAAGTCATAAACTTGTAGTATAAGCTAACAACCAATAAATGGACGAGGTGCATGGTGATGAGAATCGGAATTCCCAAAGAAATCAAGAATAATGAGAATCGTGTAGCAATGACTCCGGCCGGGGCTGCTGATTTCATCAGAGCCGGTCACCAGGTACTGATTGAACAAGGCGCGGGGATCGGCAGTGGATTCACGGATCATGAATATCAAGCTGCGGGAGCCGAGATTCGGATGGATGCCAAGTCAGTGTGGACCGAGGCCGATATGATCATCAAGGTGAAAGAACCGCTTGCCAGTGAATATGGATATTTTCGTCCCGGACTGATTCTGTTCACCTACCTGCACCTCGCAGCAGAACCGGAGCTTGCCAAAGCCCTTATTAAAAGTCGGGTAACGGCTATTGCGTATGAGACGTTGGAGGTCAACAGTGCTCTCCCCCTGCTAACCCCCATGAGTGAAGTTGCAGGCCGTATGGCCTCCCAGATCGGAGCACAGCTACTGGAGAAAACAGAAGGTGGCAAGGGCATTCTCTTGTCAGGTGTACCAGGCGTCAGTCGGGGGAAAGTGGTCATTATTGGGGGGGGAACGGTGGGAACAAATGCAGCCAAAATTGCTATTGGTCTTGGCGCCGATGTGACCATCCTTGACCTGAATCTGAATCGTCTGCGTCAGTTGGATGATATCTTCGGCAATCAGATCCACACACTGGTATCCAGCCCGTCCAACATTGCAACAGCTGTTGCGGCGGCAGATCTGTTGATCTGTGCGGTGCTGATTCCGGGCGCCAAGGCGCCAACGCTTGTCAGCGAGCAAGTGGTGAAGACGATGGCACCGGGTTCGGTCATTGTGGATGTCGCGATTGATCAAGGCGGGATCGTTGAGACCATTGATCATATCACAACCCACGATGAACCGACCTATGTGAAACATGGCGTCGTGCATTACGCGGTGGCGAACATGCCGGGCGCCGTGCCGCGTACGTCCACGGTGGCGCTAACCAACGCCACCATGCCTTATGCGCTGCAGCTGGCCAACCATGGTGCAGCCGCCGCGATTCGCGGCAGTTCGTCCATTAGCAGCGCGGTCAACGCGCTGAATGGACACATCACGTATGAGGCGGTTGCCCGGGATCTCGGGCATGCCTATGTTCCTGCAGGTCAGGCGCTGGAGAATACCGCCGCTGTCCAGTAATCTTGATACGATCGTTCCACCCGGCGCCTTGTCGCCAGGTCTGTGGAACGTAATAGAAGCGCAAGTCGGGCAGATGATGTTCCCGGCTTGCGCTTCTTGTTTTTTTCACATATGAAATAACTCATTAGTTGGTATAAGGCCTTTAGGTTGCTCCGGTTTTGGCGCTTCAGACTGCTCGCTCACTGCAAACTTCGCGGAAGTTGCAATCCCGACAGGACCGGTGGGAAGGCATCGCTGTAAAGTAGGTGACGTCCTTTGGACGGTTATAGTATTCATCCTCAACACAGGATCGCATCTCCTCGATGTAACGACCCACGTTCTCCTCCACCTTCCGGATATCCTCTTCTGTGGCTGTAAACTCTCGGTGTTTTCCGGTTAACAGGTACTCCACTCGCAGCTCAATCTGTTCCAACGGAACCCGGTAGTGCTCTCTTACATAGGATGCGTACAACATTAGCTGATCGGAGAAGTCATCTTCCTTGCCGGTCTTCCAGTCCACAATGACAATATTGCCGTTACTGCGCCGATACAATAAATCCATCTTCACATACACGCGTGTATCGTGCAGCATCATGGTATCCCATTTCTCGATCTCCAGAATGTCTGTACTTGCCCGGGACAAGTCCTCCCACGTAAGCGTCTGGTACAGGTTACTGACACAGGCCGAAGCCCGCTCCTTAATCGTGGCGATCCGGTCATTCAACGTATCATCCCCGTAATAAATCTCGGACAGCATCGTGCGATTCTTGGGGTTCAGCCGCCACTGATCCGCGTCCATCGATTCCACATACGCCTGATTCAGCAGCTTGCGTATGGTCTGTTCCAGAAAGTGTTCACGCGGTTTATCTTTGCCCTCTTCTCTGCTGCGTACCGCCGACTCACACATCCGATGCGCGAGGTCTCCGAAGACAAGATACAGATTGCTGAGCTGCTTCAGACGGTACAGACGAACCTGCATCTCATCAGCAGAGTCTGTCTTCCAGCCGTTATGGGCACCGTAATAATGATAATAATATTTGCGCAGGCACTCATCGAACATACTCGCCCGCGACTGCGAATAAGACCACTGCGGGTATTGTGCCATAAGTAATCTGCCTTTCTGTATGCCGGATCTGTATGAGATCCCTTAATGCTCACAGTATAAAGCCCGGGCAACCTTGCCGCAAGCGCGCTTCCGTTATTTTCTTCTGACGCAACCGTTTCCGATTCGATCCGTATCGTTTATATAGTAACATCACCAAAAGATGAAATTGCGGAGCAGAACGCTTAATATACTTCATAGAGGGCAGCGAATCCGGGACCTGGATGCTGGTACGGGTCTAGCCCGGGGCCAGTGCGGGCCCGGCGCTAACGAATCTCACACACCTTATCACATGGATCATGAGGTTTTACGGAATCTAACGAACCCCAGACACGCTAATTAGTCTTATTTCGATTGTAGAACGTGTTTATTGCAAGCAAATGAGCCAATAGCGTGTCTCTGATTCGTTACATTTTCAGATCTGCCGATTTTCGTGAAATAAGACTTACTCCGTTCGTTAGAAAATGATTATATGAAAAAAAATTGTACAGGCATATCCTAAAAGGAGGCACCACCCATGAATCGACCGGATTGGTTCCAGGCGGAAGAAGCATTACAACAGATCCAAGTCATCGGAAGCGACCGGAATGAGCTCGTGAACATCATCGGCGATGTAGAAGGTTTAAATTGCATTGGCACAGGTACGGATGCGGCTGTATTTACGTATGACGGCTTGCCGCAGTATGCCTTGAAGATGTACTCGGATCATGCCTTGGACAAACTCGAAAATGAAAAGCAGGTATACGAGCAGCTCAAAGGTCTGCCATACTTCCCTACCTATTACGGCAGCGGCCGGAATGTACTTGTGATCAGTTTTGAACCCGGGGATACGCTGCTGGAATGTTTGGAAAAAGGAATCCCCGTCCCCGAGCAGGTCATGCTCGATGTGGACGCAGCGCGAGAAGCCGTTCGCAGCCGCGGGTTGAACCCTCGCGACATTCATCTGAAAAATGTAATTCTTCAGAACGGACGCGGGAAAGTAATTGACGTATCCGAGTATATTCAGGACGGCAATGACAATCGCTGGGAGCACCTTGTCTGGGCCTATCACAACATCTATCCGCGCATCAAAGGAACACCCATATCTCCACGCATGCTGCAAACGATCAAATGGGGATACAATCAGTTCGATCATGCCAACATCAAAATGGACGACCTCGCCAAGAAAGCCAATCGTCTGTTCTCCAGATTTATGAAATAAGCACGTTGTACACATAGATGATTGTCTTAATATTATTGAATCAAAACCACCCGGATAACAGCCTTGAAGAGGCCTTTATCCGGGTTATTCTTTGTATATGTGCGTATGCGTATGATTATTGTTACGGTAACCACTGCTGTGTGCTCTGCTTCTGCTTCTACTTCTACTTCTACTCACATTTGTGATTGCAAGTTACTTAGGGTCACAACCTTCGTTATGGACATTTTATTCGAGACTATTGCTAAACTGGTCGTGCTCAACCTTCTTTTCTTCCACGTCCCTGCGAGGGGGTCATACCCTTGTATTGTTTGTATAACTTCGTAAAATAGTTCGCATTGTCGCAGCCAACTCTGGCGGCGATCTCTGTAATGGTCAGGCTACTGCCTTGCAGCAGTTGCTCTGCCTCACTCATCCTGCAACCGTTCACGTATTCCACAAAAGTACGTCCGGTCAGCTTTTTGAACATTTTGCAGAAGTGATACGCATTCAATCCCACATGACTTGCCGCTTCCGTAACAGACATCTTACCTGTGGGATCCGCTTCAATCTGTGCAATCAACTTTTTGAAACGTTC
Organism: Paenibacillus sp. FSL R7-0198; assembly: GCF_038000415.1. Lineage (NCBI taxonomy): Bacteria > Bacillati > Bacillota > Bacilli > Caryophanales > Paenibacillaceae > Paenibacillus > Paenibacillus sp. FSL R7-0198. Next base: position 4,965,387 of record NZ_JBBOCB010000001.1, on the reverse strand, counting down.
GCGGTTGGGAAAATACGATCCGACCGTTTTATCCGGTAGCTGCTGCGGCATAAATGTTCGCGCAAGCAGGGTGAATAAGGCATGCAGCTTAGACTTCACCACGAGCTGATAAGCCGGGGGCTGTAACGCCATTTCCTCCACAGCTTCATTCAGCAAAGAATAATAGCCTGTGCAGGCTGTGTTTTCCTCTGCCGGTTTGACCGGAAATCTGACTCTTCCTTCCAAGTACGGCGCGACATATTGCTCATGCACAGGATCATGGGTGAAATCATGGAACAGTGCACGGTTAACTACAACGGAATCATAATGCACATCCCCCTCATCCAGAGCATATCCAACATGCAATGTGCCTCCAGGAATGATGATGACTTCACCTGCTCGAACTACATAAGGTTTGCTATCAATATGAAACAGCGCACTGCCCTTGCGCATAACAATCAGTTCAAAATGTTCATGCCAATGCAAATACAAAATGCATTCTTCAGCTTTCATATCTGAACACCGATTTTGGAACAGCTGAAATGGATGTGATTTATGGTCAATTCGGGTATTTTCGTGAAGCGCTTTCAGATCCAGCACGACTGCTTCCCCCTCTTCACAAGATCCGACTATTATTACACAAGATTGTTTAGAGCCATCCCGTTAATCCACGGCTATAATGAGTGTGTCACGAAGTACTATAAGCCAATATTGGAGTGAAATACAACCATGAATAAATCATTACGCATCGGTACCCTTGTAGGCGGGCAGGACGCCGTCCGCGTTATCCCGCAGATCATGCAACACGGCTTCGAATCATTTAACCTGACCTTCTGGCAAACAACTGGTGATCTGGACCTGGCAGAGACAGCCAAACGTGTCCGTGAAATCGTGGACGAACAAGGTATTGTCATCTCCGCGGTGAGTGTATTTGGTAACCCGCTCACAGGAGCCGGAGACAACGCCGATACATTGGCAAGTTGGGAGCGAGTGATCGATAATGCACAGCTCTTCGGTGCAGATATCGTCTCCGGGTTCACTGGAAGATTGACCGATCAACCCATTAACGAGTCCATCCCCCGGTTCAAGGAAGTATTTGGTGAACTGGCACGCCGGGCAGCAGACCGGGGTGTACGGATTGCTTTTGAAAACTGTGATATGGGAGGCACTTGGCAGACAGGCGACTGGAACATCGCACATAACCCAACGGCCTGGGAGATGATGTTTGATGCTGTTCCTGATGAAAATGTCGGCTTGGAGTGGGAGCCTTGCCATCAAATGTCCAGCCTGATTGATCCTATTCCACAGCTACGCAAATGGGCTCATAAAGTCTTCCACGTCCATGGCAAAGATGCCACGATTGCCTGGGATATTGTCAAGGAATACGGCGTGCACGGCCCACGGGAATTTGTCTGGCACCGCACTCCGGGCTTCGGGGATAACAACTGGGCAGACATAATCACCATTCTGCGCCAGAACGGTTATCAGGGCACGATTGATATTGAAGGCTGGCATGATCCCGTCTACAAAGACGAACTCGAAATGACCGGACAGGTGCATGCATTGCGATATTTGAAACAATGCCGCGGCGGCGATTTTGTGCCCAATCCGGTATAGGAAACCAAGCGAGCTGTATAACACAATCCATACGAAGGAGATGAGAACATGACTCATCCTTATCGGGTAATTATCGCTGGCTGCGGTGCTATGGCAAACACGTGGGCGGACTATGCCTTGCAAAGGCCGGATACAGAAATCGTCGGACTGGTCGATCTGTATGAACAGACAGCCATTACTTTTGCTACGAGACATGGCCTCACCTGCCCTACGTTCATCGATATCCGTGAAGGCATTCAATTTACTGGCGCGAATATCGTATTCGATGTCACGATTCCGGCGAGTCATTACGGCATTGCCATGACAGCCTTGAAGGAAGGATGTCATGTATTTGGCGAGAAACCACTAGCAGAGTCCTTCTCCGAATGCACAGACATTGTGCAAACCGCTCGCAGCACAGGACACATTCAAGCCGTCATGCAGAATCGTCGTTTCGATCCGCGTATCCGCGCCTACCAGCACCTCATTTCCGGCGGGGCTATAGGGCAGGTAGGTTACGCAGGAGCCGACTTCTTCCTCGGGCCACACTTCGGCGGATTCCGTGATCTGATGGATAGTCCGCTGCTGCTCGATATGGCGATACATACATTTGATCAGGCACGGTATATTCTCGGAGCCAACCCGATATCGGTATACTGCCATGAGTTCAATCCTCCAGGTTCCTGGTATCAGGGCAATGCGATGGCGTTATGTATATTTGAGATGTCTGACGGGTCCGTATTCAACTATCGCGGATCCTGGTGCGCAGAAGGTGTAGCCACATCATGGGAAGCAAGCTGGCGTGTAATCGGTGAAAAGGGAACCGCCATCTGGGATGGTCATGATGACATCTATGCTGAAGTAGTTGTTGCGCAAAACCTGGATGCTGACGGCAAACCATCCTTTTTCCAGCCGAGCGAGCGGATTGAAGCGGAACTGCCAATCATGGAGAAAACAGGACACCATGGCTGCCTAGAAGACATGTTCGCTGCACTGGAATCCGGCCGACTGCCTGAAACCGATTGCAGTGATAACCAGTTCAGCATGGCTATGGTCCTCGCATCCTTGGAAAGCGCACGCACAGGACAGAAAGTGTTCATCGCTGACCTGCTGAAAAACACATAGCAAAGCGCCTGTGTTTTTCAACTAAACAAAGCCCAAACTGCTGAACTTTGCAGTTTGGGCTTTGTTGTTTTTTTACCTACTCTCCTATTCTAAAAATGATATCGTTCAAAAACAGTCGTGCTCGATAGTAAAAGTAGTGCAGGGAACGAAATCGATTCTGAAGAAGCAAAGCGTTCGCCTAAAAGCTTTTTGAAAGAAAGCTGCATCGGAAGCATACGCTTATCCCCGGATTTCGACTTTACAAAAAGTCGAAATCCGGGGATAACAGCGATCAAAAGAACGATTCGTAACCGGAACGGCCACTTTGCAGGCATTGAGCAATTATTTTTTTGAACTACGTCACTTATAGAATTCCTTTTTTCATTGCCTTGTACACCAACTGCGAGAACAGGCTGTTGGACCAGGCAAACCATGGTCTGGTGAACGTGTTGGGATCATCGGCGTGGAAGCCTTCATGCATATATCCGGTACCCGCATCCGTACTTTCCAGCAATTCAATCATCGCCAGTATTTCCTCGTCATTGTCTGCGGTTAAGCCCTGCATGGATAACGCCATGTGCCAGATGTATCCCGGAGGGGTGTGGGGGCTGCCAATACCTTTGGCTACCTTCCCTTCATAATAGAACGGATTTTCCTTACTCAGAATAAATCGACGTGTGTTCTGATACACCCTGTCTTCAATCGAAGCATATTCCATATACGGTATAGACATGAGTCCAGGTGTGCCCGCATCATCCATTAGACAAAAGTTTCCGTAACCGTCCGTCTCATAGGCATAAATCTGCCCATACTCTGGATGACGATAAGTACCGTACAGAGAGATACCGTGTCGTATTTCTTCTTCCAAACGAGCCATCCGGCTTACCAGTTGTTCATCCCGGAACACCCACTTCGCGATCTCCCCCATCTGGCGCAAGGTTACCGCAGCGAACATATTCGCCGGAATATTATAATGAAAATCACAAGCATCATCACTCGGACGAAATCCGGACCAGATCATCCCCGTGTAATTTACGGGCATACCCAATCCTTCATTACGCAGCGTATCATGGGCTGGACAATTGCGACGCATGAACCGGTAAAGTGATTGCTCTGTGTGATGCTGTTCTGTCTCCCATAGTTGTACGATATTCTCCATCACTTTCTTGAAGCGCTCATCGAATATATCCGTAAGTTCCGTCTCCCGCCAATATGTATAAGCCAGCTTCATGGAGAAACAAAGGGAATCCAGCTCAAACTTCCGTTCCCATACCCAAGGTGACATCTCCGTCTCATCATTGGCATCCCAATGCCATCCATTCGCTGTTTCATTGAACGCATTGGCATAGATATCCTTATCAGCGTAGAACGTATGACGTTTGATCAGCCCTCCAATGATACGCTGCAACTTCTCATCATTCTTCGCAAGTGGAACATAGTGCATGACCTGCTCTACGGAATCCCTTAACCACATGGCGGGAATATCTCCTGTAATTACAAAGGTTGTTCCATCATCGAGCAGCTTTGTAGTCGTTTCCAGCGTATTGGGAAAACAATTGCGAAATTGAGCCAGCAACCTCGGTCGATGTTGCAAACGCTCGTCCGCTTCAGTCAGAATATCCTGCACAGCTTGCGGTAATTCCAGATGTGGCATAGGGATTTTCGGTAATCTGAACTGTTCCATGGATGTTGTCTCCTTTGAATTGAGGTTTTATGTATAAGTTGACAAAAGATTATTTACACTGGCACTACGATGACAGAACAACTCTCCAATCGCTGTTATCCCCAGATTTTTTCGATCCCCTTTCTCAAGGGGAAATCCGGTGATAAAGGCGAAGTTTATGCTTCCGATGCAGCTTTCTTGCCGAAAGCTTTTAGCTTCGCTTTTTCAGTTTTTTCTGCCCTCTCCGTTATCGTGTAAATGTTTAGATGAACATATATAGATTGGATCTAGCACTCCAATTTATATTGTTATTTTTGTTATGATAAATTATAATAACATTATTATTTGTAAGTGTACTGTGTCAGAAGATGATCGTCAAATGAAGGAGTAATGATATGTCACGTAAAGTATCCATTCAGACGCTGGCTGACCAGCTCGGATTATCCAAATATGCCGTCTCCCGCGCACTCAGTGGCAAGACGGGTGTCAGTGAAGCGACACGCGCACGGGTACTCGAACTCGCTCGGGCTTTAGGATATCGCCAAAGTACTCCTGGTGCTACCAACAGTCCTGCTGCCGCAAACCATGCGGATCCTTCCGATCCACCGTTTGCTCTCATATGCATGAATCAGATCAACCGCGGTGAACCTCACTACTGGCAACGTGTTCTGTCAGGCATGATCTCCGCCTGTAATGAGCGTGGTTGGCATCATGCCATTGTATCTCCCTCACTCGGAGTGACGGACGAGAACACCTCTCCCGAAAAAGCTATTGCTCCTCACTTGGACTGGGAACGTTGTGCCGGGATTATTGTCATGGGGGCTTTCCCGCATACGGTTCTGCAACGACTCTCTCAGACGGGTCGGCCTATTATTTTGGTAGATCATCAGGAACCCCTGCTGAATTGTGATACGATCAGCCATGATAATCTGGAAGCTGGCATCACTGTGGCTAGATATCTAATGTCTATGAATTGCCGACGGATTGGCCTCATCACAGATGATGGTCGTGCTGCCAGCTTTGCGCAGCGGAAGATCGGGATTGAGTTGGCCCTGAACCATTTCCATGTGGACACCAGTCATACGACCAGCTTCAGAGAATGGAATATTCCGTATGAGAACGGGGAATGGGTTAACCAATTGGCCACCAAAATTCAAAACATGCCAGATAACGAACGTCCTGACGCCTGGATCGGTGTTAATGATGATATCGCCTTGCAATGGATGCACAAACTACAGGAGATCGGTATCTCCACACCTAAAGATTGCCTTGTCATCGGTATCGACAATGTACATTCCGCAGTTACGTCTTCCCCGCCCCTAACCACGGTTAACCTGTGCAAAGAGGAACTTGGACAGCGAGCCGTAGAGGCTTTGCAACGCCGGATCGAACGCCCGGGGACACCGAAAGAAACGGTTATGTTATCAACTACGTTGATTCCAAGGGAATCGGCCTAATTCGGAAAGGGTAACCACTCTTTTGAAGATGGATTCGTTAGGTACATGCTGTCCCGGTAAATCTGGTGCATACGAAAAAGGCCCCGCATACCATTATGCAGGGCCTTTTCGTATATTAGGCTTATACGCTTATATGTCTCTATACATCCACACTTAAATCAGTTGATCAATCCTTATATCATCCATTCGAAGCTTCATTTACTGCATGGCTGAGTATAAAATGATATTAATAGTTACTTCAGCCAAGGCAGGCTACTGTACGATGGAAGGTCCACTTCCCAATTTACATCACGGAACTCTCGGTTAACTGCGGTTCGTTTCAAAGTGAATTTCGTTCCATTTTCTTTTTTAAAACCATGGATAATCAACCTGAGATCACCTACGATGTATTCTTCGTTTTTATTAGGCTGATCCGTAGTTCCCATCACTTCAACGGGATACTCCCTTCCTTCATGATCTATAGCCACCCATTGATCTCCATTAATATCATTTTGAAAAGTCCCTGAGCCCTCCAAAACAAGAGAAGAGGTCCCTTCAAAGTTTCTTTCAGGCAGCTTTAATGATTGCTGCACTGGCCAATAATTGTATTTGGAAAATAAAACTTCATCTCCAAACTGTTCAAACTGTAGTACGTAGGTGTAGTATTCAGCATTCTTACGCATCTTTTCCAAATCCACTTCCACGGACTTCTCCTCCCACACCGGGATGGTGTAGCCATCGAGGACAAAGCGAATCTTCTTCGCATCCACCGTAACATAAGCAGGGTCCCATGTCTCAGAAAACCTCATCTGACCATCATTATTCTCACTCAGTTTACTCATATCTCGGAACCGAAATTTGGCTTGACGGGCATTGGGTCTGTTCTCGTTAAAAATTCGATACTCATTCGTTTCTGGAATTTCGATATGATACATTAAATCCATATCGTCCGCCCAATTTTCTCCGACTTTGGCACGAAGTTGATCATCCAGACTGATGTTCATGTCAAGTCGGGTCCCATTTGGCGTACGTACAAGCTGTGTCATATCCAATTTCAAGCCATCAGGAGTGGTATAGGTGTTGTCCATGGGAGCTTCAACAGCCATTAATTTGGCTTTGGTCATATCGAAGTTGAATTGGAAGCTCCAATCCACCGTTGTATTACTTGGTGTAATTTTTCCAGTATCAAGATTATAATGATCAGGGATTTTTATATAACTTAATTCCCCCCGTACAAATACGTGATCTGGAATATCATCATTCAGTTGGAATACAAACCTTTGATACTTCCCACTGCTAAGTCTCGTATCTACAGCCATGGAAGCAACACTGTTCCCTTTTTCATCTGTAACATGAATTCTTCCCGCATCCAGATAAACAGCCGGTATCGCGCTGCCTTTAGGGTCGCTTTGTTCTGTTATAATAATAATTTGTGAACGATCCACTAGGACATCGCTAATCTTGAGCGTATACCCCTGATCTAGAATTTGAATATTCGGGTTAATTACAAGATCAAGTGGTTTCAGACGTTTGTAATCGTCCGTCAGATAAGCAGATCTTATCTCTTCTGGTACGGGTATGTCGGGAAGCCGCTGATCTACAGCATTTACCGTGGGTTGCGCCGGCTCTGCTGTACGGTCAAAAGCCAACCAGGCCCCTCCAGCAAGAATCACAACTGCCGCTGCAGCAATTCCCGTCCGGCGCATCCAATGCGCTCTCATGGATTTTTTCACGAATGGATACTGATCTTCGTCACGTTCCATGGACACGCCATCCAGCTTCTGCATGACCTTAAGCGTAAAATCCTCATCTGGCTCCTCACGGTATAGGTGCTCCTCCCACAACCGATCTTCATCCCTTGAAATAGGCTTCATACGTAGCTAAACCTCCTTTGCGTTCCATTTGCTTCCTCAGCGTTTTTTTTCCGCGATAAAGGGCGTTTCGTACTTTGGTTGAACTCATGCCTGTAATGTCTGCAATCTCTTCATAGCTCAACTCGTTTGTGTACTTCAGTAATAACACCAGGCGATACGATTCAGGTAACTGTTCGAGCTGTCGGTATATTTCACGCTGCATCTCTTTGTGTAGCACACGCTTTTCAGGTGTTTCATTACTGACAGGTTCGATCCCTTGATCGACCGGAGACATCACAGGTTTCTTTTCCCGTATAAAATCCCGCATCCGATTCACCGCAATGGTGTACACCCACGACGAGAAACTGCTTCCCTCCCGCCGCGACGGGAGATAACGATAGATGCGAATGAACGTATCCTGAGCGAGATCCTGTGCATCCGGATGACTCGCGCCCATTCCGCGCATGATGCCGTAGACTTTATTTTTATATCGATCCACAAGCACGGAGAATAACTGCTTATCCCCTGCAACAATGCGCTGAATAAGCTCCTCCTCCGGTATCTGTTGAGTCATGTAATCCCCCTTCTCTACAGCTTCCATGCATGGTTCTGTACTATATAGACGGAAGCCGTTCCCGAAACCTCTCACTTTATCCAAAAAAAAGAATTCGCCCTTATCGGCAAAGCCGACTGGGTGAACTCTGCTTACTTGCCTCTTAATCTTCCCTGTTCTTCTCCGTGACAAAATCAGCAAGCTGTGAATAGATCGCCACAATCTCATCCATCGACATGCGCACGAGTCCACTGGACGACGGAGCGACGAACTCCTGAATTTCATTGACGACCGGGTCGTCCTGGAATCCCCATTGCACTTTGGCGCGCTTGCTGTACTGGGTGTATACGCCTTTCCCGACAAAACAGGCGATGTCCGGTCGGTATTTCTCCAGCTTTTGCCGTAAAACCTGTCGTCCTTCTGCGTACTCCTCCTTCGTAATATCCTCCATACCTTTGGTGGGACGGGCCACAATATTCGTGAATCCATATCCCAGCTTCAGCAACTCTCCATCCTCTTGTGCATCATATAAACGCGGGGTTAATCCCGACCGTTCAAGGATGCGCCAGAACCGGTTTCCTTTGTAAGCATAATGATGACCCGTCTCTCCAGACGTAATGCTCGGATTGAAACCAATAAACAATATCGATAAACCAACATCCAGATGATCTGGAATCATGATGCAACCCCTCCTGATCTTTTTTAGCCAATTCACACATTCGGTTGTGTATAAAATGATATAATGAGCAAAGCATTTTCGAAATCGGATTGAAATTTTCATGAAAAAGGAAGCTGAACTAATGATTGCAGACATCATGCTTGAAGTCGTCCTGCCCGTCTTTCTCCTGATCGCCGTCGGGTCCTGGATGCAAAAGGTGTTCAAGCTGGACTTGTACACACTCGCCAAAATCAATTTCTATTGTATTACCCCCGCAGCCGTCTTTATGAGCATGTACCACTCGGATATGTCGGGCGAACTGCTTGGGACCGTGACACTCTTTTACGCGATATATGTATTGATTCTCTATATTGTAGGTTCTGTATTTGCGCGTTCACTTAAGATGAATAAAGGCATGAAGGCTGCCTTCAACAACAGCATTATGCTGGATAACGCAGGCAACTATGGACTGCCCATCAATGCACTGGTATTCCGCGGCGATCCACTCGCCTCTTCCATTCAGGCACTGGTCATGTCTTTGCAGGCATTACTGACATTCACCTATGGCGTGTTGTCCATTCAGGGCGCGAAGCTCAAAGGTAATTACCGTGCGGTGATTATTGGATTTCTTAAAATGCCTGTTCCATATGCGCTCTTGCTGGGGATTCTGTTCCACATGTGGAAGGTTCCCTTGCCTACATTCCTGTCCATGCCGCTGACCTATGCGCAGCAAAGTATGGTTGCCGTGGCGCTTCTGACACTCGGGGCACAGATTGTAAAATATCCAATTCAACTGTACCGTCTTGATGTGTATATTAGCACATTTTTGCGTCTCCTGATTGGCCCGGCTATCGGGATTTCAATTGTGCTACTGCTTGGGTTGGAAGGTATCGCTGCACAGGCACTCATTATCGCTTCGGGTATGCCAACCGGTGTCAACGCATCCATCCTGGCGGAAGAATACGATAACGAACCCGATTTTGCAGCCCAGACGGTGCTGATTTCAACGTTGCTTAATATCATCACAATTACGGCACTGATCTCTTATGCCAAAACGTTCTGAAATTTAGATATGTAACGAATATATACATCTTTCTTGGAAAGACCTGTCTTCACATTGTGGAGATGGGTCTTTTTTCATTCATTATATTAAGCAAATGCCACACCACCCTTTTTAGAATAGATAAATAGTCCCTTTATTCCCTGAAATAAGTATACGCTCGAAATTTATTATGCTAAGATTTAGGAGTTTCCAAAATTTGAATCTACATTTAGAAAGGAAGTCAGCATGAAAAAGCTAGTTATCATCATGTTCCTCTTGTCATCTCTCATCGCAGGCTCTACAGCTGCCAGTGCCAAAGGTTCCACCTTCAAGGATGTCACCCAAAACAAACACTCTTGGGCTATCGAATCCATTGAATTTATGAGTAAGAAGGGAATAATCAAAGGTTACCAAAATGGCACATTTAAACCCGATAATAGTGTGACCAAAGCAGAATTCATCACGATGTTTTCACAGTTATTTAATAAATACATAACGAACGATGACATGCCAACTCGAAAGTTTAAAGATGTTCCTGCTAGTCACTGGGCTTACAGTTCCACATCCAAAGCACTCTCACAGTTTACATATTCAACATATGCCATTAAGAAGGGAAACAACTACTTCTATCCTGATAACAAGCTCACTCGTATCGGAGTAGTAAACCTGCTACCTGTCTTATACGATGAGATTGATGACAGTCAAGAAGTCTACGACATTCTACACACGATGAAGGATATCCCCAAACGCGAGTATAGTGATGAACATTTGAAAGATGGACGCTTTAACTATGAAGTTGATGGGACCAATAAGGTCTACCCGTTACTTTTTGAAGGACTGGAACTTAGTGATGATCACTCAGCTTTGGTTGGTAGCAGTCTCGCAGCCTTACAAAAGAAAGGTATAATGACAGCAAATGAAGGCCTGTTTAATCCCAGAAAAACAATAACAAGAGCAGAAGCAGCAACTATTCTTCACAGGTTATATCTCGATTTACAAGCAGATGGTACACTTAAAAAATATTCAAGCAAATAGAACTTAAAAACACTCTGTATCCAGTCTACAACATGGGATACAGAGTGTTTTATTTTAACGAGTGTGTACTATGATTCAAACGTCGTTCGTTCCGGGAACTTGCCGCCTTCCCTGAATAAACATCGTACCAGTCGCTGCGCGGCTCGGTTAAAGAAAAAACTCGGGCTTACCCCATCCACCTGGACAGGTTCCAGTTCCCTCACACTTTCCTTGATCTTATTCATCTCAATGAGCCCCATCTTTCGCTCATTCGGTCCGAATCGATAAATAACCTTCTCATCGTCCTCCGTCTGTTTCACCAGCAGAATCACGGATGCCATACAGGTTACCCCCTATCGTTACGTTATGAGATTCCATTAATCACTTGCCTACTATAATTATTACCCAGATTCTAGGGGAAGGATATAGGACTTAAGTTAGTTATACCTAAATTAAATATCCTGATATAAAGATTCTCCGAAATGAGTCGTTAGGCTTACTAACACCGTGTTCACACTATCCTTATGGATAGTCACTGTCATGAAAGTGCGTACTGCACAAGTCGTTTTTCTCCGTTTATACTAACCTTATCTTGAATTTCAAAGGAGAGAAACTTATGACTACAGCTCAAATATATAGCCACGGTGTGCCCTGGGAAGAAGCATTTAGTGTTGCTCAGGGATACAGCATTAACGGTACGATCTACATTGCAGGACAATTTTCGCATGATATGGAGGGGACGTTTATTGGTGTCGATGATATTGAAGCACAAGTCCGCCAGACACTAGATAACTTGGATCGCGTGCTCGCAGGATTTAACGTGACCAAGTCGAACATTGCTGAACTGGAGATTTTTTTGGTTCACCCGCAGGAGCATCTTGAGCCATGTGTTGCCGTGTATAAAGAGTACATTGGTACGCATCGTCCAGCTGTTACGATGGTTGGGACATCTGGACTCGCCTTCCCTCATCAACTGATTGAGATTCGCGCCGTGGCTCATACCAACTAACTGATCCAGGTCATGTCAAAAGTTACAGCACACAGCAAACGGACTGATGAGATGCTCGCTTTATTGAATTTCATACCTAAAAAAAGCAGGTTGGGATTAGATCCCAACCTGCTGCTTTTTATGCTTTTTTATTCTTTCACCTTCACCGTCAGCGTATTACCAGATGAAGTGAGGGATGCCCCAAGCCCTTCTACCAAAACTCTGAGGGGAATGTACGTCGTTCCCTTAATTTCTTTGGGTGCTGCCTGTAGGGTGACTTCTTTCCCGTTAACCTTCACCTTTTTACTGCCCAAGGTAAAGATTAGCTTGTACTTGTCTTTGGTAATGGTAATGGTTTGAGTCTTACTGTCCCAAGACGTTTTGGCTTTCATTGCTTTGGCCATCTCACGCAGGGGTACGAGATTTGTGTTATTCATTACAATTGGAGATTCAGTGAAAATAACCTTGGAACCATTCACCTTCACCTGAACAGAAGACGTTATATATTCTGGTTTAGGAGTGGCTTTCTTTTTGGTTGTCGTTGAAGACTTGTTACTTTTCTTGGTACTTCCTGAACTGGATGAACTTGAAGATGAAGATTTGGAACTCGAAGAGGAACCTCCGTTGTGATAGTGATATTCCCCTTGTTTCAGCCCCCATTTTGCACAGTTGGTACGACAGGTGTGCCCTCCACTCGAATCTGTTCTTCCTGGATGAGCAGACGCAACAGTAGCAAAAATCATGAACATGGCAAGCAAACTGCTTATTACTTTGATACGCATACGGATAACCTCCAGCAATTAGTTTAGCCAGAGTATCATACCATAATTACCCATACAATATAGGTGAATAACAAAATTTATTTTCATATAACAGTTCACAAACGCGGGTATACTCACTCCGACTCCATTGATAGCGTTACCAACACACAACTTTCTTCCTCTTACCCCCGTTCGCCCCATACCTCTTGTAATGCCAAACGGAAAATCCGGTCCAATTCTTCAAATTGAATAATCTGTTCATTCTCCATCTGGCCAGCCAGTCGTTCAAAATGCTCGATCTTCTCCGCCAAAAAAGCCTGTATTGCGGGCAACTGCGGCTCCAGATCCAGTTCCTCGCCCGCCTTTTTCCGGCGCAGCAATTCATGAATCTCCGTATATAGCTGTGTATTTGCAGGTACAAGTTCTTGCACCAGCTCTTCAAATGCCATGGGTGGCATCGCATCATAACGTTCGATCCAGCCACAAGCCAGTAAGGGGCGAAGAACATAAAAATACTTTTTGATCCTCACCTGGTCCCCTTGTAAATAATCCCTGAAGTTCCCCTTTGCCATATTCAGATAATGATACATGCAGGACTTGGGCGAGAAGGTTAAAGGAGACAGTGCACGGATATGCTGTGCCACACTATACTGTTCATCATACTGAATGGGGGATTGCAGCCACTCCAGCAGTGGTGGATTTGATTTGCGAAACAGTTTCAACGCCTTGCGCAGATCCCAACCATTGATATCGAGCTGATCACTGATTGGACGTTCGATAACATCCCTTTTATCCTCAATCGACAAGTACCATTCCAGCGGTCTCACATACAGAAAACGCACATCATAATCGCTGTCCTGTGAAGGAAATCCCCACGCTCGACTGCCCGATTCACAGGCATAGATGATTCGTACCTGCTCCTCCTGTTCAATCTGCTTCAGCTGTTGTCTAATCGTATCTCTCATTTCTTCATGAATGTAGGTCATGGTCAGCCGCCTCCAAATTCCCTCAATTAAATCTCTATCTCTCTCACCCGGTTCGCGAGTGTATCATATCCTGCCACAGTCTCGGCAATATACGTCAATACTGTTTCACTCCAACCGTAGATGTAAAAGGTTTTGCCATCCCGTGGCGGTACCATTGCCTGCTGATAAGGTGCTATATCCACAATAAATGCCTTCAGCTCCGGATTCATCATCCGCCGATATCGCTCAAGCTCAGCATATAACGGGCTGCCTTCATTCTGCTGTTCATCGGTGATCATAATGATCTGATCCACTTTTTCTCCGATATCCCGAAGTTCCCGCACCGGCCGACCCGTGTCTGTTCCACCTTGTGCGCGAATACGGTGAGCTTGGGAAAGAATGCTCTCATTCATCTTCGGACGAGCATCTTCAACCATATGGTCGAATAACCAGAACAGCGCGTTACCTCGTGTTTGTTTATATAGTGCCAGTGCCAGCACCGAACCAATCCGCAAATAATCCCCTTGCATGGAACCGGAGCGATCCAGGAAAATAGCCGTTTTTCCCGGCAGTGTTGGCAGGTTGCCAATGGATAGTTCCACCGCTTGTCGCAACGCGTCCCGCAGTTCTTCCCTCGCAATCATTTCATACGCACTGGCAAATCGGAAAGGCAATATGCGCGATTTAACCAGGGCTTCTGCATCCGTAAGACGACGTGTAACATAATCGATATTTTTCGATTTTTCAAAAACACCTGCCCGATCCATTGCATTCAGATGGCGCAGCAACGCAAAGGTCGGCATCTGTGACATTAACACCTCCCACACCTTACGTGTCGGTTGCATGATCGATGTGACCACCGAATACGGCAGTTTGCCTTTTTCGATCAGATGCATCCGGCTTGCCGGGTTTGGGGTAGCTTTCAGCTTTTCAAGCGCCTGCAACTGCGGAAGTTCCGTAAGATCCACCTCATGCCCGCGCAAATAACGGAATAAAGCTTGCTGCTTCAGATCTATCGGCTTGGGATGTGCTGTAGCGATCATATCGCCCAGACTATATCCACGCCCACGTCCGTTGTATTTGATCGCCCAGTATTCGCTGATCCCGTTCAAAAAGAGACTCACCTGACGCTTCACCGCTCGGCCGCCCTGCCCCCGACCCAATCCTCTCAGAATAGTCAAAAAATCAGCCAAATCAGCCGGTGTCTGTACGACCTGGGAGAACACCTTTGCAAAATGATCCACATCCACTTTGGACAGCAGTGCCAGCCCGTATAGAGGCTGTAACCGCATCAAACCTTCATTACGAGCATAGACCAGCGCCCGCGCCATAAATCCTGCATCAACCTCAGCCATCTCCTGATGACTGACCATCGCATCGTCCATCAGTTGCTGGGTATCTGCATAGAACGTATTGTTCAATGTATTGGTCATCAACATCTGTATATATTGTTCCTCCACCAATCGCTCATAGGCTCCATAGCCCCCATGATTACGTGTCGTTGGCTGAGGTTGATTAAATAATTGTTTCGCTCTGCTCATCACTCATGACCTCCCGGTGTGAGTCTATTTACTGATATTCCATAATAAAATGTTCCGAGGAAAAAGGTGGGAAGGTATAATACCCGCTCTACCGCTGAGCTACACCGCCATGCACGGCGGCGATTGGATTCGAACCAACGACCTGGTCGATTAACAGTCGAAGTAACCCTCCCTGGCGCCTCGGAACCTTGATCCGTAGAGTTTGTTGCTGCCCCGCTTCACAACCTTATTATGCCTCACACATCTGCACGCGAACATGGCGAAAGTATGGCGACGAATCATTTTCTGAAATGAAGTCAATCTTCATAAGTTTAAAATGAAACCTGCCACTCTTCCTGCTACAATGAAGGGATAACAAGGAGTGAATGTTCATGGCAAGAGAGAGTTTTGACAAAGAAATTCAGTTCTTACGCATGTTATCCCTAACAAGCGGTGCGTATAACCGCAAACAATATGCCGAGCGGCTTGGCATATCCGTACATACCTTTGATAAAACCAATCGCAGATTAAAAGAAATCATGCAGACCGTTGCCGACCAACGCTCAGGTGCCGAAGCAGGCCGGGAAATGGCAGATCTCGTCCGCTTCCAATACGGGGAGTCAGCAGAGCCTATGTTGCTCTTCCTCTTCCGCGCCAAGTCGATGAAAGAGACTGAAGTTCAGCGGCTTTCTGTCCTTTTGCATACCTTACAACATAAAGCCTTAACCGCGATGGAACTGCTGGACGCTTGCTGTGCTGATCTGCCGGAAGATCTGGCGTTACCTGACGAGAAAACCATTCGCTCCGATCTGAAGTATCTGGAAGAGGTTGGGGTTATTCGAAAAGAGCCCGGTGGCAGGCCATATCAATATGCTTTACAGCAAGATGTCCTTACCCAATTAACAATAGAGGAACAGCTGGAGTTGTATGATTTTGTGGATATGATGGCGAACACCCAGGTTCCTTCCGTACAGGGGTACTTATTGCGGGACAGTTTGAAAAAAGCCATTACGGCAAGTTTTCCGCAAGAAGAAGCTACCGAACCCTATATCTATAAGTATCACTATTATTCTCGTATTCTGGACGAAGCTCATCTCTACACGCTGCTTAGTGCGATTCGTCAGCGCAAACGTGTGCAGTTCCTATACTATTCACCGAAAAAACCATCCAGCTACAGTTCACAGAATACGAATCCACGCTTTGAACGGGAAGCAGATGGTCGATCCAATCGGATCGTGCCCCTTGAAGTGATTTATGACCATCAGTATGGTCGTTGGTATGTAATTGGATATCAGGGGCGCCGCGGCTTTGTTAAATTCCGGATGGAAGGCATAACCCAACTGGAGGAACAGGATTCAGTAGAAGAGGAATACATGCTCGAATTGAAGCAGCAGTGGACCGACATTAGTCGCTACAGTTGGCTCGTGGATACGGGGAATACCGTGACGGTTCAAGCACGCTTTTTCCACCCGGAGCGTGGTCAGCGCAACTTCATTCTGGATCGGGTTCGTCTGCAAGGTCAATGGGGCAAGATTATACCCGAAACGGATCATACCTTTCTCTACGAAATCCAGGTCAACGGTACCACCGAGATCAAACCGTGGTTACGGAGTTTTGGCTCAAGCTGCGAAATAATCGCACCTCAGAGACTACGCCAGGAGATGATCAAGGAATGGAAGGAGATTGCGGAATATTATGAACCTGTTCGAGAAGATGTTCAATTACCAGATGATGACACGACTGAATGAAACCGGACTGTTCACCTGGACCTCACAGGAACGGGCCTGGCTTCGCATGATGCTGAATCACCCTGCTGCGAGAGAAGCACTGAGCGCTGTAACGTTGGATAAAATGTACAACATGCTGAATGGTGAGCAGGACCTGAACCTTCAAGATTACCTGACTGAAAAAGCCAAAAGCGAAGAAAACAATGTCTCTCACCCACTGCTTAGACAGTTACGGCTAATCATTCTGCATCATCAGGGATTTCGCATGACGGGTCGCGTCCGCAATGGACGCACGAGCCATGATGAATTTGGCTTCCCGTATAAACTGGAGTATTCCATGGTCAAAAAAGAATGGTACGTGCTCTGGTATGCTCCTCGCTTCGACAAGCTCATGTCCACCAAACTGCACAGCATCGTTACCGTGGAAGCCCAACCCGTTGAGCCGGATACCGCTTCGGGTTACACTGCCCGAATTGCTTCGATAACAGAGAAGCGTAAAACGACCATCACCATCGAGGTACTGCCCGAGTTCAATCAGGAACTGTCCCGAATCCTCTATGCCTTCTCCTGCTTTGAGAAACAGGTCGAGTACCTGGAAGCCGAGCAGACATATCGGATCGAGCTGACCGTTCCGCGCAATGAGATGGATTACGTCTTATCCAAGATGCGTTTTCTAGGCAAACGGGTTCGAATCGCTGACCACACGATGCTGCGGGAGCGGATGTCCGAAACAGCTGCCAAGGCATTGGCCCGTTATGTAGAAAAAGATCCTGATATGCATCCCGAACGCGCGAATGAAGTTCAGCACCGCCAACGTGAGGAAGGCTCTCTTGCGAAAGTCGATGGCCAATGATTTGGTCCCATATACAAAAAAAGGTCTGGATAACCTTATCCAAACCTTTTTTTGCTATACCTACTTGCTCGTAATGTCGTAAACTTATCAGCGGAAGTAATTCTACTCCATCCACTTACGTTGCTCCACCACTGCTGGCAGCTGAATTCCGCCTTTTGTTAATCGCATGCACGCCCATGACCACTGCAATTAATTCATACGTGTCCAGTTGTTCCGACTGGTTGTCTAATACAAATGCCCCAGAACTAAACCAGCCGCTGGTGCGACGAAAACTGGCCACGATGCGGCCGCCACTGCCACTTATATCATATTCCTGCGAAAATGCTGGAGCAGACACATCATACGTACCGCGTGATCCTGCATCATACTCATACTTTTTGCTGAAGAAACTAAATCTCGCTCGCAATACGCCCAGATGTCTCCCATCGGCTGCAGTGATATCCCAACGATTGGTTAACATGCGGAATTTGCCACTGCAAACCAATCCCGAGTTATCCGATACATCGAGCGAAGAGCCAAAAACACTTTTCAAATCGAGATGCCCGGCCTGTTCCTGATTTGGATTCATGATCTCGGTGTAACCCGCATTAAAAAAGTTATCCCTAAAGTATAGTTCCATAACGATTGCTCCTTTCCCTTACATATCCTTTTGTTCTGTTTAACCTAATCTCGCATCGAGCACACAATATATCTATATATACGTATAATTAATGGTAGTGGATTCAAAATATGGATTAACACTGGATGTAAAAAAAACGAGCAACCCTGGTTGCTCGCATCACGTTCAAGTTATCCTGTCATCAGACTTCAACTTTTTTGTTGTTCAGGTAAATGGTTGCCCACACCAAGATAACGGCTACGATCATTTCAAATACAATGCTTACCCACATGCCGTCCGACCATAATACGCCATTGGCTGTGATTGCAATACCTGTACTTTCTTCCGTATACCGGAACATCTCATTTGGACTGAAGCGTCCAGTCGTAATAATATTCTCCAACCAGCCAATCAGATTAACGAGGACAAAGAATGCAACGATTCCGATCCATGGTCCCGTTTTCCAGCGGAAGCTGCCTGCAATCGAGATCGAAAGGAAGATAATGACGGTCATGAATACCATAACCCATGCGCTAAACAGCAACAAACTAATATAATCCGAAACATGCAGACCCGAAAGATCAATATTGCTAGCCATGTTCATTCTTAGCTTCATTGAGATATAGATATAAGCATGAGTCGTAAATATAATGACTAATCCCAACCCACAAAGAGCTCCAAAGATCAAAGGAGACAACACATGTGACAGGCCCGTTACGGGCAAAAGACGGCGATTATAAGAGCGGATATTGGACGTGTATGTTTTAATCATTTTCACATAAATAGCCACACCAACTCCAACATAACCCATAATGCCAAGCACAATCCCTGTGACCTCAGACACGAAAAGGGAAAGCCCTACTTGAGCGATAATCAAAATAACTAGCCCAGCCAGCAGTGTATTCCAGTTCCTTCTAAAGTCATACTTCAATAATGTCATCATTCCGCATAGACCTCCTTGAACATCTCATCCACACTTTTCCCATATTTCAGACGGAGCGTTTCCACTTCTTCCCGCATCACCAGTTGACCTTCACGAATGAAGACCACTTCATCAAAAATCCGTTCGATATCATTCACCAGATGTGTGGAGATGATCAGACTGCTCTCTTCATCATAGAACTTGACGATCGCATCCAGAATCTTGCCACGCGCAACCGGATCTACTCCGCCAATCGGTTCATCCAGCAAATACAGACGAGCCTTACGAGAAAGTGCCAGTGTTAGTTGTAGTCGTTCATTCATCCCTTTTGACAGATGCCGTACCCGGTCACTCTCGACAAGATTCATGAAGTCCAGCATCTCCCGTGCCTTCTCCTCATCAAAATCAGCATAGAAATCGCGATAGTACGAAATCGCATCCCGCACTCTCATCCACTTTTCGGTTAATGGACGATCCGGCATAAATGAAACCATTGACTTCGTCTCCAGCCCCACAGGCTTACCTGTGACTTGAATCGTTCCACTGCTCGGATGCAGCAAACCTGCAACCAGCTTCATGAGCGTACTTTTGCCACTGCCGTTGCTACCCAGCAGACCTACGATTCTCCCTGGAGCAATATCCAAAGTAATATTACTGAGCGCTTTCTTATTGCCATATGTTTTATTGATCTGGTTCAGTTCAAGGATGTTACTCATGCGTTGTTCCTCCCTTTCCTTCCGCAACGGCATCGGCTACGATGGATAAGATATCCTGCTCTTCAATCCCCAGTTCCTGCATTCCGGTCAGAAAACGTTCCAGTAATTCACCGGCCATCTCTTTTTTGATCGTCATAATCTTCCGCTCCTCACTGGTCACATATCTGCCCAAGCCCCGTTTGGTTTCGACCACTTCTTCCCGCTCAAGCTCCTGAAATGTCCGTTGTACTGTATTTGGATTGATCTGTAGTTCGGCCGCCAGTTCACGAACCGAAGGAATTTTGTCACCTGCCTGAAGTGTCCCAGTTACAATCTGTCTTTTGATGTACTGCATGATCTGCAGATATATCGGTAAGTTGTTATCAAATTCTATAGTCACAAAGCTCTCGCTCCTCTCTGTACTGGTGTGTTAGTTACATAGTACACTAGTGAAATAGTGTTGTAAAGCCCATTTGTTATAAATATATAATCGCTCAGTTGATGAGCAAGCTTTGGTTATCCAAATACATACAAATAAAGAGCAGATCGTGAAGATCTGCTCTGCATAACTCATTAATCGTATTGTCATCTCATTCATATGCTTATCCGATAAAGTAGAACCAGCTACACGATATCTAAAGGAACCTTACCTTTAGGCGCAGGGAATGCCTCATCCAAACAGGTCCGTTCCTCTGGTGTCAAAACGATATTCACTGCTGCTGCATTGTCTGCCACATGATTCAGCTGTACCGCCTTGGGAATCGCCAGCACATCTCCGTCCCTGATCACCCAGGCTAATGCGATCTGCGAAGTTGTAACTCCTCGATCCTGCGCAATCTTCTGAATGACTGGATGCTCCAACAATTCACTGCGAAGTCTACCCCCCTGAGCCAGTGGACAATACGCCATAACAGGAACGTTACGTTCCCGCATCCAGGGAAGCAGATCATGTTCAATACCACGCGAAGCTGCATGGTAAAGCACCTGATTCACCATGCACCGAAACCCCTCCGGCAGACTCCATAATTCCTGCATATCCCTTGTATCCAGGTTTGAGACACCCCAACGCAAAATTTTACCGGATTGCTTCAATTGTTCCAATGCCTGAACCGTCTCTTCAAGTGGTACTCCTCCCCGCCAGTGGAGCAAATACAGATCCAGACGATCTGTACCAAGACGCGTGAGACTTCGCTCACAAGCGGTAATCATCTGCTTGCGATCTGCATGATGGGGATATACTTTGGATACGAGAAAAACGTCATCACGCAGGCCCGAGATGGCCTTTCCCGTAACGACTTCTGCCCCACCTTCTGCATACATCTCCGCTGTATCAATCACGGTCATTCCAAGTTCAATACCGGAACGTAGTGCCCGTACTTCTTCTTCCTGGCTGGATTGCTTCTCTCCCATGTGCCATGTGCCTTGTCCTATCGCAGGCAGGGCAGTTCCATCCGGAAGCAGAATCGTGCGTGTTTGATTACCATGCATCATCTATACTCCTCCATTCTGAAGACTTATGGACATTGTAACCTCTCTAACGACGATTATACGAATCATAAATCATGTTATCACTCACATGCCTCCAGTGGTTCATCATCATGATATACAACTGATCCAGTGACATTGTGAGGCTACTTTGGGCAACGCTGATGGTTGCATCGACCATATTGCTGTTGACCGTCATCAACTTGCGTTTCATCCCGTTCTGGCGATCCAGAAAGGCTTTCTCGTCCCGCAATTTGACCCCGATCATTTTCTGTCCCATCAATTCATACATAAAAATATTCTCAACATCTTTCCAGGCCACTGCTCCTCCTGCGGTATAAGAAGATGCATCCACAAACCCATCCTCATCGATTACAAAAGAAGGTTCCTTCTTAATCATCTTTACCAGACTGTAGCAAAAACATAGCCCAAAAAATAAAATGGAAAGAAGTCCAATCACATCCGAAAGGATGGAATCATTCGTAACTGAAGAACGATCAAAAATCAAAAAAAATCCGGCTGCCACAAAGAGTGCCGCCCCTGCCGTAAGCCACGCCATTCGTTTCCGGTTTGGATATTCTACATGCTGCTCATAGGATGTGCTCAACGTGACGTTCCTCCTCCATTGCGACTGAATCATACAAGTTCTATATAAACGAATGGTTATGAACCAAATACCTGAATGTTGAACAGGAATTGCATTGTACATTAAACCAAATTCACCAATGTTAAACATTAAATTAAGACCATTTTTCGTCATT
The DNA here is from genome assembly GCF_038000415.1 of Paenibacillus sp. FSL R7-0198. Taxonomy (NCBI): domain Bacteria; kingdom Bacillati; phylum Bacillota; class Bacilli; order Caryophanales; family Paenibacillaceae; genus Paenibacillus; species Paenibacillus sp. FSL R7-0198. The sequence goes on along the minus strand of NZ_JBBOCB010000001.1, from coordinate 4,943,214 downwards.
TCTGCGCTTATTCAACATTAGGATTCGTCATCCTTCGAGCAAATCCTTTTAACACACCTATATGAATTGAACAAAGAATGTTTGCACTGACCACTCCGATGACAGAACAACCTTCCGATCGCTGTTATCCCCAGATTTTTCGATTCCACTTTTTCAAAGTGAAAATCCGGGGATAGCCTATGCTTCCGATGCAGCTTTCTTTCAAAAAGCTTTTAGGCGAACGCTCCGCTTCTTCAGGTTATTTCTGTCCCCTCCGTTGTCACCCTTATTGTCCTGCCCCTAGCTTTCCGTTAATATAAATGGAAAGGTTAGGAAATTAACCAATTCTAATTCATGGTGGGAGGACAAACAATGATGAGTCAGCGCGGCATAACATCGGAAGATCTTTATCAGATTACATGGGTTAACGATCCAACTCCGTCCCCTCAAGGCGGACAACTGGTATATGTAAGCCGGAAAACGAATGAAGCACGTGACGGTTATTGTTCTCACCTAAGACTGCTGCATCTGGGAAGTCAGAAGGACAGGCCTTTTACCTCTGGAAAGAAGGATCATTCCCCTGCCTGGTCGCCAGATGGGTCTCAACTTGCTTTTATACGAGAGGTTGACGGAAAATCCCAAGTGTGGATTATCGCAGCTGATGGCGGAGAAGCACAGCAAATCAGTCACTTGAAACATGGCGTCAGTTCCCTGCTCTGGTCACCAGATGGTCATACTTTACTTGTGAAATCATCCGTGGATATGAGCGGACAAGAAGAATTAGAACCTACAGATCCTATAAACGATAAACCCAAACTGCTGCAAGAACATGTTGTAGACCGGATTCGAATGAAATCAGATGCAGGAGGATTATGGAACGGAAGACGTTCCCATCTCTTCACCATCGTGCCGATTGACGCGTACGCGGAAGCAACCCCGGTAACTACAGGTCATTATGACGTTGGAGACTACGCCTGGTCCCCGGATGGAACATCCATCGTATGGATCACGCAAATGCCTGAAGAAGGCGAGGACCATAATGATTACACCCTGACTAATCATGTGTACCTTGCCAAAGCAGACGGATCGGATGTGCAGCAGTTAACCCCGGAAGGATATACGTTCAGCCGACTGGCCTTTGCACCGGATGGACAATCCATTGCACTGCTCGCCAGTGACCGTTCCTATGGAAATGCCACACTTGTGAAGCTGTACACCCTTCCAGTATCAGATGGTGAACTCGTATGTCTGAGCACGGATTGGGACGTACAGTTGAATCACAGCATTGTTGGCGACATGCGATCACATCTGACAACTACGGGGCCAGTATTCAGCAGGGATGGTTCTTCAATCTTCTGTCTGGCGACTATCCATGGCAGTGTACGCATCGCCAAATTCGCACGAGACGGCAGCAGTGCCGACTATATATGGCCTGACGAACGTGAGATTTATCAATTTGCCGAGTTGGAAAACGGGCAGATCGTTGCTGCTGTTGCCGATACACGAAATCCTGGTGATCTCTATATGTATGAACAACCGGAAGATTCCGGGGTAGAACCGATTCAACTCACCCGCAGCAATCCACAGCTTGAGGATGAGATCCACCTTAGTACACCGGAAACCTTCTGGTTTAATTCCTCAGATGGCCTGCGGCTGCAAGGATGGATCATGAAACCTCATGGCATGGTCGACGGGGTCAAAATCCCGACCATTCTGGAGATTCATGGCGGCCCGCACATGATGTATGGTTTTACATTTATGCACGAGTTCCAGATTCTCGCCGCACAAGGCTACGCTGTTGTGTACATCAATCCACGCGGTGGCCTCGGATACGGGCAGCAGTTTGTAAACGCCTGTCGCGGAGATTATGGTGGTGGCGATTATCGCGATCTCATGGAGAGCGTGGATTATGCCCTATCCCAATATGAGTTTATCGATGAATCCAGATTGGGCGTAACCGGAGGCAGTTATGGTGGCTTCATGACCAACTGGATTGTTGGACACACGGACCGCTTTAAGGCCGCTGTTACCCAACGTTCCATCTCCAACTGGTTATCTTTCTACGGCGTCAGTGACATTGGCTATTTCTTCACAGAGGATCAGATTGGTGGTAACGCGTGGGATGACACGGAAAAACTGTGGAAACATTCGCCACTCGCTTATGTCGGCAACGTGAGTACTCCGCTGCTCATTTTACATGGCGAACAGGATCTGCGGTGTCCGATTGAACAGGCTGAGCAATTATACATTGCGTTGAAACGGCGCAAACAGACCACTCGTCTTGTTCGTTTCCCAGGTGCCAACCACGAGTTATCTCGTGGAGGTCACCCCCACTTAAGAGTACGTCGTCTGGAGCATATTGCCGGTTGGTTTAACGAGTACTTGTAACGAACTAATATTTAGACTATTAATTACACTATTAATTTAGAGTATAGGACCAGATATAGATTAAACCCTAAAAGCCGTCCAATGAAATCTGTTATGATTTCAACGGACGGCTTTTGCTGTTCACCTTTTATAGAAGGAAAGATTACTCTTCGCCCCACACTACGGTGATTTCATTCAGATCCTTGTTGGTTGCAGACACCGAACCTGTGATCGTTACGGCATATTTGCCATCTTCACGACCCACGATGCTGAAGCCGTCTGCCTGGATATCCTGAGTGTTCTGGCTCAAGTTTTTGGTCTGGTAGTAGTCTTTGTAGGATGTTCCAACGGTTAGCAACGTTTCTTTGGTTGTGTAGGTGAGGACTACTTTTTTATCGTTGCCACCCACATTACTCTCAATCAAGCTCGTAGCCTTCGCATCCTTCGGTAATGGGAAATCTGCTGGCAGATACTTGGACTTCACACCTTGAGCCTGTGTGTTCGTGCCTGTGGATGGTGAAGTTGATCCGCTGTTGCCTGTGGTTGTTGACCCACCGGTGGAGCTTGAGGAACCGATGCTTACTTTATTGTTCTGGGAATCATACTTCACTTCGGTCTTCAACGCATCTGCAATCGAACGAACGGGGAGATATGTACTGCCTTGATATGTAATTGGCGCAAGTTTTTTGCCCTGGTCACCTGTCGGTGTAAATTTCTGTCCGTTCACTTCGATGGCGAGCCCATGGTTTAGATAAGCTTTGATCGTCTCCAGTTGTGTACCTGCATATACACCTGCCGATCCGGTTAACACCATGCCAAACACACCCGCAGCAATCAACCACTTTTTGCTTTTCATCCCTAAACGCCTCCTGAGTTCAAATGTCAGCCTTATGCATAATACGATTCAAGCGATCTCTCGATGTACGCGAAAGACTCATGTAGTTATGCTCATCATGTATGGGCACGAGCTTATTCGGATAACAGCCCGTTGTTCCACCAAATGTTAGCAATATAATAGCATCTAACAAGAGGTTGTAAACGATAAATGGACAAAACAGGACCAAGGGCGTACAAAAATAGTCTTTGTTGTATTCCCGCTGTACTCTCGCTCGTTAAGTTGTTCTTATATGAATAAAGTCCTGAATTCCGGACCATACATATGAAGCCAATCATACACGCACAACAGTTGCGAAATTAATCAATGTATTAGATAATTATTTGTCGATTTGTGGTCGAAGGAACGGAATTCAAGGGGGATTTATACGATGAACAATAACAGTACATTTGATCAGTCTATTAACCGGATCTCTACCGGATCAGAAAAATGGGATGCACTTGAGGATATCTTCGGCGTTGCTGATGCGCTTCCGATGTGGGTGGCCGATATGGATTTCGCTGCTCCACCATCCGTTATTCAGGCCCTGAAAACACGGATGGAGCACGGGATTTTTGGTTATACAGTGCGGACTGAGGCGTATCATACAGCTGTTGCAGGGTGGATGGAACGGCGCCACAACTGGAAAATTAACGATGACTGGATTGTATTCACTCCAGGTATTGTGCCTGCACTCAGCATTGCGGTACAACAATTCACTGATAAGGGAGATGCAGTGGTCATCCAGACTCCGGTGTATGCTCCCTTCTATGAAGTAGTACGTGGTCAAGGCCGTGAACTGATCACCAATCCTTTGGTAGAGAATAACGGTCATTACACGATGGATCTGGAACAACTGGAATCCAGCTTGCAGACCGGTCGGGTCAAAATGCTGATTCTGTGCAGTCCTCATAACCCGGTTGGACGGGTATGGACTCGTGAAGAGCTTGAAGGTCTTACGTCACTGTGTCTGCAATACAACGTACTGATGGTTTCAGATGAAATTCATGCCGATCTTGTTCATCAGCGCGGAACTCATACACCACTGACCCTGATCTCGGACGCCGTCTCTGATCTAAGTATCATCTGCACGGCTCCAAGCAAAACGTTCAACATTCCTGGCCTCTGTACATCCAACATCATCATCCCCAATGCCAAGTTGCGGGAATCGTTCGCGCAGGGTGTAAAAACGATGGGACTTGCCAATATCAGCACATTGGGGGCTGTTGCAACCGAAGCTGCTTACAATGATGCCGAGGAATGGCTGGATGAGTGCCTTGCCTATATCCGTGGAAATATGGAGTATGTACAGCAATATGTTGCGGAACATGTGCCTCAGATTAAAATGCTTCTGCCCGAAGCGACCTATCTGTTATGGATGGATTTCCGGGAGCTGAATATCCCACATGCACAACTATGCAACATGCTTCTTCATGAAGCAGGGCTTGCTTTCAATGACGGGAGTTTCTTTGGAACAGAGGGTACAGGGTTCATGCGTATTAATGTAGCCTGTCCACGTTCCACGGTTGAAGAGGCGATGCGCAGGTTATCTGCGTTGCTAAGCAATTTGTCGGGCAAATAAGCTGTCAGTTACATCAATGTACGTTGCGAACAGAACGTGTACTGTTCGTTAAATGGTGAATATTTGTCAATATAAAAAAAGGGGTGCCCCTTAGTCAAGTCCATGATTAACATTCATGGTCAATGACTTCACAAGGGGCACCCCTTTTGCATTCGATCATTTTATTTATTCGAACATAATTAAAATTACAGTCACATCGATATCGGCATCGGTGTAATTCTGTCGCACAACCTGTCCAACAAATCCCGATCATGGCTTATGATCAATAGCCCCAGATCACGTTGGCGAGCCACTTCCATCACGGTATGCCAGATCTGTGCCTGCGTGATTGCATCCAGCATCGTTGTCATCTCATCTGCGATCACATAACGTGTCGCTGTACCGAGTGCTCGCGCCACACAGAAACGTTGCAGTTCTCCACCGGATAATTCACTCGGCCTACGGTCCAGCCAGGTTTGCTGAATACCCAATGCTTCGAGCAACTGTTCATCATGCACAGACGCCTCTTGCAACACGCGGCGCATCCGCCAGCGTGGATTCACGGCCTTCTCCGGGTGCTGGAACACCAGCTGAACCGGACATACTCCTGTACGTGGGAGTGGTTTCCCATCCAAAAGGACTTGCCCTGCCACAGGTTCGGCATATCCTGCAAGAATGCGACCAAGGCTTGTTTTCCCACAGCCACTTGGTCCCCACAAGCCAACCACTTCTCCCCGTTGCACCTGCATGTTCATCTGCTGGAACACCCAAGACTTTTGATCGTAACGGTAACTTATACTCTTTGCTTCAAGTGACATGGAAACACCTCACCTCTCCGCCTCGTATCTTACGAAGCTGAGGACGTTCGCGGGTACATGCTGCGGTTGCTGCGCTACACCGGGGAGCAAATGAACATCCTGCTGCAATCTCTAGACCCGCCAATGGCTGGGAGCCAGGAAGTGGCTGAAATCCATTCTGTGGCAACGCATTCCAGAGGGCTTTCGTATATGGATGACGCAGACGTTCTCCAGTTCCCGTAAAATCATCTACCTGCGCCGTCTCTACATTGGTCCCCGCATAAAATACAGTGATGCGATCAGCTGCCGTCAGGGCTGTCGTGATATCATGGGTGATCCACAGGATACCTACGCCTTGATTTGCAAGCTTGCGAAATTGCTTCATCGTCTCGGCCAGTACTTCGGGATGAATGCCTGGTGTCGGCTCATCTGCAATGATCAGCTTGGCTTGACCCGTGGTCGCTGTCGCCATCAACACCCGCCTTGCCATCCCTCCGGACAACTCAAAAGGGTATTTCCCGACTGTTCCTTGAGGAAGATGATAACGATCCGTCAGCTCCTGCTCCGTCTTTTTCAAGTGGGATCGAGTCATCAATCTGCGCTTCCTTCCCACATCTCGGGTCACTGGCTGAACTTGCCTTCCCACCTTCATCAACGGGTCCAAATAACTGACGGATTGTGGAATCAACATCAGCTCCTCACCACGCAGATGAAGCTGCCGCTTTGGAGTCAAAGGCTTGCCACTATAGCTTATTCTCCCCTCCAACCTGGCATTGGCAGGCAGGATGCCCATAATGGCCTGCGCCAGCACACTTTTACCCGATCCACTTGCACCTACAACAGCCACGATCTCGCCCTCGTTTATGGAAAGATCCAGATTCTGAATAACGTAAGTCTGTTCGTGTCCAAACCAACCACGAGCACGCCGAAATGACACCGATACTCCCTCAATATCAAGAAGAGCCATATTTACCTCACCTCCCTTGAACTACCTGTCCCCGTCATTGTCTTCAGACTGTTGCCCAATACATCAAACGCACGAACAACCAACAACAATGCCAGTCCCGGGAAAAAGGCGAGCCACCACATGCCAGCAGATAAATATCTCATCGACTCTGATAAAATAATTCCAATTGCCGGTTGTTGCGGGGACAACCCAAGCCCCAGAAACGTAATGGCTGCCTCATGCAGAATCGCATGGGGAAAGATTAGCAGCACGCCCACGAAAAGTTGTGGAACCAGATGTGGCAGCATATGCTGCACCGCAATTTGTAACCGTGATTGACCTAACTTATGTGAAATCTGAATATATTCTGCGGATTTCAGTTGAATCATCTCTGCTCGTACAATCCGGGCCAGATTCGGCCAGTGAGTCAGCGCAATCGCTGCCGCCACTCCTGCCAAACCTCCACCAAATACAAAGGCCAGCATAACCAGCGATACCAGATGAGGTACACTCAGGAACAGGTCGATAATCCATGAGATCACCCGGTCAGCAGCCTTGCTTGAAGCGGCAGCCAAACCCAATAACATCGCGATAAATCCGCCACCACATGCAGCAAGTAATCCCACTTGAATGCTGGTTGCCAATCCTTTTAATGTGCGCATGAACATATCTCTTCCGAGCCAATCTGTGCCAAATGGATGCGCCCAGGTTGGAGCCAGATTCCGATCCATTAATGAGGTTAGGGTAGAACCAGCGGGAAGTAGTCTACCCGTCAACCACACAACGGCAATCCAGATCACCGCAAGGCTTCCCCAGATCACCGCTCTTTGGCGAGGATTGCGGAAATTTTGGTCTCTGGCACCCACATAACCTTTTCTCGTTTGGCGTGTTGTTCCTGTTCCTTTTCCAGTCTCAGCTTGTAGTAACCCCGGATTAATGTTGAACCTTACCTCTGGAGTCTCCGTTTTCACTATTTGTATTTGGGCTTTTTCTGCCGTCTGCTCAGAGGAGCGTTCTACCGTCTGCTTCATGACATCAGCTCCTCCTTCATCCGCGGGTCAATCATACGATACAGAATGTCTGCAACCATATTACCTGTAAAAACAAAAATTGCACTGCACATCACAAGTCCAAGCAGCAGTGGAACATCTCCACGCAACCCCGCCTGAACCGTTGCCTGACCAAGGCCGGGGTATGAAAATACCTGTTCTGCAAGCACAGCCCCACCAAACATTTCACTGAACGAAGCAAACTGTAGTGTTATGGCTGGCAAAACAACATGTCTGAACCCATGTCGACGGAACAGCTGAAATCCACGCTCACCCCGCGCTCTCGCAAACAGAATATAATCTGACTCGAGCACATCCGTAAGCTTCTGCCGGGTATGCAAAGCAATAGAAGCTACCCCAGTCAAGCTGAGAGTCAACGCTGGCAGAATCATATGAATAGCCCGATCTCCCCATGTGACCTGATCAGCCGATATCCCTGCGGGTACCCCAAGGCCAACTGGCAGCCATCCGAGCCACACCCCAAATACCATCAGCAGCAACAGCGCAATCCAGAATACCGGCGTGGAGGCCAGCGTATAACAATACCAGCAGATCAGGCGATCCAGCTTCGAATCCCGTCTCATGGCAGCAACTACACCAAGAGTGAAACCAATGATGCCGGATAACATCCAAGCTACAGCCATAAGCGCGACAGAATTCATGAACCGTTCCTGAATAATATCCGCTACAGGCTGTCTGTAGATCATCGAAGTTCCCAGATCTCCCTGAATCAGCGCTTGTCCCCAAGTCAGCAATCGTTCCATGGGAGATTCATTCAATCCCCAACGTTCTTCGATTAAACTGCGCTGTTCGGCACTTACCCTGATCATGTCTCCACCAATATAAGCTTCGATCGGGTCCACAGGAGAGAATTGCATTAATATAAAAGACAACACACTGACCCCAACCAACAGAGATACAAGTCGCAACAATTTAAAACCAACAAATCTAGCCCATCCATTCCTGCCCGTCATCCAATCTCTCCCCAATTCAGGCTAAAGCTACCGCTGAGCTTCTTATTTCGTGCTGTTATCCCAGGACCATTCCTCCAGATTGGATGTCACCGGCCAGCCGTGACCATGGGGGTGGATCTGTTGCTCGCCAATGTTCAGGCCGTTCTTAACAAGATACAGATGATCTATATTTACGAGCCATGCCCAAGGTGCATCCCCCTGATAACTGAAACCTGTTGTGCCATCCCATTCCGCTTTCTGCCAGAAAGGCAATGCCTCTTCCTCACTGGTTGCCTGAAGGGCCTTCTCCATCCATGAATCCACGACAGGATTACTGTACAGTCCTACATTGTAATATCCTTCTCCCTTGTGGGTACTGCTATAGAGGTTATACGTTTCCAAAGGATCATGACTGCCCCAACCAAATAATACAGCGTTGGAGTAAGCCATCTTTTTTGTCTCTTCACGGCTTTTGCCTTCAACATTGATCTTAATTCCCGCCTGGGCAACCATATCCGCAGTAGCTAACGCCAGAGATTGTCTTGTTAAATCACCTGCAAAATAAAGCAGATTGAACTCGGCCTTAACGCCGTTTTTCTCAACGATACCATCACCATCCGCATCCACCCAGCCACCAGATGCCAGAATGCGCTTTGCTTCTTCGAGATTGGCATCCGTAAATACAGCATCTGCATTGCTCCAAGGCAGATCATCACTGACGGAATACGCTGGACGACCGTACCCTTCCAGTACGCCCTCAACCAAAGCCTCACGATCAATCACAACGTTCACCGCTTGGCGAATCGCCAGATCAGATGTCACATCATTCCCTGCGGGAAGACCATCTCCCGACTTGGCACCAGCAGGTTGCATGGGGAACATGATGCCCCGGTTATCTACGGTTTTCATGGCCTCTAATGTCATGCCATTCACCTGTTGTTTGCTAAACGCTGCCGGGATAGCAGCGATATCCACCGTACCTGCCTGCGCAGCGGCGTAGGCCGCATCTTCATCCAGATAGAGGAAGGTGAGTTTGTGGAATGCAGACTTGTTACCATAATATTCTTCATTGGCTTCCACGATGGCCTGTTGTCCTTTGTCCCACTGTACCAGCTTGTACGGCCCTGATCCGACCGGATGTTCCGCATAATCAGCACCATAGGCGTGTTCAGGTACAATGCCAAGTGTCGTCAGCAGACTGATAAATGTAGACTGCGGCGACTTCAATGTGAATACAACCGTGCTATCGTCAGGTGCCTGCACATCAGCCATATTCGTCAAATCAATCACAGATCCACTTTGAGCAGCCGTATCAAACGTAAATTTCACATCCTCAGCCGTAAGCGGCTCCCCATCAGAGAATTTTACATCGTTACGGAGTGTAACCGTCCAGGTCAGCCCATCTTCACTAACTGAGTATGCCGTAGCCAGGTCGTTAACCAGTTGTAACTTGGCATCACGCTTCAGCAAGGTACTCTGGAAAAGTGGTGACCCATATTGCCCCCATCCGGTTGTTGGATCAAACCCACCTTCCGGTTCGGTGCCAACGGCCAGCACCAATTCATCTTTGGTTAAGGCTGTACCTGACTGTCCATTCTCTGCTGATGAAGCTGTTGGCGCTGTGCCCTGTGCACAACCAGATAAACCAATGGAACATACTAGCAAGATGCCTAATCCTGTTCTAACTTTTCGTTTTCCCCATTTCCATGAAAATCTGCCCATTCTGGTCGTTCCCCCTCTAAAGTTGTGCTGCACTCACTTATTTCGTGTTACTTTTTAGAGAAATTGTAGCACAAAACACAAATCATATGTCAACAAAGTTAACTTCACAATCCATATTTTTTCATATTTCAGAATTAATAATTAAAAAATTCTTTAACCGAGCATTTGTAGCGCTCTATAGAGTCAGGTATTATAACAAACAAAAAAAACAGACGGTTGGCATCTAACCAATAGTCTGTTTTTTCAGGTTCGCTTTATATTTAATTACACTCGTATTTGTCTTACTCCGTAGAGCGATGATGATGGTTGTGACCATGCTGCCCGGTACTTTGATTGTGATCCAGACTTTGATCCGGCTTGCCATCCTGATCATGACTCTGAGCATGAGCCAGTTTGTTGAGTTCATCCACATAAGTCACAGACAATTCTGCATACAATACCCCTTTTTGCACCTGGACCTGTTGATGCAGATGACGCAATCGCCCCAGATTCCCTCGTACGGCAATAACCTCCAGGCATTGGTCATGGTTCAGGTGTACGTGCATATTGGAAATGATGTCATGATGCGCCTCGTGCTGCAGCTCCATCAAACGATTGGGAAGATCACTGATATGGTGATCGTAGACCATCACAATGGTGCCGGCCACATCCTGGTCGGATTGCAGTACGGAAGGTTGAAGTAATGTTTTTCGCACAAGATCACGGAAAGCCTCTGATCGGTTTTTGTATCCCTGTTCCTCAATATACTGGTCAAACTGCTCAATCAGAGGTGTAGGAAATGCCACCCCGAACCGGGTCAAATCTTCTTTATCTGCCATGCTTCTCCTCCTGCGCCCTCATTTGCTTCGAGTGTACCACAGACTTGTCTGCTCATCGACTATACTGTTGCATGAATCGTACTGCCGAATGTATCGCCTGTTGCCCAGCCTCAGTCTCCATATCAAATTGATAATCATGTCCCAGCTTCTCTGGCGAGTTCGAGAAAAACAAGGTTTCCACCTCAACATCAAGTCGCTTCAAGACTTGTGCCAGTTCAATCGATTGACTGGTCAACGGGTCATCATTGCCTGAGGTAATAAATGCAGGCGGGTACGCTGCTGTGGCCTGAAGCACGGTCGACATTTCATGCAAACGTGGATAGTCTTCGAATGTTTTGACTCCGGTATATGACCAGAGAAATGTCCGTATGAGTGGAAAACCTGTATTGGCTACTGTACTTAGATTGTATGGACCACAGTATAGAAGAACCCCACGCAACTCTTCCGGCTGAGTGGCTGGTGTTATATTCATCAGCTTGGCGAGAGAAGGATTCGTCACCACTGCCGCGGTCTGACTTGCAATCTGGGCACCTGCTGAATTGCCTGCGAGAAATATGTTTTCCGGGTCACCCTGATACTCACTGACATGGTTCTTCACGTAAGTCAAAGCCTGATTCGTCTGGATCACGGGAATGGGATATTTCGTATCCGGTGCGAGCGCATAATTCATACTGACCACAACGTAACCCTGTTTGGCTAATTGTACGGCATAATCTGCGATATCCTTTTTGTCACCCAAGACCCATCCTCCGCCATGAATCCACAACACAACAGGCAAAGGTTCCGATGTTACGGAAGGATAATAGATATCCAGCGTACTGTCATTACGCCCTTCGTCTGCATAGGGTACATCCACAACACGAGTTACGCCTTCCGAGATCATACGGTCCTTGCTGCTCGTATCTGGATTAGTAGTTTCAATTAATGATTTTAATAAAAATACGGCTATTTTGGGTGTCCATTGTGTACCAATCCCGATAAAACCTATGATCAAAATTAGTACAACGCTGGGAATCCAGTAACGTTTACGTTTAAAACCTTTTCCCCCCGTACGTTTCGTTTCCAACTTGGACTGCAATAGTTCCACCTCGTTCCATCATCATCGAAGCGTCTTTACGTCTAAAGTTGTGTACGTTGCGGAGAGGACCGGGTTTCCTCTTATTTGGGTCTTTTGGCAATTTCCTGTCTGACTTTCACATATGTAGTGGATACTTTTTGCTCCAGTGTATGAATAATTTGTTTCGAGCCTGCCCACTTCTCTGCTGCAGAAGCCAATGTGTTCAATGAGCTGAGTACACGCGACGTTTGGCTTTGCTTTGTACTCTGTTTGAACTGTTGGAGAGCGTTGGAATATCGTTCTTTTGCCAGACTTGCCTGTTTTTTAGCCGTTTGAATCTGTTTCTTCGCGGAGTCAGCCCCTGCCAGCATAGCTCGTAAACGTTTTATTTCAGCGCTCTTCCATTTACGTGCTTCAGCAAGTTCCTTTTTCTTGATCCGGATGTCTTCTCTGGCAAGCTTCACAACGGGTCTCAACGTCTCTGCCTGAGTGCGGATTGCTGCACTCCATTCCTTATTTTTGATAGCTTTGGCTGCGTCCAACTGTCTATTGACAGAACTATAGAGGGCGAATAGCGGTTCGTATCGGGCTTGTGTTTGCTTTACCTTTTCAGCTAGAGCTGCGACCTTCGCAGCATCGGTTTGTCTTATTTCTACACGTAATCGCTCCAATTCCGCGGTATTGGCGGCATGAAGTGTCTTTATTTTTTGTTCCCAAGCCTGCTCTTGTGTTTTCCAGTTCCCCACTTTCTCGTATGCTTGCTTCAACGTTAACTTGGTTTGTGCATCGGCTTTGTTCAAAACGGAGTCCCAGGCTTTCTGCACGGTTACGCCAAGATCTACGCCCGCAGCCTCCACTGAAGAAGCAAAATAGATCGTGCCTGCGCTGAACAGAATTACAAGCCCTATAAGCAGGCGTGATCCGAAAATAAGATGAGCGAATGATGACAATTGACCACGCCGAACGTTACTTTGTTCCATCATGTGACTATGGCTACCTGCTATTGGAGAAGGGAATAGTATGTCACTCGTCTCCATTAAAGCTACATCTTCTGTAGCTATATCTTCTGTAGCTATATCTTCGATATGCTGTCGCCCCTTTTTTTCTTCCAATAGGCCGTCATGTTCTATGAAGTTATGTGAGTTTGTTCGTTCCAATAGGGAAGAACAACACTCCATTGCCTCCTGTTCATTTATCGTTTCCTTCCACGTTTCTGTTTGCATGCGTCTCTACACCCTTTCTTCTAAAATATTTAGCAGAATAGCCAACGAAATCAGCGAACGACAAAAAAGCACCCGCAAGTCAGGCATTTGCCTGCTCTTACGGGTGCTTCCCTCATAAGCCGTTCCATATGAGATTCGATTGAACGAGTCGCTCGAACCCTTCCTTTTTCTAATATATTCCATCCGTTGTATCTGGTCAAGTAGTGTTTATATAAATTGAACTAATGAATTTTTACACTGCACACTCCGATGACAGAACAACCTTCCGATCGCTGTTATCCCCAGATTTTTTTGATTCTTTATATAAAGGGTAAATCCGGGGATAGCGTATGCTTCCGATGTAGCTTTCTTACAGAAAGCTTGTAGGCGAACGCTCCGCTTCTTCAGGTTCTTTCTGTCCTCTACGTTTTGTGTAAATGTTTAGTTCAATTTTTATAGTTTTCCTGGTCTAATATCAACCCTTCGATCAACGGGAGAACCCTTCCCGCATTTAATCAACAACGTATACAGCTCAACTTATTGATTGACCAAAATAGCTTTCATTGCCTCGGTCAGATCCTCTTCTTTCAGCATCATGTAGATGTTCTCGCCACGAGTTACATTCAACTTGATCTGATAAATGGTATCTTTCTCTGTTAGATAACCAGACCGTTGACGTTTGAGCAAATCACTAATGATTTCTTTGTTTTTAGTCGCTATCTGTTTGTTACCACTTAGATTTCCATCGATATATTCTGGCTGCGGAGTAGTCCACTGAAGCGAACCCGAACTGTTAATCTCCTGTTTCGCAAACTGAGCGGAGACAATCTCATCTGCCTGGACAAGCAACTGGTCGTATAACTTGTTCTCCTTCAGCCAAGCCAATACCCGATCATAGCTAGGTTTGATCTCATAATTCCACATCTCCCTCGGTTGAAATGGATCTTTCGAAGTAGAGTCCTGATTCATCTCCGCGTAAGCAAACGACTGCCACGGGGAGCGCTGTTCTTCATAGGTCTGATCCAAAATGTCCTGCTTCAACAATGCTTTGAACTCACGGACTTGCTCCGGATTGCTAATATAAACCTTCCGGTATGAACTTATGGCAGAACGAATGCCGAAACTTAACGCATCTTCGTCCAGCTTATACGTTTCAAAGGCGACTCTTTTGTAATCCTGGGACTGTTTCAGAGCCTTTAATTCCTGATGGAATTCGGCTTCTGGAATGTAGTATTTACGTTTCATCACTTTGCCGTTATCCAGCTTGTAGTTAATTAATATAGACTCATCATTACGCATACCTGTATTAATCGGATCATCCAGTAAAGGAAGATCGGAATCCACAATTTTTTGATGAAGAGCGATAACTGCCCCCATGTATTCCGGATCATTAGAATAGAGGTGAGTATCGTCCTTTTTCTGACTGACACCGTTACTGTACGTATAACTCTCCCCACCAAGCTTGATGCTGTTCACCTTGCTCATTTCAGGCACTCGAGCGGCGTATCCATTCCAGTCGGCAATAGGTACGTACAGTATCAGACCAGCGATGATACCATATAGAATCAGCTTGGGTAGCAGCCTGCTGCTCCAGATCAGCCATGTTTTGCGAATAATCATCTCGGCAACGATATAACCTACAATTCCGCCGAGGATATATCCGAAGATTCCCCACCCAGCTGATCCTCTTGGAGCAATCATTGTAAAGTAACCTCCGCCAATCAGAACCAATGTAAACATCAATCCAAAGCGGAATATAGGTTTTATAAGTTTAAACGTAACTGCTTGAGTAGCAGATTCAACCTGTCTCTTCGCATAAAGTAAATAGGTTAGAGGAATAAACAGGATTGTAAATATAGCATAGATAATTAACTCCAGACGGATTACAGGGAGGTTACTGATCGAACCCACACGCAGGACAAGTGAGAGTTTCTCCGCATTAAAGCCCACTTCTTCAAAAGCATATCCGAGCAAATAATGCTGGAGATGAAGTGACATAATGAACCATACGACAACAGGTAACAAGACGAGTGCGTACACGGTGAGTCCCTGCAATACAGATTGACCAATACACATGCCGACCGCTACAGTTAGCATGAACATAAATAGCGAGTAGATACTCATGCTCAAGCCCCACATCCAGATTGTACTGCCATCGAACAAAAACGCAGGTTGATCCAGTACCGCCCATACCCAGCCGGTAATCGCAGTTGTAATCCAGATTGGAATCAGGATCATGGCATATCCGGTCAACAGATTAATCGTTAATAGATGTTTACGACGTAACGGCAAACTATGGAACAGATCCGAAGGTGCACCAGATTGAATGTACCGAAAAAGAAAGATTCCAGCCGCTACGGGCAGTGTGATAGCGAACAAAATCTGCACTTCACCATTGGCCTGAAACAAACTTGTAATCTGCTGTGGCACATCTCTGTACTCGGTAGCAATATATAAAGGTAACGAGAACAACAATGTGATGAGAAATAAAATGCCTATCCATCCATGCTGTCTGAAATTTTGGATCAGGATGCCCCGGTTACAGAACAATCGGTTGAATATCATACCCTGCGTCCTCCATTTCGTAAATAAAGATTTCTTCGAGCGTCAAAGGCAGTACATCCAGCAGATACGGATCATGTATACGGAATTGATCCGTTACCTGTTGTCGGTTGCCTTTGACAATGTACAGGGATACACTTCCCCGTTTCTCTTCATGTAAAATATCAATCTGCTCATCCATGGCTTTGGCATGGTCCGGGTGGCGGAAAGCGACTTGGATTTTATGCGTATCGGCCTTCAGATCATCAAGATCCTTCTCTACAATAATTCGGCCTTTGTGCATAATCGCCACATGGTCACATAGATCTTCGATCTCACGCAAGTTGTGGGACGAGATGACAATGGTCACCTGACGCTCAGCTGCTTCCTGGAACAGCAAGTTTTTGATCTGCTGACGCATGACCGGGTCAAGACCATCAATCGGCTCATCCATCAGCAGCACTTCAGGCATACAGCTAAGTCCCAGCCATACGGCTGCCTGACGGCGCATGCCTTTGGACATACGATGCAGCTTGCGTTTTACATCCAGTTTGAATACGGTGGCCAGTTGCTTGAACCGCTCCTCATTCCAGCGCGGGTAGACAGAACGATAAAATGCAGCCATTTGAGTTATTGAAGATTGCGGAAAAAAGTACGGCGAATCGGCCATAAAAATTGTGCGGCCTTTAAGATCCATATTTTCATAAATCTCAGTACCCTCGATACGAACAGTCCCGCTGTCCTGACGGTAAATGCCAGCCATCATTTTGAGCAGCGAAGTCTTGCCTGCCCCGTTGGAACCGAGCAAACCATAGATCGACCCCTTATGTATGTTCATCGTTACGCCATCCACTGCCTTTTCCTGTTCAAACGCTTTGACGACTTGATTCAGCTCAATCATGAGGCTCCTCCTTCTCTATACGGGCCATCGCTTCCTCAAACAAAAGCGTCATATCCGCTTTGGTCAAACCGGAATACGAAGCTTCTGCAATCAACTTCACCAGAGACTCTCTGATCTCATCTCTCATGGCTTCATTCGGATGTTCCACAGACGATGATACGAAGCTCCCTTTTCCCTTCAAAGAATAAATGTAACCTTCACGTTCAAGCTCGCGATACGCTTTCTGAATCGTATTTGGATTTACGGTCAGCTGCGTGGATAACGCACGAACGGAAGGAAGCTGCTCGTCGGGCTTTAGAATACCGTATACGATCATTTCTTTGACTTTGTCCACTAGTTGCTCGTAGATCGCCTTACGGCTGCGTACATCTAATTCGAACATCCCGCACCTCCTTTCTGTACATGTGTGAAATAACCTATCGGTTTTAAATGACTGTATCTGAGGTGTACGTGCAAATATCTAGGTGTAAAAAGGCGTTACCTAAGCTGTACAGCTGTAGTGCCGCACCATTCAACTCTTAGGTGTATCAACTGTACTACTATTATTAATACAGTTAAATCGAATTGTCAACCGTTGACTTTGACTTCTTGTTTTATTGGGAGTACGTTAATAAAGAGAGGTTATATGGTTTATTTGACATATATAATTTTGGAAAGCAGGTTCATTCCGGTTTAGGACGGTGATCGTATCAGGAGTGGCATTCACATGAGGTGAGGCAAAACGGCTATCTGAAGCGATGTGGCTAGATGTGACTAGATGTGGCTACTTGGAAGAAGTGATGCGGCCAGCTACCCAAAACCTTTGCTTTACCGCTTTGACAGAATTACATGTAAAAGGTTGTTCAGGTCTTTCCCCTTCCGTTATGATGGAGATGAAGTATTGTTCAATAATCACTGTATCTTGGTTACTTTTTTTGTGCGCATTTAATCTGATTGATTGTTAGGTCGGTTATGCGTTATATATGCTGTGTTGCGTTATAGATCTATTGTCTGCACAGTAGTTGGCTGTTCAGCAGGTAGCTAAATTAGAGTTAGCGAGACTATGTACTTGCTTTAAGTTCGGGTTTGCACAAATGAGCTACTATGTAGGGATCGGGTGTAGAGTCGGCCAGTTATTCATTTGGTTTGTGGTAAATAATTCGATGGGATATATGATTAACGTTGATTGGGTCGGGGCAGCCTTCAGCCTTTTCAATCGTTTATCTGACCTTTTGGAGCGCCAACTCGTGCTGTCCGCACTGAGCATACATATTGTAGATATGTCTTTCAAAGGGTGGACACAGACATGAGAAAGCACTCTGGAGTTTGATTTCTACATATAGATCATTTGTAATTTTACGTACAAAAAAAATCTATATGTAGTGTTTTATTTTAAAGGATGGATATAGTACCTTTTCAGAAAAAGTGTCCACTCTTTGAAAGACAAAATGAAGATAAATGTCCTTTTGTAGTGGACAAAACTATGTCCAAATTCCATTTATATAAGTTGAACTATACATGTACACGGAAATTAAGAAGTCAATAATATCCCTAAGAAGTGTAGTTAAAAGCTTGCTGTAAGAAAGATACTATGGAGGCATAGGTTACGCTTCGAATACCTCACAAGGAGAATCCGAGATGAATGAACATAGACAGGATAAAGAGCAGAATAATGAACCCAACGCATCATTCGAAAATAGTGGACACCACGGGGATTCAACTGGGGAAATAAACACTTCAGATATAAGTCCGGCACAAGCAAATTCATCACAACGTGTGTTAATTGTAACCGCGGTTGATGCGGAGAAAGATGCGGTCCTCCGTGGTTTGGGAGACACGGGCGCGGAACGATTTGACGTCATCGCAGCGGGCGTTGGCCCAGCCTCGGCCGCAGCAGGAACAGCCGCTACATTGGCCTATGCCGTAGCGGCTGCAAGCACTAGGGCGTTAGCGCAGGGTTCCACTGCGCCAAGCCCATCCGATGTGGCACAGGCATCTGCCACATCTTCAAGGCCGGGGCCCCTTGCCGGGACCGGATATTCACCAGCCTACATGCTGGTGATCAGTGCAGGCATTGGCGGCGGGTTCCCCGGCCGGGCAGACGTCGGCTCCCTCGTGGTAGCCGACGCCATGGTTGCTGCCGATCTGGGCTCGCAGACGCCAGATGGCTTCCTTAGTGTGGACGAGCTCGGGTTCGGCTCGTCCATTGTGGCGGCGGACGCGGAGCTTGCCGCTCGCCTGCGCCATGAGCTGCAGCGGGCTGGGCTCGCTGTCAGCGGAGGCACTGCGGTCACCGTGTCCACGGCGACCGGAACAGCGGAGACGGCAGCGGAACTGTTGCGCCGCGTGCCGGATGCCGCCGCCGAAGGTATGGAAGGCTTCGGCGTGGCAACAGCTGCCCAGCAGTTCGGCGTGCCAGCACTCGAACTGCGGGCCATATCCAACGCGGTCGGTCCACGCGACCGCGACGCTTGGCGCATCAAGGATGCCCTCGATGCGCTACAGACTGCAAGTTCCATTTTACGGGAGGTTATTACATCATGAAAATTGCATTTTCCCCTTGTCCAAATGATACATTTATCTTTCACGCGTGGGTGCATGGTTTGATCCCAGGCGCACCTGAGCTGGATGTCCGATATGCTGATATTGATATTACCAATGGTCTGGCAGCAAATCCGGATGGACCCGACACACCTGAAGTGATGAAAATATCTTATGCAGCACTGCCGTACGTATTATCTGACTATGCTCTGCTTCCTGCTGGAGGCGCACTCGGCAGAGGATGCGGTCCACTGGTTCTGACCGCAAACGGTACAACCGATCCAGCCTATCTGTCTGGACGACGAGTTGCTGTGCCAAGTGAACGCTCAACAGCATATTTACTATTCCGTCTGTGGGCAGCGCAAAATGTTCCGGGCGGTGTAGGCGAGATTGTGGTCATGCCATTCGACCAGATCATGCCTGCTGTGCGAGACGGCAAGATTGATGCCGGACTTGTCATCCATGAAGCACGTTTCACGTACCAGAACTATGATCTCAAACTGATGACGGATCTCGGGAACTGGTGGGAAAGCGACACAGGCCTTCCGATCCCGCTTGGAGCGATCATCGCACGTCGCAACATGGACGCTCATGCCCTCGCCGGATGGGCACGCGCCTCCGTTGAATATGCATGGGCGCACCCGGATGAGTCGAGAGCATACGTTATGGAACATGCCCAAGAAATGGACCCTGACGTAGCTGCACAGCATATCGGACTGTATGTTAATGAGTTCAGCGCAAACCTGGGTGATGATGGTTACGGTGCAATCACTGCACTGCTTGGTCGTGCCATGAACGAAGGACTCGTTCCCGAGTTCGACCTTGATCTGTTGCGAATCTAACTTTACTTTAATTTGAGTTAGCTTCTCTTTGCTCTATATCTAAAGAACACAGCACATCTTATTTAGCCGAATAACGTGGTATGAGAATTCTAAAGAATCTCAGACACCGTATTCGGCTAAAATTCGTTCATATCGTCGACCAACTCGCATAATTCGCACAATAACGCTTCTACGATTCGTTAGAAATTGGTGTGTGCGTTTTTTCAGCGAATAGCGTGTGCTCGGTTCGTTTGAGTCCGCCCCGAGGTGTTCTGAGGAGTAAGCTTGGTAGAAACCTATTCGGGGTTCATTCATGGATACAAACCACTTAGCCAACCAGGGTGATGGCGGCGTCCTTGCGTCTTGTTTTTTTAGAGCTTGGTTACTTCCGGTTAATAAAGTTCGTATTCAGGAGGACACGAATCGGATTCTGTCCTTTATACTCCCCCGCACTTATTTCGCTGAATCACTATTTTCCAGCAAGATTGTATAAGCCTTACCGGGTTTGTGGTTTGCGGTTTGTGGTTTGCGGTTTGCGGTTTGCGGTTTGCGGTTTGCGGTTTGGCGGTTTTAGAGTCTATTTTTAACTAGACGAGATACTTGCATCAAGATACTTACTGCAGACTAGTTGCCTCACTAATCATGTTGGACTACACATGACACACAAAATAGAAAGAGCTGTCCCCTAACGTCAGACTTATGACGATGGGACAGCTCTTTTTTCACTCTATGCTCAACTTCATATCTATCACTCTACTCACCCCAAGATTGAAGCAGACAGAAACCCATGCAACTCAACGCTCTCCACGTCATCCTGAACCCTACTGTAACCCATCATCCCACCCCACAGCTCTCCCTTTCACAACTGCGGTCTACGAGTCCAACCATCACCTACGTTCTGCTGCAACCGCAGCCTAACGATCCCAACCATCACCTACGAATCAGCCACAACCGCGCGAATCATGATCCGCAGCGCATCCAGCATCATGTGAGTAGATAGCGAAGGGACGGAAGGCTGCAACACAGCCATCTCTGTGGAGGCGGGAAAATGTACAAATCCGGCACGGATCGGAAGTTGCCCTGCTCGAATGTGATCCAGTACCCGGTACATCGTGTTGTTGCAGATATATGTACCTGCTGTATTGGACACGGCAGCGGGAATACCTGCGGCGGACATGTCATTCACCATGGCACGTATGGGCAACGTGGAGAACAAACCGTCTGGGCTGCCATCTACAATTGGCTCGTCCACAGGACGCTGGCCTTGGTTATCCGCGTAGGAGCCCGGCGGAATATCTTTGACATTCACGGCGATCCGCTCCGGTGTGATGGACGTTCTGCCCTTGGCCAGCCCACAGGCGATGACCACATCTGGCCGATAGGCTTCCATCTCTGCGATCAGCAGGTCTGCACATTCATCGAAGTGCACGGGCAACAGTACTGTTTTTAGCTCAGCACCCTCCATCACTTCGTTTGCAAGAGCTTCCATTAACGCTCCTGTTGGATTCACCGCATCCCCGCCAAACGGTTCAAACCCGGATATCAGAATCTTCACCATCACACGTCAGCTCCTGTCTGTTACTCCGATTTGTAACGCAATCCCCACTGGCCCCGAATGGTGTCCATCAGCTTCATGATTTCCAGAGATTCGTCCAGTTTAATGGTATTGCTCTCCGTGCGGCCTTCTAGGATACAACGTCCCGCTTCTTCTGCCTCAAAAGCATAACCAATGCACGTTCGATCATCCGTGAACTTCTCCGGCTCATCCTGACCATTCACATGCAGATAGGCTTCTTTGCCAGCCAGGAATAAAGGGAGACGAATCTTGCCTTCCGTACCGTATATGACCGCTTCATTGCTGAGGTTCAGACGAATGGCAGCACTCAGTGACGCAGAACGTCCCTCGGAATAGGACAATAATACGGAAAACTGCTCGTCCACACCCGTCTCACCGATATTGGCCGTACTCCATACATGCTGGGGCTGTTCACCAAAGATCATCGATGCAAAGGAGATCGGGTACACCCCTGCATCCAGCAATGCGCCTCCACCCAGATCCGGATTAAGCAACCTACCTTCCGGCTCCCAGCCAACACGGAATCCAAAGTCTGCCTGAAGCAAACGTACTTCACCGATTCGTCCTTCTGCGATCCATGCTCTGGCTTGAGCGATTGGTGGCAAAAAGCGTGTCCACATCCCTTCCATCAGGAAAAGGTTGCGTTCCCGTGCCGTCTCCACCAGTTGCTCCAACTGACGCGCATTCATCGTGAACGGTTTTTCACAGAGCACCGCCTTGCCCGCCTCCAGACAATCCAGTACATTCTCCTTATGCACAGGGTGAGGTGTTGCCACATAGATAATATCTACCTCAGGATCTTGAAGCATCTCATCATAAGAACCGTAAGCGCGTGCAAAACCATATTCAGCTGCAAACTTCTCCGCGCTTCCCGCTGTCCGTGAACCTACCGCTGCTTTCACTGCGTTCCCGGCATGCTCCAAATCCCTTGCAAACTGGGATGCAATCCATCCCGTGCCCATAATGCCCCAGCGTACTTTGTCCCGTCCCACTATTTCTGTCATATTAAAGCCTCCCTACTGCAATTTGAGTTGAAAAGGTTCATGATTCAGATCAGGCCAACATGTTATCCCCTTTATTTTACCAAAAAGAAACGCTTACGTCAGAAAACGATTTCGATTATGTGCTTTCAATAGAATTCAAGCTCATCAGGGCCTCGAACATATCTGTGTACATTTCAATTCTCCAGTAGATTTGCTAAGATTATCAGCAGACTAGGGCCAAGAAGTCTTGTCCCTAAACTACTTGTAACTAGCGACAATCTGGTTAAACTATCGATCACATCTGATAACGGGATCATACCCGTGTGCTATTCATAAAACCCTGACTATACTGCAAACGCGCTTTGGACAAGGCAGCCAGTAATCATAACATCATGCAAAACGCATCAATAGTTGTTCAAGAAAGACCTTCAGGTCCAAGAAAATATGGTACGTTCCAGATTCAATCATTATCTAACTGTTCAAAAGAGAGGAGGTCGCATAGCACCATGACTACCATTCCCGGTACCACCCACAGCGGCATGAATCCACACATGTTACATCAGCAGACAAGTCCCAATGCAGAAAAGGAATCCTCAACCCGGGCAGACCTGAATGCCTTCCTGAATGATACCCTGATTGAACTTCGTCAGGCAGAACATATTATAACCCGTGGGAAATGGCGCTGGTCCACAACTGAGCTAGCTCATCATACCTTCATATACATGCACAAATTCACAGGCCAACTGATCATGAATGGAATCAAATCTCACGTGGTTCGCAAATCAGCTTGTCTGTCCCTACCAGGAACTGCAATTGAACTGATTAGTGATGAAGACCATGATATTGAACTGTATATCATTCACTTTGATATGTATCGGGCTACGGAGAAAACAAAATCCAGACGAATCTACGAACGTGAGCTCAGTTCACCTGTTACAGGCTGGATTCAGGGCCCATTTTACGGTATACAGCGCATTGCCGCACAGCTTACACAACTGACCAACGAAGGTTTGGAAACAGGCCTGAAGGCACAGCTCTTCCTAACTGAACTGTTACATATGCTCTGGCCTCAAGAAGACCAGACTGACGTAGGGGCTGGGCAGGATGAACCCGAACAGTGGCTCAGGTCCACCCTGCAATACATGCGCGAAAACTACATGCACGAGATCAAACTGGAAAAGCTGGCTGAACTGGCTGATATGCATCCATCCTATTACTCGCAGCTATTCAAGAGCCGCATGCAGAAGAATCCGATTGAATACATCACTCATCTGCGTATGAACCGGGCCAAGGAATTGTTGCTCACTTCCGATCTGCGTATCCGTGATGTGGCTCGTGAAGTGGGTTACCGTGACGAATTCTATTTCAGCCGACGTTTCCGGAACCATGCTGGATATGCCCCCACTTCCTATGCGAAGCAGGTCCATCGGAATATCGTGTCGCTCTCCTATCCATACACGGATCACCTGATGACACTTGGCATCACGCCATGTGCAGCTCAGATTCAGGGCCACCTGCCTCATATGCCCAAATCGTTGGCGCTACCCTTCCACGCTTATGAACCGTGGGAACAGGGACGTCAGGCATTCCTGGATGTAAATCCTGAATTGATTCTGACCAAGGATAATGCAGCAGCAAAAGCCATGGAGCACATTGGCGATGTCGCCCCCATCATCACGATTCCCTGGAACCAGACAGACGTATTTGGTCATCTGCATCAGATTGCATCCATTGTGGATCGTACCCAAGCAGCGACAGATTGGCTGGATCGACATGAACGCAAGGCAGAGCGTGCACGCAAAAAAATCAAGGAATTCGTCGGGGACATCACCGTTGCCGTTGGCACGTTAACGCCTAAAGGTCCACGGATGTACAGCCATCGCAACTTCGGACATGTCTTTTATCGAACCTTGCAATTGGCCGCTCCTCAGCGGATTCAGACCGAACTGGCTGGCAAATCTCCCGGCGTTGGATTCAACTGGCTGCCCTTCACACCAGGGGAATGGGACGGACTGGAGGCAGATGTGCTAGTACTGGCGATTAATTCTATGCATGAAAAGGCAACACTGTTGAAAGAGATGGCTTCGAATCCACTGTGGAACAGCCATCCTGCGGTAAAAAACGGACGTGTACATCTCATCGACTGGAACTCATGGGTCGTATATGCTCCATATTCCATCAACATCCAGCTCGATGAAGCGCTCTCTATGTTGACGAACAAACCTTCACTTTTGTAATCTAAAAAATGTCCATCTCCAGAATCTTAATTTATGCCATGTACGGGCCTGAATTAAGATTCTATAATGATCACTAATTGATAATGATAATCAATAACAATGAAATGCGTTGTTGGTACCAAAGGAGTGACCCGTATTCAACATCCGGGACTGCCACATCGTCCGTCTAATTCAAAAAAATCTGCAGTGACCGTTGGGCTGACGTTTTTGTCTGCCATAGCCATACTGCCGCTAAGTATGTTTGTCGCAATCTCTTTAGGTGCCAAAGGGTTAACGCTGGAAACCGTATGGGCTGCCATATTTCAGTACAACCCAGCTTTGACACCACATCAGATTATTCATGAGCTGCGGCTGCCTCGTGTCCTTGCCGCGGTTATTATCGGCGCTGCCTTTGCCGTTGCAGGAGCTTTAATGCAAGGTATTACGCGTAATCCGCTGGCAGACACGGGCATTCTGGGCATCAATGCTGGAGCCACTTTTGTCGTAGCACTGAGCTTTGCCTTTTGGCCCGGACTGTCATATGGATGGATCATGGTTTTATCATTCGTGGGGGCTGTTCTGGGCACACTGCTAATCTTCCTGCTTGGAATGGCAGCACCGGGTGGTCTGAATTCCATCAGACTGACCGTTGCCGGGGCCGTTATTGCAGCCATGTTAACCTCGCTCAGCACAGGCGTTGCCATTTATTTTGACCTGAGTCAGGATCTGGCCTTCTGGTATGCCGGAGGTTTTGGCGGAATAGAATGGCGGCACCTCAAGCTGATTCTTCCCGTGCTGCTCGTGACGCTGGTGCTGATTATGCCACTCGCCCGGCGTATATCCCTTATGTCACTTGGTGAAGAAGTGGCGATTAATCTCGGGATCAACCTGCGCTGGACGAGGTTTCTCGCCCTCGCAGCGGTTGTTGTGCTGGCTGGTGTGTCCGTGTCGGCAGTAGGCTCGATTGGATTTGTCGGGCTCGTCATCCCCCATATCTCACGCAAACTGGTGGGTGTGGATTATCGACTCATCATTCCGATGTCTTCTCTGCTTGGAGCGATATTACTGGTGCTCGCTGATCTGGGCTCACGCATCGTGAACCCGCCCGAGGAGCTCGCGGTAGGCATTATGGTCGCTTTTGTCGGTGTACCGTTCTTCCTCTATCTGGCCCGTAAAGAAAGGAGGGCCTTATAGCGATGAATTTTAATACACCCTCACGAGGTAAACGTTCGATAGTTGTCAGTATTACGCTGCTCTGCATCGCCATTGCCGTTATTGTGATCAGCCTGAACACGGGAACCATTCGTCTCTCCCCAATGGCTGTGTTACAGACTTTGCTTGGTAATGGCAGTTCGGATGATCAGATTGTACTGTTTGATTACCGACTGCCTCGCATCCTGGTAACTGTACTTGCTGGAGCAGGACTTGGTATTGCTGGAGCGGCCTTGCAAGGGATCACCCGCAATCCACTGGCGGACCCGGGTATTCTGGGATTACATGCTGGGGCAGCATTTGGACTAATGGTGTTTGTTAGTCTCTCCTTTACAATGGATGGTTCTGTAGCCTTGTTAATTCCGTTGTTTGCTTTTGCAGGCAGTGTTGCCGCCGCCCTGATCATCATGCTGTTATCTTA
This sequence comes from Paenibacillus sp. FSL R7-0198, assembly GCF_038000415.1. Classification (NCBI taxonomy): domain Bacteria; kingdom Bacillati; phylum Bacillota; class Bacilli; order Caryophanales; family Paenibacillaceae; genus Paenibacillus; species Paenibacillus sp. FSL R7-0198. The sequence continues at coordinate 4,916,698 of NZ_JBBOCB010000001.1, read as the reverse complement.
TGATCGGCACAACGGCGTATCACCCATTAAGCTGATTCTGGTGGGAATCGCGGTAGCGGCCGGGTTCCATGCGTTGACACTTTACCTATCCCTGCGTCTGGATGAAGACACCTATTCCTTTGCCGCTCGCTGGTTGGCAGGAAGCGTCTGGGGTCGGGATTGGATTCATGTGCAAGCACTGCTTCCTTGGGTGGTGTTATGTATCTCGTACATTTGGAGTCGATCCAAAACGCTTGATGCCTTCAATCTTGGAGATGCTGCAGCAACCAGTATCGGAACACCTGTCCGATCCCAGCGTGTTATTTTGCTGCTCTGTGCCGTGGCTTTGTCTGCCGTCAGTGTATCGATGGCTGGTGGGATCGGCTTTATCGGTCTGGCGGCACCACATCTGGCGCGCAGGCTTGTCGGTCCGATGCATCGGCATCTGATCCCTGCTGCCGGGCTCATCGGTATGGTTATTCTGGTGACCGCCGATACGATTGGACGAACGATCTTTCAGCCTAATGCCATTCCGGCAGGCGTGGTGGTTGCTGCGATTGGTGCACCTTACTTTTTGTACCTTTTAGTACGAAGCAAGTAATCTTTTTTTCAAAAAACAATAAAGACATCCAAGAGATGTTCAAGGAGAATGTGACTACCCATGTTAAAGAAAAATCTTATGCTTGTCATGAGTATCTGTCTGGTGCTTGTGCTCGCAGCCTGCGGAACGGCCAACAATTCATCATCTGCTTCTGGCGGTTCGTCCACGGATACTTCAAGCAACAATCAGGACAACAGTGCAAGTTCAGGAGAGCCACGTATTGCCTCCATGTCGATCCATCTGACCAATGATCTGCTGTCTCTCGGTATTACTCCGGTTGGTTCCGTTATTGGTGGCGAAGCCAAAGGCTTCCTGTCCCATGTTGCTGATCAGCTCAAAAATACAACGCCACTTGGTCCGGTTAAAGACCCTGATATGGAAGCTTTGCTTGCCCTGAAACCCGATGTGATCTATCTGGACGAAGAATTCTCCGGTGATGATATTGCCAAATTCGAAAAGATTGCTCCGGTGCATGTCTTCAATCTGGATGACGGTACATGGCGCGACCATCTGAAAGAGATTGGCAAACTCGTGAATCGCGAGAAGGAAGCCGAGCAATACATTCAGGACTACGCGACCGAAACGGAAGAAGTGAAATCTCTGATTCATGACACGATCGGTGATGGTACTGTGATGGCGATCCGTGTTACTGCCAAAGAATTACGTGTGTTCAGTACACGCCGTCCCATGGGTCCCATTTTGTATGAGGATCTCGGTCTGACTCCTGCCAAAGGGATCACAGATATCGATTCGACTAAACCGTATCAAGTCGTCTCTCGTGAAATACTGCCGGACTATGATGCAGATGCGATCTTTGTGGTTGTGAATTCGGATGATGAAGCCAAAGAAATGTTCAAGGAGCTGCAAAACAATCCGATCTGGCAAGGTCTGAAAGCAGTCAAAGCCGGTCACGTCTACCCGATTGGAGCACAACCTTGGCTCGATTACTCATCGATCGGTAATAAAATGGCCATGGATGAAGCCAAAGAAATGTTCTCCAAAAAATAAAGTGTCCCGTACATCTGATACCTATCATCTATAAAAAACAACAAAAAAACCTCACTTTGAGATCGGAACAGCGTTTGTATGAATCATACTTACACTCTATTCCCCTCAAAGCTGAGGTTTTTTGCTTTGGATCTGCCAACAAGCTGCATTCCATCCTCTTCCACCAAGTGCGCTCATAGTGTACAGATAATGATCTCAACATCCGTATCGGCAAAAGTTTTCTGGATAATCTGACTGACCTTCTCCCATTTCAGCCTGTCCAGCCCACATCCTATTCGGGGCATAGCCAGTTTCGTAATACCTTCCATCACACATACGTCCCGCATGGATTCTACCGCATTAGTCAACGATTGGTACGTCAGCTTATTGGAGAACTTGGCCTTGGTGACCAGATTCAGCGTCCGTCCTACCGGATAACATCGTCCAATCTCAAGTGGCTCTTGTTTGGCCTGTTCTTGAAGATTTTCCAAACCGAATCGCTCGCGAAACTGTACCGCAATGCCCTTGCCCATCCTTGCATCAGCTGATATGCAGTGTGCAAGCGTGTACTCATCCCCCAGTTCAAATAGATCCTGTTGTCTCTCATGGAACTGCATCGCTTTCCTCTCCTTTATCACGCGCTCTCATTTAATCTATATAAGTTGAACTAAAGATTATTTACACTGACACTACGATGACAGAATAACCTTCCAATCGCTGTTATCCCCAGATTTTTTTGATTCCTTTTTCTATGAAGGGAAAATCCGGGGATAGCGTATGCTTTCGATGCAGCTTTCTTTCAGAAAGCTTTTAGGCGAACGCTTTGCTTTTTCAGGTTTTTTCTGTCCTCTCCGTTATCGTGCAAATGATTAGTTCAAACTATGTAGATCCCCTACTTTTATTAGGCCTCTGCCAAAAAACGTTGAAATGCCTTTAAAGTTCTCTGACCTGCTGATCGATCATATACAGCAAATACAATTCGTTCAAAGGAGTCCTTAAATCCCTCTCCCACTAACACATCATGAAAATACTTCGCCACCACTGCCGGTTCATTACGAAATACTCCACAACCATATGCACCGAGAACAATCGTCCGATGACCATTCGTAACAGCCACGTCCAGAATATAACGGATACGTTCCTTCATCACGGACTCAATCTGTAGATCATCCGCTTCTCCACGCTCTTTCACCACACCCGCATTCACCGCTGGCGCAGTGATGAAGGATGATACATAATATTTGTCCAGCAGCCTGTCTTCATCATCACGAATCACCGGAACATCCGGTGAATAGATCATATAATTCGAATAGAAACCCGATCGCTGTTTGCGATTGTAATCGTACATTTCATCCATTTGGGCGATGCACGGGTATAGTCCTGTCGCTCGGGCCAGACTCTCTTCCTGTGCCTGACTTCCGCCAAGGAAACCGCCGCCAGGATTTTTCGCCGATGCAAAGTTCAAACAGACCACATCTTCTCTTCCTTCAGCTACCGTCAAACGTGAAGCCGCTCCAAGTGTAGTCTCGCCAGTAACTTCAATGCGACCCGGTGCAGCCTCAACTTCAGATGATGGGGCCGTGGGTTGAATTCCAACGTAAGCTTCTGTACGAAGCTTTTCTCTGAGCGCAGACAATTCTGCTGGACGGTATAACGCCGAATTTCGGATGGCTTGCTGCACATCGGTACCTATCTCAACCTTGCGATCATACCCATTTACGTACTGCCCTTCATCCAAAATAGCCAACGTCTGCTGTGCGATATTAGCCCGCATGGAACGTGAATTGGAGCCACCATTACCAGTTGATCTACCGAGTTTACTGTCGTGGCTATAACGCCCGTTGCTATTTTTGTTATTGCTGCTGTTGTTCTTATCCTGTTGTTGATCACTCATCTGAATCACTTCCTATATCTTCTCTTAGACGGGTCAGAATCTCACCCAGCCAGTTGGTTCCCCGCCATGTTCTTCGATTACGAATACGCGGGTCTTCCTCTGCCAGTCCCACACCCCAGATGCGATCATCCGGACTTGCTTCCACAAGGATCGTTCCACGAGTGGCACGCAGCACGGTTAGCAGTTCTTCGTTTTGTGTAAATTTGGCCAAATTTCCTTCGTAGACAATGCGCTGGCACTCAGCTTCCCATAAAGTCTGGTCGAAGCCTGCAACCTGTCTGCCCAGCTTTTTTTGTACCGAAGCAGAGCTTGCCTTCAGAATCTTGTCTGCAATGGTCTGATCCCCAAACAGCAGCGCTTTCTGGTACATCATGTATTGCTCCGCACTCGTGTAGTGAATCCCATTCACGGTAAAATCCGCCGGGTGCCACTGTGAGAACGGAGATGCAGTCCGCCAGAAAAACGTAAACTTTTCCATCCATATCCCCTCCTTACTTGCTCCTCATGTATGTAGCGATCCCGCCTTGGCTTGAATCACTTCGTCCGAGTTCATTGATTCTTACCGTTTCGTTTCTACGGTGTCTGCCTCTCTGGATTCAATCTGTACAAGCGGGATGGTCGATGACCGGCACTGCTCGCATACTCTCCCGTCTCAATGACCCAATCGGCGATTTTGCGCCGGAAAGCGGCAGCCAGAAGTTTTTTGCCACTGATGATCTCATGTACTTTCTGAAGTGCAGTCAGCGTAAATGTCTCCGGCATCAGATTAAATGCAATATCCGTGTACTCGATCTTGGATCGCAGACGCTCAAGCGCATAATGAATGATTTTGGCATGATCAAATGCAATCCCCTGTACCTCACCCAACGTCAAACGATGGTTCCGCACTTTTCCTTCTATCGTTTCTTTCGTCTCAACAATTGCCGACAACTCTTCCGTTCCATTGGTCAATATCAACTGCAGCCTGCGTTCTGTCACACGTCCACGCTCATGGATATGGCGTTTCTCTTCCAGAAGTCGCTGCTCCACCCGAAACCAATTGGCCTCACTGGCATCATCGCCAGCCCGAAGCTCCAACTCGCTGCTATCAACCAGCGCCATATAGGAACAGCTGATCACTCGCGTACGCGGATCTCGCTCCACATCTCCCCAGGTGTACAGTTGCTCCAGATAAATATCATCCAGCCCCGTCTCCGTCAGCAATTCCCGCCGAGCAGCATCTTCCAATGATTCCTGCATGGAGACAAATCCGCCCGGTAATGCCCACTGTCCCAGATAGGGATGACCGCCCCTCCGGATCAGCAGTAACTGGAGTTCGGGTTCCGCAAGCTTGCGATAGTTCTCCTGTGCCTCACTGCGGATCGTAAAGACCAACATGTCCACAGTGACGGAAGGACGTTCGTAATCACCAGCATTATACGTTTCGAGAAACTGTTGTTCACTGATATGTGCCTGATCCTGATGCTCCCGGTAATCGGGAGCTTTTCCTCCAGAGGAACCTTCATAAGTCATAATAAACGAACTCCATTCTGTTATTAACATTATGTTATTAACAATTAGATAATATCAATTTATCACATCATTTTATCTCAGGTCAATATTTCCAGTCCAAAATAAATGATCTGTATTCACTTGACGATGTGTCAAATCAAACTTAAGATTTAGTTAGTCGACTAACTAAATGTGCGTATTCAAAAAGTCTGGTATTCAGTATCGAGAAGATGGAATGAAGGTAGAAATGGAGTAGATGATATGAACCCAGTCCAAAACGATCGGTTAATGGGACAGCTGTCCGAACTCGTGAAACTGAAACGTTACAAGGTTCATGAGAAACTTGTGAACCACCCCGAGTTATACCCGGGGCAGCCCCCTTTGTTGTTCCAGCTTGAACGGGAAGATGGCCAATCCCAGAAAAATCTGGCCGAACAACTTCAGCGCAGTCCCGCAACGGTAACTGTCATGCTCAAGCGCATGGAGTCATCAGGTTATGTGAGACGCGAAGCAGACCCGAAGGATCTGCGCAGTCTGCGGGTCTATCTGACGGATCAGGGGCGCTCTGCGCTACAAGAATTGAGAGAAGTGATTCAGGAGTTGGAACAGCAGGCCCAGAAAGATTTTACACCAGAAGAATCCCGGATCATGTCTGCACTTGCACAGCGTATGCTCCAAAACCTGCGTGAATCCTGAGTTGATGCAGACTCGCGACATCGTTTAAAAGAAAATACTTATGCAATGAACATTGAGGTGATTCCCTATTGTGGACGTTAAAACGATTCTTGACCCCGTATAAGTCGGCAGCAATCATCGCCCCGCTGCTCATGGTACTTGAGGTAACCATGGACCTGCTCCAGCCCAAACTGATGTCCAGCATCGTGGATGATGGTGTGCTTGCAGGCAACCTTTCCCATATCATAACTACAGGTCTGATCATGTTACTTGTTGCGTTAATCGGCTGGGTTGGCGGCGCAGGCTGTACACTCTATTCAAGCAAAGCTGCCGTTGGATACGGCACAGATCTGCGCCAGGAACTGTTTGACCATATTCAGACCTTCTCTTTCCGTAATCTGGATACATTTCAGGAAGGATCTCTGATCACTCGTCTGACCAGTGACATTACGCAGATGCAGACCTTTGTACAGATGCTGCTGCGGATGTTTATCCGTTCGCCGATGCTGATCATCGGTAGTATCATCATGGCGTTTACAATCAGTGTGAAGCTGGCTTTGATTCTTATTGCGACTGTACCCGTACTGTTTATTATTTTATTTATTCTGATAAAAGCATCCTATCCGCTGTTCGCCAGTGTGCAGAGCAAGCTTGATCAGGTCAACGCTGTGCTTCAGGAGAATCTTGCCGGCATTCGTGTCGTCAAGGCGTTTGCACGTGCACGTCTGGAGAAAAAGCGCTTCAAGCAATCCAACGAAGATTACACTACAACCGCCGTCAAAGCCTGGCGTATTGTAACGCTGAATGCACCCGTGCTCAGCCTGATGCTGAACGCTACCATTGTAGCGGTGCTGTGGTTCGGAGGTTTCCAGGTAGTCGGAGGCTATATTGCTGCTGGAGATCTGATTGCTTTTATCAACTATGTCACGGTTGTACTCTCGTCCCTCACGTCCATCGGCATGATGATGATGAGTTTCTCCCGCGCCAAGGTATCTGCTGCACGGATCAACGAGGTGTTACATACACAGCCGGATATTCAATCGGGAACCGACAACTCCGGGAATGTGCAGTCACCCCCGACTACCCATGATCAATCCCAATACCAAACGTCTTCCCTTTCCTCACGCACAGACGGTCAAGTGGAGTTCAGAGACGTATCTTTCCGTTATGACGGAGATCATGCACTCACCGGCATTAACCTGAAGGCTCGCCCGGGTGAGAAAGTGGCTCTGATCGGTTCAACAGGTTCAGGCAAAACCTCGCTCGTGCAGCTGATTCCCCGTCTATACGATGCTTCGCAGGGTGAAGTGCTCGTGAATGGAGTGAACGTTCGCAACTGGGATCTTCAGGATCTTCGCAGCCGTGTATCCATTGTGCTACAGGAATCCATCCTCTTCAGCGGCAGCATCCGGGATAACATTTGCTTCGGCCGGCCCGGTGCAACGGATGCTGAATTGCGTGCTGCGGCACAAGCTGCGGCAGCGGATGATTTTATTATGAAACTGAAAGACGGGTATGACACGGAACTGGGGCAACGCGGCGTCAATCTGTCCGGTGGGCAGAAACAGCGTATATCCATTGCACGCGCCCTGCTCATGCAACCGGAAGTGCTCATTCTGGATGATAGCACCAGTGCTGTGGATCTGCGCACGGAAGCGAGTATTCAGAAGGCTTTGCAATCCTTGATGAAAGACAGCACGACCTTTTTGATTGCACAGCGGATCTCTTCCGTGAAGGATGCAGACTGTATATATGTCATTGATGAAGGACAGATCGTTGCCAGGGGCACACATGATGACCTTATGGCTCATTCATCACACTACCAAGCGATCTATTATTCGCAGCAACGGAAGGAGGATGTTCAATTTGGCTAAACCTGCATCTTCCTCCATTCAACAAACCGTCGTGCCTCCGATCGGAAGACCCGGACCAGCGGGAAGAGGACCTGTTCCCAAAGTCCGAGCCAAAAATGCTCGCCATGCTCTGATTCGGGTATGGTCGTACATGGGACGTCATCGCAAAGGAGTCATTGCTGCATTGGTTCTAACCGCTCTCGGCACACTGCTCAATCTGGCAGGGCCTTATCTTCTCGGCCGCGCCGTTAACGAACATATCGTTCCCAAAGTAACAGCGGGTTTACTGAAGGAATGTCTCCTCTTGCTGAGTGTTTATGTCTTTGGTTCGCTCCTGATGTGGGCTCAATCCTATGTCATGATTGGTGTGTCCCAACTGACCGTTAAAGATCTGCGTCATGCGTTGTTCTCCCGACTGCAAGAGCTGCCTGTCAGCTTTTTTGATAAAAATCAAAGCGGGGACCTGATGAGCCGGGCCACCAATGATATCGATAACGTATCTACAACGCTGAATCAAAGTGTAACCCAACTGATGTCCAGCGCCATTTTGCTCGTTGGCTCCTTGTCGATCATGTTTGCACTGGATGTTCGGCTTACCCTGCTCAGTCTAGTGACTGTACCCTTGATTACCATCGCCACTCGCCTGATCGCGTCAAGAACACGCAAACACTTCACCGCTCAACAGAAATTGCTTGGTGAGCTTAATGGGTATGCTCAGGAAACTATTGCTGGACAAAAAGTCGTAGCTGCTTATAATCGTCAGGATCAGGCACATCAACATTTTGAAAATCTGAACGAGAAACTTCGCACATCCAGCACACAAGCCCAGACCGTTTCGGGTCTGGTTGGACCTACAATGAACGTGATGAACAATATCGGGTTTGCCATACTGGCTTCTGTAGGTGGATGGATGGCTTATCATGATCTAACATCCATCGGACTGATCGTCAGCTTTCTCGCTTACTCCCGCCAGATTGAGCGGCCACTCAACGATCTAGCCAATCAGTATAATTTGATTCAGGCTGCAATTGCAGGTGCTGAACGTGTATTCCACATCATGGATACGCCTGGTGAATACGTGGAAGAACAGAAGAAACAACTGGATCAGATTCAAGGCAAAGTGGTATTTGAAGACGTCTCCTTCGGGTACAGTGCGGAGCGAGACATTCTGAAGAAGGTTAGTTTTACTGCAAAACCTGGTGAGATGATTGCACTTGTTGGACCCACCGGCGCAGGCAAAACGACCATTATCAACCTGTTGCCCCGTTTCTACGAGATTACAGGCGGAAGGATTACCATTGATGGATGTGACATCTCGGAACTGGAGAAGGATCAACTTCGTCGGCAACTCGGCATTGTACTTCAGGATGCCTACCTGTTCTCGGGTACCATTCGCGACAATCTCGCCTACGGCAAGCCCGACGCAACGGAAGAACAGATCAGGCAAGCGGCTGAGCTGGCGAATGCACATTCGTTCATCCGCAAACTGCCACAGGGTTACGATACCCCCATCATTTCCGGGGGAAGCAACCTGAGTCAGGGACAACGACAACTGCTGACCATTGCCCGGGCAATTCTGGCTGATCCGGCCATTCTTATTCTGGATGAAGCAACGAGCAGCATTGATACGCGTACAGAGATGAAGATCCAGGAAGCGATGCGCACTTTAATGAAAGACCGCACCAGCTTTGTCATCGCCCACAGACTGAGCACAATTCGTGAAGCCGATCAGATTCTCGTCATTGATGATGGACAGATCGCGGAACGTGGCAGCCATGACGAGTTGATGCAGCAACAAGGATTCTACTATCAGTTACATCAGGGACAGCTCAATAAGTCGAACTAATGATTGTTTACACAGACACTACGATGACAGAATAACCTTCCAATCGCTGTTATCCCCAGATTTTATCGATTCCCTTTTCACAAGGGGAAAATCCGGGGATAAAGGCGAGATGTATGCTTCCGAAGTAGCTTTCTTTCAGAAAGCTTTTAGCTCCGCTTTTTCAGTTTTTTTCTGTCCTCTCCGTTACGTGTAAATGATTAGTTCAACCCAATGTAGTCTGATCTGAACCGATGTGGCTTCTGCACATTCGTTTAATCAAAATACTAAACGCCGCATGGGGTTCATCAGGACCCATGCGGCGTTTTTATGATTTTATTTAATGACTATGTTGTTGCTGTCCCTGGGTCTGTAATACACGTTACGTCTCCATAGGCAGATGAAGCGTGAAGGTGGAACCGACCCCCATTTCGCTATGGACGGTAATTTTACCATTGTGATCCTGAACGATTTTCTGGCAGAGTGCAAGTCCCAGTCCCGTACCTTCTTCTTTGGTTGTATAAAAGGGATTAAAGATTGTAGATAGCGAATTTTCCGGAATGCCGCTTCCTGTATCTGTAATTGAAATGAGTACTGCGTCTCCGTCCTGCAACAAATCCATATGAACCTCACCAGGGTCTGTCATTGCTTCAAAAGCATTACGAATCAGATTGATCAATACCTGCACAATTTTATCTCGATCCATGATGATCACAACTGGCTCATTAGTCATTTCAAGCGTTATTCGATGCCCTCGGGATGCCGCATCTGACTCGGTCAAAGACATTACTCGTTCAAGGCAGTGCCCCAATTGTTCCGGCTTCATGTGATTGGCATGTGGTTTGGAAAACTGCAAAAATTCAGCCGTCAGATCGGTTACTCTCGTCACCTCACCCATGATCACTTCATACCATGGCGCGATATTAAACGCTTGTCCACGTGACAGCTGCAGGAATCCCCGAATTGCGGTAAGCGGGTTCCGAATTTCGTGGGCCATACCCGCGGCCAGTTCACCTACAGCCCTTAGTCTTTCAGAACGAAATACTTCTTCTTCATTTTTCAGCCATTTGCTGCGCTGTTGTTGAAGCAGCCTATCCTCGGCTACCGTCATAAAGTGCTGCAACGAATCTGACATTTCTGGGTACAGAGAGATGCTGTAGCTTACCTGGAGTCCTTGAAGCTGCACGGATAGCAGTGACGACATTCGTTCTTCCACATCCTGTATCTCCGGCAAAACGACCGCAAATCGGTCTCCTGCATACCGGGATACGCCATAGGCCTCGGTGAAATGATTGCTGATCATCTCGCCTGTACCTGTGATTACCGTACACCAAGGATCTTCTGAATCTTTTTTAAAACCGCTAAAGTTATTAACGTTCAAAAGAATAAGCAGAAAAGACCGACGCTCTTCTACTGTCTTATGCAGCACCTCCATGTAACCTTCGTAATTCAACAGTCCCGTAAGCGGATCATGAAGGGTCAGGAACCGATTTTTTTCCCGAAGCCTGCGCTTCTCGACCTCACTGTTGATTAAGGTATGATACAAAAAAATGATAACAACCGAGGTTAACAGGTCAAATAATGAAACCAGCAAAGCATATGTATCTACAGGCACATAAGAAAGCCGAATCACCGTATATTGCAGCATAAGCAGCAATGAAATCGGCAAGGTCTGCGCCAACCGTGGTTTGTCCTGGATCATTGAAATAATGAGCATATAATACAGCATATTACACCAGTTCAGTTGACTGTAATAATGGAATATCCCGAGAAAAATCCACTGAAACTTCCGCAGCACAGGATATCGTCTCTCCCCATAAATACTTGCTACCAATAATGTCGCTGAAAGCGACATTATTGCCATATGAGGGGTAAGCCTGAGAACATAAGAGGACAGAATGACAAGCAGACAACCTAGCGGGAATATCACCATTTTCATCGTGTAACTAAGCAAACAGCCTCGCCCCCTTTGACATAAAACTCACATCAAACAACTTATGTACATGTATTATATCGATTATGATTAGCTGATGTTGTCGATTAGTGGAGGCTCGTCAAATTCGCACGAATGTATAAATTATGAAGGCAATAGGACATATGATGTAATTGTAATCAACAAAAGTGAAACAATTCCTCTTCGCATATCATTATTGTGGTACAATACATTAATGGATTAATTTAGGATAAATTCTTAGTTATGGAGGACATCACATGACAACACAACGAAAACCACTGGGCCTTGGAACGCTTTCTCTACTCGTACTATTGATGGGTCTCGCCTTTAACTTTCCATGGGGCAAAGCAAATTTTATGATCAGCCATTACCTGTTCAACTTAATAAACATGCCTATCTATAGCAACGGAACTCAAGGACTTCACATTCCTTTTGTAGTAGCAGCCCTCTTCTGGATTCCGACCTTCTTGATCGCCAAAAAATATCGTGCGCATTTTGGCACAAGTGTTGCCCGTAATGTGGCCGCATTTATGCTGGTATTTTGTATTATTGGCCCTATAATTACTGTTGTAGATTGGTTTGTAAATGCATAACGCTTAAAGCCAGCTCTCTATATCCCGAGGGCTGGCTTCTTTGCTGCTTTTTCCATATAAGATGATTGGAATTTTCACACCATAACGTAGAGTGCAGAACCAATCTGAAGAAGCGATAGCGTTCGCATTTATCACCGGATTTTCCCCTATTAATATAGGGAATCAAGAAAATCAGGGGATAAGGGCGATCGGAAGATGGTACTGCACTCGGAGTACAACGGTGTAACCTTTCACGTTGATCTTATTTCTTCGCCATATACTTACGGATATCAAAAGCTACCGCAGCAACAATGATCAATCCTTTGATAATCAACTGCCAGTATGGACTTACACCGATAAACGTCAGACCATAGTTAATGACCCCAAAGATCAGCACACCCGCCATAACTCCAGGTACCGTTCCAATACCTCCCGCCGTTGATACGCCGCCTACTACACATGCGGCAATCGCATCCAGTTCATACATATTACCGTAATTGTTTGTTGCTCCACCTGTTCGTGCTGCCTCAAGCACACCACCCAGGCCATACAATGCACCCGCAATGGCATACAGGGCAACCAGGTTGCGTGCCACATGAATCCCGGATACATGCGCTGCCTGAATGTTGCCACCGATCGCATACATGTTTTTGCCGAGACGTGTTTTGTTAAAGATCACCCAGCAGATTAATGCCACCGCAATCGCAATCAGGACAATATACGGGATGGAATAACCCCCGCCTAGATCAATGTATCCAGAGCCAATAACGGTAAAATCGGGTCTCAATCCTCCGATCGGCTGTGACTGGTTGGGTTCCGTATCAAAATAAATGGAGTTCAGTCCGTACACGGCAACCATCGTACCCAGCGTTGCGATAAAAGGAGGCACATGTAATTTGGCGACAATGAGCCCATTTACCAATCCCACAAACAGACCCGCGGTAATCCCGACAAGGATCGGCAGACCCACCCATAAGTGGGGCAGATCGGGGAAGAAGCGGTTGGCATACTCGTCAATTTGCAGCATCGATGCTGATACAACCGCCGTCAGACCAACCACCCGTCCAGCGGACAGATCGACCCCGCCCGTGACAAGAATAAAGGCTGCACCAAGCGCAATAATGGCCCGTGTGGAGGACTGCTGTAAGATGTCCCGCAGTGTGGAGAAGGCAAGAAAATTCGGATCGGCAATAGCTATACCAATGATGAGCAGAATCAGTACGATAAAGATGGCGCGTTGTGTTACATATTGTTTCACTTGATTGATCATCTGTGTGTTCATCTGTTTCCCTCCTGACTAAGCCATCCGCTGCTGAGCGGCCAGCCTCATAATATCCTGCTCTGTTGCATCTGCTCCGTCCACGATTCCGGTGAGACGCCCTTCGCTCATCACCATTATGCGATCCGACATCCCCAGCAGTTCGGGCATCTCAGAGCTAATCATGATAATGCTTTTGCCCTGACGAGCCAGTTCCGTAATAATGGTGTAAATCTCGAACTTGGCCCCTACATCGATTCCACGTGTCGGTTCATCCAGCAGCAGAATCTCCGGGTCGGTCAGCAACCAGCGGGCCAGCAGAACCTTCTGTTGATTACCGCCAGAGAGGTTTCGAATCAGCGTGTTAACTGAAGGCGTTTTGGTTCTGAACTTCTGCGTCTGTTCCCGTGCCTCTTCCCGGCCCTTCTTCTCGTCCAGCAAGCCCACACGATTTCGATAGCGCCCCAGACTGGCAATGATCGTGTTCTCATACACCGACAACACGGGGAATATCCCTGTAACCCTTCGTTCTTCCGTGAGCAACGCAATGTTATGACGCTTCGCTGCTGCGGGGGAGTTAATTTTCACCTTGCGCCCATGAATCGAAATGGTACCTGAAGCGAGTCCGCGCAGTCCAAACAAGGACTCAATCAGTTCTGTCCGCTGTGCTCCAACCAAGCCGCCAATGCCGAGCACTTCACCTTTTCGCAGCTCAAAGGATACATCACAAAACGATTTGGACTGGTTTGATGTCAGACCCTCGGCTTTTAATATCACCTCACCGGGTACGTTCGTCCGTTCCGGGAAACGTTCGTCCAGATCACGGCCAACCATACGCGTAATGATCAGATCTGTCGTTAGATCAGCAGCATCCCATGTCCCGACAACAAAGCCATCACGCATGATGGTCACTTCATCCGAGATCGTCAGGATCTCCTCCATCTTGTGTGAAATATAGATAATGGATACGCCGCGACTGCGCAGTTCATTAATAATGGCAAAGAGCTGATCCACTTCCTTGCCTGTCAGGGAAGAAGTTGGCTCATCCATGACGATGACTTTGGATTGAAAAGAGACCGCCTTGGCAATTTCCATGGATTGAATCTTGGAGACAGACAGTGTTCCGGCCAGAGCCTTCGGATCAATATCCAGGTTCAAGTCCTTGAACAGGGCCAGCGTATCGGTATACATCCGTTTCTCGTCCACCAGTATTCCCCTCATCGGAAAACGACCCAGCCATATATTCTCCATCACCGGACGATGCGGGACCGGATTCAGCTCCTGATGAATCATGGATATCCCTTGCTGAAGTGCCGCTTTGGAATTCGGAATATCCACATCCTTTCCTTCGATGCGTATCGTTCCTTCATCCGGGTGATACATGCCGAATAGACATTTCATAAGTGTGGATTTCCCCGCTCCATTCTCTCCCATCAAGGCGTGAACCGTCCCCGGCTTCACTTTCAATGTGACCTGACTTAGTGCCTGCACGCCCGGAAATGCTTTCGAAACTCCATTCATCTCCAGCAGGTAAGGTGACTCCATCTTGGTTCCTCCCTTTCATATGACCGGCAAAAAAGGGACGCTACCCGAATGTCGGACGTCCCTGTCTCGTGCTGTTATTGGGCGTCGGCAATGTTGTCTTTTGTAATCTTTTTGTATGCAATCCAGACGTATTTACCATCTGTAATGTCGTATTTGGTATTTTCCTTCGTTGGTGTCTCACCTTTGGCAAGTACGGAAGCCAGTGCCACCGTGGCTGCACCCTGATTCTTGGCATCATTAAGCACCGTGCCCAGCATCGTGCCATCCTGTAGAGCCTGAATGGCTGGAGCTGTTGCATCCACACCTACAACCGGCATGGATTTGCCATCTTTGAAGTATCCGGCTGCTTTCAATGCCTCAATGGCCCCCAAGGCCATGTCATCATTGTTTGCGAGAACAGCTTCAATCTTGTCGCCATGGGAAGCCAGGAACGCCTGCATTTTCTCCTGCCCCTTCACGCGGTCCCACATTGCCGTGTCTTCCGCCAGTGCTTCCACTTCGATACCGGCATCCTGGATCGCCTGAACTGAATATTTGGTCCGAAGTTCTGCATCCTGGTGACCCGGTTCCCCTTTCAACATGACGTATTGCAGTTTGCCATCGCCGTTTTTGTCCGCTTCCGGATGTGCTTTCCAGTAATCTACAATCAACTGTCCGGAGATCGTACCGGACTCCTCCGCTTTTGCTCCTACGTAGTACACTTTATCCCACTTGTTCATATCTTCCGCCACTGGCTCACGGTTGAGGAATACCACTGGAATGTTCGCTGCCTTGGCCTTGTCAATGATGACACCTGCCGCCGTGCGGTCTACCGGATTCACAGCCATTGCATTATATTTCTTGGATACAAACAGATCGACTTTCTCATTCTGGGTCGGCTGTGCATTCTGGCTATCTACGATATCCAGGGTCGCAATGCCTTCCGCTGCTGCGGTCATCGCATTACGTACACCCGTCATGAATGTATCATCGAATTTGTAGATGGCAACACCAATCTTGGGCGTTTCCGTACCGGCTGCTGTCTGGCCTCCTGGATCCGTTCCCGTACTTCCACCTGCACTGTCTCCGCCACCGCTACAACCCGCCGCCACAACCATACATGCCGTAATTAACAGTGTCATCCATGTTTTCTTCATATCCTAATGACCTCCCCCAAGTTCATTCGGCTTTACCGATGTCTTTATTATGAAAGGGTTTACATTAAATTCGAATACAATATCTTCACCTGTTCTATCGAAATCTTCCTCAAGTTAACAAACACTTTAATTTCTTCATTCAGCATTCGTTCCAACATTCATTCATTGTACAAAAGGAAACAACAGCTTCTGGTTATCCATCCAGAACATATTGTCGGTACTAACCAGCTTGGTCTCAAGCAACACTCTCGCTTGCACCTGTTGATTGTTCAGCCGCGCAACGGCTTGATTCAATCCCAGATAACCTGCACTGTATCCATTCTGGACGATGAGATGATCAAAGACCCCTTCTTGCAATTGCTCCAGTTGCTGTTGTTCACTGCCGAATCCAACAATCCTCACCTTGTCCGTAGATTTGCGTCGATTCAGTTCATCTGCTGCTCCCAGAGAAGCAGGTTCCTGAAGAGTAATGAAGCCATCCACCTCCTGCTGGTCCAGCAATTGCTTTGCAGTCTGCCAACATCCATCTCGTGTATTACATATCGATTTGGGTTCCACCTGAATATCAGGATACTGTTCCAAGGCTTCCATAACCCCCTGCTCTCTCTGAATCAGACCAGAATTAAGAGGGTCCGGCCCCAATAAGGCAACATGCCCTTTCCCTTCCAACAGCTCCGCCATGGCCTGCCCTGCCTGCCGTCCAGCCTCCACATTATCCATGGAGATGACGCTGGTGATGCCTTTCACGGGAAATTCATCGTTAAGCACAATGACCGGAATGATGGCTCCATCCGAATTCATTGCCTGCGCCTCCTGAACAATGTCGCTAAGCGCCTTCTCGCTCAAAGGATCGACTAATAGAGCTGATGCTCCCTGCTTCAGAGCCAATGCCGCGGCTTCCACCTGAGCCTGCTCCCGCACACTGCGAGACAACGTTCCACGTCCCGCTTTGGCCTGCTTAACCTGTAACTGACTACCCACGGAGTCCGGAATGGCAGGTGTGTACATATGACCCTCGGAAGGGTATGCCTCCACGGTCATCAGTTCCGCTCCACTCTCTTTGGCAGCCGCTTCGGCGCCGAGCCGGATAGCTTCCGCAAGTTCCCCTGTCCCAGCTGGCGTAATCAGTGCGATACGTGGCGGTACTGCCGTAGCATCGGGACTCGATAAGCCACAGGCGCTGCATATGAGTAGACAGCAGCAGCTTGCAGCTGTCAGGGTTACTAACCGACGTTTCCGAATTCCACGGAAGCTCGCAGCAACCTCTTTCCAAAAAGTACGAATATTCAATCCTTTAACTCTATGGTCATCGTGCCTATTCACTTGGTTGTCTGCCATAAGGCTCGCCCTCCTTCTGCTGCAATTGAATGGGGATCCGAATCCAGACGGTGGTGCCTTCTTCCAGCTCACTTGCAAATTCAAGTCCGAAGCCCTCCCCATAATAGAGCCGGATTCGGTCATGGACGTTGCGCACCGCTACGCCGGAGCCTGCACCGCTTTTGACCACAGGACGACCACTTAGTAATCCCGACATCTGTTCTTCCGTCATGCCGACCCCATTATCTGTAATGCGAAATACCAGCTTGTTGTCCTCACGATAAACATCAACCTCAATACTTCCTTCGTCCATGTGGTACTCAATGCCATGAACAATGGCGTTCTCAATCAGGGGTTGCAGCACCAGTTTTAATGTAAGGCATTCCAGGAGCGTATCATCGGCCTTAATCGTAAAGTTGAATTTGCGCTTGAACCTCATCTGCTGAATCGTCAAATAATGCTGCGCATGCTCCAGCTCTTCCCTGATCGTGATAATCGTTTTACCTTGACTGAGACTGATGCGGAACAGGCGCGAAAGAGACGTGATCATCGTGATCACTTCCTCATTACGGCTCATACCTACCATGCGAACCACGGAATTCAGCGTATTGTATAGAAAATGTGGATTAATCTGGGCCTGCAAGGCTTCCAGCTCCAGACGCCGCTTCTGTTCCTGTTCGTGGATGATCTCATCCATCAGGGTTCGGATTTTATTGACCATCAGGTTGAAGCGACGGGATAAACGTTCCACTTCCAGTGGCCCTTCAATAGGCAACTCCACGTTGAAATCCCCGCGCTCTACGGCCTTCATCTTACGTTCCATTCGCCGAATCGGACGAGTCAGACTGGAGGATAAGAACAGCGAGACAAGAATGACCAGCACCAGTACAACGACCAATACACGAATGAGATATCCGTTCACTTCCTGACGCGTTGTCATAATCTCATCCAGATAAGCAACACCAACGATTTTCCAGCCGATATTGGCAACGGACTTTACGGTATTCAGTCTTTTCTGTCCATCTGCTTCATCTTCGTAACTACCGGAAGCCACTAAAGCCTGTTCGATATTCTCGCTTTTGAGTCCCATATACATCAATTGCTGCTGCGGATGGTACACGATATTGCCTGCACTCTCATCGATGATATACACGTATCCTCGTTGCCCCAGACTGACCCGACGGCTCAGTTCATCCATCTGTTTGAAATTGATATCGACCAGCAGGATAACCTGCCGATCCTGACCATTTTGCCGTATCGTTATGCCTTTGCTCATGGAAACGACCCATTTATATGGGCCTGTGTACATGTTCTGAATATGAGGTAACGAGAAACTCAGGTGATCCGGCACACGAAGCGCAGACTGAAACCACCCTTGCTGTGTCACATGGGCACTCGGTTTTAATTCGGCTGTAGGTCGGTTCTTGAGCAATTTCCCCGTGGAATCGAGCAGAGTAATCGAGATAATATCTTCACGACTGCTGAGCAGTGTGTCGAGCTGTTTGTCCACCAGTTCCCCTTCCCATGTCCCGTCACGCAGCATGTGTTCCTCAATGGCACGGTACAGATGAGACATACTGCGGACGTAATCCTCCAGGTTATAACTGACCTGATCCACAATCTGTCTCGTCGTCAGTTCCGCACTTCGCTCGGCAGCCTGCGTGAACTTGTCATGCAGAAGCATCGCCATGATGGTCAACACCAGAACGATGAAGACAGAGAAGGACCACGTAATAATAAACCGGATACTGCTGACTCTGGACGAACGCAGACGAGAGCGTAATTGAGGTCCCATGGACTTCACCCATCTGGACAAGAACTTCATCGGATCGAACCTTCACTTGCCGTCTGAGAAGCCTGTTTACGATATTCTTTGGGCGAGACGCCAATATGTTTTTTGAAACAAAAACTGAAGTAATTGGGTTCAGCAAAGCCAACCTGCTCCGCAATCTCAAATGACTTCAGCTCTGTCGAGCGAAGCAGTTCACGCGCTGCCTCCATCCGGATCTGCATCAGGTACTGCAGGAAGGTAAGTTGCACTTCTTTTTTGAAAATGCCACAAAAATAACCGGAGCTGATATGCAGATGTCCGCACACCTTCTGAATGGACAGGTCCGGGTCGGCATAATGCTCTTTGGTGAAGACTAATGCCTGCTCAACAATATCCTTGTATACATGCTGGCGACCGCTGGCAATGCGATGTTGTACGAGTAGACAGACCTCCCGTACCTTCTTCTGTGCCTCAGTAAGACCCGGCAGTCGGAACAAATCCGCATACAACTGGAACCCTGCACCAAAGATGTCTTCCATTTCTTCCCCTGATGCCTGTGCTGCCTTCCATACCGTTGTTAATACTTCAATTAAATAAAGCTGAATATCACTTCGCCCGTGCTCCACGGTAATTTCCCGGAAAATGATCGCAAGTGCTTCCTCCAGCTCTGCCTGCGTACCAGCCTTCAGACAACGTGTCAGCGTCTGCTGCTTCAACTCGTCGAACCGCAGTTTGCCCGCTGTCTGTCGCTCCACGTCCGCGATGTATATGATTGAATCCGTCCCGGGCACAAGCCGATAATCCAATGCCAGCAGGGCATCTTCATAGGCCTGATTCACATCCGCAAGGGTATCCACAATCTGACCAGATCCCACCGTAGCCGGGATACGTAAGTAGTGGTTGATGCTGCGCATCACATTTTCCAATGCCTTCTGTTGCCGCTTCGCTCCATCTGTACCGCCCGAACGATCCACATAGAGCAGGACAATCGTCTCCTGATGCATAAAGGCATGACCAGCCCCATGCTCCGCCCAGACTTCTGCCGCAATGTTAAGTGCAGCAAAGCGTTTCAGTTCAGCATCCTCAGATTGACGCAAGGAGACTCCGGGAACGAATATCTCAGACTGATCCGCTACCTCAGATGTAGTTTGATTATGTCGCTGTGATAGCTCGTTGAATACTCCCTCAGGTTTCTCCTGCTGCACATCTCCTTCCATATGCAGTGTCAATACGGACACACCATAACGTTCTCCTGTCAGATCCAATCCGCATTGTTTGGCTTTACTATGAATATATGTCGAAGATTTCTGCCGATGGAGCAAGGTCGCCATCAGATCTGCCTGCAGTAAGGGCAAGCTGGTATGATAGTGCTCACGCAGTTGCTGTACATCTTCACGCTCGGCTACTTCAGCCGCCATCTGGGCGCGCAGTCTTGTGAGCAATTCGGTGAGGTGTCCTGCCGAGAACGGCTTCAACAGATATTCATCCACACTTAACGAGATGGCTTGCCTCGCATAATCAAATTCATCATATCCAGTCAAAATGACCACCTTCACGAGTGGATTACGCTTCCTCAATCTTTGCGCGAGTTCCAGACCATTCATGAATGGCATGCTGATATCCGTCACCACAATATCCGGCTCTACCCGCTCCGCCATCTCCAATGCTTCCCGCCCATTCTCAGCCAAACCGACAATCCGCAGATCGAGCGCTTCCCAATCGACCTCTACAACAAGTCCTTCACGCACATCTTCTTCATCATCCACCAGCAGTACCCGGTACACGATTGGATTCCTCCCTTTTATGACGAGCCTTATGCCCTAGCAACGAATAATATATGTAGCATTGTGAATCATTTGATTTCTTATTACACACCGAATTAAAGCAAAATGCAAAGGGATCATGTTGATTTGTTCCAAGGTTGCCATCATAATATACAATATTATCAGGGATATGTAATCGCTTTCTTTAATAGAGGTAAGGCAACCCTGTCGGGCACTGCCTAAGTGAAATGGGTAGGATAGTATATGAATGCTAAGCGTAGGTTAAAGTAATACAAACACGGGAAATTTCGAAGTACTTCTAATAAGAGGTGTTTTGATTCTGACTATAATTCAGAGTCATCATTCTTGTTCTCTACGATGATTCGAACTTAATGCTTTAAAATAAATCATTGTTGTATCTGGGTTGGTGTGTCCCATTATCTCGGCCAAGCGGTGCAGTGGCGTATGCTCAGCCATGGCGTAGCCAAAACGATGACGCAGGTCGTGTGAACTCAGTCCTTCCAGCCCTGCTGCTATCATTACTTTTTTAATCAGGTGGCGCAATGCTCTCTCCGTTAAACGATCGTTTGTCTTCTCTGAAGGGAAAAGGTAAGCAGTATCGGTAGCTAGATCAGAAAAGTACTGATTCAACATTACAATACACTGCATATTCAAAGGGATCATACGTTGCACGTTGCGTTTATCGGCTCTAACTGTCAGGTGACCGCTTCGTCTACCTAGTTCGATATCATGAGGCTTGAGGTTGCATACCTCCATCGTTCGCAAGCCTGTGTGAAACATAAGGGTCAAGATGGTCTGATCACGAAGGGAGTTACCGTTCTCCACTGCCGCGAGGAATGCCTGCTCTTCTTCAGATGTCATTCGGCGTGGACTGACTTTGTCTTCCGGAATGAATTTTAATGGTTTGGAAGGGTCATGACTGAGCCTGGATTCCAAGACAGCCCATTTGAAAAAACGCTTCAGCGTAATCAACCTCCGGTTAATGGTGGCTGGCTTCAATAACATAACTTTGTGTGCATCTTCGCGATAGTTGACTAAAGTGGATGTATCTACGTCTTCGATTCGCAATGTCATTTCTTCGCTAAGCATGGTGCTTTCCTTGTACCATTCGATAAAGTGCTTCAGATCACTTGCATATTCCTTCACGGTTTTGGGATGCAATCCATCCTCATTGGTAAGCATATGAATGAATTCTTCTATCGTCGGTTCCCGCTGCACCGATATGCCTGATGACTGATTCATTAGAAAATACCTCCAAATCTTGACTTATATTAGCGGACATGGTATTATAATATTAATCGATACATTAGCGGACATCAAGTTCGTGGTTTAAATGCACCAGGTGAGTGTCAATTTTAAATTATACTCGTCATAATGATCGGCTAAAAACTTATTTTTTGGAGGAATCACATGCAAACAGGTACAGTGAAATGGTTCAACGCGGATAAAGGATTCGGCTTTATCGAAACTGAAGAAGGAACAGACGTATTCGTTCATTTCAGTGCAATTCAAGGTGAAGGTTACAAATCTTTGGACGAAGGTCAACGCGTTCAATTTGAAGTAACTCAAGGTAACCGTGGACCACAAGCTGAGAACGTTACTAAACTTTAATTATATGAAAGCTGCCTTATTAATAAGGCAGCTTTTTATTTACTCATAGGTGTCACAGCAAAGTTTCACATCCCAAGAATGAAAGCGAGGTATTCCCATGGATAAAGAACAATTGATCACAGAAGTAGCTAAGGCTGGCGGTTTCTCCAAGAAGAATGCTGAAAAAGCTGTAACCGTTGTACTGGATTCGATTCTCGAAGCTCTCAAAGAAGGTAAAGAAGTTCAAGTGGTTGGATTTGGGAAATTCGAAGTACAAAAGCGTGAGGCAAGAACGGGAAGAAGTCGGAGAACAGGCAAAGAAATTCAACTACCTGCAGGTAAAGTTCCTGTATTCACAGCAGGCTTAAGCATGAAAGAAGCTTTAAATTAAACCACGTAACAAACGTAACAACCCATTGAAAAGAGGTTTTTATTCAAACACACAATGATAATATGGATTTAAATGTCGTGTTTACTACCGTTGATGATATCATTAACTTTTATTCAGGCAAACAGACAAACTCGGATCATGCAGAAGCTCATACTCATTTAAAGCCCCCATCAGTACAGTCTGATTGCAACCTACGACCACCCACCCGCTAAATTAACATTTCATCTTGGACAACAAGAGGCCCTGATCCGCTCAAAACGGTCCAGGGCCTGATTTGCTTGGAAGCCGGCTCCGTCAGGAACCAGCTTTTTTGTCTTTTATACACAACCATCCTATTTGCTGTTCAGAAGTTCGCGCACGATCTGTAGATCATATGTAGAGACAAGGCGTTCCAAATGCGTATCCAGCCATTCCTCATCCTGATCCCACCACTTCAATTCCAGCAGCAGTGCAATCGTCTCTTCGTCAAAACGCTTTTTAACAGTCTTGGCTGGATTACCACCAACAATCGTATAGGGTTCAATGTCCTTAACAACGGTTGAATTGGAGGCAACGATTGCCCCGTCTCCAATCGTGATACCAGGCATGATCGTCACATGTTGTCCAAGCCATACATCGTTCCCCAGTACCGTGTCACCCTTATATGGAAGTTGTTCCAGTGTAGGTGTCACACGCTCCCATCCTCCACCAAAAATATTGAATGGATACGTGGTCATACCCTCCATCCGATGATTCGCGCCATTCATAATGAATGTCACACCTTCCGCAATTGCACAGAACTTGCCAATGACCAGGCGATCACCAATAAAGTCATAATGATGCTGTATCCGGTCATAGAATTGCTCTGGCGGATTTGTGTTATCGCTATAATACGTATAATCACCAATGTCCACGTTGGAACGCGGCGGCAGGTTTTGAATGTAACATACCGTACGGATATTCTCATTTGGGAAAAGTTTTGTTTTATCAGGGGCCATATTGTAGTCCCTCCTTTTCCCTATTGTAACAGATATTAAATCTTAAACGGACTAAGTGAGTTCTGGAGCTCTGTCGACACATCGGACAAAATAGCCGCAGATGCCTTGATCTGCTCTACTGACTGGAGCTGTTCATGAACAGATCTGGCAGCCTGCTGTGAATTGGTACTGGCCGTCTGCGCATGGCGAGCGATCTCATGCACAGAAGCTACGATCTGTTCAACGCCTGCGGACATCTCTTCACTCGTCGCAGCCATGTCCTCAATCTCTGTAGCAATACGCAGGTTTGTATCCCGGATCAGGCTGAAGTTTTGTTCCGTTTCCCGGGTCAAGCGCAGTCCTTCTTGCACTTCGTCCTTCACTCTCGACATGGCCGATAACGATTGCTGCATATCTTGCTCCATGGCTTCGACGAGTTCTTCAATACGATCTGAAGATTCTCCAGCTTGTTCAGCCAGTTTACGAACCTCGGTAGATACCACGGCAAATCCTCTGCCATGCTCCCCTGCTCTTGCCGCTTCAATGGATGCATTGAGGGCGAGCAGATTCGTTTGATTTGCAATCTCATGAATGGTGGAAACCATCTGACTAATCTGTGCCGACTTCCCTTCCAGCATACGAATGACTTCATCCGTTGTGGTAACGGAAGATTCAATCGTAGACATCTGCTGAACGGTAAGTTGCACCTCTTCACCTCCGGTTTCTGCCTGTTTGCGTGAATACAAAGCAGCGTCCGAGATGCTGGAGGCCTTGTCCGCCATACGTTGTACGCCTATCGCCACTTCTTCCATAGCCTGCAGATTTTCTTCCGTACTAATTGTCTGGCTCTCGGCTCCTTGTGCGACTTGTTCAACGGAGGATGCTATTTGCGATGATTCTTTGGCCGTTTGATCCGCAATCTTCAGTAGTAGCCCGGTCGAATGCTCTGCTTTCTCTGCAGCCTGAAGTCCACCCTGAATGA
This sequence comes from Paenibacillus sp. FSL R7-0198, assembly GCF_038000415.1. NCBI lineage: Bacteria > Bacillati > Bacillota > Bacilli > Caryophanales > Paenibacillaceae > Paenibacillus > Paenibacillus sp. FSL R7-0198. Next base: position 4,892,140 of record NZ_JBBOCB010000001.1, on the reverse strand, counting down.
TGACCTGCAGATTGCTTCTCATCTCATTGTATCCCGCACCCAGCATACCAATCTCGTCTTGGACGTTGTCCACAACCGGCTGTGTAAAATCGCCCGTCCCCGCACGTTTAATCGCCACAGAGACCCGTTCGATTCTTGCTCTCACCCTGCGAACGTACAGCAGGATCAGGGTAATTGCGACCAACATTGCAAGCAGGAATACGATCAGGAATGTCTTGAGGAACGAGGAGATAATCACATCAATTAATGATTGAGAAGCACCAACATAGAAAATTCCGATAATCTCTCCGGATGCGTTCTTGATTGGTTCATAGGCCGTCTGATATTTCTGACCCACAACCACGGCTTCACCAAAGTATTTTTCTCCTTGCTGCAAAACGGTCTGGGCGACCTCGTCTGATACCTTCGTGCCGACAGCACGCTCCCCGTCCACCATAACATTCGTAGCAACACGTTCGTCACCTCGGAAGATCGTTACCGTGTCCCCGGATGCTTCTCCAATCTCATCCACAAGTTCAAAGTTACCTTCCAGTGCGGTATCTCCTTTGAATAATTGTCCGTCCTTAATGGCCCAATCTCCTGGATGCTTATATGTAATGATACGATTCGCCATCTCCAAATCTCGCTTTGCCTTCTCTGTAGCAAACGTCGTGATCCCCTGCCTCATTTCCAGGATTACACTTACCGCCACGGCTGATGAGAAGACGATAAATATACTGATAACGATCAAACTGATTTTGGTACCGATGCTCATGCTTCGCATGTGTGTGAGCCACCCTTTTCCCTATGTAATTGTGGGGATATTCAAGCCAATTTCGATTCCGTTTCGAATATCACTATAGTCTTATCGGTAGGAGAGTTCACAATATTTATAATATTTCAGTGACATTTATCACAGTAATTGAAATTAAAAATCAAAGTTTTTCCTCTTTCTCCGTAATTATGTGAGAATGATCTGCTGTCTGGAAATTTAAACAATCTAGAAAGAGAAATTGGATATGTCTAAATTCATATAGAAGGTAGTACTAAAAATATTTCAGCTCATTTATGTTGCCAACCACATATTTAAGTGCCTGGGGGCAAACTGGTATCGTTAACTCAACTGCCTTCTGCCGAAAAAGCAGCGCAGTATGGCGTTACAGCCAAGTTTAATTCCAAATTCCCGACATCAGAGGATCTGTACACGATTGCTCAGCTAATCGCTAACGGTTCCCTCCGTCTAACCTGAAAAAGCAGAGCAAAAAGGGATTCGATCTGACCATCGAATCCCTTTTCTTATTCTCCATACAATAACGTTGTTCTACAGGAGATATTTCTTATTTGGATGTAAGGCTTACTTATGCAGCGGTTTGATCCCAGTCCACGGTAAGTCCCAGTCCTTCTGAGATGAAGCGTACAGGCACGAGTGTGCGACTGTTTTGAATGATCGCTGGTGCATCAATTTCGAGTGTCTCTCCATTTACGGTTGCGGTGCTGCTTCCGATCTTGAGCACAAGGGTCTGATCATTCAGAACTGCTGTTACCGTCTTCGCCGTTTTGTCCCAAGTCACTTCTGCACCCATCGCTTCGAGGATTGCGTTCACAGGCACCATCACTCGGCCACTTTGCTGCAGCGGGTCCTGATCCGGGAATGTGATCGATTTACCATCGAGTGTTACGGTAATGGTTTTGTCGTTTGTTCCGGATGAGGTATTCGAACCTGTCTCTTCCGAAGTCTCAGGCAGCGGTGTTACTTCACGTCCAAGTTGCTCTTGTAGGTTCGCAAGACGATTCAGGGCAAATGTCGTCAGTGATCCGGCTGCCATGGAGCCCATACCTCCGCCTCCAAAGTTACCGCCAGGGCGTGTCTGCGTATTATCTGTACCCGTTGTTGCATCTGTTGTACCGTTTCCAGTTGTAGCACCCGGCTGAGTCGGAGGTGTTGTCCCATCTGGAGGTGTCAGTCCTTCAAAACCTTCAGGCGGCGTCATGCCTTCCATACCCTCAGGTGGGGTCATTCCCTCAAATCCTTCTGGTGGAGTACCGCCCATACCACCTGCTGCATCTGCATTTGCAGAATAAGCAATGTTGGATTCAAATTGTTCTGTCGTATAGAATTTCGTAGGATCTGCTTCTACATAAGGACGAATCTCATTGGCAAGGCCAGTAATACGATCCTGAATGCCTTCCATATAGTCCGTCAGTTCATTGACGTAGCTCAAATATTTTTCTTTATACTCCGGCACAGCAAGCAGGTTATTAATCATCGGTACATTTTCCATGCTAATGCCCAGTACGGGCTCGTCCACAGATACGTTTGTTGCGTTGGTGTTGGTCGTGGTTGATCCGGTTGTTGTGCCACGTCCGCCTCCACCCGAGTACCCATTGAAGGACATGTTAAAGTCCCAAGGAACAACGGTGAACTTGCCATCGGCATCACTGTAGAGCATGTAGTTGTGTCCTTTGTCGCCGTTATAGCTGTCATAGTTGCCAAAAACCATGTTGCCTGCAATATATTGAAGTGCTGAATCTACGTCCAGCACACTTTCAATATCGCCTTTTTCACCTTCTGGCATCTCGTTCAGCGTTTGGATGAAGGTTTTGAGTTTGGCTTTGTCCTTATCCGTACCCAAGTCTTTGGTGATTGTACTGTAGTCACTGCCCTCTTCATATTGAAGATAACTCTTCTCATCCGTATCATAGAGGACGCCTTCTTCGTAATCCTCACCGTAATTGCGCTCCAGATAGCTATCATCCACTGCTTCAACGCCAGTATAGAAACCCACCAGCTCGCCATTAACATACAGATTAACATAGTTCGTCATCGGTACATCCATGCCAATGCTGCGCAGTGCTTCATAATGAAGAACTTCACGCATGTATGATGGATCGGCATAATTATTGTTCAGAACCATTTTATCCAGTCCAAGCAGGGTTTGTGTTTTATCGTATTTATCAAACTTCAGTCTGAAGCTGTAACGGTCCGAATCTTCCATTGAAGATACGGCTTTCAGGGTCAGATTACCCTTGGTGGAGAAACCAACGTTGTCCAGCTTGTTGCCATCCACTTCCACACTAACATTCTTGTAATCCTTATCCAGCGGACTTTCGAGCATACTCTTCCAGTCTGCATCATCAATTGTTACATTCACGTCAATGACGTTATCCGTCTGGAACAACGATTCATAAGCTTGCGTCACGCCTGCACTCGTAGTTGTCGCTGTACTTTCTGCAGCATATGCCGCATTCGGACTTGCAATCAGGCCAAAAGATGACGTTACCATGGTCACGGATAATGCCGTTACTGCAGCTTTTCGTAATAAAATATTCAAGTGATGAATCCTCCTTCTTGGTTTCTGTTAAGCAACTGTGGCTTATGTAAACATGTTAGGAGATGAACCTTTAGTGAATCTTAAACGCGATAAACCACAAAAATAAATAGTATGTATCACTATGAAATTTTCATGGATATACAAGAAACATAATGAAAAAAAGCGCAATTATAACCTTGGAACCGGTTCATAAGTCCTATTTTGTTGCAAATATCTAACATTAATATGCCTATATAACGATATATCTGAAGAGTAGAACTTACCTGGAGTTCATATACGTGAATAGCAAAACTCATTACGAAAAGCTTTTAGAGTCAAAAGAGAATTTGATCAGACAGTGTTTTAGGGACGATTTCACAGTTTTTAAGTCAACAATTACATAGCGTGTACAACACCCAGGATAAGTCCTTCGTCACAATCGTAGAAGGAGTGAACCATCTTGTTTAATAAGCTTCGCTGGAGTACCATGCCTTTCTTCATCAAAAATTTGGTGATTTCATTCGGCAGCATCATGTTGATCGGAGTAATCCTGATTACTGCCGCGTATCAATTGCAAAAAAACATCTTGGTTGAACAGTTGCACGACCAGGCTACCGTCATCACCCAGAAATGGTACGATGATCTCGACACTGCCAAAGTGGCAGAAGCGGCTAAGGAAAAAAGCTATTCCGGTCCTGTACAGCTGGAAATGAAAGCTTATCTCGATTCCATCCATGAATTCTATCCAAACATCGCGCAAGCGTACATTTTTGGTTCAGAACTTGAGCAAGGAAACGGAACGTCCATCATCGCGATTCCAACGAACCTGTTGCAACCATTCGAGGAAGGTAATCTGCCTGCAGGTGCCATGTACCCGCTGCCTCAGAATAACGTCGTAGTGCTGGAACAGATGAAAAAGGACGGAAAGCCTGCCTTCAGTGATTTCTACACGGATGAGTACGGAACCTGGACCACTCTGATCTATCCGATTAATAACGCAGATGGCTCCATGTACGCTGCTCTTTACTTCGATGTAGATGCAAGTGCCGTTCCAAAAGGTCTGAACAAACTGCTTACGTACGGTTTGATGTTCCTGATCGGTTTCCTGATCCTGTTCATGGTGTTACAATTCATTTTGCTGAAAAGAACGTTGCTTCCGATCCGCAATCTGATGAAAGGGATCGAAGAAGTCAGCACGGGTAATCTGGACGTAACCATCGATACCGGGCGAGATGATCTGGGTATCATCAACGAGAAGTTTAATGCGATGATCCATCGCTTCAATACAACCATCTATAAAGTACAGAATACTTCACATCACCTCTCGGAATCTTCCAAACAACTACTGGGCATTTCCGAGAAAAATAATGTGAACATTCAATCCATCAGCACCAATATTCGAGAAATATCTACTGGACTGGTGTCACAAGACAAAGCCACTGTGGAGAACGCACGTGCCATGACAGAGATGTCAACGGTAGTGCAGACGATCGCCAGCAGCTCAGCCGATGTGGCAGATGAAGCACTCAGCATGGAGCAGCGCTCCAGCACAGGTAATGTGGTGATGCAACAAGTCATTGAGCAGATGCGCCTGATCTCCGGTGCGGTGCAAAATACGTCAAACTCGATTCAGTCTTTGGAAAATAACTCGAACCAGATTAGCAACATTGTTAACGTGATTACGGAGATTGCCGGACAAACCAACTTGCTTGCACTTAACGCATCGATTGAGGCGGCCCGCGCAGGTGAAGAAGGAAGAGGTTTTGCCGTTGTTGCAGGCGAGGTACGTAACCTGGCAGAGCAATCTCAGGAATCAGCGAAGCAAATTCGACAGTTAATTGAAGAAATTCAGCGGGATATCATGCAGTCTTCGGAAGCGATGCAGTTGGGTTCCAAGGAAGTCACCAAAGGCTTGGAAGTTACCCAAGAGACTGGTGTATTCTTCGAGAATATTCTGACTGCTACGAATAAAGTTGCAAACCAGATTCAGGATATCTCCAGTTCTACTGAAGAAATCTCGGCAAGCACACAGGAAATGTCTGCCACGGCCGATGAACTGTCTGCCAATGTCAGTAAGGCAGCAAGCAGCAGTAAACAAATTGAGCAGTCAATTGATGAGCAGGAAGCCTCCATGGCAGCCATTGTGAGTGCCTCCGATGAGCTCTCGGTTGTATCCGAGCAACTTCAAGAACTGATCTCATTCTTTAAAGTACGCGCAGAATAGAATTAATAGGATACAGATAAAAGTAATAAGACACAGTAAAAAACCAAGGCTCATGAGTGACTAACTCGAAGCCTTGGTTTTTTGTTGTTATCAGGTGTTTTATTCCTTTTGATCAGCATCTACTTGTTTAAACAGTATGTCTTCCCCACTTATAATCATCTTTTTCTCGTCATTGTAGCCAGATTGTTCGGATCGAAATCCAGCATTAAGAATAAGATCGGCCTCACCATTCGATATATATTGAACCTGCTCCGGTGTAAGGATTATTTCAACTTCTTCTGAATACCAGCTATCTTTCTTTAATTCGGTTGCCAATTCTTCACTGGTACTTGACCTCGGCGGGAGAAGCGTCTTTCCATCCATTTGAAGATCAATATCGAAAAGCTGTTTCGAATGGAAAATCTCGTGGTTGGCATCTTGTCCCCTATACCTTATCCCCGGTTTAAAAGTGAAGTCGTGATCACCAAATTGTTGGACACTTAATCGGAGTTCATATTCACCCAATTGCCTGGTTGCCGTCATCGTCTGTCCTTCTCTTTGAATTCGGTCTGGTGCTGTGTCGTTGCTTTCCAATGATGAATCGGAACAACCCATTAGGACAAGACACATCATCAGGAGGTAGGAGAAATATTTCAAAGTAGACCTCCTCTCACTCTAATATAATCTGGCTCTTAGAGTTTGGACGCAGAATTGTACCATTAAGTTACATTATTAATAAAATATATAAGAAGTTCTCCACTTAAGAGAAAGCATATCTAAACAGCCCATAGTATAGAGGTCCAATCGCGATAACTAATGTTATCAACATCCAAACTCTCCTCGTCATAATTGGTAATCCATCCAAAATCTCTTCCCCTTCGTTATCCTTTAAAAGCATTGCGAATAATACATCCCATAACAGAGCTGTCACAGTAATAAATTTCCACAAAGAAGGATTTAAAATAGCTGTTTCCGTTACATATCCTAGCAACCCTATCCATGTAATAACGGATACGACAAAATCGATTTTGCTAAGTTTAGACTTATACTTTCCTTTAATAAGATACGAGAGTGATGCTGTGCCAAGCAATCCAAGATAGATCGTCCATAAAACGTGTTCCATACGTACTCCTCATTCTTTGCTGTATTTTAATATTTACTGTTTCTTCGCCACCCTTTGCTATTATAGCTATTCAACTCTATAACTGATATATATAGCACTTTTCCATATTATAGTAACTCCTCATCCATACTTTCCTCTACTCATTTATTGTTTTCCTCCCCCAGCCCACATTATGACAAAGCTCACATCCTTATTCCCTGTTTAAGTGCTACATTTGTTAACGACCAACTGACCGCAATAGTAAAACGGTCAATAAAGGGTTTACCTTACTATTATCCTTTCAATCTACAAGGAGGTGTATATGCGATGAAAACGATAGATCGAAGGCAACAGGTGATGGACTCTGCCGAGAAATCCTTTGCCTTGTTTGGCTATAAGGCCACAACGATGGAGCAGGTTGCGAGACTTGCCAATGTGGGCAAGGGAACGATCTATACTTTTTTCGAAAATAAAGAAGAACTGTTCAGCGAGATTCTGCGCTCGATCATTGCGGATATGAGACAGATTACAGAGCAGACGGTGAAGGAAGAGAACTCCTTTCTGGATAACGTGCATATGAGTATGGATTCTTTGCTGGAGTACCGGGAGGAACATGAGCTGTTGATCAAGCTCTTTCAGGAGGTCAACGAGTTCGGTACGCCGCAGGCCAAGGAAGGTCTGCAGAAAGTGGAGACAGCCATTCTTGAATATCTGGAGCGGCAGGTGAGCCGTGCCATGGAGTTGGAGCAGATTCGCAGGGACGATCCCAAGCTGGTTTCTTTTGTCCTGCTGAAGCTGTATGTCACCTTAACCTCAGATTGGAACAAAGCGCATCCTACGTTGCACAAAGATCAGATCAAGGATTTTGTGGGCCTCTTTCTCAAGAATGGCTTATCCCCCACCTCGAGAAAGGCATGCCACTAGATTCAACACATAATAGAGATAGAACAAACGGATTAGCGTAAGGATAGGGAGAGAACATGATGAAATCATTCCACGTATTTGGGCAGGATCTGAAGTCCGCCTTCAAGAAACCAAAAGTATTTATTCCGATTCTCGTTGTACTGTTCATTCCGGTACTGTATAGTGGCCTGTTCCTGAACGCATTCTGGGACCCCTATGGCAAAATGAATGAGTTACCTGTGGCCGTGGTCAACACGGATCAGGGTGCAGTCTACAACGACAAATCACTGGAGGTCGGTCAGAATCTGGTCGATGAATTGAAAAAAAGTAATGATTTCGACTGGCAATTCGTGACTCGTGAACAAGCAGAACAAGGTATGGAAGACGACAAGTATTACATGACCATCGTGATCCCAGAAGATTTTTCAGCAAAAGCTACAACTCTGATGGAAGATCACCCGCAACCGGCCGATCTGATCTATGAACCCAATGAAGGATACAACTTCCTCGCAGGTCAGATTGGCGGCACGGCGGTCAAACAAATTCGCTCCAAGGTCGCTGCCAAAGTCACAGAATCGTATACCGAAACGCTATTGGATCAGGTCGAAAAAATCTCTGGCGGTTTGGCGGATGCCGGGGATGGCGCAGGTCAGATTCATGATGGTGCGATCACGCTGGATGAGGGTGCTGCTACATTAAAAGAGAACCTGTCCAAACTGGCGGCAGGCACCGACAAGCTGGAAACGGGCGTAGTTCCGTTAAAAGAAGGTACGACTACGCTCGCCCATGGCATAGGTGATCTTCATACTGGCGCGAGTGCCCTGTCCGATGGATTGTCCCAATTGGCGGCAGCAGGCACGAAGCTTGGTAACGGTGCAACCAAGGCTGAAACAGGCGGCAAACAGCTACAGGCTGGCCTTCAATCTGCTCAGGAAGGCGCAGCCAAGCTGGATGCAGGACTGGCGGCTTCCGAGGAAGGCAGTGCAAAACTGACTGCTGGGCTGCAAAGTTCTGTTGAAGGCAGTGGCAAAGTTAGCGAGGGTGCCAAAGTGGTTGCGCAAGGGCTTGCCCAATTAGCTGAAGCCAGTCCGGAACTTGCCGCAAGTCCTACTGTGCAGCAGCTACTAGCAGCTAGTCAGGCCGTAGCGGCAGGCAGTGAACAGCTGTATCAGGGTGGACAGCAATTAGTGGTAGGCAGCCAAAACCTGTATGCTGCACAACAGCAACTACATCAAGGCAGCAGTCAGTTGGTACAGGGTGAACAACAATTGGTACAAGGAGCTACGCAGTTGTCTGCCGGACAAGAAAAGCTTGCAACGGGTCTACAACAATTCAATTCCAAATTATCCGAAGCAGCATCTGGGGGAGCCAAACTTGCGGATGGTTCAGGTCAATTGGATGCTGGTGCAGGCAAGTTGGTTGCCGGTGTAAGCCAGCTTACAGATGGCATCTCCACCCTTTCAGATGGTTCACATAAGCTGGATGACGGTGCTGGTCAATTGAAAGAAGGTACGCTTAAGCTAACAGACGGCTCTGGCGAACTTGCCACCAAGCTGAATGAAGCGGCTGAGCAGACGGGTAGTGTAAAAAAGACCGATGAACTGGTAACCATGTATGCAGAGCCTGTTCAGGTCGATGAGCATAAATATAATGAGGTACCTAACTATGGTACAGGGTTCTCGCCATACTTCCTTTCACTCGGACTGTTTGTCGGGGCATTGATTGCCACATTGGTAGTGCCAACACGAGGCAGCACGGTTAGTGAGGCAAGTGACTGGAATCGTTTTGTGAGTAAAACGCTGGCTTTCACGCTCATGAGTGCAGTGCAGTCCCTGCTTGCTTCATGGCTGGTCTTGTATGGCTTGGGTCTGAATGTTCAGAGCGTTCCATTGTTCCTCTTGTTCAGCTTTGTTACCAGTCTAAGCTTCATGTACATCATTCAGGCACTGGTGACATGGCTGGAGAATCCGGGTCGTTTCATTGCTATTCTGATGCTGATCTTCCAACTTACGACCAGCGCGGGCACCTTCCCGCTCGAACTGATTCCCAATTGGCTGAAAGTATTCAACCCTTGGCTGCCTATGACCTATTCGGTAACGGGTTATAAAGCAGTCATCTCAAGTGGACAGTTCGGCGTGGCTTGGGATCAGATCGGGATTCTGTGCATCTTTGCTGTGATTGGGCTTGGAGGAACCTTAACGTATTTCATGGTGCATCGCACCCGTGAGGTTGAGGACGTTAGCGGTGAGGTCGTACTTGACCTATAAAAAGTAAAATAAAAAGCAAAGGCGTGTACCTAAGCTCCACCCTCTTCTGGACAACAAGGGGTGTCGGCTAAGGTACGCCTTTGCTTTTTTTAGTTTTAGCTACAATCTAAGTTTGCTAACTTCATATTTCTAGTATGTAGAGTAAATTTCAGAACTTGAGATAGCGAAACTAAACAATAGCACGAGCAAAATAAGTAATACATACATCGCTGTACCGATGATTCCACAAACAAGTCCAGCAATGGCTAATCCTCTGCCTTGCTCCATGCGAACTCTGATCTCTTTGAAGGCTAAAGATGCAAATATAATCGCGACGATGCCGATTAAAATTCCCACGTAAGGAATCGTGACGGACAGAATCCCCAAAACTAGTGATACAATTGACTTACTATTGGTCTTTGGTACTACATAAGGCGGTGGTGGCAATGTGTCATTATAATAACGATCCACATCATTTTCGCGATGTTCCAAGGTAAATCCTCCCTATTCTTTAAGTATGTTCATTATAATTGATTAATAGGAAAAATAATATCCATATTGTGTTAATTATGAATTACCATTAGATTTATTTTATTTCCATCATCCCCGGACACGCATATATAAATCCATACGCTTATAGATTGTACTTCAAGGATATGAATTTAAGAACCGTTTATCCGTGTGATGATACAAATCAAGAATACCTCTAACATATAGATAGTATTATAGACGTAATACTTTTCTGAATATCTTTGGGGGATTACTCAGATGAAAATCGATAAAGTCATGAATATACTTATGATTTTGATACTTGTACTTATTGCTTTTTATCAAAATTATGTAGCTGTTTTATGTTTTAGTATTGTTTTGTTTGGAATCATGAGTTACACCACTTATCGAATTCGAACATATTGGAATGTAGTAACTTATATCGTGTTGACCCTGGTATTGATGATCTGGAACATATACCTGTGGACATAAGCTATTACTTTCAAAAAAAGAACGCAATCCCTTATTACTCATAGGATTGCGTTCTATCGACATTTATTAAATTTGAAGTTTCTTCTATCCTTCCACTTCCACCCGCTGTAAAAACGTCCGGGTACGTGCAAGCTTTGGATTGCCGAAGATCTGTTCTGGAGGCCCCGCCTCTGCGATCTCACCGTTATCCATGAAAAATACACGATCCGCAACGTCACGGGCAAAGCCCATCTCATGCGTGACAATCATCATCGTCATGTTTTCCTGTGCCAGTTGTTTGATTACGCGTAACACTTCCCCGGTCAGCTCCGGATCGAGTGCCGACGTAGGCTCATCGAACAGGAGGATATCCGGTTGCATCATGAGTGCGCGGGCAATAGCTACACGCTGTTTCTGTCCACCGGACAGATTGGCTGGATAGACATCGGCCTTGTCCGACAGCCCTACTTTGCCGAGTAATTCCAGACTGCGGTACCGAATGACGCTTGAATTTTCTTTTTTCAAAGTCTTCGGTGCGAGTTCCAGATTAGCCTGCACAGTCAGATGCGGGAACAAGTTAAAATGCTGAAACACCATGCCCATGCGATCCGTCATCTTGCGAATATCTGCGGCACCCGCGTAACGACCATTATCAACCAGCGTCTGATCCTGAATACGAATCGTTCCGCCCGAAATATCCTCCAGATGAATTAGGCTGCGCAGCATTGTACTTTTACCCGAACCCGAAGGTCCAATCACGGCAATTACTTCTCCTGGTTCCACGTTGAAAGATACCTGCTTCAGCACATCAAGTGTACCGAATGATTTTCTCAACTGATTTACTTCTATTATATGTGTCATATGCAGACAGTCCTTTGATTGATCAGATTTAATTTATTCAAATGAAAACCGCTTCTCAAGTAGCTTGAACAGCACGGTGAGTACGAGTGTCATGAGCAGATACATAACCGCCGCCACGAAGAAAGGGATCAGCTGCAAGTCGCGATTCACCGCCGCTTGTGCATAATACAACAGCTCTGGTACAGCAACAGCATAGAGCAGTGCCGTATCCTTGATGAGCGTAATGGACTCATTGGCCGTTGCGGGCAATACTATACGAATCATCTGAGGGATGATGACTTTGGTCATTGTCTGCCACTTCGTTAATCCCAGAACTTTCGCCGCTTCATGTTGCCCCTTATCAATGGAAAGCAGTCCGCCCCTGAAGATTTCCGCAAAGTAAGCCGCATAGTTCAGAATGAACGCAATCCCTGCCGCAACAAAACGATCAAACACCAAGTATTCCCCAATTACCGGAAGCAACGGTAACCCGAAGCAGAAGAATAGAATTTGGAGCAGCAGTGGTGTTCCTCGCATTACGTAGACGTAGGTATGGGCAATCCACGCCAGCGGTTTAATTTGGCTTCTCATCGCGAGCGTGACTGCAAATCCAAGCGGCACAGATAACACGATCGCCAGCAAGAACATTAAAATGGTGGTCTGTGCACCCTCTAACATCGGTTTTAAAATGGTCGATAGATAATCCCAACTCATTATTTTGTCTCCTCTAATCTGTTAACCCCGCATTCCTCCGAAGCATAAATCGCTCCAGCATGGAATACGGGGTCCGTTTTGTTTCTAACTATATATCAGGTGTGTAACCTGCCTATTTCAGAACCTTATCTTCACCCAACCATTGAGTGGAGATCTTAGCCGCTGTTCCGTCTGCATTCAACTCATCCAGCGCTTTTTGCAACTGATTCAGAAGCTCTTCATTGCCTTTTTTGATACCAATGCCATATTGTTCCGGTGCAAGAGATTCATCCATCAGTTTGAATGTTCCCTCTTCTTTGGACATGTAGTATCTCGCTACCACTTCATCAATGATGACCGCATCCAGACGTTTTGTCTTCAGATCAGTCAGTGCAAGCACGTTATCCTTGAATTCGGAAGCTTTCACTTTATCCTTCAGAGGACTGGCTGCCAGTGCATCTGCCGCGGAGGACAGTGCCTGCAATCCCACATTTTTGCCATCGAGTTCATCCAGCTTCGTAATTGGTGAGTCTGCCAAGGTAATGGCTACCTGACTATTTTCCAAATACGGCTTCGTGAAGAGCACTTTCTCTTTACGCTCATCCGTAATGGTGTACCCGTTCCAGATCATGTCGATACGACCACTGTTCAGCTCTGACTCTTTGGAAGACCAGTCGATTGGCTGGAATGTGATTTCTTTACCCATTTTCTCCGCTGCAGCTCTTGCGTAATCAATATCAAAACCAACAATTTCATTCTGCTCGTCCCGGAAACCCATTGGAGCAAACTTGTCATCAATTCCTACAACAATCGTGTTATCGTCTTTGCTTGCGGAACTGGAACAACCAGCCACAATCAATACACATATGCTAATGAATAATAGTAGAATCGCTTTTTTTCTCATCTCTCGAACCCCTCCATGTCTATAACCAAAACCCAAACGCTTTAGTTCGTTACCACGTTATCAGAGATTTATAATAACATAGCATGGGAGAAGAGTCGAGTCTCTTGCCTATTTCCTTCTATTTCATGCAGCTTAATTGTCAACAATCTGTGAAAAAACCTCTTTCACTTGTGCCGGTTCTACCAGCTTCTCGCATTGGAAATCCCAATTTTGTAGCCCCTTCAACTCCGTACCCACTCATTGATTAGCAACATTTCTCTCTCGCTTTTCGTCTGGAAAATATTAGGGAGGTGAATGAAATGAAATTCTTCAATACGATAAGAACATTGACCACATTGGTTTTTCTTTCAACTATGCTGATATTATCCGGCTGTAATCCTACTTCAAGTCATGGTACAAAGGAAGTCGAAATGGGATCAAAACAGGTTCATGAACCGGAACCCAACTTACCTCAGAAACTGCCTACGCCAACTATTCAGAGCGAAAGCGGCATCTCTATTCCTGCTATACAGGGCAGTTATTGCTGGGGAGGCACCTGCGCTGATTACGCTAGTCTAAATTTTGAAGACAACACTCCGGTCCAAGTTCTTGCCGGTGAGGATTTATCCATAGACATGGGCACAGATATCCCCCCGGATGAGATAAGTATTTCTGAATTTGTGGACAACCGCAATGCATACGTTACTTCTTCGGATGGGACCTTCCAACTTCCCAAGGAACCAGCGACACATTATTATGGAGCATTTGTCCGCTGGTCTTCCCCTCAAGATTCACAGATCAGCCTGGGAGATACTTCTTTTACATTTGTGGTTCGTGTCGTTGAGAAAAAATAGAATCAAACAGAGCCCCTCCAATACTGGAGAGGGCCCCGTCTACTCTTTATATTTCGTTGTTGTACATCCTGCCTTTATCTATTGCTGTACTTTCTCGCGATCTTTCCCTTTATCAGATTCACCCGCATTTTTGTTCGCAGCATCGCGATCCTGTTGCATCTCTTCCACCGTTTTCACTTTGAGACGAGCAGCGCCCTCATATTCCTTCGTTGGAATCAGATCACCTGCAGCAAGTCTTGCTTCTGCAGCTGCAATCGCATCTCCGTACTGCGGCAACCACTGGGCCTGTGCAACCAGCATCTCGTCGACCATCTGCCAGATTTCTTTTGGATTACACACGGCACCCACGAGCGGGTCCATCATGAACGCCTGACGAAGTAATTTGTCATCTCCGTTCACCGCGGCTTCAACCGCAAGACGTTGCACGGAAATGCTCACATTACATACCGCAGCCGGGCCAAGAGGCAGATCCCCTACATGCGGCATAGAGATACCGTTGCGATCCACATATCCCGGTGCCTCAATAATCGCATCATCCGGCAGGTTCGAGATTACTCCATGATTAACGGTATTGAAATGTCCACGATAGACACGTCCCGTCTCCAGCCCTTCAATAATGTACGAACCGTGCTCCTCGCCCCGTTTTTCCGGAATGAATTGCATCGGTTCATCCTTCATCCAGTTTGGAAAATCAGTCTCGAACCAGTTGCGCCCCTCGGTACATACCCGCAGATACCCACCTGTTTCTCCGTTAATCCAGTTGCCCAGGTCGATCCATTCGTTGATCTCTTCCGGACGTTTGCGGTACCACGGCACGTATTCACTCAGATGACCATTTGATTCTGTACTGTAATATCCGAAGCGGCGCAGCATATCGATCCGCACTTTCTCAGTACGGCTATACTCCGGATGTTTTTCGAAGGCTTCGAGCAGGTCACCTGTAAGGTCTTTACCTTCATGAGAAGCCTGAATATACCAGGTCTGATGGTTGATGCCGGCACAGACAATATCCACTTCACTCTTTTTCAAGCCAAAAGCTTCCGCAATCTGATGATGACCATGCTGTACGCCATGACACAGTCCGATCGTCCGCACACCGCCGTACTTGTTGCAAGCCCATGTGAGCATCGCCATCGGATTGGAATAGTTCAAGAGCAGCACGTCCGGTGCGCTCTGTTCACGAATATCTTTACAGATGTCCAGCATCTCGGCGATTCCCCGTTGTCCATACATAATGCCGCCTGCACACAGCGTATCGCCAACACATTGGTCTACCCCATATTTCAGTGGAATATCCACATCGGTTGCAAATGCTTCCAGTCCCCCGACACGAATCGTACACAGTACATACTTTGCATCTTTCAATGCTTCTTTACGATCTGTTGTCGGTTGAATCTGAATATTCAATCCATTCTCACGGATATCCCGCTGACACAGCTCAGTCACCATGTCCAGATTGTGCTGTTTAATATCGCAGAATGCAATTTCAATGTTGTTAAACTCTGGTACCGTGAGCAAATCCCTTAACAACCCCCGTGTAAATCCGATACTTCCTGCCCCGATAAACGCCACTTTAAACGACATGCCTATGTCCTCCCCTAATCCGAATCTTTCACTTCGGTTAATGACTCTCTTCATGAAATCATTGTACCAACGGCAAATAGGGAAGCGTTATCAAAATCATGACCTGTTCAAGATCTTGTTGTCAAAAATCCTAACTTTTATGCGTTAGATCCAATAATCCATTTGCATTCGAAATAAACAGCTATTGGCCTATTCATCCGGTGGGTACTGACTGACATGTCTTTCCATAGAGGAGCGAAACTCAACTGGCGTATGGCCTGTATATTTTTTGAATAACATATGAAAATACTGACGACTGCCTACTCCGACATAGTCAGAGATTTCCGAAATCGGGATATTCGTCTGCTGAAGCAGCATCTTGGCCTTCTCCATGCGAAGCATCGTCAGGTAGTCGGTAGGTGTCCGCTGCGTGTGCTGACGAAAAATGCGATGTAAATAGCCCGGATGCAGATTGACGGCTGCCGCGATATCCTTCATCTGAATGTTGCGATCCATATTGTGATGCATGAATTCAATGGTTCGTTTAACGTACAGTTCCGCCTGATCTGGCGCACTCCGGCTCATTTCTCCGCGCAGACGTGCAACACGGACCATCAACTGAATAAACAGTGTACGCACCAGCATACCCTGTTCCGGGGACGAGAGATTCCGGGCTTCACGGTGATGTGACCTTTCTTCTGGTGGAATGATCTTCATCGGCACAGTTGATCTTCCTTGCTCCAGTAGACCACGCTGATCGAGTTCCAACACCAGACTTTTCATAATGTGGTACACCTCTTCTGGATCAGGCAGTACCAGGTATGGCGAAGCATTGGTTAGTAAAGTATGGACTTCTTCCTCTTCCAACGCGAGCTGGCGGATGGATAACTGTCCGGGAGGTGAGCCTGAGAATCCAAACTCCACATTGAGCATCCGGCAAGGGACACCATCTTCCACCAGCAAACGGTGCGGGACACCTGCGTCGAGCATAATGAATTGCCCTTTTTTCAAAACGGTCTGCTCCGCACTCCCATCCGGCATCTGCACATCCACCCGGCACATTCCCGAAATAATATACATGATCTCCGTCGAATCATGATGGTGATAGGACATACGATAGTTGTCCCATTGCTTATAGTAGTACGCGTAAAAACGCGGTCCACAATCCTCTGTTCGCAACGCCTCCTGATACAGGCTTCCTGTCCAGCGATTCGTGATGCTCATATCCATACCTCCAGTCCTACAACGATCGATCCTCACTTTTCTCCATTGTAGCAATTCTATAGGTTGAATATAAACTGTCTTCATTAAAACCATCATTGCATTAGTTAATTAGATAAATATATAATTAGTATATTGTCTAATTCTTCATGTGAACTGTCTATACTTAAGGAGGTTTCCAATCATGAGTACCACCTTTCATTTGGTGCGACATGGTCTCAAAGAACGCCGAATTGGGGATGTCTCCCTCACTTCGGAAGGGGTTTTACAAGCCGAAGCCACAGCACTTCATTTTTCCAGAGCTGCCTTTCCCGTTACTAAAATCCTTACCAGTCCACTTCGACGAGCCCGAGAAACCGCAAGTATGATTGCCCGCCACACCCGTTCCCATATAACCGAAGATCCTCGCCTGCGCGAACGTGCCAATTGGGGCGATTGCCCGGATCAGTCATTCGAACAATTCATTGCGATGTGGGATCGATGTACGTCTGACCCAGATTACATTCCACCCGTGGGTGACTCGGCAAAACAGGCTGGTGAACGGCTGGCCTCCCTCCTAACCGAATTGGCTAATGAAGAGCCTGGGAAGAGCCGGAACAGTAACATGATTGTGGTTACACATGGTGGACTCATTACTGATTTTTTGGTGCAAACCTTTACCGAGCGCGAGCTTAACGTCTGGCATTCCGATTTTATAACTATGCAGAACCAACTTATCCCGGAGTGCTCCATCACCACATTGATCCATGATCAAGGAAACTACACTATTAAAGCGTTCGCTTCTACCAAGCATCTAGACTCCAACGATGTAAAAGAATGATGTAACACGGATGGCTGGGAACACGCCAAGCTCTGCCCGCAGATCCTTATGTAAAAAAGCTCTGAAACCTCCATGTGCCGAGACACATGGGGATTCCAGAGCTTCCAAGCTTCGAAGCCAACGCCTAAAACTAACGACGCTGCGTTACGTTACAGTCTGATCATGAACACATGTTTCGTTGCTATTGCTACCTATTATTACTCCGGCCTGCTTACTTTCCGCCCTTACCTGGCGTGTAGAACTTAGGCAGCGTTACTTTGGACCAGTCTATATCCGATGCCATGTAGAAGGACGGATAGGACGGCTGGTTGTATCCACTGTTCTGTCCGGCAATGCCCACACGATACATCGCATCATGCATCAGCGTGTACAGCTTGCGGTCTGTCTTCTCGGTACTCAGATAGATACGAATCGCTGAACTGTCCGTCGTTCTCACCAGCATCTCTTCCCGCCAATCCCCGAAGATATCAGCCACGAGAGAAGGCGTACCTTTGGTGTGATTGTTGGTCAATGTGCCTGTTGCCGTCAGCAATGTGCCACGATTCCAGTCTTTGATGGTTGGGGTAACATCAATCGCACCATCAACGATCTGTGTCGTCATGTCACCAGCCCAGCGGATATTCATATTTGTTCCCGGCATCTGATCACTGATTTTCTCACCCTTAGCTGTCCATAATCCTACAGCCCATGTCTCCAGCCCACGACGAGTCGGATCAACATCACCTACCATGCCGCGTCCGGTATCTTTCCCTGTGTACCCACCATAGATTACTTCTCCGGTCTTTGCATCCCTCAGGGAATAGCCGTATGGCGCCCAAGGGCCACCCTCGTGAACCATGAAAATCTCAAGTCCCGGACGATCCGGGTCAATATCTGCTACATGAAGTGCGTCCCCATGACCCAGACGGGCAATGGTTCCCGGTGCAGCACTCTCGGCAGGCATCAGGTCTGTGGAGCTGTACAGCACGCTGCCGTCATGATCAATCGTAGCCGAGCCATAGATAATCTCCTGTTTGCCATCTCCATCCACATCCGCCACGCTGAAATAGTGCGCACCTTGAGTAGTAATAGAGCCATACTGCGGATCCGTGCCATCCACACCATGTGGCCCATCATTAAACGGGTTCTTCATCGGTGTCCAGCCGCTGTCCACTTTCCATTCCTTTTTCAGCTTCTTGCCGTCCCAATTGTAGGCAACCATCGTTGAACGTGTATAATATCCGCGTGCAAAGATTGCAGACGGTTTCTTGCCGTCCAGATACGCCACGCCTGCCAGGAAACGGTCCACCCGATTCCCCGGTTCAATCCGTGCCATCGCATAATCGCCCCACATCAGACCATCATCATGACGCTCGGGTTCATATGGAATGGTCTCCAGCTCTTTGCCTGATTTACCTTCAAATACCGTAACATACTCCGGTCCATCCACAATAAAACCTTCGAACTTGCGCAGCTCATTGCGGTTACTGCGTTCTACTGCGTACACATCAATGAAATAGTCGGCCAGGCTCTCGGCATCCTGCTGAGATAATGGGTAGTTATATTTTTTCTCCATTCCAAAAGCCTCTTCCAATGTTGCAGGCCAGTTGCCCTTCACAACCTCGTCGTGTTTATGCCAGTTCCTGAACATATCCACCACGTAATCGTAGTAACCATCCGCACTTAAACGATAATCATCTTCGTTCGAGTACCCTGCCTTGCGATCCTGCTTCGGAAGCGTGATGTATTTCTCGGAGGTCACTTTTCCTTTTTTGTTATATTTGATAATCTTCGTGCCCGGAGCGGTCTTGAACATCATCTCAGCCTTGCCATCCCCGTCAAAATCGTAAACGAGCATCTGTGTATAATGAGCACCTGCACGAATGTTGACCCCAAGATCGATTCGGTACAACAACTGACCGTCCAGGGTATAAGCATCAATATAGGTTTTACCGGTGTATCCTTTTTGCGATACGTCCTTGGCGTTGGAAGGGTCCCATTTGACGAAAAACTCATATTGGCCATCCCCGTCCACATCCCCCACGCTCATGTCATTGGCGGAATACGTATAGGCTTCTCCCGCAGGCGTCACGCCATCGGCTGGTTTTTGCAGTGGAATATCCACATACCCATTCGCCCAAGGTTTGACGGATGCACTGCGTTTGCTCTCCTTGCCCTTCTTGTTCACCGCTGCCACTTCATAACGGGAAGACGATTTACCCGCGGAATCTACATAGTTGGTGCTGTCAGTGACCGTAGCGATCTTTTTGCCATCACGATAGACGTTAAAGTCCGTACCTGTCAGCCCTTTGTCGCTATACCCTGTGGCCTCGTCACCAAGCAATCTCCAACTGAGAAAAACACCTTCAGATGTCGATGCAGCCACCAGACCCCGATCCAGATATTCCAGTTGAATCTCTTTCACGTGACTGCTCCCCTTATTTGATTGCAGGCCAGCCTCCGTCGCCCCATTACCGTTGGAAGCTTCCGCTCCCGTAACGCCAGCTGTTCCTCCAATGAGCAAAGCTACGCTGAGTGCCGAAGAGAGCACCTTGGCTGCAAGTGGCATACTTGCCTTCCTGCGACCGGATTGCCGACCTGACACCGATCCCTTATGTACCGGCACTGTTGTTTCTGAGTTCATCCACCTTCACGCTCCTTGAGACAGAATAGGTGACGCATATACACAACGATGATGATTGGACGTTTGATAATCCACAAAGACCTTCTTCAACGAAAGATCCGAATCCACAATGATAACGCTTCCAATATTAAAAAAGAGAAATCAACTTACCCGACTATCGGAGTGCGGTCCCCCTTCCATTCTCATTCCAATCCGAGCGAGGTGATCCCGCCCATCGGGTTCTATTATAGACATCCTGCCTGCCAGACCCTAGGCAAATATCCGTCCAAAACGATCAATAATCAGTGTTTTTAGAGTCATTTGAGAAAAAGAACTTGCAGCTGTGAGGGATATCCGTTCCGGTTACGAATCGTTCTTATGATCGCTGTTATCCCCGGATTTTCTTCCATCCCCTTTCCAAGGGTAAAATCCGGTGATAAAGGCGAACACTTCGTTTCTTCAGAATCGATTTCGTCCCCTCCACTACGTTCCTCAGTTGATCAAGTACTTCAATCGAGAATGACTCTTTGTAATGCATAGCAAAAAACCGCGATCCTCTAAAACACTGAGGATCGCGGTTAAGACAGTTACAAGTAAAGTTTAAGGCTCAATGCCCCATACCAGGTTTCCACCTTGGTAGAGCGTTACCTTGTTCCAATCCTGGTAGGATGTTTTCGTTGGATCGAAAGAGTAGTCATTCGTCTCGTCAAAGTTGGACCAGTCTGTTTTGTACATGCGAAGCTGGATGTCTCCAGTCTGTCCACCAGCCTGAATGCTGCCAGCGCCAGATGTGAAGCTCAGCTCTACATACGAGTCTGTGAAGGTCCGCTGGATATTGGCTCCGCCAATTTGAGCGTAATCGATGGCAGAATCCATCGCAGCCGAGCCTTCTTTGGAGAAGTAATACCGGATCTTCAAATCACTCAGATTCACAGCAGTACTACCCAGATTTTTGATGTTGAAATACGGTTTGATCTGGCTATCTTGAGCATTGGTATCTCCAGCACGATATTGCACGACAAGATCACTCGTTGGTACAACGACACTTTGAGGTGTCGCGGAAGCTACAGCGGAATTGGCACTTTGCCCTGCTGTATTCACTGCACTTACCACATAATGATACGTTGTGCCGTTCGTGAGGGCAGTGTTCGTGTAGGACGTACCACTCACATTCGCCGCGATCGTTGTGAACGGACCTGTTGCACTCAGCGCGCGTTTCACATCATAACTTGTTGCACCTGTAGAAGCGGTCCACGTCAGGCTCACCTGTGCATTGCCTGCAGTTGCTGTGAGAGCAGTCGGTGCAGCTGGCGCCGTCACACCTGCAACGGGTGTAGCTGTCGCTGTTGCAGAGTTAACACTTTCACCTACTGTGTTTGTTGCCGTTACCACATAATAATAGGTTGTACCATTGATCAGGCCGGTGTTGCTGTAAGATGTTCCACTCACGTTAGCTGCAATTGTTGTGAATGGACCTGATGCACTCAGTGCCCGCTTCACACTATAACTCGTTGCACCTGTAGATGCAGTCCACGTCAAGGAGACTTGAGCATTACCGGCAGTAGCCGTCAATGCTGCTGGTGCTGCCGGAGCTGTTGTTCCGCCCGGAGGATTGCCTCCACCGTTACTGGCAGGCAGTACAGGGAATGCATTTTTCACCAGTGCCACGAATTGATCATGGAACCAGTGACCCGATACCGGAGCATTAGGCAACGCACCTGTTAATACACCATCCCGAGTTGTGAAGGTTGGATCACACATCCGGTCGAAACCTTTGCCTTCGTTATTCGGAATTTCGGAGCTGGAGCCATCGGATTCACCCGGAGGTTTCACCCATACATAAGCATCCAGATGCGCTGGTCCTGGTGCAGCCTTAGGTGCTTCACCAATACCTGCGCCACTGGCATTACACCAGTTCCCCCGATGCTCCCGGCGATCTACACGTCCGGAATTCACATAATCGTTGATGTTGCTGCCCGTAGCAGATGCTGGACGGTCTACCCCGCCCCACCCATTCCGGCTAGTATCAATCAGGAAACCTGTGCTGCTTGGCCAGCCAGCTTGTACGAAATCGGCATACAGCGCAGCAGTGAAATCGGTTTCGTCAAAATAAGGATTCCACTCATAAAACTTGGCCGATTTAATCGGTTGTCCACCGATATTGAGATCAGGGTTAGACAGGTTCGGCTCCCCCAGCGGTGTAGTGTTTGCTGTATTTGTAATGAAGCCATCTGCACTGCTCAGACCTGCGGCTGTTCCTTGCACAACACTTGTATACAGCGCGACTGCTGCAGAACGGTTGTTATCCCATCCAAGCCAGCCGGAGTGGCCGATGTCCAGATAGTTGTACACATTCGGAATGGCGTGCAGCTTGTCCAATGCATACTTCACACCCGCCTCATAGATACCTGTTGAGCTGGCTTGACCACAAGCTGGTGTACTCAGGTTGGTCACAAGGTTAGGCAGACTGTCCGGTTCAATGACAGCAATAATACGAATATCCTGATACTTCGGATCTGCGAAGATATCTGCTATGACATCAATATAATCCGTTTTATACGTCTGCAGTGCTGCCTGTGTTAGTGGAAGTTCACCATTCGATGCAAGTGCATGACAATCCCGTCCGGGCAGATTGTAAATAACAAATGAAGCCGTTATTGGCGTACCCGGTTTCTTTTGAGCAAGAACGGCATCAAGATGTTGCTCTACACTTTTGCGACCAGCGTTGTCCGAGCCGCCATAGATTGCAGCAATCCGGTCAATCCATACTGCGGTTGGATACGATTTGACTGTCTCCATCTTGGCCTTCAACGATGCATCGTTGGTCAGCGCAATGGACGTATCCACGAGAGCCGAGTAGTCCTGGTTCAGATAAGCGGTTGCCCCTACAAATGGATTATCCACATGTGCTTCAGCCGCCTGAGTCAAGCCTGGAGACAATCCAGGGAAAATCCCCGCAGCGAGCAGCGTTGCTGCCAACATTTGCTTTACACCTTTGCGCAGGATCTTCTTACCTCTCGATTTGGTTTTCAATTTAGTCTTCATAGTTCCACCTTTCCTTTAGTTAGATTGGGTTGTACTCATGTCTGATCCTCTGTGTCATTATGATGCTTAGCACGAAGAGAACGTTCGGATGAGTTGGTTGTATCACCTCCAAAAGAAATGGTTGTATGACTGGAATCTTGAGCAAACAAATGGTGTGTGAGGGCTAATCATGTGAATGAGTATAATATGGTGGGTGTGGTTGAACGTGTGTTAGACATGAAGAAGTGTGAACAATGACTTACGGGATGTCTGAATCCCAAATTGGGTAAGCGCTTTCTTTAAGCAGTTAAAAAAAAGGCCTTCGCCTATCCATCTACAAACATGATGTTCGGTGTCACCTCCTTATGTTCTGATTATACGACATGTAAATATTACTGTAAATTGAATTATATAAATTTAATTATATTTTTTTCCATAATTCAGGCAGGATTCTGGACATCCCTTGCTCCAAAAGACACACGAGGTCCATCCTGGCAATCTGCCACAATGAACCTCGTGTTTTTCAATGCCGAATTAACCTTCTCGTCTAGATCGTCATTACATATAATGCCTTGTTCTTATATTCCTACATCTAAGGCAGCACAACGACATCTCCCGGTTTCAACCCGCTAACCACCTCCGTCTTGTCCCCCGATTCCATTCCAGCCTGGATGGTCAGCGGCTCTGTCTGTCCATTGCCTTTGTCTAACAGTACGTAAGGCTCGGTCTGATCCCGCATGATCGCGAGGCTGGACACTACCGTCACTTTATCCTTCCGCATCGTCTCGATATCGCCTTCCAGACTCACGCCTCCATACATTCTGGCGTCCGGCTTCAGATCAATGACCACATCAAACTGGGAAGCTTGCTTGAGGTCCGTATCGGTACTCTTGCGGGCGAATTTGGATACCTTGCTCACCTTCCCGGTGAATTCCAGGTCTTTCTGCGCTGTCATTCGTACCTTAACCGGCATCCCCACCTTAAGCCTGAACATTTCTTCTTCACCAACAATCGTCATGAATTTCAGTTTGCTGATATTTGTAATGGACCCGATTAACTGTCCTTCCGTCACTGCACGTGTCTTGCTGTCCTCTTCATTCATCTGAAATATACCGGAAGCGGAAGCATACACAACAGACTTACTTATTACTGCCTGCTTTTTCTGTATCTCCTTCTCCTTGAGGACCAGCGCTTTTTGATTCAACTCATTCGTCAGGCGTTTACCTTCTCGATCTGCAAATGCTTTCTTGCGCTCCTCTTCCGTCACGCCAAGCGCCTCGCTCATATTCACCTGATCCAGGCTAACCTGATTCATCTTGTTTTCCAACTGGGCTTTCTCCAGATCACTCTGCAGTTGTTCTACTTCCGTTTGTAACGTGGAAGTATCGAGGGTAAACAGGATATCGCCTTTGCTCACCTGCTCACCACTTTTCACGTGCCACTGCTTGATGTTGGAAGCATACGGAGCGAAGATATCCGTCTGATCGGTGTATACGGATTTCCCCTTCACCTGAATAGTTTGCGTCATCGTTTCCTGTGTCACATCAAAGGTAATCGGGGGCGGAATCTCTATAGGCGCCTCCGGTTTTGGCTTGTACTTTTCATACAACCAGTACCCCACACCTGCCAAAAGTACAACGGTGATGATAATTTTAATCCATTTCTTCATGTGCCCAATTTCCCTTTCGCTGATAAAATTACATCGATTTGATCACAGTTAATGCATTGGTTCGGGATGCGCTAATTGCCGGATATATACCCGATACAATGCCAACCAGAACAGCAAAAACGATGCCAAGTGGCAGAGCCGACTGCTGAATAAAGACGCTCATCGGGCCATTCATCTGATCTGCCATCTGACTCGCCAGCAGACTGTTCACCCCGCCGAGGGCAGCAAAGGCAATCCCCACACCAGCCACGCCGCCCATCAATCCAAGCATCGCTGCTTCCGTAATAAACATCTGACGGATCTGCCACAGATTTGCGCCCAGCACCTTCATCACACCAATCTGTTTACGACGCTGATGCGTAGACATAATCATCGCTACAATAATGGATAATGAGGCCAGCAGCATGATAAAACCACCGATCCCCAATGCCGCTTTCTGGTACATCGCCAATTGACCTGCCATCGCTTCCTCCTGGAACAGATTACTCTGTGTGTTTAACGTCAGCTTTTTAATCTGTTCTTCCACCTGGGATACATAACGTTTGTCCTCAACCTTGACCAGAGCCGAGTTAAGATGTTTGGCTGCACTACTGTCAGCCTGCTGCAATCCAAGCTCATCCTGCAAGGCACGAGCTGTATCCAGCGGCAGATATACCTTTTTATCGTTTTGAGCACTCATTTCATCCGTGTTGGAAGGCTTCGTCAGTTCTCCAGACACGCGTATCGAGCCGCTCATTTTTGTTTTACTTGCATTGGTATAATCTTCATATCGAAACTGAATACTTTGCTGAACGAGCTGATCCTGCTTCGATGACATTTCCGTATACTGCTGCAAAAGCTCATTGTTATATGGATCAGCATTCAACTGCTCGAATAACTTCTGAGTTACTTTCGGGTCCACGAGTCCGAACGCGGCTCCATAACTGGTCACCGCCATACGACCATCTTCTGCCCCACGTCCCTCAGCATAGGTGTATCCAAAACCGTCAAGGGTCTCCAGCTGGGTCCCAATGACCTCAACATAAGTGCTGCGACCATCCGGAAGCACCATTTCGAGCGAATCCAGCTTTAACATGGGAGCCACGGCAACCACATGAGGAAGTCTTTGGATAATCTGAATTTTCTCCAACGTCAGCGCACCCCGTTCAAACTTCGATGTCTGACCACTCCCCTTGCCGTTGCCGGTACGAATGCCTTCATTAGGTGTAATCGTAATCTCATCCATCTTGTAATTGTCGTTTAATGTTTTCTCACTATAGGTCTGTACGGACTGCCCCACGCTAAGTGCAATGATCATGGCGGCAGAGCCGATGGACAGCCCCATCATGCACAACAGTGTGACCATTTTTCTGCGAATGATCTGTCCCCAGGCCATACGTGCTACATCCCGTATTCTCACATTTCTTCTCCTTTTGCCTCAAACTTCCCTTACAGCCTCTTCGACCAGTATGCCATGTTGCAGTGTCAGCACGACCTGCATCTGCTCCGCGACCTCTGCTTCATGTGTCACAATGACAAAGGTGGTATTCATATCCCGGTTAAGCTGCTGCAAAATCGCAATAATCTCTTCCTCCGTCTCGGTATCCAGATTCCCGGTAGGCTCATCTGCAAAGATCACCGAGGGTTCGGTAATGAGCGAGCGAGCAATACTGACACGTTGTTGTTGACCGCCCGACAACTGAGACGGGAACAAGTTTGCTTTTTCACTCAGTCCAACCTGTTCCAGTAGCTTTAATGCTTTTGCTTTGCGTTTCGAAGGGCTGATGCCCATGAACACCAAAGGTAACTCTACATTTTCACGGATCGTAAGATTAGACAGCAGCTCATAGGACTGGAAAATAAACCCGATGTGACTGCGCCTGAACTCAGCCAGGCGATTTTCACTGAAACGTACAATATCTTGTCCCGCAATTAGAATCTTGCCCTGATCCGGTTTCATCAGCCCCGCCATCAGATTCAGCAGCGTGGACTTACCCGAACCAGAACTGCCCAGCAGGGCTACCATCTTGCCTTCTTCAATCGTCAGGTTGATATCCTGAAGCACCGGCACGGTTCCCTGGCCATTGCGGAACGAGTGGGATAATTGTTCAACTTGAAGCATTACTACATTTCTTCCTTTCTACTTGCTAAATATGTACAGAGGTTGTTCAAAAAGCCCGCTTTTGATTACGAAGGATGTCTAATGACATCATCAACATCGAATATAGAATTCAGCCGAAATGTCCGTTGCTCACGTAGTTTTCCCTACGCTCTGCTACTCCATTTCTAGCTTCATCCCATCTTCTCGGTACTGAAAACCAGTTTTTTTGAACTTGTATGTATAGATTCGCGTAGCACATTCCCTTTTCATTATAGGGTGGAGATGTATCCGGGCTGGCCGGAGTTGTATCCAACTTGTAAAATGTCAAAACAAAAAGACCTTGTCCGCAGAGGAGATATCGCCAGCTCCACCAGACCAAGGTCTTATATTCGTATACCTTCCACAGCTTACCAGGCTCTGAAACTAAAGCGGTACAACTCACTTTTATCCATCGTACTGCCCACTGCAAATAGCTCATCGTTATTCCACTTCAGATTAGTAAAGTTATCAATATTGCGGTAGATCACCGTATCGGACGAAAGCTTGCTGTCATTCAGGTAAGCAACATGCAACTCACTCTTCTGATTCTGATTGTCCATCGGATAAAAGTACGCTATTCGCGATTCATCTGCATCCAGTTCGAAGTTCCAGATGGAACCTTTTAATACCAGATCATATTGCTCCTGTGCTGCACGATACCGATATAGTCCCTGTACCTTATTCATCGTTCCCTGGATGAGCATGTCACCATTTTTCAGCAACTTGAATTGTAGAATGTCTTCCATTGCAGCATACGCCTTCACTTCATGCCCATCCTCAAGCGATACACGATAGATGGCATACTTGTCTTTCAGCATCACCAGCATATAAAACTGCTTCAGATCTTCGCTGACCTGCAACACATCCATTACGATAAACGTATCATTCGAACTTTTCCCTTGTTTCGATCCTGTGAACATGTCCATCAGCTCTTCATGCGTGTAGATGATATGACTCGTCCCCTGGCTCAGATCAACTTGTTTAAATAACAGATCATCCTGACCAATGTAGGATTCGTTCCCTACAAACACTCGATAATACGAGTTGTCGTTCGGAAGCTTGCGACGTTTCCCATCCTCAATCACATACTCATACGATGTCTTCTGTGCCTGACCCGCCCGGTACTGGGAGTATATGATTTTCTTGTGATTTGGACTGATTGCAACGCCATAATCCGTATTACTCGCAATATTCTTAACTTCATTATCATCCAGATGCAGGAGAGACAGTTGAAGCCCTGAATAGGAAGGTTCCGATTGATTCAATATAATTGTGTTCCGGTCTACCACTTCAAAATCAAAGATCGCGAAGTCATTCGGAATCTTGGTCGCCGACTCGATCTGAATCGTACTGCTCGGTGGTGGCGCCAGACGACTGTTGAATTGCTCACTTGGCAAAATTACTGTTCTAGGCTTGAGATTTCCAATACTGAACAGGCTTCCAATCCCAAAAATCCCGCTGACAAATGTGATCAACAGCCCGGACAGCATCAATATGTCTCGGTGTTTACGCCAAAATCCAGGATGTCTCATGCGTTCATTTCCCCCGGAAGACTGATATTTACTTGTGTCCCTTGCCGCATGATGCTCTTCATCTCCACTGTTCCTCCATGACGCTCAACGATGTTCTTCACAATAGACAGACCCAGCCCGGCACTGCCTTTCTCGGCCCTGTTGATTCCTTTATCCTGGTAAAAGGGTTCAAATACATGCTGGAGCGCTTCAGCTCCGATTCCTTCCCCCTGATCACGAATTACAATCGCGATGGAATCACCTAACCGGAAGGATTGTACTTCAATGATTGAGTTTACATCACTGTACTTGACCGAGTTATCCAGAACGTTGAGGAAGACCTCCTTCAGCTTATCCCGATCTCCCTGAAGATACTGGTGTTCCTCCAGCTCATAATGAATCCCTATATTGTACTTACTGGCCTTAATCGACATATCCTCGCAAGCTTCACGGATAATATCCGATACATCGATACGTTCGAAACGGTACGCCTGAATGACCGCAGAGGAGACCGATACCTCCAGAATATCCGCAACCATCGTGTTGAGACGCTGGCTTTCCTTAATAATATAATTCATGCCTTTGTCAAAAAAGTCCTGATCGGTAAATCCGTTATCCCGCAAAATCTGGGCGTACCCCAGAATCGTTGTTAAGGGTGTCTTCAATTCATGCGTCACATTGTCAAAAAAGACTTTGCTTCGCGCCTGCACTTGTTTCACTTCGTCCCGCTCCTGCTCAATCACATCAATCTGCTCCCGTACCCGATTAATCATGACAGTGAAGCTTGAAGCCAATTCACCAATCTCATCCTTGGTCGTAATCTGAATGTCTGCATTCAGACTTCCCTGGGCCACTTCCGCAGAACGTTTCGTGAGTACACGGATAGGTTGTGTAATTTTCCGGGAAATAAAGATGGATGCGATAAATACAAATACGAAAATAACCGCTGCAAACAACTTGATCGTATTTTGGAACCGAAGATTGCGTTTGTACAGGTCCGTGTAATCCTTTTCCAACTGCACAATGCCAATCAATTGTTGTTCCATCTGAAGTGGGAAGGACAGACT
This sequence comes from Paenibacillus sp. FSL R7-0198, assembly GCF_038000415.1. Taxonomy (NCBI): domain Bacteria; kingdom Bacillati; phylum Bacillota; class Bacilli; order Caryophanales; family Paenibacillaceae; genus Paenibacillus; species Paenibacillus sp. FSL R7-0198. The sequence continues at coordinate 4,862,570 of NZ_JBBOCB010000001.1, read as the reverse complement.
GGAGATGACCCGACCTTTATCCACAACGGTGGTGTAAGCGATCCGGGATTGTATGGCTTGCTCCACATCAGGATGGTCAGAGCGCTTGGCAACGTTAACCTTGCTACTAGCAGATCCGTAGGGCGAAGCATCAGGACGGAATACCGTAATCTTTCCACCAACCGCTGAACCAATCTGCTCCGCGAGCTCGCGACTTCCGGCTTCGAGCGAGTCTCTGCTCATGCGTTTGTTATGAATCAGGAAGTACTGATTGAGCGCGATGTCCAGATTTCTTTTGGATTGCACCATATCCTCATGCACTTCCCGATACATATTCTCCTGTGCCACCTTATTGGACAGAATCAACAGAACGGAGAATCCGATAAAGACGATGACCGAGAATAACACCACCATTTTGAACTGGATCGTCCACTTCATGTCTGTACCTGAATATTCAGCTTGTACCCCACACCGAATACCGTTTCAATCATCGAAATGCCCTGCGCACCACTATCCAATTTCTTGCGAATCCGTTGCACATGAATGTCCACCGTTCGGGTATCCCCTGCAAAATCAAATCCCCATACTTTGTCCAGCAGTTCAGAACGTGTATGCACCTTGCGATGATGGGTCACGAGAAATAACAACAGGTCATATTCCTTATTGGTGAGTCCTGCGCGTTCCCCGTCTTTCCACACTTCCCGTTCATCCTTGCGAATCTCAATATGTTTGCCAAGCCTTACCACCTCATAGGATTGATTCTCCAGTGTCTCACTGATGAGATCAATCCGACGAAATATTGCCCGAATGCGCGCAACCACCTCACGGATATCAAAAGGCTTCGTGATATAGTCATCTGCCCCCAGCTCCATGCCAAGTACCTTGTCCAGCATGTCCGACTTCGCAGTAATCATGATGACAGGTATCTTGGAATTCACAGATAGTTGTCTGCACACATCAAAACCGCTCATATCTGGCAGCATCAGGTCCAACAGAATCAGATCCGGCTTCGAATCCCGAAGCAGATCCAGACCCTCTTTTCCCGTAGCTGCTTCCTTGATCTCAAATCCTTCCTTACGTAACGAATAGGACAAAATATCGCGAATGGACTCCTCGTCCTCAATAATTAAAATCTCTTTTTGTCTCATGATACCCTCGTAATCTCCCTGCTCTATGAATTTCATCTGCCTATATTTTGTATCCCAAGCCGTATACTTGAATAGAGGGAAGCACGAAATGTTACAACTCCGATACAACTCTGAACCTTTTGGAAACAAACTCCCGATATACTTGGATCATAAGAGACTCATACCAGACCGGACCCAAGCCTGATCTGTATCCAAGGGGGATTCACATCATATGAACAACACACAAATTAATGATGCTTATGTCAACTATAAATCAGAAATCACAAGGTATCTATCCCATATCGTCAAACAACCGCAAGACGCAGAAGATCTGGCACAGGATTGTTTCATTCGACTGATGAACGTTACCGGGGATATCCCTGAAGATCGGCTTCTCTATTATCTCAAACGCATTGCCCGTAACCTGGCGATGGACAGCTTCCGCAGGCGGACCCGTACACTCAGACGAGACAGTCGTCTGGAGGTACCTACCCATCACGTCGATACATCCCACCTTGAAATTAGCGAAGGTGTTCATGATCTTGTCTCCCATATTAACAACACCGAACATCGTAAAATATTAGAACTTCGCCTCATCCATGGATACTCCATTAAGGAAACGGCAGAGCTGGTGAATCGCAGTGAAGGCATGATTAAATCCTCTGTCTTCCATGCCGTCAATCGAATTCGGGCCAAAGTCATCTCATAGGAGATGGCTTTTTTTATGCCGAAATCAATATACGAGGGTAGATTGGATAAATAAAGACAGGATCGAATTACCTATGGATATGTCAAAAGACCCAATTTTACAAATATCGAGTTAATTTTTACAAATTGTTATGACTATGTGAGATTTTCATGTGGTAGAATATGGACGAACTCATGAATCAACTAATATTTGGGAGGGATTTGGTTGGGTAAATTAACAGGTATGCGAGGAGTATTTTTAAAATCACTCTTGGCATTGTCCATGGCTTTGCCGCTTCAGGTCGGATTATGGAACGGAGATGCATCGGTTAATGCGGAAGGACCGACAGACCCGGCACCGTTCATCCAGGCAAAGGTTGTGAATCAAAATGCAGGTAAAAAAGTATTGTTCGACAACTCTCACGGCCAAACGGCTGGAGCTGCAGACTGGGTCATTGATGGAGGTTTCTCCGACTTCGGGAATGCACTCGCGAATGATGGTTATTATGTCAAAGAACTTCGCAAGACAACTCCATTTACCTATGATGATCTGAAAGAGTATAACGTATTCGTTATTGCAGAGCCTCAAATTCCTTTCAAAACATCCGAACAAGCAGCACTCAAACAATATGTTGAAACGGGCGGCAGCATCTTCTTCGTTGGAGATCACTATAATGCCGACCGTAACAAAAACCGCTGGGATGGCTCTGAAGTCATCAACGGTTACCGTCGGGGAGCTTTTGAAGATCCGGCCAAAGGTATGAGCACCGATGAGCGTAACTCGGATGCCATGCAAAATGTAACTAGCACGGACTGGTTGTCCGATAACTTCGGCGTACGTTTCCGCTATAACGCACTTGGCGATATCAACGCCAATATCGTTGTACCGGCAGATCAAGCCTTCGGCATCACAGAAGGGGTATCGGCTGTAGCCATGCACGCCGGTTCAACACTTGCAATCACCGATCCAGAAAAGGCAAAAGGTATTGTGTACCTGCCAAAAACCAACGCAAAATGGAATAACGCGGTAGACCAAGGTGTCTACAACGGTGGCGGGATTGAAGAAGGTCCTTACGTGGCTGTATCCAAGCTGGGCGCAGGTAAAGCTGCCTTCATCGGTGACTCCTCTCCAGTAGAAGATGCATCACCAAAATATTTGCGTGAAGAGACAGGCACACGCAAAACAACTTATGACGGTTTTAAAGAAGCCGATGATGCCGTGTTGCTCGTGAACACCGTAAACTGGCTCGCTACACAAGAGAACTACACAAGCCTAACTGAAGTGAACGGACTTGAACTGGACACAGCTACAGCGCTGCTGCCATTTGAAGAGCCAGCTGCTTCCACAGAACCACAGGCTGAACCTTGGGCCGCACCTGCTGCCGGATACAAGTGGTACGATCGTTCCACGTTTAAGGCTGGTTCTTATGGCGGACCTGCATCCAGCGCAAACGCTGCTTACAGCTTCGTGAAGCAGGATACACTTCCAAATGCAGAAGACTTCCAGATTCGTGTAGTTGTGGAGAATATGGCTCCAAACACAACCGTATCCGGTTATAGTGCCGGTATCTATCTGACTGGCGGAACACAGGTCGCCATGATCCAGAATGAAAGTGGTACTTGGCCAACTTCGTACGGGTATAGCTCCACATTCAGTGTAACCTCGGACAGCCAAGGTCGCGGGATCAAAGACCTGAACGTCCGTATCAAACCGGGTACAACTGGTGCTGCGAGCTTGCGTCTGCGTCTGAATGGCAGCAACCTGATCACCAATGCCGTGACTGTTGGCAATGTGCCAGCAGAACAGCTTCCGGAAGAAGAAGGACCGATTCCAGCGGCTATCACCGTTGCTGAAGCACGCACCAAAGCAGTTGGTACGACCGTAACTATCGAAGGTGTTGTGACGACAGAACCGGGTGCATTTGGTGGACAAGCCTTCTATCTTCAAGATGAAACTGCCGGAATTTACGTATTCCAGCATACTAGCGGCTTCCATGCAGGTGACAAGGTGAAAGTAACGGCAGCAACAACCATCTATAACAGCGAGTTCGAGCTTACGGATATCGTGGCGATTGAGAAAACAGGTACGGCTTCCGTACCTGCGCCAATCGAAGTTACAGCAATTACAGATGCGAACCAGGGTCAACTGGTTCAATTGAAAGATGTAACGATCGAGAATATCATCAGTGCTACACCAGTTGGATCATTTGAATTCGACGCCGTAGCAGCAGATGGCACGAGCACACATATCCGTGTAGATACCCGTACAGGTGTGACGGAGACTGCCTTCCCTTATGTTGCTGGTGACAAAATCGATATCACAGGCGTTTCCGCTATTTTCAAAGATGTATATCAATTGAAACCTAGAAGCTTGAATGATTTTGTACCTGCGGAAAATCAAGGTGGAGGCGAAACACCTTCCACTCCAGCTGAAGGGGCACCGGGTAAACCGGTGCTTTCCTCTGATAATGGATATACCACTGGCCTGTTCGAAGGTTCGTACAACGTAAGCATGAACCTCTGGTGGGGCGAAAATGGTTCTGAGTACAAACTGTATGAGAACGGCGTTCTTGTGGATACCCAGAAGTTAACTGCAACTACACCGTCCGCCCAATTTGCCAAAACAGCAATTACAGGTAAAGCCAACGGCACGTATACCTACGTAGCTGAGCTGACCAATGACAAAGGCACAACACGCAGTGACGTGCTGACGGTACAAGTAACTAATGCTGCTCCCGGGAAAGCCAACTTGTCCCAAAACAACTGGGATGGTGACGGCAACTACAACGTATCTATGAACCTCTGGTGGGGTACAAACGCTACTGAATACCGTCTCTATGAAAATGATGTTCTGATTGATACACAAGCGTTGAAAGCTGCTACACCAGCTTCTCAAAGTGCTACAACTGAATTGTCCAATCGCTCTAACGGAACGTATACGTACCGTGCTGAGCTGATCAACGCCGCAGGCGTAACAAGCACCGAGACAATTACGGTTCAAGTTACTAAAGCATTGCCTTTGGCTAGTTAAGTGCCAGTAAAAAAGCCTAATGTTTGACCAAGCAACTAAAAAACCGAAACCAACATTGCCTGATTCACAGGGCAACCTGGTTCCGGTTTTTTTATATGGAAGGACATATGTCGGTAAAACAGTAAAGTGGTCACGTTTTCTTTGATGATCGTGCATGTAGAACCCTTGGCCAGAAAGTAGACACTCGTGGCACTTGTGGCATTTATTGCACTTTTTGCACTAGTCGCGCTAATGATAATTTTTCCGGCTTCAGCCTTTCCAAATTGCTGCACTCCCTAGGCGCTAACGAACCTGACAGATCTTATTCAGCCATTTGGGACGAATTTTAAAATCTAACGAACCTCAGCATCGCTATTGAACAACATTTCAGTTACCAAAGGATCAAATCGGACAAAATGCAACATATAGCGTCACTACGATTCGTTAGAATTCCAGTGGTGCCTTATGAGGCTAAATAGGGTCTCTCTGGTTCGTTAGCCCAGCTCCAGCAAGGCTACATTTTCTAAATACCTTAACGACCATACAGAACCCTGGTTCATTTCAAGCGTTCCGGCTCATATCCATTTCTAACAAATAGAATGCTGTTCCATACAGCAAAATAAGCGGCGATGGCGATGACACTAATGACAAAAATCAAGTTCATCTGTGTAAATGTATAACTGCTTCCCGTGAAAATAATCAGGATTGCACTGAGCCCAATATTTTCTTTGTTATGTTTTTTAAACTTCTGAAAGATCATTCTGTATAGTAGCAGGAGTACCATAAACCCAATCCATATAAAATAAAATATTTCCATAGGTCACCTTCCTTTAAAAACTCACTTCTTTTATTGGTATCTAGGAGGAGTATTGATTAATATCCTTAATTCCCTTTATATAGAAACCTATTAATCTTACATGTATTTGGAAAATAATTCAATCATCTTTAAACATATTCTTGGAAACCTCTTATTCCTCAAAAGTTAGCTGAGAAACAAAAACGCACCGTTGTTTATTCGCAGACACGAAAAAAGACTATCCCTGCCAATATTCTGGCACCGAATAGCCCTCTCTTCTTACGCTATCATCTAATCTTAATTTATCATCTAATATATTCGTAACTCCACATTAACACTACACCAGCTTCTTACGAATATAACCCGAGATCAGGTCAATAATCGTGATCATTACGATAATACCCAGCAGGATAATACCTACTCGCGGCCAGTTTCGGGTACTTAATGCAAAGATCAGCGGTGTACCAATCCCCCCTGCCCCAATTACACCCAGTATGGTCGCGGAACGTACATTAATCTCGAACCGATATAACGTATAGTTCAGGAATCCAGGCATAACCTGCGGCAGGATCGCGAACCACAACTGCTGCATGCGATTGGCTCCAGAGGCAAGCAGCGCCTCAGATGGGCCATAGTCAATATTTTCAACTTCATCCGCGTATAATTTGCCTAACATGCCGATGGAGTGCAATCCAAGGGCGAGTACCCCTGCAAACGATCCGGGACCTACTGCCTTAATGAACAACAAGGCCATGATAATCTCAGGGAACGTGCGGATAAAGCTGAGTACCATTTTGCCTGCACCCGAGATGGAACGATGCCCACTCATGTTACGGGCAGACCAGAAGGCAAACGGGATACAGAGCACAGCTGAGATCACGGTACCCAACACAGAGATTGCCAGCGTATCCAACAATCCTCGCAGCAAATCTTCTCCTTCAGGCAAATATACAAAATTCCAATCCGGTGAGAAAATCCCGGCTACAATGGCCTTCATAATCTGAGCGGCTGTTTCCTTGAAACCAGTAAATGGTACACCGGCAAGAGCCCAGACATACACAAGGATCAGCAGTAACACAATGACCCAGCGAAGCGGGTTCTTCCGTGGTTTAGGCCGGATGCGGCTTGTTTCATTTTTCATCATAGCAATTTCTCCCGCAACTTAGTACTTACATAATCAATGATCAGGACAATGACGAGGGTAAACAGAATGATTACGCTGGTCTTGTCATACTCCAGGAATCCAAGTGTAGCCTCATAGTAAAGTCCAATTCCTCCGGCTCCCACCAGTCCCAGAATGGCAGCAGCACGTATATTAATTTCGAAGGCATACAGCACATAGGATGTGAACTGGGCAGCCAGTTGCGGCACCACGCCATATACAATGAGCTGAATCCGGTTCATACCAACAGCCGTCATTGCTTCCAACGGCCCCTGATCAATGGTTTCCAGCGTCTCATAGGTCAACTTCGCAATCAGACCTATCGAGAACACAGCCAGTGCCAAGATTCCGGGGATTGGCCCCAAACCAAACACAGCAACGAACAAAGCAGCAAGCAACAGATCCGGCACGGTCCGAATCAGGTTCAGCAGAAAGCGCGCCGGATAGTAGATCCAGCGACTTGGCATCAGGTTACCGGCACAGATAATCGAGACCGGAATCGCAATAATCGCACCAATGGTTGTCCCAATCAGGGCCATTCGGATCGTTTCCAGCATGCCTTGCACGATATTATCAAAGTAACTCCACCGGGGTGGGAACATCTCCTTCAGCAGATCCAGCATGTTGGGAAAACCTTCAAACAACTCCGTGAAACTGGCATCCGTCTGTTTGGCACTGGCCCACAGAAGGAGCAGAATGATCACTAAAGTGAGCAGATGTTTCGTACGCCCAGGTGGTTTTGGGCGATTTACAACTTGAGCCGCGCTGGAACCAGGTCCCTTCCCTACTCCGCCTGAATTCTGAAGTGGAACGTTGGACTGCCCCTTCATACCACAACTTCTCCCTGCTCATGTACAGCCTGCTTGTCCAGCAATTCGTCAGCCAGAATTGGTCTGCCGTATATTTCTGCAAAGCGCTCATCCGTTGCCTCTTCCACCGGACCATCGAATACGACCTCACCTGCTCTCAATCCGACAATACGGGTCGCATACTCTCTCGCCAGATCAATAAAGTGAAGGTTGACGATGGTCGTAATCCCAAGGTCCTGATTGATGCGTTTCAGGTCATCCATAACCTGCTTTGTTGTAAGCGGGTCAAGTGAAGCAACTGGTTCGTCGGCCAGAATGATTTTTGCTTCCTGTGCCAGTACACGGGCAATAGCCACACGCTGTTGTTGTCCACCAGACAACTGATCTGCACGGGAATAAGCTTTCTCCGAGATATTCACACGATCCAGCGCAGTGAATGCCAGTTCAATATCCTCTTTTGGAAAACGTCCGAGAATGGTACGCATGGTGGAATGGTATCCAACGCGTCCAGCGAGTACATTACGTAGTACACTGGACCGTTTCACCAGATTGAAACTCTGGAAGATCATGCCGATGTCACGTCTGATCATGCGCAGCCGTTTGCCTTGTGCCTTCGTGATGGAACTTCCGTTAATCAGAATCTCGCCCTCACTAATGTCGTGCAGTCGGTTAATGGAGCGTAAGAGTGTTGATTTACCTGCACCGGACAGACCCACTACAGCAATGAATTCACCCTGCTCAAATTTCAGATTAATATTATCCAGGCCCTTGGTGCCGTTAGCGTAAGTTTTGGTAACGTTATGAAGCTCAATCATGACAATATCCTTCTTTCATTCATAATGATCAACCATACATGAGTCCTTGCTATAATGGCACAAGCCAGCGCAGCGTAGATCACGCTGAACTGGCCTGTCCATTGCTACGATTAAGCTGTTCCCCTCCAAGAAAGCGACTACAAAGTGAACAGATCCCGAACTACTTTTGGATCAGAATTATTCACCTTTCACTTTTTCACCATACTGGCGAACGATCTCAAACTTGCTATCATCGGACTCTACATAACCTTCATGCGTATAGATTTCTTTGATGATCTGGTGACCTTCAGTATCTTTACCGATATCGATGAAGGCTTGTTTGATCTTCGCAGTCCAATCTGCATTCATGTCTGTACGAACGGCAATGGTATCGTTAGGAATAGGCTCAGTGAACGCCAGTACACGTGTATCTTCAAATACAGTCGGATAGTCTTTAGCTACCGTGTTGCGGGCATCTTGGAAAATAGCTGCTGCATCAACGTCACCGTTCAATACAGCGATAACACCTTGGTCATGACCTTTCAACGTTACAGGTGTTACATCTTTTAATGGATCAATGCCTCTGTCCAGCAACAGACCTGCTGGCCATACATAACCTGCGGAAGACGTTACGTTTTGGTAAGCAACTTTTTTACCTTTAAGGTCCTCGATGGATTGAATCGGAGAATCTTTTTTTACAATGAACATGGATTTATAGGAATCCGCCAACTCTTCGGTTGGAGCACCTGTCTCATCATTTACACCGAAACGTTGTGCTTGCAAAATAACCTGCGCAGCGCCTTTTTCTTTAGCCAGTACATAAGCTGTCGGAGGCAAGAAACCTACGTCTACTTTGTTGGAAGCCATTGCTTCAATAATTGTGTTGTAGTCGGTGGATACGCTGACTTTTACCGGAATGCCCAGTTTGTCACCAAGCAACTTCTCCAGCGGTTTCGCTTTGGCTTCAAGCGTATCTGCGTTCTGGGAAGGAACAAATTGAACCGTCAGTTCAGTTGGCACATAACCTTCGACAGCTTTCTCTGTCTCTGCCGTAGACGTACCGGATGCATTGGAACTCGTATTATCCCCGTTAGCCGAACCTGTTGTACTACTGCTAGACCCACAAGCACTCAGAAACAGAACCAAAATCAACAATGGTAAAAATAAAGCAGACTTCTTCAAACGAACACCCTCCAAAGAGTTTCTATTTTTCAGTACTTATCTACTATAGTTGCCAAATATTAGCGCGATGTGAAACGAAATTTGGAGTTTTGTAAAGTTTCCTGTCAGGCTGTCAGCGCGACTTGTATCTGTTAGAATAGGCTCATTATGGTTGAAGATATAAGAAGAACATCGGAGATAACGGCGTATACTTCGGTTCTTCAGGCTATTCATTCTTCTCCGTTTTATGGTAATTCCATATATCTGAACTTATATATTAGAGGAGATTGTAAAATGACATCCACAAACCATACGGCAAGCTTCGATATTCTGTATACCAGTGATCTGCACGGTGCGATCCGTCCCATTCATTACAATACCAATGCCTACCGCCCGGCTGGGCTTGCCCTGCTGGCTTCCCTGATTCGTAAGGAACGTGAACGTTCACCTGAATTGATGCTGGTGGATAACGGGGATCTGCTGCAAGGATCACCCTTGGCCTCTTATGCAGCTTCACAGGTTTCCAAAAACGAAATGCATCCATTCATAACAGTATTGAATGAACTCGGTTATGATGCTGCGGTGATGGGCAATCACGAGTTTAACTATGGTCAGAATCTGTTGCGCGGAGCAGTTGAAGCTTCCAACTTCCCTTGGCTGTCTGCCAATATTGTAAAAGATGAGCAAACGGACGTACCTGCGTACGGCCCTCCGTATCTAATCAAAACCTTGTCTTCAGGCATCAAAGTAGCCCTGTTGGGCGCAACTACGCACTACATACCGAACTGGGAGCACCCGAAAAATATTGAGGGGTTACAGTTCCTGGATGCCTTGGAGACCATTCGTACATGGGTTAGCTATATCCATCAGCATGAACAACCAGATGTAATGGTTGTCAGTTATCATGGCGGATTTGAGAGTGATCTGGAGACAGGCGAGCCCACCGAACGGTTAACTGGAGAAAATCAAGGTTATGCCATCTGCCGGGACATCGAAGGCATCGATGTGTTGCTTACCGGACATCAGCATCGTCAGCTTACCGCTAATATTCATGGTGTAACCGTCGTTCAGCCGGGATTCAGTGGGAATGGTGCGGGGCATGTAACCGTTCAGTTGGAACAATCATCGGACGGGAAATGGCAGATTACAGATAAGCAGGCTCGGTTGTTACTTCTGGAAGAACATAGTGAAGTTGAGCCAGATGCAAACGTCATGCAACTGACAGAAGAGCTGGAAACTGAGGCTCAAGCATGGCTTGATCAACCCATTGGCGAAGTGACTGGGGATTTATCCATCACCAACGCTACGGCTCTGCGACTCAAGGCACATCCATTCATTGCTTTTGTACATCAAGTGCAGATGGAAGCGACTGGAGCGCAGCTCTCCAATACCGCCATGCTGAGTGAAGAAGCTCGCGGTTTCGGGAGTCACATCACCGTTCGGGACGTGTTATCCAACTTTATCTATCCTAATACACTGACGGTACTGGAGTTGAGTGGTCAGGATATCCGGGAGGCACTGGAACAAACGGCACGTTACTTTGAAGTGAATGCTTCTGGCGAGGTGGCAGTTAATCCGGCTTATATGGAGCCCAAACCCCAACATTATAATTACGATATGTGGGCTGGCATGGAATACGAGTTGGATATCTCCCAACCTGTGGGCAGTCGAGTTGTGAAATTGGAACGTGAAGGCAAGCCAATGGACATGAATGGCATGTACTCTGTGGTGATGAACAGCTACCGCGCTGCTGGCGGCGGGGATTATGCAATGTACCCGGGCAAAAAGGTACTGCACGAGGGTGCCACGGACATGGCCGCACTGGTGGAAGATTACATCCGCAGACATCAGCCGTTAACGGTGGAGCAAGCGGATAACTGGAAAGTTATTGGAAGTTAAATGAAAAAGAGCAGGTCCTGTGATCAGGATCTGCTCTTTTGTTTTCTACCTATAACTTCGTATAGAAACGTAATGTAGTTGATTTCAGTCTCATAATTTTAATACATATTGGAACTGAACTGACCATTAGCTTAAAGAAAAAACAACCAGTTGGTTGAACAGCTGCTTACTTGTTCTTGTTGAATTATCCTATCCTGTACTGTCCCGTTATCCGATATATTGAAGGATTAACTGATATAACGCTATTGAAAATCCTAAGATACTCGCTTTCATTTTAGATGGATGATTTCTTTCGCTGCGAATCAAATATAAGAAAACCACAATAAACCCTGCGGGGATCCATAGCTCAAAGACACCATTTGTTGTACTTTGAGAATAAATTGGCGTAATGAACGTACTAATCAAAAAGTAAAAGAAAACCGTAAAACGTCTTGTTTCTAACTGCTTGCTCCACCTTACTAGAATGAAAATAATAATGATTGCGATAATCGTAATGTGTAAAGGGGGAAAAAGAAGAGCAGCATTCCCAAATTTGAATTCCATTCCACATTGCCCTCCTCTCTTTTAATGCATCACATGACTGACTACAGGCATACGTGTAAAAATTCATTCTCATGCTTCAAAACCGCTGGCAACCTTCCAAAAACGGACCTATTCCAATATATCCTTATTTTAACATACAATCACAGTTCCATTTCCCACGTTTATTCAATAAAATATGCAAAAAGAGCAGAAGTGAGGAGCATCGTGCCCTCATCCCTGCTCTTTTTACATACCTACAAGTTTTTTTTCTAATACATGTCCCATATTATCCAAAATGACTATTGCGCCTTTTTACGCAGCTGACTGTAATACAGCTCGCTGTAGAAACCGCCTTGTTCCAGCAACGCATCATGCGATCCTTGCTCCAACAGATGCCCATCCTTCAGCACCAGAATCCGGTCGGCCTGACGGATCGTGTTCAGCCTGTGGGCAATAACAAAGCTGGTACGACCTTGCATCAGGCGTTGCAACCCTTCCTGGATTTTAATCTCCGTAACAGTATCAATACTGCTCGTCGCTTCGTCCAGTACGAGTATCGATGGATCTGCCAAGATTGCCCGGGCAATGGCGAGTAGTTGCTTCTGCCCCTGACTAATGCCGCTCCCGTCGGCTTGGAGCATTTTGTCGTACCCGTCCTTCATTCGCACAATGAAGGAATGGGCATTCGCCAGCCGGGAGGCTGCTTCCACCTCTTCATCCGTCGCATCGAGACGGCCAAATCGAATATTTTCCCGAATCGTGCCCTGAAACAGAAATGAATCTTGTAGTACAAATGCCATATGTGACCGCAGATTTTCACGTCGAATGGTGGTCATATCGCGACCATCTACCGTTAATGTGCCACCTGTCGGATCATAGAAACGGGATAATAGCTGAATTAATGTTGTTTTCCCCGCTCCGGTCGGACCCACAAGGGCAATCATCTCCCCCGGTTTGGCTTCAAAGCTGATGTCATGCAAAATATTACGTCCTTCATCGTATCCAAAGGATACTTTGTCGAAACGAACGGCTCCCTCCACCTTGTCCAGAGATACCGCTGCCCCTTCATCCTTCGCTTCCTCATCTTCGTCCAGCACCTCGAATACGCGCTCAGCCCCTGCAATTGCGGACAATAACGTATTCCACTGGTTCGCCAGATCATTCAGCGGACGGGTGAATTGACGAGCATATTCCACAAAGATAATAATTACCCCAACCGTAACGGAACCCTGAATCGCCAGTATACCACCGATGCCTGCAACAATCGCAAAGCTCAGGTTGTTCAATCCATTCATCAGTTTCGGGATAAAACCGGAGATCGTCTGTGCCCAGAAACCGGAAATCCGGATGCGGGTATTCCGTTCCTCAAAACCGCGAATCACCCGCTCCTCTTGCGAGAATGCCTTAATGATCCGCTGCCCGGATAACGTCTCTTCGATGTAACCGTTAAGTTCACCGAGATTGCGCTGCCGCTCCTTGAAGAGCGGTCCCGTTCTGCGCGTAATCCAACGCATGCCGATCGCCATCAAAGGCACAACGATAAAGGTAAGCAGGGTCAGTAGCGGACTAAGCCAGAGCATAACCCCAAACGTGCCAAGCAGCGTTAATACACTTGAGAAAATCTGGATCGCCGAGCTGTTCAACGTACCGCTGACATTCTCGATATCATTGGTCACCCGGCTCATAATCTCCCCCTGCTGGCGTTTACCGAAGAATGGAATCGGCAGCTTGTGCAGATGGGAGAACAAATCATACCGCATACGGAACACGGTTTCCTGTGCAATTTCGATCATCCATATATTTTGTAACCAGGATGTAAGAGAGAACAAGACATACACTGCGGTTAATCCAATCAGAAACCGAGTCCAGCTTGCGCCGGCTTCCCCCGCGATGTAATCATCCACGGCCACCCCCACCATGTAGGGGCCAAGCAAAGCGAGTGCGGAACTGGCAAACACCATCAACAGTACCATGGACAGCTTAACCTTGCGACGTGCCAGATAGGTCCAGATACGACCTAGCGTACCGGACCAGTTCTTCGCCCGTGCCTTGGGTTTGCGACCTCCGCCCGATCGTAATGTCTCCGAATCAATCGGTGGTGGCGGCTGACGGAAAGGCTCAATGAATGCTTTGAACATGCTGTGCACCCTCCCCGTATTGTGATTCATGAATTCGACGATACAGCTCTGACGATTCCATCAAATCTTCATGTTTTCCCTGTCCAATGAGTTGTCCATCATCAAGCAGCAGAATCAGGTCCGCCGAAGTGGTCGAACTAATCTTCTGCGTAATAATAAACGTGGTACACGACAATTCTTCGAGTGCATCCAGCAGTCTGCCTTCTGTGGCCACATCCAATGCGCTCGTGCTATCGTCCAGAATCAAAATTCTTGGTCTACGTACCAGTGCTCGTGCAATGGAAAGTCGCTGCTTCTGTCCACCGGAGAGATTAACTCCCCGTTGACCCAGCAATGTATCATAACCGTTTGGTAAATTCTCAATCGTTTCATGGATCTGCGCGCGCTTTGCGGCTTCCACGATCTCCTCCAAGGTAGCATCTTCCTGACCCCAGGCAATATTCTCCCGTATGGAACCGGTAAACAGGACAACCTCCTGAGGCACATAACCAATCGCACCACGCAGCATGGACAGATCCAGCTCTGATGCATCAGCACCATCAATCCGTACCTTTCCTTGATCCTCTGTGTATAACCGCGGAATAAGCTGTACGAGCGAAGATTTGCCTGAGCCTGTTGCTCCCATAATGGCAATACGCTCCCCCGCTTTTGCCGTGAATGTGATGTTATCCAGTACTGTAATTTCACTATTCGGATAACTGAAACCTACACTGCGGAATTCAACCGCTCCCTGCACAGCGCGCTGTTTCTTCGCCGGGTATACAGATTGCGGAAAATGTGAAGATTTCACAGATCCAGCAGATGGTATAGACGCTGATACTGCATTATTCTGTTCAGTCTCCGATGTATCCTCCGTATTAAACACTTCATTCAGTCGTTGCGCCGAAGCGCTTGCTCTTGAGAACGTCACCAGAATCCATGACAACGCAGACATGGCACCAATTGTGCGAAGCAGGTAGTTAATGACGGCGACCACTTCACCCACGGTTGCATTACCGGAGGCAATGTCGACTCGTCCAAACCATAACACGGCGATGATACAAACGTTCATCATCAGCAGCATGAACGGCATCGTAGTCTCCGTCAGGCGTAGCGCGGAGATTGTGCCTTTCATCAGCTTGCCGCTGAATCCGGCAAAGCGTTCAATCTCATGGCCCATCCGTACGAAGACACGGATCAGCCGAATGCCTGTCAGATTCTCCTGGATGACTCCATTGACGGCATCCAGTCTGCGCTGCACATTGCGGAACAGCAGCGCTGCCTTTTTGATCATCCACACTACAACAATGAGCAGTACAGGCACCATGACAACCAACAGCAGACCCAACCTCGGGTTCACGATCACTGCCATAATCATGCTACCAATCACCACCAGGGGCACACGTGTCATGAATCGCAGACTCATGAAGACGGTGTCCTGAACCTGGGTCACGTCCCCCGTTAATCGGGTAATCAGGGACGATGTCGCGAACCGGTTAAAGACAGCATAAGAGAACGTTTGCACTTTCTCATACAACTTCTCCCGCAGATCGTATCCGAACCCCAAGCTCGCATGGGATGCAAAGAACGAACTCGCAATTCCGGCAGCAAAAGCCACAACAGCACTGCCGACCAGCACGCCACCCCATAACCAGACGACAGACAAGTCTCCCTGTTGAATGCCGTTATCAATGATCTTGGAGATCAGATAAGGCTGAGCCAGCTCCACCGCAAGCTCAATTAACATCATGACCAGGGCTGCAATCGCGGCAACTCGGTACTTCTTCAAGTAGTACAACAGCTTGATCATAAGCATTCCTCCGGCTCGGAGCACCCTAAACCGATAACACGTTCCAGCTCAGAGCCTCCATTAGACATGTTGTTTTCTCCACAGCGTCCAATATGTAATCATTTCTATGTACACATATGGTTATTATAGCGTATTTTACAATGCCGCTTCTATTCTTATTACCCTACTTTTCCCAATACAATAAACTTCTCATCATTTTGGCAGTAAAAAAAGGAAGGTCTCCCTTCCCCACGCTAGTTAAGTGCTTACAGCTGACGTAGTTTTTCACTTAGATACTCCCGACGTTTCACCACATATTCGCGAATTCTTTCCGGTTCACCTGCAAATACATCCATGGGCCATTTCATGTAAGGATCTTTTTTGACATCTTCACGAATCTCATTGTGCAATAGATGGACTAGAGGCATAATTCGCTTCTCTGTAAAAGCATTCATCAGATGCTGGCGCATCAGCTTCTTATATTGTTGACGGAAACTGCGAAATGCCAGCAATCGTCCGGTAAGTCTGTTATACCCCTGAATACGAACAAGATTGGGGTCAACTCGTGTTCCATAACAGTTCCTCCCCCAAGTACCCTCATAATCCCAAGGCAGGATACCGTATTTCCCACTTTTGATTTTCTCATACCATGTGTAATTCTGATGAAATCCATCGAAGTTCCCTGTGAGCACAGCTCCGCTTAACCAGCGTAAATAATTGTCCGTATCCACCCTCGACTGTAAAAAACGAAACAATTCCAGCTTGGACTTTGTGTTCAACTGCTGAATAAAATTACGCAGTCTTGTGCGGTCCACATCTTTGCCCCGAATTAAGCTGTACCCAGATAATAGATCGGTACTTGTTGAAGAGGTATCCGAATTTATCGTAAAACCAGCATGATCATTCACTGCATAGAAGATACTGCGCACAGGGATTTTCCTTTGGCGAAAAAAGAAGGATTTCACCCCTTCAATCCGCAGGTATACACCCAAAAGCTGCCCGTTCAGATAGAGTACGCAGTGTTGTGTAGACGGTGCGGGTACACGAATCGACTCAAAAAACCGAAAAGAAAGTGCATTGCGCAGCAACGAAGGATCATCATACTCCGCATTAAAATGATACGTCCGGCTGGCTGTACGAATCTCAAATGATTTTTTGGGATAACCGCGTGTATGTCCTCCCCGGTATCGAAGCCGGATCGGAAACGGCTTGCCGTCCATCTGCATCGTGCTGTTTACAAACGTCTCTGACCATATATTGGACGTTAACTGTTGATATTCGGTTGGAGACAAGCTGATATGGTAGACAGGTAGAGCCATTTCCATCCGCCTTTCGAATACCTGTAAGATTCGCCCGTAGGCTCTTACACCATCCTATGCAGATGCACAGAAAGTCGTACGGGCGAATGCACACTCCTGATACTTATCACATCCGAATTCACTTGTCATAATGCGGAAAAACCGAGTTATTAATCTATAAATATACATAAATTCTAATAGATTATAGCCAAAATAATATAAATATAGTTAACTGGCTAGTCCCTCCAAGAGGCATGTCACATATGCTTAAACTACAGACAGACACGAATGACGAATGGAAGGGATCATAATTACATCCACCATTTTTGTCCATCTGAACTTATATCATGGAAGGGGTCAAACACAATGTCTATGAATGGTCAAGGAATGAGAGGTTTGTTGGGAAGAGAGATTAAGATTAACCGGGGAGGACCTGATTCAGTACAAGGTACACTTACCGACGTACGCTGGGACTACATGGCAATGAATTGCAAAGAAGGGATTGTCTACGTTAATGAATCACATGTAAAAAGTATAACAGATACAGGTCGTTCCGGTGGTAACCGAAATGCAGCCATGGGGAACCCAATTCCTTCCAATACGTTTCTGGGCGTAATGCAAGCACTCCGCTTCCGCCGTGTTCAGATTAACCGGGGAGGACCTGAAAAAGTCGAAGGCATCCTGGCCGATGCCAACCAGAACCAATTGATCATGGCTTTGAAAAATCAGGAGATTGTTCGTATTCCGATGCAACATGTGAAATCTGTATCCCTCGTACGTGGTGGTGGGAACAACAACAACAACAACAATAACAATAACAGTAGTAATACAAGTCAAGGGAACCAAGCAGCCCAAGGTAATCAGGCAGCTCAAGGCAACCAGTCGCGTGGCAACCGTTCTCAAGGGAACCAAGCAGCTCAAGGGAACCAATCCCAGGGTAATAAGTCCGGCGGCAACAAGTCACGGAACAACCAAGGCAATCGTTCTCAGGGGCAACGAGTTCAAGGCAACCAATCCCAAGGAAATAAATCTGGTGGTAACAAGTCGCGAGGCAATCAAGGCAACCAGTCCCGTGGCAACAAATCCGGCGGTAAAAAGAAGTAACTGAAATAAACTGAAAACTAAGTTATTTACTAGCTTAAAGGGGGGAATTATCATGTTGATCTTCGTCGCATTAGTCTTGATTGGTGTGCCTTTTTACTGGATCGTTGCACCGGGAAGGCCCACTCCATCCCATGAACATCTGCTTCAGGCTTCGTCAGGACTTCTCCCCCTGGGAGGTGAATCACAGTAAATGCCTGACTACCAGTTGTGGTTAACCTTCGGGGTCTTTATCATCACTGTCATTTTCCTGATGTGGCGTCCTGGCGGATTGAATGAATCTATACCCACCTCGCTTGGCGCCCTTCTTCTTATTTTAACTGGAGTGAGCAGCTATGCTCACATTGTTGGAATCTTCGGGATCGTATCTGGTGCAGCCGTAACAATTCTCTCTACCATAGTCATGTCGATTATTCTAGATAGCATCGGTTTTTTTCGCTGGATCGCTTTGAATATGATTGAGAAAGCGAGAGGTTCCGGCTTTCGATTGTTCTGGCTAATTCTATTACTTTGTTTTCTCATGACCATCTTCTTCAATAATGATGGCAGTATTCTGATCACAACTCCGATTATTATTCGAATCTGTTCTATACTTCGTCTGAAAATGCATCAACAGTTGCCCTACCTGATCTCCGGTGCTCTAATCGCTACGGCTTCCAGTGCGCCAATTGGACTTAGTAATCTGGCTAATCTGATTGCTCTGCAAATGGTTGGCTTAAATCTGAATACTTATACTCAGATGATGTTTGTGCCATCCATGCTTGCGATCATGGTGATGACTGTACTGCTATTCTATTATTTTCGCAGAAGTATTCCCAAAGTTATTCATCATTTCCCTATATCCCTGCAGTCTTCATCAGGTTCAGGATATCATCCGCTGCAGACAACTGAATCCGAGAATAAAGTAGACTGGTGGCTGTTCCGTGTCTGTATAGGTATCGTTGTATTTATCCGTGCAGGATATTTTCTAGCTGAGCAAGTCGGTATACGCATGGAGGTAGTTGCAATCACTGGTGTTATTCTCATGCTCGCTGTGCGTTGGTATCGCACCCGGACTGGACTCAAAGATGTGATAACACAAACGCCTTGGCACATTCTACTCTTTGCCTTCAGCATTTATGTTATTGTGGATAGTCTTCACCGCGCAGGCATGACCGCTTGGATCATTCAGTGGATGAAACCTATAATAGAAGGAGGAAATGCCAGCATCATTGCTGTGTCGGGGTTAATGCTCACTCTGCTTTCCAATCTATTCAATAATTTGCCCTCCGTCATGATTGGGACCTTTGCTGTTACAGATCTTCCACTAAGTGAATCTCAACTGCATCTTGCATATCTTGCGAACATTCTGGGAAGTGATATCGGAGCCTTGCTGACGCCTATTGGCACCTTGGCAACGTTAATTTGGATGTATATATTAAAGACCCATCATATTCGAATCTCCTGGAAACAGTATATGAAAGTTACCTTTATTGTGATACCAATCAGTCTAATTGTTAGCCTAATTTCACTATATATTTGGACATCTATTCTCTATTGAGAGGAGGAATACTGTGGAACTTCTTACGCATTGGCTGGGTAAATCCGTCGAATTGGAGCTATCTGGCTGTAAACTACCGATCCAGGGTGAGATCATTGATGTAGGCCAGGATCTGATTGTAGTCTACGGAAACCAGCGATTTGTCTATATTCCACTTCATCATGTTCAATCCATGCATGTCGGCACAGCAGATGATTCAAGTATGATTGTGCCAACACCTGACCCCGAGATGGATCACACCAACATCTCTTACCGCAAAATGCTGATGAACGCCCGTGGACGTTTCAGTGAAATCTCCATCGGAGGGAAAACATTGCATGGTTATATTACAAATATTATGAATGACTACTTCATGTTCTACTCTCCGTTATATCATTCTATCTATGTTTCCATTAATCATCTGAAGTATATTATTCCTTCCCCTACTAACAGCACACCCTACTCCCTTAGTAAGCAACATTTCCCTATGCAACCTTCGTCCATGTCACTCTCCCGTACACTCGATCAGCAACTTCATAAAATGATAGGTGAACTTGTTGTACTCAACCTCGGTTGCAAGCCTTACCGAGCAGGGTTATTGAAAAATGCAGACAGCCACTTGCTTGCGTTGGTAGAAGCGGATGGGACTTCTTTAATTATGCATACCGATCATATCCAAACCATTCATCTCCCTTGAGTATCAGAAGAACACAAAGGTTCATCTGCCTATGGCTGATGAACCTTTTTTTCAAGTTTACTTCCTACCATCTTCTGCCTCCACGGTCACCCCGGTAGTCATCATTCAACTCGCCCAGGCGATCGTACGTCTCCTTATATATCCGAATCACGGCCTGAACTTTGATAAAATCAGCATCCTCAGGTCCAAGTCCCTCCATAAACATTCTCTGAATAATCTGTTGGAAGAACTGCACTCTGGCCTCAATCTGTTCTTGCTCAAGCTGTAATATGTCTTCGAAACTGTGGTTCCCTATGTAATCCATCAACTCATCATCAGGACTGGAATAATCTGCGTTTCTTCGATCTGCAACCCATTCATCCGGCTCGTCGGATTGGAGATTAACACTCGTACGCAGCTGGGATAGGATAATTTTCTCTTTGGCCAACATGACATGAAAATCTTTGTTACGGAGCAGCTCCGATACAATCAGACTGCACATTTCACGATTTTGGATCAGTATGCCGTCAAAAGGATGTAGTGTCCAATTCCCGTTCGCATAATACAGGTTAAAGTTAAAGAACTCACTGCCATATTTGTATTGAATATTAATCTTGGTCTCATCAATAATCTCAAATGAAAAGTCCAGCATGTTCAGCAAGCTCCTTCGCACAACCCCAGATTTTAGCTTTATTCTATCAAATAAATGAAACAAAGAGACGCACTCAGCGTCCCTCGTAGAAAATAAAACCATGTAGTGATGTCCATGCCATATGCAGCGAGTCCCTACTCTATTAACTAATCCAGGAAAGATCCTAATGCACTGGAATCCGGTTTGTTTTTCTCCGGAATAGCAGCAGCCTTCGGCCCTTCCAGACCCAATCGATCGCTCATTTTGGCGTTAAGTGTTGTCATCTTGTTGGTATAGTCGTTACAGCTCTCGATGATCCGGCGATTGGACTGCTCAGACAGATCCAGCGCAGACATTAGATCACCCATCGCTTGATTGACCGCTTCAAGGGACATAGCCGGTTTGGACAACAGTTCATTCGTTTTCTCTGTTGTTGTCTTCAACAATCTGGCGTTCTCCTTGAATTGATCTTCAATCGTCTTATTCGTAGCTTCCACAGCGGAAATGACCTTCTCCTGATCATTAAGAGCCATCGCAATCATGGCCGAAACGGTGATCAGATTTGCTGTTTTATCAATGGCATTATTAACGGAATCAATCAGCTTGTCATTGTTATCATTAATGATGTCAGTAGCTGCGATTGCCTGATTGTACAGCATAATCATCTCTGTCATGGATTGGGTACGTGTTACCACTTTGCGCAATCCACGCTCCAGATGTGCTTTGCGATTCTCGTTCTCAGGCTTGGCAATCTCTGTTTCGAACAATGCTTTCAATTGATTACCAAAGGAGATTTTGGTCTGCAGATTGTATATCTCCTGAATCGAAGAACGTTTCAACTGACGCATGTTCACGATGCTTTCTTCCAGGTTGTCCTTGCCGTCCCGCAACCCGTTAATGATGGCATCAATGTTCGTGCGAACGGATTGATAACGGTATACGTAGTTTTTCAGCGGGCTTTTACGTAACAACTTCCCGACAAAACTCACATTTTTACTCTGCTGCAAACTCTCACATTCATCACGGAGCTTCAGGATCATGTTGGATACCTCTGCCCGATTCCCGGACATCAGTTCATTGACTGGACGATCAAGCAGCTTGAGGGTCTGTCCTGCTCTCTCTTGTGTTTTCACGCCCAACTTGCCGATATCATCCATTAAGGTATCCAGGTGAGCCGGATCACTTTGGGACACTTTCTGAATAAGCTGCGTTGCTTCCTGGTTAATCCGTTGCTCATCTTCCTGCTTCAACTGAGCCCATTCCGTTGCCATGCCAATCCCTCCTATAATTCAGAGCTGTTATACCGTTGATGTATTAGTTCCGCTTTGTTCTGAAGCTCCATTAAGTCTTTATGTTCAATCGTTGATACAATATCCGATATTTTGGAATCTACGTCTCGAAGACCATTCAGCAGCATACGCCGATTATTGCGTTTCGCTTCTCCACTTAAACGCAGAAATGGATTAATAAAACCGTTCAGGTCTTTCAAAATCAGTCTGCGCACCGTATGGTTAATATCCCCGTTGTTTAACTCCTGAAGGGAAGGAATCACACGCTGAAGACGGGCAAACAACGCCAATGATTTCTCCACGATCTCATTATCCAGCTCGTTCTTCTGACCTTCAGAGATGATCATATCCTCCAGAACTTCCAGGTATTCAATCACCGGATCAAATACAGGATCTGGTTCGGTCCGGGAAGACTTCGCTTGTTCTGTGCCCGCATGCTGTGCGGGAGTGGAGCTCGGTTGGGGCTCTGCCAGAGAAGCTTCTCGTGCCCCTGTTGGCACTGTGCTCGGTGCTTGTCCACCATTCAAGCGGGATGGTTCATTTCCGATATCTGTAATGGGTACAGGGGCTGATGACGAACCCTGGACCTGTGTACGTGGCGTGGAACGTGAAGGAATCAATCCCCCGACCACAGTTGCCAGTGCGGGAATTGCCCACGTGATGACATCCGGTAGAAAGGGACTCGAGATTGCCGCGAGACCATAACCGACCAATGCGCCTATACCTATCTTCGTTTTCCGTAACATTACTTGTCCTCCTGCCTTAACAACACATAAAGTGCATATTCAAAAAGTCTGATTTTCAGTACCGAGAAGATGGACTTTTTGAATAACCTCTCATCCGTATTGTAAAAAAACCATCCAGAAGGTGTCAATGTTGAGGAAAATTCTCAGCTAGACGTGGTGTACTCCGCTTACCTTCTGAACGTCGATTATAAATGGCTGTTCGATATGACTTCCCAGTATGCCAAACTTCGGATGAAGTGGTCCAATATCATGGCCAAGTGCAGACTTGACCGCCAGATACGGGAAGTTCACGCCCGACAGACAGGACATGTGCAACCCACCCGACATACGCGGATTGATCTCCAGCAGCTTCGGTGTATCCTTGCGATATTTCATCTGTATATTAAAATTATAAGGAATCCGATATACCTCTGCCACATTGCGGGCAATCGCCAGCAATTCCTCGTTTTCTTCAAGCAAACGCAAACGTCCTCTTTCTTTTCTACGCGGAATAGCCGTTAATAGTTTCCCATTGCGGTCCGAAAGACAATCAATGCTGTATTCATATCCTTCCAGTACCTCCATCACCATGACGTTGGGAAAGGACGGAGCAGAAGAGAAAGCGCGCAGGGCATCTTCATACGAAATGGAGTTAAGCGCATATCCGAACAACTCCTGCAAAGGATCACGCTCATTGTTGATCACCCGGAATCCCATGCCGCCCTCACCATTACATGGTTTGAAGCATACATCATGTCCACGTGCACGCAGCGCCTCATAGGCTTGCTGGAATTGTGCAGCATTACTGACCGTGAAATAATCCGGAATCTCCATAATGCCCTTCTCACGCACCGATTCATAGAAGCGGTCTTTCTCCATCAATTGTTCCAACAATTCCGTGTCCGAGCATACGATAACCCGTGTACCGATCTCTTCGAACAGGGAGATATGTCTGCTGATGTCCAGCATGTTCCAGCGTGGAATAAACACATCAATCTGATGACGACGGCAAAAGTCGAGGCAAAAATCAACATATTCCCGGCCCGTTACACGCGGTTCAACTTCTGCAACATCACAGCCCTGTAATGCCATGTGTCCCGGATCAGGATGAGTACCGTAGATCTCAAATTCCATGCCGTCCTCATTGTCCCGAATTGCATTCATATAATGATACGTTACAGAGAACCAACGGTTGAAGTAAATCTTCATTTTTTTCATTTATACGGTCTCCCTTATCTCGGCATGGTCTATCTGGGTCTGTTGATCGTTATGAATACGGTGGACGTAATCGAGAATCTCATCTGCTGCAAAAGCACCGAATTGATTCGTAAATTGATACGGCACCAGCTCAGGTGCACGCTGTCTCTCCACATGCAGCTCTCCGTGAGATGGAGCAATGGCATGCTGCGCAAAGTCCAGCAAACAGCGATCCAGCAAGGAATCGCCCGAAGCAATTACAGGCACATCGCCAATGCGTTGCCTAATGTGCTCCACTGCAGCTCGTTTGTTCACGGCCGAAGGCACCAGATAGAGCTTCCGACCCTGAATCGAACTCTCCCATCCAAGCGTCTCTAACACCCGAATCTTGTCCGCAATGCGCTCCATAGGAAGCTTGTCACGTTCGATCAGCAATGCAAAGAACAGCTCATCACACAATCGCTGATTAATCACCCATTCCGGGCTCAGTACATCGTCAAACAAATCCAGGATCTCTTCAGGAGTAGCTGCCTGCTGACGAAGCAAAGAACGAATATGCAGGTTCCATTCATCGTCTACCTGACCGTCAACAATGATGTTGCCACCATTACTCGTCACCGCATATTTCGGAATACATTCGGTCTGAAAAATATGAATGCGCCGGTACTGCTCCACGGTACGTGTCGTCACAGGCATAAATACAATGTCTTGTGGCAAAGACTGCAACCGCTCCAGTGCATATGCTGACATAAAAGCGGACAACTTGCCGTTAATCCACTCTGCGGGAACAAGTCCCGGTGTATCTTCGGGAATACGGAGCGCACGACGGGAGTACACCAGCGTCTGGTCCAGATCACTTGCGTAGATCATCATTCTCCTCCACCTCCCAGGAATTGAATAATGCCGCAACAGGAATAGGTTAGTCCGGGATATACCTCAACCGGCACATTTCTGTCTCTGGCGAGCATCATAATATGTTGCAAATCCGGATTATCCAGACGGTCCACAAGAATCTTCCAAGGGACACGGCGCAGTAACACCCGGGTTGTTTCTCCGATTCCAGGTTTGATCAGATTAATGTTCGTAATGCCAAAAGATTGCTGGATGGCCTCGATATCCTGCCAGCCTTTCCAGGTGATTTCCGAAGTATCGGTAGCATTGTCGTCCGAGCGAATCTCCACTTGGTCCATCATTTGCGGAAAATGCTGAGCAATAGTATCCACGTATTGGGTCGACACATCCGCAGAAGACCATTCACGATACCATTTGGCTCCGTGAAAATCTGCCGGCCCGATCAGATCATCGCGTAGTACGGTACGGCTCACCAGTCCCGATACCGTGGAATTCAGACAAGCACTAGGAATAAGATAATCTTCCCTTGTCCCAAAGGTGCCTGAGCATTGACCCGGATCGGCCAATACAGCAAGATCATCATCAAGACTTACACCATAAGTCCGTTCCATTTGGTCACAGGACTCTTTCAGCACTTTGCGAATAGCCCCTTTGCCTGTCCAACCGTCTACAAACTGAATGGCTGTTTCCAGCCCATGCTGCTGTAAAATATATAAAATTGCGTTCTCGTCCATACCCTTGCCACGAATAATTGAAATGCTATAATGCGGAATCGTCACTTTGTATTTCAATTCAATATAACGCTTGATCAGGATGCCTATAGGCGTTCCGGCTCGAGCCAGAGATACCAGCACCAGATTAAGTCCCCTGCGCTCTACAATCTTCTCAGCCACAATGGCGGTATGACGAGCGATTCTTGCAGAGGATTGTTCCAGCGTCTGATGGAACAGCTCGATGTATTCTTTTGTGGGCTGATATTCCACGGGCAGCATCTCCGAATAATGAACCCCGGATTGGATCGCTTGCTCCCGTTCACCCGTTCCCTTTTCCAGATCCACATGGCTGATATCCTTCAGTAGGAAAACAACGTCTGATGCAGCATAACTGCCCATCGGCTCGGGAGACGGAATCTCACGTTGTCTGATTAGCTCCAGTGTAGTTAAGTTCATTGCTCGTTGTCCCCTGTCTTCTCTGGCAAGCCGCAATACACAATATGAATGTGTCCGCATCCCAACTGCTCCAGTGCCTTCACCATCGGTTCCATTCGTTCTTCGGACATCTGTCTCTCCAGCAGAACAAAAATCTCATCATATTGTCCCGGGGCGATGTTATAGATAAAGTTACGAACAGATGCGTCTTCCGGTGAGGCATATCCGGCACCACTACGAACAGCATATCCTGGAGCCGGATGTGTATGGATTGGACTGCGGGTAGTCGATTGATACAACACGCCTTCTCCCATCTCGGCAGCAATACGCATTGGAATGTACATGAACTCCCCTGTTCCCATCACCAACGTCCGTTCTCCCTTACGCTGCGACTGAAGTCGTTCTGCAATCCGGCTAATCTCCTGACGCAATACGCCATTATGACGAGATTGTATACCAAACCTGCCCGTATGCTGGACGTAGCTCGCTGTGCTACGTTTACCTTCACCATCCTCGGAAGTAGCGTGCAGCTGATGGAAGGCATCTGCAACGGTAGAGGTCTGAATCGTCACGGCAGGATAGGATAGCTGCTCATCTTGCTGTGTTGCTTCCAACTGTGGAGTACCCACCACTTCAATACGGCCCTTCAACAGGCTTAACGGTGTAATGGTAATTCCCAATTCAGCTTCCAACTCGGCAAATCGATTCTCGTCCGCTTCCGTACGCCAGTCCAACAGCGAAGCAATCACATACTGCTTCCGGGGGTATCTAACCTGAATATCCCGAATGATATTCAACGTCGTTTTGCCCGTCGTAATCTCGTCGTCCACCAGAACAATCGGACCCTCTCCTGCAAAGGCTTCATGATCCAACGCGTAACAACGATGAGCCATCGCATGGGAATGTTCTTCTTCAAATTGAATATCTGGATGCATCGCTGGAACATATTCGCGAGTGGTGTGAATATAGGAAGCTTGATCAGCAAACATCTCGTACATGCTGTGGCCCAGCGCTGTTGCTGTCTCCGCAAAACCAACAAAACGAATCGTTTCCGGCAAACTCAATTTCTCTTGCAACAACATGCCGTACACTTGCCGAGCTTGCTTGGGATCAATCAAACCTTCGACCATTTCCCGTTTCCACTCGGTGATCTGATCTTTGATCTCTTCCGTCTCCTCAGTCAGGTGCTCATATAACAGAACAGCCAATGCCGCGCCACTCAGAAGCGAGGTATACGGGTTAACCGGTATGTGCTTGCCCAGCAGTCTGCTTACAAACAGAAATGAACGTTTCTTATTAATTCGTGCAGCCATGGAAAATAGAGATTCTAGTGGAAGTTGCAGCGGGTTATGTGTGACCTGAACGTTCAGACTGAATTGATCAAGAATTGGGAACGTAGTTGTGTTGTTGCTCATGCTTGGGCAAGAGCCCGACAAAATGCTGCTGTTCATGTAACACCCCATATATTTGTGATCGGATAAGAATTCGATTCGCCCAGCTCAAGTGTGGTTTAATCTCATTCATTTTGTTATAGTAATTACTTTTGAACACACCCAGGCTACCATCATTACGGGCGATGATGTCTTGTGCATCGGAATATTCCTCATGTGTAACAACGTACATCGCTTGTACAGGCTTAATATGAGAAGGATGAATGATCGTTTTGCCTACAATTCCATTTTCCTTGTCCATCATGACTTCACGCATCAATCCATCCATTGTGTTCGTAATATATTTCATTCTCAGATGCAGCCCTGACTTGCCCAGGGTTTCTTCGAATGGAGTCTGTCGTAATTGAGGTTTGAACACGCGCTCCCGCTGACTGAAATATTCCCAGACAGGACCTGAGATTACATACGGCTTGTCCATCCGTCCAAACAGATTGATAATATCCGAGATGCAGTCACGGATCGTGGCGATATCGTATATGGTCAATTCCGGGCTTCGGCGTAGTCCAAAAAGGCTGGAGAAATCGGTCGCGCCAATGCGTACATTGAGCACATATTCAACATTTTCATCCAGGATGTTTCGAAGGCCCAGTAAGGTCTCCCAACGTGTCTCCCGATATATAATTGAAGCCGTTTCCAATATAGGCATTCCATAGAGAACGGGATAATGATCCGGTTTCCGTTGATTATACTTGCGGATTTGGTCAAAATAGGCTCTTCCATTGCCCACACAAAACTTGGGCAAAGCCACGCCTGTTAGCATGGATACCAATTCTCCCAACGTATCAATGAGACGTTCCAACTGTTGTGGTGAACGCACACGAGCAAACAGAAGAGGCATTTGATCCTGACTCAGCATACCTGTCTCCATATAAGTCATCAGTTGAGTTAGATGCTGTACCAGACACTGCTCGGCAAACTCTACTTGGTCGTCACCCACAGCGTCCTCCAGATCAATAATAATGGTCGTCAGACCTTCATGTTTACCATTCATAATGTCGTCCGCGATATGTGTGCGCGTCGCGGGCATATATAAAGCAGCCCCAACAGCATATGCCAGTAGATCTTTGGAAGTCCGGTGATTGAACGAGACGGGTGAAGAGAAAAATAAAGTATCTTCTTCTTCCAGACTCAAAAAGTTAAAATATTTCAGGGGTGTCTCCTCCTCGCACCTTTGGCAATAGCCAATCTGCAATAGTTGATTCCAGCTGTCGGGGCATAAAAACCAATCCCTCCTAATCTGGAGGGATTGATGGTCTATTATCGAGGATAACGTTGGTCAACAGTATCCTTGCAATGGTGCTGACCGATACAGCGTTTATATATTGAATAAATACAAATGATTATTTTCTTCCCGCAACCCACTGCATTCCCCAATCATGAGCCTCGTCCAACGCCTGATGCCCATTATAGAACTGCACGATTCGTTCAATACTGAATGTCTCATTGTTCACATTGCGTAACATCGCGATGCCACACATGCCAAGCGGGCTCCCGTATTCATTCATTCGAACGATGATATCGGGACCGTCCTTCTGCTGAATGGTTACCACACCGTCTACTTGAGACCAGTTGGCCACACCACCATAAATATAGGTGAATACCAAGATGCGCTCAATTTCCGAGATACGGGCACCATTAATCCGCAGATTCTCTCCCGTCTTAACCGATCCCGTCCGGTCATCCCCATCCAGGGCAATATAAGGGAAACGGTTGAGTGAACCAAACGTCTGTCCCAAGGCCTGAATCACATCTCGTGTACCATCCTTCATCTCGAACAGGCAGCCCAAGTCCAGATCCACACTCTTGCTGCGACCAAATAACCCTTTGCTACCCTGTTGATTCCAGTTGAGGTTAATCAGGATTTCACCAAGTCCCCCCGCATTTTTCTTGAGGTTAATGGTGTCACCCTTCTTCTTCAATTCAATTTTGTTGAAATTGATCGAATTCACAGGAGCAGGCGTCGGCTCTGGTGCGGGTGCCGAGGGTGGCGGAGTCGGTACAGCTGTCGGAGGAACGGTTGAAGTCGTTGTTGCAGGGTCTGATCCACCATCCACATCCACACCAAAGTTAGCGCAGAGTGCATTCAAACCACCTGCAAAACCCGACCCTATTGCATTGAACTTCCATTCTCCGTTATGACGATACAATTCACCGATGACAATCGCGGTCTCCACTGTAAAACCGCTTCCCAGATCATATCTCATCACTTCCTGACCTGTAGCTGCATTGGCAAACCGTAGAAAACCATGCTGAACCTGTCCAAAATGATGGCGTCGTGCTTCACCGTCATGAATCGTCAGGCTGAAGGCGATTTTCTCAATTCGGGCAGGGATTTTGCCAAGATCAATGGCGAATTGTTTCTTCTCGCCACCAACCTGTCCACCATCCATGTACGTGATGAACGAGGTAGAGGGCTGATTATAAAAGATAAAATCCTCATCTCCAGCCACTTTATTGTCTGAACCCAGAAGGAATGCTGATGTGTCCAGCTCTACACCCGAGGCTGCCTCCCAACCAATGCCTACCGTTAGACGGGACAAGCCCGGATTGGTTTTGGTCAGATCACTCTTCTGGCCTTTCACGACAGAAATCGCCATAGCAGAATCACCTTTCTATGCCAAGTTATTGTGCATCCAGTCCGTAATTTTTGCATAAAGCAGATAGTCCACCTGTGAAGCCGCTGCCTACCGCCTGGAATTTCCAGTCCGCACCTGCACGGTAAAACTCACAGAATACCACAGCTGTTTCTGTAGAGTAGTCTTCTCCGAGGTCGAACCGAAGCACTTCCCGATCACTTGCAGCATCTACAACACGAACAAAAGCATTGGAGACTTGTCCAAAATTCTGCCCTCGTCCATCTCCATCGTAGATGGTTACTGTAATACCGATTCGGTGAATGTGCGCAGGGATTTTGCTGAAGTCAACGACAACTTGCTCATCATCGCCATCACCCTCACCCGTACGATTATCACCGGTATGTGTCACTGAACCCGCACCGCCGCTTGGATTGTTGTAAAAAATAAAGTCATCCGTACCTTTGGCTTTTCCATCTTCGTACAACAAAAAAGCCGAAGCGTCCAGGTCAAAATCGACTCCACCACTATATTTGTTTGTGTCCCAACCTAAACCAACTACCACACGGGTAAGGCCCGGATTCGTTTTGGTCAGGTCGATACGTTGTCCTTTGGCAAGACTGATCGTCATTTGTTTTTCCACCTTTCCAAGATATGTGATTAAATGAAAAGGAGAACCGTCCAGGAGACGGTTCTTCCCATCCTGTAAGTCGTTCTGTACGTCCTATTGCAAACCGTAATCGCGTGTCAATCCAACCAATCCATCCTGGTAACCACTACCGATGGCACTGAACTTCCACTCGCCGTTATGGCGATACAATTCACCAACAACTACACCCGTTTCAATGGAGAAGTCTTCTCCCAGGTCAAAACGAATCAGTTCTTCGCTGTTTGCTTCGTTAACGATTCGCACATAAGCACGGGAGACTTGTCCGAAGTTCTGGCTACGTTCTGTAGCTTCGTAGATCGTAATGGAGAATGCAATTTTCTCTACATTGGCGGGTACGTTAGGCAGGTCGATATTGATCTGCTCATCATCACCATCGCCATCTCCTGTACGGTTGTCACCTGTGTGAACAACAGAACCATTTTCATTTTGTGGATTGTTGAAGAAGATGAAGTTTTTCTCGCCTTCTACTTTACCGTTTGCATTGGCACAGAATACCGATACATCCAGGTCAAAGTCTTTTCCGCCATCATACTTATTGGTATCCCAGCCCAAACCTACTGTGATTTTTGTCAAACCTGGGTTCGTTTTAGTCAGATCGATTTTTTGACCTTTAGAGAGATTAATTGCCATCGTATGATCATCCTCGCTTATTTAAGTGTATTGTATTATCGTGACATATGAATATCAGGATTATTGTCGATTTAGGTTAAATCTTGTACTTAGGAGTACCTGCGAGCGAGTTCATTGATATGTACCGCATGGGAACCCTCTCCAATTGCCGAGAATTTCCATTCGCCTCCATGACGATACAATTCACCACAGATCAACGCTGTTGAACCTGTGTAGTTATCGGATAGATTGAACTTCACGAGCTCACTGGAATTTTTACCATCCAGAATACGAATATAAGCCTTCTCAATCATGCCAAAATCTTGCTTGCGATTGACACAATCGTAGATATTAACAACGATTAATACTTTATGAACATCAGCAGGAATACGGGACAGATCCATTTTGATCTGTTCGTCGTCACCGTCTCCCTGTCCTGTTAGATTGTCACCAGAATGGATAACCGAACGACATGCACTTTGCTTGTTGTGGAAGCAAACCAGGTTGGAGTCCTTGACCAACTTGCCTTCCTCATTCAACATGATCGCCGATGCATCACAATCGATATCCGCTTGTTTTTTTCTTCCAAAGAAACCTTTGGCAGTTACCGGGTCCCAACCGAGACCAGCAATCACCTCAGTAAGTCCTGCATTGCCTTTGGTTAAATCAATCTTCTGTCCTTTGACCAAATTAATGCTTGCCACTGATTTTCACCTCCCTTCATATGTAAAATAGCTACTTAGAGATTGAATTCACTCGGGTTCAGTCCAAGTACGATGCATATCTCGGCAACGACTCTTTTCTCCTGATCATCAAAGTTGCCGTCAGCTGAACCAATCGCACTGCATACGCCCACAATAACGCGTCCTACATCCGGCTTGGCTTTGAATTTCCCAATGGCTTTCAGCGCTTCCTGCTTCCCGATCTCTGGAGAGAACTCAAAGTTCGCGACATAATGATTAAAACGTGTAATCACTTCAGCCATATCGAATACTTTCAATTCCTGACTCAGGTTGATATAACCGGCCATCTTGTTCTTTTCCGCTTCGTCAATGGAACCATCTGCAAAAGCAACCAGTGCACACCCTGCAACCACGGCATCCATAAAATCTTTATTTTTAAACTTTTTGACTTGCTCTTCAAGTCCTTGTTTTGTTGAATTTAACCAGCTTTTAAATGAACTCATACTCAACCTCCAATAGTTTCAACCTGGTGTTCCGTACATTCTTTTCAAGATTTTTCAGTAACTTTCATGTCTACATCATGTTGAATATAAGTTAAATTATTCCTTAACTATACTCTGAAATACGGCAATATTCTACATTAAAAAACAATTAATACCTTATGATACGCATCGTTCTGGATATAGTTTCAAGCGGATTTCAAAAAATTGCTCGACACCTCTTTTCTTATTTCCACTCACACACACAACACATAGAACCCTGACCACCGATCGTCCCGGCAGTCAGGGTTCTATGAAATACCTCAGCATATATATATATATTTCGTTCAACTCATTCAAATTCTATTCAATATTACTATTCCTTTCCGTAAATCTCCTCTACAC
Source organism: Paenibacillus sp. FSL R7-0198 (assembly GCF_038000415.1). Lineage (NCBI taxonomy): Bacteria > Bacillati > Bacillota > Bacilli > Caryophanales > Paenibacillaceae > Paenibacillus > Paenibacillus sp. FSL R7-0198. The sequence goes on along the minus strand of NZ_JBBOCB010000001.1, from coordinate 4,829,412 downwards.
GTTCTTCCTCATTGGTAGACAACAGAACATTAAGCAACCCCATGGCATTATTGGCATCGGTTCTCGTCGTCTTATACATCTCGGTAAACGCCGCTTCATCCTGCTCCGGGTCCATCGCAGCAAGCTTGCCCCATGACGTGCGGGCTTTGTCGTATAACGTACTCAACGTAATATCACGCGGATGTTGTGCAACAGGTGCCATGGATTCAAATTTCGCTGTGACTCTGAAGAAATCCATCGAATCCTGGAACGATGTACTGCTATAATCCTTATTTTTCATCGCATCTTCGGTAATCAGCAGGCCTTCACGGGCGATAAACAGTGTTTTCACCATGGCACGCTCCAGATTGGTTGCTTCTTCCCAAGTTATATAAGATTCGTCAGGTGCTTGTACGGTTGTGAAAAATGGAAAGGCATCATCAATCAACCGCTGCGAATCGGAATGAATCGGCACCCCTGCATTCATGTCCACAACGGCATCGCTATAATTGGCTACATTAATATTTTTGGAACCTGCCTCACTGACCCGACGCACCGGATAATCATTCAGAGGGACACGGATATAACCAAGTTTATCCGCATACTGCTGCTTCAACTCTTCCAGTGTGGAGTCCTTTCCAATCTTGCCGTCGTCAGCTGAAGAAGATTCTTTTGCGGCTGAACCTGTCTCCTCACTCCCATTCGAACCGGTTGCTGCGGTTTCTGTTACGGCAGCATTCGTGCTGCTTGTTTCTGATGAAGCAACTTCTGTACCGGAAGCAGACTCCGGCGAAGACGTGTCTTTCGCTCCGCCACCACAAGCTGTCAGAATCGCTGCCAAACCAAGCATCACTGTGAACGTCTTTATCGTATAATTCCATTTCATCGTATAATCTTCCCCTATCGTATGTATATTCCTGAGAACCATTAACCTCTGCTCCAAGACTTGAACACTCACTTACAAAAATATCCTTTCATATAACATGCTTGATTCACACAATTGGACATGGTCTACATTCTATCATAAGTTAAAAATCGGTTGTATACGACGATATACCTGTGTCTAAAGCCTTTTACTATGCGCGCATTAACTACCACCGCAACACAAAAACACTGCCGTCCATATGGACAACAGTGTTCGTGAAACGTAATTATTTGATCCCTTTAGCCTTCTCCATATGCTCTGACCGAATCTGAGGATCGGTGGAATTGACCGAAGATAACAGAGCGTAGATCGCCTGGATATCCTTCTCTTGAAATACGGTTTCGGGAACCTCTGTCTCAAGTCGTTCTGTCTTGCGCTGAATCGTTTCCACCAATTCATGATCGTAGATGATCAGTTCGTCCGAATTCACATACCTCACAGCAGGATCAACACTGATGCGGCAACGGTTGGTAAAGGTCACCATGGAGACGAGGCGTACTCTTTTGTAGTCTCCGAGGTGTGCATGGATAGCTTCCACATGGGCACGATGCTGCATGAGTGGATTGTACATTTTGACCCGGCTGCTGCTGACCGACCAATTGGCCTCTCTTCTTCCACCGCGAATCTCACCTGTCGTCAGATTTCTGGTTTCGATCACAAAGATTGCCCGAGGGCCGATCACAACATGATCAATCTGCGAATAACCGGAGCGTGACTTCGGATTGGTAACGAGCAGGTCGTTCAGCACTTTATATTGACTTGGAAGACCTATCAGCTGATCTGCTGTACTAGGCTCCTCCGGCTGGCGTGTCCAATCCCCTTCCGCTTTTTTCTTGCGTTTACTTCGGACCATACGCGGGGGAATGGTTGTCGTCGCTGGTAACGCTGAAGCGGAGGCTGTAATCTGGTTCGCAAGCTCTGGTTGTGTCTTGAACAGAGACAGGATTTTCTTGAACATGGGCAAGCTCCGTTCTATTATAGTGTGGGTTACGGGTGACCATTACAGGAGGAATAACATCCTTTGACACATTCATTATGTAAACTTCTATTACTTATGTCGGATAAAGCGGGGTAAAAATAAAGGGTAAACGATCAAAATCTCTCCAATACGCATAGCACATATGAACATTTAACCAATTCCGTGACTTTAGACGCATAAATAAACCGCAAAATTGAAAAAAACAGCGCAACCCTTTCCTGAATAGAAAAAGAATACGCTGCTGTTCTCTTGGTTGTTAAGCCTGAAGATAATAGGTGTAGAGCACCTGAGTACCCTTCTCTTCCAGACCATTATTCGCTATTTCCTGATACAGAGATTCGGCCAGAGCCAGCCCAGGCGTTTTCATGCCCATCGCTTTTGCAGACTCCAGTGCAATTCCCATGTCTTTGATAAAATGTTTCACATAGAATCCAGGCTCATAATCGCCTGCGATCATGCGCGGACCGAGATTGCTGAGCGACCAGCTTCCGGCTGCACCGGTAGCAATACTCTTCAGCACGGTCTCCGCGTCCAGACCAGACGTCTTGGCATAGGCAAGTGCTTCGCATACGCCCATCATGCCAGAGGCAATGGCAATCTGGTTGCACATTTTGGTATGCTGTCCGGCTCCCGCCTTGCCTTGCAGCACAATGTTGGTGCCCATCTGCTCAAACAGCGGACGCACAGCTTCAAAGGCCTCCGAACTACCACCAACCATAATGGACAGCTTCGCATTCTGCGCTCCGATATCGCCGCCCGACACAGGCGCGTCCAGTGCATGCAATCCTTTGGCTTCCGCAGCTTCAAAGATTTGTGCAGCCAGTAACGGACTTGAGGTCGTCATATCAATCAGATATGAACCCGGTTTGGCATTCGCTACGAGTCCATCCTCACCGAGATAAATCTCCTCCACATCCTTCGGATACCCCACCATCGTGATGATGACATCACACGCAGCAGCCAGTTTGCCTGGTGTGTCATGCCATACGGCACCCTCTTTCACCAACGCTTCCGCTTTGGCAGCAGTTCGCGTGTACACATGCAGCGGATACCCTGCTCTCTTGATGTGCCCAGCCATGCTTTTACCCATCACGCCTGTACCAATAAAGCCAACTTTTGTCTCTCCAGGTGCCTTCGTTGTATTTGTCATCGTAGGTTTCCTCCCTATTTTCCCTATTTCTCTATGCTTCGCTCAGTGCTTGTCTTCGACATTGCTATATCTGTATGTTAAAGCTTTCTGCGTAGTCCGTCCATATTGCTTGCAGCTTTCTGTGAAAAAATCTGAAAAAGGAATCAACTTCCTGTATGCTGTACAACCTAACGGAAACTTCCTTCATTGGAAAGGAGGATTCCCATGAGTCGTGAAAAAGGTCAAATTACCATCTGGTTGTCCTTTTCCATTATTTTATTAAGTGCCGGACTGGTCTGCCATGTCTTGTCCATTCCAGCCATTCTCGAAGCAGCAGGCAGGGATGGATGGTTGTCTGTCGTGGCGGCTGCCCCTTTTTTCATGTTGTTTCTATGTATGATGTATATCATCATTCGGCGTGTACGTGGACAGCGGCTAACAGATTGGATTACGCGAGAATTCGGACCGATTCCTTCCTGGATCTTCCGAATCTCCGCTTCCATTCTGCTGTTCACGCTTGGTACACATACGCTGTATGAGACAACCAACTGGACGGTTTCCACTTATCTTCAATTCACACCTCCCTATGTTCTGGCAGGTGGCGGAGCACTGGTTGCTGCCTGGGCAGCGGCCAAGGGCATACGCTCCATTGCGATGACTTCCAGTTTGCTGCTGCCCTTTGTCATTTTGCTTGGTTATTTTGTAATGTCCGCCAATATGAAATACAAAGACTACAGTCTATTGTTCCCGATTATGGAGAACGGCATGGGTCCCGTGTGGCGGGGCATGATCTACTCTCTTGCCGGGCTTATGGAAATCTGGATTCTTATGTTGTTCCAACATGAAATCAAAGGCAAAATACGTTGGTGGTATGTTCTGATCCTCGGCATTTTTATGCTCAGTATGGCGATCGGACCAACCATCGGGGCCATCGTGGAATTTGGTCCTGAAGAAGCAGCCAAACAACGAAACAGTCCCTATGAGCAATGGAAACTTGTAAATATCGGCAAGCTGCTGCAACACGTTGATTTTTTGTCCATCTATCAGTGGCTTAGTGGTTCCTTTGCAAGGGTGGCCATATCCATGTATCTCATAGTGGATCTGCTGAATTTCCGCAGACCAAAGAAACGATATATCGCAATTCTCACCATTACCGTCATCATGAGCTTCATGGCGATGCAATGGTGGCGCATTGATTACGTGGATTATTATGTGGATCATATTCAGTTCCCGGTCATGCTCGCTTATGTATCCATCGTTACCGTAATATTGACCATTGCCGCATTAATCCATAAAAAGGACAAGGAGGCTCCCGATCATGCCGATCTCAACCCAGCCCAAGAATAATCCTGACGTTGAACCGTTCCGAATGAACGAGCATAACCTGAATACCTTTTTTGTCGGATCTGATGATGTCATCATCAATAGTCATATGATCGGAGAACCTCCGATGCAACTCCTTATGACCTATTGCAGCGGTATGGTAGATAGTGAAGCGATCTACGATATTATTCTCCCGGAACTCAAACGAACATATGAAAATACACACTTTATCCGTACATCCGACATTGAAAAGTGCATCAGCCTGGATTGGACCCGAATGGATCTGCAAGATCCGGCATTTGGAACTGAACTGATGTCTCTCCGTGTTTTTGAAGGCCATATGTTGATCTGTATTCCTTCCCTGCAAACCATGTGGAGTATTGATATATCTAACATCCCTACTCGAACACCGGAGGAATCGACCACCGAAGTTTCGATCCGCGGGGCAAGAGATGGATTCATTGAACCACTCGCCGTAAATGTTGCCTTGATACGCACCCGTCTGCGTACGAACCAACTGGCCTGTAATATCGAACTGATCGGTACACGTTCTGCAACCAAGGTGGCATTGATGTATATCAAAAATATCGCCAATCCGGAGCTGATCGAAGACGTCCAGGATCGGTTGCGTAAGATTGAGACCGAACGCATCTTGACCGCCAATGAACTGGAAGAATTGCTGTCGCCTTCGAAGATTACTTTGTTTCCCGTTACCCATTATACAGGTAGGCCTGACTTTGCTGCAGAATGTCTCCTGAACGGACGTTTTATCCTCATTGTAGACGGCAATCCCAGCGCCATTATTGGGCCAGTCAATCTGTTTCTTTTGCTCAAATCACCGGAGGATGCCAGCTTTCCCTTCTTGCCTGTGAACGTAGGACGGATGCTGCGCTTTCTTGGCCTGATGATCACCGTGTTCCTGCCCGGATTCTATATTGCGCTGACATCCTTTCATATGGATCAGATCCCCTTTCCTCTAGTTGCAACGATATCGGTTGGACGCATGGGACTTCCAATGGAATCGGGAGTGGAGATGTTTCTCATTATGCTGCTAATGGAGCTGTTCCGAGAGGCGGGGGTACGTTTACCAAGTGCCATCGGCCAGACACTAACTGTCGTTGGAGGGTTGATCATCGGGGATTCCGCCATTCGAGCCGGCATGGTCTCTCCCCTCATGATTGTCATCATTGCAGTTACCGTCGTAGCTGGTGCAACCATTGTGAATCAGGTCATGACCAGTTCTGTGCTGATCCTTCGGTTCCTTTGTTTTGTCCTGGGGGCATCCCTCGGCATCTATGGGTTCATCCTGTCGTTGATTCTGTTCCTCATCTACCTGACCGATCTCAAATCATTTGGCATTCCGTATCTCACGCCGTTAACACCGCTTCATTTCAAACAAGCGATAGCTTCATTATTCAAACTGCCAAAGGGGTTAGGTAAACGAAGACCCGTCTATCTTGAGACTCAAGAACCGCGTAAGAAAGGAAACGGACGATGAAACACTTGTTACAGCGATGTTTGCTGGGTCTGTTAAGCCTATTGATGTGCGTGATGACGAGTGGATGCTGGAGTGCCTTTGAAATCCAACAGGTGGACTACGCCAAAGCATTTGGGATTGATTATAAGGACGGCATGTATCACCTGTATGTTCAAACACTGGATTTTGCCAGTGTCGCCAAAAGTGAAAGTTCAACTAAAAGTGCAGATACACCGCCTGTATGGGTCGGACATGCCGAAGGGAAAACGATGAGTCTGGCGCTGAACGAACTGTTCCGTACGGCTCAATTACACATGGCTTGGGGGCATGTGACAGCCATCGTTATGGCCGAAGGTGTGCTCACCAGCAAACACATCAAAGAAGTGTTCGACATGCTGGGACGGTTTCCAGAATCCCGTTATACAACCTGGGTGTATGGAACACGCGAGCCTCTGGAGAAAATTCTGAGTGCAACGTCCATCTACAATATGTCGCCACTGGACAGTATTCTTCACAACCCGCTCCCGACGTACCTGGAAGAATCGTTGTATCCGCCTGTCCTTAGCTTCAAACTCATTGCAACACATAATGATCCGGCTACAACGACGTATCTGCCGAGTATTGCATTGAACGATACCCAGTGGGCAGAGAACGAGAAGAAACATGATTTGTTTCTGGTGGAAGGGGCCTTTTTCGAGAAGACTGGCTATGACTTTGAATACTTTCCACGCAGTCAGCTTCCCGGTTATCACTGGCTGATCAAGGACATGCGACGGGCCCCCTTACTAGTCCAGAAAGATGGAACGATCTACGGGGCGCTCAGTGTGGGGTTGCCAAAGATCAAAATTAAACCTGTCATTCAGGGTGAAGACGTTACGTTCAACATTGATGCCCACTACCTAACTGCCCTGTACGAATACCTGGTGCCCACTTCTTATGAAGAGATGATCCAGATCAGTGAAGTGAAGTTGCGGGAGCAGATCATGCAGACCTATCGTCACGGCCTTGAGCGTGGTGTGGATATTTACGGTCTTCAGGAGAAGCTGTATCGCAAAAATCCGAAACTCTGGCGTAAGTTATCCAACAATGGGAGTAAGATGATGCTTACGGAAGACTCGATTCAAGATCTGAAAATCCACCTCACCATCCCGTATACAGGGAAATATAAACGGAAAGTGTAGGAAACGCGTAAAACACCCCTTGTCCGTCTGGAGCCGGATAAGGGGTGTTTGTGTAGATGGATGTAGTTCGTTTGCAGTTCGGGTCATGCGGATCTATGACTGTGAAGTCTCCATTCCATTAGCCAGCCTATCAATATGGAGAAAGATAGGCAGAACAGTAGGATCGGCACGTTGTAAAACAGTGTGTTCGTGTATTGGTTCAGCCAGCCAAAACGGTACACTGCCGAATTCGGATCATTCGTAAATCCATTGAGTTGCATTCGTAAGTCATCGATAATACGTAACTCCAGAAAGACTGACAACACACACAGTAGGAGAGCAACCAGGGGTACACAGACATGTACCTTTCCTCCCCAGCGCTGACGCTGATCATATAACCACCATTTGGACAAAGTTGTCGTCCAAATACATAGAATCAGGAAGGTCAAAAGAGATGGAGCTAACACTAGAAGTCCCAGGTTACCGTTACCAGACACGCCTCTACCAGGCTCATGTTGGAAGGTTAATCCACGAACAGCGCCGATCATGAGTACATTCCATATGAGGAAGATGAAGTACGGCTTGTTGATTCTTTTTAAGCGACTCATATTTGCTTCCCCCTAATCCTTGTACGTTTGCCTATTCTAAATTGACTTTCACTTCTTATAATAATACATTACCCGCAACCGAGTAGTCAGAATTAATGTCTGGGGAATGAGCACAAAGACAATATATATAAGTACAATTAACCATAGATGTGCGGCAAAATGTTCTGCGCCGAACGATGGTTTCGGACGTTCAATCCAATACCACCAGCACGGGATGGCAATAAACCATGTCAATCCCGTCGAGAGGAACATGTCCTTTACATCGCTCCATAGAAAGCAGAACACCGCGACGAACAAAATAGGACCTGTCCAAGAATCCAATATCGGGCCCCAGCTCTGGAATACAAAGATAATGGCAGGATACAAAAGATTTATGGTCCAGCGCCATATGTTATTAGTATAAAGATTCATAAAGCTTCTCACCTCATTACATAACGTTGCAATTGTAACTTCACTTATTGGGGTCATTTGCTACACTACTATCACTTTGATTATCCGTAGCCAAAAGTATGTACGCTCCATTTATAAAGGATATTATGGGAAAGAAATGAAAAGATGAGGCATGATATTGGATATTATTGCTCATACTACCTTCAGGAAATTATCGAAGGAGTGACAGCATGAGGTTAAAAAGGTTCATCGCCGTTGGAGCTGTGTTAACTTGCTCAACTCTGTTATGGGGCTGTGGCAATGGTACTACGAATAATGCTTCCAAACAACAGAATGACACCGTTCGGTCGGAGAGTTGGAGCGATCCCAAACGACTGGAAGCTTCTCATCTTGAGGCACTTGAGCGCATGGAGAAGGATCACATCCACCGAATGGTTTCGCTTAGCGCAAGTACAGATGGAGACAAAGTGATGACCACACTTGAACGTTCGAGCCAAAAGTTGGAGGAAATGAGACCACTCGCCGAAATGCTCCAACATGAAGGACATCCGGCATTATTACAGCGAATTCAAGACATGTCCGGTGATATCCAAGGTTCCAAATCCGTCATTGCTGAGATGAAAAATTTGCCTCAGGACGGTAAAATTAAGATCCAGTCCGAGAATTCTGATTCCTTGCATCACATCAGCAGCTTCCGCGATTACCACCAGTATATCCAAGAGAAAATTCAAAATTTGAACAGGAACACTACTGATACACACTAATCAGTTATAGTACTGCTTACCCAAGGGAGTAAATAGTTAGGTGGGAGGATTACTTCCTATCTGACTATTTACTTGTGAGCAGATATAGACAATTACTGCATCCTGCTAAGATTTCTTTGATCTTCTCTGTCCGCTTCTTCCATCTTGCGAATGTATCGCTTCAATTCCTCTTTATGAGCTTCTAGTTCACTTAATCTCACAGCAGCTCCTTCAACAAAAGACTGCATCTTGAAAGTTAGCACCGATGCTGATGTCCCTACCCAATCCTGCTGCATCCTTCCATGAATCGTACGCATCTTCTGTTCCTGTTGTATAAGCCGTTGCTGCAATTGTTCGCATTGTTGAACGGCTCTTCGTAAATCCGACAGAGATACGGATATTCTGCCCATGTCCACTTTCCTCCTGTTAATCTATCTATATAAATCCCATTATTATTGTTGCTGATCAGCGATTACAAAATCTTCTCTCTTTCGTTCAATATAATCTGCAATCTCACTTATGGACTCTTGGTACCAACGGTTAATTTGTTGCAAAGTAGCTGTTGCATTATAAGCAATCGGTGTAAAAGACTGACTTTCGCTCGTTGCTATATGCGTCTGGAACATCTGAATAGAAGCTTGTGCATCGTTGGAAAATCCGCTCAAACTCAGTCTCATTTCCCGAGCAGACTGCGCTAATTCTTCCGGTGTTAATTGAATCTTACCGCCACCAGAACTACCTACTCCGGATATAAACGAAGCTACTGCACCAGACATCACATTAGAGAACACAGCCATTGCTTTCTGATGTGCAGTCCATCTTGGAGAAATATCAAGCGTCTCTCCCGTACTCCGATCGATTAACGGGCCAATTAAGTTGCCATCCTTATCAAACTCATATTGCTTCATGGAGTGGTACCCCTTGCCTTCGTCCTTCGAGAAGGAATCCAATAATCTAACGATATTTCCAATGTACAGCTTATCTAGATCTATATCTATTCCAACGTCATGAACCAACATCGGCGAGCCTGCACCGAGAGGTTGAAAAGGGACCTTTAACTGTAATTGAAACTTCCAGTTCTGATACATCGCATTAGCGGTGTCAAAATCCTGTCCCTTGTACACCGTAAGTCCAACGTGCCTGTCATATTCACTTACTCCGCCAGCTCCTACAGAATCACTCGGATGAACCACATTAACCATTTTGTTGTCAAAGTGACCTTCATTCACCTTAGCCAAACTTATATCATCCAGCAGATTCATTACACTTGGAGCACTGTACGTCATACCAGACACATCATGACGAGCAGCTACATATTGAGCCAAACCACCACCAAGAGAATGGCCTGTTAGCGAAATATCTGAATCAGGATAAGCCTTCTGTACAGCCTCATACAATTCTTCAGCTTGATGAAACTGATTGTTTTCCCAACTTGAATTATCCATCAAGAGTTTGAATGGACTATTTTTGAAGATATTATGACGCTCTGGGTCGGTTATGGAATCTTCAAGCCTTCTCGTTCTGCCCCCTACGACATCCAAAGCATCCGTCTCCCAGTCCGCGATTTTATCTGTCAACTTCCCTTCCGGTTCAGTCCCGCGATAACCGATGACAATCTGATCTGTAAGATCATTCTTTAAAACAACTGCGTCGAACCCAGACTTTCTATGCAATTTTGCTCCATCTGGCTCAATCACTTTCCAATTAGCCGAATCCAATGTATCAGGGTAATCTCCTTCATTCAAATTAAGATAGGCCAGTTCCGAAATTTCCTTATATGTTTTATCAGTTATATAGGTATCCATAAAAACTCCTCTCTGTTTACTGAACTAAAAAGTTAAAGTATATTTATAAAGTGTTAAGCTCACATATATAGGAGGTTGAAGAATATTTTTAAAAATATTCAATATGTATCTATTTCACTTATAATCTTAGCCCTTATATTGGGAGGTTGTAATTCTATGCCGAATCAAGACAAAATTATTGAAGAAGCAACTCAAGTGGGTCATCAATACTTTATTGATCACTATAATACTGAAGTGGAATTCACTGATCATAAATTTATGCCAAAAGATCTTAGTCACAATATCAGTTTGAGTGGACATGTTGAAAATAATAAAGAAACTGAAATCACCATCCTTATTGATTATGACACGTTCGAAGTTCAAACAGCCGTTGTACCGAAAGAGTTACTTGACAAAAAAATCAAGTAGGTTCCAGTAAGGAGTAGTGGTTATGCTCAATATTAAATTTCGTACACCTCTAACCCTATTAATAATGATTAGTTTAAGTATCACTGTATTTTACGGTTGCATATCGAACGAGCAAAAAGAAATTGTACAAAAAGCCGAAATCGCAAGCCTAGCTTATTTTAAAGAAACCTATGGAATTGATGTTGAGTTTACAGGCCACAAGTTCATTCCGTCTGACTTGTCTCATACGGTGTCACTGACAGGGTACGTAACAGGAAATAAGACCCAAGAAATATTTGCAATGGTGGATTATGATACTTATGAAGTCAAAACAGGCTCAGTGCCCGAAGACATCAAACCTCTTAAGTAGTTTATAAGAAATTTAACTTTTAAAACTTTAGGGCCTTGTACAGATACATGGCTCTTTCATATGTAATAATAGGGATTTCATAGCCTAATCTTATCCTCTTTTTTCCAAAGAAGTAGAATCATTATAGTCCATCTTCTGTGAATCGTGTATACGACATCTAAGAAATGAGCACAAAGTCTTTATAAATTTCAGGCATTAAATCTTACACATTATAAGTTATAGGACGTTGTTACCAGAATAATCTTAGCAATTTGCATAAATATGTGAAAGTAACGATTTATAACTTTGTCAGGCAGCGCCGCTCTATATACATCTTTACACTCGTCACTGCCTCTAGACTAACGTCGCTCCGGCTTCTCCCGTATTCTCTGCCTCACCTCTTCATTCCACCCACAACGATACCCAAATGAACACGCTAAATAACAAGACTGGTGCAAGTGCGCCTGTGGCTAATATGATCCAAAGTGTCGTGGGCTTGATCCTTTGGCAGTATGCATCGACCTTGCGCATCCGATCTTTACGCCATTTGACGAACCTGAGCTGTCTGACCATCCGACTCAGAACTATTTGCCGCTGCTCGCCCTCTTCGAATTCATCGATCGCACGCCGCAACTCCTCATATAATTGAGTCTCTTCCTGCCCAGTTACTGTAGGTGTAATCATCTGATCCTTCCTCCCCTTGAGAACATTATTGAGATACAGCCTCTCACCTATTCGAACCATCATTAATACGCCTGTATTCTAGTCACTACCCACCTAACTAAACCACTACTTAAATAACACATTACAGACCTTCAAGGTTTGAAGTTTTTTCAAAAAATGAACAACCCAAAAAGCCCGGGCATGGCCCGGACTTCGTTGAATCATGCTAGAACTATTTAACTGAGTGTTATTTAGCTCGCGTTAGGGATCAATGCATTCAGGCATACTGCACCCTGTGCACGCACATTAACGACAATAATCGGCGTATCCAACATGTCGTGCATCCAGGACATATACTCTTCTACTTTTTCGTTCGGAAGGATCGTCAGAATAACTCCTGCGAATCCACCACCATGAATACGACAAGCGCCATCACCCAGGTTTTGCAGATAATTCTCGGTCAGTGCCAGCGCGATGCCAATCTCCTGTTCCTTCACAGCACCACTCTGATATACATTCTGCAACCACTTCCATGACGAGTTACCAGACGCCGTAATCAGTTTCAAGAAATCAGCAAACCGTCCATCACGCAACGCCTGAACCTCACCATCGACACGATTATTTTCTTCCAGGAAATGAAGCGCACGCAGCACGGCACGATCCCCAGCCGCTTCACGAACCTTCTTGAGGTTGGCGTAGATTGCGTCTGCCGTAATTTCCCGAACATACTCACTGCCCAGAGCCTGAGCAACCGCTCTCATCTCATTGGGCACAGCCGCGTAATCTTCCGTCAGATCGGCGTGGTTGCCACCTGTATTCACAATGACCAATGAGTAACCGTTCTGTTGGAAATCCCATTGAACAGGCTCGATAACCGGCTGTGCAGGATTTTCAAAATCAATAGAAATCAGTCCGCCATATGCACAAGCCATCTGATCCAGCAGACCGGAAGGTTTGTTCCAATAATGATTCTCCGCATACTGACCGATTTTGGCCAAGGTTACAACATCCAGTGCTCCATCGTTATAGAAATGATTCAAAATCGTACAGATCAGCATCTCAAATGACGCCGAGGAACTCACCCCTGATGCCGAGAACACGTTACTTGAGAGATACGCCTGGAAACCGCCTACCTTATATCCGAACTCTCCAAATCCCGCAGCCATACCGCGAATCAATGCTGTTGTGCCATCGTCTTCGGTATTTGGCGTGAGATCCGTGAGATCAATTACATATTTCTTGTCATAACCTTCTGAATAAAAGGTAATAACCGAATCCGCAGTTGGTGCTGCCACTGCAATCGTATCCAGCGTAATGCTACCCGCCAGCACTTTACCATGGTTATGATCCGTGTGATTGCCGCCAATCTCGCTGCGTCCTGACGCGCTGAACAACTTGCTTCCTTCTTGTGCGCCAAAGTACTCTTCGAATGTTGCGTTCAGCTTCGTGTAACGTGCAGTCTGTTCCTCTACTTGTGATTGTCCATACATTTGGGCAAGCAGCGCTTGGCCCCTCGTGGATTGGATCAGATTCAATGGTTGTGTCGTCATTAATAATCCTCCTATGGATATGCAGCTTTTATTTTTAGACTATTGGTGAACATGGTTGTCGCGTCTGTTTCATGCCTTATTCCTATCCCATTATCTCAGCTTCGTAGCGGAAAAGGTAGGGTAGAATTGAAAGTTTGTAAGCGTTTTGTGAAGTTATTTCATGTAAAAATAGGATTGAAAACCATTTTGTAATAACTTAAATTTGGTATAAGTGAAAACACATTATTTCCCAACCTCGAAGTTGCTAGGTTTTATATCTTATTGCTGGAGGGAACGATGAAAATCAAGTCGAATTATACCAAGTTATTCGGTGCATTTTCGCTTACATTTTTGGGTGATGGACTTACACTGGCTGCGGTTCCTTGGCTCATATCAACCCTTACAAGCGATACGTTGTATGCCTCTGTCACCATGACGGCACTTCGTTTACCCTGGCTTCTCTTCAGTCTACCTGTAGGTGTCCTCATCGACCGTTACTCACGCAAACATATGCTGATTGGGGCAGGCTTTACGCGAATGATCCTACTGCTTGTCCTGACGTTATGTATCTGGGGAGGATGGGTGAGCATTCCGATTCTGGCACTGTTCATGTTTGGGATTGGCCTGAGCCGAGTTGTATTCGACAGCACGGTGCAGACGGTCATCCCACAACTGGTAGATGAGAGTAAATTGGAGAAAGCGAATGGGCAGTTCACCGCCGGACAGTTAATCACAAGTGATATTCTTGGCGTTGCTCTGGGAGGGTTCATCATAACCCTGCATATTGTTTTTCCTTTTGCCATAGACGCCGTAACAGCTGTTATTGCTCTGCTCTTTTTAATTAGTTTGAAGGGAAACTTCTATCCAGGGGATACGGAAACAACCAAGAGAGAAGTTCGCCCGATGAAGAATTGGAAACGCGAGATGTGGTCCGGTATTCAATATGTCTATCATGATCGTTTTCTCCGCGGATTAGCCATTCTATCTGTCACCATTACGCTGATGTATTCGATTATCCTGGCTACTCAGATCTTTTTTGTACGAGATGTGCTTCAGTTGGATGCTTTTGCATTCGGTATGCTCATCTCCATTGCAACAATCGGCAGCATTGTGGGGAGCCAGGCTGTTGCTTATATGCGCAAGAAATGGAGTACAAAACAATTGATTATCTCTTCCATTTTGTGCATGGGAATCATCTACGGTGTGGTGGGTTTAACCATGAATGCATATATGGTAGGCAGTCTGTACTTCTGTGCTGCATTTTTCATTATTGTCTACAATGTTACCCGTTCCTCCATCCTGCAACGTTCCGTTCCTAATGAGATGCTTGGCAGGGTTGGAAGTGTGTTTCGCTTTCTATCCTTTGGCATTAGTGCCATCGGTACGCTGCTCGGCGGATTATTGGTGCGGGTTAGTGAAACGACTTTTGATCGCGTATTCTCGCTCCAACTCCCTTATCTCTTGTTAAGCCTGATCTATATCCTGTCTGGTCTGGTGTTCGCAATGAAGATGAAGAATCATTCAGAGAGCCAGCAGCGTAACATCAACGCTTGACTGTTACGTTAGGTCATACTTGATAATGATCTCAAGCTTACATGAAGGAGAGATTAAGGATGAAGATTACCGCGTTACGCTCAGATCAAATCTATGAGGAGATCATCCAGGCTGCACCCGATGAGAAATTGGAGTTATACCGCGAGCGAATGATGAGTCCATTCATGAACAAATGGAACATTCAACAGATACCGTTTCGCTCTCAAGAGCCTCACGGCTTCGATGTGATCATGATGAATAACTTTATGAATATTGCTCCCGCAGATATCACACCTGAGATTAACGAATCTTTAGCAGCGATTTCGTCTGAAGCATTTTGGCAACAGTGTCATGAAGCTGTCCGTAGGAGTCTATCGACCTTTACAGATCACGGGATTGAGCTATCGGTCTCCGAGTATCTATATACGATTTTATTAGGCGATAAGAACAGCCCCTCACTCATGATGAACGAAGGTATTAGCGGAGATGGTGGAATCCCGGGTTATATTATTGCGAACCTGATCCCCAATGGGTATACTCTACCTCGTATGCAATCCGTGTTAGCCCATGAATGCAATCATAATGTGAGGTATCAACATATCCAGTGGAGTCCGCAGATTACGCTTGGCGAGATGGTTGTTAGCGAGGGGTTGGCTGAGAGCTTTGCGACATCCCTGTATGGAGAAGAGTTGTTAGGACCCTGGGTAGTCAAGACCGATATGGAAACATTGAATAAAGTTATCAAACCGAAGATGAAAGATCAGTTGCATGTCACTGGTTTTGACCAGATTAATCCGTATCTATACGGCGATGAACTTGCCAAACTGCAAAATTTCACGCCCGTAGGTATGCCCTATGCGGCTGGCTATGCCTGCGGTTATCACTTAATTCAATATTATCTGAACAAAACAGGTACACCGATTACCGAAGCCACCATCACTCCGGCAAGTGTCATCCTTGCTGAAACAAAGGAATTTTGGAATGAAGACACCCTATTTCACCGTTAAAGATATCATCCAGATTACAGGCGTCACCAAACGCGCATTACATTATTACGATAAAACGGATCTATTGAAACCGAGCAAAGTCGAGGACAATGGCTATCGGTATTACGATCAAGAGGCACTGGGGAATCTGCAAATGATTCTGTTGTTCAAAGAAATGAATTTCTCATTAAAAGACATTGCAGCCATGATGCAACTTTCCAAAGACGAACAGAAAGATATCCTGAGAGAGCATCGTAGTACACTCGTTCAACGCAAACAAAAGCTCGAAACCATCATCGACCAGTTGGACGAGTATGTGGATGGGAAAGATATTGTTCATCTTCATCTGTTTGACGACTCTTCCATTCTGCCCATCCAAGAACAATATGAATCCGAGGCGAAGTTCATCTACGGAGATACCGAGAAATATCAGGAATTCGAAGCTAATGTGAACCAACTGTCTGTGGAAGAACAAGAAAAAGCCTACCAGCATTTCTCGGTCAACATGGAGCAGGTATTTCGGGAATTGGCGAAACATCAGGATCTGTCCCCTACTTCTGTTGAGGTGCAAGCGTTAGTGCGTGAATGGAAGAGTTGTCTGGAGCAGTTCATGGTATGTGATGATGAGATTCTGAGATGTATTGCAGAAGCCTATACGACGGATCGTCGATATGTGGGTTATTTCGATCAGTTTGGTGATGAGGAATTTTTGAGCTTTTTGTATCAAGCGATTATGGTTTTTATACAATCGGCATCGAACAGATAAGCTTTCGAGTGAAAAGAAGTCCCCCATACTTCGCCACAGATGTGTCTCGATTCGTGGATTAACCTCACAGAGCGCCCGTAGTCCTTCCGGCTGTGTGATATACAGATAATCTCCTGCGAGCATTCGTACCTCTGCTCCACGTTCTGCTGCCCGTTTCAAATACGGAGCAAGCAGCTTCACACCAGACTGCATAATAAAGGAAGTCATAATATGAATCCCGGACGCATGCTGCATACGAGAAATGAGTTCGTCTGCCAAGTTATCTGTAATGAGTTTAACGTTAAGCTTCGTCGACATCGATCAGATACACCCGTTCCTGGAATCCACCGCGCTCCTCGGCCTTATCCGCCCGCAGCTTATCGAGTTGTGCCCCATTCGCCCCATGTACCTCCGCCAGGGCTCGGATTACCTCCAGCATGTCTGCCAATTCTTCCAGCGCTTCCTGATCGCTTGCTGCTTTTACATACTCATCCGATTCTTCTTGCAGCTTCGTTCTTAACTCTTGCTTATACTCCTCCAGGTCCAGAATGCGTGTGCGGCATTCCTTACCGCTGGATGTGATAATATCCGGAATCTTGTCCCTCACCAATTTGTTATATGTAGGCATGTGGTATAACATAATTTCTGTTCTTGAAGTCTCCTAGCATCAATCCAGAATCTCCTTTGTTGCCATTGTGGAGAGATGGGTTGATTTAATAGAAAATAATTAACAAACACACCAACGGGCACGTCGTCAACAATGCCGCTGTAAAACTGATCTGTGCCGCGACTCGTCCTCCGGTAAACTCTTGCCGTGAAAAGAACATCCAGATCGAGAGGTACGTAGCGCTTAGTGGGAATGAAATTATCCCGCTAAACGTACTCGGTTCCATATACCCAATCATCATGCTTTTACCAATTAGGATTAGAGTAACCAATTCCAATATAGATAATATGAAAAACACGGTAGCAATTACTCTTTTCAAAATGTACACCTACTTTCCAGATGCAAAGCAAAGAGTATCCTTTGTAATCTCTGCATCATATATCCTTTATTTGGATGATGTCATCTTGTAACCGTAACATAGATTAATCAAGCATTTAACCCTGAGAAGCCACTTAAAAAAATAAATTTTACTCTGATGAATTATTCATTAATCTTGCGTGTAACTCGTCCAATATCTCTTCTGTTCGTTGAAAAAGCTTTTCGATGTTGTCCAGTTCTATTGGCTGGTCATCTAGGTAATCCGCTAGGGATGACATATGTTGCATCGTGCCGATGAACAAGGCAATATCTAGTCCGGGTTCAGTCTCCGTATGCACTAATGGTAAGATTTCGTTCATCGTGAGTTCCTTAGGTGGATGTACTGAATGATACTTATGGATATAAAGCGCCTTAATCATGGAGGCTAGAGCCCAATCACATAGAATCAGGCAGGTTTTAAACTGATTGTGATTACACATGATAGCAGCAAGTTTGATGTGATACTGAGCATGTTGGTGATAGTCCATGATTGTAGTATGTAGCTTATGGTAAGCCAGTGTGTATCTGGACTTAGGTTGTATGGAGAAATCGCGGTCTTGTGAACGTGAGGTAAAATCTACTTGGTGATTACAATGTGCTTCGGTTATGGACCAATTTCTTGCCATTGTCATCCCTCCAAAGAGTTAATACCAATATTATACAACAAAATAAATACCCAAAGATATAATCATTAAAAATTATACGATCTAAATGGTCGTGTTTAGCCCCTATAATCTTGTCTACACTTTTACATATAGGGGGTGCATAGTTTGGAAGATAGAAAAATTTTAAAATTAGTCGGTGCACGAATTAAAGTTTTAAGGAAAGATAAGGGACTATCACAGGAGGCACTTGGAGAAAAAGGTGGATTCCATTTTACATACATTGGACAAGTTGAACGTGGAGAGAAGAACGTTTCTTTAATTAATCTTGGTAAAATTGCAGAGGCGTTGGATGTAAATGTTTCTCAACTTTTTGCTTATGTGAATGATGAAATTGAATTAACAGAGACGGATATCATGATTCAAGAAATAGTGGACATGTTGAGAGATGCATCTTTAGATAATATCCAATTATCTAGGAACATACTAAAAGAGATACTGAAGAGTTACAGGACAAATCAGAAATAAGGCAAAGCAACCGTTTAACCGGTTGCTTTGCCTTTGTTTTTACGTCATTTTGACATATTCAGATAGCTTTCGTTTTTCTACAAGTAGGGTAGCTGCTACATCCCCAATATTCCGCCCCAGCTTTATTCTTACGTTTAACCATTACAGCACCACAACTACATTTGATTTCTATGTATTTTTTTAATGTTCAAAGTTAAAGTCCCAACTAGATAAAGTCATCCCAACTATCTACAGGTTCGTACTCAATATGAATTTGTTTAGTTCTATACAAACGGCTATTTACCCATGAAGCCTTCTCTTGATTAAATAAACAATAATTTTTCCCATTTCCTAATGCACTACCGTATGCTAGACCTTCAAATTTAAGATGTTTTGCTAACTCAGCAACATATTGAGTAGGTATATAATTAAAATATTTTGTTTCTTCTTCTACAGGCTTAGAGAGTTCCATGTTTACTATATTAGTTAATGAATAAAGCTGATATTGCTTAAAAAGTGTCTTGCCATAGAATGTATTGTTGTTAAATGAAGAGATACGGATATTATCTTCAATTTTCACAGTAGCAACGGAAACTTCTTTTCCTTTATAAGGTCTTACTTCTGCAATTGCAGTTTCTAAGTTTTCGGCTAAATATAGATAGGGGATTCCCTTTGGATTGATTCTTCCCTCAGAAGCTAAGTGTTTGGGAGGATTCATGATTTGGTCGCCTTCATATGGTGCACTACCATACTCATTTACTGCCTTACCAAGTCTCGCACGAAAAAGGGTTTCTTCTCCGTTTAAATGCATTTCATTAGTTTGGAGTATTTCAATAAGAGATTCCTTTAATTTAGCGTCAATTCCGAAACCAAACCGATTACCATGTTTAATGTTTTCTTTAAATTTATTCCAAGTGCTAATTATATCGTCCTCTAACTTGACGCTAAATTTCCCATCCAGCAATTTTCTACCTATGGATTCACGAAATAATTTATATATTAGTTCTTTCGCAGCTGTTGGTGATATAGTTACACTTAATAGGTCGATTTGTTTGGTAAAGAACCTTTCTAGTTCAAAGCCTGAATCATTCGCTCTAAATTTATGAGCAAAAATGAACATATTTTCATCAAAAAAGCTATCTTGTACATCAAGTGTTCGAACGCCTTGAGATGTACAAAATGAACAGTTATTAATTATCCCTTTTTCTTGAATATGTTTTTTAAAGGGTTCATAGTTAAAACAATTTTCACAGCAAACTATCATCAAAATATTCCTCCTGCACAAGTAAATGGAATAACAACTAACAGGTTTATTATAACACATGGGTCAGCACTTCCCCCTGCTCATCCAGTTGCAATTCGTTGTGTTCTTCTTCCCCAAGCGCACCTTTCAGGGTAGCAATAATCTCATTACACGTTCGGATCTATGCCAACACTGCTGCCTTATCTTCTGTCTGTTCCCGTACAATCTTGAGCGCTCGTCGAGTCACCGCCGCCAAATATGTTTACAGCAGTTTACGTGCTTCTTCTGCGTCCAGCTTCTCAGTCCCAATGTTATACACATCCGGGTCCAGCGCCGAAATCTCATGTCTGGTGATTGTGTTGATAAGCTGTTCATATATGCCTTGTTTCATGAATGTACCTCGTGTGGGTGAGGATGGTTGTGGATATGTAGGTGACTTCATTACATGCTTGGTATTGGTAAATATGGTCTCTACTCTATTATCGTCCAGCATGGGAAAAAATTCATTAGTTGTTGTTTATATAAAAAAAGAGCACTCTCTACTGCCTATGAACGGCAGGAGCACTCTTCTTCATCATTCATACCTTGGATTCAAAGCATCTCTCCAAACGTCATCATCCACGAAATCAAGCTTTTTTTCACTAAAATAAGCTAGGGTCTCTTGCTCCAGATCATTCAAGATTTGGGGCCAATCCTTCTCGTTAGTTTCCTTGGATTCAAAATCCCCAACAATGTTCAGCCATCGATGATTTAACTGCTGATACTCCTCGATCCTGGTTTTGAGTTCAGGTGTTACAGGATACCTGGTTATGTCCAGTCTCTCGAACGTCATTCGCATGCGATGAAGTGTAGGTGGCATTACATCATCTTGACCTAGATCGTTTGTGAATAAAGATGCGGGTTTTACCAGCCAGTTAGCTTCTTCACTGAAATTTAGATTCATCAAGTTATACTTATCTATAATCTGCGTCATATTTGTAAAGTTGTAATAGAGCTGGCTAGCTTGTTCTCCATCCTCAACCATCTCGTTAGTTATTTTCACATTCTTAAGTATTCGGTCAAACAAAATATCATTATTTATAATCGCACTTTTCATATCAACCATATCTTGTCGTACATTCATCGTTAGATACTGTTCATACATTCTTTTTTCTTTATAAAAGCTATAGGTTAGAACAAGTAAAAATACAAAGCCAATGCAGCATCCAATCATTACAAATCGTTTCTTTAAAATCATGGCAATTTGTTCTCCTAAGATTTTATAGTAAGAAGCACCCCTACATTTGTCTGGTAGAAGTGCCTTTGAGTAGTATCATTATTTCATTTACCTGCTGCTTTTTTTAACTTGATAACTCCTTTTCAATATAGGGATGGTCAAGTAAAAGAAGAAGGCTTGGAGTTAGGTATTTAGTTTGATATTCATCCAACCGATTATTTACCGCCAACAGACCATTCTCCATTCTAAGTAGTTGAGTAGAGCCATTTTCTAGGAATAAAAGATTTCCACTAGTATTTCCTATAAGGTTTCCTATGATTTTAAATAAATGCTCAAGTCCTTCATAAAATGTATTATCAAATAACTGAACCCTAATGCACACATTAACATCTAAGTTGTAATAATTTCTAACAAAAGCTATGTCAGAAATATCTTCAATTTCAAGAGTCAACGTAAAAAAATTAGATCCAATTACTATTTCTTCATCGTTACTATTAAATGAAACTGATCCGTTAACAAATTCAATAGTATGTCTTTCTAACAGCTTCCCTAAATAATTAAGATCTAAATTAGCTCGTAGAAATAATTCGTAATCCATTTATTGATCCTCCTCTATTGGATGAGTAGAATCCTGTTGAATTATCTCCCTAAAAATCTTCTACATATCTTGATATTCTCTAGTTTCAATAAACCTTCTGTACTCTACTCGATCCCAAAAACCGTCTTCGTTATTAATTCTTAAAGTCCCATCAATTCTATAAAAACATTCATTATCATTAAGCAGAAACAAAAGGTTACTTTCCGTCGAATCGATTATTTCAAAGACAAGTACAAGAATGCGGATAATTGCCTCTATACTGTCCCAGTCATTATCTATTCGGAAATTTAAACTCTGATTATATTTAAAATCATTGGCAAGAAACTCTGAATCGTAACCAAATGGACTAGCTGAAGTATCAATTAAAGCAATTGAAAATCCAACTTCATTTACTGTTTCATCAATTTTAAATCCTTTGTCTAATTGAATTACTTCATCACAAATAATATTGATCTTAGTTAAGATCTCAATCAGAGTTTCTTTTGTCAACACAACTTCTTCACATTTCAAGGAGCAGTCAGTTGCCAATTAATCTCCTCCTACTATTACATACAAACCTCTACTATAATTTGGTAGGAGTGCTGTTTGTATGAATACAATTACATTAAATATGATCTACAGATTATTAATATCAATCGGATCTTTCTCCACAAATTTTTCATACCAATTGTTTAGTGGGAAATGTGAGACTTGTATAATTTCTAGAGAGAGTGGTTTGATGGTAAAAGAGCCGCCCCTTTCAAAAAGTTTAATTAACGGTTCATAAATGTCTAGATATTGACTAATGCCCGTGTTATTCTCTGCGTACTTCGCCAACTGTAAATAGTATTCAAATATTCTTTTCACATAGGAGTTTTGATTCAAATACGCAACAGCCTCTGAACTACAATAAGCTGAAATATCTAATTCCTCTCCCTGATCTCCTAGCAGTTTCGCCACATTTGTAAATGCAGGTGGCATAGGCTTCAGCTGCTCCGATTTATAAAACTGAGCCATTCTTCTGAGGAATTCATATCCGAGTTTAGTATCCTCCTCAGAGATAACAGTACCTACTAAGGCCCAATTTATATTATTTAGTTTAATTACTGCATTTTCCAATAACATTCTGTTTCACCTCAACATTTAGTAATCAATCTTATCATCGTAGTACTTACCAAAATCCTTACTAGGATCGTAACCTGGAAAAGGCGGAGGATTGGGAGCTGTTACAGCAGCTTTATCATGAGCATTTTTCTCTGTATCTATTTTAAATGTCTCTAATTCCGCGCTCCAAGTCGTCCGATCCCTCAGGGGCATTCCTTCACTCATTAACTCTTTTTCTCTCAATTCATGATTCGCTAATGTCTTAAACCAATCCTTCTCAGCTTCATTAAGATCACCGTTTTGAGCTTTCTTCCAAGCATATGCTATATCCCCGTCGGCTTGAAAGTAGTTTTCTTTATACGGTTTACCTTCTATGGACAAATTATAAGTGCTCAAGAATAGATGTCTTTTCATGTTAGTAACTTGCTCTTCTGTCAGCCCTGTATTTTTAGCAACAATAGGTACATCCTCAATTCCTTTTGTTCTAATTTCAATATAATTTCTTTCAAGATACGCCTGAAATCCATCTTTAGGAGGTGTAATATATTTCTTCATTTCTCCGGGGTCTGTAATAAACGTAAATTCTTTATTATGTGAGCCATTCTCCCCATGCCCCGACTTACCTCCACCCGATCCACCCAGATCGGTATGCTTATCATCCATTGAACGAAAGGCTTTGCCAAACAAAACGTACGCCAAAGCCTGACCTGTCATCGCTCCACCGTAATACCCTGCTCCACTCTCATCGATCTGCTTCTTCTGCTCTTCTACAAATTGTTCTATATCAGACCGCGCCGTTCCCGTGCCCCAGGCGGTGTCCCATGCAAACTGAATACCACGCCCAACGTCTACAACTTTGCCCACTGTCATGGCATATGCCACGCTGCTTAATGTACTGAATGGGTTCTCGAAGAAAGCTTCTGCCGTCTGGCCCATTCCCGTGATTGTTTCTCCTATGGATTTATCGAGCAGCCCTACAGCGAAATTTCGCTTTAGTTCCTCTGGAATGTACAGCGCAACCTCGCCTGAGCCGTCCGTTGTTTTGAAGTTCTTCGCGATAAACGTAAACTCTTTCTGGATTTCGTCCAACAGCCCGATTGTAGTCGGGAACACTTCTTTCACCTGCATAAAATCCCAGAAGAAACGCTCTCCTGTCACACCCGACCACTCGGATTGCAACATATAAATTGATTTCTCCAGTTCCCAGACCATTCGCTCCAGTTCCTGTTTCTTCTGCTGGACCAACCGGGCCTTTTCCTCCAATAGATCGGGATGTACCTCAATTCGCTGCATTTCCATATCACCCGCCAACCTGACCGTAGTTTATGTACCTAAATTTTAACAAGTTAGAAGGAGGATTGGAATCAAACGGAAGGATCATTTCTTCAGAGGTTATCCGGTAGTTGGGCAACATCCTTGGGTAACTATTTTTGCACATTAATGCATGGATGAATGCCGTTGAGCCGACTGGGTAACTTGTACAAAAAGAACGACTTCTATCACAGATAGAAGTCGCACAAGATAACGATACAGTAGGATTAAATCTTTTTAAGACACTACAAATTGTACAACAATTGGAGTTCCATCATTTAATGCATCTCCACCGGGAATTGTAATTGTAGTCGTCGTAGCCGAGGACGTATCTGCTGTCTGCATAAGGCCATTAATATAAAGATTGTAGTAGTTGTAGGTGCCTGGAAATGCGGTTGCAGCTACACCAGCGTCGTTTGTAAAGGCAGTCGCAGCAATGGCAAACGTTGCCCCAGTGCCGGTCCCATCACCAATGGTTGCAGCAAATCTCAAACTGTTCTGAAATGGTGTCACAAGTGGCATGTTTCTCACCTCCTACCTAACATAGTATATGTGGTAGGTTTGGGAGTAGTGAAGGCAAAGGAACCAGCAAATAAAACCAATTTTAACCATTTATTATATTGGCTGTTATTATAATTATCTCTATAGTGATAGGTGTCCCTGCAAAGATCACACCGTTTTGTGACGAAAAAAACAAACTCTCAGCACTTAGATCGTATGAGTTTCCTTGTTGGACGATCCCGTTGATATATAGATTGTTAAAACTGTTAAGTCCAATTCCGGCAAATTCGGTTATGCTGCCGCCATCGTCATTTGTGAATGCTGTGGCAGGAATTGTAACTGAGGCCGACAAATCCAGATCGGTGTCCGGAAAATAGAAATAACGGTTTGCCGTAGGAATGATTTCAATTCCGGGTACGGTGCCCGGTGGACCTTGCTCACCTGGGGGACCCGTTGGTCCTTGGACTCCTGGAGTTCCCGGTTGACCCGGCTCACCCTGCGGACCTGCGGGGCCCTGCGCTCCGGGAATTCCCGGTTGTCCCGGCTCACCCTGAGGGCCTGCGGGACCCTGTGCTCCGGGAAGCCCCGTTTGTCCCGGCTCACCCTGAGGGCCAGCGGGACCCTGCGCTCCGGGAACTCCCGATTGACCCGGCTCACCTTGAGGGCCTGCGGGCCCCTGTGCTCCGGGGAGCCCCGGTTGACCCGGCCCTCCTTGAGGACCAACTGGACCCTGCACTCCGGGAAGCCCCGGTTGACCCGGCTCACCGTGAGATCCGGCGGGACCCTGCGCTCCGGGAACCTCTTGTTGACCCGGCCCGCCGTGAGGGCCTGCGGGGCCTTGGGCACCTGCCACACCTTGCGTTCCAGGGAGACTCACCGTCTCCAATTCATGTTGTCTCAACGGAGCGAGCAGGGGGGCGGGCTCACAACATACCGGGTTGCTACCCATCCCTCTCGGTAATGAAATGACTTTTTTGTCACGGGCCATTTTCTGTGATCTTAATGGACGCTTCAGTGAGCAGCGTTTTCTCCGATAAGACCTACGGATAATATGGCATTTCTTTCGTTTTACCAAGTGTTTTTTTCTGCATTTCGACGTAGAACGACTGGGCCTTAATTTGTTGAGGGTGGCTGTCCTCTTGTTCAGATACTTCAAAATGGTCATCTCCTTAGGCCGATGCACATAGTGTGTATGCCCTATACTATGTCCTTAGCACATTCGGAGAGTGTGCGAATAACTATGAGGGAAGCCCAATAAAAAAGACAAGAGTCTTGCTATAGTTGTCCTTTGTCTTGCCAGCATGGCTTCATTGTCTCCCCAGTAGGACCTCACAGATCACATTTTATGTTTAACTCAGCGATCCATCGGGATCAGACTTCTTTTTAGTAGACTCTTACATCTTCTTAAAATGCTGAACGATCTCTTCCGGTTTCTGCGTCTCCAATGTGATCTGGCCTTTCTCGAATAGGATCATGTACGGATATGATTTCAGACCGAAAATCTTCTCATAATTAAACTTAATTTCATCACGGACATTATAAAAGGTTACGTTAGTTATTGGGCCTTCTGCCCTCAAATTCTCGTTATTCACTTCATTTAATTGCGTCTGTAATTCAACAATAAATGGCCGCTCCGAAGGTCGGTCGGTGAATACAATGAGTGATGCATCATTTCTTTGATTTTGCGTTAGATAATCAATAGCTTTCTCTCTATTGTTCAGACCACACCCTGTCACTAAAAGTATCAAAATACATAACACCCAAAGCCTCTTCATTTATATCACCACCCAAAATATGATATAATTGGTTATTAACCACTAAATTCACTTCATTAAAATCTTTTCGCTGAAAGGAAGATACACATTGAACAAAAGGAATATTATCATCTTTATCATGATTACTCTTATCATATTGATACTTCAACTTGTGCTTTATTTTTCTGTAACTAATAAAGAAGAATCCGCACTTCCCGATTCAAACATCCCATTTCAAACCAAAACAACAGAGACAACATTACTACATCACGACTATAACGAATGAGGTTCGTACTCTTCCGGAGTAGTTGGGTAAAGCCCGTTCAGATTTGGCAAGACAACACGATATCATCATCCATTTGAACTGGACCTAAAGAAAGTTCATTCATGACTTTCGTGAGTTACTCTTGTTAGTTATTTACACTATTACTCTACTCTCAAAGCCAAGTTCCTTGGCACATAAATACTCCTGTTCATAACTTCCTCTACCTTCTTCTCATTAGATGTCGATCCAACTGAGCTCTAAAGTATAATAAATGACATACTACTATATACACCTCTCGTTTTACAGGAGCAAATGATCCAATTCGAAGGAGGTTTATCCATGCAATTAGAACGACTTGACCATCTCGTGTTGACCGTAGAGAATCTGGAAGCAACCATTTCACTCTATACCAACATATTAGGCATGAAGGTAGTTGAATTCGGTCAAGGCCGAAAAGCATTACAGTTTGGACAGCAGAAGATCAATTTGCATGAACAGGGAAAAGAATTTGAACCGAAAGCTCACACCCCTACACCGGGTTCGGCAGATCTTTGTTTTCTGGTCAGCACACCGTTGGAAGAAGTGATTCTCCATCTCACGCAACATCATACGAAGATCGAAGAAGGTCCGGTGGAACGCACGGGAGCACTGGGTCCCATTCGTTCGGTGTATGTACGTGATCCTGACGGAAACCTGATTGAATTGTCCAATGCTGTGTACGGATAACCCCATTACTCCCCATCTTTTAAAATGCACAAAAAACCTGCACATCCTCAGCTTCGCAGGTTTTTTTGGATCTATTAAATTCATTAAGAGTTTGCATGTGGATACATCCCATTTAAAGCTTAGGCATCCAGAAGGGGTTCTCTTCCTTCTCACACCCTGTTAACACGTAAAAAATATGTCCCTGCTCACTCTTCATTGCCCTGATCCCTTTGCAGGTGTCGGTCTTCATTCCCTGTTTGGAGCCATAGGCATCCCTTGAGTTATCGTAAGTCGATTGAATAGCTGTACCATCATAGATCAATTCCTGGATAATGGGCCCACCTTCAATGGTATACATCGTCACACGAACCTGATCCTGCTGTTTTTTCTTCACATTTTTCATAAATGTGTCCCACTTATCCCCGTTCCGCATCCCTCCATGAAGCACAACCACATCCCCGCTTTGCTCCGCTTGCTCTGGATTATGGGGCTCAATAATTTCTGGGAATGATTTCGTCATTACTGGAAAATCCACTTTCTGATCATTTGCCTCACATGCTGTTAACACTATTAAAACTAACAAAACCGTAAGCAGCACTCTCTTCATCTAATCACCTCATCTTTATGACGCTAAAGACTACGTGCAGGTTACCTAATTTCTGTTAGGAAGACTGCAATAATACCTAACCCTCTTCAATATAAAGGAAATTTTATCACTTGTATGTAACTTCATCCCTTCATAGAGCGTTTAGAAAGAAAGGCAACATTCATGCCCAACTCATCCGAAAACGAGGCGATATCATGCAATCGGTAAACTCATCCGATCACATAGCAAAAGAAAAACGCTCCACTTCACGCTTGAATAATCGATCCAAGAGTAACGGTAAAAAGACTCGTCGATTCACCATTGCAATAGCTACAACATTAGTTGCGTCAAGCCTGATGATGGAGCTAGCTGCTGTGCTAACGACTCATGCAGCCACTAACATGTCCCCCTCCACTAGTAACACCTCTGTTCAACCGACTTCATCAAGCAGTGTAGAGAAGAAACTTTACTATACCGCTGTACAGGGTGCTTATTATTACACAGTCGCATTGAGAAGTGACGGTTCTGTATGGGCCTGGGGCCGTAATCTCTGGGGAGAACTTGGTGTGAGCGACAACGTTCGATATCGTCATACATTTAGTCCGATTCGTATTCCCAAACTATCCAATGTAACAGTTATTTCATCCTCCGGTGGTGGGAACAACGCAGCCATTCAAGCAGATGGAACCATCTGGGAGTGGGGTAACGGCAACATGCCACGTCAAGTGCCTAATATTACCTCTGCCACGAATGTTAGCATAGGGGCTTTCTCAACCATCGCCCTTCTCCAGGATGGAACCGTTCGGTCTTGGCAAAACCCGCCTCAAGCCGTAGCCCTGGAACAGACACGTAAGCTACAGACGATCAGTGGGTTAAAAGATATCATTCAAGTTGAATCCGCTGGCCTGCACGGCTATGCTCTGAAGAAAGATGGCTCCGTATGGACATGGAACGAGCCAAACGAACCCGGTAAAGCTCCTTCCAAACCAACCAAATTAAAAGATTTGGACAACATATCTTCGATCACCGGTGCAGATGCATCTCTACTTGCATTGGATAAGAAGGGAAAGGCTTGGCAGCTAGACCTGGAGGGCAAAGTCACCCCCTTTCATCACGAGCTCAAAGTGAAGAAGATGGATGCCAATACAAGTTATACGTTGTTACTTACGACTTCTGGTCAGGTGTATAGCTATGGAAGGACAGTGACCGGCAAAGAAGGAAAAGTAAACCATTTGTCTGGCATTACCGATGTTTCAGCGGGATATCACCATAGTCTTGCATTATCCTCCGAAGGGACTGTCTGGGGC